>CAWCMG010000007.1:0-190368 GCA_963796575.1 uncultured Solirubrobacterales bacterium | reverse complement strand
CGAACGCGGCCTGGAGCGCGCGGCGGACCTGCTCGACGGTGACCACGCCGCGGAGGACTCCGTCGGAGTCGACGGCCATAAGCGCCCCGAGCTGGCCCAGGTTCTCCGAGGACAGCACCTCCGAGATCGGCCGGTCCTCGTTGACCTGCCACCCGCCGTTCTGCTCGGGCTCGAGCACGGCCTCCATGGTCAGCCAGTCCTCGCCCCGATCCTGGGCGGCGGTCAGTCGCTCCTGACGCGCGATTCCGAGGAAGCGGCGACTGTCATCGACCACCGGGAACCACGACCACCCGTAACGCAGGAAGAACTCGTCGAGCGCCTGGGCCACCGCCGTCCGCGACGGAATCGCGACGGGCTGGCGATCCATGATGTCGGCGACTCGGACCCCTTCGATCCGGGCGCTCAGCGCGGTCTGCACGAGTGCCGCCTTCGCCGATTGGTAGAGCAGGAACGCGATCGCGATCAGCCACAGCCCCGTGAAGCTCCGATACGCCAGCACCAGCCACACCCCGAGGCCGGCGACGAGGAGCCCGAAGGCCTGCCCCATTTTTGCCGCGACCCGCGTGCCGCGCTGCTTCTCGCCGGTGACCCGCCAGACGATCGCACGGGTCATCCGGCCGCCGTCGAGCGGGAACGCCGGCACCAGGTTGAACAGCAGCAGGAGCACGTTCCAGAACAGCAGCCAGCTGAGCGCCAGGAGAACGGGGGTGATCTTGACCGTGCTGTCGAGCTCGGCTGCGTGGACCAGCCGGTGGGGGCCGACGATCGCGAGGTCGACGGCGAGGCACAGCACGACGAACAAGAACGTGGCCAGCGGACCCGCCGCGGCGATCTTGAAGTCCTCGGCCGGCGTCGCAGCGTCGCGGCTCATCTCGGTCAGCCCACCGAACAGGAACAGATCGATCCGTCGGACCGCGATGCCCTCCCTGCGGGCCACGAGCGCGTGGCCGAGCTCGTGCACGATCAGCGAGCCGAACAGGACCAGGACCGTGACCACCGTGGTCAGGTAAGCGACGCCGTCCGAGCTGTGGAGAGCCTGCCGGAACTCGCCGGACAGCAGGAAGATCATCAAGAATAGGATGAGGAACCAGCTGCGATCCACTCCGATCCGAAAACCGAAGAGGTCCACGAGCTTGATCGACGATCGGCGCCGCCACATGCTGCAATGGTCGCACAGGGGCAAAGCCGGCTTTGCCTCAATTTGATTTCGGAAGACAGATGTCAGATCCAATCGAACAGCTACGCGAACATATGGCCGCGCTGGCGGACCTGAAGAATGTGGCCCAGCTGCTGGACTGGGACCAGCAGACGATGATGCCGCCGGGCGGCGCGCCGGCTCGCGCCGAGACCGTCGCCACCGTCCAGAAGATCAGCCATGAAATGTTCGTATCCGACGAAACCGGCCGGTTGATCGAAGCCGCCGCGGCGCGTCTCGACGGTGCCCCCGCCGATTCCGACGAGGCTTCGCTGGTCCGGGTGACCACACGCCAATGGGACAAGGCACGGCGCGTGCCGGCTCAGCTCGCCGCCGACATCGCGCGCGCCTCGTCGATCGGTCAACAGGCATGGGTGGCGGCGCGGGAGGCCTCGGACTTCGCGGAGTTCGTCCCGTACCTGGAGCGGAACTTCGACCTCATTCGCCGGTACATCGACTGCTTCGACGACTTCGACTGCGCCTACGACGTGCTGCTCGACGATTACGAGCCCGGGGGACGCACGAGCGAGGTCGCACGGTTGTTCGACGAGCTCAAGGGCGAGCTGCGGCCGATGATCACCGAGGTGGGACGGCACCACGACCGGGTCGACGACTCGCTGCTGTACGGTGACTTCCCCGTCGACCGACAGCGACAGCTCGTCACGTGGCTGCTCGAACAGATGGGCTTCGACCGCGCCGCCTGGCGGATCGACGACGCAGTACACCCGTTCGCGACCGGCTTCAGCAATCACGACGTTCGGATCACCACGCGTTGGGACGAGAGCTTCCTGCCGACTTCGGTGTACGGCGCGATGCATGAGTGCGGTCACGGTCTGTACGAGGAGGGCATCGCGCAGTCGCTGCAGCGCACGCCGCTCGGCCATGCGGAGTCGCTGGCATTGCACGAGTCCCAGAGCCGGATGTGGGAGAACATGGTGGGTCGCGGGCGGCCGTTCTGTGGAGTGCTCGCGCCACGGATCGGGGACGTGTTCGGAGGCGGGCTGTCCGCGCTCGACGGCGACACCCTGTACCGCGCTGTCAACCGAGTCGCGCCCTCGCTGATTCGCGTGGAGGCTGACGAGGTCACCTATGGTCTGCACATCATCGTGCGGTTCGAGCTCGAGCAGGAGTTGGTCGAGGGGCGGCTCGCGATCCGCGACTTGCCCGAGGCGTGGAATGCCCGCTACAAGGAATACCTCGGGGTTGAGGTGCCGGACGACGCCCATGGGGTGCTCCAGGATGTGCACTGGGCGGCCGGGCTGATCGGTTACTTCCCGACCTACGCGCTAGGCAACCTGATAGCGGGACAGATGTTCGAGCGCGCGCACGTGGACCTGCCGGACCTCGACGCTCAGCTTGGCGCCGGCGACATGCACGGACTGCGCGAGTGGCTGCGCGAGCATGTCCACCGCCACGGCGCGAAGTTCTCGAGCAGCGAACTGCTCGACCGGCTCGTCGGCGGTCCGATCGCCGTGGGCCCGTTCGTCGACTACCTGAAGGCGAAGCTCAGTCAGGTCTACGACCTCGAGCTTCGCTGACTGGCGCCTGCGACAGTCGCCCCGCCGCGGCCGCTTCGCGGCGAGCGGCACGATAACTTGGCCTGATGAAACCGAGAAGGAGATGAACCGAAGTGACTGATTCCCCCGTACGAGTAGCCGTCACCGGAGCGGCCGGCCAGATCGGCTACGCGATCTTGTTCCGCATTGCCAGCGGCCAGCTCCTGGGACCCGACACGCCCGTTCACCTGTCGCTTCTGGAAATCCCGGCTGCGCTCAAATCCGTCGAGGGCACCGCGATGGAGATCGATGACTGCGCGTTTCCGTTGGTCGCTGGGGTCGACATCACCGATGATCCGAACAAGGCGTTCGACGGTGCCAACGTCGCGTTGCTTATTGGCGCGCGTCCGCGGACCAAGGGCATGGAGCGCAGTGACCTGCTGGAGGCGAACGGCGGCATCTTCAAGCCTCAGGGGAAGGCGCTCAACGATCACGCGGCGTCCGACATCAAGGTACTCGTGGTGGGCAACCCGGCGAACACCAACTGCCTGATCGCGAAGAGCCACGCCCCGGACATCCCGGCCGAGCGCTTCACCTCGATGATGCGGCTAGATCACAATCGCGCGATCGCTCAGCTCGCGGTCAAGGTGGGCGCCACGGTGCGCGACGTCACCAACATGACCGTGTGGGGAAACCACTCCCCGACCCAATACCCCGACATCTTCCACGCCAAGGTCAAGGGTCAGAATGCCGCCGAAGCGGCCAACGACCAGGAGTGGCTCGAGAACGATTTCATTCCGACGGTCCAGAAGCGCGGCGCCGCGGTGATCGAAGCCCGTGGTGCCTCGAGTGCCGCGTCGGCCGCCAACGCGGCAGTCGGTCACGTGCGCGACTGGGTACTCGGCACGCCCGAGGGAGACTGGGTCTCGATGGGGATCCCGTCCGACGGCTCTTACGGCATCGACGAGGGCCTGATCTTCGGCTTCCCCGTCACCTGCTCGGGCGGCTCATACGAAATCGTCCAGGGACTCGACCTGAACGACTTCTCGCAGTCGCGGCTCGACGTGACTGTCAACGAACTCAAGGACGAGCGCGCGACGGTGAAGCAGCTCGACCTGATCTGATCTGAGAGGCTGTCCAAGAAACTACCGGGAGCCGTCTCGCAAAGAGGCTTGGGAGCCGCCTCGCGGTGCCTGCCGGCTTCGACAATGCGAGGCGGCGCTCCCGGTCCAGGCTGCCACGCTGACCTAGCCGGCAGGATGCCAGCCCTGGCCCTCCCGCTTCACTTGACCGTCGGTGAGTAGCCGCGGCATGACCCGGTACAGGTAGTTCGGTTCGATACCCATCTTCTCCGCGATCTGCGGGATCGTGATGCCAGGCTGGCTGCGCACTAGCTCCAGCGCCTGGTTGGCACGTGTACCACCACGGCTGCGACCGCGCGGCCGACCAGGACGGCGGCCTGTCCGACGCCGGGGGGTCGTGGTAGTGGCGGCCGCGGCACGTGCGGCACGCGGGCGACCCGGGCCACGCCGGGTACCGACGAGCGCTGAACGTGCTGCCTCCAGCTTCGAGACCTCTTCCTTCAGCTCGCGGAGTCGATCGTCGATCTCCTTCACGGTGCTGTCGACAAAGCCAGCCAAAATTGCCTCTCCCTCCTGAGGGATGAACGATAAAAGCACCGAACAAGATACAGATAGTTACTGACGGCGTGTCAACGGCGCTCGAGCAGTGCCTTCAGACGAGCCAGTGAATTGTGCGCCTCGCGCTCGGATGTGGCCCCGACAATGAACCGGCTGGCCACGTTTCCCAGTCGCCCTCCGGGGGGCGCGAACTCGTTCGTGTAGGCGAACCTGGTTGGCCCGTCGCCGTCGCCCGACAGCTCGTACCGGATCCGTGCAAGCGAGTGTGCAGGGCCCTGGCCTTCCCACTCGGCACGCTCAGGGGACCTGACGTCCGTCAGCGTCCAGTGAACGTGGAACGAGACGCCGCGCATGTGGAGTACCTGCTCCATCGTCGACCCCCTGCGCAACGGATGGTCTGAGACATCCCTCACCGAGCGATGAATCGTGACCCAGTCTTTCAGGTGATCGGGATCCATAACGGTGTCCCACACCCGCTGCATCGGCGCATCGATCTCGATCGTCGCGTGCACGGTGCTCATGACGGCGCAGACACTAACGAGCGCGGCGCGTGGTCGTGCGCGGACGGGCGAGAGTGGCCACTAACGTGCGGCCAGCCGTTCGGTTGCCTCCCACTCGGCCAGCGCATGCTCGATCGCCGCGTCGAGTGAGTGGAGTCTGACATCGAGCAGCTTGGCGGCACGGTTGTCGCGCGGAAGCAGGTCCTGGTCGAGGCTCTCCATCAACGGACCAATCAGCTCGTGCCGCTCGCCTGCGATCAACGCCGACACGCGGCTCGCGATCGGTGTCAAGCTCAGCCGCTTGAAACCGATCGTCGGACGCGCCACCAGCATGTGTTCGCCGATCCTGTCGATCAGCTCGCCGTAGGTCACCGTGTCCCGCCCCCCGAGGTCGAGCGACTGACCGCACACCTCGTCGTTGGTGGCCGCGCGTAGGAGTATCTCGATTACGTCACGCTCGTCTATCGGGCTCGTCGCGTGCGTGCGCCAGGCGGGCACCGCCAGCACCGGCAGCCGCTCGACGAGTCTGACCAGAAACCGAAACGATCGGGACTGGGCGCCGATAACGATCGATGCGCGGAACGCGACCGAGCACGGAGTCGCCGCGAGGAGGATCTCCTCGACCGCGAGGCGGCTCGCGAGATGGGCTGAGGACGGGCCGCCCTCCGGGACGAGCCCGCCCAGGTAGACGACCCGCTGCACGCCGGCCGCGCGCGCCTCGCGCGCGAAGTTCTCGGCGGCGGTGCGCTCGCGAGCGCCGAACGCGAGGTCACCGCCATCGTCGTCCCGGGACGCGGCATCGGCGACCGGCTCCATCGAGTGCATCAGGAAGTAGGCGACGTCGATCTCGCGCAGGGCCTCGGCCAGCCCCTCGCCGGAGACGGCATCGCCGGCGAGGATCGGGACGGCCGACTGCGCGGCGGGCGGGTGCCGGCTGAACCCACGGACGTCGTGGCCGTCGCGCTGTAGCCGGGGCGCCAGCCGGGATCCGACGAACCCGGTAATGCCGGTTACGAGAACGTTCATCGCGTCGTGTGCGCGGCAGGTTCAGAGCAGGGCGCCATCCGCTTCGAAAGCTACGGAAATTGCGTCACGTTTCCGCGCGGTCTCGAAATATCCCGCTGTTTGCAGGGATTTACCCAAGTGTGAACTTCTTGCGATTTCCGGAAATCGTCGTTGCAGAAGGGGGGAGAAGTTCGGTTTGATGGTCGCCGACGAGGTCGAGCTTTTCGTGAGGAGGACCGGGTGACGGACGTGCGCACGCGGGGCGTGAAGGTGAGCTGCGAGGACTGTTTCTTCCACCAGAACCTCCTCTGCGCCGTGTCTGACGCGGGGCCGTGCGCGACGTATCGCCCCAACCACCCCGACGGTCTGCGGCCGCCGAGCCAGCTTCGGTTCGTGTTCCGGCAGGACCGCCGGCTCCAGGTCGCGTGGGCGTTCCCGTCCGCCAGCGAGCAAGTCGCGATGCACGCCGGCGTGTAGCGGTTTCGCGCGTTGCGGCATGCGGGGCTCGCGCGGCGCCGGCGTGTAGTGTTCGCGGCCATGTACTGGCCGCTGATCATCGGCTTCGTGTGTTTCGTGCTCGTCACGATCCTGATCGGCTGGATCGTCGACGCGCCGCGCCGACGCGGCACAGACCGGCACTGAACTCCGCCGCTGTCCGGGGAACGAGCGGCTTGACCACCGAGTGATGGAGCGCCTGCCCACCAAGCTGTCCGGTCCAGTCCTGCTGAAGCCGGTCGTGCACGGCGACGATCGCGGCTTCTTCCTGGAGACCTATCGGCGGAGCTCCCTGGCCGAGCTAGGAATCGATCATGAGTTCGTCCAGGACAATCACTCGCGTTCGCGCCGCGGGGTCGTGCGTGGCATGCACTTCCAGCCCGGTATGGCCAAGCTCATCCGCTGCGCTCGGGGGACGATCTACGACGTCGTGGTGGACCTCCGTCGCGGTTCGCCGACGTTCGGTCACTGGGAGGGCTTCGAGCTCGACGACTCCGCCCATCACCAGTTCTATTGCCCGGACGGGTTCGCGCACGGCTTCTGCGTGCTCAGCGAGGTCGCCGACGTCGCCTACATGACCTCCGCCTACTACGACCCGTCGCTCGAGAGTGGGTTCGCGTATGACGACCCGGCCGTGGGGATCGAGTGGCCCGCGAGCATCGAGCTCACCGCATCCGCGCGCGACTCCAGCGCGCCGGCGCTCGCCACGATCGCGGACTCGCTGCCGTTCGAGTACTCGGTGAACGGCACGCGGTAGACGGCGACGCGCGGGTCGCTCGCGGGACGCCGTGGGTTGAGCCGTAATGTGCCTGTGAATCGACGCGGACTGCGCGCGTGAGCCACTAGAGTGGCCCGTCGACAGAGAGGAGTGGTGTGCGAATCACCGTGCTGGGCAAGTCGCCGGCGTGGCAGGACGCGGGCGGCGCGTGCAGCGGATACCTCGTCGAGGAGGACGGGTACACGTTGCTGCTCGACTGCGGCAACGGCGTGTTCTCCAAGCTCCGCCGTCATCGCGAGTACGTCGATGTGGACGCGGTTCTGATCAGCCACATGCACGCCGACCACTTCCTCGACCTGGTCCCATACAGCTACGCGCTCTCGTACGCGCCGCGCCAGCAGCCGGTTGCGGTCGGCGGCTGGCCGGGAACCGACTCGCCGGCGCGACCGCAGCTGTACGCGCCGATGGGCGCCGGCGAGCGGTTCCGGGCGCTCGTATCCGCGTGGGGCGAGGAGAACCTGATCGAGCGCGCGTTTCAGCTGTCCGAGTACGACGGCCCCGACGAACTCACGCTCGGACCGATCAACGTGCGATTCTGCGAGGTCCCGCACTACACGCGGACGTTCGCGGTCGAGATCAAGGGGGCGAGCGGCCGGCTGACCTACAGCGCCGACTGCAGCCCGAACGAACAGCTGGTGCAGTTCGCCCGCGGAACCGATCTGTTGCTGATCGAGGCGACGCTGCCGCGACCCGAGCGGACCGGCGTGCGCGGCCATCTCACGCCGGCCGAAGCCGGCGACCACGGCCGGCGCGCCGGCGCAAGACGGCTCGTGATCACGCACTATTCGGACGAGCTCGATGCGGACTGGGCGCGGACGGAGGCTGACATCGCCTACGGTCGCCCGGTCGAGCTCGCATACGACGGCGCCGTGTACACGCTGCCCGGCGGCGGCTGAGGTCAGCGGGCGGGTCGCCCGGGTCGCGCCGCCGGCGTCTGCGCGATGTGGGCGCGGAACTCGTCGTAGCGCGCAGGACCGGAAGCACCCCCCCCGAATCAGACCCCGGTGCCGGTGGCCGTCGGCGTCGATGAACTCCTCGCCGACGAGGCCGGGAACGGTCCAGCCGATCGTCGTCGCGAGCACGCCGCCGGCATTGGCGGCCAGCCCTGGCGGAAGCTATTCATCGACGACGATCACGCACCGCTCGGGCAGGTCGTCCGTGTCAGGGCCGGCCGTCGCCGCCCACCCGGGATCTCTCATGCCGCCTCGGTGAGCGGTTCGGCCGCGACCGGTGGCTCATCACGCGCCGCGCCCGTGTCGCCCGACCGCAGTGCACCGAAGGCCAGGCCGGCGGCGAGCAGCGCGCCGCCGGCGGCCCGCGCCGGTGACCACGCCTCCGAGAGGACCACGGTGCCGAGCACGGTGGCGGTCAGCGGTTCGGCCAGGCTGAGCGTGCCGGCGGTGCGCGCGGGCACCCGCGCCAGCCCGCGGGCGAACAACGCATACGCGCCGGCGGTCGCGACCGGTCCGAGCCACAGCACCAGCAGCGCGCCGGGGGGTGAGACGAGCGCGCCCGCGCCGGTGGCGAGCGCCGGCGCCAGGAGCGCGGCGCCGATGCTGACGGTGGCGACGAGCACGGACAGCGGATCGGCGCCGTCGCTGAGAAGCCGTTTGACGCACACGGTGTAAGTGCCGTAGCAGGCGCCGGCGACCAGCGACAGCGCGATCCCCAGCGGGTCGACGCCGGCATGGCCGCTCGGGGCGAGCAGCAGCACGCACCCGACCACCGCGCATGCCGTCGACAGCGTCCACGCCGCGGGCAGCCGCTCGCCCGCCAGTTCGCGTGCGAGCACTCCGCAGAACGCCGGCGCGCTTCCGAGCGCGACGAGCGTGCCCAGCGCTACGCCGGTGCGTGCCACCGCCGCGAAGAACGCCGCCTGGTAGATCGCAGTGGCGAGGCTCGCCCCGAGGAACCAGGGCCGCCGGCCAGGGCCATCAGCTCCCTCAACGCGATGCGACCTCTGACGGCGATGACCAGCCACAGCGCCAGTCCGCCGGACAGCAGCCGCGCGGCGCCGATCGCCGGCGGCGCGGCGTGCAGGTGCGCGAGCGCCTGCGCGGTGCCCGTCGTGCCCCACAGGACAGACGCGCACAACAACGGTGTGATCTTCCAGCCATTCATCGCGTAAGTTGACGCTGAGTCCACCACATACGTTTCAGACGGGACAGAAGTCCGTATACTGTTCGATCAATGGAGGTAAACACCAAACTTGATCCGATCGACTGGGCACTTGTGCGCGAGCTGCAGAACGATGCACGGAAGACGAACCGGGATCTCGCCGCGGCGGTGCACGTATCGCCCTCGACTTCGCTGGAGCGCGTGCGCGCGCTGCGCGCCACCGAGGTCATTCGCGGTTATCACGCCGACATCGACCTCGACGCGCTCGGTCGCCATGTCCAGGCCCTCACCGCGGTCACGATCCGGCCACCGACGCGGGAGAACATCGAGTCGTTCCGTAACTGGGTGGGCGGGCTGCCCGAGATCGTGGGCGTATTCGTCGTGTCCGGCGGCTACGACTTCCTGTTGCACGTAGCGGTCCCGGACACGGGGGCGCTGTACGCGTTCGTGATCGACCGGCTGACCGAACGCGCCGACGTCGCCGACGTCAACACGTCGGTCGTCTATGAGCACATCCGCCGGCCGGTGCTCGAACCGCTCGAAGAGCTGCCGTGATGTCGGGCCCTTGCTGTCGTCGCCCGGCGTGTTTATAGTCGCGCCGACATAGCCGAACCGCCGCGACACAAGCCGCGGTGGCCGGGGAGCCCAAGCCGTTGGGGCGAATCAGCCGGTGCTCCGGCTGTAGCGGTCGTTACTCCCGATCGCGAGCCCGTCAGCTAACCCCGTAGGCGCGACCGCGAGGGATAGACATATGACGCCGCATCGGCGTGACTGTGCCGTGGCGCCAAGGGACTGGCCTGCCTGCGATCTGAGGACGCTGTTCAGCCGTTGCGCGGCCGGGGATGCCCGCGCGCGGGAAACCATCATCGTGCGGTACCTGCCGCTGGCGCGCCGACTTGCACGGATTTACGAGGGGCGCGGCGAGCCGATCGAGGACGTTCGCCAGGCAGCCAGCGTCGGACTGATCAAGGCAGTGGATGGATTCTCGCCCGACCGAGGCGATGCGTTCACGGCGTACGCGCGTCCGATGATTCTCGGGGCGATCCGGCGCCACTTCCGCGACACAACGTGGCCGTTGCACGTACCGCGCCCGATGAAAGACTGTGCCGGCCGGGTCCTCCACGCCGACAAGGCACTCGCGCCAACCTCGGGTTCGCCGGCCGAGCCGGACGCGACCGCGGCGCACCTCGGGATCGCCCCCGAGGCGGTGGTCGAGGCACGGCGTGCGCTGGAGACGTATTTCCCCCGATCGCTCGACGCGCCGCGTCCGTCCGGGGATGGCCATGAGCTCGCGCTCCGCGATGTCATCGGCTGCCAGGAGCCGGGGTACGAGCGGGCCGAGGTATCCGCCGGAGTTCGGCGCGCGCTTCGCGGACTCGGGCCGCGAGATCAGAAGGTGCTGCTGCTGCGGCTGGCCTGCGGACTAACGCAGGACGAGATCGCCCGGCGCGTCGGGGTGTCTCAGATGCACGTCTCCCGCATCCTCCGCAACGCCGGCGCGGCGTTGACCGCTTCCTGCGGGCTGGCCCTCAGCTCGTGACCAGACAGCGGTTTCGTGCTGAGAAGCCTCGGGCGGTCATCGTGTCACGCCGGGCGTGCTCGCCGGCGCCGGCCCATTAACCTCCTACTCGATGTCCGAGCGTGACCTGTTCGCCAACTTCGAGCGGATGCGGCGCGAGATGGATCAGCTGTTCGGCGACGTGTTCGAGCGTTCCGGCATGGCGCGCCGGCGGGCCGGCTTCCTGCCGGCGGTCGACGTCGCCTACACGCTGGATCCGCCCCGGGCGATCGTGACCGCGGAGCTGGCCGGGATCGACCCGAGCGAGATCGGCCTCGAGATCGAGGGACGCAAACTGATCCTCACCGGGATCAGGCGTCCGGCCGGCGCCGAGACCGACGTTTACCAGCAGGTCGAGATCGAGCGCGGCCAGTTCCAGCGCGTGATCGAGCTGGGCGCCGACGTGCGGGCGCAGGAGGCCAAGGCCGTGTACGAGGACGGCATGCTCCGGGTCGAGCTGCCGCTGGCGCACGGCGTCGTCGGGGCTCGGGTGGTGCCGTTGACCGAGCGGGACTCCGGCACATGATCAAGATCCGCACCTCATGATCAAGATCCGCACCTCATGAGCAAGATCCCGACCTCATGATCGGAACCTCATGATCGAGATCGGCGCCGCGGAACGCCCGGCCCGGGATGTGGCGGTGGGCGCCGCCCGCGAGCTCCCCCAGGAGGTGGGCGTGCTGCCCCTGCGGGACACGGTCACGTTTCCGGACATGCTCATCCCGCTAAACGTCGGCCAGCCGCGGAGCGTCGAGCTGATCAACGAGGTGCTCCGGGGCGATCGCTCGATCGCGATGGTGGCGAGCCGCAACACCGACGCCGAGACGCCCTCCCCCGACGATCTGTACGACGTCGGCGTGCTCGGCGCGGTGGCGCGGATGATCCGCGTCCCCGACGGAACGCTGCGCGTTCTGATCCAGGGCGGCCCGCGCATCCGGATCGTGCGCTGGGTGCGGACCGAGCCGTACCTGGTGGCCGAGATCGCCGAGGCGCCGGACGTGGTGGAGCACACCACCGAGCTGACCGCGCTGATGCGCAACGTGCAGCACACGTTCACGGACATCATCGAGCAGGTTCCGTACCTGCCCGAGGAGCTCCAGGTCATGGTCGCCAACGTCGATGACCCGAGCGTGCTCGCGCACCTGATCGCCGGCGCGCTGCGGATCCCGACCGAGGAGAAGCAGGCGCTGCTCGAGGAGGTCGACGTCGCGAAACGCCTCAGAAAGCTCTCGGAGATTCTGGCGCGCGAGCTCGAGGTGGTGGCGATCGGCTCGAAGATCCAGTCGCAGGTCCAGTCCGAGCTCGACAAGGGCCAGCGCGAGTATTTCCTGCGCCAGCAGCTCAAGGCGATCCAGGAGGAGCTCGGTGAGGCCGACGAGGTCCAGGCCGAGGTCAACGAACTGCGCGCGCAACTCGAGGCGCTCGACCTCCCCGAGGTCGTCCGCAAGCAGGTCGACCGCGAGCTGGCCCGGCTCGAGCGCCTGCAGCCGGCGATGGCCGAGTACGGCGTCGTCCGCGCGTATCTCGAGTGGATCGCGGCGCTGCCGTGGGACAAGAAGACCGAGGACAACCTCGACCTCAAGCACGCCCGCCAGGTGCTCGACGAGGATCACTACGACATCGAGCAGGTAAAGGACCGGATCCTCGAGTTCCTCGCCGTTAGGCAATTGAGGGGTGGGCGGGAATCCCAATCCGCGGCGGGGTCGGTCCTGTGCTTCGTCGGCCCTCCCGGGGTCGGCAAGACGTCGCTGGGACGGTCGATGGCGCGGGCCCTCGGGCGCAACTTCGAGCGGATCAGCGTCGGCGGTCTCCGCGACGAGGCCGAGATCCGGGGTCATCGCCGGACGTACATCGGGGCGTTGCCCGGCGTGATCATCCGCGCGCTGCGCGACGCCGGCGTCCGCAACCCGCTGCTGATGATCGACGAGATCGACAAGATGGGCTCGGACTTCCGCGGCGACCCGTCGAGCGCGATGCTCGAGGTGCTCGATCCCGAGCAGAACCACGCGTTCCGCGACTACTACCTCGACCTTCCGTTCGACCTCTCGGACGTGATGTTCGTGTGCACCGCGAATACGCTCGACACGATCCCGGGGCCGCTGCGCGACCGCATGGAGGTGATCCAGCTCGCCGGCTACACCGAGGCCGAGAAGCTCCAGATCGCCAAGCGTTATCTCGTTCCCCGTCAGATCGACCGCAACGGGCTGAACAAAAGCCGGATCGCGTTCACCGACCCGGCCCTGAAAGTGATCATCGCCGACTACACCCGGGAGGCCGGCGTTCGCCAACTCGAGCGCGAGATCGGCACGATCTGCCGCAAGGTGGCGAGGCAGGTCGCGGAGGGGAACGCGAAGCGCAAGGTCACGATCACCGAGCCCCGCGTTCGCGAGCAGCTCGGGAAACGGAGGTTCTTCTCAGAGACCCGCAGGCGGACGTCAAAACCCGGCGTCGCGACCGGGCTCGCGTGGACGCCGGTGGGCGGCGAGGTGCTGTTCATCGAGGCGACCGCTTTCCCCGGTGGCGGCCGTCTGACGATCACCGGCCAGCTCGGCGAGGTAATGCAGGAGTCGGCACAGGCGGCGCTCTCGTACATACGCAGCAATGCCGGCGAGATCGCCCCGGCGCTACCCGATGATTGGTTCGCGACGCACGACATCCACATCCACGTCCCGGCAGGCGCGACGCCCAAGGACGGCCCGAGCGCCGGGGTCGCGATGGTCACGGCGCTGGCCTCTCTGCTCACCGGGCGCCCCGTCCGCGCCGACGTGGCGATGACCGGCGAGATCACGCTTACGGGCCAGGTGCTGCCGATTGGCGGTCTGAAGGAAAAGGCCCTGGCCGCTCAGCGAAACGGCATCAAGTGCGTGATCGCGCCCAGGCTGAACGAGCAGGACGTCGACGAGATCCCGGAGCACCTGCGGAAGGACCTCGAGTTCCACTTCGTCTCGACGGCCGAGGAAGCGCTCGAGACGGCGCTCCAGCGGCGGGCCGCCCGCAGGCGCCCAAAGGCTCTCCGCGCCGCCTGAAGGGGCCTTCGGCGCGCTGGCGGCTCGAGGCTGCCAGGTTGCGGACAGAAACGACCGGCGGGGGGCCCGATTCGCGTATCCTGACCTTTCACGACCCACGCACGAGGGAGAGCAATGCCATCACGAAGTAAGAAGACCATTGCGGCGCCATTCAGTGCCGTGGATATCGACACGATCAAGAAGGCGACGCCCTACATCCAGCGTCTGATCCAGGATGCCCAGCTGCGGCAGAACGTCCGTACCGCCTTCGACTCGAGCAGGAGCGCTTACGCCCGCCTCTCCAACGGCAAGCCGGCGACCAAGGTTCTGATCGAGGACAAGAAGCTCCAGCGCGACGTGCAGCACGCGGTCGAGGCGCTCCGCGATGCGACCACCGCCTTGACCGAGGCCCCGAAGAAGCAGGCGAAGAAGAGCCGCGGCTTCGGTCGCAAGGTGATGATCGTCGCGCTCGGGTTCGGGCTGGCGCTCGCCGGCAGCGAGAAGCTCCGCACGAAGGTGCTGGATGCGATCTTCGGCAAGGAAGAGGAGTTCCAGTACACGCCGCCGCCCAGTACGCCGTCGACGCCGCCGAGCTCTCCGGTCGGAGCCGCTTAGCCAGACGTGAGTCGATATCGACCACCTGGATCGGGGGCGCCATCGGCGCCTCCGGCGCGTTAACGGCGGCACCGGATCGGGGAAGCGCGGCCGGAGCGGGGCACGGGATCAGGGGAGCACGGCCGGAGCAGGGCGCCGGATTTGGGGAGCGCGGCCGGGGCGCTATCTCGCCCCACTAGACTAGAATCGCCCCTCTTGGAGGCGGCAACCCAACCACGCGACTCGACTCCGCGCGAGCTGTCGGGCGACAAGGCGGCGCGGATCGTCGAGGCGATGCGGGCGAGCGTCGCCGCGCGCGGCATCGCCGGCTCGACGTTCGACCACGTCGCGAACGAGGCCGGCGTCTCGCGCGGGCTGCTGCACTACTACTTCGGCACCAAGGAGACGCTGCTGATCGAGGTCGTGCGGCGCGAGTCCGACGTCCGGATCGAGCGCCTGGAGGATGCGATCGGTGGCGCGACCGACGCCGAGAGCGTGCTCGACGCGCTGGTCCGGAGCTTCGAGGAGTTGCTCGGCGACGGGCCGGCTCCGGTGATGATCTACGAGATGCTCACGCTCGCGCAGCGCAATGACGAGATCGCCGCCGAACTGGCGGAGCTCGGCCGCCGCAGTCGCGCCCACCTCAGCGATGCGCTCGAGCGCAAGCGCGACTCGGGGGTGCTGGCGCTGCGGATCGACCCTGAGCTGGCGGCGATGTTCCTGTTCGCGCTGGCCGACGGCGTGATCGTCCGGCGCCTGAGCGAGCCCGAGCTCGACATCGGGCCGCTCACCGAGCAGGGGATCATCGCCGCGCGCGCCGTGCTGAGCTGAGCTGAGCGCGGATGCTGGGCTGAGCGGGCGGTGCGTCGGATAGCCGTTCTGACCGCGGCCGGCCTCGTGTTGCTGGTCCTGGTTTTCGCGCAGCTGCTGCTCCCCGGGATCGCGGCGCAGGAGCTCCGCGACGACCTCGAGCAGTCGGGCACCGTGCTCGAGGTCAAGGTCAGCGCGTTCCCCGCGATCAAGCTGCTGTGGCACAAGGCCGACAGCGTCGTCGTGCGGATGGGGCGCTACCGATCGGGGGCGAGCCACCTCGGCGGCACGTTGGGTCGCGCGGCCGACGCCGACTCGCTCGACGCGTCGGCCCAGGAGCTGGACGTGGGGCCGCTGACGCTCCGCAACGCCACGCTGCGCAAGCGTGGTACCGAGCTCACCGGATCCGCCACCGTGACCGAGGCGGACCTGCGCTCGGCGGTGTTTTTCCTCGACAACGTCGAGCCGGTCGCATCGGGAAACGGACGGCTGACGCTCCGCGGGACCGCGAGCTTCCTCGGGCTACGCACGACCGTCGACGCGACGGTGGCCGCGAAGGACGGTGACCTCGTCGTCGCGCCCGACGTCCCGCTTGGGGGAATCGCGGCGATCACGCTGTTCGACAACCCGCACGTGCAAGTGAAATCGGTCAGCGCAACGAACGTACCCGGCGGGTTCCGTGTGTCGGCTGGCGCGACTGTTAACTAGCCGCTGCAAACCCCGCGTAGGCGGCGACTGTTCGGGTATCAGGTGACCAAGCGGGAGTGCACGTGTGAGTGACTTAATGTCGGCCAAACGTGCGGGTGTCCTACGATGTGTGTTCGCCGCGCTCCGCCATCCACTACGCGCGGCGTACCGGAGGTTTGTCGTTCTGAGACGTAACTCGAGTCGTCCGTCCCAACGGCCGCTCGCGCTCGGATGAGCGGAGAGGAGCAAGCAAGCCGGATCACGCGCCGGGCGGTGCTCCGCGGCGCCGCGGTCGCCGGCGCGGCCTCGTTGGTGCGTCCGACCGGCACGATCGCCGCGCTCACGCCAAGCTCGGCCGGCATCTTCAGCCAGTGGCTCGGGTCGCTCTCGGGTGCGTCCGCCGAGATCGCCGCGCCACGGCGGTTCGCGCTGGTCGGGGTCGAATGGGTCACGCCGGCGCGCGTCACGATCGAGCTTCGGACCCGGACGCGAAGCCGCGGCTGGAGCCCGTGGGCCGTTGCGTCCGGGCTCGGTCATGGTCCGGATCGCCTGGCGCCCGAAGCGGCCCAGTTCGGCGATCCGATCTGGAGCGGACCGGCCGACTATGTTCAGCTTCGTAGTACCACCGCGGTACGGGGCGTGCGCCTGCACTACGTCGCGGCGCCTCCCGCCCCGGCGGCGGCGCACGCGGCGCAGGCACTCCCGCTGGCACAGCCGGTGCTCGACGCCGGCCCGGGCCAGCCGCCGATCATCGCCCGCTCGGCGTGGGCCGAGGGACACGCGCCGCCGAGCCACGTCCCGCTGTACGGCACGGTCAAGCTCGCGTTCGTGCACCACAGCGTGACGCCCAACGGCTACAGCGCCGGCGAGGTCCCCTCGATCCTCCTGTCGATCTTCGACTACCACCGCTATGTCCGCGACTACTTCGACATCGCCTACAACTTCGCGGTCGACGCGTTCGGCCGGATCTGGGAGGCGCGCGCCGGCGGGATAGACCTGCCGGTGGTCGGCGCCCACGCGGGCGGCTACAACACGGAGTCGACCGGGATGGTCGTGCTCGGCACGTACTCGAACGTCGCCCCCTCGCCGGCGGCGATCGGCGCGCTCGAGCAGCTGCTCGCCTGGAAGCTGTCGCTCCATGGCGTCCCCGTGCTCGGACGGGTCACCGTCGAGGTGGCGCCGTACGACGCCTTCTACACGCCGTTCCGGCCCGGCGCTCATGTGTCGCTCCCGCGCGTCGCCGGCCACCGCGACGGCGACCTCACGGACTGCCCAGGCAACGCCTTCTACGCCCGGCTTCCCTCGATCCGGCCGAAGGCGGCGCAGCTCGTGGGCTCACCGGCGCGCGCCACGATCACCGCGACCACCACGCCCGTCAGCCCGGGCACCGCGATCCCGATCAGCGGTCGCCTGACCGACCTCGCGAGCGGAACCCCGCTCGCCGGCGCCCCGATCGAGCTTCAGCAGATCACCCCCCACGCCGAGCAGACGATCGCCACAGTCACCACCGACGCCGGCGGGAGCTGGACGTTCACGTTCACACCCGCCGCCAACGTCCTGCTGCGCGCGCTCCACAGGCCGGCGCCGGCGGCGGTCTCGGACGTCGTGGCGATCGCGGTTGCGCCGGTCGTGACGCTCACCCTCCAGCAGCAGGCGCCGCTCGTGGTCAGCGGCACCGTGTCGCCGGCCGTCCACCCCGTCACGGTCGTTCTGTACAAGATCGTGCACGGCCGCCGGCGCCTGGTCGCGAGCAAGCGCGTCGCAGCGGCCGGCGGCCAGTTCCACGCACGGCTCAAGACCAGCGGCCCGGGCCGCTATGTCGCGATCGCCGAGACGCCGGCGAGCGCGCGCTACTCCGCGGCGAGCTCCGCTCCGCTCGGGCTGACGATCTGAAAGCGGCTAGCCGAACAGCTTGGGCGCGCGGATCAGCATCCTCAGGCTGCCGCTCGGCCGGACCTTCCGCCGGAGCAACGCGCTCCGCGGCGACGTCCGACCGGCGGCGATGTCGACCCAGTCCTCGAACCGGCAGTGGAACGTCAGGTCGGGATCGTCGAGCCGGCCGGGCGCCACCGCCGTGGGCGCACCGGACCCGGCGATCCGCAGGTGCCAGGGCTCGGCGTCGCTGAAATCCCACTGGATCGTCGCGCCGGGCGCGACCGACGCGTCGATCTGCCGGCGCAGGCCGTCGAACAGCATCGCGGTGGCCTCGCGTTCGGGCTTCACGCCGCCGTTCGGCTCCCCGAGGTAGCCGGCGCGGAGCAGCGTCAGCCCGCGCGCGGCCCGCGCCGCCGGGGGCATATCGAACGGCAGCCCCAAGCGCATCGCCAAAGGGTCGAGGCCGGCAGCTCGCAGCCGGCCCTCCATCGCCTCGGCGCCCTGCGTGTAGATGTCCTCGAGTGTGAAGCCGAAGCTCGTGACGTACCGCTCGTCCCAGCCGGGAGGCACGAACACCGCCACCGTGAACGGCAGGACCTCGCGCAGCAGATCGGCGATCGCGGGCTCGCACTCGGGGTCCTCGCGGACGAGGTCGGCGATCATCTTGACCCCGAACGCGATGTGGCGCTGCTCGTCGCGGGCGACGTTGCCGATCCCTTCGCGGAACCCCGGCAGCAGGCCGCGGCGGGTCAGCCCCTCCTCGATGAAGTGCTGGCCGGGCTGGGCCAACGACGCCTCGATCACGAGGTGATACAGCGTGATCGCCTGGGCGAGCTTCGGCCGCGACCGGTCGCGGCGGAGCTCGTCGGCCATCCGGTCGAGCCGCTCGAACACCTTCCGGAAGCCCCACGTCAGCCTGGGCCTGGTCTCGTCGAGAGCCGCCCCCACCGACGCCCCCGCGCCGGCGACATCGCGCATGAACCGCGCGAACAGGACCGCGTGGCGCGCCTCGTCGACCTGCTGGGTGGCGAGGAAGTACTTCTGCTCCTCGCGCGGGGCGGCGTCGATGAACGGCGACAGGTTGTCGGTAACCGAGTCCTCGCCGTGGAAGAACAGCGAGTACGTCCACAGCGCTCCGCGGCGCTCAACTTCCGTGAACTCGTGCTCCCACTGCTCGCGATCCCGCGTGAGGTCGAGTTCGGTCGCGCGCCAGTTGCCCTGCTCCCAGCGGGCGTACAGGTCGGCGTAGGAGATCTGATCGGCGGCGATCGAGGTCGTCATCCTTCGCCTGTGTAGTTTGGCACGGGCCGCCCGCGCGAGCCCCGCACGCGACCGCCGCACAGGCAGCGCGGACTAAGTGTCCAGCTTGGGAGACCGCCACGGCTCGCCGAGCCGTCCCCGGATCACGTCGACGAGCTCGCCGATCGCGACCCGCACCTGCGCGAGGCTGTCGCGGTCGCGCAGCGTAACCGTCCGGTCTTCGAGCGACTGGTGGTCGATCGTCACCGCCCACGGGGTGCCGATCTCGTCCTGGCGCCGGTACCGGCGTCCGATCGCGCCGCCCTCGTCGTACTCGGCCTGGACGTGGTCGCGGAGCTCGCGATAGACGTCGGTGGCGAGCTCGGGCTGGCCGTCCTTGCGCACGAGTGGGAGGACCGCCACCTTGACGGGCGCGAGGACCGGATGCAGGCGCAGCACCGTCCGCTGCTCGCCCTCGATCTGGTCCTCGTCGTAGGCGTCGACGAGGAACGCGAGCATCGCCCGGTCGACGCCGGCCGCGGGCTCAACCACGTGCGGGATGTACCGCCCGCCGGTCGCGGTATCGACGTACTCGAGCTTCTGGCCCGAGAACTTGGCGTGCTGGGTGAGGTCGAAGTCGCCGCGGTTGGCGATCCCCTCGAGCTCGGACCAGCCGATCGGGAACAGGTACTCGACGTCGCTGGTAGCGCTCGAGTAGTGCGAGAGCTCGTCGGCGTCGTGGGCGCGGAGCCGCAGATGGTCGGGCCGCAGCCCGAGCGAAGTCCACCAGCTCATCCGCTCGGCGAGCCAGTGCTGGTGCCAGGTCCCGGCCTCGTCCGGGGGCACGAAGAACTCCATCTCCATCTGCTCGAACTCGCGGGTGCGGAAGATGAAGTTCCCGGTGGTGATCTCGTTGCGGAAGCTCTTGCCGATCTGGGCGATCCCGAACGGCGGCTTCTTGCGCGAGAACTGCAGGTAGTTCTTGAAGTTCAGGAAGATCCCCTGGGCCGTCTCGGGGCGCAGGTAGACGATCGAGCCCTCTTCCTTGACCGGGCCGACGGTCGTCTCGAACATCAGGTTGAAGTCACGGGACTCGGTCAGGTCGCAGTCGGGCGTCTCTCCGGGATGCTTGGACGGCTTGCGGCCACAGGCCGACTGCTCCAGGTGGTCGGCGCGGAAACGCAGCTTGCACGTGCGGCAGTCGACCAGCGGGTCGGTGAAGCCGGCCAGGTGTCCGCTCGCCTCCCACGTCCGAGGGTGCTGGATGATCGCCGAGTCGAGCGCGACCACGTCGTCGCGCTCCTGGAGCATCGCCTTCCACCACTGGTTCTTGACGTTGTTCTTGAGCAGGACCCCGTAGTGGCCGTAGTCGTAGCTCGATCCGAGGCCGCCGTAGATCTCGCTGCTCGGGAACACGAAGCCGCGCCGCTTGCACAGCGAGACGATCTTGTCCATCGTGACCAGGTCGGTCGGCATCCGCGACCGCATGCTAGCCGCCCTCCAAAGAGACCGGCCGGCACGGTTGCCGCAGCCGGCACATCGCGGTAGCGTGCGACGCGATGAGGTACCCGGTCAGCCTCGTCGCCGTCGTGACCGTTCTCGCGCTCGCCGTCACGGCGTGCGGCAGCTCGAGCTCGTCATCGTCGAGCTCTGCGTCGGCAAGCGCGAGCACGACCGCGACGACGAAGCTCGCGAAGACGAAGTTCGTGCTCCACGCCGGGCTCGCGTTCGGCGCCTTCCACCGCTGGATCTACAAGCCGGCCAAGGCCGGAGACCTCAGCCACCCGCTCGAGCACAAGCTCACGACGGTGAAGGCGGCGCTCGCGGCGGCATTCGTCTATCACGAGCTGAAGCTCGCGCTCGCCGACGCTCAGTCGAGTCCGACCCTCTCGAAGCTGGTCGCCCCCATAACCGCCCTGCAGAACAAGCTCCACAGCCTTGCCGGTAGCGTCAAATCGGGCGGGGCGAGCCAGTCCGACGTCGACGGCCTCGACAGCACGATCTCGTCGATCAAGAGCCAGGCGGCGGCCGCCGGCCAGCCGATCACCGAGCAGACGCCCGCCACCCCCAGCGGCTGAACACGTCTTGGCACTCTCCCCTTGAGAGTGCCAAAGAGGGTGCCTATACTTAGTGAAGCGATGCCGATCTACGAGTACAGGTGCGAACAGGGGCACACATTCGAGGTCATGCAGCGTATGAGCGACGATCCGGTCGAGATCTGCGAGACCTGCGAAGCGCCGGTTTCGCGCGTGTTCCACCCGATCGCGGTGCACTTCAAGGGGTCGGGCTTCTACAACACCGACTACGGCACGCGCAAGCGCGCTCGCGAGAACAGCAGCGAGAAGGGCGCCAAGAGCGACAAGAGCGACAGCACCTCCGGCTCCAGCTCGAGCTCGTCGTCGGACTCCGGGTCGTCCAGCACGAAGAGCTCGGACTCGAAGTCCGGGTCGAAGGCGGGCTCGACCGCCTCGAAATCCTCCGACTGACGGCTACCGGACCAGCGTAAGCCGAGCGACCCGCGGCGCGCTCGGAGCGCTCGACCCGTGGACGGCGTAACCCGAGATCTCGAGCTTCAACGAGTGGGCGTTCCGGAGCGCCGACCGCAGCCCTCCGGTGAACCGCAGCGCGATCTGCCGGGCGCCGGCGCGGGGGGTGCGCCCGGACCCGCGGGCGAGCGTGACCGGAATCGCCTGGAGGCGCTTGATTCCGGGCAGCACGATCGTCACCGCGAACCGGGCGGTGCAGGCGGCGCTGCAGTGGAACACGACGTGCAGCTTGCCGCCCAGCGCTCGCGCCAGCGTGATCCGGGAAGGGGCGAGGAACGAGAAGCGTGGCGGGGGCGGTGGCGCGCCCGGCGTCCTGAACGCCCGGTCGGCGCCGACGGCGGTGCCGGCGGCGTTGATCGCGACCAGCCGGTAGTGGTAGAGGGTCCGGGGCCGCAAGCCGGTGATCGTGGCGAGCACCGCCACGTTTGACCGGCCGGCGCCGGCCGAGGCGCTGGCCGAGCTGTGGCCATACGCGGTGGTCTTGCCGAACTCGACGAGGTAGCTCGTCTGTAGCCCGCCGGGGTCGACGCTGCCCGCGACCGTGGCCGAGGAGCTGGTCCGCGCCGTGACGCTGCCGGTCGCCGCGCTCGGGAGCTCCGGCGCGGCCGGGGTCGGAGCCGGCGGATTCGGAACTCCGGCCGTCGGGGGAGTGGAACCGGTCGTCGTGCCCCCGCCCGAGGTGGAGCCACCGCCGCCGCTCTCGTTCTGCGGTGGCGCCGCGGTCGTGAAGCTGTCGACGTTGCTCGCCGGGTAGACCTGGCCCGCCACCTCGACGTCGAGCGCGTAGTAGTAGGTGGTCGAGGGGCTGAGGCCGGACAGCAGCGTGCTGACTGGCTCGGGGGCGTCGGGGCCAGTCTCGAGGCCGACGTCGGTCGATGCGGTTTCCTGGGTGAGATTGTCCGGGGAGGTGCCGTACGCGAAGCTGTAGATCAGCGGCTGACCCTGCGGGTCGACCGAGCCGCCGAGCGTCGCGCTCTGGTCGTCGATCACGTTGGCCGAGGTCGTCGTCACGTCGGGCTGGATCGGCGGCGAGTCGCTCCAGACGACGACGGGCTGGGTCACCGTGCTCGTGAAGCCGAGGTTGTCGGTCGCGGTCATCGAGACCTGGTAGAGGCCGGGCGCGCTGAACGTGTGGCTCGCGGGGGCGCCCGTATCCGTCCCGCTCGAGTCGCCCCAGTTCCAGACGTAGCTCGAGATGCCCGACGAGATCGAGTAGGGCGTGTCGTCATAGGTCATCGATGTCTGGTCCGCTGCCGGATCGGTGGAGCTCGAGGCGTCGAACCCCAGCCCCTGGCCGACGTACGTGCTCGAGTTGGTCGTGAAGCTCGCGTTCGGACTGCTGTAGCTCGGCTCGGTGAGCTCACAGGCCGAGTCCAGATTGCTCCACTCGAGCTGAACGGTCCAGTCGCCGCTCAGGCCCTGCTCCTGGTTGCACTTGTCCCCGATCTCGCCGCACACGGGCTCCACCGAGGAGCAGTTGTCGTCGTACCAGGCGAGCGGCCACGCATCCCCCGAGGTCGCCTCCCCGACCAGCGGGTCGGTGATCGCCTCCGACCACTCGTGGCTGATCAGCGACGTCTGGTTCGCGAGCGGGCTGCTCGACGGGCCGCAGTCCTGGCCCTCGACGCCCGTCGTGGTGTCGGGGATCACCGCGTACAGGACCGCGGTTCCGTCGGGCATTCGCGCGTCGCCGTGATAGGCGCAGAAGTACGTGCCCGAGCACTCGGTGTCGCCGCTGTCGAGGCACTCGGTATCCGCGGCCGGGAACACGACGACGTAGACGCTCCCGAGCCCCTTGTAGCCGGTGGGCGGCGGCAACGCGCCGCTCTGGATCTGCGCCACGAGCTCGCTCTGGATCTGCGGGTCGTCGATCGTGGTCGAGGTGACGCTCGGCGTGATCGTGTACTGCCCGCCGTACGCCACGTCCGGAGCGGCATTCCCGTGGCGGTCCATGTACTGCGCGAGAACCCCGCCGATGTCACCGGTGGAGCCGCTGGCCGACGCGAAGTAGTTGATGAGCCCGGGGTCCCCGGTGGTCGGATCGGTGTAGATCGGGTTGACGTTCGGGCCCCAGTCGACCACGACGCCGGTGCTCGCATGAACGACCGGGCCGCCGTAATAGGAGAGCGGATCGCCGGCGTTGGCCGCGGCCGCCGGCGCGCCGGCGAGCATGAGCGCGAGCGCGACCCCGATCACCAATGCGACTGGACGACTGTTCGAGGACATTCGGCCCCACGCGCGCCGAACGAACGTGTCGATCACCCGGTCCATATCGGCAGCGATCCGAAATCCTTGAGAGTTCTCGGTGGCGTGCTGGAAAAGGCCCCCAGACGGGGCCAGATTCAGCACGCCCCGGGTGCGCTACCCGTTGACGAGCTTGGAGACGGCCTGTTGAACGTCCTGGGGCGTCGCGGTCAGCGAGTCGCCGACGCCCGGCACCGATTCCGAGCCCGTTGGCTTGAGGATCTGCACCGGCGCCGACCCGCCCAGCTCGGACGCCGCGAACATGCTGAGCAACGTGGGGCCGCCCATGTCCGTGCGGATCGACTGCGGCGCGTACCAGGACGCCCACGGGAGGTGGAAGAACGTGTAGGGCGTCAGCAACTGGCTCTTGATCGCGTTCAGGATCTGCTGCTGGTAGCCCTCGCGTGTGAGGTCGTTGCTGGCCGCATCGCAGCTGTTCTCGCGCGTGCGGGCGAGCGTCAGCGCCTGGATGCCGTTGAGGTGGTGGGTGCCGGGCGAGAGGTCGAGCGTCCAGCCGCCGTTCTGAGCCCCGCCGCTGATCTCCGAGCAGATCCGGCCGGTCTTGACGTTGACGCCGCCGATCGCGTCGATGAACTTCGGGAAGTTCGCGAAGTTGATGATGATCACGTGGTTGATCTTCAGCCCGGTGAGCGCGTCGACCGTCTTGATCGTGAGCGCCGGGCCGCCGAACGCGTAGGCGGCGTTGATCTTGTTCGTCCCGTGCCCCGGGATCGAGACGAGCGTGTCGCGCGGGATCGACAGCCGGCGCGAGACGCCGCCGCCGACCCGCCACAGCATCAGCGTGTCCGAGCGGCTGCCGGCATCGGACGTGTTCGCGCCGGCCTCGTGCGTCCCCTTCGGTCGCTGGTCGGTGCCGATCACGAGCACGGTGTCGGTCGAGGTCAGCATGTTTCCGCCCGACGCCAGCGCCGCCTGGGCGTCGGAGGGAACGCCGCCGGACTGCGAGGAAGCGCTGATGATGAACAGCACCAGCGACAAGAGCAGCCACGCCGCGAGTGCGATCACGAGACCCAGGATCACCCGCTTGGGGGTGATCCGCCGCCCGGTCCGGCGCTCGGACCCGCCCTTGTACTTCCGGTACTCGACTGGACCCTCGAGCTCGTCGTCCTCGCCGCGCAGACGGGCCCTCAGGCCCTTGGGGCCGGAGCGGTAGAGCTTGTATGGGCGCTGTTCAAGATCGCTGGGCATGGGACGCATATAGTGACGGCATGCCGGGCCGCCGCACCATCGGCGTCGACATGGGCGGTTCGAAGCTGCTTGCCGGCGCGGTCGATTCCGGTCTGTCGGTCCACCACCGCGCCCAGCGCAGGTTCAACCGCCTCGACGTCTCTTACCTCTTCGACACCGTCGTCGACGCGGTCGAGGAGACGCGCGCCGGCGCCGGCGGCGAGGTCGCCGCGGTCGGCTTCGGCATTCCCAGCTTAATCGATCAGCGGACGGGCACCGCGGTGGTCGCCGTGAACCTCCCGCTCAAGAACGTCATGTTCGCCGACGTGATGGCCGAGCGGCTCGACCTGCCGGTGTTCGTCGATAACGACGCGAACCTCGCGGCGCTGGCCGAGCATCGCGCCGGCGCGGCCCGCGGCTGCAACGAGGCCGTCGTGCTCACGATCGGTACCGGCATCGGCGGCGGGCTGATCCTCCGCGGCGAGCTCTACCGGGGCGCGATCGGGACGGCCGGCGAGCTCGGGCACGTGGTGATCGATCTGAACGGCCCGCCGTGCGGGCCCAATTGTCCGAACCACGGGTGCGTCGAGGCGATGGCGTCCGGCACCGCGCTCGCGCGCGAGGCGCTGCGGGTCGCGCGCGAGCACCCGCGCTCGGGGCTCGGACGGGCGCTCGCGGAAGGGCGGGAGCTGGCCGGACCGCTCGTCACCGAGCTCGCCCACGACGGCGACGACGCCGCGATAGACACGATCGCGACGATCGGACGCAATCTCGGCGTGGCCATCACCAGCCTCGTGAACACGTTCAATCCCGAGGTGGTCGTGATCGGCGGCGGCGTGATGGGAGCCGGCGAGCTGCTGCTCGGCCCCGTTCGGGCGGAGGTGGCCGCCCGCGCGCTGCCGCCGTCGCGCGACCTGGTCGAGATCGTGCCGGCGGCGTTCGGGGTCGAGGCGGGGATGATCGGGGCGGCGGCACTCGCGTTCGACGGGCTGCGCCAACGGGCGGAGGCGGGATGAGCACGGGTCGCCTGATCATCTGCCCGACGCCGATCGGCAACCTCGAGGACGTCACGCTGCGCGTCCTGGCGGCGCTCCGCGAGGCCGACATCGTGGCCTGCGAGGACACCCGCCGCAGCCGCGTACTGCTCGACCGCTACGGGGTCGGCGGGAGACTCGTCAGCTACCACGAGCACAACGAGCGCCAGCGGGCGGGCGAGCTCGTGGCCAAGATGCGCGACGGCGCCGTGGTCGCGCTCGTGTCCGACGCCGGCACGCCACTCGTGTCCGACCCCGGGTTCGTGCTCGTGCAGGCGTGCGTCGCCGCCGGGCTGGCGGTCGAGGTGCTGCCCGGGCCCTCGGCGGCGCTCGCGGCGCTGGTCGCGAGCGCGCTCCCCGCCGACCGGTGGCGCTTCACCGGCTTCCTCCCGCGCAAGAAGGGCGAACTGCAGACGGTCTTCAGCGCACCCGAGACACTGGTTGCATTCGAGTCGCCACGGCGGGTGGCGGCGTCCCTCGAGGTGCTCGCGGCGCTTGACCCGGACCGTCCGGTTGCTGTCGCCCGCGAGCTGACCAAGGTCCACGAGGAGGTGGTGCGCGGCACCGCGGGTGAGCTGGCGGCGCGCTACCGCGAACAGCCCCCACGGGGAGAGGTGGCGCTCGTGGTCGGCGGCGCACCCGACTCGGCTGCGCCGGACATGACGCCGGCGGTCGATGCGGTCAGGCGGCTCGTCGATGCCGGCGCCAAGCCGCGCGTGGCCGCGTCGGTCGTCGCGGATCTGACCGGTGTCGCGGCGAACGCGCTGTATCGCGCGCTGACGTCTGATTAGGTCCCTGCCCGCCCTGGGCCTCGCCGCGACCGCCGCGTGCCCCGTCCGGACCGGATCGCGTGCGGCCTGGGAGCCCCGGGGGGCCGGGAGGGTCATTTCGGCTCACTCGACGATGGTCCCGGGTCGAGTGAGTCCGAGTGACGCGCATAGGTGCCCGAATACACATTCGGCCCCGGTGGCGCATCGAGTGCGTGGTTATGACCCCGGTCTGCGGTCAACCGCTTCCGGCCGGCGCGGACAGCGGCTGCGGTGCGGCCGGCCCGGCACGGATGCCCGGCCGCCCGGCCCCATGGACGCCGAGCTAGGGGAATCCGGGCCATTCACGCGTCGAAGCTACGCTGCGCGTGGCGCCGGATCCCCAAGCGAGGCCCAATAGAGTCAGACCGAGCGATGTCGTTCTACATCACCACCCCGATCTACTACGTGAACGCACAGCCGCACCTCGGCCATGCGTACACGACGATCGCCGCCGACGTGGTCGCGCGTCACATGCGCCAGCGCGGGGAGGACGTGTTCTTCCTGACCGGGACCGACGAGCACGGCGAGCCGGTGGCGGACGCGGCGGCCGCGCAGGGGCTCGAGCCCCGCGAGCTCGCGGACCGGAACGCCGAGAAGTTCAAAGCGCTGGCCCCGATCCTCGACGCCACCAACGACTTCTTCATCCGCACCTCCGACGAGGAGCACGAGGAGCGCGTGCAGCAGGTCCTCCAGCGCGTGCACGACAACGGCTACACGCACAAGGGGATCTACGAGGGGTGGTACTGCCCGCGGTGCGCGGACTTCAAGGTCGAGAACGAGATCCTCGAGGGCAACCGCTGCCCGATCCACGAGATCGTGCTCGAGCGCCACCAGGAGGAGAACTGGTTCTTCCGGCTCTCGGCGTTCCAGGAGCCGCTCGAGCGGCTGTTCGACGGCCAGCCCGACTTCGTGATGCCGCCCCATCACTTCAACGAGGCGCGGTCGTTCATCGCGCAAGGGCTGCAGGACATCTCGCTCTCGCGCAAACGGCTGAAGTGGGGCGTAACCGTTCCCTGGGACCACGAGCACGTGTTCTACGTGTGGTTCGACGCGCTCCTCAACTACTACACGGCGCTGGGGTACGCGCGGCCGGGGGAGGACTTGACCGGACGCTTCTGGCCGGCCACGTACCACCTGATCGGCAAGGACATCCTCAAGTTCCACACGATCTTCTGGCCGGCGATCCTGATGGCGGCCGACCTCCCCCTCCCGAACCACGTGTTCGTCCACGGCTTCCTGCTCGGCGCCGACGGCCGCAAGATGAGCAAATCGCTCGGCAACGTGCTCGACCCGTTCGAGGTGATCGACGGGTACGGCACCGATGCGCTCCGGTTCTACCTGATGCGCGACGTGTCGTTCGGTGGTGACGGGACCGTTGGGATCGACGCGGTCCGCGCGCGTTATGAGTCGGAACTTGCCAACGAGTACGGGAACCTCGCGAGCCGCACGATCGCGATGCTGGTCCGGTATCGCGATGGGTCGATTCCCGTGGTGGCGACCGATCCCGAGGTGGTGGCCGCCTTTGAGGGCCTGTCGGCCGACGTGGCCACGCTGTTGGACCGCCTCGAGGTGACCCAGGCACTCGAGCTGATCTGGCAGCGCGTCCGGCGGCTGAACCGGTACGTCGAGGAGCGCGCGCCCTGGCAGCTCGCGCGCGATCCGGAGGCGGCCGGCGCACTCGACGAGACGCTTGCGTCGCTGGCCGAGGGAGTGCGGGTCGTCAGCGTGCTGCTCCACCCGTACATCCCGGCGAGCACAGCGCGGCTGCTAGAGGCGATCGGCGCCCCGAGGTTCGCCTTCGAGGGCGCGGCGTTTGCACCTCGCGTGTCCGGCGGGTCGGTGAGCGGGCTCGAGCCGCTGTTCCCGAAACGCGCGTGATCGACAGCCACACGCACCTGGAGCTGTGCGAGCCTCCCGATACCGAGCTCGTGGCGGCGGCGGCTTCGGCAGGGATCTCGCGGATCGTGACGGTCGGGACCGACGGCGCCTCGTGCCGGGCGGCGCTCGCGGCGGCCGAGGACTTCCCGCAGGTGTACGCCGCGATCGGGCGACACCCGAACAGCGCCACCGGGTTCGACGACGCCGACCTCGCCGAGCTCGAGGCGCTCGCGGCGCATCCGAAGTGCGTGGCGATCGGCGAGACCGGGCTGGACTACTACCGCTACTACGCGCCGCGGGAGGACCAGGCTCGCGCGTTCATGGCCCAAATCGAGCTGGCGCGCTCGGCTCGCAAGCCTCTGGTGATCCACACCCGGGCCGCGGACGACGAGACGCTGTGGATGCTGAACGAGCACGCCGCCGATCTGCGCGTGATCCTCCATTGCTTCTCGATGCCCGACCGGCTCGACGAGTGCCTCGCGCACGAGCACTGGTGGATCTCGTTCGCCGGCAACGTGACGTATCCGAAGGCGGTTGAGTTGCGGCTGGCGGCGGTGCGAGTGCCGGCCGAGCGGCTACTCGTAGAGACCGACGCGCCGTACCTGTCGCCGCAGGTAAGGCGGGGCAAGCCCAATCAGCCCGCGCACGTGGCGTTCACGGCCGGGGCGCTCGCGGTCGAGCGGCGGGTGCCCTACGAGGATCTCGACGCGGCGATCGAGGCGAGCGCGGCCGAGGTGTTCGGGTGGTGACGCGCCTCGGTCAGAACTTCCTGATCGACCGCAACATCCTGGATGTGATCGGGCGGCTCGCGGGGCTGTCGGCCGGCGATGTGGTTTTGGAGATCGGAGGCGGTCAGGGCGTGCTGTCCGAGCGGCTCGCTTCCGAGGTCGCGCATCTGCACGTCGTCGAGGTCGACCGGCGGCTCGAGCCCGCTCTACGGGACTCGTTGGTTGGATTTTCCAACGTGACGGTCCATTTCTCCGACGCGCTCGAGCTCGATTTCGCGGCGCTGGATCCGGCGCCGACCGCGGTGGTCGCGAACCTGCCCTACGGGATCGCGGCGACCGTGATCCTGCGCACGATCGACGAGCTGCCTTCGGTTGGATCGTGGGTGGTCATGGTTCAGCGCGAGGTCGGCGAGCGGCTAGCGGCAGCTCCTGGGTCGGCGGCCTACGGCGCGCCGTCGGTGCTGGCCCAGCTCGCGTGCGAGGTGAAGGTGCTGCGCCCGGTGGCGCGGACGGTGTTCCGGCCGGTGCCGCGCGTGGACTCGGTGCTCGTGGGCTTGCGCCGGCGGCCGGGGTCCGACGAGGTCGATCCTGCCGTGCGGGGGCTCGTTCATGACGCCTTCGCGCACCGGCGCAAGGCTTTGGCGGGGTCGTTGGCGCTGGCGCCGGGCGCGCCGCCGGGCGTGCGCGAGCGGGCGCGATCGGCGCTGGTGGACATGGAGCATCCGCCCGACGAGCGGGCCGAGCGGCTGTCGCCGTCGGAGTTCCGGGAGCTCGCGGCGAGGCTGGCGGTTCGGTGAGGCTGGTCGCCAAGGCGCCGGGGAAGGTCAACCTGAGCCTGTTCGTGGGCGGGCGGCGCCCGGACGGACGCCACGAGCTCGTCACGCTGATCGAGTCGGTGTCGCTCGCGGACGAGCTCGAGCTCGTCACTCGCGTGGCGCTCCACGACGAGGTCGTGTGCCCGGGCGTCGAGGAGCCGAACATCGTGTCTCGGGCCTTGGCTGGGCTGCGGGCGCGCGGCTGGGACGCGCCGCGGGTCCAGGTGACGATCCGCAAGCGGATCCCGATCGCGGCCGGCATGGGCGGCGGGTCGGCCGACGCAGCGGCCGTGCTGCGGATGGCGGAGCGGCTTGCGGGGATCGACGAGGGCGCGCTCGACGAGCTCGCGGCCGAGCTCGGATCCGACGTGCCGAGCCAGCTCACCCCCGGGCTGGTGCTCGGCACCGGCGCGGGGAACGAGGTCGAGCTCAGGGCGCCGCTTGCCGAGCACGCGTTCGTGATCGTGCCGTTGCCCCACCGGCTGTCGACGGCCGAGGTGTACGCGGAGGCCGATCGTCTCGGGCTCCGGGACGACGAGCTGGAGTTCGTGGCCAGGGTGCCCGACCTGTGGTCCGTGCTCAGCCCGGGCGCGCGCCTCCCGGGGCGGTTCGTCGTGAACGATCTCGAGCCGGCCGCCGTGTCGCTGTGCCCGGACATCGAGGGCGCGCTCTCGGCGGTGCGGGACGCCGGGGCGGACCACGCGTTCGTGTCGGGGTCGGGGCCGACGGTCGCTGGGTTGTTTTGGGGCCCGCCCGCCTCAGACGGCCGAGAGCTGGCCGAGGCGGCCGCGAGCGCGCTCGCGCCCCGGTACTCTGGCGCATGCTGTGCGGTGCCCGTGCAGCGCGACTTCGGTTTTCCGCTTTTCGCCTGAAGGTGCGGCGGCGGCCGTGGTCGAATCCGTAGTCGTCATCGCCACCATCGGGCACAATTCCACGGACATCCATGAGTAACGCCCATATCACCTACTTGGTCGCCGTCGGTCTCGGCGTGCTCGGCCTGCTCGCATTTCTCCTGCTCGTGATGGTCCCCGCGGTCACGGCGTACAGGCGAGTGCACGAGCGGCTGATCGCCGTGATGCTGTCGGCCTACGTGCTGGCCGCGTTCGTGGGGGTCGGTGTGTTGCTCGGCGCCGTGGTCGTGCTCGAGTGGCCCAGGGTGTTCTGACCCGGACCGGGACTGCGCCGATTGGCTGACCGCGCCCAGGAGCAGTCCGGGGCGGCCGCGCCCGACCTGGCTGCGCTGGCCGCGATCACAGACGCCGTCGAGGATGGGGCGGGCTTGCCGGCGATCCTCCGCGCGGCGGCCCGGGCGCTCGACACGAGTCTGATCCTCATCGACCGGTCGGCGACCGTGCTGGCGGTCGCCGCGCGTTCACCGGCGGACGAGCGCTCGCTGATGCGCGACGCCGACGACGTGACGACGATCGAGCTCAAGGTGGCCGAGTCGACGGTCGGGAGGCTGCGGATGCGCGCTTCAGAGCGCCCGACCGACGCATCGCTGCTCCGGCTGGTCACGACCCTGATCGCGTCCGAGGTCGAGCGGGTGCGCGCCCCCGAGCGCGCCTCCGAAGAGGCCGCGACGAGCTTCATGCGGGCGGTGCTCGACGGGCGGATCGAGGCTCGCGACGATCTGATCGCCCGCGGCAAGGAGCTTGGGACCGATCTCGGTGTCGGGGCCACGGTCGTGATCATCCGTGCCCACCCGCGCAACCCGACCGAGGAGGACTGGCGCCGGCGCCTGCTCGCGCTAGCGGCGCGCGGAGCACGCTCGATCGCCCCCGGCGCGATCGCGGCGGCGACCGCCGACGAGGCCGCCGAGATCGCGGTGGTGCTTCCCGACGGCGACGGCGAGACCGGGCGGCGGGCGGTTGCGGCGATCCTGCGCGAGCTCGAGTCGGGGCTGCCCGGGTTCGCGTTCGCGGTCGGCCGCAGCCGCCGGACCGAGGACCCGCTGGAGCTCCATCGCGCCCGCAACGAGGCGCTGCTCGCGGCCAACGTCGTAGAGGGGGAGCCTGAGCGGGTTGAGCTTGGATACGAGGAAACCGGGACCTACCAGTTGTTGCTGCCCCACATGAACGATCCGATCGAGCTGCGGCGGTTCTACGACGAGACCGTCCGGCCACTGGTCGCCTACGACGAGCAGTACGAGACCGATCTGCTCGGCACGCTGTCGACGTTCCTCGAGTGCGACGCGAACGTCAACGCGACCGCGCAGCGGCTGATCACCCACCGTCACACGGTCCGGTACCGGTTCGAGCGCGTCCGCGAACTCACCGGGCTCGACGTCTCCTCCACCGACGGCCGCGAGAAACTATCGCTCGGCCTCAAGGCGATGCGCGTGCTCGGGATCGCTCCGCCTCGCGGTCCCGCCCGCGAGCGCGGTGCCGAGGGCGGACGGGTGCCCCGGTAGGGGGGCGTTGGACGATCAATCGTCTGGGGTAGGGTCCCGCCGATGAACGGACTGGGGCCGGCTGTGCTGATCATGGCTCGGGCACCGCGCGCCGGCGAGGTCCGCCGCGCGCTCGAGCCATTGATCGGGCGCGAGGGCTGCCTGGAGCTGCAAGCCGCGCTGATCGCGCACGCGGCCGTCTGGGCCCACGAGGTCTCACCTGTCCCGGTCCACGTCGCCCACGACCCTCCCGACTCCGGCGCGGAGCTGCGCCGGCTCGTCGGCGCCGACGCGGTGATGTTCCCCCAGAACGGCGAGGGGATCGCCGGCCGGCTCGCCGACGCGTCGGCGCGCGTGCTGGCCCGGGCCGGCGGCCCGCTGCTAATCGTGTGGCCCGATCTGCCGCGGTTCAGGACGGCCCACGCGAAGGGGGCGCTCGACGACCTGAGCTCCGGATGTGATGTGGTGCTCGGGCCGGCGATCGACGGCGGCCTTTACCTGGTCGGGATCTCGCGGCCGCTCCCGGACCTGTTCGCGCTGCCGGAGCAGACGTGGCGTCACGACGTGATGGGGGTCGCGCTGACCGCGATCCGCGACGTCGGCTACGAGGTCGGGATCCTGCGGGCCGAGCGGGCGCTGCACCGGCCCGCTGACGTGCGCGCGGCGCTGGCCGACCCGCTGCTTCCGGGGGACATCGCGACGATCCTCCATCGGGGCCGGTAGGGCGCGCGGCGATCCTCCCCCGGGGCGGTTGAGCCGCCGGGCTCGGTTATTCGTCGAGTTTCGGTTTAGAGCGCTAAGTCGGCGTGTCGGCGCCACCGACACATCACATAACGCGCGCGAGCAACCCCTTGCCGATGCTGGCGTGCGCAATCGACCCACCCGTAATCGACCATGCTCCGCGCCTCAGGCACATCGACCCCCGAATCATCCAAGTCCCGGAGCCGCGGCAATCCGGGTTCCTCGACCGAGCGTGTGCGCTCGGTTAACGTGCGATTGCTTGGGGTCCGCTTCCTCAAGCAGTGGCTGGGGCGGGCCGATCCATCGGCTGTGAAGAGCGGATTTGGGTACCGGGTGCGCGCTCGTCTGGCGTCGGAGCGTGGATTCACGCTGATCGAGGTGCTCGTCAGCGCACTGATCGTGACGTTGATCGCGACCGCCGTCGCCGGCGCGCTGATCACGAACACGGACATCATCGCCAACCAGAACAGCCGGGCCCAGGCCGAGACGCTGGCCGAGCAGGATCAGGAGCGGTTGAAGGGGCTCTCGGCTGAGCAGCTCGACAACCTCAGCCAGTCTTACAACGTCACCGCCGGCGGCGCGACGTACACGATCACCTCGAAGGCCTGGTACCTGAGCAGCAGCAACGGCCAGACCTGCACGGCTGCAGGTGGGACCGCCGCCACCTACTTCAAGACGATCTCCACCGTCACCCGCACGAACGCCCAGGGCAAGACCGCGACGTTCGCGACCGACGAGAGCGTGATCACGCCGCCCGCCGGCGGGAGCCTCCTGGTCCAGTTCCACGATCAGACCGCTTCACCCCTCGCCGGAGTGTCGCTCGCCGCGACCGGCCCCGAGTCCGACACCGGCACCAGCGACACGACCGGGTGCGTGATCTTCAGCGCGCTCGACACCGGCACCTACACCCTGGCCTACACCGACATCGGCTACGTCGACCCGAACGGGAACCCGTCGCCGCTGAGCGACACCGCGACCGTCGCCAGCACCGGCATCGCATCCCCGGGCAAGGGCAATCCGATCGAGCTCGGTCAGGCCGGCGGGCTGACCGGCAACTTCACGACAAACGGCTCTGCGAACAGCACGGCGTACGCGGACGGCCTGTCGTGGTTCAGCAGCGGCGGGGCCGGGATCCCGATGGCGAGCTACCGCACCAACGCCCAATCGCTCAGAACGTCGATCTCGACCATTACGGCGTCGGGGACGGCCTCGACGATGGGGCTGTTCCCGTTCGTCTCCTCGACGAACCCGGTCAGTTACACCGGCAACTATCAGGTGTGGGCCGGAACCTGCCGGCAGGAACAGCCGCCGGCCGGCTATGACACGTTCACGGTGGCGCCGGGCTCGAGCCAGACTCAGTCGATCCAGGAGCCGACGCTTCAGCTCAGCCTCACCTTCAACGGGTCTGCGAAGCCCCCGACCGACGTCAAGATCTTCTTCACCAACGGGACCGGCAATACGTGCACGGACACGTGGGGGGATGAGACCCAGCACATCGCAGGGTCCGGCAACTCGTACCTGTACGGCCTGCCGTTCGCTAGCAGCGCTACAAGCGGGTCGACCGCCAGCGCTTCCGGGCAGACCGGATCGCTGACTGTGTGCGCCGATTACAACAACAGTGGGACGTACTACTCGTACACGCAGCCGAGCACCGCGGCGTTCACCGACAGCTTCACGGCCGCATATCCGCTGTCGATCGCGCTGACCAGCGCCTCCTCGACCAAGAAGCAATGCTGAGCACGCGATCACTCCGCTCCCAGGAAGGCTTCACGCTGGTCGAGCTGCTGGCGACGATGGTCGCCGGCATCGTCGTGCTGATGGCGCTGCTGACGATCATGGACGTCACGCTGCAGAACACCACGCATGCCTTCAGTCAGGTCGACGCGACCCAGCGCGCGCGTCCGGCGTTCACGGCGATCGAGAACGAGCTGCACTCGGCCTGCTTCGCCGACGAGGAGACGCCGATCCAGTCGGGCAGCGGTCCCAATGCCCTGATCTTCCTCACCTCCACCGGGAGCGGCGCGACGCCCAATGAGTATTGGCACGAGATCGACTACAACGGCGCACCGACGAACACGCTCACCGACAGCACGTACACGACGTCGCTCACGACCGTGAACGGCGTGCCCACGTACACACGGGGCACGCTCCAGTCGACCAGGACCGTGCTCACCAACGTGGGCCAGAGCCGCCCGTCGTCGACCCAGCCGCTCACGCCCGTGTTCCAGTACTTCGCGTACCAGGTTGCACCCGGGACCGATGCCGCGGGTAACCAGTACGAGATCCTGCCGGATGGCACCGCCCCGATCCCGGGGACGAGCACGACCGTCTTCAATCCGCTCGCGCCTGGCACGACTCTGACCGGCACCCAGGCCGCGACCGTTGCCGAGGTGCTTGTCAACCTGAGCGTCGGGCCCGCCGGCGGTTACAACGAGCGAACCAATTACTCGGATGTCGGCGTGAACGTCAGCGACGCGATCACGTTCCGCTTCACACCGGCTGCCAACCACGTCGGAGACGGAGCCACGTTCTCGCCATGTCAATGATCCTCAACACCACCGTCGGGAGGCTGCGCTGGGCGCGCGAGCGCGCCTCGGCCGAGCACGGCTTCACGATGGTGATCGCGCTCGGTGTGCTGCTCGTGACGAGCCTGCTACTCACCGCCGTGTTCTACGCGGTGTCGGGCGAAATCCATATCGGAACCGACAACCTCGCGGCGAAGCGCGCCTACGCCGCGGCGGACGCGGGCGTACAGGCGTACCTGTATCAGATGAACCAGAACCCGAACTACTGGGAGACATGCGCGAACAACACGCAGAGCTCGCCGGTGAGCGTGCCGGGCTCGGCCGACGGCGCGACGTACACCTTCCAGCCGATCTACGCCAACGGCAACACCAGCTGCACCAGCAATGTGATCAACTCGCTGGTCGACAGCACCACCGGTTCGATTCGCCTGGTGTTCACGGGCTCGGCCGGAGCGAGGCCCGTGATGCAGCGCGCGATCGTGGTCAGCTTCCGCATGGACAGCCCGCTCGACTTCCTCTGGTACACGCACTTCGAGGCGGTTGACGACGGGATCCCCGGCTACAGCTCGTGCGGCGTCTTCTACCGCAGCGGCCGGAATTCGGCGTGCAACATCGTGTGGATCTCCGCGGACACGATGAATGGCCCGGCTTACACCGACGACCAGTATCTGATCAACACCGGCGCGTCGCCCACGTTCGGCCGAACGCCGAGCGACAAGATCGAGAGCTCGGCGCCGGGAACCAAGAACGCCGACATCTGCTCGGGCAGCAACTGCCAGAACGCCGTGTTCGACGGCACGCCGGTCTACAACGCCAAGCCGATTCCCACGCCGAGCGACAACTCGGAGCTGCTGACCGACGCCCAGCAGTACGGCAACGTCTACAACGGTACGACGACGATCGTTCTCAGCGGGACGAGTGCCACCGTAACGACCTGCACGACCTCCAGCACCTCGTCCTGTGCCACGTCGACGATCCCGAGCCTCGTCAACAAGCCGATCATCTACGTCAACAACGCCTCCAGCTGCACCCCTGCCGCGTACACGCCGTTCGGCGTGACGTACCCGGCCAATAGCACCGGCTACTACGGGTGCGCCGGCGACGTCTACGTGTCCGGCAATTACACGACGCCGGTGACCATCGGCGCCGCCAACAACGTGATCATCAACGGCAGCCTGACCACGACAGCCGACGGCTCGGGCAATCCGACCGGCGGCGCCACCCTCGGCCTGGTCGCGAACGAGTTCGTCCGGGTGATGCACGGCATCAACGGCAGCGACTCGAGCTCAGGGTGCAGCACGACCAACAACGCCAGCCAGACGCTGACGAACCCGACGATCGACGCCGCGATCCTCGCGCTGAACCACTCGTTCATCGTCGACAACTACAACTGCGGCGCCTCCCCCGGCACGCTCAACGTTCACGGCGCGATCGCCCAATACTTCCGCGGGCCCGTCGGCGTCGCCGCCAGCGGCGGTGGCGCGCAGAACGGGTACGTCAAGAACTACAACTACGACGACCGCCTCGCGAACATTCTGCCGCCCTACCTGTTCGACATCTCCGACTCGGGCTGGCACATCTCGCGCGAGACGCTCTGCACACCGCCCGGTACCGGCAGCAACAGCACCACGACCTGCCAGTAGCCGGGCCGGCCGGAGCCCCCATGTTGCCCCGCGATCCGACGCGGGTGAGATAACGTGAGTGGTGCCTCCCACCCAATACTCTGGGGAGTGGTGTAATGGCAGCACAACGGCCTTTGAAGCCGTTTGTCCCGGTCCGAGTCCGGGCTCCCCAGCTTTTCAAGGCCCTCGCAAAGAGCCTGCAAATGACGGAAGTTTCCGTCCGGGGCTTGTGCGAACATGTGTTCCCTGATGCCTTGGATGCCGCCGTTCTCTGAAGCCGACGCTCGGACCGCGATCGCGAACTCGGCCTGCTGGGCTGACGCGCTTCGATGCCTCGGCTATGCCGTCAAGGGTGCGAACTATCGGACGGTTCAGAAGTGGGCCAGGCGTTGGGGCATCGAGACCGACCATTTCGACCCTGATATCGGTCGTCGAAGGGCGGCCCGCAGGCTGCAGCTCCCGCTCGACGAAGTGCTCGTAGAGAACTCGACGTACAACCGCTTCAACCTCAAGCGACGTCTGATCGATAGCGGCCTGCTCGAACGGCGCTGCGAGCTTTGCGGTCAGGACGAGCATTGGCAGGGTCGCCGCATGTCGCTGGTGCTCGACCACATCAACGGGGTCTCGAACGACAACCGGCTCGAGAACCTGCGGATGGTCTGCCCCAACTGTGCGGCGACACTCGACACGCATTGCGGTCGCAACCTCCCCCGCGAACGGGTTTGCCCCGGATGCGGCCAGACATTCGTCCCGCGGCACATTCGCCACCGGCACTGCTCCCAGAAATGCTGGGCGGTCGTCAAGGGGACCGCACTCCGCGGTGTGCCGGTACCAGAACGCCGCAAGGTCGAGCGGCCGTCGTACGAACAGCTGATGGCCGACGTCGCGTCGATGAGCTTCCTCGCGATCGGGCGGAAGTACGGCGTCTCGGATAACGCGGTGCGCAAGTGGATCCGCTGGTCCGAGTACGAGCAGGAGCGGGCGGCCGCCGAGGGGGTGATGCCGGATGAAGAGGCCGCATGAATCGCCTGCGGCGACTGCATGAACCGGGCCGCCGGCATCAGTGCGGGACCGCGCGAGCCGCCCGCTGGCCTCCACGCGCAACCGCACGAACGGGCTTGCCGGCGTCCACACGCCACCGCCGATCCCCTACGATCCTGGCCGTGGCCGCGCCTGTCGTCGTGATCCTCGCCGCCGGGCAGGGCACGCGGATGCGTTCCGCGACGCCCAAGCTGCTCCACGAGGTGTGTGGCCGGGCGATAATCGCCTGGCCGCTGGCGGCTGCCCGCGCCGCCGGCGCCGGCAAGGTGGTCGTGGTCGAGGGTCCCGACCGGCCGCTGCAGGGCACGCTGGATGGTGAGGTGACGGTGGCCGTGCAGCAGGAGCCTCGCGGGACGGCCGATGCGGTCAAGGCGGCGTCGGAGCACATCGGCCCGAGCGACACCGTCATCGTGCTGAACGGCGATCACCCGCTGATCACGGCGGACACGCTGGCCGGTCTGGCGGAGGCGCATGCCCGGTCGGGCGCGGCTGCGACGCTCGCCACCGCCGTGCTCGATGACCCGAGCGGGTACGGGCGGGTGGTGCGGGCGCCCGACGGCACCATCGAGCGCGTGGTCGAGACAAAGGCGCCCGGCGACGCCACCGAACTGGAGTTGCGGATCCGCGAGATCAGCACGGGCATCTACGCGTTCGAGGGCGCGGCGCTGATCGCCGCGCTCGATGAGGTGCGAAGCGACAACGCGCAGGGCGAGCTGTACCTGCCCGACGTGGTGCCGATCATCCGGGCGCGCGAGCGGAGCGTGCTTGCCCACGAGATCGACGATGCCAGCGAGCTCGGCATCAACGACCGAGTGGGGCTGGCGGCGGTCAGGGCGGTGGCGCAGCGCCGAATCCACGAGCGCCACATGCTCGCCGGCGTCACGATCGTCGACCCGGCCACGACCGTGATCGACGTGGACGTGCGGATTGGCCCGGACACCGTGATCGCTCCCTTCTCGAGCGTCCATGGAGCCACCGAGATCGGCGGGGGCGCCCGTATCGGTCCGCTGTCGACCCTGATCGACACCCGGGTCGGCGACCAAGCGTCGATCGTTCATTCCTATCTCAACGGAGCCGACGTGGGCGACCGGGTCAGCGTCGGGCCGTTCGCGTACCTGCGGCCGGGCGCGGTACTGCGCGAAGGATCGAAGGCCGGCACGTTCGTCGAGATCAAGAACTCGGACATCGGCGCCGGCGCGAAGGTCCCGCACCTGTCCTACATAGGCGACACCGACATCGGCGAGCGAACCAACATCGGCGCCGGAACGATCACCGCCAACTACGACGGCAAGAACAAGCACCGCACGTCGATCGGCGCCGGCTCCTTCGTCAGTGTCGACACGATGTTCGTGGCGCCGGTCAGCCTCGGCGACGGCGCCTACACGGGCGCCGGCTCGGTTATCACCGACGACGTGCCCCCGGGCGCGCTCGGGATCGCCCGCGCGCGCCAGAAGAACATCGAGGGCTTCGGCGAACGTCGCAAGGAGCGTGATTCGGAGTCGCGGCCGGCGCCCGGCGGCGATAAGAATGTGCCGCAGGGCAGCGGCTCGGATAGCAGCGATACGAGAAAATCTGACCCCTCTTCCCGGTAGCTTCGAGAAGACGACCCGTCCATCTTCGACCCTACACTCGATTCCACGATGAGCCTGCTCGAGACGCCTCTTCCACGGAGCGAGCTGGTACTGGACTACAGCAAGCGCCTGATGCTGGTTTCGGGCCGGGCGAACCCGAATCTGGCCGCGAAGATCGCCTCCAAGCTCGGCGTCGAGCTAGCCGGGATCACGCTCAGGACGTTCACCAACGGCGAGGTCTACTGCCGTTACGAAGAGTCGGTCCGGGGCGCGGATGTGTTCATCGTCCAGCCGACCTGCGGCAACGCAGACACGGGCCTCAGCGCCAACGACGCGCTGATGGAGCTGATGGTGATGGTCGACGCTGCCGTCGGGGGTTCCGCCCATCGCGTGATCGCCGTGACCCCCTGGTACGGGTACTCGCGCCAGGACAAGAAGTCGGCCCCGCGCGAGCCGATCAGCGCCCGGATGGTCGCGCGGATGCTCGAGTCTGCCGGGATCGACCGGATCCTGACGATGGACCTGCACCAGGGCCAGATCCAGGGGTTCTTCCAGAAGCCGTGCGACCACATGACCGCGCTGTTCATGCTCACCCAGTACTTCCAGGACCTCGGACTCGACGACCTCGTGGTGGTTGCTCCCGATGCCGGCCGGGTCAAGCTGAACAAGCAGTTCGCCTCGAAGATCGGAGCCGACCTGGCGATCCTGAACAAGGAGCGCCCGAACCAGCAGGTCGCCGAGATCGGCTACGTGATCGGCGACGTGGCCGGCAAGAACGCGGTGCTCGTCGACGACATCATCGATACCGCCGGCACCCTGCGGGCGGCCGCCGAGGCGGTATACGAGGCGGGCGCCAAGCGCGTGTACGCCGCCGCGACGCACGGAGTGTTCTCGGGCCATCCGTGGAATCAACTCGCGGCGGCGCGGCTCCAGGAGATCGTCGTGACCGACACGATTCCGCTTCCCGCCGGGGCGCCCGACAACGTGCGCGTCCTGTCGTGCGCCGACCTGCTCACGAGCTCGATCCGCCAGATCTTCACGGACGGATCCGTAAGCGACGTGTTCGGCGGCGAGAACCAACTGTTCTGACGGCGCTCCGGCCCGGGCGACCCGCCGCCTGGGATCATCTGCTGGCGAGATGGGAGAGCGCGATGACCCGCAGCTCGGCCGCCGCGCGCAGAGCGGTCGCGCCGCCCGCCTGATGGACCTCCTCGGGCTGACCGAGGAGGAGCTCTGTCAGGTGCTCGACGTCGACCCGCTCACGCTTCTGTCCGGCCAGCTCGACCACCGCGGCGAGCTGCCGATCCTGCTCGACCTGCTCGACGAGGCTTCCGAGCGGGCAGGGCCGGTGGTGCTCAGGCGATGGGTGCGGGTGGCGGGCCCGTCCGGAAGGCCGATCGACGCGCTCACGCGCCGCGACTTCAGCGCGTTCGAGCGCGCGCTCGGCGAGCTCGCCGACCGCGGATTCGTAGTTAAGGGTGGCGGGTGAGCGAACCGCTCGTCCACACCCTCAGGGTGCGCTACTCGGAATGCGATCTCGAGGGGATCGCGTTCAACGCGCACTACCTGAACTACTTCGACGTGAGCATTACGGAGCTATGGCGCGCGGCCTTCGGCGGCTATCGGGCGATGCTCGATCGGGGCGTCGACATCGTGCTGGCCGAGGCGCAGCTCCGGTTCCGCAAGCCCGCGCGGTTCGACGACGAGCTGGCGCTGTCGATCGAGGTCATCCACCTGGGAACCACCAGCATGGTCACCCGCCATACCGCCCGCATCGGCGCGGACCTGATCGCCGACGGTGACCTGCGCCACGTGTTCGTCGACCTCGAGTCGCTCGAGAAGACGCCGATCCCCGACTGGGCCCGGGACGGGCTCGCGCGATGGTGCGTGCCGGCGCACGTCGGCGGATAGCCACGGGTAGAGGGAGAGAACTGCAAGCGGGAGGGAGAGCAATGGAGCACGAGACGATCTTCACGATGGAGGCGACGCCGGTGAAGTTCGGCCGCGGAGCGTCGGCGGAGGCAGGATGGGAGCTCAAGCGCCTCGGCGTGCGGCGCGTGATGCTGGTCACCGACCCCGGCGTCGCCGCCCTCGGGCACCCGGAGCGGATCAAGGGGCTGATCGAGGCCGAGGGCATCGAGGCCGTCCTCTACGACCGGGCGCGGGTCGAGCCGACGATCGAGTCGCTACAGAACGCGGCCGAGTTCGCGCTCGAGCACGAGGTCGACGGGTTCGTGTCGGTCGGCGGCGGCTCGAGCATCGATACCGCCAAGGTCTCGAATCTCGTGACCACCCACCCCGCCCCGGTGATGGACTACGTCAACGCGCCCGTCGGGGCGGGGAAGAAGCCCCCGTCGCCGCTTAAGCCTCACCTCGCGATCCCGACGACCTCCGGCACCGGCTCCGAGGCGACGACGGTCGCGGTGCTCGACATCCCCGACCTGAAGGTGAAGACGGGGATCTCGCACCGGTACCTGCGCCCGACGCAGGCGATCGTCGACCCGGACCTGTCTCGCTCTCTGGCGCCCGAGGTGACGTCCTCGACGGGACTCGACGTGGTCTGCCACGCGGCGGAATCGTTCCTGTCCAAGCCGTTCGAGACCCGCGCCCGCCCGGCCTCGCCTGACGACCGCCCCCCGTACCAGGGCTCGAACCCGGTCGCCGATGTGTGGTCGGCGAAGGCGCTCGAGTTCGGAGGCCTGTACCTGCGGCGCGCGGTCGCCGACGGCGACGACGTCGAGGCGCGCGGGTTCATGATGCTGGCGGCGACGATGGCGGGCGTCGGGTTCGGCTCGGCCGGCGTGCACATTCCCCATGCCTGCGCGTACCCGATCGCCTCGGTCAAGCACGAATACCGGCCTCGCGGCTACCCGGACGACCACCCGTTCGTGCCGCACGGTCACTCGGTGATCGTCACCGCGCCCGCCGCGTTCCGGTTCACCTACGACGCGATGCCCGAGCGCCACGTGCATGTCGCCGAGCTGCTGTCGGGAGGGCCGATCGCCGATCCCGGTCCCGACACGCTCCCGGATGTCCTGCGCCGGCTCATGAGAGACATCGACGCCCCGCGTGGCGTGGCCGAGCTCGGCTATACCGAGGACGACATCCCCGATCTCGTCGACGGCGCGCTCAAGCAACAGCGCCTACTCGCGGTCGCTCCCAAGGAGGTGACCGAGCACGACCTCCGGCACATCGTCACGGCATCGATGACGAACTGGTAGGTGGCGCGGGCGGTAGGCGGCTAGGACGGGTTCGTGCACTTGCTGTTCGAGAAGCCGATCGATTCGAAGTGGCGCGCGACGATCTGGCCGTATCCGGCTCGGCCCTGCCCTTTGTCGAAAACGTACCCCCAGCGTCGAATACGCCGACAGCCCCGAGCCGACTCCCACTTCGTGCCCCTGAACCCGGTTCGGCTCCAGATGCAGGCCCAATAGGCGACCGCGAGGGTCGTCCTGGCAAGAGCTGCTGGCCGCTAGCGGCCCGCGACCTCGAGCGCTCGCGCGAAGCCAAAGGCGGACCGCCCAACGTCAGCTTCGACCGGTCCGTCGGCGGCCCCGCCGAACAGCTCCGCGAGCGGAGTGGGCCGGTCGACGCGGCGCTCGTACCCTCGCGCCGCCAGCCAGGCGTTGGCCTCGGCGCGCGCCAGCGGCGTGAACTCGATGTCGGCCAGGCAGCGGCCCGGGCGTCGCGTGGCCGGGTGGAGCCGTCCTACCGGCTCGTTGGTCGTGATCAGCAGCATCGTCCGCGTCCCTTGTCCGAGCAATCCGTCGGTGACGTTGAGCAGCCGCGATAGCGCGCGCCCGGTCATCGTACGGGCGTCGGCGGTGATCAGTTCGCCGGCGTCCTCGAGGATCAGCAGGCGCCACCGATCCTCGTCGGCGCCGTCCCACGTGAGCACGTCGAGCATGTAGGCGCCGCCCTGTCCGAGCAGCTCCTCGGGATCCATGATGAAGTGCGCCGAGCACCATGGGGTCCAGGCGCCCACCAGCGCCCGCAGCGCGTGCGACTTCCCGGTACCCGGCTCGCCCCGCCACAGGATCAGGCGGCCACGCTCCGGGGCCTGCCGCGCGATCAGTTGCTCGAGCGCCACGCGGACGGGGGCGGAGTAGTTGCCGGCGATCTCCGCGAACGTCTCGGCGTCGATCTCGCGGTGGCGGACGTCGCCGCCCCACTCGCCCCGCATCCAGAACGAGATCGACACTCGCTCGGGCGCGGACTTCTCGGTCGCGAGCGCCGCGCGCAACGCCGCGGCCAGCCGGGTCGCCGCCTCGAGCGTCTCGCCGGCGACCTCGACCGTGATGTGGCCGTGCCCGGCGTCCAGCAGCGCGATCTCGCCGCTGCGCATGCGCAACAAAGCCTCGACCTCGTCGGCGGCTGGATCGGACCGGATGAGCACGGGCGTCCCCAAGCGCGACAGCCTGGCCGGCGCCGGCTCGCCACGGAATGCGTCGCGGGCGACGTGGACAAGACGCCGCGCCAGCAGCTCGGCGACGAACAGCGCACGCGGAAGCGAGTCCGGCCGGATGGGGTGCGGCGCTTGCCGCGCGCCACCGAGGGCGGGCCGAAGGTCGGTATTCGTGATGTTCATGGTGGTGTCCATGCGAGCCCCTCCGGAGGAGTCGAACCTCCGGCGCCGCCCACGGCGCGAGCACGATCGCTCGGCCGAGCAGCAAGGGGGTGACAGGAGAGTCGTCGCGCGAGGCCCGCGCGTGACTGATCAGCTCAGGAGCCGGGCAGCGTGACGCGGGCGCCGATCGACGACGCCGTGATCAAGTGGTGCGCAGGTGTGAGCGACATGACGGGCATGCAAGGTACCGCCGCCCGGGCGGTTGCGCAAGGTCTCCGCGCGCGCCGTAATCGCGCGTTATTGCTCGCGCTGCTTGGGCTGGCGGCGATCGCCGGGCCAGATGCCGGTCAGGTGATGGAAGGTCCGGGCGCTCGCCCGATCGACCGCGGCCCCGACGGCCGCCACCGTCGCGGCCTCCAGCGCGGCGGCGCCGACGGCCTTCTGGAAGCTCACGTCGGCCGTCGTCGGGTTGGGCGGCGCCTCCTCGTCGATCCGAGACCACAACACCTTGAAGATGCTGTTGGCGATCCTGGCGCCGACCAGGCTGGCGATGATCCCGAACGGCTTGTAGAGGATCTTCATGGTGAGGAGAGCCTACCCGGCTATCCATGCGGATATAGCGCCGGTATCGGGTAAAAGTTAACCTGCTGCAACTGCACGGATCGGGAGGAGGCACCCGAGATGCTCGAAGAGGATTCAAGGCCCGAGGAAGGCTCAGCGGAGGAGCTGTTGCGGCGGGCGCTTCTGGACGAGTCTTCGTCGGTCGCGGTTTCGCTGAAGGTCGGAGGGCTGCCGCTCAGCGAGTCGGTCACGGTCATCTTCTTCGGCCGGCGGGATCTCGGAACCCTCCAGACCTACGTCGCACGCGGGAGCCGGGCGGCCGGGACTACGGTGGCGGCAAGCGAGATGCTGCGGGTCCCGTGTGATCTCGACCTGGCCGACGCCGACGATCGAGCCGACGCGGAGCGCCTCTACATCGAGCAGGCCACCGCGTTCCGCGACGCTCTCCTCAGCGCCGACGTCGTGCTCGACGTTTGGCGCGAGCCACTCGGCGAGCTGCTCGGCGGCGACGTCAACGTCGACCACTCGATCGAGCTGGCGGTCCGTCTCCCCGCCCACCGCCTGCTCCCGACAGCGTTGATCGCGCCCGAGTCGCAGCTGTTGGTGACGCCGGTGTGCAGCGCGCGCACGCTTGCGGAGGGCAAGCCGCCGATGGGAATCGCCTGCGCCCAGCAGGACGTGATCCGCATCTATCCGCTGGCCGACGATCCCGCGCGGTGTGTCGAGGACTTCCTGGAGACCGCGGCCGAGCACGCGCGCGCGCTCGCCGAGCGGCTTGATCATCAGGAGGCGTCGGTCGAGCGGTTCCTCGAATTGAGTGAGTAGGCGACGGCGCCGCGAACAATCGCGCGCGGTTGCGCTTAGCTTCGAGCCGTGCGCCGCGTCTACGTCGTCGGGATCGTCGTCGCGATCCTCCTGTTCCTTGTGATCAGCGCTCTGCTGGCGAGGGTGTTCAGCGCGAACAGCGCCGAGCAGTCCGCGATCACCTCGCTGGTGCAGTCCGAGGCCAAGGGCGATGTCAACGCGATCCTCGGCGAGGTCGACGGATGCCGGACCGATCCGGCCTGCCGGCAGCGGGCCGCCGTCAACGCGGCGGCGCTCAAGCACGCCGGGGCGGTCTCGATCATCCAGCTCCAGCCGTCCACGAGCTTCTCGCTCGGCGGCACCGAGGGGACAGCCCGGGTGGCGTGGTCCGTCGGGTCCTCGTTGCCGATCGTGCAATGCGTCAAGGTCCGTCGCGCCGGCAACCCGATCAGCGGGCTCAGCGTCCAGCTCCTCGAGGTGAGTCGGCGGATCGCCAGCGACGCGGCCTGCCCAGCCCACTACTAGGCAGCCACTGCCTCCGGTGGATTCGTTTCACCTGGCTCAGCAGTCTCCGCCTGGCCGGCTTGCCCCCGGCGCGAGGCAGGCAATCTGGACCCGCGGACCACGCCTCGGCTCGATCGTGAACGCGTAGTACTTGCCGACCCAGCTCGGTTTCATGATCGCAACGGTGATCCTCGCGCCGACTCCCAAGTGCCGATTCTCGAAGCCAGGTGTGATCAGGACCTTGCCCTGTGCCGAGCACATGCGCCGCATCTTGACGCTGCACTGCTTGTCATCGGCGACGGCGATCGCGCGCCTGGCGAACGGACAACCGCGGCCGTGGCAATCGACCAAGACTGTGGCGCCAAGCGACGTACCGTTGACCACAAGGGCGCGGACCATCGTGTAGGACGGCGCGTAAGAGAACGTCCACTGCATCGTCGAGGTGACCGAGCCCAGCGCGCTTTCCGCCGTGCCCGCCCCGCCTGCCGGCGTCGGTGTTGCGCGTACTAACTCGGTCGGGGAACTCGAGGCGGCGAAATTGGCGTCGCCCAGATAGCGGGCCGTAACCGCGTGCGCGCCGGCACCGCCATACGTGACGGCGCAGGTCGCCGCGCCGTCCATCAGCGGCTGGCTCGAGCATGAGCCGATTGGCTGGCCCGCATCGAGGAACTCGACCGCCCCACCCGGCTCCATCGCCCCGAGGCCCGTGGACGAGGCGGTGACGGTTGCGGTAAGGATCGTGCGTATCCCCACGGCGACCGAGCTCGACGCGTCGAGCGAGGTGGAGCTCGGCGCGGCTCCGACGAGAACGCTCTCGATCGGGCTCACAGATCCCGTGAGGAACGAACCTTCACTGGGCGTGAACACGGCCGTGAGTTGCGCCGTCGAAGCGGCAAACGCGGTTGAACAAAGTGCGGCCACGCTCTGCGCGGTCGGCGAAACCGGAACATCGCCGCACGTGCCGATCGTCGCGCCGCCGTTTTCGAACGCGACCGTCCCGGCCGGAAATGGAGCGCCGATCGCGGAACTGACGGTGGCGGTCAAGGTGACGGTCTCGTTCGTGACGGCTGTACCCGGCGAGGCCTGCAGCACCGTTGCCGTTGCGTTCGAACCCGGCAGGATGTCCGGAGCTGTCGTATCCGCGTGCGCCGTCCCAGTGAGCGCCAAACAGCCAAACGCCGTCGCGGACACGACGAGCTGGGCAATACGAGGAGCCCATCTGACCAAGCAGAGGCTGCGCCGCCGCTTTCCTCCGACGCAATGTCTGATCCCACGCAAGACTGTCCCCAACGTTAAATCCGGTGCCAAGCAGATGATCTCCAGAGCGCCACGACCCGCCAACCCTCGGACGACTGGTTCTTCCTGAGCAAGACTGGCCTTTGGGCTGGCTGTCGCGATGCTCGGTAGGCCTCCGCACCGACTGTTGTGGCGCGGCGTTGGATCACGCGCGACCTGCTAGGGGCGCGCCGCCGAGGCCCGCGTCGCTAGTGCGATCTGACCGGTATGCGGTCGGGCTCGCGGGTCGGCCGGCGCTCGCGCTTGGGGAGCTGCTCGGACAGCGTCCGGTGATCGCGCAGCCGAACCAGCGCGGGCTCGGCGTCGGGAAGCGGGAGCCCGCCACGCGGAGCATCGGGTGGCTTGGGCGGCAGATCGGGACCGCGGCCCCAACCGCCGTCAGAGCCCGAGTCCGGCCGCCTTGGCGGGATCTCCGGGCCGTCGCGCAGGGCGGGAATGATAAGCACCGCCGCGCACACGAGCCCCAGGAGGTGCATCCCGGCGATCATCAGCATCAGCTGAGCGTCGCCCGACATAAAGTCAAGCTTAGCGCGCTGTTGTTCGTGGGTGAAGGGGGGTGTGGGGCGGTTGGCGGGACGTGCCGGAGGCGCCGGAGGGTCGGCTGGCGGGTGGCACGGGCACCGGACGGTCGGTTGGCGGGGGTGGGCGTGTGCGCCGGCGGGTCGGCTGACGGGGGCCCGCGCCGAGGGCGCGGCACCGCGCGGTGGAGAAGGCGCGCACCTGGCGTGTCGACGGCCTCAGGATCGCCCGCCCGCTACCATCACCGCCGGTCATGGCGACGGCACAGACGACAGCGCTTGCAGTTGAGCGCCGCGAGCCCGCCGGATCGCGGGCGGCGCGCCGGCTGCGCCGCGACGGCAGCGTTCCCGGCGTGGTCTACGGCGGCGGCGAGCAGCCGGTCGCGTTCCAGGTGGACGCCCGGCTGCTGCGCAACGCCCTTGCCCATGCCGGCGCGGTGCTCGAGCTGAGCATCGGCGGCGATGCGGCGACGCCGGTCGTGGTCAAGGACATCTCGCGCCACCCCGTGACCGGCGACACCGTTCACATCGACATGCTTCGGGTGCGGCTCGACGTGGCGATCAGCGCCACCGTCATGCTCGACCTCGTCGACGCCGAGGACTCGCCCGGCGTCAAGGAGGGCGGCGTACTCGAGCAGGTGACGCGTGAGCTCACGATCGAGGCGCTCCCCACGGACATCCCCGACGCGATTCACCACGACGTGTCGGCGCTCGTGATCGGCGACACGGTCACGCTCGAGGCGGTCACGCCGCCCCCCGGCGTCACGCTCCTCGACGATCCCGAGACGGTCATCGCGACGCTCTCGCCGCCGAGGCTGCAGCTCGAGGAGGAGCCCGGGATCGAGGAGGAGACCGAGCTCGTGGCCGAGGGTGAGGCCGCCGAGGAGGCCGAGGAGGGAGCCGGCGAAGACGGCGCCGGCGAGAGCGAGGACGGGGACGAGGGCGAGTAGCCCGCCCGCGCCGAGTTGCCGGGCGAAGCACCTGTCGATTGGCTGATCGTCGGCCTCGGTAATCCGGGTGCCGAGTACGACGGCACCCGTCACAACATCGGGTTCGAGGTTGCCAACACGCTCGCAAGACGGTGGGACCTCCCGAAAGCCAAGTCGAAGTACCGCGGCCTGCTGACCGAGGGAAGGACCGGCCCCGGCGGACCGCGGGTGGCCATCCTCAAACCCATGACGTACATGAACGATGCCGGCGACGCGGTCGGGCCGGCGCGCGGCGCCCTCAAGGTCGACGACCTCGACCGCGTGCTCGTGATCCACGACGAGATCGATCTCCCGTTCGGCGAGATACGCGTCCGCACCGGCGGCGGCCTCGCCGGCCACAACGGGCTGAAGTCCCTCAGAGCGCGACTGGGCTCCCCCGACTTCACCCGCGTCAGGATCGGCGTGGGGCGACCGCCGACGACCGATCCCGACCGCGTCGCGGCCTACGTGCTCGGCCGCTTCCGCGAACCGAAGGACGAGGTACGGCTGCTGATCGAGCGCGCCGCGGACGTCGCGCAGGAAACCGTGCTAGCCGAGCCCGCGTGACCCGAGACCACGCGGGAACGAGAAGCTGATCGGCGGCTGGGACCGACCGGCCGCCCGCCGCGCGATCGCCGGCGCCGCGTACCACGACCCGACCACGAACCGCATGACGGGCCCGAACGAGTACGCGGCCGGCGCGCCGACGAAGTGCAGCCCCGCCACCGAGGACTCGAGCCCGGGCCCCAGCACGGGATAACCGCCCGCGAGCTGAACGTCCGCCAGGAGCTCGCCGGCGAGGAACGGGTAGCGGCGCACGTCGATCCGGAAGCCCGTTCCGAGCAGCACGCGATCGACCGCCCGCGTCGAGCCGTCGCTCAGGGACAGCGTGACCGCACCGCCGTCCGTCCGAGCGTCGATCACCGAACGACCCAGCGACATCGGCACGTCGATCAATCGAGGTTGCAGCCAGCCGGCGCCGGCCGGCCGGATGCATCGGTACGAAACGGTCGGCTGCACCGTGCGAGGGACCGCGCGGAAGACGTCGGGCGCCGCGGCGATCCAGCCGTTGAGGCGGCCCCCGACGTCGGTCGGGGGAAGCGAGACGGACTCCTTCAGGGCCTGCTTGACGCTCCGGCCCGTCGGGGCCCGGCCGCTGAGCTCGCCGAGCCACCGGATCGACGGCGCTCGCGCCAGCACCTCGACCGCGGCGCCGGCCTCGTGCAGGAGCGCCGCGGACTCGAGCGCGCTCTGGCCCGACCCGATCACCGCGGTCCGGCAGCCCGCGAACGAAGCGAGATCGGCGTGCTCATACGAATGCGAACAGACACCCCCTGGCAACGCGGCGAACGGCTCCGGGCAGTTCGTGAACGGCCCTAGCCCGGCGGCCACGATCACGCGCGAGGCGGCGAGCTCCTCGCCGCCCTCCACCCTTACCCGGAACGCGCCGCCATCCCGCGCAATCTCAACGACCCTGCGGGTGTCGACGCCGGGGACGGCCGTGCGCTGAAACCAGCGCCCGTACTCGACGAACTCCTCGAGCGTGATCGTGGGGTCGCTGACCCGCACCCCCGAAGCCCGCTCGTAGGCATCGATCGTCAGCTCCTGGCGCGGATCGGCGATGTGGCTCGAACGCCGGCGAGAGCGCAGCAGCATCCCGGCCGGCATGTGGCCGTACCACGACTCGAGCGGCTCGCCGAACGACACCGTGTCGATCCCGGCGTCGCGGAGGTGGGCGGCGACCGCGAGCCCGTTCGGCCCGGCCCCGATGACCACGGTCGGCAACCGGCCCGCTGCATGTGACCCGGAACCCACGCCGCGCGAACGGGCACTGCGACCGCGCGTGAGCGCGATCCCGCTCAGTTCGACCAACCGCGCCACCGCGGGCCCCGGGTCGGCGCGTCGGCCAAATGCGTGCACCACGCCGCGCCGCGGGCGCAGCACGCCGACCGCCGCCGGGCGGCTGCCTTCGCGCCACTTCCACAGGCCATGGCGCAGATCCGCGTCCGTCCACCGGTAGAACACGCCCGGGACGGCCGTTACCGGTTCCGGACTGGAGCCGAGCAGGTGTCGGCACCACAGCGACGGAAGGTTGGCTCCCGCGCCGATCGCCAGCGCGATCGAGCCGTACGGGCGCGGGTTCATGTCGATCGCGTGCCACCGAGGGCCGCCGCGCTCGAGGGTCTCGATCAGCTCGAGCTCGAACATGCCCTCCCAGCCGAGATCCTCGAGGAGCGCGACGACCTGCCGGCGCAGATCGGCCGGTGCCTCGGCCGTCTCCGAATAGCTCGCGTTGCCGGCGTTCGGATGCCACGTGCGGTGATAGCGCGAGAACGCCTCGCCGAGCAGGCGCCCGTCCGCGAACACGCCGGCGAACGACACCACCGCACCGTCTACACGCCGCTGCACCAGCCCGGCTCCGCCGAATTCCGCGATCGTCGGCTCGAGCTCGCTGGCGCCCTCGACCCACGCGCTGCTGAACCGCCGCGCCGGCGTCACCCGGTCTTCGACCGGGGTCGTCGGCTTGACCAACACCGGGAAGCCGAACTCGCGTGCGGCGTCGAGTGCGTCCGCCGCGGTGGCACAGGCGACCGTCGGCGGCGGATTGAGGCCGTGGCGCGATGCGGTCGTCACGAGATCGGCCTTGTCGAGGGCGCGCTCCACCCGTTCGTGCTCGGGGAGTCCCAACCGCACGTGCGGCTCGAAAAGGGCCCGGCCGGAGGAGACGCGCAGCAGTGAGGCGTCAGCACCGGGGATCAACACGCCGAAGCTGCCGCCGGCAACCGCGCGCGAAAGCGCATCCATGAACGCGTCCGGCGCGCTCAGCGCGTCGGGGACGACCAGACGCTCGCCGACCGAGCGCGACAGGTGCGCCGCCGCAAGCCTGGCCGGCGCGGTCGCCGCCACGGCGACCTCGAAGCCGTCGGCGGCGAGGCCGCGAGCCACCCCGACCACCGCTCTCGTCTCGCCGTCTGTGACCAGTATTCGTCGTCGGCTCATGCCCCGCTCGAATGTATCGGCGGGCGCCTCGCCGAGCGCGAGCCGCGAGCGGTCGACGACCTAGACTCGGTAGACAGATGCTCCGCACTCTCCTGACCCACGCCGACGAGGATCCGCAGGCCGCGAAGCTCGCCGAACAGGGGGGCCGCGCGTTCGTCTCGCAGGCGCTGCGCCCCTACCTGCTCGCGGCCCTGCTCGACCGCGATCCGGGAACGCCCGTGATCGTCGTCGCCGGCGATGACCGCGCCGCAAGAGACCTTGCCGCGGGCCTCAAGACATGGCTCGAGCCTCGAACCGTCCGCTATTACCCAAGCCGCGGCGTCACTTACGAATCGCACCTGGCGCCGCCGCCGCATCTCGTCGGCCTCCGGATCGCGGCGCTGGACGCCCTGCTCGACGAGAACACACAAGACAGCGCGCCGGTCGTCGTCGTCAGCGCGGTGGCGCTGTCCGAGAAGGTGCCCGACCCGGCCCTCAGACCGCACGGCTTCGTGCTCAAGCAGGGCGATCTGCTCGACCTCGACGAGACCGCCCTCGATCTCGTCGCGGCCGGCTACGAACGGGTCGACCAGGTCGAGGACCGCGGACAGTTCGCGATTCGCGGCGGCCTGCTCGACGTGTTCCCCGCCACCGAGGACCGGGCCGTCCGGGTCGATCTGTTCGGCGACGAGATCGAGTCGCTGCGCTGGTTCTCGACGTTCACCCAGCGCTCGCTCGGCGACGCCGAGCTCGTGGAGATCGAGCCGGCGGCAGAGCTGGCCGAGGAGCACCGCGAGCTCGCGGAGATCGCCGCGCTCGAGAACGAGGACGACCGCCCCGACATCGCCGAGCTCCTCCCGGTCGAGAACTTCCACCCGTTCCTCACCCTGGCCCCGCAGAACGCGAGCATCGTGATCGCCGGCGAGGAAGATGTCGCGCCGGCGCTCGCCGACCACTGGCAGGACGTCAGCGCCGCGTTCCGCGACCGCGACGCCCGCCACCTCTACGTCGACTCCAACGAGATCGCCCAGACGCTGAACCAGAGAGCCCGGATTCGGCTGTCGAGCATCGACCAGGATCAGCCGTTCGAGTTCCGCGCCCAGTCGGCCGATCTGCAGGCCCGGAGTCTCAAGGAGGCCGAGCCCGAGCTCGAGAAGCTCCAGCGGTCGGCCTACCGCACGGTCGTGACGTTCGCGCGCCGCGGTGAGGGCGAGCGGACCGCGTACAACCTCGGCCGGCTGAAGGTGCACTGGCTGGACGGCACCCCGGGCCCGGACAGCCTGATCACGTTCGCCCACGCCCGGCTGCAGCAAGGCTTCATCGCGCCGCAGTTCCACCTCGCGGTGATCCCGGAGCACCGCCTCTTCCATCGCCGCCGCGCCCCGGAGGGGGAGGGCGGGGACCGAATCAAACGCCGGCGCGGCTTGCTGCGCAGCTTCGCCGACCTGCGCACCGGCGACATCGTCGTCCACGAGGACCACGGGATCGCCCGGTTCGCCGGCTTCGACACGAAGACCGTCGCGGACGTCACGCGCGACTATCTGTACCTCGAGTACGCGGGCTCTGACCGCGTGTTCGTCCCGGTCGACCAGCTTGCGAAGATCAGCCGCTACGTCGGCGCCGGCGGTGTTCACCCGCCCCTCTCCAAGCTGGGAGGTACCCGTTGGGACACCCTCAAGGCTCGAGCCAGAAGAGCGGCACAGGAGCTCGCCGGGGAGCTGCTCAACCTGTACGCCGAGCGCAAGCGGCGCGAGGGTCACGCGTTCCCGGGCGACAGCGACTGGCAGCGCGACTTCGAGGACGCGTTCCCGTTCACCGAGACGCCCGACCAGCGCGACGCGATCGAGATGGTCAAGGCGGACATGGAGGCGCCGCGCCCGATGGACCGCCTGATCTGCGGCGACGTCGGCTACGGCAAGACCGAAGTCGCGCTGCGCGCCGCGTTCAAGGCCGTCCAGGACGGCAAGCAAGTGATGCTGCTTGTCCCCACCACGATCCTCGCCCAGCAGCACTACGGCACGTTCACCGAGCGCTTGAAGGACTACCCGATCTCGATCGAGCATGTGTCGCGTTTCCGTCCACAAGCCGAGCAGCGCGAGGCCGTCAAGCGGTTCGCCGACGGCAAGGTCGACATCCTCATCGGCACGCATCGCTTGCTGAGCCGCGATATCCGCCCGAAGGAGCTCGGCTTGCTGATCGTCGACGAGGAGCAGCGGTTCGGCGTAAAGCAGAAGGAGCTGCTCCGCCAGCTCAAGCTGAAGGTCGACGTGATCGCGATGAGCGCGACGCCGATCCCGCGCACGCTCCAGATGTCGATGGCGGGGATCCGCGACATCAGCGTGATCGAGACGCCCCCCGAGGGCCGGCGCCCGATCAAGACCTACGTCGGCGAGTACGACGAGGAGCTGGTCAAAGGAGCGCTGCTGCGCGAGCACCAGCGAAAGGGCCAGGCGTTCTTCCTGCACAACCGGATCGAGTCGATCGACGAGACCGCCGAGCGGCTGCGCGCACTGTGCCCGGGGATGAAGTTCGAGGTCGCCCACGGGCAGATGGACGAACGGGAGCTCGAACAGCGCATGCTCGCGTTCCTCAGAGGCGACGCCGACGTGCTCGTGTCGACGAGCATCATCGAGTCGGGGATCGACATCCCGCAGGCCAACACGCTCATCGTCGAGCGCGCCGACACGTTCGGCCTCGCGCAGCTGTACCAGATCCGCGGACGCGTCGGACGCTCGAGAGAGCGGGCGTACGCCTATCTGCTGTATCCGAGCGCGGCCGCGCTCACGCCCGACGCGGCGCAGAGGCTGAGCGCGCTGTCCGACTACACGGAGCTCGGCGCGGGGTTCAAGATCGCGATGCGCGACCTCGAAATTCGCGGCGCCGGCAACCTGCTCGGCGACGAGCAGTCCGGGCACGTCGCGGCGCTCGGGTTCGAGCTGTACATGCAGATGCTCGACGAGGCGGTGGCGGCCGCCGCGGACGGCGCCTGGGCCGAGGACGAGTGGGAGCCGGTGCGCCTCGACGTCAACGTCGACGCGTACGTGCCGGCGGACTACATCCCGTACGAGCAGGCCAAGGTCGACGTTCACCGCCGGATCGCCGCCGCCCGCGAGGTCGCCGACCTGATGCAGCTGCGCGACGAGCTCGAGGACCGTTTCGGCGAGCCGCCCGAGCCGCTGCGCAACCTGATCGCGCTTCAGCAGGCGCGGATCAAGCTCGGCCAGGCCGGCGCCCGGGCGGTCACGTTCCGCAACGGCCGCCTCGCGGTGACGCCGATCGAGCTCGACTCGGTCCGCGCCAAGCGGATCCGCCAGGAGATCCCCGAGGCGCTCTACGAGTCGGGCAAGTCGCAGCTGTCGCTCCGCGTCCCCGAGGATCCGGCCAAGCGCTTCCCGGCGGTCGTCAAGGCCGCGGACGTGCTGCTCGCGGTGACGCGCGAGGCCGCATAGCGCTGGATTTTGGGGCCTCGCTCCGCTCGGCGTCCGTGGGACCGGGAGGCTTCATCCGGCTGTGGACGCGACACCCCCGCCGGGCATGGACGCCCGGCGGAACGGCCCCATGGACGCCGAGCGCAGCGAGGCCCATTCTTAGCCCATTCTTCACGCACGACGGCTCGACTTCCGAGAACCCCCGCTACCATCACCCCCCGATGAAGGTCCGTAGTTCCTTTCTGGCGCTTGGCGCCTTTTTTGTGATCGCAGTCGGGATGGCCGGCTGCGGCAGTGGTGTCCCCGGTGACGCGGTCGTCGACGTCGCCGGCAATCCGGTCTCGACGCAGGCGTTCAACCACTGGATGTACGTCGCGGCCAAGAGCCAGGCGGCCCAGAACCCGGGCCAGCCCGTGATCGTGCCGAACGACCCGCCGAACTTCGACGCATGCGTGGCTCAGGTCAAGAAGGACATCCCGAGCCTCGCGAAGACCAAGACGACCACGCTTCGCAGCGACTGCAAGCAGCTGTTCACGTCGCTGTCGAGCCAGGTGCTGGACTTCCTGATCAAGGCCTACTGGTACCAGGCCGACGCCGCGAAGATGGGCATCAAGGTCACCGACGCCGAGGTCCAGAAGGCGTTCACCACGGCCAAGAACTCCCAGTTCCCAACGGCCGCCGGGTACAACACGTTCCTCAGCCAGACCGGCCAGACGACGCAGGACGTGCTGTTCCGCTTCCGGATCAACGAGATCCTGCAGAAGCTCTCCGCCAAGCACACCAAGGCCGTCACACCGGCGGCGATCCAGGCCTACTACAACAGCCACCTGTCGTCGTTCGGGTCCCAGGAGACGCGGAACATGAAGATCGTCCTGGCTAAGGACCAGGCGGACGCGAACGCGGCCAAGAAGGCGCTTCAGTCGGGACAGAGCTGGGCCACGGTCGTCAAGAAGTATTCGACCGACCCGACGACGAAGAGCACCGGCGGCGTGTTGAACGGGGTCAACAAGCAGCAGGAGGACGCGGCTCTCAGCAATGCGGCGTTCTCGGCGCCGGTGAACAAGCTGATGGGCCCGGTGAAGGGCCAGTTCGGCTACTACGTGTTCGAGGTGACGAAGATCGCTCCGGCCACGCAGCAATCGCTCGCCGAGGCCACGCCGCAGATCAAGCAGCAGCTCACCTCGCAGTCGCAGACCAGCGCCCAGACCGCGGTCGACAACAAGGCCAAGACGGACTGGCTGAGCCAGACGATCTGCCAGTCCGCGTACGCGATGGCCGACTGCAAGGGCTACAAGGCGCCCAAGACGGCCACCACGAGCGGCACGGCCACCACGGGGTGAGCCCGCCGGAGCCCCCGGCGTCCGCTGAAGCGCTCGCCCGGCTCGACGCGATCACGCGCCGGCTGCGAGTGGAATGTCCGTGGGACCGCGAGCAGGACGAGCGCTCGATCGTGCCCCACACCGTCGAGGAGTCCTACGAGCTGGCCGACGCCGCCCGGTGCCGCGACGACGCCAAGATGATCGACGAGCTCGGCGACGTCCTGTTCCAGGTCCACTTCCTGGCGCTGCTGCTCGAGGAGCGGGGCGCCGGCGATCTCGCGCAGGTGGCCACCGACGTCACCGACAAACTGATCCGCCGCCACCCGCACGTGTTCGGCGACGTCGAGGCGGAGACGTCCGGAGAGGTCCGCCGGAACTGGGACCAGATCAAGCAGCGTGAGCCCGGCCGCGAGCCCGGCGTGTTCGGCGAGGTCCCCGAGAACCTCCCCGCCCCGCTGTATGCGCGCAAGCTCCAGCGCCGCGCCGCCACGAGCGGATTCGACTTCGCCGGCGTCGAGGGACCGCTCCAGTCGGTGCGCGACGAGCTGTCCGAGCTGGAGGCGGCCGGTACCGAGGACGAGCGGTTCCACGAGCTCGGCGACGTGCTGTTCGCGGTGGTCAACGTGGCCCGCAAGCTGGCGGTCGACCCCGAGCTCGCGCTGCGCGCGGCGGCCGACCGGTTCAAGGCCCGCGTCCTCGCCGGGGGCGAGCTCGCCGCATCGGAAAACCGTTCCTGGAACGATCTCGCTCCCGACGAGCAGCTGGCGTACTACGCGCGAGCGCGCCTGACCGAAGGAGGGCTCCGACCCCAATGAGCCAGATCGAGCACGTACACGCCCGGCAGGTCCTCGACAGCCGAGGCAACCCGACCGTCGAGGTCGAGCTCAGCGTCCGATCCGGCGCCTGGGGACGCGCGATCGTGCCGTCCGGAGCCTCGACCGGAGAGTTCGAGGCGACCGAGCTTCGCGACGGCGGCTCGGACTGGAACGGCAAGGGCGTGATGCGCGCGGTCGAGAACGTCAACGGCGAGATCGCCACCGCGGTGCACGGCCAGGACGCCTCTTCTCAGGCCGCCCTCGACCGGATGCTGATCACGCTCGACGGGACACCGAACAAGTCCCGGCTCGGCGCGAACGCGATCCTCGCCGTGTCGTTGGCGGCCGCCTACGCCGCCGCCGCCGAGGAGCGGCTGCCGTTGTGGCGCTACCTGGGTGGCGACAGCGCCCACGTGCTCCCGGTTCCGATGATGAACGTGCTCAACGGCGGCGCGCACGCCGACAACGCGATCGACTTCCAGGAGTTCATGATCGTTCCGGTCGGAGCCTCGAGCTTCCGCGACGGCATGCGGATGGGGGTCGAGGTGTTCCACAGCCTGAAGAAGACCCTCCACGACAAGGGCCTGTCGACGACGGTCGGCGACGAGGGCGGGTTCGCTCCCAACCTCGAGTCCAACGAGGCCGCGCTCGGGGTGCTGGTCGAGGCGATCCGCGCCTCGGGCTACGTGCCGGGCGACCAGGTTGCGATCGCGCTCGACCCGGCGGTCTCGGGGCTCGTCAAGGACGGGAACTACGAGCTCGAGCACGAGGGCCGCACGCTCAGCCCCGAACAGCTCGCGGATTACTGGGGCGAACTCGTCGACCGCTACCCGATCATCTCGATCGAGGACGGCATGGGCGAGGAGGACTGGCTCGGGTGGGCGCTGCTGACCGAGCGCCTCGGGAGCCGGATCCAGCTCGTCGGCGACGACATCTTTGTCACGAACACCGAGCGCCTGCAGCGCGGGATCGACGCTGGCGTCGCGAACTCGATCCTGATCAAGGTCAACCAGATCGGGACGCTGACCGAGACGCTCGCGGCGATTCGGTTGGCCCGCGAGAACGGCTACACGGCCGTCATGTCGCACCGGTCGGGGGAGACCGAGGACGTCACGATCGCGGACCTGGCCGTGGCCACCGGCTGCGGCCAGATCAAGACCGGCGCGCCGTCGCGCACCGATCGGGTGGCCAAGTACAACCAGCTGCTCCGGATCGAGGAGGCGCTCGGCGCCGACGCCCGCTACCCCGGACGCAGCGCGTTCCGCGGGTAGGCGCTGGCCGCGCAACGGAACATGCAGAACGTGACGAAGCGCCCGGCCACCGGGAGCCGAGTCCACATAAGCATGCCCACAATGCTTATGTGGTCCCGCCGGCGCCGCGCGCGGTGGTTTGTCACGTTAAGCAGCCTGGCGCAGCGTTTCGTGCAGGAGGAAGGATCGGGCACGTGTCGAACGAAGGGCGTAGCGGATGCCTTCAGCCCGTACCGCCACCGCGCCATCGCGCACGAACAGCCGCACCCGCACCACGTCCGCTCGACCGCGGCGGGTGGCGAGCCGCGGGCTCCGGGGCCGGGTTCGTTGGGACCGGGTCGGCCGGGTCAGCCTGCTGGTAGTCGTCGCCGTCGTCGCCGGGCTGTACGTGCAGAGGGGGATCGCCTACTTCTCGGTGCGATCCCAGGCCGATCAGCAGCGGGCGATCGTGCAGCAGCTGTCGGGATCGAACGCGAGCCTGCGCGCGCAGCAGCGCTCGCTGAACGATCCGGCGACGATTCTGAGCGACGCGCGCGCGTTGGGGATGGTGCGGCCCGGCGAGCATCCTTTCGAGATCACGGGGCTTCCGGGGCGGTAAGCGACGCGGCGCGACCGGGGCGGGGGCGAGGGTGAGCCCCATGCCCGCGTTGCGCTTCGACGACGTCATCGGTCTGTGGCGCGAGGGACAGCGCCGCCTCGACCAGGCCGATCCGCGCGACCGCCTCGCGCTCGAGCGGGTCACCGACGAGCTCGTGGACGAGCTGCGCCGGCGGATCGGCGGCACGTTCACGACCGACGAGCTCGCTCGCTATTACGGAGAGAACGGAACCGACTGGTGCTTCCACATCGCTACGCGCGTCGCACCCGGCAATCCGGAGGCGTGGGACGTGACGACGGTCGCCGGCGCGGCGTTCGCGCGCTACGTGCGCGAGGCCTCAGACTACGCCGGCGGCGCACGCATCGCCCAGCAGTGACGTCCGTGCCGCGGAGCTACTCGCCGTCGTCGGCGTCGCCGTCTTCGGCGTCGTCATCGCCGACGCGGCGAATCACGATCTGATCCTCTTCGATCGCCACCTCGACGGGCCGGTGGCCGGCCCAGTATTCGGCGTAGATCGGATCGTCCTGAACGGCGGGATCGAGCCACAGCCCGTAGCCCTCCTCACCGTGGTCAAAAGTCGCTTCGATCGGCTTCCCCTTGCGGCGGGTGGTCCGTCGCCCGCCTCTGCGGCCGCGCCGGCGCTTGGCCGGGGCCTTCTCGCCCTCGTCCTCCTCGTCTTCCTCGGCCTCTTCCGCCCGCTCGGCCTCGGCCGCGAGCTCGGCGGCGATCAGGGCCTCGTCCTCGGCTCGGAGATCGATCTCGTCGTCGAAGTCGACGCCCGTGCCGGCCTCGGGTTCGCCGTCAGGCTCGAGGCCCTGCTCGCGCTTGAACGCCTGAATCTGCTGCACGGTCACCTCGAGCTGGTGGGCGATCCAGGCGTCCGTGCGTCCCTGACGCACCCAACCACGGATTCGGTTCAGCTCGGGTCGTAGCGATCGGCGGGCCATCTTCGGCGCGGAGACTAGTACAGCGAACGGTTGGAGCGCAGCGGCAGGTGCCTTCGCCCGGATCGATTCGCCGCGCGGCGTCGATGGCGCGCGACCGCTGCACAACCTCCACGATGCTTGTCGAGATCAGATGCCAACCGGTATGCTGGCCTTGGCGGACCGGACCCTCGTGGAGATGAGGCATGCCGGTTGCCTCGTTGACGACCAGGCGAGCAGGGAGGCACATCCCCAAATGTTGGTACTCACCCGCAAGTCCAACCAGAGCATCATGATCGGCGATGACATTGAGGTCTCCGTACTGGCGATCATGGGCGAGAAGGTGCGAATCGGGATTCAGGCGCCCCGCGACATCCCGGTATTCCGCAAGGAGGTTTATCTGGAGATCCAGCAGGAGCGTCTCGGCTCCGGCAAGGGTGCCCGCGAAGAGGTCGACGCGGCGCTGCGTGGCCTGGGCGAGGGCACCTAAAACAGCCCGCTCCGCGGTGGCGACGGGCAGGACGTCCCGAAGCTGTCAGCCGAGCAGGTAGTACAGCGTTTCGAACATCGCGATCGTCACGACGACGGCCGTCCCGATCAGCGTGGTGACGAGCAGCCAGAAACGCATCGAGCTGCGCTTCCTCTCGCGCGCACGCCGGCGCTTGCGTGTGCGCGAGCGCGCACGCCGCATCAGGTTGTCGTCGCGGCGCCGGTCCACCTGTATCTCGTGCCGGAACTCCTGCTCTAGCTCCGCGAGACTCTGGCGCATCTTCATCGCCATGACCCCGCGAGCCTACCAAGCTCGCATGGCCAGCGTTATGTAGAAGTAGGTAGACGGCGCCGCCGGAGTCGCTGGGAGGCCCTAGTGAACTGTCTGGCGCTCGTAGACCTTGATGAAGTGCAGGTAGTTCTTGGCGATCTCCCCGGCGGCGGCGGGTCGATCGAGGTCCTTGTCCAGGTACCCCTTGAGCGCGTCCCACCAGATCGAGCGCCCGATCGCGAAGCCGATGAAGCCCTCGACCGGCGCGGCCTGCTGGAGCCACTGCTCGACCTTCTCGGTCGACGCGCCACGGCCGAGCAGGACACACGTGACGCCCTCGCGACCCGGACCTGAGCGGGCCTGCTCGGCGAGCATCGCGGCGTCGGCCTGCTCGTCGACGCCCTCGATCTTCCACACGTCGACCTCGACGCCCGCGTTCTGGGTGCCCTCGATCGCCCGGCGCATCAGCTCCGGCCGCAGCTCGGCGTCGTAGCGATCGGTGTCGCCGCCGACGGAGGAGAGCTGCTCATCGGTGGCGGGGACCAGCAGCTCGAACAGGAACTTGCGGCCGGTTGAGTGGAGCCAGTCGGCTAGCCGCTTCAGGCGCACGAGCTGCGCCTCGTTCATCGCGGCGTCGCCGTCGGGGTTGTAGCGGACGAGCACCTTGGAGAAGTCGGGGTTGAACTTCTCGATGTGGGCTGCGAAGTCCTCGCCGTATTCGAAGTCGAACTCCTCCTGCCCGGACTTCTCGACCGGCATGGCCAGCTTCAGGCCGTGCTCGCGCGCCTGCTCGGGGATGTTCGAGCCGAACTGCTCGTCGACCAGCACGCCGGTGGCGCCCGCCTCCGCGCCCTCGCGTACGGCCGCCAGCATGCCCTCGAAGATCAGCCGCTTCGCGTCGTCGATCTGCTCTGTCTCCTCGGGCGTGGGATCCCCCTCGATCCCGAACATCTTCTTCTGGAACGACCCCCGGTGGTCGAACGCGAGGATGTACAGCTTGCCGTCGTACCCGAGAGCCATTTGAGCTCCCCTTTCGTTCGGATGAAGTCTTCGTGTTCCAGTCTAGGGCCACCGCTCGCGCATGCGGGCTCGTCCGTCAGTCGTGCCGCTCGAATGCCGTAGGGCTGACGGAGAGGTCCGCTAGCCTGCCCGCGGATGGAGCACAAGTTCCAGGTCCGGGAGGCTCCGTACACGATCGGGATCGAGGAGGAGCTGATGATCCTCGACGCCGAGTCCCTCGAGCTCGTCAACGCGATCGAGAGCCTGCTCGAGCCCGCGCCGGCGGGCGAGATCAAGCCCGAGCTGATGGAGTCCGTGCTCGAGGTCTCGACCGATTCGTGCCGGAACACCGCCGAGGCCGGCGAGCAGCTGCGCGCGCTGCGGGCGCAGGTCCGCGAGACGGCGGCGCGCAAGAACCTGACGATCGGTTCGGCGGGAACGCATCCGTTCGCGATGTGGGAGGACCAGCGGATCGTGGCGCGTCCCCGCTACCGAGATCTCGTCTCCGCGCTGCGCTTCGTCGCCCGCCAGGAGCTGATCTTCGGGATGCACGTCCACGTCGCCGTCGACGATCCTGACAAGGCGATCCACGTCGCCAACGGGATGCGCGTGCACGTCCCGATCCTGCTCGGGCTGTCGGCGAACTCCCCGTTCTGGCGGGCCGACGCCACCGGACTGGCCTCGACCCGGACGCCGATCTTCCGAGCGTTCCCGCGGGTGGGGATCCCGCCGACGTACAAGGACTGGGAGGACTACGAGCAGCGGATCGAGTTCATGGTCAACGCGCGCGTGATCGAGGACTACACGTACCTCTGGCACGACGTGCGACCGCACCCGAACTTCGGGACGGTGGAGGTCCGCGTGATGGACTCGCAGACCCGCGTCGAGCACACGCTCGGTCTCACGGCGCTCGTCCACGGACTGGTCCGCGAGCTGTGCGAGCACTTCGACGCCGGCAACACGCTGTCGCGCTACCCGTTCGAGATGCTCGATGAGAACAAGTGGCTGGCCGCCCGGCACGGTCTCGACGGCGATTTGGTCGACCTGCCCCGCTGGGACCGCGTGCCGGCGCGGGACTTGGCGCGCCGGCTGCTCGACCGGATGCGGGAGCATTGCCAGGACCTCGGCTCGCTGGCCGAGCTCGAGGCCGTCGAGGACCTGCTCGACCGCGGCAACGGCGCCGCGCGGCAGGTCGTCGTCTACGAGGCCAACCACGATCTGCGCGAGGTCGTGTCCGAGATCGTCGCCGCGACCGCCGTGTAGGCGCGATCGCCGCGGTCATACGTCATCGGGCGCACCTGAGCTCTGGCCCGGACCGGCCGAGGGTCATACAATCGTTCGGGCGATGAGCACCGGCGGCCCGGACCTGTTCGTAATTTGCAAGAACTGCCAGTCCGAGGTAAGCCCGTACATAACCGAGTGCCCGTACTGCGGGAGCCGGCTGCGCAAGCGGGCCCCGAAGCTCGACCGCGAGGGACGGCCCACCGAGCGCAAGCGGCGCTCGCCGATCCCGTCGCTGCCGCCTCTGCGCCGCGGCGAGATCCCCGGGATCCGTGCTGAGTCGCGCCCGTACGCGACGATCGCGCTCGTATTGGCGGGGTTCGCGGGGACGCTGCTGTGGCGGGCCGCGCTCGTCGGCAGCACCCATGCGATCGAGCTGTGGGCGCGGTTCGGGACGCATCTGTGGTGGCGGCTGCTGGTGGCTCCGTTCACCTACGTCAACACCGGCTACGCGATCGTGACGCTCGGCGCGATCGCCGTCTACGGATGGCTGCTCGAGCGCCGGCACGGACCGGCGCTCGTGCTGGTGGTGTTCGCGATCGCCGCCGTCGGCGGGGCCGCGGTGACCGCCGCCGACTCGACGCTGCCGCTGGCGCTGGGCGCCAACGGCGCCGCGCTGGCGCTGCTGATCGCCTGGGCGATCCCGGATCTGCTCGCGCTGCGGGCCGGCGAGGAGATCGACGGCGACCTTCTCGGGACGGCCGTGATCGCGGTCGTAGTGGCGCTGATGCCGCTCGCCGTGCCCAGCGCGAGCTGGGTGGCGGCCGGGGTCGGCGTTCTGGCGGGGATCCTGATCGGGCTGCCGCTGGCGCTCACGGGCGAGCGGTAGCCGAGTCGAGTCGGTCGGCCCTGCCGACGTATGACTAGGATCCCATCCACCCCTGTGGTGGACCGCGCCTACACCGACGCTGAGCTGGAGGCTGCGATCGCAGCGATTGCCGATCCGGAGCGGCTGCGAGAGGCGCAGGAGCTCGTCGCCCGCACCGCGCCGTCGCTCCAGCGAGTTCTCGCCACCGCGCTGGAGGAGGGTGGATGGTTCGACATGGGGCACAACCAGGTGGTTCATGAGGCGACCGGGCACGACGACGTCACCGAGCGGGTCCGGGCCGTGCAGACGCTGCTCGCCGAGGAGACCCGTCTGGGGATGCTCGTCGGTGTCGCGGTCGGGTTTGAACTGGCGCGGGAGCTAGCGGGATCGCAAACGACAGAGGAGGATTGAGTAGAGATGGACGTTCGCTTTCTGGGCCACGCCTGCTTTGAGCTCTCCGACGGGGACACGACCGTTCTGATCGACCCGTTCCTGACCGGAAACCCGAAGGCCGCGATCGGCGCCGACGACGCCGCCGCGACGACGATCCTGCTCACCCACGGGCACGGCGACCACATCGGCGACACGGTCTCGATCGCCAAGCGCACCGGCGCGCCGGTGGTGGCGATCGTCGAGATCGCCGGCGAGCTCGGCGAGGAGGGGTTGGACGTCCGCGATCCCAACCTCGGCGGAACCGTCAAGTTCGACTGGGGCTCGGTCAAGCTCGTGCCCGCCTGGCACACCTCGACCACTCCCAAGGGCACCGTCAACACGCCCGCCGGCCTGGTCATCAGCTTCGGCGACACCGTCGTCTACCACCTGGGCGACACGTGCGTTTTCTCCGATATGGCGCTCGTGGGCAAGCACACGCCGATCGACATCGCGCTGATGTGCATCGGCGGCCACTACACGATGGACCGCGTGGACGCCGTCGACGCCGCGGAGCTGATCGGGGCCAAGACCGTGATCCCGTGCCACTACAACACGTTCCCGCCGATCGAGACCGACGCGGAGGCGTTCAAGTCCGACGTCGAGTCGGCGACGCAGTCGAACGTGGCCGTGCTCGAGCCCGGACAGTCGCACTCGGCGTGACCCACGCGATCGTCCTGATCCAGGCGGACCGCTCGGCGCTGGCGACGCTTGGCGGCGAGCTGGCCGGCCTCGAGGGCGTGGCCGAGGCCTACTCGGTGACCGGCGAGTGGGACTTCGTCGCGCTGCTGCGGTTGCGCGAGCAGGAGGAGCTCGCGACTGTGGTGACCGGCCAGATCTCGCAGCTGTCGGGGGTGGTGCGAACGCACACGATGGTCGCGTTCGAGGTCTACTCCCGCCACGACCTCGAGGCGCTGTTCTCCGTCGGTCAATAGCTGCGCGGGTGCGCGTCGCGGTCGTAGCCGAGTGGTACCCGTCGCCGGGGGACCCGGTGCTCGGGATCTGGGCGCACCGGCAGGCGGTCGCGGCGCGCGACGCGGGCGCCGACGTGCGCGTGCTGGCGCTCCGGCGACCGGTCCCGCCGTTGTCGGTGGCGCGTGGACTCGTGCATGTTCCCCCGGCCGTCGGAGCGCTGGGCCGCTGGGTCGCGGGGGCCCGGAGATCGTTCCGGCCGATGACGCTCGATGGGTTGTCGGTGACGCCGGTGGCCTGGCTCGGGCCGCCGCGCCCGATCTCGTACGGCAGCTGGGGCTACTGGATGGCGCCGGCGCTGGCACGGGCGCTGGACCGCCTGTATGCCGAGTGGCGGTTCGAGGTCCTGCACGCCCACAACCTGGCGCCGATGGGACATGCCGCGGCGCGTTGGGTGCGCCACCGGTCCGGTCCGGCGTTTGTCGTCTCCGCGCACGGGCCGGACATGATCCACGTGCCGGTGCGGAGTTCGATCGGCCACAGGGCTTGCGTGGCCGCGATGGCGGCCGCCGACCTGGTGGTCGCCAACAGCAGGTGGGCGGCGAGGCGGTGCGAGGAGATCGCCGGGCGATCGCTGCCGGTCCGCGTCGTGTACCTCGGCGCCGACGTGGGTTCGGCGCCGCACTCCTCGTCCAATGGGACCCACCCGCCCCCGGTCCGGATGGTCACGGTGGCGCACCTGGTGGCGCGCAAGCGGCACGAGACCGTGCTTCGCGCGATGGCGCTGATCGACCCGACCCGGCGGCCCGAGTACCTGGTGATCGGCGACGGACCGTGCCGCGAACGTTTGGAGCGGCTCGCCGGCGAGCTGGGCCTGGCCGATCGGATCCGCTTCCTCGGGCAGCTTCCGAACCCCGAGGCGGTGGCGCGCGCTGCCGAATGCGACCTGTTCGTGCTTCCGGGCGTCGAGGAGCCGTTTGGCGTGGCGTTTGTCGAGGCGATGGCGGCGGGGCTGCCGGCGATCGGGAGCCGCGGCGAGGGAGGACCCGAGGACATCGCCGCCGCCGGCGAGGGGATGCTCCTGGTCGAGCCCGGGGACGCCCCCGGCCTGGCTTCGATGATCGACCGGCTGAGCGCCGACCGCGACGAGCTCCGCCGCCTCGGTGCCGCCGCGCGCCAGACCGTGGCGGCGAATTTCACTTGGGACCGGACCGGGTCGGAGACCGTAGCCGCCTACCGCGCGGCGCTCGAGTCCCGCGGGGCGCGGTGAGCGACCGGGTCGACGTGCTGGTGGTGTCGCTCGGCACCACCCGGGGGCTGCGGCTTGCCAACGCCGAGCTCGTCGACATGCTGCGCGAGGCGGGTGTCTCGGTCGCTGCGGTGGGGACGCGTATCGGGTTGACCAACGCGCTCCGTCGGGCCTATCCGGTCAACGATGTAGTCGAGGCGCTCGCGGCGCGGCGCGCACTCGCCTTCGGGATGCGCAGGTACGAGCCGCGGGCGCTGGTCGTGTCGACGACGACCGCGGCGCTTCTGATCGGCGACCCCGGGGTGCCGTTCGCGGTCTGGCTCGACTCGCCGGCGCGCCTCAACCGGCCCGGTCTCGCCAGCCTGCCGCTGCACGTGCTCGAGCGCCGGCAACTCGCCCGCGCGCGCGTGCTGATGCCGCACAGTCCCGGCGCGGTGGCGGCGCTGCCGGTGGGCGCCGCGCCGACGGTGGTGATTCCACCGCCCGTCCTGGAGGCGCCTGATTCCGGGTCGGTCGCTCGTGAGCCGATCGCGGTGGGGTACACGCCCGATCCGAAGGCGAAGGGGCTGGCGCTGCTGTGCGCAGCCTGGGAGGAGGCCGAGCTGCCGGGCGCGCGGCTGCTGATCGCGGGCATCCCGCGCGATCGGGCGGTCGACTTCCTGGCGCGCCGCGGCGTCCGGCTCCCGCTCGGCGCCGAGCTCGTCGGGATGCTGCCCCAGCCGTCGTTCTGGGATCTGCTGGGCCGCGCGCGCGTGTTCGTCAGCACCGCGGAGTGGGAGGACTTCGGCGTCGCGCCGCTCGAGGCGCTCGATCGCGGCGCGGCGCTCGTGTGCGCGCCGGGTGGTGGCCCGTTCCCGGGCCTCGCGCTCGCCCGGTCGCTCGCGCCCGAGTTCGTGGCCGGCGACCGCGGCGCCGGCACGATCGCGCGCGCGCTCGAGGCGGCGTTCGCGGCGGACGACGCGACGCTCGCTGCCTACCGGGTCGCGGCGCGGGCCGCGCTCGAGCCGTACCGGCCGCAGGCGCTCCTCAGGCGGCTTCAGGACGAGGTGCTACCGGCCCTGCTCGGCCGGTAGGCGGCCGGCGCCTTGCCGTTGCTGTGGGGGTCGCCGGGCGGCCGCGCGCGACCGCGCCGGGCCGCCGCCCTGACCACGGCCTCGACGAACGCGTCGACCTCGCTACCGTCGGTCTCGAGGTCGATCGCCCGGCTCTCCTCGGCCATCCGCCGGCGCAGGTCCGGGTCGGACACGAGGCGCCCGAGCGCGCCGGCAACGTCCTCGATGCTGTACGGGTTGACGAGCAGCGCGTTGCGGCCGTCGATGGCGACGTCGCCGGCGGCGCCGGCGGTCTTGGAGCAGATGATCGAAAGGCCCGCCGCGGCCGCCTCGCGGACCGCCACGCCGAACGGCTCGTACGTGCTGATCAGCGCGTACACGTCTGCGGTGGCGTACAGGGCGGGCAGCTCCTCCGGCGAGAGGTGGCCGTGGAATCGCACGGGCACGCCGGTCCTGGTCGCGAGCTCCTTCAGGTCGTGCTCGAGGAACCCGGCGCCGGCAATCTCCAGCCGGGCGCTCGCCGGCGTCAGCCCCGCCATGGCGAACGCCTCGATCAGCATGCCGAAGTTCTTGTCGGGGACGAGTCGGCCGGTGCTGATGACCCTGACCGGCGGAGCGGATGCGGGTGCGGCTGCGTCGCGCCGTGCCGCCGCCGCGGCCCGGAACGGCTCGACGTCGGCGGCCTGGAGCGCGACCGCGATCCGATCGCCGGGGATCCCGAACGCGAGCAGCCTGGCGCGGGCGGCCGAGCTGGCCGCGATCAACCCGTCGGCGCGGCGGCCGAGCCGGCGGTGCAGCCCGAGCTGCCAGCGCGGGAGCATCGAGTCGATCCCCGGCGTGCACTCGGTGAAGATCACGTACGCGCGCTTATGCCGGCGGCACCAGTTGAGCGCGCGCAGCGACGCCGGCCCATACTCGGACACGACCACGCAGTCGGGGTCGGCGCTGCGTAACGCGCGCTCGAGCCGGTGCGGCCACAGCACCGGGGTGCGCCCGGCTCGCCGGCGCTGCCACGAGCGCAGGTGGACCGCCGGATACGGGTGCTCGCGCGGGAACCACTCGGGCGGGACGTCCCAGCTCGGCTGGCCGGCCGACTGGTAGATCACGGAGATGTCGAGCTCGTCGCGCTCGTGCAGCGAGCGGAACAGCGGCTCGCGGTAGGGAACGGGCGTCGGCGGGACGATCGCGCAACGAATGGCCATGGCCGGTCGAAGGTTATTGAGGCCCGCCGTCGGCACAACAACTCATCACTCGCCGCCCTCGCCGGCCGAATGCATATTCGTCCCGGTATGGCAACGAAACTCTCGCACTCGAGTCCGGCGGATCGTCGAGTGCGCAGCTATCGGGGCTAGAGCTGCGACCCGCGGCCGCGCTCGAACCAGATCGAGCGGTCCTTCCAGTCGTGGGCCATCATCAGCGCCCCGCCGGCTGCTGTCAGCGCCAGCACCGAGCGCGGCCCGGCGTACGGCTTGGCGATGGGCGCGGGATCTGTGACCAGGACGAGAAACGCCGCCGTGGCGACGATGCTCCCGGTTGCGCCGTGGTGGCATCGCTGCCCCAGGATCCACAGCCGGTGCCGGAGCGCGTCGTACTCGACGAGCTTCTTGAAGGAGTATCCGGCGCCCTGTCGCATCTCCTGAATCGCCCCGTTTATCGACCTTTATCCTGCAAACGTGAGAGGAATCCTGGTTCTTTTGTGCGTTCTGCTACTCGCCACCGCGGTGGGGTGTGGAACGTCCGCATCCCGGAGCGCATCGACCACGAAAACGGCTGCCGGCCCGACCCCGCCGGGGACCCAGAGCACGACCCAGAGCCGCACCCAAACCGCCACGCGCACGGCCACCCGGACGGCGTCTCGGACGACCTCCGAGACCGCCACCGGTACGCCCCCGACCGGCACCGAGACGACCACGAACCCGGGCGCGCCGGCGTCCGGTGGCGCGCCCCCGGAGGACGCCCGGATCCCGGCTACGTTCACGATCGTGCCCGGAGGTGGTCTGAACCCGCCGACGATCACCGCGCCGGCGCACCTACCGGTGCAGGTCACCGTAATCTCAGGCGACGGCCGGTCGCACACCGTGCTGCTGCGGACGCCCACCAGATACACGCTCGCGGTGCCGGCGCACGGCCGCGCCACCGTGCTCATCGCCGACCTTAAGCTCGGCCGCTACGCCCTCGACGTCGACGGCACCGCGCGCGGGGCGCTCGTCATCGGTGGCGCTCCCGGGCCTTAGTTAGTTAGTGGGGCTCCCCTCACCGTTCTACCCGTAATGCCGGGGCGGGCGGGGTCCGATTCCCCGCCAGGCTTTGTCCTCGGATCCTCGCGTACCGCCGCTACGCGTCGGATCCTGCGTCCTCGCCTGACGGCCCCCGGCCCCGGCCTTGCGGGCGAAACGGTTCGGGTCGACCCACTAGCTGATCTTCGACCCGAGCGCCACTTCCTTGTCCGGGTGGAGCAGGACGACGCCCTCGGTCTCGTCGAGCGCGCCCAGCACGAGCACCTCCGACTTGAACCGCGCGATGATGCGCGGCGTGAGGTTGACCACGCCGACCACGAGGCTGCCCTCGAGCTGTTCGCGCGAGTAGTGGGTGATCTGGGCCGAGGAGCGCTTGACGCCGATCTCGGGTCCGAAGTCGATCGTCAGCTTCCACGCCGGCACGCGCGCCTCGGGGAACTCCTCGACCGCCACCACGCGGCCGACGCGCATATCAACCGCGGTGAACTGGCCGACGTCGATCACGCCGGAAGCTTATGTCGCGGTGCCGCTTGGCGTGGGCCGCGAGCGCTGACGCCCCGGCGCCCGCGCCCAATGCAGACCCCGCGCTCGATGCCGATCCCGTGGTAGTGCCGGTGGTCGTGCTCGTATCGGTGGTCGTGCTCGTGGTGCTGGCCGTGCTCGTGGTGCTGGCCGTGCTCGTGGTGCTGGCCGTGCTCGTGGTGCCGGCCGTGCTCGTGGTGCCGGCCGTGCTCGTGGTGGTGGTCGTGCCGGTGCTGGTGGAATCGCCGGCGCACGAAGAGTCCTGCCCGGGGTCATCGCTGGTGCCGGGACTGGTGGTCGCGGGGCTCGTGGTCGTCGTGCTCGGGGCGGTGCTCGTCGAATCCGTGGTCGGGCTGGTCGTACTCGTGTCCGTGCTCTGGGTCATGGTCGTCGAAGCAGGAGTCGTGCTCGCCGGCATGCTTTCCGAGTTCGACGCCGGACAGGACGTCGTCCCAGTCGTTCCGGTCGTGGTGGCCGGAGTGGTCGTCGACCCGCTCAGCACGGTCGAGTCGGTCTGGGTCTGGGTCCGACCCGGGGGCGCCAGTGGCGTGGTCTTCGCCTTGGTAGTTGCCGGGCTGCCGTGCTTGCCGCCGACCAGAGGCTTGTGCTGGGTGGTGGCGGTGGCGGTGGCGGTGGCCTTGGCCGGAGCCGGCTTGTGCGGATGCTTGACCGCGGCGTGATGCAGGATCCCGCTGGGGACGGCGCCTCCACTCGGGGTCACTGTGGGCACGGTGGTGGCGACGGTCGCCGGCAGGCTGGGAACGGAGGCGACGTGGGTGATGGTGCGAGCGGCGTGGTGATGGGCGTGCGGGCGCGCCGGCTGCTCGACCTCGACGGCACCGGCGGTGACGAGCGCCGCCGCGGCCAGCCCGGCCGCAGCCTTGGTCGCGATCGCCCCGATGCTCGCCGACAGGAATCCCGTGGTCGTCGTTCCCATCACCGCGGTGGCTCCGGCGGCCGCAGTGCCTCCGACCGCCGCCGCCTGCCCGGCCGCGCTGGCGCCCGAGGCGCCGGAGCCCGCGCCGGCGCCGGCGGAGTGGCCGATGTGCAGGATCGCGAGCTTGCGCAGCAGCACGAACCCGCCGACCGGGAGCACGGCGGTGAGCGCCTTGCTGGTCTCGTTCAGCTGGCCCTTGAAGGTCTCGCAGCGCTCGCACGAGCGCAGGTGCCGGCGGACGAGCGCGCCGGGCCGCCGCTGCAGGCCCTCGGCGACCTCGGCCAGCTCGATCCGCACCTGCTCGCAGGTGAGCAGCCGCGCCTCCGCGGCCTCCGCGAGCGACACACGCGCGCGCACAAGCAGCGACTTGACGCTCGGCACGGTCGTCTCCATCGCCTCGGCGATCTGGTCATAGGACAGGGCGTCCATCTCGCGGAGCACCAGCGCCGTCCGCTGGGTCTCGGGAAGTCCCTGGATGTCGCCCACGAGCAGCCGGAACTCCTCGCGGTCGTGGACCTTGTCGGCGGTCGTCGTGCCGTGCTCGGACAGGTGGATGTCCATCGAGTCGACGCCGACCGCCTGGATCCGCCGCAGATGGTTGAGGCTCCGGTTGCGGGCGATCCGGTACAGCCACGGCCGCACGTTGATCGGGCGGTCGTCGTCGAGGATCGCGTTGAACGCGGCGGAGAACACCTCCTGGAGGACGTCCTCGGCGTCCTCGCGGGACCCGAGCAGGTGCCGGCAGAACGCCAGCAGGCGGGCGTGATAGCGAGCAACCAGGACCTCGAAGGCGGTGGTGCTCCCCCGCCGGGTCAGGGTGACGAGCCGCTCGTCGGACTGCAGCCTCAGCAGCGGCGAGCGCGCGTGTAGGCCGATTCCTCCTGAGTATCTGAGCGCTGAGACTTCCATCCAGACCGCTTGAGACCCAACCTAAGAGGGGCCGTCGCTGGCATTGACACCGTAGCAGCGGATTAGTTGCGGTCCTGCAGAACCGCGCCTGTATACGCCGACTGGACTAGGTACCCGGGGAGGGACTCGAACCCTCATGCCGCTGGGGCAATCGCTCTTAAGGCGACCGTGTCTGACCAATTCCACCACCCGGGCGGGGGCCTAAACGCTATCGGCTGGAGGGGCGCGCTCGCGCGCGCGAGCGAGGTTTAGAGCCCGGGTAGATATAGCCCATGGGACGGGCGCCCTTCGCTTCCGACACCCCTGTCGGTTCGAAATTGACAGTGGATCAGACCCCTTGCTAGGTTCGGCTCGAAGTCCGCGCTGGGATTGCCAGGTTCCTTGCGGGAGGAGCTCGCATTGGCAGGAGTGAGAAACTCGACCGTGGTCGGCAGGGTGGCCGCAGTCGCCGCGGTGGCGATTGCGGTGATCGTCGTTGCCGTAATCCTGCTTTCCGGTGGAACGAACTACCAGGTCCGGCTGGTGTTCGGAGACGCGAGCCAGATCGTCAACGGCGATCAGGTCCAGGTGGCCGGCAACTCCGTCGGCTCGGTGTCGAACATCGCGCTGACGCCAGACGGACAGGCTCAGCTGACGATCAACATCTCGGACCCGAGTTATGTGCCGCTGCATCAGGGGACCGAGGCGACGGTCCGGCTGACCTCGCTGTCGGGGATCGCGAACCGCTACATCGACCTGAGGCTCGGCCCGGGCAACGCTCCGGCGATCCCGTCGGGTGGGGTGATCGGTACGGAGGACACGACCAGCGCGGTCGATATCGACGAGCTGTTCAACACGCTCAACCCGCCGACGCTGAAGGGACTCCAGAACCTGATCCAGGGCGCGGGCTCGCAATTCGCCGGCGAGGGCGCCGCCGCGCAGGCGGCCTGGGCGTATCTGAACCCGGCGGTCGCGTCGAGCAGCACGCTGTTCCAGGAGCTCAACCACGACAACGGCGGCGACTTCGCGAACTTCGTCGTGAAGTCCTCGAAGCTCCTGTCGGATATCGCCACGCGGTCCTCGGACCTGACCGCGCTGGTCAAGAACCTCGGGACGACCACGCAGGCGCTGGCGTCGCAGAAGAACGCGCTCGGGCAGTCGATCCAGGACCTGCCGCAATTCATGGCGCTGGCGGACACCACGTTCGTGAACCTCCGCAACGCGCTCGACGACCTGACGCCGCTGGTCAACGACTCAAAGCCGGTGGCGCCCAAGCTCCAGAAGTTCCTCACCCAGCTGCGACCTTTGGCGGAGAACGCGGTGCCGACCGTCCGCGACCTGGCGAACATCATCTGCTCACGCGGGTCGAAGCCGTGCTCGCCGAGCAACCCCGGCGAGAACGACCTGATCCAGTTGCTCGAGCTGAGCGTCCAGCTTGCCAACGTCACCTGCGGCACCACCCAGGCCGCGAGCACCTGCAACGGCACGCTCGCGGCCAACGGCGCGCAGCGCCTCGGCGCGTTCCCCCAGTCGACGATCGCGCTCAACGACTCGACCCCCGAGCTCGCCACCGCGCGCCCGTACGCGGTCGATCTGACCGGCTGGTTCGAGGGCTACAGCCATCCGGGCACGATCGATGCCAACGGTGGCGCGAGCCGGATCGCGCCGGTCGTCGGCGTCGGGTCGATCGAGAACGGCAGCCTCAACCTGCTGCCGTCGTTCCTGCAGCCGGTGCTCCGCTCCGTGCTCGCGTTCGGAGGCAGCGGCACCGGATCCGGAACCGGAACCAACACGGGCTCGAGCGGTCTGTTGACCTCGGGGCAGGGCGACCGGTGCCCGGGATCGATGGAGCGCGGTTCGGTCTATTACCCGGAGAACGGCTTCCCCTGTAACCCGAGCGAAGTCCCGAGCGGGAACTGATGAGAAGGATCCTTCTCAGCGCCGCGATCGTGCTCGTACTTGGGGCCTTCGTCCTCGTTGGAGCCGGATTCACCGGCGGCCCGAGCAACCCCACCTACAAGCTCGAGTTCGACAACGCGTTCGGGCTCGTCAACGGCGCGCCGTTCAAGGTCGCCGGCGTTCCCGCCGGCTCGATCAAGTCGATCGGCCTCTGCTATCGCGACAAGACCGCTCACTGCCAGAGCCCGTTGGACGCGCTGGTCACCGTCCAGGTGACGACCAAGGGGTTCGGAGCCTTCCGATCGGACGCGTCGTGCCAGTCCCGGCCGCAGTCGCTGATCGGCGAATACTTCGTCGACTGCCAACCGGGGCAGTACGGGGAGGCGCTCGCGTCGGGGAGCACGCTGAACGCGTCGCACACGTTCTCGACGATTCCGGCCGACCTGCTCGCGGACATCATGCGAATGCCTCAGCGCGAGCGGTTCACGCTGATCATCAACGAGCTGGGCGCAGCGGTCGCGGGGCGCTCGGTGGACCTTCAGACGGCACTCCAGCGCGCGGTCCCTGCGCTGGATGAGACCGACAACCTGCTGAGCCTCCTGGGCAACGACTCGAACACGCTCAAGGCGCTGACCACCAACTCCAACGCGGTGATCACGGCGCTTGCGAACAACTCCACGCAAGTCCAGAACTTCATCGTCCAGGCCGACAAGGCCGCGACCGACAGCGCCACCCAGCAGGCGAACCTGAAGACGACGCTGGCGCGGTTCCCCGGCTTCCTCGAGCAGCTCAAGCCGACGATGGCGAAGCTCGCAAACGCGGCGACCGCGAACACGCCCGTGGTGGAGAACCTGAACGCGGCCGCCAGCCAGCTGCACACGTTCTTCACGAACCTGGCCTCGTGCTCGCAGCCGCATACCGGCAACCAGTGCGGGTTCGCGAACGCGTCGTTGCCGGCGCTGCAGTCGCTCGGTCAGGCGTCGGTGACCGGCAAGCAGGCGGTCCGGACCGCGGCGCCGACGGTCTCGATTCTCAACAAGTTCGCCGCGCCAACCAGCCAGGGCGGCGCGGGGACGGGCGAGCTCGCTCAGAACCTGGCGATCGTCCTGCAGGACCTCAACACCCAGGATCGCGCGGTCGAGCCGGATCCGCGCAGCCCCGGCGGCAAGGGGTTCAGTGGCTTGGAGGCGCTACTCCAGTACGTCTTCAACCAGACGCTGGCGATCAACACGTTCGGGCCGTTCGGGCACATGCTCGCGGTCGACGCGTTCGTGAACCCGATCTGCTCGCCGTACGCGACGCCCGGGACGATCTCCGCGAACCTCAAGACGTATGGGTCGGCGTACCGACAGTGCTACTCGTGGCTGGGCCCGAACCAGCCGGGCGTCAACGAGACGGACCCGTCGAACCCGAGTGGGTGCGTGCCCGACCCCGGTGGCGCGCCACCCGGCGAGACCGGACCCCAGACAACCGCGTCCAAGTGCCCGGCCGAGGCGCTCAGCACCAGCTCGCCGAACGCCAAGAGCTCGAAGAAGGCGAAGGCCTCGACGCCGGCCGCGACCGGCTCGAGGCCGACCAGTTCGCTGCCGTCGATGCCGGCAGCCACGCCGGGCACGCCGAACGTCCAGGGCGCGCTCGGGGCGGTCAACAACGCGATCGGCGCCGCCACCGCCCCGCTCGGCGGAGTGACGCAGTCGCTCCCGAGCGTGCCGCTGCCTTCCCAGCCGCAGAGCACCACGCCCACGAGCCCCCCGAACAACGGCGCGCCGACGGCCCAGCAGGCCCAGCAACTCCTCAACTACCTCCTGTCGCCATGACACGTAAGCAGCCATCCGCGTTTGCCAACCCCGTGCTGATCGGCGCGGTCACCGTGCTCGTGCTGCTCGTCGCCGTGTTCCTGGCCTACAACGCGAACGAGGGGCTGCCGTTCGTGCCGACGCGCGAGCTGAAGGTCGACATCGCGAACGGGTCCGAGCTCGTGGTCGGCAACGACGTGCGCGAGGGCGGCTACCTGATCGGCCTGGTGTCGTCGCTGAAGCCGGTGACGATGGAGAACGGTCAGGTGGGCGCGCAGCTCACGCTGAAGCTGAACAAGGCCTACGGCGAGGTTCCGATCGACTCCACGGTCTCGATCCAGCCGCGGTCCGTGCTCGGGCTCAAGTACCTCGACCTGCACAAGGGCATCTCGAGCCACATGTTCGCCGACGGCGCAACGCTGCCGGAGTCGCAGACGAACGTGCCGGTCCAGTTCGACGACGTGTTCAAGATGTTCGACGCCAAGACCCGAGGCTCGGTCCAGGAGGACCTCGACGGGTTCGGGGACACGCTCGCCTCGCGCGGGTCGGCGCTGAACGACACGATCGCGAGCCTGCCGGCGCTGTTCGGGCACCTCGAGCCGGTTGCTCGCTACCTGTCGGACCCGAGCACGGAGCTGACCCGCTTCTTCAGCGGGCTCAACTCGTTCATGGGCGCGGTGGCCCCGGTGGCGCAGGTCAACGCCGAGTTGTTCGGGAAGATGGCGACGACGTTCGGGGCGATCGACCGCAACCCGCCCAACTTGAAGGCGACGATCGCCGAGTCGCCATCGACGCTGCAGGTCTCGACCCAGTCGCTTGCGGCCCAGCAGCCGTTGCTGACCGACATGACCACGTTCGGGCGGTACATGACGCCCGCCACGAAGTCGCTCGAGGTCGCGCTGCCGGTGCTGAACCCGGCGCTCGAGCAGGGCACCCAGGTGCTCGGCCGGACCCCCGCTCTGAACGCGAGGCTGCAGGACACGATGCAGGCGCTGCAGACGCTGTCGGCGGCGCCGGGGACGAACGTCGCGCTGAACGCGCTCGTCGACACCGTCCAGACCCTGAACCCGATGGTCCGCTATCTCGGCCCGTTCCAGACCGTGTGCGACGACTGGAACTACTGGTGGACGTACCTGTCCGAGCACCTCTCCGAGGCGACCGCGTTCGGGTTCGCCCAGCGCGCGATGCTGATGACGACGAACACGACGCAGTCCAACAACGTCGGCTCGCAGGGCGCGACCGCGCCGGCCGACGGCGGCAGCTTCGATTCGCCTCAGGGCGGCAACGAGTACCTGCACGGCGAGGTGTACGGCGCGGCGGTCGACAACCAGGGCAACGCCGACTGCGAGACCGGCCAGCGCGGTTACCCGCTGAAGCTCAACTACTACGACCCGCAGGGCCGTAACCTCGACTCCGACGCGCATACGCCGGGCGACCAGGGGCCGACCTTCGCCGGCCGCGCCCACGTGCCCGCCGGCGAGACATTCACCCGCGCACCGCAAACCGGGGTAGTGACGCCCCCGGTCCCGGGGAACAACTGATGCGCAAGCGTGCACGCAACGGCGGACTGACCCCGTTCAAGGCCGGCCTGCTCGCGATCATCGCGATCTGCCTGTTCACCTACCTCGGCTTCACGAAGTTCGCGAACCCGTTCGCGAGCCCGTACACCGTGCACGCGATCTTCTCCAACGCGAACGGACTGAAGCCCGACTCGCTGGTGAGGATCGCCGGGATCAACGTCGGCAAGGTGGAGAGCGTCGGACCGGTACCGGATTGCAAGACCGGCGGCACGCCGCAGCAGACGGTCGCGGGTGGTAGCCAGCAGTGCAGCGCCGCCGACGTAACGATGACGATCGACAACTCGGGGCTGCCGCTCCACAAGGATGCGACGTTCGCGATCCGGCCGCGGATCTTCCTCGAGGGGAACTTCTTCGTCGACGTCAGCCCGGGCACGCCCGAGGCGCCGGTCGCCCCCGACGACTACACGTTCCCGATCCAGCAGGGGACCGAGCCGGTGCAGTTCGACCAGGTGCTCACCTCGCTGCAGTCGAACACGCGGCAGAACCTGCAGACGCTGCTGCAGCAGTTCGGCACCGCGCTCAAGAAGGGAGGCCCGTCCTACAACGCCTCGATCAAGTACTGGCTCCCGGCGTACGAGTACTCGGCGATCGTCGCGCACGACGCGCTCGGAATCGAGCCGCACGATCTCTCGAACGCGATCAACGACCAGGGGACGGTCTCGGGTGCGATCGACACCCACCCGCAGAACCTCGAAAACCTGATCACGAACTTCAACACGACCGCGGACGCGTTCGCGCGCGAGAACGTGTCGCTCGAGAATGCCGTGGCGGCGCTGCCGAAGACGCTTCAGGCCGCGATCCCGGCGTTCACTGCGCTCAACGCCGCGTTCTGCTCGGGGCCACAGAAGCCCGACTGCGCGCCCGGGCCGCTGCCGCAGCTCGCGAAGGCGCTGATCCCCGGGGTTCAGTCGACCGGCCCGATGATCGACGCGAGCCTTCCATTCATCACCCAGCTGCGCTACCTGGTCTCGCCCTCGGAGCTGCGGGGGCTGACCGCCGATCTGTCGGGGACCGTGCCGGCGCTGTCGAACCTGACCCGCGCCAGCATCCCCCTGATGGCCAACGGCGTCCGGCCGGCGTCGAGCTGTGTCTCGAACGTCGTGATCCCGTGGACGAAGCTCACGATCAACGATCCGAACTTCAACGCCTCGAACGGGTTCCCGGCGCGACCGGTGTACGTCGAGGCCGTCGATTTCCTCCCCGGCCTCGCCGGCGAGTCGCGCGACTTCGACGCGAACGGCCCGTACGTCCGGATCCTCGGGACCGGCGGCACGCTCACCTACTCGCTCCAGCCCGGCCTCCTCGGCCAGGCGCTGGCGCCGCTCCAGGGCGAGCAGCCCCAGCCACCAAAGGGTGAGAAGTCGCCGCCGCTCGAGCCGAACGTGCCCTGCGAGACACAACCCCCGATCACCGACCTCTCGACGCCGACCGGCGGCCCGCCCCAGCAGATGTCCAGCAACCTGTCCGCGCCGGGCGCGGCTCTGCGCTGGACGTCGGCCGCGGCCGCGGCGATCCCGCAGGTCCGGACTCTCGCCGCGGCGACGGGGCTCGGGCTGGGCACGGCGGCGATGCCGGCGGTGAAGACCGCCTCCGCCGACACCGCCGCCTCGAAGCTCCCGAGGAACGCTCGATGAAGCGCGCGATCCGAGAGCACTGGAAGGACTTCGCGGCGATCGTCGGGTTGCTCGTGATCACGGTCGGCGTGGCGGGATACATCCTGACCAACGAGCGGCTGTCGATCCCGTTCATCTCGCCGAGGACGTACACGCTCAACGCCGACTTCTCGACCGCTCAGGCGGTCACGCCGGGCCAGGGACAGAGCGTCCGGATCTCCGGCGTCCAGGTCGGGCTGATCAGCGGCGTCTCGCTGAAGAACGGCCAAGGCGTCGTGAAGATGAGCATCGACAAAAAGTACGAGGGCCTGATCCGCACCAACTGGACCGCGCTGTTGCGCCCGCGCACCGGTCTCGACGACATGTTCGTCGAGCTCAGTCCCGGGATCGGGAGCGCGCCGGTTGCGAAGTCGGGCTACACGATCCCGGTCTCGAACACGATGCCGGTCGTCAACCTCGACGAGATCCTGTCCTCGCTCGACGCCGACAGCCGTGAGTACCTCGACCTGCTCGTGAACGGCGCCGGCCAGGGGCTCCAGAAGAACGGCGGCGACCAGCTCGCGCAGGTGATGGAGCGGTTCGAGCCGACCCACCGTGACCTCGCGCGGCTGAACGGCGCGGTCGCCCAGCGTGGCGCTGACCTCCGCCAGCTGGTCAATTCGCTCAAGCGCCTCAACGTGGCGCTCGCGGCCAAGCAGCCGCAGATCGTGCAGCTGATCGACTCGAGCGAGAAGGTGTTCAGCGCGTTCGCGTCGGAGAACGGCAACGTCAGCCGCGCCGTCGCCGACCTGCCGAGCACGCTCAACCAGACGACCGCGACGCTTTCCAAGGTGCAGGCGTTCGCCCAGCAGCTGGGGCCGGCGGCCACGAATCTTCTGCCCGCCGCGAACGCGCTCAAGGGGGCCAACCAGGCGCTGACCTCGCTCGCGGTCCCGGGCGCTCCGATCGTGCAGAACCAGATCCGGCCGTTCGTGGTCGCGGCACGGCCGGTGGTCCGCAACCTCCGCCCGGGGGCGGTGAACCTGGCCGCGGCCACGCCGAACCTGACCAAGGTATTCGGCGTGCTCAACAACTTCGTGAACATGGTCGGCTACAACCCGGGCAACACCGAGCACGGCTACCTGTGGTGGCTGGCCTGGCTCGACCACAACGCGCGCACGCTGTTCTCGGTGCAGGACGCCAACGGCGACTTCCGCCCGCTGTTCCTCCAGGCCAGCTGCGCCACGCTGGCGCAGCTCGCGAACTCCTCGCCGCTGACCGAGGTGCTGATGAACCTCACGCCGATCCTGACCGACGCTGGGCTGTGCCCGGCGCAGGCCGCGGCCGACCAGGCGGCGTACGCGAAGTACAAGGAGAAGCACCCCGCCACCGCGAGCGCGTCCTCGACGCCGGGCCTGTCGAACGTGCCGGCGCTGTCACCGCACTCGGGCTCGGGCGCGACCGGCTCGAACAACCTGTTCCTCCCGAAGCTGCCGACGACGAACTGATGCACACCGGCAGCCCTCCGATCTCGCGCGTGATCACGATGGTCTTGTTTTCGCTGTCGTGCGTCGGGCTGCTGCTGTTCCTGTGGCTGTCGTTCGGCGGCACGATCCCGCTCGGCGCCCAGGGCTACCGGATCAACGTGTCGTTCCCGAACGCCCAGGATCTGGCCACCCAGGCGGACGTCCGGATCGCCGGGGTGAACGTCGGCAAGGTCGTCTCCACGCAGCTCGATCCGAAGGGCAACCTGACGCTGGCCACGCTGCAGCTGCAGAGCAAGTACGTGCCGATCCGCAAGGACACGCGGGCGATCCTGCGGACCAAGACGATCCTCGGCGAGACCTACGTGCAGCTGATTCCGGGGAGTCCGAACGCCCCGCCGATTCCCGACGGCGGCACGCTCCCGCGCGGACAGGTGCTCTCGGAGGTCCAGCTGTCGGACATCTACAACGCGTTCGATCCCACCACGCGGCACGCGTTCGGTGTGTGGCAGCAGCAGCTAGCCAAGGCGATCGGCGGCAACGACCAGAACCTCAACGACGTGCTCGGCAACCTGCCGTCGTTCGCGGCCGACGCGACCGACATCCTCCAGGTCCTCGACGTGCAGCATCAGGCCGTGGTCAGCCTGGTGCAGAACGGCGGCACCGTGTTCGGGGCGCTCGGCGCCAACCAGACGGCGCTCCGCAACCTGATCACGAGTGCGGAGACGACGTTTGCCACCACCGCCGCCAACGACAACAAGCTCGCGCAGACCTTCCAGGTGTTCCCGACGTTCCTGAACGAGACCAAGGCGACGATGCGGAAGCTCCAGGCGTTCTCGGTCAACACCGACCCGTTGATCAAGGAGCTCAACCCGGTCGCTCAGCAGCTCGGGCCGACCCTCCATTCGGTCCAGGAGCTCTCGCCGCCGCTGCGCCACCTGTTCACGAACCTCGGTCCGCTGATCACGGTCTCCCAGACCGGCCTGCCGGCGGTCAGCGACATACTGACCGGCGCGACGCCTATGCTCGCCTCGCTCGGGACGTTCCTCGAGCAGCTGAACCCGATCCTCGGTTGGCTGTCCGACCATCAGCAGCTGATCTCGGACTTCATCTCGAACGGCGCGACCGGTATCGCGGCGACCACGACCTCGTTCTCGGGCGGTGGCATCGGTCACTACCTGCGCCAGTTCTCCCCCGTAGGGTCCGAGACGCTGTCGTTCGCGGCCAACCGCGACTCGGACAACCGCGGGAACACCTACCCGGGGCCAATTTGGCTCGCGAACTCCCAGAACTTCGCCAAGGGGAACTTCCCCTCGTGGGACTGCAAGAACACGGGCGCCGGCGGCGACGGGTCGGTGCCGGCCAACAACATCCCCGCCGGGGTGCCGGGATCGCAGGAGGCGTGCTGGGTTGCGCCGCCGCTGCCGGGTGCGCAGCCGGGTCAGATCCCGCACCTGCTGTCGGCGACGTACCCGGACAAGTAGAACGCGCGCGCCGTCTAGGCGGGGGCGCAGCGGGTGGGGTCCGAGGCGCGTCGTCTACGCGGCGTAGCGGGCCCGGGCCGCGGCGCGCCCACCCGCTGCGAGGAGCCCGTCGAGCAACGCGCCGGCGAGTTGCACGTCACCGGAGAGCTCGATGCCGGTGCGGTCGCGCTCGGGTGAGAATGCTTTAACCCACGCCGCCGTTGGGCCGGTGACCCGAGCGTCGGCGCCGTCCGCCGAGCGCTCCTCGACCGCCACCGAGTCCTCCGCCAGCGTGAACGTGTAGGCGGCTCGGCCGTCGGGTCCGTCCACGCCGAACTCGACGGTGCCGGTGGCGGCGGGGCGGGTGACGAGACCCGGAGCGAGCCTGAAGATCGCGCCGAGGTCGACCGACTCCGACGCGCGGGGCGGACTCCAGGCCCACTCGTATCCCCATCGCGCGAGCTCTCCGAGGATCGGCATCAGCTCGCGGGCCCGCTCGGTGAGCTCGTAGTCCACGCGGGGTGGAACCTCTCGATATCGCTTCCGCGTGAGCATGCCGTCGGCGACCATCCGGTTCAGCCGCGAGCGGAGCTGCTCGGTCGAGATCCCGGGGAGCACGCGTTGGAGCTCGACGAACCGACGCGGACCGGCGGCCAGGTCGCGGACGATTAGCAGCGTCCATTTGTCGCCGACCAGGTCAAGCGCCCTGGCGTCTGGCGACCATTGGTCATACGGGTGGCGTTTCGGTGGGGGTACGTGCGGAATGAGAATGTCCTCCCGGTGGACGGTGCGTACCTACCAAGTTCGAGTCTAACGGACGTTCAGCCTTTTTCCTGGCGGCGTAAGTGCCCATTTTGTAGTAGTGAGGCGACCCGTCAAATAGGGGCTTTGTAGGGAAACAACGCGTCAGAGAGCTTTGCGTCAGTTTTGGTTCCCAGACCCGTTGCTGAGGTACATGGGTGAAGTGATCGAGCTGAAGGATCGGCTTGCCGATCGGTCTCGCCCCAGGGGGGGTGTGGGCGCTGCATTCTTCTACGACGTCGCATGCCCGTTCTCCTACCTGATCGCGGAGCGGGTAGAGCGAGTGCTGGGGGAGGTCGAGTGGGTGCCCGCGCCGGCGGTGGGGCTCGATGGTGGCGCGCGGTGGGCGCGGTTCGACGCGATGCGTGCGCTCGCCGAGCGCGACGCGCTCGCGGCGCGGCTTCCGCTCGTCTGGCCTGACGGGTTTCCGGCCAACACGCGCCACGCGCTTAGGGCGGCCTCGTATGCCGCCGAGAACGGCGCCGGCGCCACCTTCGCGCTCGCGGCGTCGCGGCTCGCGTTCTGCGGCGGCTTCGACCTCGAGGATCCCGAGATTCTCGGAATCGCCGCCGCTGCGGCCGGGCTCTCACTCGAGGGTTGCCTGCTGGCGGCGCGCGACCCCGAGCGCGATCGGCCGCTGTGGGCCACCGCGCTGGGGCTTCGCGCTCGCGGCGTCCGGGCGCTGCCGGCGCTGCGTCTCGGTCGCCGCTTCATCGAGGGCGAACGCATCCTGATCGAGGGTGCGGCGCTGCTCGGTGCCCACGCGCTGTAGCGTCCCGTCAGTGGCGACGGAGGCAGAGGCCAGCACCCAGGTTCACGGCGGGCGGTTGATCGCCGCGCGGCTCCGCGCCCACGGCGTGACGAAGCTGTTCACGCTGTCCGGTGGCCACCTGTTCTCGATCTACGACGGCTGCCGGGCCGAGGGGATCGAGATCGTCGACGTTCGCCACGAGCAAGCCGCGGCGTTCGCCGCCGAGGGCTGGGCCAAGGTGACGCGAACCGTCGGGGCGTGCGCGCTGACGGCCGGCCCCGGCGTCACCAACGGCATGAGCGCGATCGCCGCCGCGAGCCACAACCGGTCTCCGATGCTGGTGCTGGGAGGGCGGGCGCCGCAGTTTCGTTGGGGGCAGGGATCGCTCCAAGAGATCGACCACGTGCCGTTCGTCCGGCCGCTGGTGAAGCTCGCGGCCACCGCGCAGGAGACCGCCGAGATCCCGGCGCTGGTCGACGAGGCGATGCGGACCGCGATCACCCCGCACTCGGGGCCGGTGTTCCTCGACTTTCCGCTCGACTACGTGTTCGGCGAGGCCGGCGACCCCGAGCCCGCCGCCCCGCTCGCAGAGCCGTGGCACGGTCCGGCCGCCGATGGCCGCGCGGTCGAGCGGGTCGCCGCCTCGCTCCGCGACGCCGAGCGGCCGGTCATCATGGCCGGCGCCGGGCTCTACTGGGGCCGGGGCGAGGAGTCGCTGCGGGCGCTGGCGGAGGAGCTGCGGATCCCCGTGTTCCTCAACGGGCTCGCGCGCGGATGCCTGCCCGCCGATCATGAGCTCGCGTTCTCGCGCGCTCGCGGCACCGGGTTGCAGGGCGCCGACCTCGCGCTCGTGATCGGCGCGCCGCTCGACTTCAGGCTCGGTTTCGGAGCCGCGTTCGCCCAGGATGCCGAGATCGTGACGATCGATGTCGCCGAGCCTGACCGGGAGTCCCCGCGCCAGCTCGCCGCCGAGCTGTACGGGGCTCTGCCGGCCACGCTCGACGCGCTCCGGTCCACCGCCGGGGCCGGCGCTTCCGGCGGAGGTTCGGCGCGCGAGACGTGGATCGCGTCGCTGCGCGCGACCGAGGACGAGACCCGCGCCGGCGAGGTCGGCGAGCTGGCCGACGATCGCGCCCCGCTTCACCCGGTGCGCGTGTACGGCGAGCTGATACGCCTGCTCGACCGCGACGCGATCGTCGTCGGCGACGGCGGCGACTTCGTCTCCTACGCCGGCCGCCTGATCGACTCCTACCAGCCGGGCTGCTGGCTCGACCCCGGACCGCTCGGCTGCCTCGGCTGCGGGTTCGGGTACGCGCTCGCGGCCAAGCTCGCCCGCCCCGACCGCCAGGTCGTCCTGCTGCTCGGCGACGGCGCCTTCGGCTTCTCCGGGATGGAGCTCGACACGCTCGCCCGCCACGGCGTCGCGGTTGTCGCGGTCGTCGGCAACAACGGCATCTGGGCGCTCGAGAAGCACCCGATGGAGGCCCTCTACGGCTACTCCGTCGCCGCCGACCTCCGCCCGGCGACCCGCTACGACCAGATGGCCACAGCGCTCGGCTGCCGCGGCGAGCTGGTATCCACGCCGACGGAATTGAGGCCGGCGCTCGAACGGGCGTTCGAGTGCGGTGGCCCCGCGCTGGTGAACGTGCTGACCGACCCAACGGTTGCGTACCCCCGGCGGTCGAACTTGGCTTAGGGGAGCGGCGCCCCGCGCGGGCCTCGTCGGGGACGACCGCTTGAGGGGACGGCGCAGACGTGTCTCCCGCGGCACTCGCGCCCAACCCCCACAGACCCTGGACCCGAGCGTACGGCGCGCGGGGCCGCGGGAGACACGATGCGCCGGACCCGAATACGAAAACCGCCCGCATTCTCAGCGGGCGGCTTCCGATCCAGGTTTGGCCCAATCGGGACGGGCAGGGGTACGTGCCAGAATGGGCCGGTTAGAGTGGCTCGGACGGCGGGAGGCGCCGATGTCTGCGGCTTCGCCCGAGCCTATGTTGGGAGCCAAGGATAAACCCGGCCCCACAGCAATCATTCCCACTAAAGGCTCACGGAACAATCGTACATTCGTCCAGTTTGGTTTAGGATCCAACTGGACGAATGTACTAGTCGGCAGCTCGGGGGATTTATAGGCCTGAATTCCAGTCTCTTATACTGATAATCATGGCGCGGTTGTTCTCCTTTCCCAATCCCGTCAACGAGAAGGCGGCCCGTGTCGTCGCCGGCGTGGTCCTGATCACCGTGGTGGTGATCCTGGCGACGGGCGCGTACTGGCTCCTCATCCCCCTCGCCTACGGCTTCTGGGCGCGGGTGCTCACCGGTCCGACGTTGAGCCCGCTCGGGTGGGCTGCGCAGAACGTGATCGCGCCGCGGCTCGGACCCAAGAAGCCCGTCCCGGGGCCGCCGAAGCGGTTCGCGCAGGGGATGGGGGCGGCGATGGCGACCGCAGCGCTGGTCCTGGGGCTGATCCTCGGGGACGACACCGCCGCCGACGTGATCCTCGGCTTGTTCGTGATCGCCGCCGGCCTCGAGTCGATCTTCGCGGTCTGCCTGGGGTGCCAGGTTTTCGGGGTGCTCATGCGGATCGGGGTCATCCCCGCGTCGGTGTGCGAGGAGTGCGCCGACATCAGCCGGCGCCTCCGCGCCACGGCCTGATCGCCGGCGCCCGCCCGCTGCGACCTGCAAAACACGACAACGGACTCGGGAGCCCGTGGCCGTGCCGCATAACGCGTGCCATACGTGCGCCACACGGCACGGTCCGTTCGAATTCGCTCTGTTGACGTGTTACAAAGGTCCGCCGGTGTCGCGGTCGTCCTAGAAGAGCCCGAGCGCGGCCCCGCGCAGGATGTCGTTCTCCGAGACCTCGAAGTCGTGCAGCCCGAACAGTGCGAGCGTCTCGAGCAGGATGATCACGCCGGCGATGATCGTCGGCGCTCGGTCGGGGTGCAGCCCGCGCACCCGCCGGCGCTCCTCCAAGGTCAGTCCCGCCAACCGCTCGAGGATCCGGCGGCACTCCGCCTCGCTCACCACGTATCCCTCGACCTTGTCCGGATCGTACGGCTCGAGCTCCTGGGCGATCGAGGCCATCGAGGTGGCGGTCCCCGCCACCGCGATCGCATCCGCCACCGATCGCCGGCGCTCCTCGGGCACTCCGGCGGCAAACACGGCCCGGACGTCCCGCGCGAGCGCCTCGCGCTCGCGTGCGGTCGGCGGGTCGGAATGCAGATGGCGCTCGGTCTGGCGGACGACGCCGGCCTGATTGGAGACGTGGTACGTCACGTCGTGGCCGGCTCCGATCACGAACTCGGTCGAGCCGCCACCGATGTCGATCACGAGCGTCGGGGTACGGTCCCCGCCGTCCCGTTCGCTGCTGGCGCCGAGGAACGTGAGCCGCGCCTCCTCGTCGCCGGTGAGGATGCGCGGCTCGAAACCCCAGCGCGTCCCCACCACGCCGGCGAACTCGGCACCGTTGGCGGCGTCCCTGACCGCACTGGTCATGACCGCAACCGCCTGAGCTCCCCCGTGGCGGTCAATCGCCGCACGGTAGTCGTCGAGCACCGCGTACACGCGCTCCATCGCGTCCTCGGCCAGCCGTCCATCCGCGTCGACGCCGGCGCCCAGCCGCGTGATCACCGTCCGCCGCTCGAGCACGTCGCCCACGACTCCATCATCGACGTCGGCCAGGAACAACCGCGTCGAGTTCGTGCCGATGTCGACGACCGCGCGCCGCACGTCAGGAAGCCGCGTTGACCTGGTGCGGCATTGGCTGCCCGCCGAGGCCGGCGAGCAGGTTGTCGACGGCCAGGTCCGCCATCCGCTCGCGCGCGGCCCGAGTGGCCGAGCCGATGTGCGGGACCACGATCAGGTTCGGTGCGTCGAGCAGCGGGTCGCCGGACGGCAGCGGCTCGGGATCGGTGACGTCGAGCGCGGCGCCCGCGATCTCGCCGGCGATCAACCCGCGCCGGAGCGCGTCGTGGTCGACGATCGGCCCTCGCGCGGTGTTGACGAGGATCGCGCTGCGCTTCATCCGCGACAGCGCGGCGTCGTCGATCAGGTGGTACGTCTCCGGTGTAAGCGGACAGTGGAGCGAGACGAAGTCCGAGCGCTCGAGCACCGTCTCGAGACTTTCGCCCCCGGAGCCGCGCCCCGTGTGCACGATGGTCATCTCGAAACCAGCAGCCCGGCGCGCCACCGCCTGCCCGATCCGCCCGAATCCGACGATCCCGAGCGTGCCGCCGAACACCGCCGCGCCGAGATACTGCGCGGGCTCCCACGTCAGCCAGTCCCCGTCGCGAACGGCCGCGATCGCTTCGGTGAGCTTCCGCGCGGCCGCGAGCAGGAGCGCGAAGGTCAGGTCGGCGGTGGCGTCGGTGAGCACGTCCGGGGTGTTGCCGACCGTGATGCCCCGCGCCGAGGCGGCGTCGAGGTCGACGTTGTCGTACCCGACCGCATAGTTGGAGATCGCACGCAGACGCGGGCTGTGCTCGATCAGCGACGCATCGACTCGGTCGGTCAGGAGCGTAAGCAGCCCGTCCGCGTCAGCCGCGCGGGCCACGAGCTCCTCGTACGGCGGCGGCAGCCGCTCGGGCCAGACGTCGACGTCGTGACGTGCGCTCAGCCGGTCGAGCGCGGGGAACGGCAGCCGGCGGGTGACGAAGCAGCGGGCCATGCCGCGCTGATTGTCGCTCGCCGGCGAACCAAACGTCTACGCGCCCTCGACGGCGATCGCCTCGCGGCGCGACGCCCGAAGCGAGACCGGGGGCAGCCCGAGCGCCGCGGTCAACGCGCCGACGGCCGCGAACGCGGCGCCGATCGCGAACGCGACCACGAACCCGTTGGTCAGCGCGGCGTGCATCGCGACCCCGTGCCGAAGGTCGTTGTCGGTGTGCGCGGTGGCGATCGCGGCGAGGATGGCGAGCCCGAGCGCGCCGCCGAACAGGCGGGATGTGTTCACGAGGCCCGAGGCAAGGCCGGCTTCACGGGGCGCGACGCCCGACACCGCCGCGATCGTCACCGGGACGAAGGCCATCCCCATTCCGACCGCCGCCAGCAGCGACGGGACCAGGATGGCGCCGAGATAGGTTCCGCCGGGCGACAGCTGGGTGAACAGGGCCAGACCCAGAGCCAGCAGGCTCATGCCCGCCACCAGCAGAGGCTTCGCTCCGACGCGCGTCACGCCCTTCGAGGCGAGCGTCGACGCGAGGACGATCGAGAGCGTCATCGGCAGGAACGCGAGCCCGGCGTGCAAGGGGGAGTAACCCCGTACCTGCTGGAGGTACAGCGACAGGAAGAACCACATCGCGAACGTTGCGGCCCCGAGCATGAACACGACGACGTTCGACGCGCGCAGGGTGCGCGAAGCGTAGATGCGAAGCGGCATCAACGGAGCCTGGGCGAACCGGCCCTCGATCGCGAAGAACGCCGCCAGCAGCACGAGGCCCGCACCCATCAGCGCCAGCGTCGGGATCGAGCCCCAGCCGGTGACGTCCGTGCGGACGACCCCAAGCACCAGGATCGACAACCCGAGCGTCGCCGTGACCGCGCCCGCGAGGTCGAAGTTCCGCTCGCTCCGCTCGGAACGGCCCGCGACGATGTAGCGCTCCGCCAGGACGGCCGCGATCAGGCCGATCGGGACGTTGATGAACAGGATCCAGCGCCAGCTCAGGAGATCGGTGAGCACGCCGCCGAGGAGCACGCCGGCGGCGCCGCCGGCGCCTCCCATCGCACCCCAGATGCCGACCGCGCGGTTGCGGGCCGGGCCCTCCTTGAACGTGGTCGTGAGGATCGACAGCGAAGCGGGGGCGACGATCGCGCCGCCGAGGCCTTGCACCCCGCGCGCGGCGATCAGCAGGAACTTGGTGTCGGCCAGTCCGCCGGCGAGCGAGGCGAGCGCGAACAACGTCAGCCCGGAGACGAACACGCGCCGGCGCCCGATCAGGTCAGCGGCGCGGCCGCCGAGCAACAGGAAGCCGGCGAACGTGACCGTGTAAGCGTTGACGACCCATTGCAGGTCCTGCTCTGAGAAGTGCAGCGAGTTGCGGATCGAGGGGAGCGCGACGTTCACCACGGAGACGTCGAGGATCACCATGAATTGCGCCAGGCAGCACAGCAGCAGCGTGGCGCGAAGGTTTGGGCGTTCGGTTGAAATCGTTTTCACATACAGATGACGTTCGGGGCCGGTCCGCTTCGACAGCCTGCTCATCGACTCTCCGCCCCGTACTACGATGGTTATCGAACCATAGCAGATGTTTGATGATCGTCGTACTACGATGGGAGTGAAGGGCATGGGCGTCGAGGCAACACGGACCGAGGTTTTCGCGCCGGCCACATCGGTGGCGATGCCGGCCGACGTACCCGTCGAGTCGCTACCTCATCCGGCCGCGGGACAGATCGAGTTGGCGGCCGTGCTCCATGCCCTCAGCGATCCGATGCGCCTGCGGATCGTGGTCGGTCTAGCGACCGTAGATCAGCGGCCGTGCGGGAGCTTCGACCTCCCCGTGACCAAGTCGACGTGCACGCACCACTTCAAGGTGCTGCGCGAGGCGGGCGTGATCAAGCAGCGGCTCGAGGGGACGACGCGGCTGAACTCGCTGCGGCGCGAGGAGCTCGAGCAGCGCTTCCCGGGGCTGCTCGATTCGGTGCTCCGCGCCGCCGGCTCCTGAGCGGCCCGCCGCGGACGCTCGACCGAACCCCGACTAGCTCGACGCCTGAGCGCGATACCCCGAATAGTCCGGGGGGCGGTCCTCGGTGAACGCCCGCACGCCCTCGCGTGACTCCTCGGTGCCGTAGAACAGCCCGAGGCCGCTGAACGACAGCCCCGCGATGCCCGCGATGTGCTCGGTGTCGGCGTTGAACGACTGCTTGAGGAACCGGAGCGCGGTCGGGGACAGCGCGAGCATGTCGTTCGCCCACACGCGAACCTCGTCGCGGAGCCGGTCGGGCGTCACGACCTGGTTGACCAACCCCCAGCGCTCGCCGGTCGCGGCGTCGTAGCGCCGGCAGCGGAACCAGATCTCGCGGGCCCGCTTCTCGCCGACCACGCGCGCGAGGTACGCGGTCCCGAAGCCGCCATCGAACGATCCGACCCGCGGTCCGACCTGCCCGAAGGTCGCGGTGTCGGCCGCGATCGTCACGTCGCACACGACGTGGAGCACGTGGCCGCCACCGATCGCGACCCCGTTGACCGCAGCGATCACGGGCTTGGGGACTTCGCGGATCAGCCGGTGCAGCCGCTCGATCTCGAACAGCCCGGACTGACTCGGGCCGTAGTCACCCGTCTCAGCGCGCTGCTTCTGATCGCCACCGGCGCAGAACGCCCGGTCGCCGGCGCCGGTCAGGCAGACCACGCCGACGTCGGTCGAGGACCACGCGCGCGTGAACAGATGGATCAGCTCGTCGACCGTTCTCGCCCGGAAGGCGTTCATCCGGTCGGGCCGGTCGATCGTGATCCAGGCCAGGCCGTTCTCGACCTCGTAGCGAGTGTCGGTCAAATCCATCCTTCTCTCCTTTGCTCTCAGGCCATCGTGAGCCCGCCGCTGACCGACAGCGTCTGACCGGTGATGTAGCCGGCGGCGTCCGAGGCCAGGAACGCGACCGCGGCGGCCACGTCCTCGGGCCGCCCGAGTCGCCCCATCGGCACCGCCCGGCGCAGCGCCTCGACCATCTTCACGCTGCCCTCGCCGGCGCCCAGCAGCCCCCCGAGCAGCGGCGTCTCGGTCGGCCCCGGGCACACGCTGTTGACCGTCACGCCGCGGCGCGCGACCTCGCGGGCGAGCGTCTTCCCGAACGCCACCTGCGCGGCCTTGGCCCCGGCGTAGACCGCCTCCTGGGACGAGCCGACCCGGGCGGCGTCGGATGAGATGTTGACGACGCGGCCGTACTCGCGCTGCACCATGCCCGGGACTACCCGGCGACACACCCGCAGGCACCCCTTGTAGTTGAGCTCGATGATCCCGTCCCAGAACTCCTCCTCGGTCTCGAGGAACGGGTGGAACTCATCCCAGCCGGCCGTGTTGACGAGGATCTCGATCGGCCCGAGCTCGCGCTCGGCAGACGTGACCGCCTCGTCGACCGAGTCGCTGTCGGTCACGTCGAGGTGAACGCCGAGCGCGGCCTCGTCGGGCGCCCCGTCGGCGATGTCGCCGGCGACCACACGGTGGCCGGCAGCCGCCAGCGCGCGCACGATCGCGCGGCCGATGCCTCCCGCCCCGCCGGTGACCAGGGCCACGCGGGAGGCTTGTCCGGAACTCGCCATCGCCACGAAGTATTGCGTCGGCCTCATTACGATGCCGCCCGTGGGGAATTTCGGGCCAGCCGGGTTGCCAAGCGCGCTCGTCCTGACGATCGACAATCTCGGCGAGGCGCGCGCGCTCGAGCGCGGCACGAAGCCCCCGGACGAGCCGGTCGGGAACGACCCGTCGGTGACCATGGCGCTGCCGTGGCTGCTCGACGAGCTTGACGCCCACCACTTGCGCGCCACGTTCTTCGTCGAGGCGATCAACACCGAGCTGTATCCGGATGCGGTCAGGGAGATCGCGGCCCGCGGCAATGAGCTCGGGGTCCACGGCTGGCGCCACGAGGAGTGGACGTCGCTGACGGCCGCCGACGAACGCGACATCCTGACCCGCGCCGCCCGCGCGTTCGGCGCGCTCGGACTCGAGGCGCGTGGATTCCGGCCGCCGGGCGGTGAGCTGAACTCGCGGTCGCCGGCGCTCCTGCGCGAGGTCGGTCTGCGCTGGTGCTCACCGGCGGGTGGCACTGCCGGCGTTCGCCGCGGCCTGGCTTACGTCCCGTTCTCCTGGAGCTTCGTCGATGCCTACCACCTGATGGACAGCTTCGCCCCGCTGCGGACCTCGCGCGGCGACCCCGAAGCCTCTATGGACCCGCGCGTACTCGCGGATCAGCTGGAGGACGAGCTCCAGGAGCTCGCGGTCACCGGCAGCCTTCGGACCCTGGTCCTGCACCCGTTCCTGATGCTCGACGAGCGCTGGGCGGGCGGGGTTTCCAGGCTGCTCGCGTTCATCGCCGAGCTGGCGCGAGAGCGCCGTACATGGGTCATCGCCGGTGGCGTATTCGCGGATTGGCTGATGAGCACGGGCGCCGCGCTCACGTCCTAGGACCGCGGCACTTGCGTCCTAGGAGCGATTGTGGGCTCAAGTTAGAATCGGGTGGGCGGGCCACAAGTCAACACGAGGAAGAGGAGCAGATCATGGCTCGGGGCTTCATCCGAGGTACCCACCACCTGACGTTCTGCGTCGGCGGCGCTCAGGAGGACTACGACTTCCACGTGCGCCTGCTCGGCCTGAAGAGCGTCAAGAAGACCGTGCTGTTCGACGGCGAGATACCGGTCTACCACCTGTACTACGGCAACGGCCTCGGTGACCCGAGCACACTGCTGACGGCGTTCCCGTACCGCCAGGCCGGCTGGATGGGCAAGCGCGGAACCAACCAGGCCAAGACGCTGAACCTGTCGGTTCCGCCCGGCTCGATCGGCTACTGGTCCGACCGGCTCTCGGAGTACGCCATCGCGCACGAGGCGGGCGAGCGGTTCGGGACCGAGCGCCTGTTCTTCCGCCACCCCTGTGGGATCGAGTATCAGATCGTCGCCGACCCGAATCCCGACGACCGAGCGCCGTACGACGGCGTAGTGCCGGCGGAGCATGCGATCCGCGGCGCGTACGGCACGACGACCTCGGTCCGCGAGCCTGAGACGATGAGCTTCTTCGTCACGCAGGGCATGGGCGGCGAGCTGCTCTCCTCCGAGGGGCCGCATCACCAGTTCCAGATCGGCGACGAGCAGGGCTACGGCCGGATGCTCGAGCTGGTCGAGGAGCCCGACCTTCCCCAGGGAACGTGGAACTTCGGCGAGGGGACGATCCACCACCAGGCGTTCGACGTGGTCTCGGCCGAGAACCAGCAGGAGGTCAAGGACTGGATCGTCGGGCTCGGGTTCACGGACTTCTCAGAGCCCAAGGACCGCGGTTACTTCTTCTCGATGTACTGCCGCAGCCCCAGCGGGCTGCTGGTCGAGATCGCCCACGGCACGCCGCAGGGGTTCCTGATCGACGAGGCCGCGGACGAGCTCGGCACGCACATGTGCATCCCGCCGCACTGGGAGAACCGCCGGTCTGAGATCTCGCAGCTCGAGCCGATCGAGACGATCGAGACGGTGGTGGGATGACCGGGAAGAGCGACTTCACCGAGCAGGAGTGGGACACGGTCCTGAAGGGCCCGCCGGCCGCCGGCTTGATCGTGGCCAGCGCCGCGAAGGGCGGGACGTTCAAGGAGAGCATCGCGATCGCGAAGTCGTACGCCGAGGCGCGCCAGCAGCACGGCGCGAGCGAGCTCCTCGACGCGATCGTGTCCGCCAAGCCCGAGGTGGAGCACCACCTGTATCACTCCTACGACGAGCTCAAGCAAGCCGGCCTCGACGAGCTACGGAACGCCGTTGGGGTGCTCGAGACCAAGGCGACGCCGGACGAGGTGAACGACTATCGCCGGTTCGTGCTCACGCTGTCGGACCACGTCGCGAACGCCCACCGCGAGGACGGGGTGGCCGTGAGCGGCGGCGAGCAGGCGGCGATCGCCGACGTCACGGCCGCGCTCGGCGGCGACGGAAGCTGACAGATACGGCCGCGCGTCGCGCGGCCCATCGCACGCATTTCTTGACTTTGCTTCCGCGGCCCGGCACGATCACCCGGGCCGGCAAGGAAGCCGCTGACCCGCCACGACTAAGGGGCGCATGGAACAGTGACCGGTGTGCTGTATCGACTCGCGCGATTCTGCGTGCGCCGCCGATTCGTGGTGCTCGGCGTGTGGCTGGTGGTGACGATCGCGCTTGTGGCTGTCTCGCACACCCTCGGCGATAACACCAACGACAACCTGTCGCTCCCCGGCACCGACAGCCAGCACGCGACGGACGTGCTGAAGCGGTCCTTCCCGCCTCAGGCAAACGGGACGAGCCCGATCGTCCTGCATGCCAAGTCCGGCAAGCTCACCGATCAGAACAACGCGAATGCCGTCAACCAGGGAGTGGCGAACCTGTCGAAGAACAAGGACGTGGCGGCGGTGGTCAATCCCCTGACGCCGCAGGGTGCCTCGGCGCTGAGCAAGGACCAGGCCACCGGCTACATCTCGGTGACGCTCGCGGTCAGCCCCGGCTCGCTGTCTGAGTCCGACGCCCAGACGATCATCGACGCCGCCGCCAAGCCGGCGAAGGCGGCCGGTCTGCAAGTGGAGACCGGCGGGCAGCTCGGCCAGAAGGTGTCGAAGCCGTCGACCGAGTCGAGCGAGCTGGTGGGCATCATCGCGGCGATGGTGATCCTCACGATCACCTTCGGCACCGTGACCTCGATGCTGCTGCCGATCGTGACGGCGATCTTCGCGCTGCTCTCGACGCTCGCGGTGATCCGCATGCTCGGCCACGTCGCGACGGTGCCAACGGTGGCGCCCACGCTCGCGACGATGATCGGCCTCGGCGTGGGGATCGATTACGCGCTGTTCATCGTCACCCGGCACTTCCGGGGGTTACACGACGGCCTGCCGATCGACGAGTCGATCGCGCGCGCGGCCGCCACATCCGGCGGCGCCGTCTTCTTCGCCGGCGCGACGGTCACGATCGCGCTGGTGTCGCTGGCTGTGGCCGGTATCCCGCTGGTCACGACGATGGGTCTGATGGCCGCCATCGCCGTCGTGATCGCGGTCCTCGGCGCATTGACGCTGCTGCCCGCCGAGCTCGCGCTGCTCGGACCACGCATCAACTCCCTGCGGGTGCGTCATCCGGCCACCGACGAAGAGGTGCGAACCGGCCTGTGGGCGAGGTGGGCGCGAGACATCGCCAAGCGGCCGATCGTCGCCGGACTCGCGGCACTCGCGATCCTGATTCCGCTCTCGATTCCGCTGCTGTCGTTGACGCTCGGCCAGCAGGACGTAGCCGCGCTCTCCACGTCCACCACGGCGCGCCGTGCCTACGATCTGCTCACCGACAACTTCGGCCCGGGGGTCAACGGGCCGCTGCTGATCGCGGTGACGCTTGGATCGCCGGCCCAGAACGGAACGAGCGACCCGCGCCTGGCCACGCTGCAGAAGGACGTGACCGCGACCACCGGGGTCGCCGGCGTCTCCCCGATGCAGCTCGACCAAGCCGGTACCACCGCGTACTTCAACGCGATCTCCAAGGCGGGTCCGGCGGAGAAACAGACGACCGATCTCGTCTCGACGCTCCGCAAGAGCACGATCCCCGGTGCTGAGAAGGGCACCAACATGCGTGCCTACGTGGGCGGCAGCACCGCGGCCTACGACGATCTCGCGACGAAGATCGCCGCCAAGCTCCCGCTTCAGATCGCGGTCGTGATCGCACTCAGCTTCCTGCTGCTGATCCTGGCATTCCGAACGGTAGTCGTTCCGCCGCAGGCGGCGGTCATGAACCTGCTCTCGATCGGCGCCGCGTACGGCGTGCTGACCGCGATCTTCCAGTACGGATGGCTCAGCGGGGCAATCGGGCTAAACGGCGCGGTCCCGATTGTCTCCTACGTGCCGCTATTCATGTTCGCGATCCTGTTCGGGCTGTCGATGGATTACGAGGTGTTCCTGGTAAGCCAGATCCAGGAGCACGTCCACGAGGGCCAGGACAACAAGAGCTCGGTCGTCTCGGGCCTCGTCACAAGCGCTCGGGTGATCACCGCCGCGGCACTGATCATGGTGTTCGTGTTCGGCAGCTTCGTGCTCAACGGCGATCCGACGATCAAGCAGTTCGGGATCGGGCTGGCCGTCGCCGTAATCCTCGACGCGACCGTGGTGCGATGCCTGCTCGTGCCCGCGTTGATGGTGATGATCGGCGATCGCAACTGGTACATGCCGCGGTGGGTCGACAAGCTGACGCCTCGGATCAGCATCGAGGGCGCGGGGTTCTTCGAAGAGCGCGACAGCGCCGTCGAGCCCGAGCCCGAGCCGACCCTCACGCGATAGTCGACGCGGCGTCCCTGTACAGCGTCGCGTTCCGGTCCGGGCGCTCGCCGGCGAACCCCTGGGGCCGCCCGCCCTGCGCATCCAGATACGCGAGCTGGCGAGAGATCGCACCGAGGTCGCCCGGGGCGGTGTGGTCGAGCATCCACGTCTGGATCGCGATCCCGCCGCCGGCCGTCCTCACCACCCGGAGCGCGCGGGCCTGCTGGGGGTAGTCGATCAGCGACGCGGTGCTGATCAGCCAGTAGCCGCCGGCGGCGGTAGCCCGCGGCTCGATCACGTTGCGGTGGGTGTGGCCGGAGACGGCGGCGATCACGCGCGGGTGGTCATCGAGCAGCGCCAGCAGCTGATCACCGCCTTGCGAGCCCCCGAGCGGCTGGTGTGAGACGACGATCACCCATCGACCGCCAGAGCTCCCGAGCTGGCTGGCCAGCCAGCCAGGCTGGTCGGGGCGAACCAGTCCGCCCGACCCGCCGCCACGCCGGGCGAGGTCGAGCACGATCACGCGAAGCTCGGGGCCGATGTCCACGTGGTAGTCGAGGTACGAGCCGGGGCGGCCCAGGCGCCCGATCACCTCGACTGGATCCATCTCGACGCGGCCGGCATTCGCGGGCACGCGCACCTTGGGCCCGGCGAGCGCGCGAGCGAGGAACTGGTTCACCAGGCCCGGCAGCGGCGGACCGTCGGGCGACCCGCCGGCGGTGAGCGACGTTCCCGGCGGCACGGTCAGCCCTGTGGGCAGCTCCCACAGCGCCTGGTTGCCCACCGCCAACGCTCGCGTCTCCTCGGTGGGTTCGACCTCGCCGGCAACGAGGATGTCGTGATCGCCGAGCACCGGATGCACCGGCGCGCCCACCCCGACGCTGACAAACGGACGCGCGGCGCGCGCCAGCAGCCCGGGATGCTGCGGGGCGTCGAGATCTGGTCGGTAGTAGAACGGATCCGGATCGCTCGCCAGCTGGACGCCGTAGTAACGGTCGGGGCGGACGAACCCGCCCCGGAGCGCGGCCAGCGCCCAGTTGAGCTCGTTGCGCTGGTCGTTGTCGATCAGGTCACCGCCCTGGATGACCGCCTCCGGACCTAAGGCGCGGATCGCGAGGGCGGCGCCGGCGAGCACCTGCGCGGTCAGCGTCTCCTGGGGGCGGAAAGTCGACTCGAACGGGGCGCCGAGCCGGTCCAGGAATGGCACTCGCGCGGGGGAGGAGGCGTCGAGCACGTGGGCATCGGTTATGTGGGCGAGCGTCGCGATCACACCGTCCGCGGCGCGCACCCGGCCGAGTTCGGTGCGGGCGACGAACGTCTCGCCGGGACCGGGGCTGAGCGTTCCCGTGCCGCGCGGGTCGGTCCACGTCGACGCGAGCGTCGAGCCCGAGCCGGCGGAGGTCGACCGGGCGCTGCCGCAGCCGGCCGCGAGCAGGGCCGCGCCCCCGAGCATGATCGCCTCGCGTCGAGTGAGGCTCACGGTCCGCCCATCCCCGCGATCACGTTCTCGCGCGTGGTCCGGCCCGCCACCCACGCCACCGCGATCCCGCCGGCGAGCGCCAGTCCCGCCAGCACCGCGACGATCTCGAGCGCGCTCGCGCCGAGCGACAGCGTCACGTAGCTCGCGGCCAGCCGCGACAGCGCCGGGCCGAGGACGAGCCGCTCGAGCAAGATTCCGATCACCGCCGCGGGCACGACGAGCGCGATCACCGCGCCCGCGAGCAGGCGGCGGACCGCCGCGCCGCCCGCCCCGAACGCGCGCAGCACCGACACCGTCCGCCGGCGCTCCTGAACGGTCAGCGCGCACGCCTGGATCAGCGCGTACAGGCAGACGAGACCGTCTACGATCGCGATCGCGCGCAGGATCGAGCGGAGCACCGCGACCAGCGCCACGCCGCGGCCGACCGCGCCGGTCGCGGCCGCGGCCGTCGATCCGAGCGCGGCGCTGACCGCACCGGCGTTCGCCCCTGGCCGGAGCACGACCGCGAGTTGCTCGTCGGGTACGGCCGACGGATCCGCGGCCAGCAGCGCGGCCGCCGGCACGTAGGCGACGCGGCCGTCGTGATCGAGCGAGCTGACCACGCCGGCCACCCGCAGCCGCAGCTCGGTTCCCGAGGCGAGCTGGATCGCGAGCGTCGACCCGGGCGACAGCCCGAGCGCCTGCGCGAGCCCGAGCCCGACCTCGGCCTGACGCCGCCCGCGGAGCCGTTTGCCAGACACCAGCGGCGGCGCCTCGAACACCGTGTGGTTACCGGGATAAGCGATCACGTCGATCGTCTCGCCGAGCGAGTACGAGTCGACTGCCTCCTCCTCGTAGCGCGGGGCGACGGCCTGGACGCCCGGGATCGAGCGCACGTGGGCGACCGCCGAGGCGGGCAGGTCCGCGGTCAGCTGGTAGCGCTTGCCGAGCGCCTGCGGGTCGGTCTCGAGCGAGCTGAGCGCCGACGCCAACGCGAGCAGCAGCAGCACGAACGCGGTCGAGAAGCCGAGCGCGGCGACGGTGGCGATCAGGCGGGTCCGGCGGGCGCCGACGAGCCGCGCGCCGAGCCCGGTGAGCCCGGCCCCGACCGCGGGGAATCGGGCGGGAAATCGGGTGGAACCTCGAGACCCGCGCGTGAGCTCCGCGCCGCGGAGCAGCGCGACCGGCGGTCGGCCCGCCGCCCGCCACGCCGGCCACGCCGCCGCGAGTACCGGGATCGCCATGCTCGCGAGCCACGCGGCCACCAGCGCCGGCAACAGCGCGGCCCCCGGAGCGGGTTCGTTGAGCAGCACGAGCAGCCGGTTGGTCGGGCCGTAGGTCGCGAGCGCGCCCCCGATCGCGCCGATTGTCGCCGCCGGCGCCGCGACGAACAGCGCCTCGAACGCCTGGGTGGCGGCCAGGTGCCCGCGCGAGGCGCCGACCGCGCGCCGGACGCCGATCGCGACGAGCCGGCGCTGGACCTCGGCGCGCGCGGACGCGGCCAGCATCACGCTCGCGGTGGCGAGCGCGATCAGCGACAGCGCCACGAGCAGGTCGATCACGATTCCGGCCGCCTGGTCGAGCAGCACGCGCACTCCCGAGCGCGTGACGAACCGCAGGTCCTGGAGGCCGTAGCTGGTCGCGCGCGCCTGGACGAGGACCTCGCTCAGGTTGCGCGGGTCGCGCAGCCAGATGTCGGCGAGGTTGGCGGCGATCGGGCCGACCCCGCGCTGGGACACGTACACCCGCGCGACGGCGAGCGGATACGACACGTTGTCGGGACTCTCGGAGAAGCCGACGATGCGCTCGGTGCCGAGTCCGTCGATCTCGAGCATGCCGCCGAGCTCGAGGTGCCAGGCCTCGGCCAGTCCCCGCTCGACGACGACCTGACCGGGCCCCGTGACGTCGCGGCCGCCGACGATCGCGTAGCCCCGGCGGCCCTGGCCGACGACCTCGACCGCTCCGTTGCCGGCGAACTCGTCGGCGGTCTCGAGTCCGACACCGGTGACCTCGGTGCGCACGGTGTAGGCCGCGATGTCGGGCAGTGCGGCGATCCGCTGCGCGACCCGGCCGGCGTTCTGGGGATCGAAGCGGACGATGATGTCGGGGAGGTCCGACGCGCGGGCGGCCCGGTCGAACCCGAACCCGAGGCTGTCCGACACGACGAGCGCCGCCACCAGCATCGCCGCGGCGAGTGCGACCCCGAGGCCGGTCAGCAGCGAGCGCCGGCGCCGGGTCCTCATGCCCTGGACGGCCTCTGCGAACGCGGCCCTCAGGCGGACTCCCCGATTCGGGCATCCTCGACCGCGAGCCGCCCGTCACGCAGGTGCAGCACCCGGTCGGCGATCGCCGCCGCCTCGGGCTCGTGGGTGACGATCACGACCGCGCGGCGCGTGAGGTTGCGGAGCAGCGCGAGCACGGTCGCGCCGTTCTCCTGATCGAGGTTCCCGGTCGGCTCGTCGGCCAGCACCAGCTCGGGGTCGTTTACCAGCGCTCGCGCGATCGCGAGGCGCTGCTGCTCGCCGCCCGAGAGCTCGTGCGGCCGGCGGCCGGCGATCTCCGACAGCCCCAGCTCGCCGATCAGTCGCCGGCCCCGCTGTTCACCGCCCCGCAGCGCTCCGGGCAGCCGCGCCGGCAGCAGCACGTTCTCCTCACCGCTCAGCTCCTCGATCAGATGGAAGGACTGAAACACGAACCCGACGTGGCGCAGGCGCGTCTTGGCGAGCGCGCGGGGACGCTGAGAGGTGAGGTCGTGGCCGGCGAGCACGATCTGGCCGTCGTCGGGCCGGTCAAGCCCGCCGAGCAGGTGCAGCAGCGTCGACTTGCCGCTCCCCGAACGGCCGAGCACAGCGACCACCTCGCTCGCGTCGACCTCGAAGGTGACGCCGTCGAGGATCCGACGCTCGGCGCGCCCGACGCCGAGCGTCTTGACGATGCCCCGCGCTTCCAGGACGGGCATGGCTCAACGGTACTGAGTAACTCCGGCGGTGACGCCGGGGGGCGTCCGGCCGCGGCTCACGACTCAGAACGTGGCGAGCGCGGCGCTCTCCGCCGGGAGCGTGAACACGTAGCGGCCTTGCCGGGCGGTGAGCTTGGCGATGCGCGAGCGGCCGGCGAGCAGGCCGGTGGTCGTCCGGGAGGCGCCGCCGTCAGGCGCCGCCGACGATGTCCCAGTGCCGAAGCTCTGGCCGCCGAGGGTGACACCGGAGGTGCTCTCAAGGCGGGGCGCACGCAGCCGCTCGAGCGTCGCCGTCCGGTCGCCGGCGGAGCTCAGCGCGATCGTGCGGCGGTCCAGGCTCTCGTTGATAAGGACCACTCGCGATCGGCCTTCCCTCCCGCGGGTCGCCCAGGCCGTGATCCCCTGGGCGTTGGTGGTCGTGGTCGTGATTAGCCGCGACCCCGCGGGCGCGGCCTGGGCGAACATCTCGAGGCCGTAGTACTCCGGGGCCACCGACGCGGTCCACCTGCGCGCATCGCGGGTGAACGTGAACAGTTGGTAGGTGGCCCCCGGATAGGTGTGGATGTTCACGCCGTCGACGCCGACGCGGGCCATCTCGAACAGCTCATCGAGCGCCCACAGCGCCGAGACGAACGCGTTGCTGACGCCGGGTGCCGCCCCGCACGAGTCGGTGTTGATCTCGTCGATGCGCAGCGGGACGTGATCGGCGTGGGCGAGCGGGACGTACGCGGCGATCTCGTCGGCGAGGCCGCTCGTCGCGGCGGGGGCGAGCAGGTTCTGGGCCGTGGGGTAGAACGGCGACGATGGGGGGACGAAGCACGTCTGGACCGGATATCGGTGCAGGGTCACCATGCCCACGCGCGGCTCGGCGGCGAGGAACTCGCCGGTGTCGGCCATCCAGGTCGGTGCTCCCGTGGCGGGTCCCGCCAGCGGCCCCGGCAGGCCGTTCGCAAAGGAGCTGAAGTCGTCTAGGAACGACGAGAAGTCATATTCGGGCGGTCGGCCCGTCACGTGGACGCCGTCGGGCCGGACGTACCAGGTGAACGTGCCGTACAGGTTGGGCTCGTTGCCGAGTTCGAGCGCCTCGATCCACGACGTCCCGATCCCACGCTCGAACGCGCTTGCCTCGCCGTCCGCGGTGGCGTGGCTGTCGGCCTCGAGGTCGATGCCCATGATCAGCCGGGCTTTCAGGTCGGCGGCGAGCGCGTGCATCACGGCGAGCCAGCGCCGGGTGAGCGTGACCCGCACGCCACCCGGCTTGCTCAGGCCGGGGACCGGGTACCACGCCCAGTCGGTGCTGTCACCGCCGATCCGGAGCACCGGCGACTGGCCCGGCGTGAGGTTGCGGACCAGCTGCAGGAACACGGGGTCGGGCGCCTTCGGATCGTTCCCGGCGTACGGGATGATCGCGGTGTTCTCGAGCGAAAGCCCGAGAAAGCCCGGCTGGATCGCCGGACCGCCGGCCCCGCGCGAGACCGTTACGATGGCGGCGTCACGGGGGACGGAGATCGGCGTCGACCGCGCGTATCCGGTGGACGCGACGAGCACCGTCACGAACGAGGCGACCAGGATTAGACGGTGGCGGCGGAGGCGAGGCACCAGCCGATCAATTTGCCACGTGGCGGCTGGTTCGATCAAATAGTCAGATGAGCGCGACACTTCCGTTCGAACGCCGCCGCCTCGGGCGCTCCGAGATCACGCTCCCGCGCATCGCGCTCGGCTGCGGGAACTTCGGCGGGGTTGGCTCCGCGCCCGAGCTGTTCGGTCAGGGGCTGACCCAGGACCAAGCGTTCGAGTTGATGGACGCCGCGTGGGAGCAGGGGATCGACCACTTCGACACCGCCGACGCGTACGGTGGAGGCCGGAGCGAGCGGATGATCGGCGCCTGGATGCGGAGCCGGGGCGTGCGCCCGCTGCTCACGACCAAGACCTACAACCCGATGGACACGGGCGCCGACCATGGGCTCGCGCCCGATCGGATCGCGCGGCAACTCGAGTCGAGCCTGGAGCGGCTCGGGGTCGAGCGCGTGGACCTTTATCTGGCTCATGATTTTGACTGGAAGGTGCCGCTGGACGACACGTTCTCCGCCATCGAGCGGCTGGTGGATGCGGGCAAGGTCGCGACCTACGGGGTCAGCAACTTCGACGCCGCCCAGCTCGAGGCGGCGCTGGCGGCGGGGACACCGCAGGCGATTCAGAACGAGCACTCGCTGCTGGCCCGAGCCGACGAGGATGCCGTGCTGCCGCTGTGCGAGCGAGCGGAGGTGTCCTATCTGGTGTTCAGCCCGCTGGCCGGCGGCTGGCTGACCGGCAAGTACCGCCGCGGCGAGGCGTTCCCGGCGGGGTCGCGGATGACTCAACGCCCCGAGCCATACGCGCCGTTCGTCTCACCGCGCGTGTTCGATCAACTCGAGCAATTCGACCGGCTGGCACGGGCGCGCGGGACCTCGATGGCCGGGCTCGCGCTCGCCTGGCTCCTGGCGGACAAGCGGGTTACCCAGATCGTTGTCGGGCCGGGTCGCACCGAACATCTCGCACCGGTCCGCGAGGCGATCGAGCGACCGCTGAGCAGCGATGAGCGCGCCACCCTCGACGAGGTGTTCAGTTGAGCGCGGTTCTGATCCTCAGCCACGACGACGTCTTGAAGGCGCTGCCGCCGGGCGAGTGCGCCGACGCGATGGCGGCGATGCTCGCCGATCACGCACGCGGAGAGGCGCAGATGCCGCTCCGCTCGGTGGTCAGGTTTCCGGGCGCCGAGGGATTCATGGGACTGATGCCGGCGTGGCGCGGCGGGCCAAAGCCGATCTTCGCGCTGAAGTCGCTGTGCTTGATGCCCGGCAACCCCGCGCGCGGTCTCGATACCCATCAGGGCACCGTGACGCTGTACGACGGCGAGATCGGCGTACCGGTCGCGGTCCTCGACGCCTCGGCGGTCACCGAGGTCCGGACCGCGGCGGTGAGCGCGGTGGCCACTCGGGTGTTGGCCCGTGAGGACGCCCGGGTGCTGGCGATCCTGGGGGCGGGCGTGCAGGGACGATCGCACCTGGAGGCGCTCCTACCGGTCCGTGGGTTCGAGCAGGTGCGGGTGTTCGCGCCATCGCGCGAGCATGCCGAGGCGCTCGCCGCCGCCGGCGACGGGCGGGCAGTCGTGATGGGCTCGGCCGAGGACGCGGTCCGCGGCGCCGACGTCGTCGTCACCGCTACGACGTCACGGGAACCCGTGCTGCGCCGCGCCTGGCTCGCCGACGGCGCACATGTCAACGCCGTCGGCGCGAGCACGCCCGCCGCCCGCGAGCTGGACGTCGAGACGGTCGCGGCGAGCGCGCTGTTCTGCGACAGCCGCGAGTCGCTCCGCAACGAGGCGGGCGAGTTTCTGCTCGCGGTGGAGCAGGGCGCGATCGCCGGCGAGGAGCACGTCCGCGCTTCGCTGGGCGAGGTGCTGGCCGGCGTGGGGCCGGGGCGACTCGACGCCGGCGAGCTGACCGTGTTCAGATCGCTCGGGCTCGCGGTGGAGGACCTGGCCGCCGCCGAGCACGCCGTGGACGCGGCGCGCCGGCTGGGAATCGGGACGGAGGTGGAGCTGTGATCGAGCTGGCGGAGATCGAAGCGGCGCGGGCGCGGATCGCCGACGTCGCGGTGCGAACGCCGCTCGTGCGGCTGCGCACCGAGGACGCACCGGCCGAGATCTACCTGAAGCTCGAGACGCTGCAACCGATCGGCTCGTTCAAGATCAGGGGAGCCACGAACGCGGTCCGGTCTGCGTCCAAGGAGCAGCGCCGGCGGGGCCTGGTCACCGCCAGCGCCGGCAACATGGCCCAGGGCGTCGCCTGGGCCGGGCGCGAACTGGGGCTGCCGGTGACGATCGCCGTGCCCGAGCACGCGCCGCAGGCGAAGCTCGCCGCGATCGAGCGCCTCGGCGGCAAGGTGCTGAAGCTGGCCTACGACGAGTGGTGGCAGGCGATCGTGACGAGCCGGGTCGACGGCGTCGACGGGCTGTTCGTGCATCCAGTCCAGGACGAGGGCGTGATGGCGGGCAACGGCACGATCGGGCTCGAGATCCTCGAGGATCTGCCCGACCCGGATGCGGTCGTGATCCCGTACGGAGGCGGCGGCCTCACGGTTGGGATCGCCAGCGCGATCCGGGCAATGCGACCTCAGACGAAGATCTACACGGCGGAGCCGGCGACGGGCGCGGCGCTGGTTGCCGCGCTCGCCGCGGGAGGACCGGCGGACGTGGAGTACAGCCCGTCGTTCGTGGACGGCTCGGGCAGCCGGCGCGTGCTCGACACGATGTGGCCGCGCGTCCTGCCGCTCGTCGACGACGCGTTCTCGGTCCCGATCGCGGACGCCGCGGCGGCGGTGCGAACGCTCGCCGAGCGCGCCCATGTGATCGCCGAGGGAGCCGGGGCGCTGGCCACGGCGGCCGCGCTCGCCGGCCGGGCGGGGAGCGGAAAGGTGGTGTGCATCGTGTCGGGTGGGAACATCGATCTGGCCAAGCTGGCCGGCATCCTCGAAGGAGGTTCCTCGTGAACGAGGACGCCAGCCGTGACGAGCTCCGCGCGCCGGTACTGCCCGGTGAGGGCGCGAGCGACTACGAGCGCTACCTGCGCACCGACGAGTTGCTGTCGCTTCAGAAGACCGCCGAGGAGCGCGTGCACCACGACGAGCTGCTGTTCCAGACGGTCCATCAGTCCTCAGAGCTGTGGCTGAAGTTCGCCACCACCGAGGTCGACGAGGCCGCCGGCTTCCTCGAGCGGGGAGAGATCGATCCGGCGCTCCGGTTGCTGCGGCGCGCGGTGCTCGCGCTTACCTACGTCACGACCCAGATCGAGATGCTCAACCAGATGGACCCGTGGGAGTACTCGCAGATCCGAGTCGTGCTCGGGCACGGCAGCGGGTTCGACTCGCCGGGGTTCCGGCGCGTGCCGGTCGTGACCCAGCGGGTCGTCAAGGCGTTCGACGGCCTGCTCTCAGAGGCGGGGGTCGATCTCGCGGAGCTCTACCAGCACGGCCGCGATCACGAGCAGCTCTACCAGCTTGCCGAGCTCCTGACCGAATGGGACGAGCGGATCTGGGTATGGCGCTTCCGGCACTACGCGATCGTCGCCCGCGCGCTCGGCGAGGACACGATCGGCACGCAGGGAACGCCCGTCCAGGTGCTCGGCAAGCTCATCGCCCAGCGCCAGATCCCGAAGCTGTGGGAGGTGAGGAGCCGGCTGGTGGATCTGTTCGACGCCGAGCACAAGGGGAGCGCGGCGTAATTCCTCTCAAGGCGTTAGACCGACCGACGGCTGCGTCGAGACGCTCTCAGTGCGCCATAGCCCGGGCCATGATCTCGTCGACGACTCCGGTCTTGGCGTCGGCGTACTGCTGCATGTACTTCCAATCGCGGCCGGCCAGCTCGCGCTTGGTCCGGAGGTAGAGCTCGCGGTCGGCGTCGTCGGTCCGCAACCAGTCGCGGAACCGGACCATCCGATCGGTCTCTGGGCAGCCGGCCGAGAACACGTGGACGTGGACGGTGCCGTCGGGCGTGTAGAAGAACCGGTGCTCGAACCACTCGGGCTCGCGGAACCGCAACACGTAGCCCGCGGCCTCGAGGTCGCTGAGGTAGGCCGGCTCGTCGGTGGAGTCGGGGACCTCGAGCGCGATGTCGATGATCGGCTTCGCGGCCAGCCCGGGCACCGACGTCGAGCCGACGTGCTCGATCCTGACGATCTGCTCGCCGAGCGCCTCGCGCAGGCGGGCGGCCTGATCGGCGTACTGCTCCGGCCAGCCCGGGTCGTAATCGCGCAGCTCGATCGGCCCCGTCAGAGGCATGGGCCCGCCGATCCGGCGCTGCTCGAGCTCGTCGTACGCGGCGACGTCGTTAGGGTCGGGGAGTCCCACCGCCGACCGATTGTCCCGCAGGATCGCTACGACGGCAGGGCGATGTCCGCAACCGCGGCCCGGAGCTCGGAGACCGTCCGCGCGGCGTGAACCGCCGAGATGCGATCGTCGAGATCGTCGAGCGTCAGACGGCCGTCCGAGTAGCCCTCGCGCAACAGGAACTCGGCCCGGGCGCGGTCGCCGTCGGCGACAAGCCGGTCCGGCGGGGCGGTGAGGAGCGGCATCGGCGCCGTCGATTCGACTGGGATCGGCGCCGGCCGGGCACCGATCGCGCGGCCGAGGACGACGAATCCGACCGCGGCGACGAAGCCCTCGAACATCCCGCGCTGGATGCCCTCGACGACCGAGTGCTCGGCGTGCGCCTCGAACGCTCCCAGCGCGAGCCCGACCGCGAGCGCCGCGAGCCCGCCTAGGAGCCAGGGACGACTGCGCAGCCAGCGCCATCGGCTCGCGACCCGCCGGCGGCGCAGCGCCCGCCATGCGGCGAGCGTTCCCGCTACCAGCGCGACCTGCGGCGCCATGACCATCCCGAAGAGGGCGGGGAAGAACAGCAGCGTCGAGATCCCGTTCGAGTAGCCCGACAGATCGTCCAGCCAGCTCATCCCATCACCGCCTCGATCGCCCGGGCGAACTGCTTCCACTCGTGCCGGCGCGCCTCCAGCGAGGAGGTTCCCGCGCGCGTGATGCTTTAGACGCGCCGACGGCGTCCGCTGTCGGTCGACCACGAGCTGCTCAGCGGCCCGTCGCGCCTCGAGCCGGTGCAGCGCCGGGTAGATCGTCCCCTCGGCCAGGTCGAAGGCGCCGCTGCTGCGCTCCTTCAGGCGCTGCAGGATCGCGTAACCGTGGGCCGGCTCCTCAGCCACCGTGGCCAGGATCAGCGGGTCGAGCTGTCCGTTGAGCGCGTCCGCCTTCATGCCGAGTCTGGCTAGGCATAGTCTGGCTAGGTGTCAAGTCGAGTTCGCGGCCAGGCAGCCTTCTCGGCCCGGATGAAGGCGTACAAGCGGCCCAAGATCGTGCAGAACGAAGCGCGTGCGAAGCCTGACGCGCACAGATCGCTCATCAGCTGGGCCGGGCTGCGAAGGCCGAAGTGGCTGGGCTGAAGCCTCTTCTGCGCGAGGTCGGCCGCGAACACGGCCGGGTGCCGGCGGTTGAAATCGCCGATCACGAGCCGGCCGCTGGGCGCGAGCACCCGGGACATCTCGGCGATCGTGTCGCGCGGCTTGGGGAAGTGGTGAAAGGCCGTGGTGCAGACGATCGCGGTGAACTCGCGGTCCGAGAACGGCAGCGCACTGCTCACGTCCCCCTCGCAAAACTCGACGTTGGCGATGTCCGTGGCAAGGCTCCGCGCCTGCACGATCATCGCCGGCGAGAGGTCGAAGCCGACCGCGCGGCGCACCGTCGGTGCGGCCTGGCGGACGGCCGCACCGGTGCCGCAGCCGAGATCGAGCAGCACGTCGTCGCCGTTCAGGGCCAGGGCGGCGAGTGCGGCCGTCTGGAATCCCTGGAGGCGGCGGGCGCCGGGCCCGCTCTCGTAGCTCGAGGACCAGCGATCGAAGTGCGTGCGCGACGCGGTCGTCCGCGAGTCCTCCAGCGGCGCCACATCCGGGTGCGGGGTGGCGGACACGGGGGCGAACGTACCACGGCCCCGGCTTAGACTGGGAGTGTGCTCTCCGCGGATCGGCTGCTGGCGTTTGGGATCACGGCGTTCGTCGTGATCGTGATTCCGGGGCCGAGCGTGCTGTTCGTCGTCGGCCGGGCGCTCGCGAGCGGCCGCCGCGTCGCGGTGCTGACCGTCGTCGGCAACGCACTCGGCGAATACCTCCAGGTGATCGCGGTCGCGGTCGGCGTCGGCGCGCTGGCCGAGCAGTCGGTGGCGGCGTTCACCGCGCTGAAGCTCGTCGGCGGCGCGTATCTCGTGTGCCTCGGAGTGCGGACGTTCCGGGAGCGCAAGTCGCTCGCGGCGGCGATCGCAGCTCCGATGGCCGAGCGGTCCGACCGGCGCTCGTTCCTCCAGGGCTTCACCGTCGGCGCCACCAACCCCAAGACCGTCGTGTTCCTGGCCGCGATTCTGCCGCAGTTCGTGAGCCGCACCGGTGGTCACGTCCCCGCCCAGATGCTCTTGCTCGGACTCGTGTTCGCCGCGATCGCGCTCGTCTCGGACACGATCTGGGCGCTCGCTGCCGGCGGGTTCCGGGCCTGGTTTGCCCATTCGCCCCGGCGGCTCGAGCTGATCGGCGGCGCCGGCGGACTGGCGATCGTCGCCGTCGGGGCCGGGCTGATCGTGTCCGGTCGCAAGGACTGAGCGCACCGGCGCGGGGTCCGATTGTTCGAGCGATTCTCGGAGCCGACGCGCCAGGTAGTCGTGATCGCGAGCGACGAGGCGCGAGCGCTGAGCCATGACTACATCGGCACCGAGCATCTGCTGCTCGGTCTCCTTCGGGAGCCATGCGGCAGGGCGCAGGCGATCCTCCGGTCGCTCGACCTGACCGCCGAGCGCGCCCGCGCCGAGGTGATCGAGATCGTCGGCTACGGGGCCGCGGATGCGGGCTCGCAGATGCCGTTCACGCCGCGCGCCGTGCGCGTCCTGCAGCTCGCCGCCGCCGAAGCGCTCCGCGTGGGGCGTGCCGACGCCGACACCGAGCACGTGCTGCTGGCACTGATCGACGAGGGAGAGGGAATCGGGGCCCGCATCCTGCGCGACGCCGGCGCCGACGCTCGGGCGATCCGGGTGCTCGTCACCGACATGGCCGGCTGGGTGCGCCCGTCGTCGGATGTGGTCGGGCCGCCGGGGCCTGAGGCGATCGGCGAGGTCGAGGTCGATCTCGGCTGGCGTGCACGATCGATCGCGCTCGCGGCGTTGGGCGCGGCGGTTGTCGGCCGGTCCGCGTTCGATCCTCGCAGGACCGGGGACCTCTCCCCGATCGAGATGCAGCTGCTCGCGTATCTGGAGCTCGGAGCGCGAGACGGTGCGACGGTCGAGTCGGGGGAGAAGATCGACTCGCTGGTGATCGTGCTGGCGTGCGACCTCGACGACGTCCGCGTCGCGGTCATCTCGTTGATGCGCGCGGGGTTGCTCGCCGCGCCGATGGGTGACGACGACGACCGCGTCGTGATCACGCCCGAGGGGACGGTCAGGGTGCAGGAGTGGCTGCGCCGGACCGTGTCGCTGTTCGGCAGCTGGCCCCCGACGGTCCCGGGCGTCGACGACGTGTGATGGCGCCCACGCTCGCACGTAGGTTGTGGACATGCGATTTCGTGCGCTTGTGCCGATCGGGATGCTCGTGCTGGTGGCCGGATGTGGATCGGCGGGCGAGGCGGGTCGGGTGACGCAGCGTTTGGTGCGGGCTGACGTCCCGCGGGCGAACGCGTCCGTGTCGACCGCCGACGCGGCCGCGCTGCGGGACGGAAACGAGCAGTTCGCGGGCAAGCTCCTCGCCACGGTGGCGCGGGCCCGGCCGAACGTCGCGCTGTCGCCGGCGAGCATCTCTGAAGCGCTGTCGATGGCGTTCGCCGGCGCGCGCGGCACGACCGCGTCGGAGATGGCGAGCGCGCTCGACTTCCGTCTCGCGCCCGGTCGTCTGGGTGCGGCGTGGGGCGCGGCCGGTCGCTCGCTGGCGGACGTGAACGGGCCCGACGCCACGCTCGACGTCGCCAACGCGCTGTACGGCCAGGCCGGCCGGCGTTTCCGGCAGGCGTTTCTCCGGGTGCTGGCGCGCGACTACGGCGCCGGTCTGCGGACCGCCGACTTCGAGCGTGCCGCCGAGGCGGCCCGGGCGGAGATCAACGCCTGGGTGTCCGGGCAGACCGCTGGGAAGATCCCGGAGCTGCTGGGGCCGGGCGGCGTCGACCCGTCGACCCGGCTGATGCTGGTCAACGCGGTGTACCTGAAGGCCAGGTGGCTCGTTCCGTTCACCAAGCAGTCCACGTTCCCGGATGTGTTCCACGCCCCGGGCGGCACGGTCAAGGTTCCGACCATGCATCGGACCGGGACGTTCGGCTACCGGCAGGGCGCGGGCTATCAGGCGCTCGAGCTGCCGTACCGCGGCGGGCGGCTCGCGTTCGACATCCTCCTGCCGAGCCCCGGAGAGCTTCAGCCGCTGCTCTCGCGCCTCGCCGGCGAGGGACCGCTCTCGCTGCTGGCCGACCTCCGGCAGCAGCGGGTCCAGCTCGCCCTGCCGAAGTTCCGCGTCGACACGCGGTTTGAGCTCTCCGCCGCGCTCCAGGCGCTCGGGATGAGGCTCGCGTTCGAGCCCGGGGACGCCGACCTGTCCGGGATCGCCGGAAAGCCGGGGGAGCTGTACATCAAATCGGTCGTCCACGAGGCGTATCTGAGCGTCGACGAGGCGGGCACCGAGGCCGCCGCCGCGACCGGCGTCGGCATCAGCGCCGCCGCGCTGCCGGCGCAGCCCCCGATCGCCTTCATCGTCGACCGGCCGTTCGCGTTCGTGCTCCGAGACGTCAAGACCGGCGCGGTGCTTTTCACGGGCGTGGTTTCACACCCCTGACGGCCTCGCACCGTTACAACTTCGGGGCGTGCACATCGACACCGAACGGCTGTACATGCGTCCGATGACCATGCATGACGTGGACGACCTGTTCGCGCTGCACTCGGAACCGGAGGTGCGCGAGTTCATGCGCGCGTTCGACCGCCAGGACGTGATCGAGCGGCTCCGCCGCGATGACCACGACTGGAGCGAGTACGGTCACGGCCTATTCGCGCTGCTCGTGTCCGACGACGGTCGCTTCGTCGGCCGCATCGGGCTCAAGTACTGGCCGCAGTTCGACGAGGCCGAGGTCGGATGGGTGCTTCGGCGCGAGGCCTGGGGGCACGGCTACGCCACCGAGGCAGCGCGGGCGTGCGCCGCGTGGGGCTTCCGCGAGTTCGACTACCCGTACCTCACGGCGATGATCCGCCCCGAGAACGCCCGCTCAATCCGGGTCGCCGAGCGGCTCGGGATGACGCCGCTCCGCGAGGACCTGTTGTTCGACATACCGGTGATCGTCCACTCCGTCGACCGCGCGACCTTCTCGAATTCCTAATCGTTGGCACATTGACACCCGCGGACGCCGCGGAGATGCTCGCCACCTCACATCGACGAGGGGAGCAACAGCATGGGATCGAGAGGGATTGTTCGTCGGGGGCGCCTGGTCGTGGCGCTCGGCGCGGGCGTCGTGTTCGCGATGGCGGGCGCGGCATTCGCCGCCAACGAAGTCACCACGGGCAGCTATTCCGGCACGACGTCCGAGCATGAGCCGGTGACGCTCAAGGTCGTCTCGAACGGCCACGCGATCACGAACTTCAAGACCACGCTCGGCTACAACGGCAAGTGCGGCCAGGGCGGCGGACCCGGATACAACGTGGTGATCTCGCGGATCGAGATCCCTGCGAGCGGCAAGTTCTCCAAGCGGACGACGCTCAAGCTGCTGCAGTTCCACGCGCCGGGCGAGGTCACGGGCAAGGCGTCGGGCACCAAGGTCACCGGCAAGGTGGTCCAGTTCCTGCACGGGAAAGTCAACAAGTGCTACGTGGAGACGTTCACCGCGCGCACCGTTTGACGACTTAAGTTTTCAAAGCCCCTCCCACCGGGTACGCGCATGCGCGGTCAACCAGTTTTAAGGGAGGGGAAGTGTCAGAACGCATAGCTGCAGCCGTCTCGGAAAAACCGAGACGGACATTCGGATTCGGCGCTGTCTTAGCCGCCTTTGGACTCACTGTCGTGCTGCTCGTGAGCGGCATGTCCGGGTCGTCCAACGCCGCATCCACGAGCCGCCAAGCGCGGCAACACGCGCGGCAGCACCCCGCGCCCACGGCCCAGCAGCAATCGATCAACGCGAAGGTCAGCGCCCTGCTGGGCAAGATGACCGTCGCCGAGAAGTTCGGCCAGCTCACGATGGCCGGGCCGACATCGGACAACAACCAGACGCTGATCAACGAGGTCGAGGCCGGGCAGGTGGGCTCGGTGCTCGACCTCACCGGCGTCGACGACATCAACAAGGTTCAGGCCGCCGCGGTGAACGATTCGCCGCTGCGCATCCCGCTGATCTTCGGGCTCGACGTGATCCACGGATACCGGACGATGTTCCCGGTGCCGCTCGGCGAGGCGGCGACCTGGGATCCGTCCCAGGTGGAGCAGGACGAGTCCGTGTCCGCCGACGAGGCCGCCGCGGACGGGATCAAGTGGACCTTCAACCCGATGGTCGACATCAGCCGCGATCCGCGTTGGGGACGCGTGGTGGAGGGCGCCGGCGAGGATCCGTTCCTCGGCTCGGCGATCGCCGCCGCGAAGGTGAAGGGCTACCAGGGCGACGACTTCGCGGCAACGGACAAGGTCGCCGCGACGATCAAGCACTTCGGCGCCTACGGCGCCCCGGTCGCCGGCCGTGAATACAACACGGTCGACATGTCGACCCAGCAGCTGTTCAACGACTACCTGCCGCCGTACAAGGCGGCGGTGGACGCCGGCGCGGCGACCGTGATGAGCTCGTTCAACTCGCTTAACGGGGTGCCGAACACCGCCAACCCGTACATGCTCACGCAGATCCTCCGGGACGAGTGGGGCTTCAACGGGACGACCTTGAGCGACTACCAGGCCATCCAGGAGCTCGAGGACTTCGGGTACGCCTCCGACGGCGCCGACGCCGCTCGGCTGGCGCTGACCGCGGGCGAGAACATCGAGATGGCGGTGGCGCTCGGACCGCAGTCGCCAAACAACACGATCTACGACACGTACGACCAATATGGGCCGAAGCTGCTGAAGTCGGGGAAGATCACGATGACGCAGCTGAACGACGCCGTCCGGCACGTGCTGACGCTCAAGTACCTGGCCGGGATGTTCTCGAACCCGTATCAGGGGAGCGACACGCGGTACGCCTCGGAGGAGCTGACCTCTCAGAACCAGACGACGGCCCTGCAGACCGCCGAGGAGTCGCTGGTTCTCCTGAACAACAACAAGAACGCGCTGCCGCTGAGTCCGAGCGTCGGCAAGGTCGCGGTGGTCGGGCCGCTGGCCGACGATGCGCTCGACCAACTCGGTCCGGACGTGCCGATCGGTTACAGCACCACTCCGGCCGACCTCGCGGCCGGTGGCGCGGACAAGATCGTCACGGTGCGGCAGGGGATCGAGAACGTAGTCGGCTCCGGCAACGTCGACTACGTGGACGGATGCACCGCGTTTACCGTCACCGATCCCTGCAACGAGACGACCGGGTTCGGCGCGGCGGTAGCGGCGGCGAATGCGTCGGCCGTGACCGTCGTCGTGGTCGGTGAGCCGGCGGGCGACTCCGGCGAGGCCTCATCGCGGACCAGTCTGGATCTGCCCGGACAGCAGGAGGCGCTCATCTCGCAGATCGCCGCGACCAATAAGCCGTACGTGGTCGTGCTGATGAACGGACGGCCGCTCACGATCCCCGAGCTGGGTGGCGATCCGACGACACACGCCGGCGGCGCGCCGGCGATGCTCGAGGCGTGGTACCCGGGCACGACCGGCGGCACCGCGATCGCGAACGCCCTGTTCGGCAAGTACGACCCAAGCGGCAAGCTGACGATGTCGTTCCCCCAGAACGTCGGCCAGATCCCGATGTCGTACAACGAGCTCCCGACCGGCCGGCCGTACGATCCGAACAACAAGTACACGTCGAGGTACCTGGATGTGTCGAACGCGCCGGAGTACCCGTTCGGGTACGGGCTGTCGTACACGACGTTCTCGATCTCGAACGTGTCGGCCCCGTCGAGCGTGTCGCGGAACGGGACGATCAAAGTCACCGCCACGGTCACGAATACGGGCTCGGTGACGGGCACCGACGTCGCGCAGCTCTACATCCACGAGAGCGACACGACCATCCTCCAGCCCGTCGAGAAGCTCGAGGGGTTCCAGCGGGTGACGCTTGACCCCGGGAAGTCGCAGACGGTCACGTTCACGCTCGGACCGCAGAACCTCGGCTACTACAACAACAACGGCCAGTTCGAGGTCCAGCCGGGGACGTTCGACGTTTGGGTCGGCGACAGCTCGACCGCCGATACGGGTACGCCCACGACGTTCACGCTCGGATGAGGGTTCGTGGATTGATCGCCGCCGCAGTCGCGGCGGCGATCCTGGTGGTGGCGGCGCCGGCGGGCGCCGCCACCTTCACCGCCGGGCAGAGGTCGGTGCTGTACGGGATCGCGCGGGACACGTGGCGGTTCTACGCCGCCGACGTCGATCCCGTGACGCATCTGCCGCTCGACAACCTGGGGTGGGCGGGGACTCAATCAATGCGCGGGGAGTACACGTCGGCGGCCAACGTCGGCGTGTACCTGTGGGCGATCGTGGCCGCCCACGACCTCGGGCTGATCTCCGAGTCGCGGGCCGACCAGCTCGCGACGTCGACGCTGAACGAAGTCGCCGGGCTCAAGCGCTACGACGGCTTCATGTACCAGTGGTACGACACCAACAACGGCGACGTCCTGCTGAACCCCGGACAGGGGGACTGCAACGAGACCACGCCGGCCCAGGACAACTGCTGGTTCGTCTCGGCAGTCGACAACGGGTGGTACGCGTCGGGGCTGATCGAGGTGAAGCAGGCCCTGCCGGGAGTGCGAAGTCTGGCGGAGTCCCTGCTGGCGCCGATGGACTTCAGCATCTTCTACGACAACCGCCCGCAGACCGATTGCAACGTCAACGCGTCGCTCCCGGGTGGTCAGCCGACGGGCCAGATGTACGGCGGCTACTACGTCGACCAGGGTCCGGCCGGCTACCACAACGGCGCGCTGTACTCAGACCCGCGGATCGCGATGTACATCGGGATGGGGCGCCACCAGATGCCCGGCGACGTTTGGTGGAGGTCGTGGCGGACCCCGCCGCCGAAGCTGTGCCCGACGGACCCGGCCCCCTATGGTCCGGTCACCGGCTACTGGCACACCTACACCGACCCGCAGTCGGGCAAGCAATTCCCGGTATGGGAGGGCCACTACACCTACCCGGGGACGTCGCTGACGTTCGTGCCGACGTTCGGCGGCGGCATGTTCGAGGGGCTGATGGCGAACCTGGTCGTCCCCGAGACGACCTGGGGTCCGCACAGCTTCGGCCTCGACGACCTGCGCTGGGCCCAGGTGCAGGTCAAGTACGCGACGCAGGAGCTCGGCTATCCGGTGTGGGGGATGTCGCCGTCCTCGACCGCCGACGACACCGGGAACTACGGCGGATTCGGGGTCGTGGGCCTGGCGTTCGGATCCAGCGAGCCGCTCGCGTGGTGCCCGACGTGCACGTCCGAGACCACCGTGACGCCGCACGCCTCGGCGATCGCGCTGCCGGTGCTGCCGCAGGAGGCGTATGCGAATTTGCAGACGCTGCGGAGCCGCTACCCCGGGATCTACACCTCCGACGGCGGGTTCTACGACGCGGTCAACCCGGTCACAGGTGAGGTCGGCCACCGGCGGCTGGTGCTCGACCAGTCGATGATCATGGCCGCGCTCGACGATGCGCTCAACGGTGGCGAGATGCAGAAGCACTTCGCCGCCGATCCCGAGTCGTATGCCGCGCGGTTGTATCTCGGCGCCGAGCGCATGTCGATCCACTAGAGCGAGGCTGTTGCTGGAAAAGGCCCCTCATTGGGGCCTTTTCCAGCGCGCGTCTAAGCGGCCAACCCGTTCAGCGCGTCGACGAGGGCGTCGACCTCTTCGACCGTGTTGTAGTGGATGAAGCCGAGGCGGACTGCTTGATCGTCGTAGCCGAGTCGCTGGTAGAGGCCGAGCGAGTACCACGAGTCGTGGGCCCACACGCCCATGTTCTGCTCGGCGAGGCGGACGGCGACGTCCGACGCCGGGACTCCCGCCACGTTGATCAGGAACGTCGGGACGCGACCCTCCATGCCCGGTAACCCGTACACGGAGACGGCGTCGGAAATGCCCGACAGGAACCGCTCACCCAACCCGCGCTCGTAGGGCACGATCGCCTCGAACCCGCCGATCGAGTCCAGATAGGCGAGCGTGGCGTTGAAGCCCGCGAGCAGCTCGTACGGCTGCGTCCCGGTCTCGAACCGCCGGCCGAGCGGCGTGGTCGGCGCCGGCCGGGCCTTGTACGGCCGCCACCGCTCGATCAGCTCGGCCCGGCCGTAGGCCATCCCGAGGTGCGGCCCGCAGAACTTGTACGGCGAGCAGATCAGGACGTCGGCGTCGATCTGGCGGACGTCGATCGGCTCGTGCGCGGCGTAGTGGACGGCGTCGACCCATGCGAGCGCGCCGGCGTCGTGCGCGAGCCTACACACGCGCTGGGCGTCGACCACGGTCCCGATCGCGTTCGAGGCCCATGCGAACGCCACCACACGCGTCCGCGGCCCGAGCTTGCTCTCGAGGTCCGCGTAGTCGAGCGTCGTGTCGCCGAGCAGTTCGATGTGGCGGACGACCAGGTCGCGGTCGTAGGCGAGCTCGAGCCACGGCGCGACGCCGCCGTCGTGGTCGAGCGAGGAGACGAGGATCTCGTCGCCCGCCGCGAACTCGCGGCCCGCGGTGCGCGACAGCGTGAAGTTCAGCGAGGTCATGTTCGGACCGAAGATCACCTCGTGCGGCTCGCACCCGAGGAACCGCGCCGCCCGCGACTCGGCCTGCTCGAGGATCCGCCCCACCCGGTGGCTGGTCTCGTACACCGCGCCCATGTTCGCGCTCGCCTCGCGGAGCGTCCGAGCGATCGCGTCGCCGACCTCGTCGGGGACCTGCGAGCCCCCCGGGGCATCGAAGAAGGTGAACCCCTGCTGAAGGGAGAAGAAGCGCTGGCGTGCGGCGGCGACGTCGAGCTTGTCCACCATCTGAGCCATCGGTAGGCTCCCTTTCTGTCGGGGTTCTGGAGGACCCCGGCAAGGTAAGACGGGGCCTAACGCATAACGCAATCCCAAGGTTAGTTGGCTTACTCTCACCCGGCCATGAGCGTCCGCGTCACACGCACCGCCAAGGCGAGCTGGCAAGGCGACCTGGCCGAGGGCGGTGGCCGGATCGGCGTGGGCAGCGGCGCCTACGAGGGCCCGTTCACGCTCCGCGCCCGCGTCGAGGACGTCGAGCGCTCGACCAATCCTGAGGAGCTGATCGGGGCCGCGCACGCGGGTTGCTTCACGATGTCGCTCGCCAATCTGCTCACCGAATCGGGCCATCCGCCGGCCGGTCTGCAGACGTCGGCGAAGGTGCGGCTCGAGCAGCTCGAGACGGGGTTCGCGATCACGAACATCGCGCTCGAGACGGTGGGCGAGGTTCCGGGGGTCGATGCTGTTACCTTCGCGAGGCTGGCCCAGCAGGCCAAGGACACGTGCCCTGTGTCCCGGGCGCTCGCCGGCACGGCAATCACGCTGGAGGCGAGGCTTGCAAGCGACTGACCCGGGCCCTCGGGACCGACGGACCGGGCTCGAACAGGTAGTGATCGAATGCGCTCCCGGGAGCTCGATCAGCCGTTCCACGGGCGAGGTCGAAGAGGTGCTGTTCGTGCTCGCCGGGTCGGGCGAGCTGTCCCTCGCCGGCGAGCGCTACCCGCTCGAGCCCGAGACCGGCGCCTACCTCGCGCCCGGCGAGGAGTACGGGGTCGACAGCCAGGGCTTCGAGCCGCTACGCGTCGTGTCGGTGCGCATCGAAGATCCGGTGACCGCGGGCGAGCCGGCAGACGCATCGGATCGCGCAGTCGTTCGCCGGCTCGCCGACCAGGAGGCGCAGGCCGCGACGACCGCCCGCACATTCCGGATCGTCGCCGACCCGAGCACCGGCCTGCGGTCGGCGACGCACTTCGTCGGCTACGTCCCGACCGAACGGGCGCCCGAGCATTTCCACATTTACGACGAAGTGATCTACGTGATCGAGGGAGAGGGCACGCTGCACGCCGGCGGCGACCGAACGGCGGTCGCCGCCGGATCGTGCCTGGAGTTGCCGGCGCGGACAGTGCATTGCCTGGAGAACACCGGCGAGGACGTCATGCGCCTCGTCGCGGTGTTCCGGCCGGCCGGATCGCCGGCGGCCGCGTATTACCCCGACGGCACCCCGGCATACCCCGGGACGCCGCCGGTCATGACCGCATGAAGCAAGTTGTAAAGGACCCACAGAGGAGGAGTTCGCGCCAATGAAGGTACGCATCAGCCTCGCTGCCATGGCCCTGACCGCCTTGGTCGCGGCCGGCTGCGGGAGCAGTAACAGCAGCAGTAGCAGTAGCAGTAGTGCCAGCAGCGGGAGTTCGACCCAGGCTGCCGCCAGCTCGAGCGGCTCGAAGTCGTGCACCGCCTCGATCGCGATCGAGGGGCCGTTCACCGGTCCAGTGGCGCCGGTCGGCCTCGAGCAGTTGCACTTCGCGCAGCTGGCCGTCGCCAACGACAACGCCGCCAACCACACCAACGTGACGCTGGCCCAGGACGACACGCAGCTGACGCCCTCGCTGGCGGTGTCGAAGGGGCAGTCGATCGTGGCGAGTAACGCTGTCGCTGTCGTCGGCCCGGCAGGCAGTCAGGAGGTCGAGGCGGTTGGTCCGGACTTCGGTAAGGCCGGGATCGCGTTCGTCTCCGGCTCGGCGACCTTGCCGGCGCTCGCGTCGAGCGGGAAGAACCCCACGTTCTTCCGCGTCGTCCCCGACGATGACGTCCAGGGCCCCCAGGACGCCAACTACGTGATCAACCACCTGCACACCAAGGGCGTGCTGATCATCGACGACGACGAGGCATACTCGCAGGGCCTGGTCAACGTGATGGTCCCGATCCTGAAGAAGGCCGGAATCGCTGTCGACCATCAGACGCTCAACGGCACCGATACCGGCGCGACCCTGGCGGCGGCGATCAAGTCGCTCGTGACCTCGCACCTGAGCGCCGAGGATGGCGTGGCGATGCTGCCGTGGCAGACCGCGTCGCAAGCTCAGATGTTCGGCCAGGACGCCAAGCAGGCCGGCAAGACGGTCATCCTGTTCGGGACCGACGGCACCAACTCGCCGTCGCAGTTCAACATCCCGGGCAGCTACGTGTCGGCGTTCGGGCCCGACATCTCGGGCAGCACGAGTGCGCTCGACAAGTCGATCGTCGCCGGAGTGGCCAAGTACGGTCCGTACGGGCCGTTCGGCGTCCCGACGTACGAGGCCGCCGACGTCGTCATGAAGGCGATCGCGTCGGTGTGCAAGTCCGGTGGGACTCCGAGCCGGTCGAACGTGCTCGCCGCGATCAAGACCACGAACATCCCGGCCGCCGACACCCCGCTCGGGGTTCCGGTGGCGTTCGCCTCCAACGGCAACCTCGCCGGCAACACCGGCTACCTGTTCAAGATCAACAGCGCAGGCAAGTATGTAGAGATCCCGCCCAAGTGAACAAGTGACGGATCAAGGAGCGACGACGATGGTCGGCGGCGCCTGACGGCGGCGCCTTAGTGGTTTCGGACGGCGCCGCCCGCGATACTCCGCAGGCGGCGCCTCCGGCCATCTAGGACTCAGAACAGCACAGGAACGTGCAGGTCTTCATCCAGACACTCGTCAACGGGCTCGTCACCGGCTGCCTGTACGCGCTGATCGCGCTCGGCTACACGATGGTCTACGGCGTGCTCAAGCTCCTCAACTTCGCCCACGGCGATGTCTACATGGTCGGGGCGTACATCGGCTACTTCGTGATCCAGTGGTTCGGCGGACCGAACCACCTCTCGATCCCGGTGCCGCTGCTGATCGTCCTGATGCTGCTGATCGCCGGGCTTGGGACGGGCTTTCTGGGCGTGGCGATCGAGCGGTTCGCCTACCGGCCGCTGCGTGACGCGCCCCGGATAGCGCCGCTGATCACCGCGCTCGGCGTGTCGTTCGTGCTCGAGAACACGGTGCTGCTGCTGTTCGGCGGCTTCGTGCGCAGCTACAACACCACGGACTTCATCTCCGACACGAACGGAATCCACATCGCCGGCGCGCACATCGACAGCGTCGAGATCATGATCATCGTCCTCACGGCGGTCCTGGGCTACGGGCTGATTCAGATCATCGACCGGACGACGCTCGGCAAGTCGATGCGGGCGGTCGCGTCCGATCGCGAGGCCGCCGAGATGCTCGGCATCAACGTCGATCGGACGATCGCGCTGACGTTCTTCATCGGGTCGGTGCTGGCCGGCTTCGCCGGCGTCATGTCCGGGCTCGAGTTCCAATCGATCTCGGCCACGATCGGCTTCCTGGCCGGGCTCAAGGCGTTCACCGCAGCCGTCGTCGGCGGCATCGGCAGCATCACCGGCGCGGTGGTCGGCGGCATCTTCATCGGCATGTGCGAGGCGTTCAGCCTCAGCTACATCTCGGAGAAGTACTCCGACCTGATCGTGTTCGGGATCCTGATCCTCACGATGCTCGTCCGCCCGACGGGCATCTTCGGCCGGCGAGCGCTGCAGAAGGTCTGATGCCCCAGATCGGCGTCGACGAATGGGTCGCCCAGTCCGGGCAGCGCCGCGAGCAGGGCACCGGACTGCGCCGGGTCCTGTACGAGCTCGATACGCGACTCGCGTGGTGGCAGCGACTGGCGCTGGCGGCCCTCGTCGGCGTCCTGTTCGGCCTGACGACCGGCAACGTCAACCTGCTCACGGTCGGCTTCACGTGCCTGCTGTACGCGATCCTGTCGCTCGGGCTCAACATCGCGGCCGGGTGGGCCGGTCTGCTCGACCTCGGATACATCGCGTTCGTAGGCTTCGGCGCCTACGGATACGCGATCTTCTCGTCCTCGGCGCTTGGGTCGGGAGGGTCGGGCGGGGCCCATCTGGCGGCGTTCTTCTCGATCCCGATCGTGATGCTCGCCGGCGGCGCGGTCGGCGTGCTGATCGGCCTGGTCGCGCTCCGGCTCGAGGGTGACTACCTGGCGATCGTGACCCTGTTCGTGGGGCAGGCGTTCGTCGAGGTCGTCAACAACGTCGACCCCGGAACGCTCGGCGGCGTCAACGGGATCTTCTCGATCGATCCGCTCCACGGCCTCAGCGGCAACGTCTCGACCCCCCGCGGTCTTTACTTCGTGGCGCTGATCATCATCGTCGTCTTAGCCTGGGTCCTGCACCTGCTCGATGGCTCGCGAACCGGGCGGGCGTGGCGCGCTCTGCGCGACGATCAGCTGGCCGCGTCCGCGATGACGATTCCGGTCAACAAGCTGAAGGTGATGGCGTTCAGCTTCAGCGCCGCGATCGGCGCCCTCGGCGGGGCGCTGTTCGCCGCCCAGCAGTCGAGCGTGTTCCCGACCAACTTCACCGAGAGCATCCTGATCCTGATCTTCGCCTGCCTGGTGCTCGGCGGCGCCGGCAGCATCGCCGGGGCGATCGCCGGCGGGATCATCGTGTGGGCACTCGAGCAGATGCTCTCGAGCCCGGTCGACGCCGGCTACCTGTTCTACGGCCTGATCCTGCTCGCGCTGTTCCTGCGGATCAGGCCGCCGTGGAAGTTCTTCGCCGTGCTCGCCGGGATCATCGTGTTCGGTTTCGTCGCGCACGCGATCGTGGGGGCGATATCGAGCTCGGCGACCGCCGGTCATCCGGGCAGCTCTGGGTGGATCGGCTCGGCGGTGAAGGACTGGGTGATCGTCCCGCGTGACGCGATCAGCTACGGGAACATCCTGTTCGTCCTGGTGATCTGCCTGGTCCTCGTGCTGATCCGCGTGCAGGGAACCGTGCGGCTGCTGCTAGTGGTCCCGACCGTCTACCTGGCGGCGTGCTGCTGGGAGTCGCGGCTGATCGTCAATCCGGCGATCACCACCCAGATCATGCTCGGGGTGATCCTGATCGTCACGATGGCGGCGAGACCGAACGGTCTCTTGGGGACGCGACGGGTCGAGGTGCTCTGAGCGGTGACCGACGCCGACCGGACGGCGCTGCTCGAGCTCGACAAGCTGTCGCTGACGTTCGGTGGCCTCAAAGCGCTCACCGACGTCGACCTGCAGGTGTTCGACCGCGAGATCGTCAGCGTGATCGGGCCGAACGGCGCCGGCAAGACGTCGATCTTCAACGTGATCACCGGCGTCTACAAGCCGACCTCGGGCGACGTGCGGTTCGCGGGCGAGAGCATCGCCGGCAAGCGGCAGTATGCGATCACGAACCTCGGGATCGCGCGCACGTTCCAGAGCCTGCGCCTGTTCCTCAACATGTCGGTCAAGGAGAACGTGAAGGCCGCGACGTACGGCCACACCAAGGCGTCGCCGCCGGAGTCGATCTTGCGGCTGCCCCGCGCGCGTCGCGAGGAGAAGGAGGTCGACAGACTCGCGACGGAGGCGTTGTCATTCTTCGGCGAGCGGTTGATGGGGTATCGCTGGGATCAGCCGGCTTACGTGCTCTCCTACGCCAACCGCCGCCGGCTCGAGATCGCCCGGGCGCTCGCGACCCAGCCGCGCCTGCTGCTGCTCGACGAGCCCGCCGCCGGGATGAACCCGAACGAGACGCACGAGGTGACCGAGGTGATCGGCCGGCTCCGCGATGAGCTCGGCCTGGCGATCCTGGTGATCGAGCACGACATGCACGTGGTCGAGGGAATCTCCGACCGGGTGGTGGCGCTCGACCACGGCGTGAAGGTCACCGAGGGATCGTTCGACGCGGTCGCCAATCACCCGGCCGTCGTCGAGGCATACCTCGGCCGCGACCCGGAGGCGCTGGCCGAAGCCAAGGCGCCGCCGTCAGGCGCCGCCGACCGTTTGACTGAGGCGCCGCCGTCAGGCGCCGCCGACCGTTTGACTGAGGCGCCGCCGTCAGGCGCCGCCGACCATTTCACTGAGGCGCCGCCGTCAGGCGCCGCCGACCATTCCTAACCATGCTGCTCCAGCTCGACAAGGTCACGACCTACTACGGCCAGATGCGCATCCTCGAGGGGGTCGAGATGTCGGTCGACGCCGGCGAGCTCGTGTGCCTGCTCGGCGGCAACGCATCGGGGAAGTCGACCACGCTGAAGACGATCCTCGGGCTCGTGCGACCTCGCGACGGGCGCGTCATGCTCGAAGGAGAGGACGTCAGCCGCTGGTCGGTGGCGCAGCGGATCGCCAACGGCATGGCGATCGTCCCCGAGAACCGCAGGCTGTTCGGCCAGATGACCGTGCGGGAGAACCTCGAGCTCGGCGCCGTGCTCCAGGACGGGACGACGTTCGACGAGGACCTCGAGCGCGTTCACACCCTGTTTCCGCGCCTCGAGGAGCGTAAGAACCAGCTCGCGGGCACGCTATCCGGGGGCGAGCAGCAGATGGTCGCGATGGGGCGCGCGCTGATGTCGAGGCCGCGTCTGCTGCTGATGGACGAGCCGTCGATGGGGCTCTCGCCGGCGCTCGTCCAGCAGAACTTCCGGATCATCAAGGAGGTCCACGAATCGGGCGTGGCGATCCTGATGGTCGAGCAGAACGCGAACATGGCGCTGTCGATCGCCGATCGCGGGTATGTGCTCGCGACCGGCAACGTCGTGCTCAAGGGCTCGGCCTCCGAGCTCCTGCACCACGAGGACCTCAAGCGCGCGTACCTCGGGCGGTGATCTCCGCCCGCGAGGAAGCGGCGGCGCTGGACGCGGGCGATCCGCTGGCCGGCTTTCGCGAGCGGTTCGCGATCGATTCCGACGTCGTCTATCTCGATGGGAATTCGCTCGGCTGCATGCCCCACGCCGCCCTCGAGCGGTTGCATGAGGTTGCCGCGGTCGGGTGGGGCCAGCGAGGCGTCCGCTCGTGGGACGAGGGGTGGCTCGAGCTGCCGCTCGAGGTCGGCGATCGGCTCGGTGCGGCTGTTCTGGGGGCGGCGCCGGGACAAGTGGTGGTCGGCGACTCGACCACGGTGTGCTTCTACAAGCTCGTGTGCGCAGCCCTCGATGCACGCCCCGGGCGGATGCAGATCATCACCGACCGCGACAACTTCCCGACGGACCGCTACGTGCTCGAGGGTGTGGCGCAAGCGCGGGGCCTCCAGCTGACGTGGCTGGACGGCGATCCGGAGACGGTCGGCGCGATGGTGGGCCCGGACACGGCGCTGGTGACGTTCTCGCACGTCTCGTACCGGTCCGCCCGCATCGCCGACATGGCTCAGGTCAGCGCGGTCGTGGGCGACGCCGGCGCGCTGATGCTGTGGGACCTCAGCCACAGCGCGGGCTCCGTCCCGCTCTCGCTCGATGGCGACCACGCCCAGCTTGCGGTCGGCTGCACTTATAAATATTTGAACGGCGGTCCTGGCGCGCCCGCCTACATGTATGTGCGGCACGAGTTGCAGGCCGAGCTCCGCCAGCCGATCTGGGGGTGGCTCGGGCGGCGCAACCCGTTCGAGATGGCGCCCGGGTACGAGGCCGCGGCCGGCATGCGCGGGTTCCTGTCGGGGACGCCGCCGGTGCTGGCGCTGGCGGCGGTCGACGAGGGCGTGAAGATCGTGGCCGAGGCCGGGATCGACGCGATCCGGGCCAAGGGGATCGCGCTCACCGAGCTCGCGATCAGCCTGGCCGACGAGTCCGGGATACGCGTTGCCTCGCCGCGCGAGCCCGCGCGGCGCGGGGCCCACGTGGCGCTCGCGCATCCGGACGCGGGAGCGCTCTGCGCAGGCCTGATCGAGCGCGGCGTGATCCCCGACTTCCGGCGACCCGACGTGATCCGGTTCGGGTTCTCGCCGCTGACCACCCGGTTCGTCGACGTGTGGGACGGGGTGGACGCGCTGCGGGGTTTGCTCGCTAGGGGCGGGCCTCCAGGATCAGGTTGAACGGGGTCTCGGTGGCCCGCCGGAACCTCGTGAAGCCGCCCCGGGTGACCACGTCGCGCAGGCGAGCCTCCCCGGCCTGGGCGCCGAGCGCGAGACCGACCTCCTGGGCCAGCGACGCCGGCGTGCAGATCACCGTGGAGGCGCCGTAGAACACCCGCCCGACCGGGTTGAGGTTCGAGGTCAGATCGTCGCCCGCCATCGGCTCGACGATCATCCACGTGCCGTCGGCATGGAGCGTCTCGAGCACGTGCGCCGATGCGCCCACGGGATCGCCCATGTCATGCAGGCAGTCGAACACGCACACCAGGTCGTACCCGCGTCCGGGATATTGCTTGGCTGTCGCCACCTCGAACCGGATCCGGTCCGCGACGCCCGCCTCCGCTGCCGCCTCGGCGGCGCGCTGAAGCGACGGCGCGTGGTAGTCGAACCCGTGGAACTCGCTGTTCGGGAACGCCTTGGCCATGATCACGGTCGAGGCGCCGTGCCCGCACCCGACGTCCGCCACCTTCGCGCCGCGCTCGAGCTTGTCCGTGACGCCGTCGAGCGCGGGAAGCCACTCGCTCACCAGATGCGCGCGGTACCCGGGGCGGAAGAACCGCTCGGTACCGCGGAACAACCGGTGGTCGTGCTCGTGCCAGCCGAAGCCCTCGCCGGTGCGGAACGCTTCGAGGATCTTGTCCTCATCGGCATACAGCGAGGCGATCGACTCGAACACGCCGAGGATGTAGAACGGGCTGTCCTCGTCGGCGAGCGCCAGCGCGTGCTCGTCGGGGAGCGTGAACGTGTCGGTGTCGGCGTCGTAACTGACATACCCGCCGGCGGCCTGATTTGCCAGCCACTCCCGTACGTATCGCTCGCCGGCTCCGGCCCGCTCGGCGACCTGCTGTGAGGTCAGCGGGCCGGCGCCGGCCATCGCGCGGTACAGGCCGAGCTTCTCGCCGATCACCATTAACGGGGCGCTGATTATCGCCCCCATGTCTCCGAGCGCCTTGCCCATGAAAGCCTCGAGCTTGGCCTCGTCGATTGCGGTCGCGCCCATTGCGACCCCCTTTTACTCCACGCTCCCGAACCCCGGTAGGGGAGCTGTTAGTAGCAAAAGCTACCAAGTCCTCCTAAACCTACTCTGAATCGCTCAGCCGCTCGATGCCGGGCTCAACGTGAGCATCGCCGCGCTCGCCGGGGGCAGCCGCACCACATAGGCTCCCTGCGCGGGCTCGACCGAGGCGATGGCGGACGGTCCGGTCAACAGGCCGGTGTCCGTCACGGTGCCGAAGCTCTGGCCGCCGATGGTGACGCCGGTCAGCGCGTGGACCCCCGGCGCACGGAGGCGCTCGAGCGTGGCCGCGCCGTGCGCGCCGGCGATGCGCACCTCGACGGTGCGCGCTTGCGCCGTGTAGTCGTTGATCAGCACGACGTGCTCGGTGCCGTCGGGGGCGCGGGTCGCCCACGGCCTCACGTTCCCGAGCGCTCCCGAGGTCCTCAGCAGCTGCGCGCCCGCCGGCGCGGCCTGCGCGAACATCAACAGGCCGTAGTACTCGGGCGCGACGGACCCGCTCCACTTGCCGTCGCGGCGGGTGAACGTGAACAGCTCGTAAGGAGCGCCCGGATACGTGTGGATGTTGACCCCGTCGACGCCGACGCGCGCCATCTGGAAGACCGCGTCGAGCGCCCACAGTGCCGACCCGAACGCGTTGGCGACCCCGGGCGCGGTGCCGCACGACACGGAGTTCATCTCATCGATCCGGAGAGGGACATGTCGCGCGTGTGCGACTCCCACGTACCGGGCGATGCTGCTCGCGAGCCCTTGCGACGCGGTAGCCGAGAGGAGGTGCGCGACCGTCGGGTACTGGGGCGCAGAAGGGCGGATGAAGCAGGTCTGGAGCGGATACTTGTGGAGCGTCGCCACTCCCACCTTCGGCTGGGCGCGGAGGAAGGACGGAAGGTCGGGGATCCAGTGCGCGCCGCCTGTCGCCGGCCCGACGAGCGGAACGTTCGGCAGCGAGTCGCCGATCCGGGAGAAGTCCCGCAGGTAGCCGGAGAAGTCATAGCCCGACGGACGACCGGGGACATGCGTGCCGTTTGGGAGGCGGTAGAAGGAGAAGCTGCCGTACAGCTCGGGTTCGTTGCCGAGCTCGAGTCCCTCGATCGAGCCGGCGCCGATCCCATCCACGAGCGCCCGCGCCTCGGCAGAGGCATCGGTCGAGCTGTCGAGCTCGAGGTTGATCCCGAGGATCAGGCGGGCACCAAGCGCGTGCGTGAGCTCGGCCGTCACCTGCACCCAGCCGCTCGTGAGCGAATACCGGACCCCGGGGGGCTTGCGCACCCCCGGCACCGGCCACCACGTCCAGTCGCTCGTGTCGCCGCCGATCCGCAGGTTCGGCGCCTGGCCCGGGGTGAGGTTGCGGATCAGCTTCTCGAACACCGGGTTGATCGCGTTCGGGTCCTTACCGGCGTAGGCCTCGAGCGCCGGATACTCGAGCGAGAGCCCGAGGAAGCCGGACGGGATCGCCCCGCCGGTCGATGCGCCGCCCACGGTCAGCGACAGCGGCGCTCGCGCGATCGCCCCGTGGCGCACATGGGCCTCGGTGCGGTGCGAAACGATCAGAGCCGCGACGGCGACGGCGGCGACGATCGTCCCGAGCGTCAGGACGGCTAGACGGCGACGCGACGCGGGCACTGGCGCTAACGGTGCCACACCGCGGGCTCGTCCGTCAGTCCGGCAGGACCGCGACGCCCATCAGCTCCACCTGCGCCTCGGGCTCGAACAGCTCGGTCACGCCGAACAGTCCCATCGCGGGATAGTGCCGGCCGAAACGCTTGCGCCAGGCCTGACCGATCTCGCGCATCGACGCCTTGTAGCCGGGCACGTCGGTCACGAATATCTGCAGCGATACGAGGCTTTCCGGCTCGCCGCCGGCCGCCCGCAGCGCCACGAGCAGGTTCGCCGCCGCGCTGTCGAACTGCTCGGCGATCGTCTCGCCGGCGCCGATCTGGCCGGCCAGGTGAACGGTCCTGCCGGTGGCGAGCACCGCGTGCGAGAAGCCGCTCGGCTCTCCGAGCTCGGGTGCGTTGACGATCCGGTTCGGACTCATGGCAGTCGCGGCGCCGACGATACCCGGTCCCCGGCGCCGCGCCGCGACGATACTCGACATAGAACTCCGGAGCAATGTCAGGTATTCTCGCCGCCGACCTGCGGTGGCGACCGATAGCCCCTACTGGAACCCCAAGACCGAGACCCTCGATCGGGAGCGGATCGAGGCGCTTCAGCTCGCCAAGCTGCGCCGCCAGTGCGAGTGGGCGGCCGCGCGCAGCCCCTGGTACCAGCGGCGCTTCGCCGACGAGCGGTTCGGCCCCGCACAGCTGCGCACCCTCGACGATCTGCGCCGTATCCCGGTCCTGACCCGCGACGACTGGATGGCCTCGCAGGAGGCTCGTCCGCCATATGGGGAGATCCCGGTGGTCGGTGGAGAGGGCGCGATTCGGATCCACACGACCTCGGGCACGACCGGCCGCGGGCCGCTCCGCGCGCTCGACTCGCGCAAGGATTGGGCGTGGATCGCCGAGATGTGGTGCTACGGCATCTGGGGGTGCGGCGTGCGGCCGGTCGACACCGCCTACATCGCGTTCGGGTACGGCTCGTTCATCGGCTTCTGGGGCCTCCACTACGCGATGGAGAAGATCGGCGTGCTGAACGTGCCCGGCGGCGCCCAGCCGACCGAGGCGCGCGTGCTGCAGATCATCGACTTCGGCGCCACCGTCGTGGCCGCCACCCCGACGTATGCGATCCGCCTCGCTCAGGAGGCGGACCGGCTCGGCGTCGACCTGCGCGGTTCGAAGGTCAGCCGTCTGATCCTGTCCGGCGAGCCGGCGGGGTCGATCCCGCAGACCAAGGGGCTGATCGAGGACCTCTGGGGGGCCAAGGCGTACGACACCGCCGGCATGACCGAGATCGGAACGATCATGGTGTTCGAGTGCTCGCACCAGCCAGGCGGGACGCACATCATCGAGGACCACGTGCTCGAGGAGGTGCTCGACCCCTTTACGTTGGAGCCGGTCGGGTACGGCGAGCGCGGCGAGCGGGTCGTGACGTCGTTCGGCCGCGGAACCACTCCGCTGCTCCGCTATCGGACCGGCGACCTCGTCTGCCGAGTCCCCGCGTCGACGTGCGGCTGCGGCCGCCAGTTCGACATCTACGAGGGCGGGATCCTCGGCCGCGTCGACGACATGAAGTTGATCCGGGGGACCAACGTCTACCCGCGGGCGATCGAGGCGATCGTCCGCGAGTTCCCCGAAGTCGAGGAGTTCCAGACCGTGGTCTTCCACGAGGGGATTCGCGACGAGATCAAGCTGCGCCTCGAGCTCGGGCCGGAGTCGTCGGCGGAGGCATGGGAGAGCCTGCGGGACGAGCTGCACCGACGGCTCGCCCACGCTCACGAGGGACTGAACTTCCAAATCGAACGTGCTGCCCACGGCGAGCTGCCGCGGTTCGAGCTCAAGGCCAAGCGGATGATCGACCTGCGCGAGACGCCGGCGGCCGGCCCGGTCGCGGGCGCGCCGGTCGGAGGCCCGATGAAATGACCGTCGACCTGCTCGGATCCGAGCTGAGCCCCTCCGAGCAGCGCCTGCTGGCGGTGTACGAGGAGCTCAAGGCGCTGTGCGCCGAGGACCTGCCGCCGAACGCCCACGCCGGAGTGCGCGCGTCGCTGGCGCTGATGCACAACGTCGTCAACGGCCTGGCGCTCGAGTACGAGCATCTGAACGACGACGGGGTGTGAGAGGCTCGTCATGAGGATCGCTGTCGTCGGCGGCGGGCCGGGCGGGCTCTACTTCTCGATCCTGATGCGCAAGATCAGGCCGGACTGCGAGGTCACGGTGTACGAGCGCGGGGCGCCGACCGACGCCTTCGGGTTCGGCGTGGTCTTCTCCGACGAGACGCTGACCGTGTTCGAGCACGCCGATCCCGAGACCTACTCGCAGATCGCGGAGCGGTTCACGCGGTGGACCGACATCGACATCCATCACCGCGGGGGGCGGACGACCTCGGGCGGCCACGGCTTCTCGGCGCTCGGCCGGCGCGAGCTGCTGCGGATCCTCCAGGAGCGAGCCGCCGGGTTGGGCGCCGATCTGCGCTTCTCATTCGAGGCGCCTCCGGTGGGAGAGCTCGGCTGGGCGGACCTGATCGTCGGCGCCGACGGCGCTTCGAGCGCGGTCCGGACCGCACTCTCGCGCGATTTCGTCCCGTCGCTCGACCGCCGGCACTGCCGGTACATGTGGCTGGGCACCGACCTCGTGTACGAGGCGTTCAAGTTCTTCATCGCCGAGACCGAGCACGGCGTGGTCCAGGCGCACGCGTATCCGTACGACGAGCGGATGAGCACGTTCATCGTCGAGATGAACGAGCGGACGTGGAAGCGGCTGGGGCTCTGCGAGCGGTCGATCGAGGACAGCGTCGCGTGGTCCTCTGAGCTGTTTGCCGATGCGCTCGAGGGTCACCGCCTGTTTGCGAACAAGTCCCGGTGGATCAACTTCGTGACGGTCCGGAACCGGCGCTGGTGCACGGACAACGTCGTGCTGCTCGGGGACGCGGCGCATACCGCTCACTTCTCGATCGGCTCTGGGACGAAGCTCGCGATGGAGGACGCGGTGTCGCTGGCGTGGGCGTTCCGTTCGTATGGGGACGACGTGGTCCCTGCGACGTCCGCGTACGAAGCCGAGAGGCGGCCGATCGTCGAGAGCACGCAGCGCGCCGCCCAGGCGTCGTTCGAGTGGTTCGAGGGGATCGCGCGGTACGTCGACCAGGACCGCCTCCAGTTCGCGTTCAACCTGCTGACGCGCTCGCGGCGTGTGACTTATGAGAATTTGCGGCTGCGTGACCCGGGGTTCGTCCGCGCCGTCCACCCCGATCCGCGTCCGCCGATGTTCATGCCGTTGCGGTTGAGGGGTCTCGAGCTGCGCAATCGCGTCGTCGTATCGCCGATGGACATGTACTCGGCGGTGGATGGGTTGCCGGGTGACTTCCATCTCGTGCACCTGGGCGCCCGAGCTTTGGGTGGCGCGGGCCTGGTCATGACCGAGATGATCTGCGTCTCGGACATCGGGAGGATCACGCCCGGCTGCGCCGGCATGTACAGCGTTTCGCACGTTGCGGCTTGGAAGCGGATCGTTTCCTTTGCCCATGCCCACGGGGGGTGCGCGATCGGGGCGCAGATCGGGCACTCCGGGCGGAAGGGGTCGACTCGGTTGATGTGGGAGGGGATGGACGAGCCGCTCCCGGACGGTTCTAACTGGGAGGTGATCGCTCCCTCGGCGATCGCTTACAGCCCGCGCAACCAGGTGCCGCGGGCGATGACGCGAGCGGACATGGATGTGGTTTTGGATCAGTTCGTGTCGGCGACTCGGGGGGCGCTGGAGGCGGGGTTCGATCTGCTCGAGCTGCACATGGCGCACGGCTACCTGCTCTCGAGCTTCCTCTCGCCGGTGTCCAACCTCCGCGACGACGAGTACGGCGGGTCTCTGGCGGGGCGCGCCCGGTTCCCGCTAGAGGTGCTCGACGCGTGCCGGACTGTCTGGCCTTCTGATCGTCCTTTGAGTGTTCGCATCTCAGCCACCGACTGGATCCCGGGTGGGTTTGGCGTCGATGACGCGGTCGCGCTCGCGCGGATGCTGGCCGATCACGGCTGCGACATCGTCGACGTGTCGTCCGGTCAGGTCAGCCCGCTCGAACGCCCGGCGTTCGGCCGCAGCTACCAGACGCCGTTCGCCGACCGGATCCGCAGCGAGGCCGGCATTCCGACGATCGCGGTAGGCGCGATCTCGAGCTACGACGACGTCAATACGATCATCTGCGCGGGGCGGGCTGACCTGTGCGCGCTCGCGCGCCCGCACCTGTACGACCCGGCGTGGACGCTGCACGCCGCGGCCGAGCAGGAGTTCGACATGGACGCGTGGGTTCCGCAGTACCAGGCCGGATCGCGCAAGCCGCCGGCGGGGCGCGACCGCGTGCGGGCCGAGCTCGAGCGGACATTCGACGAGGCCGCGCTGATCTCGTCGTCGCGGCTGCCGGGCTGAGGCTGAGGGCGGCTTCGTGCTTGCGTCCGCGGCCAACGGCGAGTCGCTCCAGCCACAGGACCTGGTGATCACGCTGCTCGGCACGTACGTGCGCCCGTTCGGGCGGACCGTGTGGTCGGGCGGCCTGGTGATGCTGCTCCGCGAGTTCGGGTTCTCCGACGGGGCCGCCCGCGCCGCGCTGACCCGGCTCGTGCGCCGCGATCTGATCGCGCGGGTGCGGTCCGGGCGGCTCGTGCACTACCGGCTGACGCCGCGGTGCGAGCGGCTGCTGATCGAGGGCGACGGCCGGATCTTCACGCTCGGCCGGCTGCCCGCGGACGCCGGGCCGTGGACCGTGCTCTGGCATCAGATTCCCGAGGATCGCCGGCTGGAGCGGACGCGGCTCGGGCGGCGGCTTCGGTTCCTCGGGTTCGGCTCGGTACAGGACAGCGTGTGGGTGTCGCCGCACGATCACTCCGCCGAGGTTGTCGATCTGCTGGGCGAGCTCGGCGTGGCCGACGCCGCCACCGTGTTCGTCGCCCGCGTGGGCGACGCCGGCGCCGGCTCGGGCCTGCCCGCGCTCGTGGCTCGGGCCTGGGATCTGAGCGGCCTCGAGGGGCGATACGAGGCGTTCTGCTCGGGGTTCGAGCGGTATCTCGCGTCGGATGCGCCGGCGGTTTCGGACCGGGAGGCGTTCCAAGTCCGCACGCGGCTCGTGCACCTGTTCCGCGGGTTCGCCCAGCTTGACCCCGAGTTGCCCCAGGACCTCGCGCCGCTGTCGGGACCGCGTACGCGGGCGGCCGAGATTTTCGAGTCGTTGTACACCGGGCTCGCGGCCGCGTCGCAGCGGCACTTCGACGCCGTGACGGCGTCCGGGCGGGCGCCGTCGGCGGTCGGCTAGTCCCGATCGGGAAGAAACTCGGACATATTCCGAGTTTCTTCCCGAGCAGCCTCACCCGTTGGCGGGCAGCCTCACCCCTTGGGCACGAACGCGAACACGCGGCTCGGGCTGCCGGTGCCGCCTACGAGCCGGAGCGGCGAGACGACGAGCAGCGCGCCGGTCAGCGGCAGCTTGTCGAGGTTCGCGAGCTGGGTGAGCCCGAGGCGGCCGGCGCCGAGCAGGAAGTTGTGGAGAGGGAACGGCGGGTCGAAGCTGTGGGCGGCGCCGGCGTCGATCCCGACCGTTTCGGTGCCAAAGCCGAGGATCTGGCGGTCGTTGGCAAGCCAGCGTGATGCCTCGACATCTGGTCCGGGTGTCTGGGGTCCGGTGTCGCCCGCGTTAAGGAACGCGTCCTGATCCTGGGCGCGGGACTGCCAGCCGGTGCGGAACAGCACCCAGGCGCCGTCGGGGATCCGGCCGTTCTCGGCCTCCCAGGCCTCGAGGTCGGCGACCGTCAGCAGGTAGCCGTTGTCTTCGTCGGTCTCGAAGGTCTTGTCGATCACGCACGCCGGCCCGATCAGCTGGCTCGGACCGAGCGAGCCGACGTCGGCACCGTCCTTGCCCGTGACCCAGTGGATCGGCGCGTCGAGGTGAGTGCCGACATGCTCTCCGATCGTCAGCGTGTACCAGGCCCAGGCCGGACCGCGGTCGTCGTAGTGGCTGATCTCCTCGCGGGACAGCCCCGGCGTGTTGACGAACGGCGGCGGGAGCTGGATCACCGGCGTCGACTCGCTGAGCGGCTGCGTGCAGTCGACGATCTCGACGCTGCCGTCGGCGACGGCCTCGAGCAGGGCGGAGGTCTGAGTGCTGGACATTGGCTCTCCTATGTCATCCCGCGCGGAACGCTTCCTCCAGCCATTCGGCGCAGATCGTGGGGTTCACCTTCACATCGAGGACGAGCGGGCCGTGCGGGTTGACGAGCCACTCGGTGACGACGCCGAGGTCGTCGACGCGGCGGACGGTGGCGGCCTTCGCGCCGGCGGCGCGCGCGATCCCGGCGAGGTCGGCGTCGGGGAACCGGACGAGCGAGACGTCGTGCCCCATCGGCGCGAAGTGGTGGACCTCGGCGCCGTAGGCCGCGTCGTCGTAGATCACGACGAGCAGCGTCAGCTTCAGCCGCGCCGCGGTCTCGAGCTCCGCCAGCGCCATGAACGCGCCGCCGTCGCCGATCGCGGCGACCGTCAGCCGGTCCGGCTTGGCGATCGCGGCGCCGATCGCGTTGCCGAGGCCGAGCCCGACCGCCTGGAATCCGTTCGGGAACAACCACGAGCGGGCGTCGGGCACGTCGAGGAACATCGACGGGTAGCCGAGGAAGTGGCCCGAGTCGACCGCGACCGCGCGGTTGGCTGGGAGGAGATCGTTGAGCGCGATGCTGGCTGTCCGCGGGTCGATCCATTCCTCGGTGGAGGCGTCGTCGTAGGGGTCGTGGCGCCAGCTGTTGGTTGCGATTTGCGTTGCCAGTTCGGACGTCCGGAAGCCCTGGTTTGTGTGGTTGCGGTTGCTCAGCTCGGCTGTCAGTGCGCGGGCGGTGGCATTGGCGTCGGCGATGATCGCGAGGTCTGCGGGGCGGTTACGCCCGATCGCGCGCGGCTCGACGTCGATCTGGATCACGCGCGCGTCCGGGCCGATCATCGCGCCGTGCTTGGTCGTCCAGTGGTTGACCGAGGCGCCGAACACGAGCACAACGTCGGCCTGGGGGAGGACTTGGGCCGCGAACGGGCTGGCGAAGCCCCCGGATATGCCGAGCGCATAGGGGAGTCGCGCGAACAGGCCGTTGGCCGGCGCGGACGTCGCCAGGATCGCTCCGATCGTCTCGCCGAGACGCTCGAGCTCCGGGCCGGCGCCGGCGAGCACCGCCCCCCGGCCGGCGATGATCGCGGGGCGCTTCGCTTGGACGATGAGGTTTATGGCTTGGTCGATGGCGTCGGATGCCGGCTCCGATGCGCTCAGTGGAGGCATCGGGGGTTGCGAAGGCTCTGTCTGGACGGCCGGCTGGGGCTGGATGTCGATCGGCAGCATCAGCACGACCGGCCGGCGATCTGTTATCGCGCGCTGATAGGCACGTGCGGCGTCGTCGGCGGCGGTCTTCGCGCCGTGCACGCGGTCGGCGATCGCGCCGACGGACTCGACCAGGTCGTGCTGGTCGATCCGGAAGTTCGAGGTCAGCGCCGCGGCCGGGGTCTCGCCGGCGAGTACGAGCACCGGGGTCCGGCTCTTGGCCGCCTCGGCGAGACCGGTCATCGTGTTCGTCAGCCCTGGGCCCTGGTGCACGCTGCAGACGCCGACCGCGCCGGTGACGCGGGCGTACCCGTCGGCCATGCAGAGCGCGCTGCCTTCGTGGCGGGCGTGGTGGAACCGGGCGCCGTGCCGAACGAGCGCGTTGGTCACGACCAGGTTGCCGCTGCCGAGGATGCCGAAAGCGTCCTTGACTCCCTGCGCGGCGATCGTGGCGCCGACCACGTCGGCGACCGATGAGTGTTGCCGCGCGGGAGAGTCTTCAGCCGCATGCCCAGCCACGCCCGGCTCCGGCCCGTTCACGCCCTGTTCCGGGGAAACCTCAACCTCGCTCACCAGGGCCCCCATGCTAACTCTCGCCGGAGGCCGGGGTCGCCCAATCTCGTAGTGTGGCAGCCATGAGCTCCGAGGCTCCCGCGATCAGCGTGCGCGACCTGGTCAAGTCGTTCGGCGACGTGAAGGCGCTCGCCGGCGTCGACCTCGACGTGACCCGGGGGACGGTGCTCGGCCTGCTCGGGCCCAACGGCGCCGGCAAGACCACGTTCGTCCGCGTGCTCACGACGCTCCTGCGGGCGGACGGCGGAACGGCGTCCGTGCTGGGACTCGACGTGGTGCAAGACGCCGCCGAGCTCCGCCAGCAGATCGGCCTCGCCGGGCAGTACGCCGCCGTCGACGAGAACCTCACCGGGCTCGAGAACCTGGTGATGGTCGGGCGGCTATACGGGATGAGCCGGCGCAAGTCGACCGCGCGCGGCAAGGAGCTGCTCGCGAGCTTCGACCTCGAGGACGCGGCCAAGCGCCCCGTCAAGACCTACTCTGGCGGCATGCGCCGGCGGCTCGACCTCGGCGCCGCGCTCGTCGCCAAGCCGCCCGTGCTGTTCCTCGATGAGCCGACGACCGGACTCGACCCGCGCAGCCGGCTCGCGATGTGGGAGGTGATCGAGAGCCTGGTCTCCGAGGGGACGACCGTGCTGCTCACCACCCAATATCTGGACGAGGCCGACCGGCTCGCCAACATGATCGCGGTCGTCGACCACGGGCTCGTGATCGCGCAGGGCACCTCGGACGAGCTCAAGGACCGCGTCGGCGGCGAGAGGCTCGAGGTCACGCTCGAGGACGGCGCGTCGTTCGAGGACGCGGTGCGCGCGCTGGTGCCGATGGCCGAGGACCCGCCGTCGTGCGACGGGAACCTCTTGACGATGAACGTCCGTCAGCGGCACGGCACGATCGTCGAGGCGGTGCGCCGGTTGGGCGACGCCGGCGTCGACGTCGAGGATCTCGCGCTCCGGCGCCCGACGCTCGACGACGTGTTCCTGACCCTGACCGGTCACGCCGCGGAGGAGCGGGCTGCTGAGGAGGACGCGCATCGGGAGGCGGTCGCTTGAGGCGGCTGATCTCCGACACGCTCGTGATCGCCGAGCGCAACCTCATCAGGCTGCCGCGCGCGCCCGAGCTGCTGCTCGCGTTCACGGTCCAGCCGATCATGTTCCTGCTGCTGTTCCGGTACGTGTTCGGCGGCGCTATCAGCACGCCGGGCATCCCCTACGTCGAGTTCCTGATTCCGGGGATCATCGTGCAGAACATCGCGTTCGGCGGGTTCGTCACCGCGCTCGGGCTGAACGAGGACCTCCACAAGGGGCTGATCGACCGCTTCCGCTCGCTGCCGATGGCGCGTCCCGCGGTGCTCGCCGGCCGCACGTTCTCGGACGTGGTCACGAACTCGCTGTCGGTGGCGATCCTGCTCGTCACGGGCGTGATAATCGGCTTCTCGTTCAACGCCGACGTGTTCCACGTGATCGCCGGGATCTTGCTGCTGCTGCTGTTCGGCTACGCGTTCTCGTGGGTGTTCGCGTTCGTCGGCCTGATCGCCTCGACTCCGGAGTCCGCCAACTCCGTGGCGTTCATCGCGATCTTCCCGCTCACGTTCATCTCGTCGGCGTTCGTCCCGGTCGCGACGATGCCCGAGCCCCTCCGGGCCTTCGCCCGCATCAACCCGTTCACGATCACCGTCAACGCGATGCGCGCGCTGTGGCTCGGCCTGCCCGCCGGCAACTACGTGTGGGGAGCGGTGGCGTGGGCGATCGGCATCACGGTCGTGTTCGCGCCGCTCGCGGTGTCGCGGTACCGCAAGCACGCGGGGACGTGAGCCGCGTGGCGGCGGCCACCGTCGAGCGCCGGCCGCCGGCGCATCGCGCCGGGGGCTCGGGCTTGGCTAAATGCCCGAGCGATTCACACCGCCGGCGCTGTCGGCGGCAGCCTGGCTGCGCCATTACATACGCCTGGGGAGCCCGGAGCCGGAGCAGCGCGGTGAGCACGTCTTCGAGTTGGCCGAGAGCCTGCACGCGGCGCTGGAGGAGACAATCCGCGGGGTCATCGTCTAACAATCGGGGCCTACTGCCAGCTGACCAGCCGAAAGGATCGCTCATGGGCATCACTCGTCTCGCGTCCGCTCCGGGCCTGCCGACCACCTTTCCGTTCAGTCTCGCCGGCGGTGCCGACGGCATCTGCTTCATCAGCGGCATGCCCTCCGTCGACGCCGACGGCTCGTTCGCGTCCGGGACCTTCGAGGAGGAGACCGAACGCGCGTGGCGCAACGTCGTCTCGATTGCCGACGCCGCCGGCTACTCCGTCGAGGAGATCCTCTATGTGCAGTGCTTGCTCGGCGACATCGGCGACTACTCCGCACTCAACGACTGGTGGCGCCGCCAGTTCCCCGACGTCTCGACGGCCCCGGCGCGTTGCACTTTTCAGGCCGGGGGCCTCCCGTTCGGGGCGAAGGTCGAGCTCCAGGCGATCGCTGGGCGGTGAGCCGGCGCCAGCCGGCGCTGAACGTCGTCACGGTGGCGGTCCCGGCGGCGACCGCGCGTAGACGGCTCGCCGAGATACGGGCTGGCGATCAGCTCGGCGATGCTCCCACCACCGTCGAGGTCATCCGTCAAGGTCGGCCGGTCGGCCGCTGGGGGGTCGCCGGCGGCCGCGGGCGGCGGTACCCTGGGCGGGTGAGCTCCGCGCCCCGGATCGAGTACCGGAACGTGATCGTCGCTTTGAGCGACGCGGCCGCGCGAATCACGCTGAACCGGCCCGAGAAGCGCAACGCGCTGTCGCTCGAGCTGATGGAGGAGCTGGTTGCGGCGCTGCGCGAGGTGTCCGCGCGGGATTCCGTGCGGGCGATCGTGATCGAGGGCGCCGGCCCCGCGTTCTCGGCCGGGCACGACCTATCGGAGATGATCGACCGGGACGAGGCGTTCTTCTCGCACCTGTTCGAGGTGTGCACGGCGCTGATGGAGACGATCCAGGATCTGCCGCAGCCGGTGATCGCGAAGGTGCACGGGATCGCGACCGCCGCCGGCTGCCAGCTGGTGGCCGCGTGCGACCTCGCGGTCGCGGCCGAGGGCGCACGGTTCGGCACGCCCGGCGTCAAGATCGGGCTGTTCTGCTCGACGCCGATGGTGCCGGTGTCGCGCGCGATCGGGCGCAAGCGCGCGATGCAGATGCTGCTCACGGGGGAGACGATCGATGCCGCGACCGCGCTCGACTGGGGGTTGGTGAACCGAGTCGTCCCCGTCTCCGAGCTGGACGCCTCCGTGGCCGAGTTGGTGGACGCGATTGCGCGGTCGAGCTCGTACACCGTCGCGATCGGCAAGCGCGCGTTCTACGACCAGGTCGACCGGGACGAGCACGACGCCTACGAGCACACCAAGGTAGTGATGACCGAGAACGCGCTCGCCGCCGACGCCCAGGAGGGGATGAGCGCGTTCCTCCAGAAGCGCGCACCCACGTGGACCGGTAGATAACCGCGGTACGATGGCACCGTGGCCGAGCGTGTGCCACATGTCCTCGTGGTCGCGCACCGCACCGCGGCGACGCCGCGGCTGCTCGACGAGGTTCGCCGGCGGGCCAGCACCGGCCCGTGCAGGATGACGTTGCTGGTGCCGCGGCCCTACTGGGACCCGGACACCGACGAGGCCCAGGTGGTCGTCGAGCTCGCGGTGCCGCTGCTCGAGCGAGCGGCTCTGGCGCACGTCGACGCGGTGATCGGCGATGCCGATCCCGTCGAGGCCGTGCGTCAGCTGATCGCGGTCACCGAAGTCGACGAGGTGATCGTCTCGACCCTCCCGCAGCGCGTGTCCAAGTGGCTGCACCGGGACGTCCCGTCGCGCGTCCAGGCGCTCGGGCTGTCCGTCACGGTCGTGACGGCCGAGCAGTCGTCGCGCACCTTGCTGACCCAGAGTTGAGCAATCGTGCGTCGTGGAGCGAGATGGTGTGATCGAACTCGCTGTCGCTGACGTAGCTGCGCGGATCGAAGATCGTGGCGGCGACGCCATGATCGTCACCGACGCCCCGATGAAGCCGCTTACCGTCGAGGATGTCCGCGTGGCCATCGATCGCGTACGGCGGTGTTCACGCCGGACTCGAGCGTCGTAATCGCCGCCACTGCGGCCCACTACGATCACACTCTCGTGAGCGCCGACAGGCAGCCAGCGGCTGCTTACGCCGCGGCCGCCGCGGACGTCATCTGCTTCGCCGCGGATTGACCGTCAGCCGCCGAACGCGCCGGCGATCGTGCCGCCGTCGGTGCGCGTGGCGTGGCCGGCGACAGGGACGTACTGGAATCGGGGGACGAGCGAGTAGCCGTCGGCCGATCCGGGGCGAATGCCGGCGCGCCGGCACGGTGAGGTGGCGTTCAGGCGGTAGTCGTAGTGGGCGGCGTCGACGAAGCCGGGATGGCTCGTGATGCAGTCGTGGCGTGTGTGCGCCTCCGACTGGGACACGAACGCCGTGCTGCCCGTGCTGATGTCGTTCTCCGCGAGCACCGGCTGGGTCACCTGTGATCCGACGAAGATCGCGTAGCCGCGGTGCAGGTCGTTGACGAACGTGTCGTTGACGGCGTACAGATGCGAGTCCGGGTTCAGATCGCCCTCCTCGCCGTAGGCGAGCATGTTCGGGTTCTGGGTACGCGAGCCCTGCTGGAGCATCGTGCCGATCACGTAGGAAAGGCCGCCGTTCGGGAGGTCGAGCTCGTAGCTGTCGGTGCCGTGCTCGCCGGTGAGGCGGTCGTAGAGGATGTAGTTGCGCAGGGCGCGCGACTTGACGAGGTGACCGACCGGGGCGCCGGTCGAGTAGCTGTAGCGCAGCGTGAAGCTGCGGACGTGGTTGATGTAGATGTTGTGGGAGAAGCCGTCGCCGGCGCCGTTGCGCGCGAACACCGATGAGTCGATCACGATGCTGCTCGCCGGGTTGTCGGCGGCGAGGATCCCTTCCTGGTTGTCGTGGAAGTAGCAGTGCTCGACGAGCAGGTTCGCGCCCTCCTGCCGGATTCCGGCGCCGTTCTGGTCGGGCACGCGCGCGCCCGAGAACTCGATGTTCTCGATCGTCGTGTCGTTGCCGGCGATCACCCAGATCGCCTTCCCCTCGCTGCTCTGGCCCGCGGCATCGATGTGCGCGCGGCCGTGGACGCCGACGATCGTCAGGTGGTTCGTCGACCACGCGCAGACGTCGCCGCGGTACGGGCGATTGCCTCGCGCGTCGATCTGGATCTCGTCGCCGGGGCGGGCGGCGGCGATCGCCTGGCAGGGCTTTCGGTACTGCTGCCCGGGGCCGACGTGCAGCACCCGCGCCTGCGCGGCCGGTGCCGCGGCGACGCTCAGCGCGGCGGCGATCGACGGCACGAGCGTCGTTCGCTTCACAGCGCGATCACAGCCCCGTCGGAGGCCGCTTCGAACTCGACGTCGCCGAGGTGGCCGAGCATCTGCTCGCTCATGTGGGTGAGCACGATCCGATCGCACTTCAGCTGTGAGCGCTTCTCGGCGAGCGTCCGATAGTCCATGTGACCGGGACCTCGCCGCTCGAAGAAGTTGCACTCGCACACGAACACGTCGGCGCGGTCGGCCACGTCGATGAGCGTGTCGGTCCACTCGGTGTCCCCCGAGTAAGCGATTACCTTCCCTCCGTACTCGACTCGCAGGGCATACGAGGGGGCGCCGCTCGAATGGCGGGCCTCGAACGGAGTGATCCGTGCCGGCCCGAGCTCGTACGGAGTCCTTTCGGAGAACTCGCCGAACGTGGTCTCGAACGCGCGCTCGGCGGCGGTGGCGCCCGGGTACAACGCCTCGAATGTCCGGTTGACGCGCTCGCCGACGCCCGCGGGGCCGGCGGTCCGAAGCGGCCTCGTCCGCTGGGAGAACTGTCCGTCGAGGATAAGCCACGGCAGGCCGGCGAAATGGTCGCCGTGGAGATGGCTGAGCGCGACGAACCCGATCGAGGACGGGTCGATGTCCGCTCGCTTCAGCGCGACGAGCGTGGTCGCGCCGCAGTCGAGCAGCATCGGCTCGGCGCCGCCGGCGAGGTGGAGGCAGGCCTGAAAGCGGCCGCCGCCGGCGAACGCGTCACCCGAGCCGAGGAACGTCAGTCGCACAGGTCGCAGGTTGTCAGGATTGGCGGGCCGACGGCAGCGGCTTCTCGAACCAGTGGTGCGCGAACGGCTCGTCATTGAACGCCGGCATCTCGATGTAGCCGGCCGACCGGTAGAGAGCGATCGCCTCGACGAGGGCCTTGTTCGTCTCGAGGCGCGCGGTGGTTGCGCCACTCGCGACGGCATCGGCCTCGAGCTCCGCGAGGAGACGGCGGGCGATACCGAGGCGGCGCGCCGACTCCGCCACCCACATTCGCTTGATCTCCGACGGCTGCCCGGGATGGTGCTTGACGGCGCCACACCCGACCGGCTCGCCGCGCAGATAGGCGACCACGAACCGGCCGGCGGGTGGCGTGAGTTCGTGGGGCTCGGCGGAGATTCCGGCGGAGGCATCGAAGCCGAAGTCGGATCGGCGGTCGAGCTCGGCGAAGTACGCCCGCACGCAGCCCCGGGCGTCGGCGCCGTCCGGATCGACGCGCCGGATCTCGATGGCAGCGGTCGTGAGCAGACGCCTTACCGTCTTCATCGCGGCGACGAGCTCGTCGCGTTGCCCGGCGTCGAGCGGCGCCAGGATCGACTCCGCCAGCTCGTCGCTGCGCCGGTCGAGCATGGCGCGTTCGGATGCGCCCCTGGATGTGAGCCTCGCGACACGGATGCGGCCGTCGGCCGGGCCCGGCGCCGTGAGTACCAGACCGGCGTCCTCGAGCGCCCGCAGCAACCGGCTGAGGTGTCCGGCGTCGAGGCCGAGCCGCGACCTGAGCGCACGCACCTCGCATCCCTCGGTCCCGATCTCCCACAGCAACCGGTTCTGGCCGAGCGGCCGGTCGCGCCCGAGGTACTGATCGTCCAGCGCGCCAACGCGCTGGGTCACGACCCGGTTGAAACTCCGGACCTGGTCGACGAGGATGCTGCCGGCCATTCTCTGATTTTAGTCAGAGATCGGCGAGGGTGTGGTCCTCGAGCGGCTTGGTCAGCCGGTGCGGGCGCTCGTCGAAGCCTGCGGCGCGATAGAACGCCAGCGCGTCCGCCCGTTCGTGTCTGGTTGTCACCTCGAGCCTGAAGCAGCCGAGGTCGCGGGCCGACTCCTCGATCGTATGCAGGAGCGCGTACGCCACGCCCCGGCGCCGGTAGCGATCGTCGACGACCAGCGCCGTGATCCGGCACTGCGGATCGGGCCGTTCGAGCAGGTCGATCAGCTGGTACGCGGCGACGCCGACGACCTCGCCGTCGAGCTCGGCGACCAGCACCTCCGCGTCGGGGTGATCGGTCAGCCGCTCGAGTCGCTCACCCAGCTCGAGCGCGGATGCGGGATACCCGAGCTGGCCGAGCAGCGGCGCGATCACCTCCGTGTCGCGCTGGCTGGCGACCCTGATCGTGACGCGATGCTCGGGGGTCGAGTGCTCCGGCGACGAGGTCACGCGAGCCGCTTCTCGAACCAGTAGGCCGCCACGGGGTTCCCGTTGTAGTCGGGGATCTGCTCGTACCCGACCTTACCGAACAGCGCGACTGACGCGGGTTGGCGGGCCCCGGTATCCATGCGAATCGTGGTGTAGCCGACGTCGCGAGCGATCTGCTCGAGCCGCGTGAGCAGTGCGCGCGCGACGCCGCGTCCGCGAGCCTCCGGTGCGACGTACACCCGTTTTATCTCCGCGGTGGTGGGATCCAGGCGCTTGAGCGCGGCGCACCCCACGGGTGCGCCGTCGCGGTAGGCGACGAGCCAGCGGCCTTTTGGAGGCTCGACGTCCTCAGGCGTGAGCCAAGGTGGGACGTCAGGAGTCCAATCCGGGTACATCGCGCGGATCTCGGCGACGTATTCGGTGACGAGGACTTTGCCGGCGGGACCGTCGTACGGCTCCTCGACGAGGCGGATGTCGGCGCCGAGTTCCGCCACGAACTGCGCGATCGCATCCACCGTTTCCTCTGGCAGCTCGGTCGGCGGCGAGTGCTGGCAATCGAGGTGGACGCGACGGATGTGGCCTGTGGCGCGGCGCTCGATCTCGTCGAGCTGCGCCATCGTCCCGTACTGATCGCGCTCGCCCTGGATCAACAGCAGCGGGCAGGCGACCCGCTCGAGCTCGTCGCTGATCGTCCAGTTCGGGAACGCCGGATCGAGCCATACGTCGTTCCAGCCGAAGAACGCAGCGTCGGGGTCCCGGTGGTGGCGCGCGATCTTCTCGCGGAGGTCGGTCTCCAGGTAGGCGTCGCGCGCTCGCCGGATCTCCTCGAGGCACACCTCCTCGACGAACACGTGCGGCGCGATCGCGACGACGCCGGCGACCGCGTGGTGGGCGGCGTAGATCAGCGCGATCGATGCGCCATCGCTGTGGCCGACCAGCACCGGGTCCGTGAGGCCGAGGCGGGCGAGAAGCTCCGGAAGGACCTCGAGCGCCTCCTCGTGCATGAACGCCGGGGTCCGAGGCTTGGCCGGCGGGTCTGACTGTCCGTGCCCGAACCGCGAGAAGGCGACCGTCCGCCGGCCGGTGGCCTCCGCGATTCGCTCCGGAAAGCCCCGCCACAACCCGACCGATCCGAGCCCCTCGTGCATGAGCACGAGGGCCGGCTCATCGGGATCGCCGGGGATCTCGACAAGCTCGAGCTCGCCGGTGGGAAGGGTGAGGGTCGTGGACGGCACCGCATCGCGAGCCTACCGTCCGTGCAGATGCAAACGGCGCCGGGCTGGTGGCCCGGCGCCGCTCGCTGGGTCGCGTGGCGATGGTTCAGTCGCCGCCGTCACCGCCAGCGGCGTCGCCACCATAGAACCCGCCGCGGTTGAGGCTGCCGCTGTCGAGGGAGCCGCTGCCGAAGGAGCCGGCCCGAAAACGAAACTTTCGGGTCATCCCCGAATGTTCACAACCGCTTGGGAAGAAACTACGGCATGGACGGGTTTCTTCCCAAGCGCCTTGGGGGTCGGGGGCCGCTCGAATGGCGCGGCCACCTGGGTTGGGGCGCGGCCGGTCGGGTGGCGCGGCCGCCTGGGTTGGCGCGGGGCGACTCAGGCCGCCCGGGCCGCGCGCGGGGACCGGCCGCCTTCAAGCGACTCGAAATAGGAACGCGCCGCGCCCTGCCACCGGTCGTGACGCTCCACAAACAGCTCATACGCTCGCCCCCGCGGCCACCCGGCGGGCAGCAGCTCGGAGGGCAGATCGGGGTCGAGGAACGGGAACTTCCGCCACGCGTGCACCAGCAGGGTCTGCATCCGGAAGAATGCCTCCTCCGACGAGGGGCGGATGGCTGCAAAATCCGAGACGAATGCTCCGTACGCGGAGCGCACCGAGTCGAGATCCCACGCGGCCGCGACCACGTCCTCGGCACGACCCAGCGCGCCGAGCGCCGCCACGAACGACGTCGCCTCCGCAGCCGGCGCCCCCAACACCACCTCGCGGAGCTCGGCCTCGCGCTCCACGTGCGGCGTCAACCACACGCCACCGCCCATCGACCCGAGCCCCGCCCAGGCCAGGCGGGTCCGGACCTGGTGGCGGACCTCGCGGCGCGCCTCGGGCACGCGCAACACCAGCACGAGCCACCGGCCGTCCCAGCGCCACGGCGAGCCGAAGGAGTAGATGCGCTCAGCTCCGGACTGCAGCAGCGAGGCGGTCCGGGAACTAAGCGACACCCGGGCACGACGACCGTGGCGCGAAGTCTCGAGCCAGCCGTCGCGCACGCTCCGCGCCAGCGCCTGACGCGCGGCCTGCTGCGTGTATCCGACCGACACGAGCGCGCCGACGAGCGTCTCCTGCCATACGGCCTCGCCGCGCGGCAGCACGTATTCACCGAGGATCGTCAGCAGCAGCGAGCGCGCGGCTGGCGCGCCTACCGATCGTCTGCGGAGCTGGTCGTCCATGGGGAATTCGGCTCTGGTTCGCTTGGGGCAGGCCGCGCGATGGAGCCGGATTCCCCGAACTCCTCCCGGATCGCTTCGAAGTAGGTGTTGCAGGCCCGGCAGCGCATCTGGCTCGTGATGATCTGCCCGCCCCAAGGCGACACGAGCTCGACGTCCGCCGAGTCGCAGAACGGGCAGGTCATTGCCGGCGCCGTGGATCCCAATCCGACCAGTCCGTTGGCTCGTCGAGTGAGACGCCGGCGACCTGCGGGTAGAGCCAGTCGCGCACGCGATCGCGGATGGCAAGCGGCCCCCCGCTGACCATCCCGGTGGCGATCGCCTCGCGGTACCCAGGGTCCGAATCGGGGCCGGGCCAGCGCGCGGCCTGCGCCCACATCTCGTCCACCCGCCGTGCCAGCAGCTCCAAGTCGGACCCGCCGGCGCGCGCGATCCGTCGTGCCCACGCCTCGGCGTGCACCCGGTGTGCGCCCTCTTCCTGGAGGATCTTGCGAGCCCGCTGCGCGAGCGGCTCGATTGAGCTGTCCCGCGTGGTGGCCACGAACGTCGTCAGCACCCCGTCGACGACGAGGTTGGCAGCGATCACCGACGCCCAGTCGGGCAGCTCTTCCGCGATCACGAACATCGGATGACCGGCATCCAAACCAGGCTCCTCTGAGCGCTCGACCCCCAGCTTGGCGAGCACCGGGTACGTCGAGCGCGCGTGGCCGAGCTCGTCCTGGGCCATCGCGGCCGCCGCGACCGCCGACTCGATCGTCGGCGCGCTCACCGCCCACTCGCCGTAGCGGCGCCCGAGCGCGCCCTTGTTGTCGGCGAGCGAGCCGATCAGCGAGATCATGGTGGCGGTCGCGGGATCCAAGCGAACCGTGCTCATGCGCTGATCGCCTCCCGGATCGAGGCCCGCGGCACGATGATCATGTGAATCCAGGGCTGCTCGTCGTAGATCGCGCGCGCGGAGACCACCGCCAGGTCCTCATCGTCCTCTGTGACCGTGCCCACGTGATGAAGCGGCTCCGAATATTCCTTGCGCGCGAACACCTCCCACACGGTCTCGCCGGCGCGGCTCATACCGCGATCCCGAGCTCGCGCATCCTCGAGCGCGCGTCGTCCCGCAGCCGGGCCTTGGTCCAGACCGGATCCCAGACCACCTCGATGTTCACCACATCGACATCCGGATCACGCACCAGCGCGTCCCGGATGTCCTCCTCGATGAACTCCATCGCGGGGCAGCCCATCGACGTGTAGGTGATCTGCAAATCGGCGGCCCGCTCCTCGGCGCGATACGCCACCGACACGATCAACCCCATGCCGACGACGGACACCGGAATCTCGGGGTCTTCGACTCCCCGCAGCGCCTCCCACAGCCGGCCCTCAACCTGGAGTTCCGCGCCAGCGGAACTCCCGACGGAATCGGCGCCAGCCGATTTCGCGGGATCGGCGCCAGCCGATTTCGCGGTCATGCCGCTTTCCGCAACGACGTCGTCTGATATCCGCGCTGCAACGTCCGGACGTAGTCGTCGTTCATCGGCCCCCGCGCCCGCCACCGCGCCTGCACGTCATCCCACGAAATCGCGCCGTCCTCGAGCAACCACGAGCGTTTCTCCTCGTCGAACGCCGCCGGGAAGGGACAGTCGATCACGTACCCATCTCGCTCGATGGCGTCATTTGGTTGGTCGGCGGCGCCTGACGGCGGCGCCTTATTCGGTTGGTCGGCGGCGCCTGACGGCGGCGCCTTAGTTGGTTGGTCGGCGGCGCCTGACGGCGGCGCCTTAGTTGGTTGGTCGGCGGCGCCTGACGGCGGCGCCTGATTTGGTTGGTCGGCGGCGCCTGACGGCGGCGCCTGATTTGGTTGGTCGGCGGCGCCTGACGGCGGCGCCTTATGGGCCGGCACGCGGATCCCTACCTCCTCCATAAAAGGCACCACCTCGGACATCCACCACTGACGAAGCTGGTCGTTCGACTTGCCCTTGAAGCCGTAGTCGAGCTGCTCCGAGTGATGCTTCAGCGCGTCCGGGAGGCCGAACCACTCCAATGTCAGGATGAACATCCAGTCGACCGCGGCCTGAACCTCCGCCTTGCCGGATGGATCCTTCACCAGCTTGCGAATCCAAGTGCGGCCGTGGCGCAGGTGGAAGGTCTCCTCCTTGTCGACCTTCGCGAGCGCGCGCTTCCAAGGCCCGAACGTGCTCGAGTGGAAAACGTCGGACAAGAGCACGAACCCGGCCTGGTCGTACAGCGCGTTGGCGCACACCAGCTCGACCCACGAGTTCAGCGGAACATCGAAGGCGTACGGGTACTTGAACGCGCGCGCGGGGCGCTCGTAGATCAGCTCGTCCATGTCGACGCCGAGATCCCCGAGCAGCCGGTAGCCGATGTGGGCGTGCGCGAGCTCGTCCTGGATGATCGACATCGCCGACCCGAAGTTGTTGAGCGCCGGCGCGTGCTGCGCTGCCCGAAGGTACGACGGGGCGCTGACGAGCTCGGTGTCGGCCGACACCGTCAGGATCCGCCGCATCCCCTCGAGGTACTTCGGCGACATGTGTTGGATCCCCTCGACGAGCTTGCCGGCAGCGAGGTGCTGCTGCACCTGCTCTTCGGTCCAGGGGGCGAGTTGTTCGGGAGCGATGTGTGACACTTGACTAACGCTCGCCATCGTATAGTCTCTCCCCGATGAGGTCAAGTGGCCACGATCGTTGAGCTTGACGGCGTCGCCCCGACGATCGGCGACGGCGTGTTCCTCGCCCCGACCGCGGTCCTGGTCGGCGACGTCCGCGTCGGTGACCGGTGCAACATCTGGTTCGGGACCGTGCTGCGCGGGGACGTCACGCATATCGAGATCGGCGCCGGCTGCTCGATCCAGGACACCGCCGTGATCCATTGCGCGCACGACCTGCCGACGCTCATCGGTGCCGACGTGGTCGTCGGCCACGGCGCGATGCTCGAGGGTTGCACGATCGGCGACGGCGCGCTGATCGGGATGGGCGCGATCGTGTTGCAGCGCGCCCAGATCGGCGCCGGCGCGATGGTCGCCGCGGGCGCGGTCGTGTCCGAGAGCGCCGAGATCGGCCCCGGCGTCCTCGCCGCGGGCGTCCCCGCGCGCGTGAAGAAGGAATTGTCCGGTTCAGCGCTCGCCTGGACCCAGCGCGCCGCGGAGCACTACCAGGAGTTGCGCGAGCATTATCTGAAGACGAGTCGCGTTCGCCTCATCGAGGACGAGCGCGTCCCCTGAAACTGACCAGGAGGCAGCGTGCCCGAGATGCTGATCGGAGGTGAGTGGCGCCAGGCGGCCGCTCACGAGGAGCTTGAGGTGGTCAACCCGGCCACCGAGGACACGGTGGACAGCGTCCCCGCGGGTAAGCCCGAGGACGTCGAGCTCGCGGTCGCGACCGCCAAGCGCGCGTTCGTCGAGTGGTCCAAGACCGACGTCGAGAAGCGCGCGGCGATCCTCACCAAGGCAGCGGATCTCATACGAACCAACGCCAAGGAGCTCGCGGCAACGCTGACCTCCGAGCAGGGCAAGCCGATCGCGGAGGCGATGGGCGAGGTGACCCACCTGGCGCACGGCGTCCACTACTACGCCGAGGCCGCCACGAAGGTGCGCGGCGCCTACCAGGATCTGCCATCGACGCTCGGCCCCGCCTACGGGATGGTGATCCGCCGCCCGATGGGCGTGTGCGCCGCGATCACGCCGTACAACTTCCCGCTGACGCTGCTCGGGACGAAGGTCGCGCCGGCGGTCGCGTCCGGGAACACCGTCGTGGCCAAGCCGGCGTCGACGACGCCGCTGGCGACGCTGCAAGTCGCTCGGCTGTTCTCCGAGGCAGGACTCCCCGACGGCGTCCTGAATGTGGTGACCGGACGCGGAAGCGACATCGGCGACGCCCTCATAACTCACCCGGACGTCAAGCGCGTGGCCTTCACAGGATCGACCGCGGTCGGACGCCACGTGGCTGGGCTCGCCGCCCCCGACCTGAAACGCCTAACCCTCGAGCTGGGCGGCAGCGACCCCGTGATCATCTGCGCTGACGCCGACGTCGACGCGGCGGTGAAGGCGGTGATCATCGGGCGCTACTGGAATGCCGGTCAGGCTTGCCTGGGATGCAAGCGCGTGTTCGTTCACGACTCGGTCTACGACGGGTTCGTCTCGCAGCTCGTCGAAAGAGTCGGGCGCTATGAACCCGGCGACGGCACCGCCAAGGCCGAGAAGCCGAAGCTGCGGATGGGGCCGATCCACACCAAGGCCGGCCGCGACGAGCTGCTCGAGCAGATCGAGGACGGCGTGGCCAACGGCGGCGAGCTCCTGATCGGCGGCGGGACCGGGTCGAGCAACAAGGGCTGGTTCCTCGAGCCGGTCGTGATCGCCGAGCCCTCCGAAACCTCACGCCTCACAACGGAGGAGGTGTTCGGCCCGGTGCTCCCGGTGTTCCGCTTCACCGACTTCGACGACGCGATCACCCGCGCGAACGAAACGCCGTACGGGCTCGGGTCCTCGATCTGGACCCACGACGCCCGCCTCATCCATCGAGCGGCACAGGAGATCGAATCGGGCATGACCTGGGTCAACCAGATCCACTACGGCTACGACGAGCTTCCGTTCGGCGGGGTCAAGGCGTCGGGCTATGGCAAGGAGCACGGGATCGAGGCGCTCGACTCGTACGTCGAGATCAAGTCGGTCGTAGTGGGAGGTCTCGCATAAATGGCTGTCACGTTCACATCCGAGGGTCCGCTCGGCTTCATCACGCTCGACAAGCCGCCGGCCAACTCGTATGACCTCGCGTTCATGACCGAGTTCTCTGAAGCGGTCGACGAGGCGGTCGTCGGCGCCACCCGCGTCGTGATCGTCCAGAGCGCCAGCGAGAAGTTCTTCAGCGCCGGCGCCGACATCAAGAAGTTCCTCGAAGGCGACGTCTCCTCGAACATGGACATGATCAAGGTCAGCCAGGCCGCGTTCAGGCGGATGGCGGCCGCGCCGCAGGTGTTCATCGCGTACGTCGCCGGCCACGCGCTCGGGGGCGGGCTCGAGATCGCGCTCGCGTGCGACATCCGCCTCGCCGCCGCCGGTCTCTACAAGATGGGTCTGCCGGAGGTCACCCTCGGTCTGCTGCCCGGCAACGGCGGAACTCAACGGCTGACCCGCCTCATCGGTCCGAGCCGCTCGCTCGAGCTGCTCCTCACCGGCCGTACCTACACCGTCGAGGAGGCGCGCGAGATGGGGTTGGTCGCGGACGTTTACAACGCCGAGGAAGCCCAAACCAACGTGCGCGAGTACGCGTCCAAGCTCGCCGGCGGCCCGGGACTCGCGATCGCCGCGATCAAGCGCTGCGTCCACGAGGGCGGCGAGCTGGCGCTGGCCGACGGACTCGCGCTCGAGGGCGAGCTGATGGCGACGCTGTTCCGCTCCAAGGACGCGTCCGAAGGTCTGAACGCGTTCGTCGAGAAGCGCAAGCCGGAGTTCGTGGGCGCATGAGCACGGTGACGACCCATCCAGGTTCGTTCATCGCCGGCGCCGAGCATCGCAACGCCGGCAACCCGCTGGATGTGGTGAATCCCGCGGACGGTCGCCCGTTCACCGAAGTCGCGGCCGCCACCGAAGCCGACGTCGATGCTGCCGTACAGGCGGCCGGCAACGCGTTCGCAGCGTGGTCCGCGCTCGCTGTGTCGAAGCGCGGCGAGATCCTCGGCCGCGCGGCGCACCACGTCGAGGAGCACCTCGACGAGCTGATCCCGCTCCTCACCCGCGAGCAGGGCAAGACGCTGCGCGATAGCCGGATCGAAATCACCAAGGCGATCGACACGCTCCTGCACTACGTCGGCCTGTCGAAGGCCCTGCGCGGCGCCCACACGCCCAACCTCGACCCCGGCGTCGACGGGTTCGTGCTCCGTCGGCCGCTCGGCGTCGTCGGGGCGATCGTGCCGTGGAACTTCCCGACCACGCTGCTCTGCAACAAGCTCGCGCCGGCGCTGGTCGCGGGCAACACGGTGGTGGCCAAGCCGGCGGCGACGACGCCGTTGACCACGCTGCGGTTTGCCGAACTGCTGGCCGAGGGCGGCCTCCCCGAGGGTGTCTTCAACGTGATCACCGGCCGCGGCTCGGAGGCGGGCGAGGCGCTCGTGACGCATCCGCTCGTCCGCAAGATCGCGTTCACCGGCTCGACGCCTGTCGGCGAGCACATCATGGCGCTCGCCGCCCGCGGAACCAAGCGGGTCACGCTCGAGCTCGGCGGCTCCGACCCGATGATCATCTGCGACGACGCGGATCTGGCGGCCGCGGCGAGCGCGGCGTCGATGGGCCGCTTCTACAACTGCGGCCAGGCGTGCCTGGCGATCAAGCGCGTGTACGTGTTCGAGTCGGTGGCCGACGAGGTGATCGCCGCGATAGTCGAGAAGGCCAAGCGGCTAAAGGTCGGTCCGGGTGACGTGAAGGGCACGCAGATGGGGCCGATGCACACCGCCGGCGGTCGCGAGGAGATGGCGACCCAGGTGTCGGACACGCTGAAAGCAGGTGGCGAGCTGCTCGCCGGCGGGGGACCGCCCGAGGACCCCGATCTCGCCGACGGATTCTTCTACGAGCCGACCGTGGTCGCCGACTCGCCGCACGACGCGCCGATGGCGACCGAGGAGGTGTTCGGACCGGCGCTGCCGATCTGGCGCGTCAAAGACCTCGACGAAGCGATCGAGCGCGCCAATGCCTCGCCGTTCGGGCTCGGGTCCTCGGTCTGGACGAGGGACCTGCAACGCGCTCGCCAAGCCGCGGAGCGGATCGAGGCCGGCTATACCTGGGTCAACTCGCGCACGAAGGTCTACGACGAGCTCCCGTTCGGCGGCTGGAAGTCCAGCGGCTACGGCAAGGAGCACGGCGAGGAGGCCTTCGACTTCTACACCGAGACCAAGTCGGTAGTGCTCGGCGCGGGATGAGCGACGCGCCACCGTGGGACCGGGCGACGCTCCCGTCGCCACTCATCCCGCTTGATCGCACGTTCGAAGGCTTCCTCGGGCTCGAGTGGCTCGAGCTCACGCTCACCTCGGCGCACGTCCGCTTCCAGGTCCGCGAGAACCTCAAGCAGCCGCTCGGCCTCATGCACGGGGGCATCTACTCGGCGGTGGCGGAGACGGTGGCGTCGGTCGCCACGGTCAACAACGTCTGGCGCGACGGCTACATCGCGGCAGGGCTCAGCAACTACGCGAGCTTCCTGCGCCCGATCACCGAGGGCGCCGTCGATGTCACCGCGGCCCTGCGCGGCCACGACGAGCGCGAGTGGACGTGGGGCCACGAGTTCCGCGACGAGCGCGAGAACCTGTGTGCGCTCGTCGACGTGACGATCGCGGTCAGGCCGGCGCCTCCCCGCCCGGAGTGATGATCGCCGCGTCCGACACATCCGCGTATAGCCGGGCGACGTCGGCGGCGCGGCGATCGCGGCACGCGCCCTGGTTCAGATAACCCTTGTCGGTGATCTCGCCGGCGTCGAGGCTCGGTGGCTCCGAGAGCAGCAGCAGCCGCTCGACCCGCGACGCCGACCCGGCTCCCTCGTTGAGCCGCCCGAGCGCGAGCGCCAGGTGATCGAGTAGGCGCGGGTCGTCGAGCGGAACATCGGCCTCCTCACCAAAGCGCTTCCGGGCCTCCGCCTGGTTGACCCACGCCAGCGCCGCGACGAACTCCGTGTCGTGGCCGCAGATCACCGCGTCGCCGAGCACGCCGGCGCTGCTGATCAGCCGCGTGCGAAGCGTTCCCGCCGCGACCCAGGTCCCGGTCACCAGCTTGAAGTTCTCCGCGATCCGGCCATCGAACGACACGCCCTTGTTCGGATCGTGCTCGTCGATCAACTTGACGGCGTCGCCGGACCGGTAGAAGCCCTCCTCGTCGAACGTCGCCGCCGTGAGCTCGGGGTGCCGGTAATACCCTGGGGTGACGATCGGCCCGCTGACCCGAATCTCGAACTTGCCGGCGACGGGCGCGAGCTTGATGGTGGTTCCGGGGTAGGGGACGCCGATGCAGCCGGTGGGCGGATCGGGGAAATGCGCGGTGGTAGCGGCGGGGGAGGTCTCGGTCGTGCCCCAGCTCGAGGTGAGTTGAACGTCGTGGTCCGCGTGTCTCGCGGACAGCTCGCGCAGACGCGCCGCCAGCGCGTCCGGCAGTGCGGCCGCGGCGTAGAACATGAACCTAAGGCGGCTGAAGAACCGCTCGGCGAGGTCCGCGTCGTTTTCGAGGGCGGGCGCGAGCAGTGCGTACCCGGCGGGCACGTTGAAGTACAGCGTGGGCGGGACGTCGCGCAGCGCCGCCAGCGTTCGGGGGAACAGCGGCGGGACCGGCCGGCCGTCGTCGATGTAGATCGTGCCTCCGTTGAATAGCGTCAGGTTCAGGTTGTGGTTGCCCCCGAACGTGTGACTCCAGGGCAGCCAGTCGACCAGGACCGGGGGCTCGTCGGACAGGAATGGCCAGTTCGCCTTGAGCATGGCCTGGTTCGAGCACAGCATCCGGTGCGTGTTGATGACCCCCTTCGGGGTCCCGGTCGATCCTGATGTGAATAGGAGTTTGGCGATCGCGTTCGGACCGGGATCGCCATCGAGCGGACTGTCGTCGCGAGCGAGCAGCTCGTCGAGGCGAAGCGCCCCGTCGCGCTCGCCGCGGGCCACCAGTGTTCGGGGAACTTGGTTCGCGAGCGCGTCGAGAGCCGCTCCGAACGGCCCGGCGTCGTCGGCGAACACGAGCCCTGGCTCGGTCAGTTCCGCGATCGCCCTGATCCGCGCGTGATCCTTGCTCATCAGCGAGTAGGCGACGCTGATCGGCATCACCGGCACGCGCGCGGCGTAGGCGCCGAGGCTTACCAAAAGGTGCTCGAGCGAGTTGCCCGACAGGATCATCAGCGGCTTCTCGGGCCCGAGGCCGAGTTCGACGAACGCTCCCGCCAGCGCATCCGCTTTCCGCTGCGCCTCGCCGTAGGTGAGTGTGATCCAGCGATCGTCGGCATCTCGCTGGGCGGCGAGCGGGCGGTCCGAATGCTGCGCCGCCCGCGTGCGCAGGACTGCCGACATCGACGGCTCGCACTTGCCGAGCGCGCGGCGCGATCTGAGAATGATGACGCCGTCCGGGCGACGGTCCATCTCGATATCCGGTGATGCGAAGGTCTGAAGGTCCAGTAGCGGTGTCATTTTCCTCACGGCCGATCGAGCAGCGTCGAGAGCACGATCAGCGTACGGGTCCTGACGATGTTGGGGTCTCGCCGGAGCCGCTCGACGAGCCGCTCGAGGTGCTCGATGCTGTCCACCCGCACGCGGATCACCGCGTCGGCCTCGCCGGAGACCGTGAACGCCGAGACGATCTCGTCGACCTTCGCCAGCGAGCGTCCGACGTCCGCCGGCGAGGTCCGGTCGGCGCAGTAGATCTCGATCAGCGACTCGATCGCCTCGCCGAGCGCTCGCCAGTTGATCCGGGCGCCGTAGCCGGTGATCACGCCGTCGCTCTCGAGGCGGTCGACGCGCCGTTTGACCGCGGTCGCGGAGAGGCCTACGTCGGCGCCGATGTCGGCGAACGTGCGCTTCGCGCTTTCCTGCAATAACGCAACAATTTTGCGGTCGATGCCGTCCAAAGGGCGGCTGAGCTGCATCTGAATACCGATCGAGTGCGTGTTAGTTGCGTCGAGCCTATCACCGCGGAACAGTTTGTCGATGGCGGTCACCATTCCGACGACGCAGGGACGTTCCGGTCGGACGGCGCTCGAGCTAGACGGTTCCTCTCTCACCGTCCGCGACGCGCTTGCGGTCTCACGACGTGACCGCATGGTGCAGTTGTCCGAGCACGCAGCCCGGGCCGTCAGCGCGAGCAAGCGGCTCAAGGATGAGCTGATCGCCAAGGAGATACCGATCTACGGGGTCACGACCGGTTTCGGCGACAGTGCGCACCGCCAGATCTCCCCTGGCAAGACGGCCCGGCTGCAGCAGAACATCATGCGCTTCATGGGCGTCGGCACCGGTCCGATCGCCCCGCCCGAGGTCGCGCGCGTAACGATGCTGCTGCGCGCCAACTGCCTGTCGAAGGGCAACTCGGGCGTGCGCGTGGAGCTGATCGAGCGCATGCTTGACCTGCTCAACAGCGACGTCGTCCCGTTCATCCCCGAGCGCGGTTCGGTCGGGGCGAGCGGCGACCTGGCGCCGCTCTCTTATGTCGGTCGGGCGCTGGCCGGAGACGGAGTCGTCGCGTTCGACGGCGTCGAGCGCGACGCCGCCGATGTGCTCGCCGAGCTCGGCCTGGAGCCGTTTCTGCTCGAGGCCAAGGAGGGACTCGCGCTCACCAACGGCACGTCGTTCATGAGCGCGTTTGCCTGCATGGCCGTCGGCGCGTCGCAGGAGCTCGCCGACCTCGCCGATCTGCTGACCGCGATGGCCTCGGAGGCGATGCTCGGCAACCGCGGTCATTTCAACGCTTTCCTGTTCGACGACGCCAAGCCCCACCCGGGGATGGTCACGAGCGCGCGTCACATCCGCGAGCTCCTGGCCGACTCGCGGCTGGCCGCTGACAGCGACGAGCTGTTCGAGGGCGGCCTCCACGGCGCCGAGTTCGTCGAGCTCGACCGCCAGGTGCAGGACAAGTACTCGATTCGCTGCGCCCCCCACGTTACGGGCGTCCTGCGCGACGTCCTCGAGTGGGCCGAGCGGTGGCTGACGGTCGAGATCAACTCCTCCGACGACAACCCGCTGTTCAACGTGGCCGGCGGACGGGTCGAGAGCGGCGGCAACTTCTACGGCGGCCACGTCGGCCAGGCGATGGACTCGCTCAAGGTCGCGCTCGCGAACCTGTGCGACCTGATGGACCGCCAGCTCGAGCTGATCGTCGACGAGAAATTCAACCGGGGGTTGACCCCGAATCTGATCCCGCGCTTCGAGCCGAGCCATCCCGAGGCGGGGCTGCACCATGGTTTCAAGGGAATGCAGATCTGCGCGTCGGCGATGACCGCCGAGGCGATGAAGCTCTGCAACCCGACCACGATCCACTCGCGCTCGACCGAGTGCCACAACCAGGACAAGGTCTCGATGGGGACGATCGCCGCGCGCGACGCGCGCTCGATTGTCGAGCTCTCCCAGAACGTGGCGGCGATCCACTTGCTGGCCTGCTGCCAGGCACTCGAGCTTCGTGGGGTCGAGAAGTGCAGCCCGCGCACGCAGGAGGCGTTCCGGCTGGTGCGCGAGCACGTCCCGTTCCTCGACCGCGACCGATACCTCGACGTCGACATCGCGACGACCGTCGAGCTGATCCAGTCGGGCGCGACCTCGGCACTCGTGGGATAACCGGTTTCGGACACCTGGGGTAGGTGCTGCTCGGGGCCGGAGGCGACCGCCTCCGGCCCCGCGCTTTCACTGATCGGTGCGGCGACGGGAGGCCGGAGGCGCAGAGCCTCCGGCCCCGCGCTAAATGCGGTATCGGGCCAGCGCCTCCCGGCGCGCCCGCGCATGGTCGACGATCGGCTCCGGGTAGTCGTTCGGGGATCGGCCGAGCTCGGGGACGTACCTGCGGACATAGCTGCCGTCCGGGTCGTGACTGGCCTGCTGCAGGGCCGGGTTGAGGATACGCCGTGACACTGGCTGCGGGTCGACCCCGACCGATGCAATCCACTGCCAGTTGCCGTTGTTGTTCGCTTCGTCGCCGTCGAGCAGCAGGCGCATGAACCAGCGCTCGCCCCAGCGCCAGTCGATCCCGAGGTCTTTGGTCAGGAACGAGCCGACGACGAGCCTGGCCCGGTTATCAATCCACCCCTCGCGCCTCAGCTGACGCATGCCGGCGTCGACGAACGGGTAGCCGGTCCGTCCTGCGCACCAGGCGCGGAAGCGCTTGTGTGCGCGGCTCCACGTGATCGTGCCCCGGTACCGCGCCTGGTGCTCGGAGCGCGCGTTGCGGGGGTGGTGGAGGAGGACTTGGGCGAAGAAGTCGCGCCAGCACAGCTGTCGTTGGACCTCGCTGTCGGCGGCGCGGTCCTCGATCTCTCGTGGCGACAGGCAGCCGAAGTGGAGGTACGGCGAGAGAGGCGACGCGCCGTCGCGCATCGCTCTGCGTCCCGCCTCCTCGCCGCCGCGACAGCGAGGATCTTCGATCTCCTGGCGCAGACCCAGGTCGGTCAGGGTCGGGAGTGTCCCCGGGACGACGCCTGGTGGGAGTGGAGGGAGTGAGCGCGGGGCGCCGCGGCGTTCGCGGCGAGGCATGCGCATCCAAGCGCGGTGGAACGGCGTGAACACCGTGTACGGCTTGCCGGCGCCGGTCCGGATCGCGTCGAGGTCGTCGAGCACGAACACGCCGGGGTGCTCACGGACGGCGACGCCGGCGGCTGCGAGGCCGCGTGCGACCCGGGCGTCCCGGGCACGAGCGAACGGCCCGACGTCCCCGCTGAAGTGCAGTGTGCCGGCGTCGTACTCGCGGGCTAGCGCCGGCAACTGCTCCTCGGGCCGCCCGTGTCGGATCACCAATCCGCTGCCGCGCTTGCGCAGCGACCGGTCGAGGTCGGCGAGGCATTCCAGCATGAACTGCGTACGCGGGCCGGAGGCGTGGCGGCCGTGTAGCAGCCGGTCGTCGAAGCAGAACACGGGCACGAGCGCGTCCGCGTCCCGGCGCGCCGCCTCCAGCGCCGGGTGATCGCGGACCCGCAGGTCGCGTCGAAGCCACAGCAGCGCGGTGTGTTGACTATTGCTCAACAAGACGTTGCGTACTATCTAAACAGAATGTCGATAGCGACGACGATCGACACCGCACTCGATGGGCGGACACGGAGGGTGTGAGGCGCTCGATGCCGACGTTCCGGACGATCACGGGCCCGATCACCGCACCGCACAGGAAGGCGCCGACACGATCGTGTGGCTGGGGGCGGCGCCCGAGGCGCTGCGCGCGACCGGCCGGGATCGCGCCGCTACGACGCGGCCGCGTACTGCACCATCCGGGTGCTGAGCTGGATCGCCGACCGCAGCTCGTGCTCGCGGGCCACCGGCGTCGAGTCGAGCCGCTCGCCCAAACCGTCGAGCAGCTCGGGCGCGGCCGCGGTAACGAGCCGCAGGCAGACCTGCGCCGCCAGGCGGACCGCCGGCGCTTCGATCGTCCACGCCGCCTCGAACATGCGCTCCCCGGGGGTCTCGGGCGGTCGCTCCCAGCCGGCGAGCACGGCGCCGAAGCTCGGCGACTCGCATACGATCGCCCACTCGCGGGCGACCGGGTCCGAGCCGTCGATCGGGACCTCGACCGGCCCCTGCTTCGGCTCGCGTGCGTGCCGGAAGTCGGCCAGTACGAAGGCCTGCTCCGCCGTGCGCGACAGCTCGCGCCAGCGGCTCTCCGAGGCTCGGTAGAAACGTTCGCGCTGAAAGCAGCCGAACAGCAGCGGCCGCTCCGCCCGCGCCAGGCACTCGTCCTCGATCGCCCGCGACATCCACAGCATCGCGCGCTTGGACAGCAGCTGGGGCTCGAGCTGCGGGTAGCGCGAGCGCAGCGACGCGTATACGGAGGGCGGCTGCTCGTCGCCGACATCGAGCGCAAGTTCGATCGCAGCCTGCAGCGAGAGCCCTCGCGCGCGGCCCCGCAGCACGGCCCGCACGCGGGCAAGGTCCTGCTCGGAGTAGCGGCGATGGCCGCTCGACACGCGCCGCGGCTGGGGGAAGCCGTGCCGGACCTCCCACATCCGCAGCGTCGCTTCGCTGATCCCGCTGCGCGCGGACATCTCGCGCATCGTCAGGCCGGGCTCGCGCGGTGAGGACGGCACGGACCGGACCGTAGCGCAGCGCGCAGTGTTAAACAAGTTGTTTAGATTTTTCTATACAATCTGATTTGACAAGTGATCCACTTGGACTTCCGAGGCGAACCATGTACATGGGCAAAGATCGAACGGGAACGGCGCGATGAGGATCGCGATCGTCGGCGCCGGCGTCTCCGGGCTGGTGGTGGCGCACCTGCTGCACCGCCGGCATGACGTCACGGTGTTCGAGGCCGGCGCCTACGCCGGCGGCCACACGAACACGATCCGGGTCGACACACCGAACGAGACCCACCACGTCGACACGGGCTTCGTCGTGTTCAACGACCGCAACTACCCGAACTTCGAGCGGCTGCTGACGACGCTCGGCGTCGCGCGGCAGCCGTCGACGATGAGCTTCAGCGTCAGCGACGGGATCGGCGACTTCGAGTACTCGAGTGCGTCGCCGAACGGATTGTTCGCCAACCGTCGCCACCTGCTGGCGCCGTGGTTTCACCGGATGGTCGCGGATCTCGCGCGCTTCAACCGAGCGGCGCGCGAGCTGCTGGTGCTCGACCACCCCGGGCGTGATCCATCGCTCGGAGAGTGGCTCGAGCGTCAGCGCTTCTCCCGCGCGTTCATCGACCGCCTGATCGTGCCCCAGGCCTCCGCGGTGTGGTCGGCGGATCCGCGCCAGATGTGGACCTTCCCGGCGCGGTTCCTGGCCGAGTTCTTCGACCACCACGGGATGCTCGGCTTCCGCGACCGCCCGCGGTGGCGGGTGATCGCCGGCGGCTCGCAGCGGTACGTGGGCGCACTTGTCGCTCCGTTCGCCGATCGGATCCGGCTGCGTACCCCGGTCGATGCGGTCACGCGCGGCCCCGACGAGGTGCTCGTCCGCCCGCGCGGAGGCGAGCCCGAGCGATTCGACGAGGTCGTGCTCGCTACCCATTCGGACCAGGCGCTCGCGATGCTCGAGGATGCGACCGACCGCGAGCGCGAGATCCTTGGCGCGATCCCATACCAGCACAACGAGGCGGTGCTCCACACCGACGTGCGGATGCTCCCGCGGCGGCGCCGGGCGTGGGCGAGCTGGAACTACCACCTGCAGCCCGAGCCGGCCGGACGGACGACCGTCACCTACCACATGAACCGCCTCCAGTCGCTGCACGCCGAGCGCGAGTTCTGCGTGACGCTCAACCGCACCGACGCGATCGACCCGGCATACGTGATCAGGACGATCGCCTACGCCCATCCGGTCTACACCGACGCCGGCGTCCGCGCCCAGCGGCGCTTCGAGGAGGTCAGCGGCCGGCGCCACACCCATTTCTGTGGGGCCTACTGGGGCTGGGGCTTCCACGAGGACGGGGTCCGCAGCGCTCTGCGCACGGCGGAGCGGCTCGGCGGCCGGCTGTGACTCCGATCGCGAGCTGCATCTACGAGGGGACGATCCGCCACCGGCGCGTGGAGCCGAGGCGCGAGTTCCGCCACCGGCTGACGCTGTTCTACCTCGACCTCGATGAGCTGCCGGCGTTGCTCGGGGGGCGCCTCGTCGCTCGCCACCCGGGCCTGTTGCGCTTCCGTCGCCGCGACTACCTAGAGCGGGCCGAGGCGGTCCCGCTCGGCGACGCCGTCCGCGACGAGGTCGAGGCGCAGACGGGGTTGCGGCCGGAAGGGCCGATCCGGCTCCTCACCCAGCTGCGCTCGTTCGGCCACTGCTTCAACCCGGTGAGCTTCTACTACTGCATGGACGCCTGCGGCCAGCGAGTGCAGGCGGTCCTCGCCGAGGTCACCAACACGCCGTGGGGCGAGCGGCGCGCGTACGTCCTTCCGACCGGCAAAGGCGACGTCGCCAAGGCGCTCCACTTGTCGCCGTTCATGTCAATGGATCAGCGGTACGTGGCGCGCGCTGGGGTTCCCGGCGAGAGCCTCGCGATCCACGTCGAGAGCCGGCGGAACGGAGCGCCCACGTTCGACGCCACGCTCGCGCTCCGGCGCCGCGAACTGACGAGGCGCTCGGCGGCGCACGTCGCCGCTCGCTACCCGCTCGCGAACGTCCGCGTGCTCGCGCTGATCTACGGCCACGCGGTCGGGTTGAAGCTTGCCGGCGCCCCGGTCCACCGGCATCCGGCTCGGGGGGCGGTGTGATCGACCGCATCTCGCGCCGGCTCCTGTCGCTGTTCCTGCGGCGGATTCGCTTCGGGACCCTGACCGTGATCGAGGACGGCGAGCGGCGCGTCTACGGCTCGGGGCCGCCGGCAGCAACCATCGTCGTGCGCTCGCGCCGGATGTGGCGGATGGCGCTGACCGGGAGCCGCGGCCTGGCCGAGGCCTACGCCCGCCGCGTGTGGGATTCGCCCGACCTCACCGCGCTCGTCCGCCTCGCCGCACGCAACGCGGCCGGGCTCGACCGCGTGCGCGCGAGGATCGCCCCCGTCCGCGTCCCGGTCCAGCGCGCCCGCGCGTACATTCGACGCAGCACCCGCAACCGCCGCCGGCGCGACATCGCCGCCCACTACGACCTCGGCAACGAACTGTTCTCGCGGATGCTCGACCGGACCATGAGCTACTCGTGCGCCGTGTTCGGCGAGCGCGCTACGACGCTCGAAGACGCTCAGGTCGCAAAGCTCGAGCTGATCTGCGAGAAGCTCGAGCTCGGGCGCGAGGATCACCTGCTGGAGATCGGCACCGGCTGGGGCGCCCTCGCGATCCACGCCGCGGCGACGCGCGGCTGCCGCGTGACGACCACGACGATCTCGCGCGAGCAGTACGAGCACGCGGTGGCAGCGGTCCGCCGGGCCGGGCTGCAAGAACGCGTCGCGGTTCTGCACAACGACTACCGCGACCTGGCCGGCCGCTACGACAAGCTCGTCTCGATCGAGATGATCGAGGCCGTCGGCTGGCGGCACATCGGCGTCTTCTTCGCCAAGTGCTCGGAGCTGCTCGCGCCGGACGGAGCGATGCTGCTCCAGGCGATAACGATCGACGACCGCGGCTACGAGGTCGAGAAGGCCTCGCGGTCATTCATCAACACCCACATCTTCCCCGGCGGCTGCCTGCCCTCGCTCGAGGTGATCGCCCGGAACGTCGCCCGCCGTACCGACATGCAGGTGGTAGCGCTCGAGGATCTGACTGAACACTACGTCGAGACGCTCCAGCGCTGGCAGGTGAACTTCGCGGCGCACGCCGACGCGCTCGCCGCGCTCGGATACGACGAACGGTTCCGGCGCCTGTGGACGCTTTACCTCAAGTACTGCGAGGCCGGCTTCGCGGAGCGGCGCATCTGCGACATCCAGCTCACGCTCGCGAAACCGCGCAGCCATCCCTCCGGAATGTGTAGATTTGGCGCGGATCGGCTAGGCGGAAGCCGTTTCACCGAGCAACCAACGGAGAGGCCGGAGACGGAACGATCATGGCCAAGCGAAGCTTCCGCCCAGAGGATGCCTTTCGGCTGAGGACAGCGAGCGATCCGGACCTTTCCCCGGATGGCAGGCGGGTCGCGTTCGCCGTCAGCGCGGCCGACGATAAGGAAGACCGGCTGCGCTCGTCGATCTGGGTGGCGGCGCCCGATGGCTCTTCGCGGCCACGCCCGTTCACCGAGGGGCCCGCGGACAAGAGCCCGCGGTGGTCGCCCGACGGCCGGTGGCTCGCCTACCTCTCGACCGCCGACGGCCGGCCCGACGACGCCCACGTACGCCTGGCGCCGCTCGACGGCGGCACGCCGGCGCGCCTCGGCGAGCTCCCGGGCCCGGTCAGCCAGCTCGCGTGGTCGCCGGACTCGACGCGGCTGGTCGTGGTCTGCCGGGTGGGGGTGCCCGATCGCGCGAAGGCGGGCGCCCCGGAGCGCAATGCGCCGCGCGTCGTGCGCGGGCTCGCGGCCCGCCTCGACGGTGTCGGCTGGCAGGACGGCCGCCGCCATCTGTTCGTCGTCGACGTGGAGAGCGGATCGGCGCGCCGGCTGACCCGTGGCGAGTACGACCACGACGACCCGTCCTTCTCCCCCGACGGCGCCACGATCGTGTTCGCGTCCGATCGCCACCCGCACCGCGACGACCGCCAGTTCCGAGGCGACGCGTGGGTCATGCCCGCCGGCGGCGGCCGGCCGCGCCGGCTCACGAACGGCAAGGGCCGCGTCGCCTTCCCGGTGTTTTCTCCCGACGGCAAGACGGTCGCGTTCGCGGGCCAGCTCACCGACCGCTGGAACGAGGACACCCACGTATTCGTCGTTCCCGCCGACGGCAGCGCCGGCGCCGAGATGGTCGCGCCGGACCTCGATCGCCCGGCCGTCCTGTTCCCCGGCCTACCCGCTCCCGTGTGCTGGATCGGCGACCGCGAGCTCCTGATGCTCGTGGGCGACCACGGCTCGGTGACCCTGCATCGAGCTCGGCTCGGCGACCGGCGCGGCCGCGAGGTGGTCGGCGGCGACCTCATCATCGACGGCATCGCGGCACGGCCCGGCCGGCGGACGGTCGCGTTCACCGCCGCGTGGCCAGACCGGCCCAGCGAGGTCGTCGTCACGACGACCGGGGGCGCCGAGCCGGCTCCGCTGACCCGTTTGAACAGCGACTTCCTCGCCGAGGTCGAGCTCGCTCCCGCCAGCCGGTCGACGGTCACTCGCCCCGACGGCACCGAGGTCGAATACTTCACGCTCCTTCCACCTGGCCGCGCGCCGGAGCGGCTGCCGCTCCACGTCGACATCCACGGCGGCCCGCACGCATCCTGGCCGTCCGGGCGATGGCTCGCCTTCCACCAGGCGATGGCCGCGGCCGGGTACGCCGTGGTCCTACCCAACCCGCGCGGCAGCACGAGCTATGGCCAGGCGTTCGCGAGCGCCTGCACCGGGGATTGGGGCGGAGGCGACTACGAGGACATCCTCGCCTGTTGCGACGACCTGATCGAGCGCGGGGTCGGCGACGGCGAGCGAATGTTCGCGAGCGGTGGCTCGTACGGCGGGTTCATGACGAGCTGGCTGGTGGGCCACACCGACCGGTTCCGCGCCGCGACGGCGATCGCGGCGGTGATCGACCAGACCAGCATGGCGCTCACGACCGAGATACCCGAGTTCGCCGTGTTCAACATGGGTGGACTCCCCTGGTCGCACCGTGACGAGTACGAGCTGCGCTCCCCGCTCACATATCTGCCCAACGTGACGACGCCCGTGCTCGTCATCCACTGGGAGGGAGACCTCCGCGTCCCGATTGGCCAGGGGGAGGAGCTGTACACCGCCCTGCGGCTACTCGGCAAGAAGGCCGAGCTCGTCCGCTATCCGGGCGGCTTCCATATCCAGCGCACCCCGTCCCAGGCGATCGACCACACCAGGCGGATTTTGGCCTGGGACGGACAGCACGACACGCGCCGGAAGAAGCGGGCGCGCCATTAGACTCGATCGCACCGTGAGCGGAGCGGAGCGACTGAACGCGAGCACGCTGTTGGACCGCAGCCTGGAAGCCGGCCGCGCCGGCAAGACTGCGTTCCTGACCGCCGACGGCGCGGTGACGTACGGCGGGCTGGCCTCGTTGACGGCCGCGGTGGCTTCGTACCTGATCGACCTCGACGTCGAGCGCGAGCAGCGGGTGCTGATGATCCTCGACGACTCGCCGGCGTTCCCGGCGACCTTCCTCGGCGCGATGCGGATCGGCGCCGTTCCCGTGCCGGTCAACCCCATGGACCGGGTCGACAACTACGTCTATTACCTGGATGACAGCTATGCGCGCGTGCTCGTGGTGGAGGGGTCGTTGCTGGACGCGCTTGAGCCCGAGCTGGACGCTCGGCTCGGCCTGCACGTGCTCGTGGTCGACGGCGACCCGGGGCGGCACGCGAGCTTCGACGCGGTCGCCCGCGACCACGCCGGCGATCTCGGGCCGCCGGCCGACACCCACCGCGAGGACATGGCGTTCTGGCTGTACAGCTCGGGCTCGACCGGACGGCCGAAGGGCGTCGTCCACGCCCACTGCGACATCGGCGTCACCGTCGACCAGTACGCCCGCAACGTCCTGCGGATCGACGACCGCGACGTCTGCTACTCGACGACCAAGCTGTTCCACGCCTACGGCCTCGGCAACAGCTTCTCGTTCCCGCTGTCGGTGGGGGCTTGCGCCGGACTGGTCAAAGGGCGGTCTACGCCAGAACGTATCTTCGAAGCGGTGGCGCGGTATCAGCCGACGTTGTTCTTCTCGGTGCCGGCGCTGTATGCGGCGATGGTCAAGGCGCCGGGGGCGGCGGACGTCGATTTCTCATCGGTGCGCGCGTGCGTGTCGGCGGCGGAGGCGCTGCCGGCGGCGGTGCTCGCGCGGTGGCAGGCGCTCACCGGCGTGCCGATCCTCGACGGGATCGGGTCGACCGAGATGCTCCACATCTACTGTTCGAACACGCTCGAGGACCTCGCGCCCGGCACCTCGGGCCGTGCGGTGCCGGGCTACGAGCTACGACTGGTCGACGAGCACGGGCTCGACGTCGCCCCGGGGCAGCCGGGCGACCTGATGGTCCGCGGCGACAGCTGCGCCGGCTTCTACTGGCACCAGCGCGACAAGACCCGCTACTGCATGCGCGGCGAGTGGTTCCACACCGGCGACCGCTACATCGTCGACGCCGACGGCCACTACGTCTATCAGGGGCGCTCGGACGACATGATCAAGGTGGGCGGGCTGTGGGTGTCACCGGCCGACGTTGAGGCCTGTCTCGTTCGCCACCCGGCCGTGTCCGAGGCAGCGGTGATCGGCGTCAACGTCGAGGACCTCAGCCGGGTCAAGGCGTTGGTGATCTGCGTCGCCTCTCCCGACGAGCCCGACGCGCTTGCCGAGGAGCTCCGGCAGTGGTGCAAGCAGCACCTGCGCCGCTACGAGTATCCGCACGTGGTCGAGTTCGTCGAGGACCTGCCGCGGACGTCGACCGGCAAGGTCCAGCGCTTCAAGTTGCGCGAGGCCGAAGCGGTCAGGACCACCCTGGCAGGATCCGAGGCCGCGCACTAGCCAGCCCGGCCCTTGCGCGGGAACATCACATAATGTATTCACACCGTATGGAGCGCGATCACGATCGCCCGCGCATTCTCATCACCTGCTGGCGCCGGCCGCTACCGACGTACCTCGGCGAGCGCACGATCCTCGACACGCTCGACCCCGCCTACGCCGGCCGCGTCGCCGACGCCGGCGGCCTGCCGCTGGTGCTCTCGCGGCCGCCGGTCCCGGCCTCATTGGCGGTCGATGAGGTGCTCGCGCTCGCGGACGGTCTGCTGCTGACTGGCGGCGGCGACGTCGACCCTGGGAGCTACGGCGCCGCGCCCGAGAACGTTGACGACCCGGACCCCGGCGCCGACGAGTGGGAGCTCGCGCTGATCGCCGCCGCGCGCGAGCGGGCGGTGCCGACGCTCACGATCTGCCGGGGGGCGCAGCTGCTCGCGGTCGCCCACGGCGGGCGGCTCTCCCAGCGGCTGTCGGCCGGCGACGGCCACCGCGAGCTCGGCGGCCTCGCCCCCGAGGCGATCCTGGCGGCCCGGCACGGCGTCGAACTCGTCCCCGGCTCGAGGGTTCGGCGTGCGCTCGGCGGCTCGGAGCGGATCGCCGTCAACACGATCCACCATCACGAGATCGCCGATGCCGGCGAGCTCGAGGTGACCGCGACCGCCCCGGGCGGCGTGATCGAGGCGGTCGAGCCGCGTTCGGAGTGGCCGTGCGTCGGCGTGCAGTGGCATCCCGAGAAGATGCACGAGCCCGAGCAGACCGGCCTGTTCAAGCAGCTGGTGGAGGCGTCGCGCTCGAGGGTGGCGGCGTGACCCCGCGCGGCTACACCGCGCCGCTGTCTCCGGACGGGCGCGCCGGGATGGTGCCGCCGCCGCCCTGGCACTACTCGTGTGACTTCCTGATCGCCGAGTACCGCACCGACCCGGACGCGGTCGCCGCGCTGTTGCCGTCTGAGCTCGAGCCCGCGGACGATCCCGGCGCGGTCGCCGCGATCTTCGCCGACTGGCAGTCGTGCTCGGCGGACCTCCACGAGCTCGAGGATCCGATCCAGTCGCAGTACCACGACTTCTTCCTGGTCGTCGGCGCCCGGTACAACGGTCTGCCGGTGAGCCGCTGCGTGTACATCTGGGCCGACAAGGACTTCGCGATGTACCGCGGCTGGATCCAGGGCTTCCCGAAGAAGCTCGGCTCGATCCACATGACGCGGCTGTTCGCGGCCGGCAAGGCGACGCCGCGGCTCGAGCCCGGCGCGCGCTTCGGAGCCACGTGCGCCCATAACGACCGGCAGATCGCGAGGCTCGTGGTCACGCTCGAGCACGTCTCAGAGAGCGGCCCGACCGTCAACGACCCGCCGATGTACAACACGCGCCATTTCCCGGCCGCCGCCGGCGAGCGCCCCGACGTGTTCGAGCTGGTCCGCGCCGGCGGCTACGACCGCGAGGTGAGCGAGATCTGGGAGGGGACCGCGGACCTCCGCCTCTACGACGACGCGCTCGAAGACCTGCAGGCGATCGCTCCGCGCGAGATGCTCCGCGGCTACCGGTTCTCGTTCGGCTACACGGTCGACGGGGTCGAGGTCATCGCCCAACACCGACAGGAGGCCTATGCATGAAGCACGTTCGGATCGAGCACGACGGCCGCGCGGTCGAGGGCACGCTCGACGGAGAGGTGATCCGCGCCGACGGCCTCGAGGTGCGCGTACGCGACGTGCAGCGGTGGCTGGCTCCGGTGACGCCGAGCAAGATCCTCGCCACCCACCTGACCTACCGCTCGCGTGCGGAGGAGTACAAGATGGCGCGCATGCCGAGCGAGCCTTCCTATTTCATGAAGCCGCCGTCGTCGCTGTCGGGCCATCTCGCGCCGCTGGCGAGGCCGCCCGGTTGCCGGTTCCTCAACTACGAGGGCGAGGTCGCGGTCGTGATCGGCCGGCGCTGTCACCGGGTCTCGGTTGAGGACGCTCTCGGTTACGTCGGCGGCTACACGGTCGCGAACGACTGGGGCGTCCACGATTTTCGCCACGCCGATCGCGGCTCGATGCTGCGCGTCAAGGGGCAGGACGGGTTCTGCCCGCTCGGTCCGGTGATGGTCGACGCCGCCGATGTCGACCCCGACGACCTGACCCTGCGGACGTTCGTCAACGGGGAGGAGGTCCAGCACGGCCACACCGGCACCGACCTGATGTTCTCGTTCGCCTACCAGATCGCCGACCTGGCACGGCTGATCACGCTCGAGCCCGGCGACGTGCTGCTCACGGGGACGCCGGCCCACTCGCGGCCGGTCGAGCCCGGCGACGTGGTCGCGGTCGAGGTCGAGGGCATCGGCCGGCTCGAGAACACCGTCGTCCAGTCCGAGGAGCCGCTCCCTGAGGTGGGCGAGCAGCCGGCGGTGACCGCGCAGACGCTGCACGTCGCGCTGACGATGCCTGAAGAAGAAGCCGAACGAAGTGTGGGGGTTACGTCATGACTGTTCCGAGTGTTCTGCACCCATTCGCGGTCCCGGCCAAGCCCGCCGAGGATTACCTCGAGATCGTCCGCGGCGAGGGCTGCCGCGTCTGGGACGTCGACGGCCGTGTCTACCTGGACGGCACCGCGTCGCTGTGGTACTGCGCCGCCGGCCACGGCCGGCGCGAGATCACCGATGCGATCACCGCGCAGATGGCCGAGCTCGAGGCCTTCCACACGTTCGCGCGATTCACCAACGGCCCGGAGCGGAAGCTCGCCGAGATGCTGGTCGAGCTCGAGCCGATGCCCGACTCCCGTGTGTTCTTCACGTGCGGCGGCTCGGAAGCGATCGACTCGGCTTTGAAGCTCGCCCGCGCCGGCCACAAAGCGGCCGGAGACGGTGGCCGCACGGTCGTGCTCAGCCGCCACTACGCCTACCACGGCGTGATGCTCGGCGGCACGTCGGCGGGCGGGCTGCCCGCCAACCGCGATCCGTTCGGCACGCTGCTGCCGGACTTCTACCAAGTCGATCGCGACAGTGTGGATGAGATGCGGGCGGCGGTCGGCTATCACGGCCCCGAGCGGGTCGCGGCGATCGTCGCCGAGCCGGTGATCGGCGCCGGAGGCGTGTTCCCGCCCCCCGACGGGTATCTGGCGGGGCTGCGCGAGGTGTGCGACGAGTCCGGCGCGCTCCTGATCTTCGACGAGGTGATCACCGGCTTCGGGCGGCTCGGCTCGTGGTTCGCCACCCACCACTATGGCGTCACGCCCGACATGATGACGTTCGCCAAGGCGATCACGAGTGGCTACCTGCCGCTGGGCGGGGTGATCGTCGGGCCGAAAATGCGCGGCTGGCTTGAGGCGGATCCCGGCTACCTGCTCGCCCACGGCGGAACCTACGGCGGCCATCCGACGTGCTGCGCCGCCGGCATCGCGAACCTCGAGCTGATGCGCGCCGAGGACCTTCCCGCGCGGGCCGCCGCCGCCGGCCGCCGGCTCCGGGCCGGGCTCGAAGGGCTGCTCGGACGGCCGGGCGTCGCCGAGGTGCGCGGCGAGGGGCTGATGCAGGCGATCGGGCTCGAGCATCCGGTCGCCGCGGCGGCGATGTCCGAGGCGCTGCTCGCGCGCGGGGTGATCGGACGAGCGCTCCCGTACGCGAACTCGCTTGCGTTCTCGCCGCCGCTGATCATCTCCGACGACGAGGTCGACGAGCTGGTGGCGGCGAGCGCGGCGGTACTGGATGAGCTTGCCTGAACCCGTAGCCGCGCCCGACCGCCTGAACATCGCGAGCGTCGTCGATCAGGTCTACGAGGCGATCCGCGAGCGGATCACAAGCGGATCGCTCCCCCGGGGGGCCCGAGTCCACCAGGAGGACCTCGCCGTGGAGCTCGGCGTGTCGCGCACGCCGGTTCGCGAGGCGCTGCGCCGACTGGCCGCCGAGGGGCTCGTCGAGATGCGGACCAACCGGGGCGCGCGCGTCGCCGACATCGACCAGGGGGGGATGCGCGGCGCCTACGATGCGCGGCTCGTGGTCGAGCCGGGGGCCGCGCGGTTGGCCGCGACGCGGCGTTTGGCGGAGCCGCTCGCGCGGATGCGCGCGGCGGTGGCCGCCCAGCGGCGGTCGCTCCGCAGCGTCGAGCGGAGCTTCGAGGCCAACCGCGAGTTCCACCTGGCGCTGGTGGCGGCGTCCGGCAACGACTACCTGCTCCAGCTGGTCGAGCGGCTGTGGGTGGCGCGGATCGGCGCGACGATCTACGAGCGCCAGGTCGAGACCCAGGAACGGATGGTGCTCGACGTGCGCGAGCACGAGCAGATCCTCGAGGCGATCGAGGCCGGCGACGGGCGGCGCGCCGAGTCGCTCACCCGCCGGCACCTCGCCGACGCGATGAAGCGCTCCCTCGACATCCTCGGCTCGGGGGAATCCGGCACAGCCACGTAATGGTGCCGAAGACGTTCCGCGCCGGATTCCCTTAGCGGAATCCGGCTCCGGCACGTGACAGCGGCAGGGACGTTTCGGCGCCGGATTCCGCGGGCCCGACGGGTTGTATCTGTCGTTCGGGGGTGGTAGGTTAGTACTGAACAACCCATCGGGGTCATGGGATCAAACCGGGCGCACTTTGACGCGGGCGACTCACTGCCGCTTCGCGAAGACGCCGCAACGACAGTCTCGCGGCGGCAGATGCTGCGCCGTGGCGCGGTCGCTTTCGGCGGGATGGCCGGGCTGGGGCTGATCGATCCGGGCTCGGTCCTCGGATGGTCTTCGACGGCGGCGCCCCGCCCGATCCCGGGCGGATTTTCAGTCGCGGCGAACGACTTCGTCGCGAGTGGCGCGGACTTCCACTTTTTGTTGCCCGGCATCGGGTTTGAGATGTCGACGATCACGGATTTCGACGGCGTCGTCGGTGGATCTGAGACCCGCGGCACCGCACGCGGAAGCGACGGCACCACGTACAGCTTCGACGCCGATATGCGGTTCATGCAGGGGGTGTACGTCGGGTTTGACGGCCGCCGTCACATTGGATCGTTCGGCTTCATATGAATTGATCTATTCGACCCGGATGCCGTCGGCGATCCGACTCACCAAAGCCACGACTTCGAGCCGGGGATCGCTCCGTCGGGGCTGTTCTGGACGATCCCGATCGCGCCGTGGGCGATCGACGTAGACTCGCGTCGCGGCCGAGCGCGACTGCGTGCGGACCGCGTCGCCGTTCTGGACTACCACGATGGCAACAACGCGGTCGGTTTCGGGTCACCGCCGCGCCCGCCGGTCCCATCGCATGTGAGCTTCGACGTTCGCTGGCCGGGTCACGGCGACCGGCAGAAGATCCACAACGAGGAGTTCGGATTCGCGGGCGATTACGTGGCCAGCCCGACCACGATCAAATTCACGGCCTTTGTCGACGGCGTCCGTGTGATCTACCGCTCGGATCCCCAGGGTCAGTACAACGTCCCGGTCGAGGATTTCGGCGCCGGCCCACCCGCGGTCGGTCGCGAGCGGAACGGCGTCTTCTTCCGCTGATGATTGATTCCGCGGCGGCCCGCTGACGACCGTAGGTTGCCGGTAGGGGGCCAGGCGCGGCCTGACGGCCGACACCCGGGGAGGGCGGTGGCGCCGGGTTGCCTGTGGGCGACCTGCACAACGCGTCATCGGAACGCTTTTAGGCTGGGCCGTGTCGTGTCGTGCGTGCCCCACGTGCTTGACGCGACGAGGTCCGCGCCAGGCGCGTGCGTTGACGTGATCTGCAGGTCAGCGCCGGCAACCCGCTGAACCAATCATCAAGTCGCTATCCCTCGAGCTTTCCCGGTGGACCGCCGAGCGCGGCGATCAGCGCCGAGAAGCTCTTGCCCGAAGCGCTGGCGATGTTGTCCTCATCGTCGGTGGGGCTCCACTGTCCGGCGACCTTCGCGTAGGCCTTGGTCGCGATCCCGGCGCCCCATCCGATCTCGATCCCGGTCGGGAACACGGGGATGATCGTCGCGATCGGCTGGCCGGCGCTGACCGAGTCACCGACGCGGAGACCGTCCGCGGGCGTCACTCCCTCGGCGTAGTAGACGTAGCAGCCCGCGTCGGCGCCGTCGAGGAGTCGGTACTCGATGAACGATCCCGGCCATCCGCTGTCGTCCGTCGCCAGATGGGTGATCCGCCCGGCGCCGATCGCCACGAGCTTTCCGACGCCGGCGTAGTCCACACCCTGGTCGATCCGCTCGGGATTCACGATCGCGTCCGCGAGCGGATTCACGTAGCCGGCGGGTGCGACCGCGAGCGGGCAGCTGCGCCACGCGGCCGGTCTGGCGTCGCGGTACCGGGTTGTCGCGGGAGCTCGGGCGGCCGCGGCGCGCTGTGCGGCTGCGCGCGCCGGCGGGGGGGAGGATTCCGGTCCATTGTTGGCGAGTACGGTGGCCACAATCGCGGCGGCGACCGCCAGGGCAACGATGGTCTTGGCGCTCAGGATTTTGGTCCGGAGGCGCCTTGCGGTGGACCGGCGCGCGCGGTTGCGGTCGACCCCGGTTGACGACCGTGTCGACTTGCCCCGTCGCGCGAGCGAGCGCTCGAGCGATTCCTGCCAGGGATCAGTGTCTTGCCAGCGGTCCATCTCCTGCCAGGCGTCAACCCGGGCACGATCACGCGTGCTGTCCACAAACCTCCCTTGTCACGAGCCTGCGGGGTTAGCTGACGGGCTCGCGCTGTGCGCTACGCCGATCTGCTCGGCGATTCGCCCCTGCGATCACTGCGGATCGCGGTGGGTCCCCCGTTCACCGTCCACGGATGGTCCGGTGATTCGGCTTGGTTATGTGGCCCGGCAACCTATCACTGCCGCCAGCGGAAACGCCCCGGCCGCGGATTGGCGCGGCCGATCGATTTATCGCTCGTTGCGGACTCGGTTCGAGAGCGTGCCCACGCCCTCGACGTAGATCTCGACTGTGTCGCCGTCGCGGAGGTAGCGCTTTGGTGAGCGCGAGTCGCCGACGCCGCTCGGCGTGCCGGTCGCGATCACGTCGCCGGGCTCGAGCGTGACGCCCGCCGAGATGTACTCGATCAGCTCGACGACCGAGAAGATCAGGTCGCGCGTGTTCGCGTCCTGCATGACCTCGCCAGACACCGTCGTGCGGAGGTCGATGTCGGCGAGATCGACGCCGTCGGCCGACGCGATGCACGGCCCGAGCGGCGAGAACGTGTCGAAGCTCTTGCCGAGCGTGAACTGGCGAAGCGGCGTCTCGAGCTGCGCGCGCCGGCCCGACACGTCGTTGATCGCGGCGATGCCGCCGACCGCGGCCCGCGCCTCGGCCTCGTCGGCGCGGTAGATCCCTTGTCCGATCACGACCGCGACCTCACCCTCGTAGTCGGGGCGCGTCTCCTCGCGCGGGATCACGATCTCCGCGCCGGGTCCCACCAGGGACGAGGAGAACTTCGCGAAGATCACCGGCACGGTCGGAATCTCGAGCTGCGATTCCTCCGCGTGCGAGCGGTAGTTGAGCCCGATCCCGATGAGCTTGTTTGGCACGACAGGGTGAAGGAGCCTGACGTCCTCGGACTTGTGGGTAGGGCCGTCCGTCTGTTGTAACGCATCCCACGCCAGAGTCGTGGGGACGAAGCCCTGCGGGCCGGCGGCGCCGGCATCTGTGATCGTCCCATCCTCGCCCAGCGCCCCGATCCGGGTCTCGCCCTCCGGGTTCACGAACCGCACAGCCTTCACGCCTCGGCCTCCTGTTCCTCGCGGAGCACTTTTATCGCGTTCACCGCACGCGGAATGCCAGCGTACGGAGTCGTCTGGAGAATCGTCTCCTCGATCTCGCTCCACGGGACGTCGATCGCGCGCAGCGCCCGGATGTGCGCCCGCACCTGGGGGTCGCTCGAGCCGAGCGCGGTCAGCACCGCGACGATGATCAGCTCGCGCTCCCGCGCCGGCAGGCCGGGGCGGGTGTGGACGTCGCCGAACGCCCAGTCGACGATCCAGTCCCCGAGCACTCCCATGCGCGCGAGGAACTGCTCGCCCCCGGGCTCGTCGTTCAGCTCGGCGAGCCGCTGCAGGGCGCGGGCGCGGCGCTCGTCGTCTTGACCACCACTCACGGCGCGGATACTGTATCCAAAGTGCCCGCCGCCGTGTGCGCGAGATGATCTCGCTCCGTCGCATCCATCACGTCTGCCTCAGGACCGGTGATCTCGCCGATGCCGCGCAGCGCTGGTCGATCCAGTTCGGGCTGACCGTGCGCGAGCTGACCCCAGAGCGGGCGCGGCTCGCCTGCGCGTACGAGCCGTACTCGCTCGAGCTCGTCCGGTCGCATAGCCCCGGCGCCGATCACACCGGCTACGAGCTCGCCCGCGGGGTGACGCTCGAGGATGCCGCCGGGCATCTGGCAGGGGTCGGGGTGGCTTATGAGCTTGTCGCCGGGGCGCTCCATCTACGCGATCCCGATGGACACGGCGTCGAGCTCGTGCCGTACGCGCCCCTCGACGATCCCCGGCCGGCGATCGCGCGCTCGACCACGACGCTCGCGGGCTTTCATCCGCGCAAGCTCGGCCACGTGAACTCGCTGACCGGCGACCTCGCCGGCATGACCGAGTTCTACTGCGACGCGCTTGGGATGCGGTTGACCGATCGCCTCGGCGACGAGGGCTGCTGGCTGCACCTGGGGGCCGATCACCACACGGTCGCGCTCGTCGGCAAGGGCTACTACCACTTCCACCATCTCGCGTTCGAGCTGACCGACTGGGGGGAGCTGCGGGTCGCGCTCGACCACCTCGCCCAGCACGGGCGGTGGCTGGCCTGGGGCCCGGTGCGCCACGCGCTGGGACAGAATCTGGCCGCGTACGTGCGGATCCCCGAGGAGGAGTGCATGGTCGAGCTCTACAGCGATATGGAGCAGCTCGCCGCCGACCACGAGCCGCGTACGTGGCCCGACGATGCCCACTCCTCGAACACGTGGGGAATCCTGCCGCCGCGCTCGTACTTCCGGTTCGACGCCTCGGCCGTCGACTGGGAGCGCCAGGGCCTGGAGGCGCTCGGCCATGGGGTGCCGCCGCTGTCCGATCCGTTGCCTGCGGGAGGTGACTGATGGCGCTGACCTCGGTTGGGCATGCGACGGGCGCTCGTACCGGGGAGCAGTTCCTCGACGGGCTCCGCCAGGGCGGTCGCGAGATCTGGCTGCGGGGCGAGCGCATCAGCCATCCGCTCGACCATCCGGAGCTGCGCGACGCGGCGCTGTCGCTAGCGCGGGTGTTCGATCTCCAGCACGAGCACGCCTCCGAAATGCTGGCACCTTCGCCGGCTGACTCTGGGCGTCTTGTCAACGTCACGCACCTGATCCCACGGACTTCGGAGGACCTGGTTCGCCGGCGGCGCGCGTTCGAGCTGGTTGCGGCGCTGTCGGGCGGGGTGATGGGGCGGACCCCCGATTACCTGAACGTGACATTCGCCTGCTTCGCCGGCCGGTCTGAGGTGTGGGCCCGGCGCTGGAACGAGGCCGGCGCGGCCAACCTCGTCGCGTATCAGGAGTTCATGCGCGACCACGACCTGTCGACGACGCATGCGCTGATGAACCCGCAAGTCGACCGCACCAAGGCGGAAGCCGAGCAGGCGATGGGGCAGGTCTCGCTTCACAAGCTCGGCGAGAGCGCCAATGGCATCGTCGTGCGGGGCGCGCGGATGCTGGCCACGCTTGCGCCGTTCGCCGATGAGCTGCTCGTGTACCCGGGGTCAGACATCCGGCCCCAGGATGGCCGCTACGCGCTGGCGTTCGCGATCCCGATCGCGACGCCCGGGCTTCGCTTTATTTGCCGTGACAGCTATTCGAAGCAACGCGACGTGTATGACTATCCGCTGTCGGCGCGATTTGACGAGATGGACGCGGTCGTGATCTTCGACGACGTCGAGATCCCACGGGAGCGCGTTTTTTTGGACGGCGACACCGTGGGGTACAGCGAGGTGATCACCGATACCGGCTGGCGCAGCCACATCATGCACCAGGCGTTCACGCGCGCGTGGGTGAAGTTGTGCTTCGCGCTGGGGCTGGGGCATGCGATCGCGACGACCACGGGCGTGGTTCGGTTTGACCACATCCAGGAGAAGCTCGGGCAGATATGGGCGATGAGCGAGCTCGCGCGCTCGGCGATCGTCGCCGCGGAGACCGGCGCGGCCCTGGATGCCGGCGGGGTCATGACTCCCGACGAGCGGCCGTTCGTTGCTTTGCGTGGTGAGATGCCGAAGTGGCTCCCGCGGGTCAACGAGCTGTTGCAGCTGATCGGCGGCGGCGGGTTCATGGCCACGCCGTCGAGGGCCGATATCGAAGGCCCGCTGCACGACCAGATCGAGCAGTATTTCCAGGCCGCCGGCGCCGGCGCCGAGCGGCGGATCCGCCTGTTCCGCCTGGCCTGGGACTTCCTCGGCTCCGAGCTCGGCGGCCGCGGCGAGCTGTACGAGCGGTTCTACCTGTCGGACTCGTGGCGGATGACCGCGCTCGCCTACACGATCGCCGACAAGTCGTTTCCCGAGTCGCTTGTCGAGCAGTTCCTGCACGACTAATTCGCTGGTGACTCCTTGCGTGCTGATCATCGGGGGCGGGACCGGGATCGGCGCCGCCGTGGCTTCGCGGATGGCGGCTGCTGGGTACTCGGTGTGCGTGAGCGGTCGGCGGGTTGCCCCTCTGGAGGCGGTCGCAGCTGCGGTCGGGGGCCTGGCCGTGAGTGCCGACGCCTCGTCGCCCGAGGGCGCTCAGCACGCCGTCGACGCGTGCGTGGAGCGGTTCGGGCGGGTCGACGCGCTCATCGTGAGCGCGGGCGTGGGCGCGGGGGCGATGGTCGCCGAGCAGACAATCGAGCGCTGGAACCTCGTGATCGGCACCAACCTGACCGCGCCGTTCCTCGTCTGCCGGGCCGCGCTCCCGCACCTGATCGAGGCGCGGGGAGCGATCGTGACGATCTCATCGCTGGCGGGGCTGCGCGCCGACCCCGCCTCGGCGGCCTACTGCAGCTCGAAGGCAGGGCTGGTGATGCTGACACAGTGCATCGCGCTCGACTACGGGCCGCTCGGCGTCCGCGCCAACACGGTCTGCCCGGGCTGGATCCGGACGGCGATGGCCGACGAGGAGATCGACGTGCTCGCGGCGCGGAGGGGAGTCGACCGCGAAGGCGCTTACGCGATCGCGGTGGGAGACATACCGGCGCGGCGCTCGGGGAGCCCCGAGGAGGTGGCCGAGGCGGTCTCGTGGCTGGCCTCGCCCGCGGCCTCGTACGTGAACGGCGCGGTGCTGACCGTCGACGGTGGCGCCGCGATCGTCGACGCCGGTACGCTCGCGTTCGCACCGCATGCCTAGACGCGGTACCCGCAAAAAGAAATACAAGGCGCGGCTGCGCGCTGGTCAACGAGAGGAGAGAGAGATGCCGGAAGACCTCGGCGATCAGGCCGCCGCGCGGCCTGACGCGCGCGACCAGCGCGCCGCCGCCGCGCGGGCCAGGCTGGTGGGCAGCCTGTCCGAGCTCGCCGACGTCGGCGTTCGCGCCGTGCGCCTCCAGTACGCCGATCTGCACGGCATCTGCCGCGGCAAGCTGATCCCGATCGCGGCGTTCCCGCACGTGGCGGAGGAGGGGATGGGGTTCGTCGAGGCGATCATGACCGTCGACCTGCGCCACAACGTGGTCGCCGGCTTCGAGCACGGCTTCCCCGACTTCCTCGCGCGGCCGGATCTGAACACGCTCGTGCCGCTGCCCTGGGAGGAGGACGTCGTCGCCTGCCTGGTCGACCTGGAGGATCCGGTCACGCACGAGTCGCACCCGCTCGACTGCCGCGGCGTGCTCAAGCGCGTGCTCGCCCAGTTCGCCGAGTACGGCGTGGCGCCGGTGGTCGGTCCCGAGCTCGAGTTCTACCTGTGCGAGCCCGACCCGGATTCGCCGCGCGGCTACCGGCCCTATGCCGGGCAGGACAGCGCGGTGTACACGGTCGGAGACATGGCCGACCCGAAGGGGACGCTGGCGCGGATGCTCGAGGCCGGCGTCGAGCTCGAGATCGGTGCGATCGCCGCCGCCCACGAGTACGGCCGCAGCCAGTTCGAGATCAACCTGCGCCATTCGGCCGCGCTCGACTCGGCCGACCGCGCGTTCCGGTTTCGGGCGATGGTCAAGGAGCTGGCGGCGCGGGACGGGCTGCTGGCGACGTTCATGGGCAAGCCGTTCAACGACGACGAGGGCTCGGGGTTCCACCTGCACGTGTCTTTGGTGGATTCCGACGGTGCGAATGCGGGCGAGGACGCGGACGACACGCATGGGCTGACGCCCGTGATGCGCCACTTCATCGCGGGGATGATGGCCCACGGCCGCGCGTTGATGGTGTTCTTCAACCCGACCGTGAACGCGTACCGACGGATCAGCGCCGAGGCGCTCGTCCCCACGCGGGTGTGCTGGGGCCACGACCACCGGATGGCGCTCGTGCGGGTTCCCAAGGAACGCGGGTCCTCGACGCGGCTCGAGCTCCGGCTCGGCGACGGCACGGCCAATCCCTACCTCGCCTACGCCGGCGCGCTCGCCGCCGGCCTCGACGGCATTCGGCGCGAGCTCGAGCCCCCCGAGCCGGTGGCGGGGATGATCTACGACCTGGACGAGGAGCTGCTCGGCGACCCGCTGCCGACCACGTTTTACGAGTCGCTCGAGGCGCTCAAGGCCGACCAGGCGATGATCGACGTGCTCGGCTCGCGGCTCGTCGAGACGTTCGAGACGATCAAGATGGCCGAGCTCGAGCGCTTCCGCGCCTGGGTCACCGATTGGGAGTTCGAGGAGTACTCGAAGCTTCTGTGATTCGCCAGTAGTACCCGCTCGGATCGAGCAGGCGGAAGTCCGCAAGCCCCCACGGCCGGTCCGTGATTTCCTCGACGACCGGCCATCCGCTCACCGCGACGCGCTTGCGCTCGGCGTTCAGGCTCTCGACCTCGACCTCGAGCACGAGCTCGACCCCGGTCGGCGGCCGTCGCTGCCCCCGGTCTGCGACCTCGGTGCGCGCAGCCGCGCCGAGTCTGACTTCACCGCGCTCGAGCGCGACGTAAGGATGGTCGCTCGCGCGCTCGTCCCGGACGACCCGGAACGCCAGGACCCGCACGTAGAAGTCGACCGTGGCGTCGAGATCGGCCGGGAAGATCTCGCAGCGCAGCGTCGCGGACACGCCGCCCGTTCGCCTCAGCCTGCGGCTCCCGGCGACGGCTCGGGGATCGGCTCGTCGAGCGCCGGCACGCCGTGGTGCTCGACCGCGTGCGCCGCGGCCGCCCTGACCTGTGCCGGCCTCGCGAAGTGGAGGATCCCGTACCAGACCGCCGCGATCACGATGCACGCGAGCGCGATGAACACGCCGCGATCGTTCGGGAACGTCGGGAACGGGTCGAGCGCGCCCTTGAACGCGAGCAGCGGCGTCACCAGGCCGAGCACGACCAGGATCACCTTCCACCACATTCCGCCCTCGGTGTGGCGGTCGCGCCACAGCAGCCTGAGCGCGAACAGCGCCAGGAAGATGTAGATCAGTTCGACCAGGTAGCTGCCGGCGCCGGTCGTGATGTTGAACGCCTCGATCGGGTTGGGCAGCTTGACCGGGACCCCGTAGTTCGTGACGCCGGCCCAGATCAGCAGCAGGATGCTCCAGATCGCGATCGCGACGTTGCCGACGACCGGCGTGTCGTAGCGCGAGGTCATCGCGGCGGCCTTGGGCAGCAGGCCGTCTCGGCCGAACGCGAAGTTGATCCGCGACGCGGTGACCATGATCGCGATGCTGAGCGACAGCGCATCGAGGATGATCACGAGGTCGATCAGGAAGCTCAGCCAGTTGCCGACGTACTGGGTCGCGAGCGTGCCCATCGGGCTGGGGGAGGCGAACCACGCGCCCTTCTCGAGCGCCGCCTTGCCGAACCCGATCGTCGCCGCGTAGCAGACGAAGATGTACAGCGCCGCGCTCAGCGCGACCGCGCCGACCACCGCGATCGGGATCGATTTGCGCGGGTTCTCGGTCTCCTCGGCGATCGACGCGGCCGCCTCGAACCCGATGAACAGCGTGACCGCGAACAGGATCCCGTTGAACACCGCGTTCCAGGAGGTCTCATGCGGGTTGAACACCGCCAGCGTGTTGCCGCCGACGCCGCCCTTGGCGATGATCACGACCGACAGGAACAGGAACGGGATCGCAGAGACCGAGGCCAGCAGCAGGACGCCCCGGATCGCGAGCCTGACCCCGAAGTGGTTGAGTGTGAACGCGATCGCGAGGCCGGCGGCGCCACCGACCCACCACGGGATCGAAGTGTGGATGTGGCTTTGGAAGAAGCCCTGGACCAGGAACCCGAGGCCAATGTAGATCCCGCCGGCGCCGAGGAACAGCGTGCCGAGCAGGTAGACGGCGCCCGAGAAGATCCCGAACGAGTTATGGACGGCGTGCGAAAGGTATTCGAAGATCGCGCCGGCGCCGGCGTACCGGCGCGCGTAGATAGCGATCACGTAGGCGAGCCCGATCGAGCCGATCGAGCCGAGCACGATCGACGCCGGGGTGGAGAAACCGGCCACGTTCGCGACCAGGCCGCTGACGAGCCCGACCGAGAAGATCGGGCCGATCGCGAGCGCCTGCCCGATCGCGTGCAGCGTGGTCAGGCGTTGCTCACCCAGGTGCGGCTGGGTAGTGGGGGCGTCGCCGATCGTGCCGGCGCCGCTGACCGGATGAGTTGCCATTGCCTCTCCTTACCCTCCGCGTCCGAATCGCTAGGTTTCGGATACATTCGCAAGTGTTGGATGCGGTGTCAAGAGAGCGGGTTGGGCCGTAATAGCAGCAGCCCGCCGGCCTCGCCGTCGGCCGCGACGAACCCGGCGCGCCGGTAGAACGGCACCGATCGGCCGGTCGGCGACAGCACGACGCGCACGTATCGGCGCTCCCGTGCGGCGTCGATCACCGCCCGGATGAGCGCGGACCCGATCCCCCGGTTCCGGCGATCCTCGGGCACGAACAGGTGACGCTCGAAGTCGCGGATCTCGTCGTCGTGGGCGCCGTCGCCCCAGGCGAGGCGCAGCGACGCCACCGCCGCGACGTCGTCGGTGTCGGCGACGCGTACGACCAGATCATCGGAGGGCATGTCCGGTGTTCTAGTGGGTCGACCCGAAACGTTTCGCCCGGAAGGCCGAGGCCGGGGGCCGTCAGGCGAGGACGCAGGATCTGACGCGTAGCGGCGCTACGCGAGGATCCGAGGACAAAGCCTGGCGGTCATCCGGGCCGGCATTACGGGTGGAACGTTGAGGGGAGCCCCACTAGCGCGGGTGGGGCAATGGCGACCCGCGACGCCCGCGACTACCGAACCCCCAAATCAAAGATCCATCGTGGATACATTACGCAGACCGGTGGTATCCTCGGCGCCACGATGGAGTCCGTGAACCTCCTCGACTACGACCTGTTCGCGGACCACGAGCCGTGGGAGGTGTTCGAGCGGCTCCAGCGCGAGGCGCCGGTATACCGTCACCCCGAGCCCGACGGCCGCGGCTTCTGGGCGCTCACGAAGTACGACGACGTGCTGGCGGTGCTGCGCGACACCAAGACGTACTCCTCGGAGCTCGGTGGCGCGGCGACGATCGAGGACCTGCCCGAGGACGTGCTGGCCGCGCGCCGGAACTTCCTCGAGTTCGATCCGCCCAAGCACGGCCGCTACCGCCGGCTGATCTCGACGCAATTCACCCCGGGGGCGGTCAGCCGCTACGAGGAGTGGCTGCGCGAGCTGGTCCGCTACCGGCTCGACCGGGTGCTTCCGATGGGGGAGTTCGACCTCGTGCACAAGCTTGCGGCGCCGATCCCGATCCGCGTGCTCGCGCACATCCTCGGCCTGCCCGAGGAGATCCTGCCCCACCTGATCGACCTCGGCGACCGGCTTCTCGTCGACACCGACCCCGAGTACGTCGGCGAGCACGCCTACGCCGGTGAGCGCGAGGAGTACCGCTACAAGCCGTTCGGCTCGCCCTGGGCCGACGAGCTGTGCGCGATCGGGCGCGAGTATTACGCCGACCGGCGCGCGTGCCCTCGCGACGACGTGCTCAGCCTGATCGCGAACGGCGAGATCGAGGGCGAGCCGATGTCCGAGCAGGATCTCGACAACACGTTCGCGCTCCTGATCGTGGCCGGAAACGAGACGACGCGGCAGGCGATCAGCCTCGGCACGCTCGCGCTCGCCGAGCATCCGGATCAGTGGGCGCGGCTGCGGGCGGATCGCTCGCTGATCCCTTCGGCGACCGAGGAGCTGCTCCGGTTCTCCTCGCCCGTGTGGTTCTTCCGCCGGACGGCCACGCGCGACGTGACCGTGCGCGACGTCGACATCGCCGCCGGCGAGAAGGTGATCGTGTGGTTCGCCGCCGGCAATCGCGATCCCGACCACTATCCGGATCCCCACCGCCTCGACGTCGCGCGGAACCCGACCGACCATCTGACGTTCGGCCGGGGCGGGCCCCACCAGTGCCTCGGGGCCCATCTCGCGCGTCTCGAGCTGCGCGTCTATCTGGAGGAGCTGGTCGAGCGGGTCGAGCGGATCGGGCTCGCCGGCGAGCCCGTGCGCCAGCGCACGAACTTCACCAACGGGCTGAAGCGGCTGCCCGTCCGCGTCACGTTGGCCTGATCGTGAGCGTTTCCGGCCGGTCGCCGCGGTTCGTTCTGGTCCTCAGCGAGAACTGGACGATGACCTCGCCGCGGGATTTGCGGGCGCTGGTGAGGATGGCGGTCGAGGCCGAGGACGCGGGGATCGACGGCGTGATGCTGAGCGAGCACATCGTGCTCGGGCCGTCGGCGGGAGCTCTCGGGCGACCGGCGAATCCCCGCGATTACGCGGCGCCGGGGAACCAGGATCCGGACATGCCGTGGCCCGACTCGATCGTGTTGATGAGCGCGATCGCCGCGGTCACGAGCCGGCTGCGGCTGATCGGCGCGGCGATCATCGCGCCGCTCCGTCATCCGGTGCTGCTCGCCCATCAGCTGGCGACGCTCGACCTGCTGTGCGAGGGGCGGCTCGTGGTCCAGCCGACGGTCAGCTGGCACCGCGAGGAGTACGCCGCGCTCGGCGTCCCGTTCGAGCGGAGGGGCGAGTTGCTCGACGAGCATCTGGCGGCGTGGAAAGTCCTGTGGCGCTCGGGTCCGGCGTCATTCTCCGGCCGGTGGTATTCGTTTGCGGACGTCTACATGGAACCCAAGCCGTTTCGTGCCGACGGGCCGCGGCTGTGGTTCGGGGGTATGACCGTCGGACCCTGGATCGTACGCCGGCTGGTCGAGTACGGGCACGGCTTTCACCCGTTCGGCCAGCCTGGCGCCGACGAGCTCCGGGTGTTGGTTGACGCGATGGCCGCGGCGGGGCGATCGTTTTCTGAGCTCGAGGTCGTGGGCGGGATCCGGGGGCGCTTTCCGGCCGGTGGCGGAGTCGCGGATCTGGCCGAGGCGGCGGAGGCGATCCCGGCGCAGCTCGAGGCGGGCTACACGACGATCTGCTTCAAGCCGTCGCAGTACACCGACTCTGTGTCGGACGTGGGGCGGCTGTGTCGCGAACTCGTCGGCTTATTCGGCGTCTGAGAACAGCGCGATCCGCTCGACCACCGTCTTCACGTCCGAGTAGAAGTCGAACGAGTGGTGGCCACCCTCGCGGCCGATGCCCGAATCGCCAGCGCCGCCGAACGGCGTCTCGAGATCGCGGACGTAGAAGCAGTTGACCCACACGGTGCCGGCGACGACCGCGGCGCTGACCCGGTCGGCGCGGTCCTCTGAGCCCGTGTAGATGGTCGCCGCGAGGCCGTAGTCGGTGGCGTTTGCTTTGGCGATCGCTTCGGCTTCGTCCTCGAACGTCTGGAGCGTGAGCACGGGGCCGAACACCTCGCGTTGGAGGATCTCGGCTTGTGGCGGGACGTCCGTGAACAGCGTCGGGGGGTAGTACAGGCCTCTGATCGGCCGCCCTCCGAACGCCAGGTTCGCGCCGGCCTCGAACGCGCGCTCGACGTAACCGATCACGCGTTCGAGCGCGACCGGATGGATCAGCGGGCCATAGGTGGTGTCCGGGTCGCGCGGGTCGCCGACGCGAATCTCGCTGACGCGGGCCTCGAACCGTTCGAGGAAGTCGTCGATGATCGAGTGCTGCACGAGCAGCCGCGTGCCGGCCAGGCAGACCTGGCCCGAGTTGTCGTACTGGTACGCCGCGGTCGCGGCCGCCGCGTCCAGGTCCGCGTCCTCGAACACGATGAACGGCGATTTGCCGCCGAGCTCGAACGACACCGGCGTGAGGTTTGCGGCCGCGTCGCGGTAGACGGTGTGCGCGGTCGCGGGCGACCCGGTGAACGCGACCCGGTCGACGTCTTTGTGTCCGGTGAGCGGAGCCCCCGCGCCCGCGCCCGTGCCATGGACGACGTTGAGCACCCCGGGCGGGAGCCCGGCCTGATCGGCCAGATCGCCGAGCAGCGAGCAGGTGAGCGGCGCCCACTCGGGCGGCTTCAACACGACCGTGTCGCCGGCCGCGAGCGCCGGTCCGACGCGCCAGGTCGCGAGCATGAACGGCGCGTTCCACGGCGTGGACACGGCCGCGACGCCGGCCGGGTCGTAGCGAACCCGGTTGCGCTCGCCGCCGGGGAGCGTCCGGGCTTCCTCGGTGAGGCGGTCGCGCGCGAAGTCGGCGAAGAAGCGGATGTTGTTGGCCGCGCGCGGGAGCACGCGCAGGCTCATCGCCTCGTACAGGGAGCCGTTGTCGGCGGTCTCGACCTTGGCCAGGTCGGGGACGGCGGCGTCGATCGCGTCCGCGAGTCTCGTGAGATGCGCATGTCTGTGGTTGGGTCCGAGGCTGGCCCATTTCGGGAAGGCGCGGCGAGCGGCGGCGACTGCCGCGTCGACCTCGGCCTGGCCTCCGTTCGCTACCTCGGCGAGCTTCCAGTTGTCCCAGTCGATCGGGCTTCGGACCTCGAACGTCGTCTCGCTGCTCACTCGGCGCCCGTCGATGTAGTGGTCGACCGGGACCGTTACACCCTCGACCCCGACCGTGTTGGTCATGCGGCCGTTGCGATCTCGGCGACGACTTTCGGGATCGCCCGGATGTCGTCCTCGGTGGTCCGGTAGTTGACGAAGCACGCGCGCAGGACGGTGGCGCCGTCGACCTCGGCCGGCGCGAGCAGGATCCGGCCGTCGGCGGCGGTCGCGCGGGCCAGCGCCGCGTTGTGCTCGTCGGGGTCGACGCCGGTCGGCGGCAGGTGGCGGAAGCACACGGCCGACAGCTGCGGCTCGACGAGCAGCTCGAAGCGGCTGTCGGCTTCGATCAGGGACGCGAGCAGCGCGGCCTGCTGGAGGTTCCGCTCGATCGCGGCCCGGATCGCGTCAGCGCCGTGCACGGTGAACGCGAGCCACAACTTCAACCCCCGCAGCGGGCGCGAGTACTCGAGCGAGCGGTCGACCGCGTGGAGCTGCTCGCCGTGCGGCATGTACCCCTCGTGGTGGGAGAACGCGCGCTCGAGCGCATCGACGTCGTGCATCAGCAGGACGCTGCACGCCTTGGGGACGTACAGCCACTTGTGGGCGTCGACGGTGGCGGAGAACGCTTTTGGCAGGCCTTCGAAGAGCGGGCCGGCCTGGGTTGTGGCGGCGGCGGGGAGGCCGTAGGCGCCGTCGACGTGGAGCCAGATCTCATCGCGGCAAACGTCGGCGAGGCCGGCGATGTCGTCGACCGCGCCGGTTAGCGTCGTGCCCGCGGTGGCGACCACCGCGACGGGGGTGATGCCTTTCTTGCGGTCGTCGGTGATCGCCTCTGCACAGGCGCTGACGTCCATCCGTCTGTGCGCGTCGATCGGGATCGCACGGACGTTGTGTCCTCCTATCCCGAGGAGCTCGGCGGCGCGCCGGACCGAGTAGTGCGCCTCCGCCGAGCAGTACAGCGCCATCTTGCGGCCGCCGGCGCCGTCGTGGCGGACGCCGGGGAGCGCTCGCTCCCGGGCGGCCGTCAGGGCGGTCAGGTTGGCGATCGTCCCGCCGGCGGCCAGCAGGCCGGGAGCGTGGTCGTCGAACCCCACGAACTGCCCGACCCAGCGAATCGTCTGCGCCTCGAGCAGATCGGCGGCGCCGGCGCTGTTGGCCACGTTGACGTCGTGGGACGCCATCAGCGCGTCGGCGAGCACGCCGATCTCGAGCCCCGAGGAGCCGATGTAGGCGAACCACCGGGGGCGCGTCTGCGCGAGCGAGCGGTCGAGCACGTCGGCGGCCGCGTCCAGCGCATCGTTTGCGTCCGAGGGCGCTGTTGGGAGCGGGCGGCTGAGCAGCGCGTGGGTGCGCTCGTCGGGGAGGGGCTGGCCCGGGCGGGGCTGGTCGAAGCTCCGCCAGGCCGCGGCGATCAGCTCGGCGGCGTGCTCGAGGACGTGCTCACGGTCGGGGAGCGAGAGGGCAGGGCCCTCGGTTGTCGTCGGGTCGCTCGTTGAAGTCACTGTGTGTGGCAGCCTAGCGCCGGCGTGGTTGGGTCAGAGGGCGGTCGCGATGCGGGAGCTACAGTGATTTGCGCCTTGACTTCGAAGCCCGCACTGATCTTCCAGCACGGCCGACTCGGGCCGCCGGTCCGCGTCGCCGAGTGGCTCGACGCGCGCGGGCTGCCGTATGTGGTGCACCACGCCGGCGAGGACGCTTTGGTGACGCCGACGGATTTCTCTTTCGTGGTCTCGCTCGGATCGCAGCACTCGGCCGCGTCTTCTGATCCTCCGTGGGTCCCGGCGGAGATTTCCGCTCTGCGCGCGGCGGTCGACGCCGGCGTGCCCGTGCTCGGGCTGTGCTTCGGCGGGCAGGCCCTGTCGCTCGCGCTCGGTGGCGAGGTCGACGTGCTCGACCGGCCCGAGATCGGCTGGTTCCCGATCGAGACGGTCGACGGTAGCTTGGTGCCGGGTGGCCCCTGGCTCATGTGGCACACCGAGCAGATGCGCGTGCCGCCGGGCGGTTTCGAGTTGGCCCAGTCCCCCGCGGGGCCGGCGGCCTTCAGCTTCGGCCCGCACCTCGCCGTCCAGTTCCATCCCGAGGTCGACGTCGAGCGGGTCGCGGCGTGGGCAGAGCGGGACGAGCACCTCGCGGCCGTCGGGCTGACTCCAGACGACGTCGTGGCCCAGAGCCAGGTCCATGCGCCGGCGGCGCGCGAGCAGGCGTTCGCGATGTTCGATCGGTGGCTTGCCGGCGCGGGTGGCAACGGTCGCGGTCCGGGCTCGTCCGGCACCGGCTGATCCGGCTCTGTCACCCCGCGTTCCGATCCTGCGGAGCGAATGTCGCAAGCCATCGCAATTCGGCCAATTCGCGATCTGCGGGCGGTCACACTCGGCCAATGAGCGCAAAGTGGATTGATGGAAGTGACATCGAGGAGTGGGACGAGGAGGCGCACACCGCGTGGCGCGAGATATGGGCGCCCCGGTGCCCGCTCGGCAACCCGCAGCGGTCTGCCACGCTCGTCGGCTACCGCGAGCGCGAGCCCGGCCGGCTGCAGCTGCGCGCGGTGATCCGGGTCGCGACTGAGGGTGATTGCGACGTGATCGTGCAGGAAGATGAAGAGACCGTCCGGGTGCGGGTCGTCCTGTGCTGGGAGGACAGTGAGGACCACTGGAACGATCGCGACTACATGGACTGCCCGGTCCACGTCTACCTCGAGAAGCCGCTCAACGGTCGCAAGGTCATCTGGGTCGATGAGGAAGTCGAGCTGCCGCTGTTCGTACCGGACTGGTAGATCGAACACCTCCGGGTGCGTGCGAGTGCCGGCCACCTCACCTGAGGGCCATGTCGCGCTTCAACCGTATTCGGTCCCTCAGAAGGGCCGGAGTCGCCGTCCGCCTTTCGCGCTACGGTCCGGCCGATGGCAAGGCGCGATTGGGAAGTCGCTCAGACCCAGCTTGTCAGCGACGCTGACCGCCGCATGAGCCCAGTTGTGACCGCGGCGTTTGCGCCAGGTTTCCTGATTGTCTGCGTAGGGTGGCTCACGTCGAATCTCGCCGTGCTCGGGATCGGTCTCGGCGTTCTTGGGCAGATGATCTTGAGTCCGGAGTGGCTGCGGCGCCCGTTCGTTGACCGCCTTGACGCGCGGCTGAGCGAACGCGACCGGGTGTACCGTCGGGTTCGCAAGCGGCGGCTGCACCAGCAGCGACTGGAGCAACGCCTGCCTCGCGTTTTCCCCATCGCCCTCGCACTGGTCTGCATCGCGGTGCCGGCCTGGACAGCTCTCATTGTGATACGGCCCGTCCACCTCGCCTATACCTGGCGTGTCGCCATCGCCGGAGCGGTCGCCCTCGTCGTCCTGATGGCTGTAGTTGCTACGGCGTACGTCGCTGGCGCCTGGATCCAGCTCCGGACACTCCGCCAGGTCCGCCAGCTCTACCTCGATCCCGTGATCCACGGCTCGCGAAGTCGCTGATCGTCTCGAGTCAGGATGGACCCCGTTCGTGGGGTGGGCTCTGTTTTCGGTCGGGGCGACCTGCGTGGCGCTTGCGCCTTACGTCCACGTGTGGCTGTATACGCTCGCCCGTTAGCTGCGCAACGAAAACCACAGGCGGTTTATTCCGTTGCGTGTTTCTTGCGCGCCCGGCCACCTTCAGGTCATGAGTTCGTCCGGCGTCGAGTTGTCTGTCTCACCCTGACGGATCCAGGACCCGCAGTCCCGGGACTCGGCTGAATTCAGCGGCGTTGCGAGTCGCCACTGCGAGTCCGTGTGCGATGGCGGTCGCGGCGATCCAGAGGTCGTGCGCTCCGATGACGTCACCGCGTTCGGCGAGCTCGGCCCAAACGCCGGCATGGACCCGAGCGACCTGGCTGGTGATCGGGATCGCCGGCAACCCGCTAAGCAGATGTTCGACGAGCGCGCTACGTCTCGCACGCCGAGCTCCGGTTGCCCGATGCACGCCGTGCAGCAATTCGCTGACCGTGATCACGCTGATCGCACGCTCCTCCTCGCCGAGCAGCCGCTCCACCTCCGGCGTGCCAACGCCGTGCTCGACGTCGACGAGGAGATCCGTGTCAATCAGGACGGCCACGATGGCTCGGGCGCAGCCACTGTTTGGCGCAGCGCTCGAAGTTCGGCGGCGAACTCTTCGTCCGGTGGCGGCGCTGACGCGATCAGCTCACGAAACCGCTCCGCCGATAGGAGCCGCACCTTCGGCGGCGCGATCACGGCGACCGGGGCGCCGGCGCGGGTCACCTCGATCTCTTCGCCGGCCGCCACGCGATTGAGCACATCAGAGAAGCTGCGGGCGGCTTCGGTGGCAGTCATTCGGGGCACCAGCAGATCATATCAGATAAATCAGATAGCGCTGGTCTGTGCCGACGGTCATTCTTGTCGGCGGTGCTACGATTCTTAGTCCGCCGCGGGGTGGAG
>CAWCMG010000006.1:0-124980 GCA_963796575.1 uncultured Solirubrobacterales bacterium | reverse complement strand
GGCAAGCCGGTGCATCCGCTGCTCGGCGAGTTCGTCAGATGCGCGCGCGAGTACGCCGGTCAGGCAGTAGCCGGTGAAGCGTCGATCAGCGCCAGCAGCTGATCGCGGTCGGGCCCGGCCAGCGGCGGCCGCTCGCTGCCCCGGGCGAGCTCGAAGATGCGCTCCATGAAGCCCGTGTCCTCGAAGATGCCCCGGTTGAGCGACAGGCAGCAGCGGTTCGCGAGGAACGCTCGAAACGCTTTGGGATCCTGCGGCACCGCCGCCAGCAGTGCGCCCTGGAGCCAGGGCATCGAGCCCGGCTCGGGGGCGCCTCGAGGCCGTGGCGGAGCGCCTCGATCTGTTCGACCCGGGCTCGGTCCTCCTCGACGGTCTCGCGATACCACGGGGTCAGCTCCGCCTCGGCCACCGCATCGAAGGCCTCGGCGAACTCATCCGGATCGTCCGGGTGCGCGCTGACCATCTCGGCCAGCCGCTGGGCGTGGAGCAGGCCGAGCGTGATGCCGCGCCCGAGCGGCGGGTTCGTGCACGCCCACGCGTCGGCGAGCAGCGCCACCCCGGTCGCGACCGGCTCCCTGTCGACGATCAGCCGGCGGTAGCGGTCGACGATCCCGCCCATCGCGTTGATGTCACTGATCGGATCGCCCTCGAGCCATTGCGCGTGCAGCGGGCAGGCCCGCACCAGCGCCGTCCACGGCCCCGGATCGCGCAGCCGCTTGAGCGGCCTGTCGCCCGCGGAGGTGTAGACCGTCACCGACCAGGTGTCGTTGTCGGACGGCACCGTGAGCAGCGAGAATGTCCCGATCGGCATCAACAACGGGGCGCGGTACTCGGGCATTCCTGCGCTCGCGGCCCGGAAGAACCGCGAGTAGTAGATGAACCCCGAGTCCTCGGCCTCCTCGTGGACGGGCCTGGTTCCAGCCGCCTCGAGCCAGCGCCGTAGCTGCGAGCGCCGGCCCATCGCATCGACGATCAGGTCGGCGTCGAGTTGCTCACCCGATTCGGTACGCACGCCGGTCACGTGCGGCGTCCCGTTACCGGCGCCGAGGACGAGCTCGGCGACGGACACGCCGCGCCGGATCTCGAGCCCCGTCTCCGCGTCCGCCGCCTCAGCGAGCACCTGCTCGAGCACCGGGCGGCGCGCGGTGACCGTCCGGAACCGGTCATCGCCGGCGCGCGGCGTCCGGTCTGTGATCGACGGAGGCATAAGCGGCAGTGGGTCGAACCCGATCCTGCCCGCTGCCTCGAGACCGGCCAGGACATCGGGGAGTGTCTCCTCGAGCATGATCCGGCCCCTTGGGGTCAGGTAGTGGGCCAGGCGAAACTGGGTGACGCCGTCGCGCGACCACCGCTCCCATGCCTCCTCGGGCGAGCTCGGGACCGGGTCGGGGTCGCGCTCCAGCACCGTCACTTCATGGCCGTCTCGGCGGAGCAGGAGCCCGGCCGCCAGCCCGCACACGCCCGCACCGAGCACGACGATCTTGGACATGGTCTTTCACCCCTCGCTTGGCAGGAAGTCGATCAGCAGCCGGCTCACCTCGTCGGGCGCCTCGAGCTGCATCCAGTGGCCGGGCCCGTCGAGCCGCTCGTACCGCCACGGGCCGGTGACGTTCTCGGCCGAGTTCGTCATCTGCCGCTCGGTCAGTGCGATGTCGCCCGAGCTCCACACCCCCATCGTCGGAGCTTGGATCGGCGGCAGTTGCCGGCCGGAGCTGAGCCACGACTCCGGCGGAATGTTCGCGCGGTAGTAGTTCAGCGCCGGCGTCAGCGAGCGGTTCGCCTCGAGTTCGGCGATCACCGCGTCGGCGTCCGGGTGCTGGGCCCACGCCCGGAAGTGAGCCCAGTCGTTGTTCGACAGCCACTTCTCCGCGATCCCCTTGAACTGGAACAGCAGCATGTACCAGGACTTCTGGTACTGCTCGAAGCCGCCCTTGCGGAACGTCGACGGATGGCCGACCGACAGGACCGCGAGGTGATCTACGCAGTCGGGGACAAACCCGGCGAGCGCCCACGCGAGCGCGGCGCCCCAGTCGTGCCCGACGACGTGGGCTCGTGGCGCGCCGGCGTCGTTCAGCACCGCCACCACGTCGCCCACCAGCGCCGCCATCGCGTACGCCTCGACCTCTGCCGGCTTGTCCGAGCGGCCGTATCCCCGCAGGTCAGGGACGATCACCTTGAACCCGGCGTCGGCCAGCGCCGGCACCTGGTGTCGCCACAGCCGTCCCGAGTCGGGAAAGCCGTGGAGCAGCACCACCGGCCGGCCCTCGCCCGTCACCTCGTATTCGATCCCGACCCCGCCGGCGTCAACGCGCATTCAGGGCCCCCTGTGGTTTGAGCGTGTCGTACAGGCGGACGCTATACCAACCCCAGTACACGCGGTGATGCTGAATCAGCCCGTCGCGAATCTCCATCGGCAAGGGCGTGACTCGGGCGCTCGGCGGCACCCTCAGCTGAAGCCGGGACGGCGCGGCAGATCAGCCCATCTTGACCGTCATGCTGAGCTGACCGATCGTCTCGCCGGCGTGGACGACGTGGAGGCCGACCAGGTGGTTGATCAGGCGCGCCCACGCGGCCGAGATGTGGAGCCCGCCGCTCATCGCGCCGTTGTTCCCGGACATGCTCGTCTTGGGCGCCGACATCGTCGCGATCGTGAGTCGGTGACCGTTGACGATCGCGACCGTGCACAAGCCGGTCGCGAGCGCGACCACGGTGGTCTTCGACGCTCGAGACATGTTGCAAACTCCTGAGGACGGGTGACAGGGGATGCCGACTGTCGGGAGACACCCCTTGAATACAGCCCACAGTCGCACTCCAGCCTACGCCGATGCCCGCGGTGGCGGGGGACAATTGCCGCGCGGCCACCGGTCTCGCCGGACTCGTTGCGCGATTTCAGGCAGTCTTCAGGGGGTGGGACCTTTCCAATACCGGTGGCGAGCGCCCGAGAACCTGATCAGCATCGAGGACTATCGGCGCGCCGCGGCCAAGCGCGTGCCGCGGCTGGTGTGGGACTACATCGAGGGCGGCGCCGACGATCTGGTCACCGTCCGCCGCAACGTGACGTCGTTCTCCCGGTGGTCGCTGCGGGCACGGATGATGACCGCCCACCCCGAGCGCCGGCTGTCGACCACGGTCGCCGGCGTCGAGATCGATCTCCCGGTGCTGCTCGCGCCCACCGGGGCGCTCGGCCTGTCGCAGTGGCGCGGTGACGTCGCGGCGGCCCGCGCGGCGGAGGCCGCGGGCACGCGATTGGTCCTCAGCACCGCCTCGTCGTGGACGATCGAGGAGGTCGGGTCGGGCACGCACGCCGATCACTTCTTCCAGCTGTACCCCGGCGGCGACCAGACCGCCACGCTCATGCAGCGCGCCTGGCAGGCCGGCTACCGCGCGCTGTTCGTGACCGTCGACGTACCCGTGATCGGCAATCGCGAGGGTGAGCGACGCTACGGCTACACGCGCACCGGAGACATGGGCCGCATGCTCACGCTCACGCCGGCCCAGGCCCTCGACATGGCCCGTCACCCGCGGTGGCTGCTCGACCTCTACCGCCACGGTCGCGGCTCGATGCGAAACCTGCTCTCGGACGGGGGCGTCATGGCGACGTTCCAGTCGATCGAGATCCTCCATCGCGAGATCGACCGCGCCACGTTCTCGTGGAACGATCTTCAGTGGATCCGCGAGCATTGGCCGGGAACCGTGTACGTGAAGGGGCTGCTCGATCCCGAGGACGCGGTGCGCGCGGTCGCGCTCGGCTGCGACGGCGTCGTCGTCTCCAACCACGGCGGCCGTCAGCTCGATCACTCGCTGGCCGCGCTCGATGCGCTTCCGCCGATCGTCGCGGCGGTCGGGGACCGGGCCGAGGTCCTGCTCGACGGCGGCGTTCGTCGCGGCACCGATGTGGTCAAGGCACTCGCGCTCGGCGCGCGCGCAGTTCTGATCGGGCGGCCACAGATCTACGGACTGATCGTCGGCCGCGAGCGCGGGGTCGTCGGCGTGCTCGAGATCTTCCGCGCCGAGCTCGACCGGGCGCTGGCGCTGATGGGCGCCCAGAGCGTGCACGAGCTCGACCGCTCGTGGGCGATACCGCACGATCGCCCGGAGCTCTAAGTCTAGGAGCGGCCCCGAGCCGCAGAGGCCGCGGCGCGCGGTCGCGATCAGTCCACGCTCTCGGACGCCGGCTCGAACCGAAGCGGGCGATGCGCGTGGTCGCCATGCGCCTCGGGCCGGGCAAGCTGCACGTCTCGACGCGTGATCGCCAGGAAAGCGACCAGGCAGAAGATCGCGATCGTGAGCGCCAGCGCGACCGGTCCGTCGCCGAGTCCAAGTCCGCCCGCGCTCTTCGGCTTGCCCATCCAGTCCGCGAACGACGCGCCGAGGGGCCGGGTGGCGACGTACGCGAACCAGAAGCAGAAGATCGCGTTCCAGCGCAGTCGCCAGTAGCCGAGCGCGGGAATCGCGATCACCGCCGCGAACAGCAGCCCGGAGGCGAAGTATCCGAGTCCGAACGTCGTCGCGGTGAGGTCACCGACCGCCGTCCCCATCGCGAACGTCGCGACGACCGCGGCCCAGTAGAACAACTCGCGGCGAGGCGTCTCGACGCTGTGGATCGAGAGGGTCTTCTCGGTCCGGTACCAGCCGGTGAACACCGCCGCCAGCGCGATCGCGTAGAGGAGGCTCGACGCGGCGTACGGGACGCCGAAGCCGACATGCAGGACGTCGGCGGCCATTGTTCCGAACACGCCGACGCCGACCACGGCTAACCAATACGTCCATGCGATGTACCGGCGCACGCGAAATTGCAGCGCCAGCGCGGCCACGAACCCGACGAATCCCAGAGTCACCGCGAGCTCGGGATTCATCGCGTGGACCAGGTAATCGGACGTCGATTCCCCCATCGCGGTCGACAGGGCTTTGATCGCCCAGAAGTAGGCCGTGATCTCGGGCACCCGGAGGGCACCGCGAACCGTCAAGCGTCCGATCAGTACGCGATCCATCACTGCCTACAAACGCGCCCGAACGTTCAGAAGGCGCGCTCGTAAGGGAAGTCTCACTGCCGTAAGGCGCGCGTCAGCTCGGCGACCGCCGCCGGCATCCGCCGGTCGACCCCGTCGTGGTTGCCGTCGAACAGCTCGAGCGAATGCTCGATTCCCAGCCGCCCCAGTTCGACCGATAGAGCGAGCGCGCCGAGGTCCAGGAAGAACTCGTCCTGGCGGCCCGCGTCGATGTAGATCCGGCGCATGCCCGCGAGCGCCTCAACATGCCGCGCCGCCATCCGCACCGGATCCAGCGACAGCCAGCGCTGCCACAGGTCGTCGATCGGACGGCCCGTCAGCGAATCGAACGGAATCAGCGCCTTGCCGGGCCGTTTCGGGTCGGGCGTGAACGCGCACGCGGTGCCGTACGCGGCAAACAGCACCGGACATTCCCTCCAGTCGAAGCCGGGGATCTCGATGCGCTGCTCGAACGCTTCCCAGGAGCCCCCGAACTCGTCGCGCAGCATCCGCGCGGCCGCGGGGAACAGCGGCCGATAGCACGACTCGAACAGCGCGTCACCGGCGTGCGAGGCGAGTGCGCCGAACACATCCGGCCTGAGCATCGACAGCACGAGCGCCCCGTACCCACCCGAGGACTTGCCGGACACGCCCCGGTGCTCGCGCGCCGCGAGCGTCGGATATCGCGCGTCGACGAACGGGACCACCTCGTCGCAAACGTAGTCGAGGTAGCGCCCGGTGCTCGTCGAGTTCAGGAACTGGGACCCGCCCCGGGAGGTCCAGGCGTCGAGGAACACGATCAGCGCCGGCGCCGACCCGCCGGCGGCGAACATCGAATCGAGGCGCTCGACGGTCGTCAGTTCGTCCGAGTCGGGAGTGAGCCACTCCTCCACTCGGCCGCCGAAGCCCTGCAACATGTAAACGGCCGGGAGACGCGATCCGCCGTCCGGGGCGACGTCCACCCCGGGCGGCCGGTACACGTACAGAGGCCGGTGCGACGGGTCGCCCAGCGGGTTGTCGGCAAGCGCCTCCGAACGCACCACGAGCATGTCGAGCGCTCCCGCCAGCGGCCGGTCCCACGACGTCCCCCACCCATCGACCTCGTGCAGGCTCACGTTCGCTCACGCTAACACCGCCGCGGCATGCACACCCTCGGATAGGGTTGCCTTGCGCAGCGGGTCGGCAGCGCCGCGATCGGGCGCACCGTTCCACCAGGAGGGAGTAGCAATGAAGCTTTTGCAGGTGAACTATCGCCGCGAGCGTGGGCAGGACGACGCCGAGCAGGCTGAACATCTGTTGGGCGCCGCGGAGCGCATCTCGGGCGTTCCCGGTCTTCAATGGAAGATCTGGATCTACGACGACTCGAACGCAGTAGCCGGCGGCATCTATCTGTTTGACACCGAGGCGCGCGCGCGGGCGTGGGGCGACGAAATGCTTCCAGCCTCGCTCGGGCGGCTTCCCGGGGTGACCGACATCGACGCTAAATACTTCGACGTCGACGAGCGCCTCACCGAGATCACGCGCGGCCCGGTGATTGCCGCCCACACCGCCTGAGCCCGGCGCGCGGCGGGGCAGCCGGCAGTTGAGGTGGCGACCCCATTCACGGTCCCCTGGCCAAACGAGACGATGCCCCTGACGACCTGCTGAGCCAAAGGGGACGCCCCATGATCGACGACCGCCTATCCCTCCCGCAGCTGGAGCACAGACCATTCCTGACCGACAGCGGTCTCGAGACCAAGCTGATCTTCATCGACGGCATCGAGCTGCCAGAGTTCGCCGCGTTCGTCCTGCTCGAGACCTCTGACGGCCGGCAGCGCCTGCGCGACTACTTCGAACGCCACGCGCAGATCGCGCGCGATGCCGGCAGCGGCTTCATCGCCGAGGCGCCGACGTGGCGCGCAAATGCGGACTGCGGACGAAGGCTCGGATACGACAGCGACCGCCTCGACGAGCTCAACAAGGACGCGATCACGCTTCTCGTCGACCTGAGGGATCGCGACGGGCGGGGTCGAGGCGACTACGTGATCAGCGGGTGCATCGGGCCGCGCCGCGACGGATACGACCCTTCGTTCACGACCTCGGCCGAGGACGCCGAGCGCTACCACGCCGAGCAGATCGCCTCGTTCGCCGACACCGAGGCGGACCTCGTCGCCGCGCTCACGATGACGAACACCGAGGAGGCGATCGGCATAACCCGAGCCGCCCAGAACGCCGGCATCCCGGCCGCGATCTCGTTCACGCTCGAGACCGACGGTCGACTCCCGTCGGGCACGCCGCTCGCAGAGGCGATTATCGAGGTCGACGCCCGCACCGACAACGGGCCCGCCTACTACATGATCAACTGCGCGCACCCGACCCACTTCGACGACGTGCTCGAGGGCCGCGGAGGATGGGTCCGACGGATCCGTGGCATCCGCGCGAACGCCTCACGCAAGGGCCACGACGAGCTCGACACCGCCAACGAGCTCGACGAGGGCGACCCCTACGAGCTCGCGAGCGAGTACGCGTCGCTCGTGGCCAGGTTCCCCGAGCTCACGATCCTCGGTGGATGCTGCGGAACCGACGAACGACACATCGAGCAGATCGCGAGCGCCTGCATCACCTCTGCCTGGCCGCGGACCGCCCGGGCCTGACCGAGATGTGAGCGCTCCGCGTTGACCGCTAGCCGGAGCGGCCGGGGACGATCACGAGCCCGACCGGGTTGGTGCCGATCGGCACCGGGATCTTGACCGGAGAGGAGCGCTCCTCGGTGAGGAGCCCGCCGGGGGCGATGCGGAGCGCGTGCAGCTGGTTGCCCTCCCCGGCGGGGATCTGACGCACGGCGCGCATGTCGAGCAGGAAGATCACGCGGCCACTCGGGTCGATCTCGAAGTTCCACGGGTTGCCGGGAGCGTTGAGCGGCACGGACTGGATCGGCCGAGGGTCGGTGGGGTCCTGCGCGATGTCGAACACGGTCAGGTTGTCGCTCCCCGCGTTGCCGGAGTACATCCGAGTGCCGGCCGCGTTCACGTGCGTCCAGCAGGGCAGCAACGACTTTGGGTTCGGGATCGCCCGGACGAACGTCAGCCGGGCATCGTCGTTCCAGCGGTAGATGATCGTCTCGTCGAGGTTCGCCACCTGCGCGTACAGGATCTTCAGTCGCGGGTTCGACTCGAGTCCGGCCGGCCACACGTCGGGGATGCGATGCCCGCCGGGGAACACCGCCTTCGTCAGCCTCAGCGGCGAGTTCGGTCCTTCGGTCAGCTTGCCGCCCGGGCCGATTCGGAACGCCCTGAACACGCCCGACTCCTCGCTCGAGATCAGAACCTTGCGGTCGGGCGTGACGTATGCCTGCAGCGGCGAGGAGTCCGGCGGCACGTCGATCGACGAGATCGGGGGGCTGAGCGACCCGTCCGCGTGGACGTGGAAGCTCGTGTAATTGGCGGGCGTGGTGGTCAGGTCGCGCACGCCGTCCTGCGCCTTGTTGGCCACGATCAGCGTGTTGCGGGCGAGTCCGAGGCTGGTGGGCGCCGCCCCATTCGAGGGGAACGGCGACCCCGCCACCGGCGTGAGCACGCCGCTGGTGTGGATGTGGAAGACCGCGATCGTGTCCGAGCTCGAGTTGACCGCGAACAAAAGCGTGCGACGCGGGTTCGTGATGACCTCCTGGTCGGCGTCGAGGACGCCGGAGTTGCTCAGGTCGTGCGAGCCGCTCCCGCCGGTCGGGTAACGGCGCACGCCTCGTCCGCTCAGCACGCCGCCCCGGTACCGGAACGCGAGGATCTCGTTCGAGTCCGGCGCCCGCGAGTTGGACTCGATGTAGACGGTTCCGCCCAGCGGGATCGCCCGCTTGCCGCCGGGGTCCGCGCCGGCCGCGGGCACGGCTGTGACCGCGACGGCCGTGCAGGCGATTGCGATGGCGCCGATACGACGGTTCACGCGCGCATCATTTCCCAAACGCGGATCTGGCGTCACGCGGCAGTGCGTTGCCGGCGTCGATGACAGAGGACACGAAGTCGGCCGCGTCTTGTCGGCGCCGGCCGGGGTGGCGGCGATAGCGCCGCGCGGAGGGAGCCCCGCGCCGGTAGGCAAGCGCATCCTCGATCACGATCCGCCAGCGAGGCTCGAACACCTCGAGCGCGTACCGTCCGCCGGCTTCCTTGGTCGTGATCTCGCCGGTCGCGAGCGTGTAGTGCAGCCGCGGCGCGCCGAGGACGCCGGCCGCGATGAACCGCCGGCCGAGCACGGTGGCTCGGTTCAAGCCGGGGAGCCGGGCGCGCTCGACCCAGCGCTGCCAGTAGCCGTTGAGGTTCCCATGCGTCCAGGCCCGCAGCTCCGCGGGGTCGGTGCGGACGCGCAACCGTTCGCGGTCGGGACCGCGCAGTGCGATCCCGTGCCGCGCCAACACCTGCCAGGTGATCGGGTTCACGTCGAAGCCATCGCGCTCGGCGATCCGGAAGCGGCCGCCGACATGGCCCGCCAGCGGCGTCACCTCGAGCGGCGAGCGCGCCAGGTCGCCGTTCCGCAGGTAGAAGCCGTTGCACACGAAAGGCCAGCGCCGCCGGATCGCGACGTCACGGGCGAGCGCCGACGTCCACCGACCGAGGTGCACGACTCTGAGTCGCTCGAGCTCGGCGCGGCGCAAGTCGCGGCCGGCTATCGCCACGAAGTCGAGGTCACTCCGCCCGGGGCGGAACGCCCCCATGCAGGCCGAGCCGACGACGTAGAACCCCTCGATGCGACCAGGGAGCGCGCGGTCGAGCCGCGCGAGCAGGTCCTCGGCGACCGACCGCGCCGGCGCGTCCATCACCTACTTATCATCGTGAACGCGCGCAATCTTTCATCGATCCGCCGTCCGGATCCGGTGCGATGCTGTCGGCGTGTACGACCGGTTCGCAGTCGCCCCCGCCGCGGGCGTCCGCCGGCTGATGATGACCGCCGCCGCTCGTGCGCTCGACGACGGCCGCACCGAGATCAGCGTGGACGACGTGCTTCTCGCGCTGTCACTCGACGGGAACACCGGTCCGCTGTTTGCCGAGCTCGGCGCGGACGAGAGCGCTATTCGCGACGCGGTCGCCGGCCGGAGCCGGCGCCTCACGCCGGCGGCTGCTGATTGACCCAGGCGAGGATCGCGTGCGAGTGCGTGATCACGGTGCCGTCGGGGAGCTTCAGCGCCGGGAGCTTCGTGCTCCCGGTCGCCTTTTTCAGTTCGTCGCGGGAACCCTTGCGCAGGAACGGGATCGGACTTCCATGCCCGGCGATCACCTTCTCGTACTCGATCCCCCTGGCGTGCATCGCCTCCTGCACGCGACGGCACGGGTGGACCCTCGGGCCGCCCTCGTCGCCGTGGCAGACGTACAGCGTCGGTAACGGGGCTCCGGGCGACATGGGATCGCTACTCCTCGAGTTCGTCGATCCACGCTGACGGCGCGATTACACCGTCGCCCCCCTCGGGCCGGTCTGAGCCCACCGCGATCAGCTCGAGACCGCTCTCTCCGCCCTCGAACGCCCGGACCGCCTCCGGGCTGACCCGGATCACGTCCCACCGACCGATCGAATGGACCTCGTCGTCGATCCTCATCTGGCCCGAGCCGCCTACGACGACGTATGCCTCCTCCTGCTCGCGATGGCTGTGCGCCATCGGTGAACGGACGCCCGGGCCATAGCGGAAGTAGCTGATCCCGAGGTGCTCGGAGTCGAGGTATTTGCGCGCGAAGCGGCCCTCGACCCCGGGCATGCGCTCGCCCGCAGAGTCCTCGACGTCCTTGAGATTCTTGATCGTGAACCGTGACATGGCCCGCATTGTGCTCCTGTAATCATCTAGGGGCATCTTGCATCGCACCTCCTCGGCGCCGGTCGAGGAGCCAGACCTGGTCAAACCAACACAGGAGGAAGGGATGAAGATCGGCCGTTTGCTGCTCAGGCTCACCGTCGGCAGCCTGTTCTTCGGGCACGGTACTCAGAAGCTGTTCGGATGGTTCGGCGGGCACGGGCTCGACGCCACCGCGAACATGTTCGACAGCATCGGCATGAGGCCGGGCAACCGCAACGCGGTCGCGGCGGGCCTCGCCGAAGCCGGCGGTGGCGCGGGCATCGCGCTCGGACTGGCGACCCCGCTCTCCGCCGCGGTGCTGACTTCGACGATGCTGACCGCGGTCAACCGCGTCCACCTCAAGAACGGGCCGTGGGTGACCAACGGCGGCTACGAGTACAACGTCGTGTTGATTGCCGCGGTGCTCGCGCTCGTCGAAGTCGGGCCCGGCGAGCTTTCGCTCGACCACCTCCTCGGCAACGAGCGATCGGGCCCCGGCTGGACGCTGGTCGCGCTGGCGCTCGGCGTAGCGGGGGCGCTCGGCGCGCACGTGGCCGCGGAGTTGTCTCCGGCTCCGATCGAGGCGCCTGCCGAGGCAACCTCCGCCGCGTCGACGAACGGCGACGCGTCCGCGCCGACCGAGACGCAAGAGGCCGGCACCGCGCAGTAGCCCATCCCGCATATGGCCGCGGTCGGGACCGATTCCGCGACGCTCGAAGCTCCACCGAGCGGCGGAGGCCCACGCGTCCGGCTGATCTTCAGCGCGCTGCTGCTGGTGATGCTGCTGGCGGCGCTCGATCAGACGATCGTCTCGACCGCCCTGCCGACGATCGTTGGCGACCTCGGCGGCCTGTCCCACATCTCGTGGGTCGTCACCGCGTATCTGCTCGCCTCGACCGTCTCCGGGCCCCTGTACGGGAAGCTCGGCGATCTCTACGGCCGCAAGAAGCTGCTGCAGATCGCAATCGTGCTGTTCCTGATCGGCTCGGCGCTGTGCGGTCTCGCGCAGTCGATGACCGAGCTGATCGCGTTCCGCGCGCTCCAGGGACTAGGCGGCGGCGGGCTGATGGTCACGACGATGGCGGTCGTCGGGGACATCATCTCGCCCCGCGAGCGCGGCCGCTACCAGGGGTACTTCGGCGCGGTATTCGGCCTGGCGACCGTGATCGGCCCGCTGCTCGGCGGCTTTCTCGTCGACAGCCTCTCGTGGCGCTGGATCTTCTACGTCAACCTTCCACTCGGCGCGGTCGCGTTCGTGGTCATCGGTGCCGTGTTGGAGACTACCGGCGAGCATGTTCATCACAAGATCGATTACCTGGGCTCGGCCGTGCTGACGGCGGGGCTGTCGGCGATCGTGCTGTTCACGAGCCTCGGCGGCACCAGCTACGCCTGGAGCTCTCCCCTGATCCTCCTGCTGATCGCGATTGGCGTCGTGATGGTGGTGCTGTTCCCGCTGGTCGAGGCGCGCGCCGCGGAGCCGCTCCTGCCGCTGGCGCTGTTCCGAAATCGGACGTTCGTGGTCACGAGCGCCGTCGGCTTCATCATCGGCCTCGCGCTATTCGGCTCGGTCACCTACCTGCCGCTGTACCTTCAGGTCGTCAAGGGGCACAGCCCCACGGAGTCCGGCCTCCTGCTCCTGCCTCTGATGGGAGGGCTGCTCGTGACTTCGATTCTCAGCGGCAACCTGATCTCGAAGTTCGGTCGCTACCGGTTCTTCCCGATCCTCGGCACGGCGCTGATGGCCATCGGTCTGTTCCTGCTCGCGCGGCTAACGGTCACGACGTCGCCGGTCACCGCGTCGCTGTTCATGCTGGTCATGGGCCTCGGGCTGGGCATGGTCATGCAGGTGCTCGTGCTCGCGGTCCAGAACTCCGTCGATTACAAGTACCTCGGCGTCGCCACATCCGGCTCGACGCTGTTCCGCCAGATCGGCGGCTCGATCGGGGTCTCGGCGTTCGGCGCGATCTTCTCGCACGACCTGGCCACGGAGCTCGCCAAGCGAATCCCGGCCGGCGCACATCTGCCCGCGGCCGCGAACCCGGCGGCCGTCAAGCAACTGCCGCCGGCGATTCACGCGCCCTACGTCGACGCGTTCTCCGCGGCGCTGCACCCAGTGTTTCTGACCGCGGCCGGGATCGCGGTCGTCGGCTTCGCGCTCACCTGGCTGCTGCGTGAGCTGCCGCTGCGGCAGACCGCGCACGCCGAGGGGGTCGGGGAGAGCTTCGCCACCCCGCACCATCACAGCTCAGAGCGCGAGATCGAGCGGATCCTCAGCTCGCTCATGCAGCGGGAGGAGCGTGAGCGCGTGTACGAGCGGCTGATCGATCGCTCGGGCATCGACATCACCCCGCCGGAGGGGTGGCTGCTCCGGCGGATCGCCGAACGGTCCCCGACGAGCGAGCCGGCGCTCGCCGACCAGCTGCACGTGGCGCCCGAAAAGCTGCACGACCCGCTGTCGGCGCTCACCAGGCGGGCCTACATCCGCGCGGATTCAGACCGGCAGATCGAGCTGACCCCGGCAGGACAGGCGGCGAGCGATCAGCTGCTCGCGGCCGGTCGCGAGCAGCTCGTGCGCCTGCTCGACGGCTGGGAGCCCGAGCAGGACGAGGAGCTCCAGCCGGTCCTTCGGCGACTCGCCGGCGCGCTCGTCGTCGAGATGCCCGGGCGCTGAAGAGTCTGGACTGTCAGCCGATTGTCAGAGATAGAAGGCATCCTCGGTTGGGGGGCCACGGCTCTGGCCGCGTGAGCGGATGCCCCTAACCTGAGAATTCCGCTCCCCAACCACCGGAGGCTGTCTACTTTGAGAAGGCTTGCGAGGTGGTGCTTCACCCACCGCCGAATCGTCGTGCTCGGCTGGGTGGCCGCACTGATTGGCCTGACCGCTGTCCACTCCGCGGTCGGCAGCGCCTACAGCGACAACTTCAGACTGTCGGGGACGCAGAGCTTCGACGCCGTGAACCTGCTCGAGCGCAGCGCGCCGAAGGCCTCGGGTGATACAGAGCAGGTCGTGATCGCGACCGCTCACGGCCGGGTGACCGATCCGGCGGTGCGCTCCCAGGTGCAGTCGATGCTCGCCAAGCTGGCGCGCCAGCCGCACGTGACGGAGATCTCCTCGCCCTACGGTCCGCGCGGTGCGGCGCAGATCTCGCCCTCTGGTCAGGTCGCGTTCGCCAACGCCACGTTCGACGTGCAGGCCAACAAAATCTCCGCCGCGGCCGCGAAGGACTTCGTCAACGCCGCGCGCGCGGGCTCGGGCAACGGCGTCGAGGTCGAGGTCGAGGGGCAGGTCGCGCAGTCGGCCAACCAGCAGGGTGCGGGAGGCCTCCCGTTCGGGATCCTCGCCGCCGGCATCGTGCTGTTCATCGTGTTCGGGTCGCTGCTCGCTATGGCGCTGCCGCTCGTGACCGCGGGCCTGTCGCTCGGAACCGCCGTCGCCGCGATCGGCCTGCTCTCTCACGTGATCCAGATGGCCTCATTCACCAACGAGCTCGCGCTGCTGATCGGTCTCGGGGTCGGGGTCGACTACGCCCTGTTCATCGTCACGCGCTATCGCCAGGGGCTCCTGCGAGGACTCAGCGGCGAGGAGGCGGTCGTGGAGGCGCTCGACACCTCGGGGCGCGCGGTGCTGTTCGCCGGGATGATCGTGTGCATCGCGATGCTCGGCATGTTCGCGCTCGGGGTGAGCTTCCTGTACGGGGTCGCGGTCGGCACCTCGATCGCGGTCGCATTCACGGTCCTCGCGTCGTTGACCCTGCTCCCCGCCATGCTCGGGTTCTTCGGTACACGCGTCCTGCGACGCCGCGAGCGCCGCGCGCTTCACGACGGGAAGCTTCGCACCAGCGACGAGTCGGCCGGATGGGCGCGGTGGGCCGGCTGGATCCAGCAGCGCCCGGCGGTGTTCGCAGCGGTCGCCGCCGGCGTGCTCGTGCTGCTCGCGATTCCGTTCCTGTCGATGCGCCTCGGGTCGGCCGACTCCGGCTCCGATCCGGCCGGATCGACCACGCGCAAGGCGTACGACCTCCTCGCCAAGGGGTTCGGGCGCGGCTACAACGGGCCGCTCCAGCTCGTCGCGCAGGTGTCGGGTCCCGAGCAGGAGGCAGCGTTCGCCCGCGTCGAGCAGGCCGTGGCCTCGACTCCGGGCGTCGTCGGGTCCACCCGCCCGCAGTTCATTCCGAGCCGGGCTCCGGGCCTCCCCGGCATCGCGCTCGCCGACGTCTATCCGAAGGGCTCGCCGCAGGACGCCTCGACGTCCGATCTGCTGCACGCCGTCCGCAACCAGGTGGTGCCGGCTGCCGAGCGGGGAACGGGCGTGCACGTGCTCGTCGCTGGCCAGACCGCGATCTTCGACGACTTCGCCACCGTCCTGTCCCGCAAGTTGCCGCTGTTCCTGACGATCGTGATCGGGCTCAGCTTCCTGCTGTTGACGTGCGTGTTCCGGAGCCTCGTGATCCCGGCCGTCGCCGCGGCGATGAACCTGCTTTCGGCGGCCGCGGCATTCGGCGTCGTGACCGCCGTGTTCCAGGACGGGATCGGCTCCTCGCTGCTCGGGATCGACAAGACGGGACCGATCGAGGCGTTCGTGCCCGTGTTCATGTTCGCGATCCTGTTCGGCCTCTCGATGGACTACGAGGTGTTCCTGGTGACGCGGATCTACGAGGAGTGGCACCGGCGCGGGAACAACCGCGAGGCCGTCACGCACGGCCTCGCCGCCACCGGCCGGACGATCACCGCGGCCGCGGCGATCATGATTCTCGTGTTCGGCGCCTTCATCCTCGGCGGCCAGCGGATCATCGACCTGTTCGGCGTCGGCCTGGCCAGCGCCGTGCTTATCGACGCCCTGATCGTCCGCTCGGCGCTCGTGCCGGCGCTGATGCTGATCCTCGGGGACGCCAACTGGTGGCTGCCCGAGCGGCTCGGGAGGCGGCTCCCGCACCTGCGGGTCGAGGGAGCCACGGCCCGTGCCACGGTCTGGCCCGCGCCGGCCGAGCGCGTGGCGCCCGAGCCTTCGGCCGGCTGAGCCGCGGTGGCCGGCTAGAGGTTGGTATGCCGGGGCGCGTACCGGTGGTGGAGCATCAGCGCGTTCCCGTCGGGATCCGAGAACAACGCCATGTGGCACACGCCGGTGTCGAGAATGTCACCGTGGAAGCTGACGCCGCGGTCCTCGAGCAGCTTCCGGGTCGCGGCCACGTCGTCGACGTGCAGTGCGATGGCATTGCGGTTGGGCTCGTGCGGGAGGCCCATCTTCTCGGCGTTGTACACGCTCAGCGTCAGGTTGCCGGTCTCGTACTCCGAGAAGTGGCGTTCTTCGAGGTACACCGACTGCGGCAGGCCGAGTATCTCGCCGTAGAACGTGGCCGAGGCGGCAATGTCGTGGGTGGGGATGCCGACGAAATCGACGCCGCGGACGAACTCCGAGGTAGCGGTCATGGGCTCTCTCCTGGTGGCTGGGTATCGCAGCCAGGCTATCCGGGGGCGCCGGCGCTCGCCACGCCCGGTGGTGGCGAGCGCTCCGCCGACCGCAGCGCCCCGGGTTCCGAGCCGCTCCTACTTCACGCCCCAGGTGACCGGTGAGGTCTCGTACGCGTCCGTGCCCGTGTACGCCACCTTCGTGATCCCTCCCGGCACCAGGTACGTCAGGCAGGTCTGGAAGCTCTGCCCCGCTCGTAACGGATTGGGCGTGTCCGCGCCGGGGCAAGGCGGGAACGTCCCGAAGAACGTCACGCTGGTGTCCGTGTTGCCGGTGTCGTCCACGCCCTCGACGGAGACCGCCGGATCGTTGCTCGACGTGTTGAACGAGGTGGGGCCGACATTGGTGATTCGCACCTTCGCGTAGTACGGGGTGCTCGCCTTCTCGTTGGCGTCTAGCTGGATCCCGTTGAAGTCCTTCAGGGAGCCCTTCTTGATCGACTCGACCGTGACCTGGAGCTTGTACGTCGGGCCGGTGGCGCCGCTGCTCGTGGTCGTCTGGAACGAAACGTTCGCCGGCTGGCCGGCCGCCAGTGCCGTGCCCGGCGCCGCGTCCTTCGCCGGCGGGGCGCTGCCGCCCGCGGTCGCGTTCGTGCTTGCGGCGCCAGTCATCGCCGCGGCGGGCGCCGTCGTCGACGCCGTGGCGGGCGCCGAGGTCGTCGCCGGGGTGGCCGCGTTCGCGTTGGTGCCGACGGCGGCGGCCTTGGACGCCCCGCTGCTGCTGCCCCCACACGCGGCAAGACCCGCCGCGACCAGCGCCGCGGCGATCACCGCCAAGACCCGGGCGCGATCGGCTCCCGTGTGCCGAGTGTTATGTCTGTCCATGATGCGTTCCCTCTTCTCAGAAGTCACCGTTTGCCCACGTGGCGACAGCTTCGCGGAGGTGAACCGGCGTGTAAATCAGGGAGCACCCCTGAAATTTCCTAGCGCCCGCCCGATCTTTTATCAGGGCCCAGCGACCTCCGGGGCGGCCAACTCCGGGCCGAGCCGCTCCGGATCAGGCGTTCTTGATGACGATGCCCTCGAGGATGAACGCGGCTCGCTCGGTCGAGTCGATCGCGTTCTCGAGACGCTCGAAGATGTCCTTCCAGCGGATCACGACCATGGGGTCGATGCCGGCCTCGAACAGCGAGGCGATCGCTTCCCGGGTGAGCCGATCACCCTCGTTCTCGAGCCGGTGCACCTCGACCATGTGCTCGCTGATGTCCTTGAACCCTCGGATCAGCGGGATCGCACCCGCGATCTGGCGGGTGGCGTCCCGCAGGACTCCCGCCAGGCGCTGGGCCTGGGCCATCGGCGCCTCGATCTTGTACAGGCCGAGGTAGTCGGCGACCTCCTCGGTGTAGTCGACGATGTCGTCCAGTGCCGAGGCCAGGTGGAGGATGTCCTCGCGGTCGATCGGGGTGACGACGCTCTGGTTGAGGCGGTTGATCACGTCGTGGGTGATCTGATCTCCATCGTGCTCGCAGGCGAGGATGTCCTGTGCCAGGTCCTGGCTCTCGGGATATCGCGCGAGCATCTCGTCCAGCAGCTCGGCGGCGCGCACGATGTTCGCGCCCGCGCGTTCGAACAGGTCGAAGAACTCCTTGTCGGTTCCACGCAGGAGGTTCGCGATCGACGCCATCCCTACATCCCAACCAACCGGCGTGATCGCTGCCATCGCACCCAGAGCACCAGCCTGCTCATCGCTACGTAGGATAGGCGTGGATGGAGACGCGAATGGAAAAATTCGTTGTAGTCGATTCGACGGGCGGAGCGCGCTCGCGCGAGGGCTGATCTCGGGGCGATGGCATACAGCGCCGGAGAAGCGAGGGACCAGCTCCTCGAGGACGTGGCTGAGGCCACTGATCTGCTGGCGCTGGCGTTGGCCAGCCTCGGCGAGGCCTATGAGGAGCTCGACGAGCACACGGCCGACGAGCTGGAGCAGCAGCTGTTCCGGCCAACGCAGTCGGCCTACGGACGCCTGCGGCGGACGCATGCGGAGTTCGCCGCCCGGTTTGGGCTCTCGGGGCGCAGTTTCGAGCCCAGCTCGGGTGGGCTGCACTCCGCCGACCCGCGCGTGTACGTCGAGCGCGCGGTCGAGGCGATCGAGCAGGCCGACCATGTGCTCGCCGAGCTCCAGGACTCGATGATGCCGGTCGAGGTCGGCGATCGCGAGCTCAGAGCCGGCCTGTCGGAGACGCGAGAGACGATCGCCGAGCTGCCGGCGCGTGCTCGCCGGCTGATGCGAACCCAGGGTCGGTAGCCACGTCGCGCAGGGCCCAGTCGCCGTTTATGGCAATCAGCCCCGGGTAGGCTCGAACCAATCGCACGGGACTCGGACATCGTCCCGTCAGGAGGACCAACCGCACGGGACTCGGACAACGTCCCGTCAGGAGGTGAGGAGAGATATGGCATACGCGCTCGCCCGCGCGGTGCGGCTCGTTGTCGGGATCGTCGCGCTCGTGATCGTGGTCGGCGGGGTCCTGTTCGTTCTGTCTGCGAATCCGGGCAACGCGATCGTCCACGACATCCACGACGCGGCCAGCACGCTTGTCGGGCCTTTCAAGAACGTATTCGCGATCAGCGGCCACCCCAAGGAGACGCTGGTGGCGAACTGGGGCCTCGCGGTGATCGTCTACCTGATCGTCGGCGGTCTCATCGCAAGGCTGATCGCGCGGATGGCCCCGCGCGGCGTCCGCCGTCGCGCGAGGCCCGTGATCGCCGAGTAGCAGGGGCCGGCAGTGAGGCGGCGACCTTCGGGTCGCCGCCTTCAAGCCGTTTCGGGTCGGACGCGGGCGAGAAGCCGGCGAGAAGCCGGCGATTCGTACGTACGCGGAGGTCATGCGAACGTTTGCGACCTTCGTGCTTGAGAAGGGTCCTTCGCGGGTATCTCGCACCCATGAATTCTCTAGCGATCGCCCGAACCGACTCTGCTGAGCTTTTCACTCGGTGGCAGGAGCACGGGGACCGAAGCGCGCGCGACGAGCTCGTCACTCGCTTTCTTCCCCTCGCCCGCAAGCTGGCCCGACGCTATGCCGGAGCCCGGGAGCCGTTCGAGGACCTGCTTCAGGTAGCGAGCCTTGGCTTGGTCAAGGCCGTGGATCGCTTCGACGCGGACCGGGGAACGGCGTTCTCGTCGTTCGCCGTGCCGACGATTCTCGGCGAGCTCAAGCGCTACTTCCGGGACCTGGGCTGGTCGGTCCACGTACCGCGTGGCGCGCAGGAGATGGCGCTCAAGGTCGAAGAGGCTCAGCAGCAGCTGACCACCAAGACCGGGCGTCCGCCGAGCGTGCCGGACCTGGCCCAGTATCTCGAGATGAGCATCGAGGACGTGCTCGATGCGCTCGAGACGGCCGGCGCCCACCACTCCACGTCGCTCGATGCTCCGCGGGAGGACGCTGAGGGCGACACAGGGTCTCTCGCCGATGCCTTCGGGCATGAGGACGAGCGCTTCGAGCTGGTCGATGCGAGCGTCACGATCTCCGCCTCCGCGCATCAACTGAGCCCGCGCGAGCGCCACGTGCTCGCGTTGAGATTCGTGCAGGACATGACGCAGACACAGATCGCCGAGGAGATCGGCGTCTCCCAGATGCAGGTGTCGCGCATTCTGCGTCGAGCCCTCGCTCGCCTGCGCGAGATGACGGAGAGCGGCGACGCAGCGTCCGTCAGCTGACGGTTTCCTCGATCAGACGGCGGGGGCCACAGGAGGGGGTGGGTTTGCTTCGCGCGCATGTCCGTGCGCGGCGGTGCGTCCGCAGCGCCGCGGAGTTGTGAGCGCGTGCGTGGCGTTACTCTTCGAGAGGCCGACCCGAGTTGTAAGGATGCATGGGGCACCAGCCCGCGCGGCACGACTTCATCCGCAATTGCGCTCGAACCACACTTCGGTTCGCCGTGGCGAACACTCCATTCCCCACCGGTCCGAGAGTTGCTCGACCAGTCGTAGTCCCCAACCGCCCCGCGCGTCCTTCCGGGCCTGTGTCGCGAAGCCCGGTCCTTGGTCGAGCACCGAGCAACGGATCTCTCCGTTGACGCGCAGGTCGAGAATCACCGGGGCGTCATCTCCCCGGGCTCCGTGGACGATGCCGTTCGTGACCAGCTCACTCACCATCAGCTTGACGTCCTCGAGCTCCGTCGCTGAGAGCACGGTTGACAGCTCATCGGCAATGATGCGTCGTGCTTGTGCCGGACCCTGGGGTCGGGCGTCGATCTTGTAGAGCGCGCGTACACGTGAATCCATGACTCGACATAGGTTTACCCCGCATACAGAGCTCAAAAGCATTCGAACCGGAGGATGCTCGTCGGCACGCGATCGACGGGTGAGTCGATGGCCATGACCGAGGACTCGCCGGCCGTCCGCCTCGAGCTCGACTCTCGGCCCGAGACGCTGACGCTCGTCCGAGGCGTGCTGGCGGGAGTAGCCGAGCTGATCGGGCTCGACCCGGAGCTACTCGACGACCTCAAGACCGCGGTGAGCGAGGCCTGCAACAACGTCGTCATGCACGCCTACGACGGCGAGGCGGGTCCGCTTGGCGTTCGTATGTACATCGATCCGGAGGCGATCGAGGTCGTCGTCGAGGACCAGGGATCAGGCCTGCCGCCGCTCGCCCCCGCCGACGAGACGATCCGCGGCGTCGGGCTGTCGGTGATCCGCGCGCTCGCCGAGCAGGCCGAGTTTCGCGCGATGCCCGAGGGCGGCACGGAGGTGAGGATGTCGTTCGCCGGGCAGCGAGACGGCAAGCCGTTGTTCCACCTCCCGAGCCAGGCCGGTCCCGACGACCATGCCGGGTCGTGGCTGTCCGGAGATGCGGTCGTCTCGCTGTCCCCGATCAGTCTCCTCGCCGGCGTGCTCGGCCGTGTGGCGCGAGCGCTGGCGGCCCGGGCGCGGTTTTCGCTCGACCGCTTCTCCGACGTATATCTGGTCACCGACGCGATCGCGGCGCATGCAGGGCGGGCCGCCAAGGGGCCCAGGCTCTCGTTCGCGATCTCGACCGACGCACAGCGACTCGAGCTGACGATCGGACCCTTCATAGACGGTAGTGGCGGCCAGCTCTCGGAGGAGGCGCCCGACTACAGCGCCGCGTCCGCGCTGGCCAAGCTCAGCGACGAGCTCGAGGTCCGACACGAGGACGGGGCCGAGATCCTGTACGTCGTGATGATCGACCGTCGACGACCCTCGCCGGCCTGACCGCTCACTCTTCGGTGAGCAGCTCCTCCGGGGTGTCGACCAGCGTCAGCCTGTCGCCGACGCCGGTCAGGCTAAGCAGCCGCTGAACCTGCTGGGGGCCCTTGACCATCGCCAGCTGCCGGCCCTGCTCCTCGGCTCGTTGGTGGGCACGGACCAGGACGCTGAGGCCCGTCGAGTCCATGAAGTCGAGCTCTCTCAGATCGATGATCAGCAGCTGAGAATCCGACGCGGCAACGCGATCGAGCTCCTCTTGCAGGGCGGGACTCGACGCCAAGTCGAGCTCTCCGCTCACAGCGATGACCGTCGCCCGTCCTTGGTTGCGGACCTCTAGCCGGAAGTGACTCTGCACGGGGCGCGAGCCTACTGATCTTGGCGGGCGGATGCTGGGTGCGCCTGCGTCACGCCCCTTCATACGGGGTAGCCACGAAGAGGACGTTTCGGCGCACCAAGAGGAGGAGTGGAATGGTCGCACTAATCGCGCTACTGCTGATCCTCGCCATCTTTGGCGGGCTTGGCTTCGCTGCCCACATCCTGTGGATCGTTCTGATCATCGCGTTGGTCTTGTGGGTGATCGGGTTCCTGATTGGAGGTGTGGAATCGGGCGTCGGCCGCCGGAGGTGGTATCGCTGGTGAGTTAGGGGGTGGGCGGGGCGGCCAGCCGCCGCCCCGCCGGCCCCCGCCTGGTCGTTCCCAGCGTTCGCCCGCCTGGGCGTTCCCGACGTTTGCTATGGACGCGGGTGAGTGTCGCCGGTCAGCTGGCGCAGGCGTTGCAGCGATCTGCGCAGGAGCCGCGAGACCTGCATCTGCGAGACGCCGACGCGTTCGGCGATCTCCGATTGGGTGAGATCCTCACCGAATCGCAGGAACAGGATCTCGCGCTCGCGCTGGGGTAGGTGCTTGGCGGCGGCGAAGATCGTCGTCTGGTCATCGACCAGACCCAGGCGCTGATCCTCGTCGCCGATGGCGTCGATCCTGGTCGCGTCCTCCTCGCCGGCGAGCGGTGCGTCGAGCGACACCGTGCCGTAGGCCTCGGCCACCTGGAGGCCGTCGAGCACCTCTTCCTCGCTCAGCTCCAAGTACTGCGCGAGCTCGTCGACGCGTGGCGGACGCCCCGTCCGCGCGCTGATCACCTGCTGTGCTTCGTTGATCCTGCGCGCCCGCTCCTGCGCCCCTCGGTCCACGTGGATCGCCCAGCCCGTGTCGCGGAAGTAGCGCTTCAGTTCCCCGACGATCGTCGGCACGGCAAACGAAGTGAAGGCAAAGCCCCGATCTGGATCGAACCGCTCGACGGCTTTGACCAGGCCCAAGCTGGCCACCTGCACGAGATCGTCGTACGGCTCGCTCGATTGCGCGTAGCGCCGGGCCAGCTTGCGTGCCAGGGGGAGGAACCGAGCGATCAGCTCGTCGCGCGCGTCGCGATCTTGCCTCCGGCGCCAACGCTCGAAAAGTTCTTGCGAATCAGCTGCGGACACTGGCCCGCCAGCCGGGGTCCCCGGCACCTGGAACGTCCTTTCGCAGACTGTGCTCTTTTAGCACAGAACACCCCTCTCGGACGAGAAGGTCGGACTACGAACTCGGTTCATCTCGAGACTCCGGCATCTGGGCATTCGGGCGGTCGGTGACCGGCCGTCAGGTCAACCGGCTCGGCGGGCAACCGTCCGGCGTCCCCCGTCGAGTGCTCTGGCGCCGCGCCGGGGACTTCGCAGCGGCTGCGCTCCGCTTGGCGGCGTTCCGCTTTCGGGTCGTCGTCGGCCGCTTGGCCGCGGCCTGACGTTGGACTGGGGTCTGGGTCGCCATCGGTATTTCGTCTCCTCGTGTCCGTGGGAAGCGGCCCTCTCCACCCACACGTTGCGATACTCACCGCAATGCCGGCTTCCTACACCTCCGCGCTGGCCGAGTCGCTCGCGCCAGACGTTCTCGCACGGTTCCTGCGGTATGTGCGGATCGACACACAGTCGCGTCGTGACCGCGAATCCTCACCGAGCACGCCGGGCCAGCTGGAGCTTGGCCGCGTGCTGGTTGCGGAGCTCGAGGAAGCCGGCCTGGAAGACGTCCATCTCGACGAGAACGGTTACGTGCGGGGCACGCTCCCGGCCAACGGCTCGGGCGGCGGCGGTGAGGCGAACGTCATCGGCCTGATCGCGCACATGGACACCAGTCCGGACGCGCCCGGCCACGGCGTCGAGCCGATCGTCCACCGCTCCTACGACGGAGGTGTGATCGAGCTCCCGCGCGAGGGCACCGTGCTCGACCCGGTGGCGATGCCGGAGCTCGCGGACAAGCTCGGGCACGACATCGTCACGGGCAGCGGCGACACGCTGCTCGGCGCCGACGACAAGGCCGGCGTGGCGGAGATCATGGCCGGCGTGGCGCACCTGGCGGCGCACCCCGAGCTGCCACGGCCGACGCTCCGCGTGGCGTTCACGCCCGACGAGGAGATCGGCGAGGGCGCGACGCTGTTCGACGTCGAGCGCTTCGGCGCCCGGTGCGCCTATACGCTCGACGGCTCCGAGATCGGCGAGCTCCAGGATGAGACCTTCAGCGCGGCCTCGGCGATCCTCACCGTCCGCGGCGTCGAGGTGCACCCGGGTCAGGCGACCGGCAAGCTCGTCAATGCGTTGCGGCTCGCGGCGCAGATCGTGGCGGCGCTTCCGTCCGCGACGCTGACGCCGGAGACGACGGCGGATCGTGAGGGGTTCATCCACCCTCACGAGATGACGGGAACCGCCGGGAAGGCCGAGGTCAGGTTCATCCTGCGCGACTTCGACGACGACCAGCTGAAGAGCCATGTCGCCCTGCTCGAGCGGACCGCCAAGCAGGTGACGGCAGCCGACCCGCGTGCGCGCCTCGAGCTCAATGTGCGCGACCAGTACCACAACATGCAGCGGGTTTTGAGTGCGGTGCCGGACGTGACCGATGCCGCGGAAGCTGCGATCCGGGCCGAGGGGATCGAACCGATCCGTAGGCCAATCCGAGGCGGGACGGACGGCTCCAAGCTCAGCGAGATGGGGCTGCCCACCCCGAACATCTTCACCGGAGGGCACGAGTACCACTCGGTGCGCGAGTGGGCCTCCGTGCAGGACATGGCGGCCGCCGCCGCGGTCGTCGTACGCTTGGCGGAAGTCTGGTCACGGGACGGCCACGGCGATGGCTAGCTCCCCCGGCTCACTCGCCTCCCTTGACGGCGCGGTGATGCTCGCCTCCGAGGCGACTATCCCCGCGACCGATGAGGGTCTGATCCGCGGTGACGGCGTGTTCGAGGTGATCCGGCTCTACGACGGCCGGCCGTTTGCGTTCGACCGCCATCTGGCCCGGCTCGAGCGCTCGGCGACGAATCTGCGGCTCCCGCTGGATCTCGAGGCGATCCGGGCGGACGCCTGGCGTCTGCTCGCTCAGGCCGGCACCGACCACGAACATGAATTGCTGCGGATCGTCGTCACACGTGGGGGTCGGCGGCTGCTCTTGACCGAGCCGATGCCGGCGAACCCCGAGATCGTCCGGCTGGGGTCGGTGACGTACTCCCCGTCTCGGATCCTCGACGGCATCAAGTCGCTGTCCTACGGGGCGAACATGCTGGCCGGCCGGCTGGCGCGCGAGCGCGGGTTCGACGAAGCGCTGCTCGTCACACCGCACGGCCGCGTCCTCGAGGCGCCGACGAGCTCGATCTTCTGGATCAAGGACGGCGAGTTGCTGACGCCGCCGCTCGACGAGCACATCCTCGCCTCGATCACCCGGGCGATCGTGATCGACGCCACCGGCGCGTCCGAGCGGTCGTGCACCCTCGACGAGTTGCTCCGAGCCGATGAAGCGTTCCTCGCCTCCACCACGCGCGAAGCGCAGGCGATCTCCGCGATCGACGACCGGACGTTCGACGCGCCGGGCCCGGTCACGGCGCGGACGGCCGAGGTCGTCGAGGCGCTCGTCCGCGAGCAGCTCGAGGCCGAGACCGAGCAGCTGAGCGCCGACACTCGATGAAGATCCTGACGGTGATCGGGAACCGCCCCCAGTTCATCAAGGCGGCGGCGGTCTCGCCACGCCTCCGCGAGCGCCACCAGGAGCTGCTGATCCACACCGGCCAGCATTTCGACGACGAGCTGTCGGCGGTGTTCTTCGCGGAGCTGGGGCTGCCGCCGCCGGACCGCGAGCTCGGGATCGCGCTCGGGTCGAACACCTCCCAGACCGCGCGGATGCTGGGCGCGCTCGAGCCCGTGGTCGTCGAGGAGGCGCCCGATGCCGTGCTGGTCTACGGCGACACGAACTCGACACTGGCGGGGGCGCTCGCCGGCGCCCAGGCGGACGTCCCGGTCGCGCACGTCGAGGCCGGGATGCGCTCGTTCGACCGCTCGATGCCCGAGGAGCTCAACCGCGTGCTGACCGACCACGCGAGTTCTCTGTTGCTGTGTCCCTCCGAGCTCGCGGTCGAGAACCTGCGCCGCGAGGGCGTGGGCGGAGCGGTCGAGCTCGTCGGCGACGTGATGGTCGACGTCGCGCTGGCGACGCAGCCGCGCGCACGCGAGCGGATCGATCTCTTGGCGGCGCGGGGGCTGGCTTCCGGCGAGTACGTGCTCGCGACGGCGCACCGGGCCGGGAACGTCGACGATCCGGGGCGGCTGGCGATGCTCGTGGACCTGCTGCTGCAGCTGCCGCTGACGGTCGTGTTCGCGCTCCACCCCCGCACTCGGAGCCGTCTGGTTACGGCGGGCCTGCTCGACGAGCTCGAGCGGTCCGAACGTGTCGTGCTGACTCCGCCGCTCGGCTACATCGAGCTGACCGCGCTGTTGTGCCACGCGTGCGCCTTGCTGACCGACTCCGGCGGACTCCAGAAGGAGGCCTACCTCGCGGGGGTACCGTGCATCACGTTGCGCGCCCGCACCGAGTGGGCCGAGACCGTCGATCACGGCTGGAACACGCTCGTCGATCTCGACGCCGACGCCGCCGTGGCGGCGCTCGAGCGTGAGCCGCCCGCTGACCGGCCGCCCCTGTACGGCGATGGTCGGGCGGGCGAACGCGTCGTGTCCGCTCTTACACTGCTGCTCAGATGAGGCGCCGGTCGCGGTGAACGAGGGCTCGCTCCGAATCGCCGTCGTCGGGCTTGGTTACTGGGGTCCAAACCTGGCCCGCAACTTCGACGCGATCGCCGGCTGTGAGCTGGCGTGGTGTTGCGATCCCTCGGCCGACGCGCGCGAGCAGGTGGCCGCGCGGTTCCCGCGGGCGCGCGTCGCGGGCGACATCGCCGAGGTGCTCGCCGACGACAGCGTGGACGCGGTCGCGCTCGCAACTCCGGTTGCGACCCACGCCGACCTCGCCGTGCGCGTGCTCGAGGCGGGCAAGCACTGCTTCGTCGAGAAGCCGATGGCCCAGTCGGTCGCGGACGCCGAGCGCGTGGTCGCCACCGCGGACGAGTGCCGCCGGGTGCTGATGGTGGGTCACCTGCTCGAGTACCACCCGGGGGTGCAGATGCTCAAGCAGCTGACGCAGTCCGGCGAGCTCGGCGACCGGATCTATTACATCTACGGCAACCGGCTGAACCTCGGGAAGCTCCGCGCCGACGAGAACGCACTCTGGAGCCTCGGCGCTCACGACGTGTCGGTCGTGCTGTACCTGGCCGACGAGGAGCCGTCGGAGGCGGTGGCGCACGGGGAGTCCTACGTGCAGGAGCGAGTCGAGGACGTCGTGTTCTGCTTCCTGCGGTTTCCGTCCGGTCTCTCGGCGCACCTGCACCTGTCGTGGCTCGACCCCCACAAGGAGCGGCGATTCACGGTCGTCGGCTCGCGTAGGATGGCGACGTTCGACGACATGGCGCTCGAGGGGAAGCTGAGCATCTTCGACAAAGGGTTCGACCAGGTCTCGCGCGGCTACGGCGAGTACATCACCAGGACGGGAGGGATCGTCTCGCCCCAGATCCCGAACGTCGAGCCTCTGCGGATCGAGTGCGAGCACTTCGTGGAGAGCGTGCGCGACGGCCGCCGGCCACGCTCGGACGGCGCCAGCGGCTTGCGCGTCGTCCGCGTGCTGGAGGAGCTTCAGCGTTCGCTCGACGCGTTGCGGCTGAAGGACAGCCGCACCGGGTCCTGAGCGCGGGGCCATCAACCACACCAGAGAGGAGACGGATGGAGACCTGGGACGTCAGCTCATTAGAGATCGAGGCTCACCATCCGCAGGTGCTGCGCTCCGACGCCGAGACCCGCGCGATCGCGATCCAGCTGCCCGCCGGCGAGCAGCTGCAGTCTCATCAGGTACACGAGCGCACGTACATGATCGTCGTCGCGGGCGAGGTGACGATCTCGTATGACGGTGGCTCGGTCTCGGGCGGCGCCGGACTGCTCTCGCACTTCGAGCCGAACGAACGCCGCACGATCGAGGCGGTCAGCGACGCCCGCATCGTGCTGGTGCTCGCGCCGTGGCCCGGCGAGGGCCACCCGTCCCGGCCGGCTTAGCGCTGGGCTGCCTGCGGAGGTTGCGGTCCGCCCGGCTCAGGCAGCCGCCGAGGCGGCGTTCCCGGAGCCCGCCATCCCGGCGCCGGCCTCCGTCCAAATGACCTGGTCGCGGCCGGGGCCGACCCCGATCAGCGCGATCGGCACGCCGACGAATTCCGACATGAACTGCAGGTAGTCGCGAGCCGCGGGCGGCAGATCCGACTCGTCGCGGCAGTCGGTCAGGTCCTCGCTCCACCCGGGCAACTCGACGTACTCTCCGGTCACGTGGTGGAGCATCGTCTGGTGGTACGGGAAGTTGTCGAACTCCGCGCCCTCCGGGCCGCGGTACCGGGTGCACACGCACAGGCGCTCGAATCCCGACAGCACGTCGAGCTTCATCACCGCCAGCGCGGTCAGCGAGTTGATCTGGCAGGCGTACCGCAGCGCGACCAGGTCGAGCCATCCCACCCGCCGCGCCCGACCGGTGGTCGTCCCGTACTCACCGCCGCGCTCGCGGATGTCGTCGGCGATGTCGCCGTCGAGCTCGGTCGGGAACGGTCCCGCCCCGACTCGAGTCCCGTACGCCTTCATCACTCCCCACACCTCATCGATGTCCTTGGGCCCGACGCCGGCGCCGACGCATGCAGCTCCCGCCACCGGATTGGACGAGGTGACGAACGGATAGGTCCCGTGGTCGATGTCGAGCAGCGCGCCCTGTGCGCCCTCGAACACCACCGTATGACCTGCGTCGAGCTGCTCGTGCACGAGCCGCACCGTGTCCGCGATGTAGTTCGCCATCCGGTGCCCGTAGGTCAGGTACTCCTCGGTGATCGTCTGCAGATCGAGCCGCGGATCCTTCGCGAACGGGCGCAGCGACAGCCGCTTGGGCTCGAGCGCGGCGACGATCTTCTTCTTGAGGATCTTTTCGTCGAGCAGGTCCTGCACCCGGATCCCGAGCCGCGCCGCCTTGTCGGCATAGCACGGGCCGATGCCCCGCCTGGTGGTCCCGATCTGCAGCTTCCCGAGCTTCGCCTCGCCGGCGTGGTCGAGCATCATGTGGTAGGGCATGATCAGGTGGGCGTTGGCCGAGATCCGCAGCGATCGGGTGTCGACCCGCCGCCGGCGGAGCTCGTCGAGCTCGTCGGTCAGAACCCGCGGATCGATCACCACGCCGTTCCCGATCACGCACAGCGTGTTCTTGTGGAGGATGCCCGACGGGATCAGGTGCAGCTTGAACGTCTGCCGGCCGCGAACGATCGTGTGGCCGGCGTTGTTCCCGCCCTGGAATCGCACGACTGCATCCGCCTGCTCAGCGAGCAGGTCGGTCACCTTTCCCTTGCCTTCGTCGCCCCACTGGGCGCCGACCAATACGATTCCGGGCATCGGCGAAGGAGTGTACGCACGGCATGGGCGGTAGCCGCGCAGGGGCGGTTCTGATCGGGGCTGCCGGGCCGGGGACGGCCCTGTCCGGCTCGTCCCCGGGCATGGCGCGGACAGCTCTGTCCGGCTCGTCCCCGGGCATGGCGCGGACAGCCTGACTGCGGGCATTCCGGGGCCGGGGCCCACCCCGGGACCTCCCGACCCTTCGCCACCGTCGCCCGGACCCGACCCCTCGCCGGCGCCCACTCCGGATCCCTCGCCACCGGCGCCGACGCCCGATCCCTCGCCGCTGCCGCCCCGCCCCGGACCGCAGATCTGACGCGCGCCGCATTCCGCCCGACCGCGCCGCATCCCGCGCGACCGCGCCGCATCCCGCGCGACCGCGCCGCATCCCGCGCGACCGCGCCGCATCCCGCGCGACCGCGCGCCCAACCGTGTCGCCGTGATGTGTCCTGGTTCTTCCATCAGCGTGGTTGCGAGGCGGGCGACACGGGGAACCGGTGGATGCGACATCGTTGGTGTCGTTGGGTCATACGTGCGCACTCGGCACTCTCGGCGGCGGCGAATGTGGATCTGGGCACGCATATGGGTCGTTTCGGTGATCTCGGCGGTCGAGGCCCTTCGAGTGTGGGGTTTTGACGCACCCACCCGGGCGCACCACGGCCGCTCTCACATTCACCTCTTGGCGGCCCGCTCACGCGCCGGCAATTGAGCGCCACCGCGTCGGCGGGCCTAGTCCTGCCGGCCTCGACGACCCCAGTCCTGGCCAGCCCCGACGACCCCAGTCCTGGCCAGCCCCGACGACCCCAGTCCTGGCCAGCCCCGACGACCTCAGTCCTGGCCAGCCTCGACGAGTTCGATCCGATTGCCCCACGGGTCCGCTGTGTAGAACCGCCGCGTGCCCGGGATCGCCTCGTCCCATTTCACCTCGCACCCCGCGGCCGCGAGCCGCTGCGCGAGGCGATCGAGCTCGTCGGGGCGAACCAGCAGCGCCGGGTGCGCCTTGGTCGCCGGCGCGAACGGCTCGGCGATCCCGACGTGGAGCTGGTGGCGGCCGCACGCAAACCAGACGCCACCGCGCGCGCGGAGCGCCTCGGGCTTGGGCGTCTCAGTCATGCCCAGCAGCTCGCCGTAGAACCGCCTGGCATCGTCCTCGCTGCCAGGCGGCGCGGCAACCTGGACGTGGTCGAGTCCGATCGGGGACAACTCGCTCACGCACCCATCGTCGCATGGGTGGGCAGCCCCACCCGGCCCTGGTGGACTGACTGCGCCGGCGCTACGTTCTAGGCATGGCAGACGAGCAGCACAAGACTGAGGAGCTCAAGATCGTCCAGGCCGACCGCGAGGCGACCGAGCGCGAGGCGGCTAGATCGGCGGCCGACGAGGACGAGGTCGCGCAGCACGAGCGCCGAGCCGACAAGGCGCGTTACCTGCGCGAGAAGCTCGAGGAGCGCGAAGAGTCAGAGCGCCGGCTGGACGAGTGAAGCGCCGGCGATCACGCCGGGCGAAAGTCCATCCGCCGGTCGTGGCCGACCAGCGGTAGCTCGTCGCACATCTCGGTGAGGCGCGAGACGGTTCGCTCAGAGATCTGCTCGCAAAGCGCCTCGCGGTCGCCGATGTTTGTCGTGATCACCATCGACCGCTGATCCTCGTAGCGCGCGTTGACGATCGAGTACAGCTCCTCGAGCACCCAATCCGTCGTCCGCTCAGCCCCGACGTCGTCCACGTGCAGGAGATCAACCGCGGTCAGGCGGTCGAGCAGGTCGACGTGTGACCGCTCGGCCCGGTGCGTGTCGCGGATCTCGTTGAGCAGGCGAGGCAGCGAGTAGATCGCCACCGAGCGACCCGCCTTCAGCGCCGCCTTCGAGACCAGCATCGCCAGCGTTGTCTTCCCGGTCCCCACCGGGCCCATGAACCACAGGCCCCGGCCGGCGTCGAGTCGCTCGTCGATCGAGTCCGCGAATCGCCGGGTGGCCGCGACCACCACGCGGTCGATCTCGGTGACCGGATACCGCTCGAACGCCACGTCGTGGTAACGCCGGGGAATGACTGCCGACAGGCTCCGGGCCTTGCGCAGCGCGATGATCTGCCGGCGGCACTGACAGTCGTAGGCGGTGTTCGTCGCCTCGTCGTAGACGAGCCCGCTGCCATCGCAGACGTCGAACACGCATCCACTCACGCCGACGTCGCCCCGAATTGAGCCCTCAATCTGCTCGTGCCGCGCGTCGCCCCGGAACGAGCTCCTAACCACGCCACGCCGCCCCCGCCCCCGGTCACGCCGCGAACCGCTCGCCGGCGTAGTTCATGAACTTCGGGTACTCCTTCTGGAACGTCAGCACGACATCGCCGACCGGCCCGTTTCGGTGCTTGGCGATGATGATGTCCGCCTCTCCGGGTCGCTCGGAGTCCTTGTCGTAGTACTCCTCGCGGTAAATGAACATCACGAGGTCCGCGTCCTGCTCGATCTGACCGCTTTCGCGAAGGTCGGACAGGATCGGCCGCTTCTCGCCACCGCGCTGCTCGACCGCGCGGCTCAGCTGCGACAGCGCGATCACCGGGACATTCAGTTCGCGGGCGAGCGACTTGAGACCACGCGAGATCTGCCCCACCTGCTCGACGCGACTCTCGACCCGGCCCTCGTGTCGCATCAGCTGGAGGTAGTCGATGATGATCAGGCCGAGGCCCTCCTCGAGCTGGTGGTGCAGGCGGCGGGCCTTGGCCCGCACCTCGAGCACTCCGGTGTCGCTCGAGTCGTCGATCCACAGCGGCGCGCCCGACAGCCGTTGGCAGGCATCGAGGATCTTCGGCCAGCGGTTCTCGGCCACACGGCCCTTGCGAAGCTCCTCGCCGCGAATCCGCGCCTGTGAGGCGACGAACCGCTGCGCGAGCTCGGACTCCGACATCTCGAGCGAGAACAGGGCAACGGGGCTCGGCCGGTGCGACGGGTGTCCGCTTCCGAGCACGGCGTTCTCGGCGATGTTCGCCACGAGCGCCGACTTGCCCATCGACGGCCGCGCGGCGATGATGATCAGGTTGCCCGGCTGAAAGCCGCCCGTCAGCTCGTCGAGGTCCTTGAATCCGGACGGCGTGCCGGTTAGCGCCGTCTTCGCCGTCGACAAGCGGTGGAGCTTGTCAGTCTCCTGGTCGAGGATCTCGGCGATCGGGCGGAACTTCTTCTGGCGGTCATCGTGGGCGACCTCAAGCACCGAGCGCTCGGCCCGCTCGACCAGGTCGCGCGGCGCGGCCTCGCGCGAGAGCACGCTCGCCTGGATCTCGTACGACGTGGTGAGCAGCGCCCGCAGCTGGGCGTTGTCGCGCACGATCTGTCCGTACTCGCGGGCATGACCCGCGGCCGGCACCCAGCCGGCGAGCTCGTCGATCGCTGCCGGCCCGCCGATCTCCTCGAGCTTGCCGTGCTGGCGGAGCGTCTCCGCGACCGTCAGATGGTCGATCTTCCGGTCGCTCTCGTACAGCGCCATCATCGCCGCGAACACCGCGCCGTGCTGCTCCCGGTAGAAGTGGTCGGGCCGCAGATGCTGCTCGACGAGCAGCGCGTGCAGGTGCCGTTCGTCGAGCAGGACGGCGCCGAGCACGGACTTCTCCGCTTCGAGATTGTGCGGCGGGACGGCGATGGTCTGGACGGCGCTCATGGCAATCCGAGTCTAAGTTCGGCCAGGACAGCACCGCGGTGGCTGATCCCGCAACCAGCGAACGATTCAGAAGGACCGGCGCCCGACCGCGCCGACGACAGCCGTTAGGCCGGCACCACCATCGTCTTGACCGTCGCCGTCACCTCGTCGGTGACCTCGACGACGACCATGTACGTCCCCGTGTGGCGAATCGGATCCTCGAGATGGATCTTGCGGCGGTCGATCTTGATCCCGCGTGCATCCCGGATCGCATCGGCGATGTCCTGCGTGGTGACCGAGCCGAACAGCCGGCCATCGTCGCCCGCCTGCTGGGGGATCGTGAGCACCGTGCGGCCCAGCGTCGCAGCGTTGTCGCGGGCGCGGTCCTCGGCCTCCTGCACGGCGCGCTCGGCCTCGTCCCGGCGCCGCTTCGCGGCCTGGATCGAGGCGTTCGTCGCCGGTTCGGCGAGCTTGCGCGGAAGCAGGTAATTGCGCAGGTAGCCGGCGGATACGTCGACCACCGCGCCCCGCTCGCCGAGCGTGTCCACGTCCTGGAGCAGGATCGCCTGGGGCATGTCGCGTACCTCCTAGCGGTCGCGATCGCGATCGCGGTCGCGACCGCGATCGCCGCGCTCGCTGCCACCCGCGCCCTCGGACACGTACGGCAGCAGCGCCAGCTCGCGCGCTCGCTTGACGGCGCGCGCCACCTGGCTCTGATGGCGGCGGCACGCGCCGGTGATCCGTCGTGAACGGATCTTGCCGCGCTCGGAGATGAAGCGGCGCAGCATCGAGATGTTCTTGTAGTCGACCTGGTCGACCTTGTCGCGGCAGTACGGACAAGGCTTACGGCGCGACGAGGTCTGAGCACCCTTCCTGTCGCGCCGGCGGACCGGCCGTCTACGTTGCTTCGCCACTCTTGATCACCTGCTCGGTTTCTGTATCAGCCTCTGTCGATTCCTAGAACGGGATGTCGTCGTCGGACACTCCCGCAGCCACGGGGGCGGCGTCGAAATCACTGGTGTCGGCCGGGATGTCGCTGTCCGCGGCGCGGATGCCGCTGGAATAGCCATTCCCGTTCCCGTTGCCAGCGTCGTCGCGGCCTCCGAGGAACTGAACGTTCTCAGCGATGATATCGACGGACTGGCGCTTCTGTCCCTCCACCTCGTACTCGCTCCACTCGAGGCGGCCGTCGATCGCCACCGGGCGCCCCTTGTGGAGGAACTGCCCGCAGCTCTCGGCCTGGCGGCCGAACACGGTGATGTTGAAGAAGTTGGGCTTGTCCTCCCAGTCGCCGGTGGCGTTGTTCCGGCGGCGCGTGTTCACCGCGAGCCTGAGCTTGCAGACCGACAGTCCCGTGGTGGGATTCGACCGGACGTCCGGGTCCTTCGTGAGGTTCCCCGTCAATACGACTCGGTTGATGTTCATGCTCGAAGCTCCTTTCCAGAGCGCGTTTGAAAGCCTGTGGCCGAGTCTAAGCGTGCTCCAGACGGCAACGTCGATGCTCCCCGGAAAATGGACGGACAAGTTGCAGAGGCGCGGTTGGTCCGTCTCAGACGGTCGCAATTCTGTTGAAAAGAGGACCACCAGGATGGGCTACGCCGGGCGGCGGGGCGCCACGTGGCGCCAGCCGCACGGACTAGGTCCTAGGCGACGGTTTCCGACTCGCCGCCGGAGGCGGCCGGAGCAGCCGTTGCCACCACAGGCGGCGGCGAATCAGGTGCCGCGGGCGTCCCCGGGAGGTTCTTGATCACCCGGAAGCGGACGACGCCGTCGGTGATCCGGAGATCGTGCGAGAGCGTCTCGATCAGCGACGGCGGCGCCTTGAACTGCAGCAGGTGATAGTCGGCATCCGGCTGGTGCTCGATCCGGTAGGCAAGCGGACGCTGTCCCCAGTCGTCCTTGCGCTCGATCGACCCGTCGACCTTGGTGATCGCCGACTCGACATCGGCGAGGATCTTCGCGCGCTGCTCTTCGGGTGCGGCCGGGGAGAGCAGCAGCATCAGGTCGTATAGGGGAGCTTGTGCTGCCATGCGTAAATTGCCTGCCGGGAGGCGACGGTCGACTATAGCGGCTGATCGGCGATCGGCAGTCCAGCGGCGCTCGGGTAGCGTTGCGACGACCGTGCCCGTCAAGGACCTCCCGATCGTCGAGTTCCCCGACCGGAGCGCCTGGGAGCGGTGGCTTGAGGACCACCATGAGTCCTCCGGCGGGGTGTGGCTGAAGATCGCGAAGAAGGGCTCGAGCGCGACCACCGTCACCTATCCGGAGGCGCTCGAGGAGGCGATTCGATGCGGCTGGATCGACGGGCAGAAGGGGGCCCACGACGACTCGTTCTGGCTTCAACGCTTCGGTCCGCGAGGGCCGCGGAGCAAGTGGTCGCAGGTCAATCGCCGCAAAGCTAGCGAGCTGATCGAACAAGGGCGGATGAGGCCGGCCGGGATCGCGCAGGTCGAGGTCGCCAAGCAGGACGGTCGCTGGGAGGCCGCCTACGCGCCACAGAGCACGGAGGCGGTCCCAGAGGACTTCCAGGAGGCGCTCGACGCCAGCCCTGCCGCCAGCGAGTTCTTCGCGACGCTCAAGAGCTCAGAGCGGTACAGCTTCCTCTACCGCATCCACGACGCCAAGCGCCCCGAAACCAGGGCGCGCCGGATCCGCGACTACGTGGCAATGCTCGAGGAGGGGAAAACGATCCACGGCCGACCCGGCTCGCCGCCCTCACCCGCCACCACTTGGGAAGAAACTCCGAAATAGACAGGGTTTCTTCCCAAGCAGTCGGGCGGGTCGCCCCCCGGGCGGATCTGGAGGTGGCGGAGTCGCCCCCCGGGCGGATCTGGAGGTGGCGGAGTCGCCCCGGGGGCGGATTCGGTTGTGGCGGTGGCGCCCCGGGGCGGGTCTGACTCGCCCCGGGCGGATCTTGCCCCCCGAGCGGAAAGGGGCGCCCCCGGGGCAGGCCTGGCGCCACCGCGCTCCCCAGGTGCCCGCCGTTCGGCCGCCGACCCGCTCCCGCCGTCCCGCGGGCGATCCCGCTGAAGCGGAGGCTGCGACGCCCGCGCGGCGGCACTCGCGCAGATACGGGCGGGACTTCGTAACGCCTTGGATGCGCGCGGGGCCGCCGGGTGGGCGAGCAGCCGCAGCGCTGGCTAACCCTGGCCCTTGCGACTGATGTCCGCCAGCTGCTCGTCGATCCAGTCGCCCGGATTGCGCGCGGTCACGACCGACCGCAGTCCCGCCAGCCGCTGCTCTCGCTCGTCGACGTGCATCGTCAGCGCGGCGTGGATCGTGTCGGCGAGCTGCTGGATGTCGAACGGGTTGACCGACAGCGCGTACTCGCCGAGCTCCTCGTGCGCGCCGGTGTTCTCGGACAGGATCGACACGCCGGCGCGCTCGTTGACCATCGGCCCCTCCTTGGCCACCAGGTTCATGCCATCGAACATCGCGTTCACCATCAGCACGTCGTAGTGCTTGTAGGCGGCGACGGCCTCCTCCAGGTCGTCGCGCAGCTTCAGCTGGATCGGCATCCAGTCAGGCGAGCCGTGTCGGTGGTTCACCACGGCAACAACCGCCTCGATCCGCTCGAGATACTCCGCGTACTCGGGGACGTCGGTGCGGGACGGCATCAGCTGGGCGATGAATGTGACCCGCTCGTGGAACTCGGGGTGCTGTTCCAGGAACAGATCGAACGCGGTGAACCCACGCAGGACGTTCTTCGACAGGTCGGCCCGGTCAACGCGGAGCAGCAGATGGTCACGGCGCCGGCGGAGTAACTCCCGCTCGAACTCGTGCGTCCGCTCGCGAGCAGCCACTCCCTGCACCGCTCGCGAATCGATCGGCAGCGGGTATGACCGGATCCACACCTCGCGATCGTCGACGTGGACGACCCCGCGCTCGTGATCGACCTCCAGCCCGAGCAGATCCTCGCAGCACTGTAGGAAGTTCCGCCGGTAGGACCGGGTGTGGAAGCCGATGATGTCGTTCGACAGGATCCCGTGGTAGATCTCCTCGCGGATCACGGTCGGGAGCACCCGCCAGGAGTCCGACTGCGTCCACGGGATGTGCACGAAATGGGTCATGAACACGTCGGGTCGGACCCTGCGTATCAACCCGGGGAGCGTGTACAGCTGGTAATCGTGGACCATTACGACCGGGCGCTCGACCCCCGAGATCTCCTCGATCACGGCGCGCGCCAGGTCCTCGTTGACGGCGTTGTAGCCGAACTCGAACGCCTCGGTCTCGTTGCGGCGGATGTCAGGCGCGTTCGAGAGGTCCCACAGGTAGTGCTGGATGAACCACAGCATCGGGTTCGCGGTGATGTTGTAGAAGCGGTCGTAGGCGTCGGGGTCGGACGCGACCAGCTTGACCCGGTACCTGCCCCCGCCCGGTGCCTCCACCGTGAACGGCTTGCGAGCATTCCGCTCGGCGGCGGCCGCGTCCTCCTCGGTCATCGCCGATGCGATCCAGGTCACCTCGCGATGCGAGGCGAGCCCGATCAGCGCCGTGACCAGGCCGCCGGTTCCCCGGCGCACCTCCCCGTCTGGTCCGAATGTCACCGGCCCCCTATTTGACACCAGCACCAGAGGAGAACCAGAAGAGGACACGAAAATCAGACCTCGAGCTGCTCGAACAGCTCAAGCCAGTCGCGCAGCAGTCGCGGCATCAGGAACTGCCGGCGGACGGCCTCTTTGCCGGCGCGTCCGAGCCGCTTGCCGAGCCCGGGGTCCTGCAGGATCTCCAAGGACCTCTGTGCGCACTCCTCGACGCTCGAGACGAGGAAGCCCGTCTCGCCGTCGGACACCTGCAACGGGATCCCGCCGACGTCGCCACCGATCAGAGGCCGCCCCTTCCAGATCGCTTCGGTAACCGTGAGCCCAAAGCCCTCCCGGGTGGACTTCTGAATCACCACGTCACAGTGTGACTGGAACGCGTTGACCTCGATCGCGCCGACGTTGTTCAAGTTGTTCAAGATGTGAATGTCCGGATCGCCGTCGGCATGGGACACGGTCGCGTTGAAGTAGTCCCACCCCTCGGGGTCGTCGGTGGCCATCGAGCCGGCGAGCGCGAGTTGCACCTCGGGCATGTCGGCCTTGACGATCCGGTACGCGTCGATCACCCCGAGCGGGTCCTTCCACGGATCGAATCGTGACACCTGGCACAGCAGCGGCCGGTCGACGTCGATCCCGAACTGCTCGCAGATGTATACGGCGTCCTCGGGCGAGAACGCCATGTTCTTCGGCGCCAGCGGATCGATCGCCGGCGGGACGATGTGCGCGCGGCCGTCCATGTCAGCCGGCACGTACTTGCGCAATGTGAAACACCGCGGCCGGATATGGCTCCAGGTACGGAAGCAGGCGACTCAGAGTATCGGGGTTGGGCGTCGAGAGGTCGATGTGACAGCGCCACACCCACCGACGCGACTTGGCGGGCACGAGCGAGAACAGCGCCGCCGGCTGCGGATCGTGCACGATGCACACGTCCCATCCCTCCGACATCTCGCGCGCGTTGATGCCGTTGTAGTCCTGCCAGGTCCGCCACTGATCCTCGCTGAGGTCCTGCGGGTTGCCCTGGAGCGCGTTGTGCATCACCTTCGTCGCGTTGAAGAACTCCTCGCGGCCGTAGATCACCTGCCACTCGGCCTCGAGCCCGACGTCGATCATCAGCGGCACCAGCGTGTACAGGATCTCCGACACGCCACCCCGAACGAGGTGGCGGACAGGTGCAGCACCCGCTTTCCCTTGAGTCGCTCGGCGCGCTCGCGAATCTCGTCAGCAAGCGACCGTCCGACGAGGCTCGCGTAATCGTTCAGGTGCTTGTTCGGGACCGCGACCGGTTGCAGCATGGCTGAGCGCCTCTCTCAAGATCGCGGCTTGGATCTGGCCGGCTGCATCGTCGCGGATGCCGCCTCGTCGATCAGCTTACGTCGCGCTGGTGCGCCGCGTCGATCGCCGTGGCCGCCCCGCTTGATCCCCGACCATCCCAATCTCGCGCTCATTTCGTTCGACGCTCTGGCAGTACGGACGGCCGGACGATAGCGAGCGACCGTCACCGGCACACTGTCACGCACCCATTGCCTGTAACCGAGCGACTCCCGAGTCCACCGCCCGCACCAGCTGCGCGTGCAGCCGGGCGTTGGACGCCGAGATCGACGACATCTGGAACTCGTGACCGCCTCCGAGCAGCCGGCAACGGTCCAACGGCTCGCCCCAGCCGTCGCTGACGATGCCGCCGGCCTCGGTCAGGCACAACCACGGCGCCGCGAGGTCGTACGGGGAGTTGTTCAGCACCTGGCCCCCTCCTACCCGCTCGAACTCCTCCCGCATCCCCGGGACCTCGTCGATGATTCGCGAGCCGACCTCGATCACGGCATCGAACTGGCCGGTCACGATCCGCGTCATCGCGAACGCCTGCGAGCCGAGCTCGAACGTCCCGCCACCCACCGACGAGGCATCGATCAGATCGCCCAGCACCTCGGCGACGGCGCGCACCGGCCTCCCGCGGAACCCGTAGCCCCAGAACATGCGCCCGACATCCGTAAGCGAGGACAGCTCCACCCCTCGCGTCGACTCGACCCCCGCCCCCCTGACCGCCAGATACCAGTCTCCGGATTTGATCTCGACCACGCACCCGATCTCGACGTCGGCCATCGTCGGTTCGCCGTCCCCGATCGGCGCGAGCGCCACCGCTACGCACGCCGACTCGAGCCCGGCCATCGCCGGCCGCGTCCCGTCGATCGGGTCGACGATCAGCACGTGCCTGGCATCCGGCGGCGCCACCAGTCCCCGGTCCTCCGAGTACACGGCCATCCGCGGCGCCCGCGAAGCGACAAACTCCGAAAGGAACGACTCGGCGAGCGCGTCCACTGCGAACGTTACGTCTCCTCCCGCGCCGTCGCCGGCGACGGCCCGCCCGGCCTGCGAGCCGAGTTCCGGCAGAACGACGTCCCGCAGCCCCAACGCCAGGTCCAGCACGAGCCCCCGCTGATCCGAAGCGCAAGGCACGAAGCCCTACGCCGGAATCTCGAGCGTGAACGTGGTCTCGCCGGGCCGCGAGTCGACCGACAGCCCGCCCGCCATCCGCTCGGCGAGCTCGCTTGCGATCGCCAGCCCCAGACCCGACCCCTGGGCGTCGTCGGCCGTGTAGAACGGCTCGAAGATCCGCGACAGCGCCTGCGGATCGATCCCCTCTCCGTCGTCGCGCACGGCCAGTTGCACGGAGTCCGTGTCCTGCCGCGCCGTCACCACGATCCGCGTCCCCGACGGAGTGTGGGCCAGCGCGTTGTCGAGCAGGATCCGCATGATCTGGGCCACCCGGACCGGATCGCACGTCGCCTCGATCCGCCTGGAGGGCAACCGCAGCTCGAGGTGCGAGTCGTGTTGTGCCAGCACGGGCTCGAACTCGCCGGACACCGACCGCGTCAGCTCCCCGATGTCGACCTGCTCGGGCCGCAGCTCGAGCGACCCCGATTCCAGACGGGACAGATCCAGTAGATCAACCGAGAGCTTGCGGAGCCGTTCTACCTGGTCTCGAACCTGCTCGAGGAAGCGAGCCCGCGTCTCCGGATCGAGATCAGGATCCTCGAGCAGCTCCACGAATCCCCCCAAAGAGAAAATCGGGGTGCGGAGCTCGTGCGACGCGGTCGCGATGAACTTCTTGCGGGCGGACTCGAGCTGCGACAGCTGGCGCTGCATCTCGTTGAACGCCACCGCGAGCTGCCCGATCTCGTCGCTCGAGTCGACCGGGATCGGCTGCGCGAAGTTGCCCGCCGCGACCTGCTCGGCCGCGAGCTCGAGTCGTTTCACGCGTTGTGCCAGCGCCCGAGCCATCAACCAGCTGCCGACGACCGCGAGCAACAGCGCGATCCCGCCCGCGACCAGGATCTGGTGGCGGACGGTCGCCACGGCGCGGACGATGTCCGAGGCCGGCGACGAGTACACGATCACCGCCGCCACTTGACCGTGGAACTCGACCGGGTAGGCCGCCTCGGCGACGGCTCCGGACCCGGTCTCTTCGGTGCCGGTGACCATCCGCGACGCCGCGACCGCCCGCTTGGCCACGTCGAACGACAGCGTCGCGGTCGCCGACCGCCGGCTCGAGTCGGCCAACTCGGACAGCACCGCGCCAGACGGAACGTGGTTGACGAGCAGCAGCGTCACGCGGTCGCCGGTGGCGAGCGCCGCGGCGTTCACGTGCGTCTGCACGACCGCCAGCGTGTCGTTGCTCCCGACGGTCTTGGCGATCGGGCTCGAATGGTGCTGGGCGTCGGTCACCAGCTCCGACAGCTGGTCCGAGAGCAGGCGCGTCTGCAGACCCGGAGCGACGTATACGTACAGGGCGGCCAGCGCGAGGAACGAGATCGCCGCGAACACGAGCGCGAGGCGATTGCGGAGCGACAGCGTCACGCGGGTCCGCGGTCGTAACCGCCGCGACCGGTCGCGACCCCGCTCGCCGACCAGAGGTGCGGCCTGATCGCCGACTGCCCCGCTTCCCGTGGTCACGAGCGAGCTACTCCTCTGTGTCCCGGAAGCGGTAACCCACGCCGCGGACGGTGAACAGGTACTCCGGCTCTTTGGGATCGCGCTCGAGCTTCTCGCGCAGGTGCCGGATGTGGACGTCGATCGTCCGCGGATCGCGGTAGGCGGAGTCTCCCCAGATGCGCGCAAGCAGCATGTCCCGAGTGAATACCCGCCCCGGGGCCCGCGCCAGCGCGGACAGGATCTCGAACTCGACGAACGTCAGCTGCGCTTCACCTCCCCGCACGCGAACTGATCGCTTTGAGAAGTCGATCCGCATCTCGCGCGTCTCGAGCGGGGCTTCGTCGGGAGCCGTCTCCGCGGGCCGGACCATCTCTGCCCGCCGCAGCGCCGCCTTGATCCGGCTCGAGAACTCGCGCAGCGAGAACGGTTTGGTGATGTAGTCGTCGGCCCCGAGCTCGAGCCCCACCACCTTGTCGATCTCCTCGGACTTCGCCGTGAGGATGATGATCGGCACCGAGCTGCGGCTGCGCAGGCGCCGACACACCTCGAGCCCATCGACCTTGGGGAGCATCAGATCCAGCACTACGAGGTCGAACGTCTGCTCGTCGAACCGGTCGAGAGCCTGGCGACCGTCGGTTGCCTGCACGACGTCATAGCCCTCCTTGCGCAACGGATAAGAGAGCAGCGTCTGTATCGACTGCTCATCGTCCACGAGCAGGATGCGCGCCGAGCGATCTGCCACTGAGTCCTTCCTGTTTGCAGCAAAAGAGTAGTGGCCGCGAGTGTCCGCGCTCGAACTCCGCGGGGGTGGGCGGTTACCCTCAAGGGTCGCATGCTGGACCCGCGGATCTACAGGACCGGCCTGATCGTGGTCGCTGTCGCGTTGATCCTGGTGGCGTTCTCGCTCGACAGCCAGGCGGGCCCGCTGAACGCGACGCTCACGCCTGACGCGTTCAACGGGGGCACCGCTTACGCCACGATGGCGAGCCTCGCGAAGCAATATCCCGACCGCCGCCCGGGCTCCGAGGCCGACACGAGCATCGCCAATTACGTCCAGCAGTCCTTCAAGCAGGCCGGGCTCCAGGTCCAGCGCACCGCGTTCAACGCTCAGACCGTCGATGGCCCGCGCGAGATCGAAACCGTCACCGGAACGCTCGCGGGCCTCACGCCCGGCTCGATCGTGATCGTCGCCCACCGCGACTCGACCCACACGGGCGCGGTCGCGGACATGTCCGGGACCGCGGTGTTGCTCGAGCTGGCGCAGCTGCTCTCCTCGCAGACGCAGCAGCGCTCGGTCGTGCTGGCGTCGACGAGCGCCTCGATTGGCGCCGCCGGCGCGGCCGAGCTCGCGCGGACCCTGCCGCAGCCCGTCGACGCGGTGATCGTGCTCGGCGATATGGCCGGCACCGATGTCCGGACACCGATCGTCGTGCCGTGGTCGGACTCGACGCTCGTGGCGCCGCCGCTGCTGCGCAACACGGTCGCGCAGGCGCTCCAGCAGCAGACCGGCCTCGCCGCCGGCGATGAGAGCCTCGGCGGCCAGTTCCTGCACCTCGCGTTCCCGCTGGCGGCCTCCGAGCAACGGCCGTTCGCGGCCAGCGGCGAGCCGGCCGTGCTCCTCTCCGCGTCCGGGTCGCGGGTGCCCGCGGCCCAGGAGAAGACTGCTCAGGGGCAGATCAGCGGGTTCGGGCGCGCCGTCCTGCAGACCGTCAGCGCGCTCGAGGCGGGAGGAACGGTGCCGGCGCCGTCCTCGTACCTGCGCTGGCAGGGGAAGCTGATCCCGGAGTGGGCGGTCCGCCTGCTCGTGCTGGCGCTGATCGCCCCGGTCCTCGTCGCGACGGTCGATGGCGTCGCACGGGCGCGCCGGCGCGGCCACCGGGTCGGGCGCTGGGTGCTGTGGGTCCTGTCGGCCTGCATTCCGTTCGCGCTCGCCGTGCTGGCGGTGGTCGGGCTACGACTGGTCGGGTTGATCAACATCGCGCCGCCTGGCCCGATCGGAGGCGACGCGCTCACGCTCGGAGGCCGCGCGGTCGCGATCCTGATCGGCCTCGGATGCCTGATCGTGCTGTCCTCGGTCGCTGTCTGGTGGTTCGGGCGCCGGATGTGGTCGGGAAGCACCGCCACCGACCCGGCCAATGACCGCCATCGGCGCCGGCCCGAGGTCCCGGACGACGCCGCCTCCCCCGGCGCGGCCGCGGCGTTGATGCTGGTCCTGTGCGTGGTGACGCTCGCGATCTGGCTCGAGAATCCGTTCGCGGCGGCGTTAATGGTCGTGGCCCTTCATGCATGGTTGTGGATCGTCGGCCCCGAGCAGCGGCTCCGCGCGCCGTGGGCGATCCTGCTGTTGCTGGCAGGACTCGTGCCGGGCATGCTCGCCGCTCTCTATTACGCGATGGTGATGGGCCTTGGCCCGGCGGCGGCCGCCTGGAATGCTGTGTTGATGCTCGCGGGCGGTGATTTCAGCGTGATGGCCGCGCTCGAATGGAGCATCGTCCTCGGCTGCGTGGTCAGCCTCGCGCTGATGATCGTGCGGATCGCCCGTCAGCATCGCCCGGCCGAGGTGCCGGTCACGCTTCGCAACCCGATCAGCTACGCCGGTCCGGGCTCGCTCGGCGGGACCAAGTCGGCGATCCGACGATGAGGACGAGGGTGCTGAGCGCCCCCGCGGTCGCGCACAGGCGGATCGGCGGCCTGCCGCTCAGACGCCTCGTTCGCGACATCTCCTCGGTCCTGATCATCTCGGGCCTGCTGCTCGTGCTCGACGCGGCGGTGACGCTCGTCTGGCAGGAGCCGGTGACCGCGGTGATCGGCGCGATCCAGCAGTCGACGATCGACAAGCAGTACCTCAGCTTCAACACGGCGCCCTTGACCCCGATCCAGAAGCACGTCCTCGTTGCGCTCCCGAGCCTCGACCAGCGGATCGGGTACCTCGCCCGGCGTGAGCAGCACCAGGTCGCCACCGGCGACGCGATCGGCCATATCTCGATACCGAAGATCGGCGCGAGCTACACGGTCGTCCAGGGGACCGACACGGCCAGCCTCGAGAAGGGACCCGGGCATTACCCGGCCACCGCGTTCCCCGGCCTCGGCCAGACCGTCGCGATCGCCGGCCACCGGACCACGTACCTGGCTCCGTTCCGCCACATCGACGAGCTCAAGCCCGGCGACAGGATCACGCTGAAGATGCCCTATGGGCTGTTCACGTACGCGGTCCAGTTCCACCGGATCGTGCCGCCGACGGCGCTGTGGGTCACCCACAACGTGGGCTACGAGCGTCTCGTGCTGTCCGCGTGCAACCCGCTGTACAGCGCCGCCCAGCGGATCATCATCTTCGCGAAGCTGCAGTCGGTGAAGCCGCTCGGGCCGGCCCGCCGCGCGTAGTTTTCTGGGCCTCGCTGCGCTCGGCATCCATGGGGCCGTTCCGCCCGGCATCCCTGCCGGGCGGGTCGCGGCGGCGCAGTAAGCGAGGCTGAGACGCTCGGCCCGCGGCACTCGCGGCCGGCCACCATCGGCCCGCGAGCGCTATGGGCGAGCGCGGGGCCGCGGGAACGGGCGATCAGCCGAAGCGAACTTTGGGGTCCAGACCCGATGCAGCACGCCGTATTCGCGGTCGATCTACTGGAGTACAGTGCGAGGAATGGACCCGGCAATGCTCAAGGAACGAATCGCCAACGGCGACTACGAGGTCGACCCGGTCGCGGTCGCGGACGCGATGCTCCGCCGACTGCGCGGCCTAACCGACGGGGCGGCTCAGAAAGAGTGCTCGTATCCGGACAGCTCGACCTCGCCGTCGGTAAAGGCCACGCCCGGCGTCCCCTCGACGACTAAGCCGACCCACGTGAGCCCCTCGAGGCGCCGCGGCCCGCGGGCCTTCTCGAGCTTCTCAGCGCTCCGAGCGGGCACGCAGGCGCACAACTCGTAGTCCTCGCCGGCGGTCGCCGCGAACGACCGGGCGTCGACGCCGAGCTCGCGCGCTACCTCGGCTACGCCCTCGGCCACCGGCAGCGACGACAGCGACAGCTCGATCCGGACGCCGCTGCGACGGGCGAGATGGCCGGCGTCGGTGGCCAGTCCGTCCGACAAGTCGATCATCGCGCGGGCGCCGTGCTCGGACAGCGCACGTCCGGCCTCGAGGCGCGGCAGCGGTCGTGCGTATCGCTCGCGCAGCGCGCCGGCCACGCCGGGATCGAGGCTGGCGCCGGCACGTCGGTCGAGCACGGCGAGCCCCGCGCCCGCCGCCCCGAGCGTGCCCGTGACCGCCACCCGGTCGCCCGGCTGCGCGCCATCGCGCGCCACGAGCTCCCCGGGATCATCCGCCCAGCCCACGACCGTGAACGACACGGTCAGCGCCGGGGCGCGCGTGACGTCGCCGCCGGCGATCGTGATCCCGAGCTGCGCGGCCAGCTCGCGGGCGCCGCCGACGAGCGCCAGCGCTCGATCGGCGTCGAATCCGGTCGGCATCCCGAGCGCGAGGTACGCCTCGCCGGGGCGGGCGGCCATCGCCGCCAGGTCCGACGCCGCCGCGGCCAGCGCGCGGTGCCCGACCTCCTCGGGCGCGAGCTGGTCGCTGCGGAAGTGCACGCCGTCGACCATCGCGTCGACCGAGGTCACGGCGTAGCCGCCGGCGCGCACGACCGCGGCGTCGTCGCCGAGCGAGCGCACCACGCGCGGCCCGGCGCCGGCCAGCTCGCGCTCGAGCGCCTCGATCAGCTCGAGCTCGCGCATCGGCAGTTGGGGAACTCGGCTCTGCGCCTCGGTGCCGGACCCAAGCCGCCTGGCCGAGTTCCCTTAAGGGAATCCGGCCGAGACGGCCACTGTTCCCGACCGGGGAGGGGCCGGATTCTCCGGTCAGCGATGCCGATAGACGATGCGCGCACGATCCAGGTCGTACGGCGAGAGCTCGACCCGGACTCGGTCGCCGGGCAGGATGCGAATCCGGAAACGGCGCATCTTTCCCGCCACGTGACCGAGCACGACGCGGTCCATGTTGTCGAGCTTGACGCGGAACATCGCGTTCGGCAGGGCCTCGACAACTTCGCCTTCGAGCTCGACTTTCTCTTCCTTGGGCATGCGTGAAATCCTCTGAATTGGGCGCCCGCCCGCCCCGCGCGCGGCGGGCGCAGCGAGCCCCCGGGTTACCGTAAGAGTAGTGGGTATCCTTCGCCGCTGGCCGATCCAAGCCGCCTGCCGTAAGAAAGCAATTCCTCCTGGAGGCCCCGTTGTCCGCACTCAAAGACGCGATGAAGAACGAGTACACGAAGCAGATCCTGCGCGCCACCGGCGTCCGAAAGGCGTCGCTCGAGCAGAAAAAGACGCCGCACTACCGGATGCCGGTGCTGGAGCAGGCCGGCGGCTGGATGCGGCTCGACAAGTACAAGGGCCCCGAGGTCCCCGCGTCGGAGTGGGAGGACCTGACGTACACGACCTACTCGAGCGATCCGACCACGTACTTCGCGCCGATCACCTCCGCCACCGGTGAGATCGAGCTCAAGGGTTTCTGGGAGTACGGCAAGGCCGACCTCGACGGCGTGTGGACCTCGAACGCCGAGAAGTGCCCGACGATCGTCAAGTGGGTCGAGTCGATCGGCGCCCGCTTCGGCCGGGTCCAGCTGCTGCGCATGTCGGCCAACACGATGCGCGAGTGCCGCTGGGGACTGCACCTCGACAACAACAACCAGGGCAACCCCGAGAATCAGGGCTGGGTCGTCCGCGTGTGGCTCGAGCTGACCGACGACGCCTCGAGCGCGCTGGTCGTCCGTCCGACCGAGTTCGACCGCAGGGGCGAGGTCAAGATCGCGCTGCCGAAGTACCAGCAGGCGGTGGTCGACTCGGAGTACCTGTGGCACGGCGGGCACCACGCCTCCAATCACGTGCGCTACGCGGTGATCGCGAGCGTCGAGAGCGGTCCGGCGCTCGAGGCCTGGATCGAGACCCAGCGCCCGAGCTAACTAACTTAACTTAACTAGCCGGCCCCGACGGGCCGGCCGTCACGGCGAGCGGTTGCGCGCCGCTCGCCGACTCAGCCGTGGTGGTGGCCGTGGCCGCCACCGTGGCCCCCGCCGTTTCCGCCGCCACCGCCCGATAGCCCTCCGCCCGGGACGGTCGCGCCACCGGTCTGCGTGGTGGGCGTCGGCGTGGTTGGCTGGGCGAAGAGCGTCGGGTTGTTCAACTGGGCCTGTCCGGTCTGTCCGGGCTGGGTCTTGGGCGGCGGCGGCTCCTTGGCCGATGAATGCGGGCCGGTGAACGCCGTCCCGGCGAACGGGTCGGTCGGCTGCGGGAAGTCGCCGCAGTAGCCCTGCGACGCGGCCAGCATGAACTGCCTCCAGATCGGAGCGGCCAGCGTGCCGCCGAAGCCGTTCGCCATCTCGATGTTGCCCTGCGGATAGCCGACCCAGACCGCGGTCGACAGCTTCGGCGAGTAGCCGACGAACCAGGCGTTGTCGTAGTTCTCCGCCGTGCCAGTCTTGCCGGCGGCCGGACACCCGTAGTTGGCGGCGGTTCCGGTTCCGCTCTGGATCACGGTCTTCAGGACCTGTGTGCCCTCGTACGCCTCGCCGTCGCTGAACACGCGGTTGTGCGGCGGATTGCCGAGGTTGACGACCTTGCCGTCTGGGAACACGACCTTGCTGATGACCGTCGTCGGGACGTGGGTGCCGCCGTTCGCCAGCGTCGCGTAGGCGTCGGCCATCTCGAGCATCGTGCAGCAGTAGCTCAGGCCGCCGATCACCTCCGAGGGGTTCCCGGTCAGCTCAGAGGTGATGCCCATCGCGTGCGCGGTCGCGTCGAGCTTGCCGTAGCCGAGGTCCTCCGCGAGCTGGGCGAACACCGTGTTGTCGGAAACGGTCGTCGCCTTCGTGATGTTGATGACGCCCTGGTAGGTCTCCTCGGCGGTGTGCACCGACCAGGTCGGATCGAGCGAGTTCCATCCGGCCGGTAGGAACTTCGACGTGTAATACGTCTGATTGGGGTCGCCGTCGTAGTCATGGATCAGCGTCATCAGCGCGAACACCTTGAACGCCGATCCGGTTTGCCGCTCGGCCTGGACCGGGAAGTCGAAGTTGGTCTGGCCGTACGTTGCCGACGAGGCGATCGCGACGACGTTGCCGTTGGCCGGGTTGACCGAGGCCAGCGCGGCCGCGGGCTGCGCGTTGAGCACCGGCCCGCCCTCGTGGTCGACGACCGCGGTGATCGCTTCCTGCTCGACCCTTGGGTCGATCGTGGTGTAGACCTTCAGGCCCCCGTTGTCGACGGTGTTCGCCCCGAAGTGCTGGCGAAGCTGCTGCTCGACGTAATCGAAGATGTAGGGCTCGCTGCGCTGGATGTAGCGGTTGTTGGGGTGGACCTGGAGCGGCTGCTTCTCGACTGCGGTCGCGAGCCCCTGGGTGATGTAGTCCGACTTGACCATCGCCTGCAGGACGTTGTTGCGGCGTGCCTTGGCGAGCTTTGGGTAGACGAGCGGGTCGTACTGAGTCGGCGACTGCGGCAATCCGGCCAGCAGCGACATCTGCGCCAGGTTGAGCTTCGACACCGGCCGGTTGAAGAACATCAGCGCGGCCGCGCCGACGCCGATCGCCTCCTCGCCGTTCGACGTGCCGTACGGGACCGCGTTCAGGTAGGAGTCCAGGATCCACGACTTCGAGTGCTTGGCCTCGAGCTGCTCGGCCAGCTTGGCCTGAACGATCTTGTACTTGAGGTCGCGATGCGCGCGGTAGCTCTCGGGGATGAACATGTTGTTGACGAGCTGCATCGTCAGCGTGGAAGCACCTTGCAGCGCGCCGCTGTCGCCGAGCAGGTCCTTCACTCCGGCTCGCACGATTCCCTGGTAGTCGAGCGCCCCGTGCTGGTAGAAGCGCCGGTCCTCGATCGCCACCGTCGCCTGCCGGAGCCGCTTGGGAATCTGGTTCTGGGCTGCGTACTCGAACACCGTGTTGGTGTGTACGTAGCCGAGTGGTGTCCCATCGGCCGCGAAGATCTCGGTCGGAGGATTGGCGTGCCTGGCGCTCAGCTGGCTCAGGTTCGGGGCCGAGTCCGCGGTCGCAACCACCCACCCGACCGCGAGCAGCGCCGCGATCGCGACGGCGGATACCGACAGCACGGCAATCATCACCACGACTCGCCCGACGGGGTGTCCGTGGTTCCTCCGGCGGCGCTGTCGATCGCGTCGTCTCATTGTGGAAGGCTACGGGGCCGCGCGTTGCCGGCGCGCAGGGACTGTCTCGGCACCGGAAGCGGCAAACCCAGTGTAGCTGGGAGGCTTTTTCGGGCTTGCACTACGGCCTCCTTCACGTGGCCTTGCGTTCCGGTGCGAGACTCGGCGGCCATGCACGCGACCGCTCCCAAGCCGGCGGCGATCCTCCTCGACGCGCTCGGCACGCTCGTCGCGCTCGAGCCGCCGGCCCCGCGCCTGAGAGCCGAGCTGTCGCAGCGCTTCGGGCTCGAGGTCAGCGAGGAACAGGCGGCGGCAGCGATCGCCGCCGAGATCGCGTACTACCGCGCCCACCTCGACGAGGGGCGCGACGAATCTGGCCTCCAAGCGCTTCGTCGCCGCTGTGCCGACGTGCTCCGACAGGCGCTGCCGGCCGCCGAGCTCGAGCTCAATCCGCTCGTCGAAACGCTGCTCGCCTCGCTCCGGTTCACAACGTTCCCAGACGTCCGGCCGGCGCTCGTGGCGGCTCGTTCGCGCGGGCAGCGGCTGGTGGTGGTCAGCAACTGGGACGTGTCGCTGCACGGCGTGTTGCGGGCGCTCGACCTCGAACCGTTGCTCGACGGGATCCTCACTTCGGCGGAGGCGGGCGCGCGCAAACCGGCGCCGGCAATCTTCGAGCAGGCGCTGGCCCTCGCGGGCGCCGGTCCGGAAGAGACGGTTCACGTCGGCGACAGCCTCGACGACGACGTGGCGGGCGCTCGCAACGCCGGAATCGAACCCGTGCTCATCCGCCGGCAATCCGGACCGGTGGTGCGCGAGGTGAGGACGATCTCAAGTCTCGCCGAGTTGGCCGGGGTCGCGCTCCCGGTGGGCCCTAAGCTGATCTGAGCATGTCCAGCGGCCCTCCCTCCAGCGTCCCTCCGCCGCAGATGACCCAGACGCCGGCGTCGGCGCCGGCCTCGCCGGCGCCCGCGCGACGCGACGATCGCTCCGACGAACCCCCGTGGCCGATCTGGACTGCGCCGGCGGCGGTCCTCGTCGGGCTCGTGGTGGGCGTGCTCGGGAGCGTCGTGGTCGCCGGCATCGGCGCGGCCGCCGGCTCGACCCATACCACGCCCGCGGTGAGCCTGATCAGCGACGTGGTGTTCGACCTCGGCTTCGTGGCCACCGCGCTGTACTTCGCGTTGAACACCGGGCCGCGGGCGCGGCCGGCGGACTTCGGCTATCGCCGGATCTCCGTGTGGCTCGGCATCGGCGCGTTCTTCGCGGCCGGCGCCGGCTATTTGTTGGTGACCGCGGTCTACCAGTCGATCGTGAAGCTGCACGGCACCGACAAGCTGCCGACGGACCTCGGGATCAGCACGAGCACGGCCGCGCTGGTCGGGGCGGCCTTGTTCGTCTGCGTGATCGCGCCGATCTGCGAGGAGTTCTTTTTCCGGGGATTCATCTTCGGCGCGCTTCGCAAGTGGCACATCAAGGTCCACGGCCATCAGATCGGAACGTGGCTGGCCGCGATCGAGACCGGGATCCTGTTCGGCCTCGCCCACACCGGCTCGGCCGCCGCGCAGTACCTGATTCCGCTGGGCTTCCTCGGCTTTGTGCTTTGCATCGTGCGATGGAAGACGCGCTCCTTGTACCCGTGCATGGCGCTCCACTCGGTCAACAACTCGATCGCACTCGGCTACAACGAGCTGCACTGGACCGGGGGCGAGATCCTCGGCCTGATCGCGGGCTCGATCGCGGTGATCGCGGCCGTGACCCTGCCGCTCTCGAGCCGATCGTTCGCCCGGAGCTCCTGAGCGGCGCGCGGGCCGGCACCAACAAGCCGCCCGCCACCCAGGTCATGCAGAACGTGTCATTTGCCGCGCCGGCACGGGACCGTGGCATGCCGCGCATGTGGGGCACGCGTGAGGTGACACGGTCGACGGAGCGGACCTCGATTGGCATGTTGTGCAGGTCGCCCCACGCCCGCGACCCGCCACCACCGCGCTCCCTCAGGTGCCCGCCGTTTGCCGCGGACCCGCCACCGCTCCCCCGACTCGCCACCACCTCCGCCGGCTCGCCGCCACCGGCCGCGATCCGACGCAGATTCCGTGAGCCGCCTCACATGATTTACTTTCGACCATGTTGGGGGTGCTTGCTGGCCGGGTAACCGCTGCCGCCGCGATCGTGGCGGCGATCGTTGCTCTGGCCGCCGCGCCCGCTTGGGCCGCCGGCACCCCGCCGTCGACGGGCCTGGTCTCCTCGACGGGCCCGGTCTTCGCCAAGCTGACCCTGACCGTCCCCGACGCGTTCCTGGTCAGTCACCATGTCGTCACCGTGCCGGGGCGGACCGTGCACATCCACGGGGTGGTGCGGCCATACGTCCCCGGCCAGTGGGTGCAGGTGCAGTCGTCAGTCGACGGGAAGGTGTTCAAGACCGACCATTTGCGCATCCAGCCGGCGCCGGGCGGACACAGCGGTCAGTTCACGGCCTCTCTCTCGAGCCCGAAGGCCGGTCGGGTGACCGTGCAGGTCGGGCACTCCCGTAACGTGGCGCTCGGCGGCCTCCTCGCCCGCCGCACGTTCGTCGCGCTTGACCCGAACGCCTCGTTCGGCTCTACCGGCCTGTTCGTGCAGCTGATCCAGCAGCGGCTCGCCGCGCTCCATTTCTACATCCCCCAGACCGGCGTGTACGACTCGGGCACCGGGTGGGCGCTCGACGCGTACCACCGGCTCCTGCACTGGGGCACCTACCAGACGCTCGACGGCCGCACGGTCAGCTACCTGCTCGACGGATTCGGCAGGTTCCCGATTCGCTTCTCCCAGAACGGGAGGCACGCCGAAGGCAACCTGTCGCTGCAATTGCTCGCTCTCGCCGACGGCTCAAACGTCGTCGCGATCTACCCGATCAGCTCGGGCAAGCCATCCACGCCGACGATCCTCGGCAACTTCCGCGTCTATTCGAAGGTGCCGGGTTACCTGCCCGACGGGATGTACTTCTCGAACTTCTTCATCAGCGGCTACGCGATCCACGGCTACGACCCGGCCCCCGACTATCCGGCGAGCCACGGGTGCATGCGCGTGCCGATCCAGGACGCGATCTCGATCTACAACTGGCTCGCGATCGGCAACTGGGTCGATACGTACTACTGATGGCTAGTGGACACGGACGCTGGCGAAGCGCGCCAGGTACCCGAGTCCGACCCCGTACGCGATCAGCGCGAGGATCGTCGGCAATCCGTGGTCGACCCACGGATTGCTCGACCTAACCACCGCCGAGAACGGTGATGTGAGCGTGTTTGCCGCGTCGTCGATGAACCGGCGGGGCTGCGAATGCTTGTGCGTGATCGCCGTCGGCGCCGCAGCCGTGTTCGCTCCAGCGACCAGCTCGGTCTGCTGATGCTCGGACGCGCCGGCCATCTGGTCGCGCGCGAACATCGCGAACGACATCACGACCAGTGCGCAGCACACGAGTGAAGCCAGTCTGATAGTGCGGGAGATCACCCTGCCGGTTTCGGTCGGGAGCACTACTAGGATGAGCTTCCACGATGGCTCTCGACGCACAGACGACCGCCCGCGAGCGTCTGCTCACCGAGCTCCGCGACCACGCCCTTGTGATCGGCGAGGTCGTGCTGACCAGCGGCCGGACCGCCGAGTACCTCGTGGACGCCAAACGCGCGATCCTCCGGCCCGCCGGGTTCCACGCGCTGTCCGCGCTCGTCGCCGAGCAGGCTCGGGTCTGGGACGCGACCGCGGTAGGCGGGATGACGATGGGCGCGGACCCGATCGCCTGCGCCGCGCTCGCCGGCGGCGCCGACGTCAAGGCGTTCTTCGTGCGCAAGGAGGTCAAGGCCCACGGCCTTTCGCGCCGGATCGAAGGTCCCACGCTCGATGCCGACGAGCGCTGCATGCTGGTCGAGGACGTGGTCACCACGGGCGGGTCGACGCTCCGCGCGCTCGAGGCGGTGCGCGACGCGGGTCACCGCGTCTGCGGCGTGCTCGCGATCTGCGACCGGCTGGCGGGCGGCGCCGAGGCGATCGAGCAGGCGGCCGGCGCCCCTTTCGTGGCGCTCACGACGATCGACGAGGTCTACCCCGACCGCCCAGACCACTGAGCTGCGGCTGCTCGTCCGATCCGCGGCTCCGCGCTGTTCGGTCCGTGGATGCAGGACCGAGCGTGTCGGACGCGAGCGCCGCGCCTCGAACGCCGCAGCCTCCGCCAGAGCCAATCGGCGCGCGGGCGGCGCATGCCCAAGCCCGCCGGCGCCACCACCGCGGCTAGTGAGGGAGCGAAGTACAGCCGGGCAGCCGCTGATGTAGCGCCTGCACCAGCCACCCGCCCTGGGCCAGCGGCGTGAACAGCACGCTCGGACGGTGGCTGGCGACCGCCGGCCCGTACTTGTAGCCCACCTTCGCCACGTTCACGTGCAGGTTCCAGGCCAGGATCGTCTGGTACTCGAGGCGCGTCAGCGGCTCACCGCACGGCTTGAGTCGGGACGGACCGCCGAGCCGGGATATCACGCCGGTCAGCTTGCCGATCTCGGCCGTCCGCGCGCGCTGGTCGCGGATGTCGCGGTGCTCGCTCCGCGCCCGCGACAGCGCCGGCGGCAACAGCGCGAGCACGATCACGGCCACGAGCGCGACGCCGCCCCACGCCGCCACCCGAGAGATCCGCGGCGGCTCTACCAGCAGGTAGCCGACCCCCACGCCGGCGATCGCGATCAGGACGGCGGCGGGCTCGAACATGTAGCGCCCGAGCCCCGGCCAGCCATGCAGCGAGAACGCGACCTCGACGATCACCCACGCGCACACCCCCGCCGCCAGTGCGAGCGTCACACGATCCCGCCGGACCAACGCGATCGCCACCGCCAGCAAAGCGGTCAGCTCGATCACCGCCGGGTTGAGGTCGAGGAACCGGCCGATCGTGCCGAACACCCGATCGCTCCGGAGCCGGCGCCCTGACCCGAGCGCGTTGGATGCGGCCACGAACGGGCTGCGCGACGTCAGCGCCGGGATCCCGAACCACAGCAGGATCAGCAGCACGATTCCGACGCCGATCAGCCATCGCATCGACGGCACGCGAAGCCATGCCCAGATCGAGTAGACGCCGAGGAACAGCCACACCTCGGGCCGGCCCAGGGCAGCGAGCCCCCCGAGCACCCACGCCCACCGGTAGCGCCCGCGCAGATGGCAGTCGATCGCGGCCAGGCACAGCGCGACGATCATCGGGTCCGACTGCGCGCTCAGCATGTAGTGCCAGTAGGAGCTGATCCCGAAATAGCCTGCGGCTGCGAACGCCGCCGCGGCGTACGCGCCGTAGCGCCGCTCGGAGTCGTGCGGGGTCAGCCGGTAGGCGATCCTCCCGGCGAACACCGCGCCGGCGAGCGACACCGCCAGCGAGGTGACCATCCACAGCCACAGCTGGTAGTGGCCGAACAGCCCGTACGGTGCCGTGAACAGGTACGGCAGCGGCTTCCACGAGGGGGCGGCGTTCGTGTTGAGGTTCCCGGCCACGGTCTGGCGACCCCACACCAGCCATCCGTACGGATCGAAGCCGGGCCGGGTCTTCGCCCACAGCAGGAGCAGCAGGGAGACGACGAGCAGCCCCGCCGCGGTCGCCACCACGACCACGAGCGGCGTGCGCCGTCCAAGCATCTCGCCGCGTCCACCCCCTCCGGCCTCGGCCGGCGCCGGACTCGCCCGTTGCTCGGTCGTGGCCACAGTTACCGGCGGATCAGCTGGCCGCTGCTGGTGTATGTGGCGTGGAGCCCCGCGCAGCGAGCGACCTGGGAGGACCGCGTGTGCCAGGGCTCGACGTTCCACCCGCCCTGGGACAGCGGCTTGAGCAGCACCTTCGCAATCGCCGGGTTGGCGAGCTCCGCCGCCTCCACGTGCTGCTGAAGGCCTCCGACCGAGCCGACGTCGACGTGGTAGAGCCAGGCGAGCGTGCTCACGTATCCGACGTCGGTCACGGGCTGGCCGCAGTTGAGGATGTGGCGCGAGCCGCCCAGCGCATTGGTCGTGCTCGCGAGCAGCGTGATCTCGTGGGTGCGAGCACGCTCGTGGGTCAGGTCCTTGTGTTCGGCGCGCGCTCGAGAGACCGCGCCGGGGATCATGGCCACGACCAGCACCGCAGCGAGGACCGCCCCCGCCCAGGCCGGGGCGCCCCGCACGATCCGGGGTAGGTCACCCAGCAGCCAGCCGACGGCCACGCCGGCCAGCACCGCGACCACCCCCGCGGCCTCGAACATGTAGCGCGGCAGGGCCGGCCAGCCGTGGTAGGCGAACGCGATCTCGACGATCAACCACGCCACGATGCCGACACCAAGGGCGACCACGATCTTGTCGCGGCGGATCAGCGCGAGTACGAAGGCGACCGCCGCGGCGATCCAAACCGGCAGGTATTGCATCTCGTGGAAGCGCTTGATCGTCCCAACCAATTGGTTGCTCTTGAGCTCGCGAGGCGACCCCTTGGCCAGCTGCCCCGCGACGTCGGGCCGCCCATTGGTGATGGTCGGGATCCCGAACCACATGAACCCGATCAGGACCATGCCGGCGATGACCATCCAGCGCATGCGCGGCACCTTGAACCAGCACCAGAGCATAAAGAGCCCCAGGAACGGCCACACCTCGGGCCGACCCAGTCCGGTGAGCACGGCGAACACAAGCGCCCAGCGGTAGCGGCCGATCAGGCCCATGTCGAGCGCGGCCAGCAGGAACGTGACGAGCATCGGGTCCGACTGCGAGCTGAGGATGTAGTGGAAGTAATCCTCTATCCCCAGCACAGCCGCTCCAGCGACGAAGGCGGCGGCGTACGGCGCGAAGCGCTGGAGGCCCCGCGCCGCGTCCGCCGATCCCTCGCCACGACCGCTACCACCGCACAACCGGAACGCGATTCGAGCGCCGAACACCGGGCCGGCCAGCGCCACCGCCGTCGCGGTGATCATCCACAGCCACAGCTGGTAATGCCCGAACAGCGCAAACGGGACCGTGAACAGGAACGGCACGGGCTTCCACGATGGGGCCCCGCCGAGGTCAAGCGAAAGATGCAGGGTCTGGTAGCCCCAGACCATCCAGCCGTAGGCGTCATAGCTCGGCCGGGTCCGGGCCCACGCGACGAGCAGGGTCGAGATGATGACGATGACCACGCCGGTCGACAGCCACGGGTGCTTGCTCACGAACGCGCGCAGCGTCCAAGGAGCGGGCTCGCGCGGAAGGGATTGATCCGCGGTCGCCGGCTCCGGGATCGTCGGTGCTTCTAGCGTGCTCTCGGCCACGGAGTGGCCGGACGGTAGCACGGGGCGCGGTGAGCAACTCCTTACCCGGACCGCGTTCTGACATGGATTTGATGCCCCCGGCAGGAATCGAACCTGCATCCCGCGCTTAGGAGGCGCGTGCTCTATCCATTGAGCTACGAGGGCGGCGGCTTCGAGAGCGTATCGGCGCCGATCGCTGGCCCGGGCGTGACTCGGTCCCTAGACGTCGCGTGACGGTCGTACATCCGTCCGCGTGGTTGAGCGCCGGCTTGTGGTTGGTTTACCTCCGGTTAATCTTTAATGACAAAGGGCGGCGCGATGTGGTATCCCTCGGCGTGTGGAGGAGGCACCCCGGCCCGGCGCGCAGTCGCGCAGCTTTAGAGCATGAGCGTCGGCGCACCAGACCTACTACTCGAAGAAACCGAGATAGGGGCAGTCGATCTCGTCTCTGACGACATCACCGCCCGCTCGCCCTGGGAGCTGTTCTCCAAGCGGTTCCGCGAGGACAAGTTCGCGCTCGCGGGCATCATATTCCTGACCCTGCTGATCCTGGCCGCGATCTTCGCCCCGCTGGTCGTCAAGTTGGTGGGTGCCCCTGGCCCCGACACAATCGACCCGAACTCGCTCGACATCTTCGGAGATCCCACGGGGCCGAGCTCCGCGCACATCTTCGGGGTCGATCAGATCGGTCGCGACGTGTTCAGCCGCGTCATCTACGGCGCTCGCATCTCGCTGCTCGTGGCCTTCGTCTCGACGGCGATCACCACCGTATTCGGCGTCTTCTGCGGGCTGGTCGCCGGCTTCTACCGCGGCTGGGTCGACACCGTGGTCTCGCGCACGGTCGACGCGTGGCTTGCGATCCCGTATCTGCTGCTAGCGATCGGGCTGGCCTCGGCGTGCTCGTTCGGGAACGGCTGCGTCGGCGGGCTGATCAAGCCGGGAGTCCCGGTCGTGATCGCGGTGATCGCGATCACGAGCTGGACCTATCCGGCGCGAATCATCCGCGGGCAGGTCCTGTCGTTGCGCGAGAAAGAGTTCGTCGACGCGTCGCGGTTGCTCGGCGCGTCCAACTTCCGGATCATCGTCAAGGACCTGTTGCCGAACCTCACCGCACCGATCATCGTGTTCGCCTCGACTTTCCTGCCGACGGCGATCCTGTTCGAGGCGGCGCTGTCGTTCCTCGGGGTGGGAGTTCAGCCGCCGACACCGAGCTGGGGCCAGATGATTTCCGATGCGTCGCCCAACATCGCCACCCAGTGGTGGTACATGCTGTTCCCGGGGCTCGCGCTTCTGTTCACCGCGCTTGCGTTCAACTTTGTTGGCGACGCGATGACCGATGCGATGAACCCGCGGGCGAGAAGGCGTTGACCCGGGGAGGGTCTGCAATGAAGGTACGTCAACCGAAAGGAAGAGAAATATGTTATGCGATCCAGGCCCAGATTGCTCGGGGTGCTTCTCCCCGGGCTCCTGGCGATGGCCTCGCTTGGGGTCGCGGCGTGCGGCTCCAGCAGCAAGTCGACCAGCTCCAGAGCGCCGCCACGAGCACCAACTCGAGCGGCCAGAGCGCCGCCGTCAGCAACGAGCAGGCGAAGTTCCCGCCGGTCGTGACCGCGCCCGCGACCGCCCAGAAGGGCGGAACGCTGACCGTGATCGCGAACGGCGATGTCGACTACATCGACCCGGGCGCCGCCTACTATCAGCCGACCTACATGATCGACCTGGCGGCGGACTCGCCGCTGATGGGGTGGCCGCCAATGACACCGCAGCGCCGGTGCCGCTGCTTGCCTCGGGTCAGCCGGTGGTCACCAACGGCGGCAAGACCATCACATTCCACATCAAGACGAACGTGAAGTACAGCCCGCCGACGGGCGGGGGCACCGGCTGGAACAAGCCGGTCGTCTCGCAGGACGTCAAGTACGCGATCGAGCGCGGCCTGCTACCTGGGGTTCCGAACGGCTTCGTGACGCTGTATTTCGCCGACGTGAACGGGCTGGCGGCGGCAGGCCGCGGTCAAGAAGGACCCGAAGGTCGCGCCGAACTGGAGCGGGATCACGACCCCGAACTCGTCGACGATCGTGTTCAACCTGAGCAAGCCGTCGTCGATCGGCGTGATCGACGCGCTGTCGCTGCCGTTGTCCTCGCCGGTCCCGCAGGCGTACGCGGCGAAGTACGACTCGCAGACGCCATCCTCGACGTACGGCCAGCATCAGATCGACGTCGGCCCGTATTACATCTCGCAGTACTCGCCGGGCAAGCAGATCGTGTTGCTGCGCAACCCGAACTGGACTCCGGGCGAGGACTTCCGCGCGGCGTACGTCGACAAGATCATCGTCCAGGAGGGGTTCTCGGACGAGAACTCCGCGGTCACGAAGATCCTGACCGGTCAGAGCACTGGTGAACTTCGACTTCGACGCCACCGGTGAGGCGCTGAAGGAAGCGGCGACCCAGTATCCGAAGCAGCTGACGCTGACGCCCTCGGGCGGTAACCGGTTCGTGGCTTTCAACAACGCCAGCCACCGTTCAACAACATCAACACCCGCAAGGCGGTCGTCGCCGCGACCGATCGCGTGGCACTGCTCGCCACGCGCGGTGGGCCGCTGAGCGGCATTGTCGCTTCGCACTACATCCCGCCGGGAATCCCCGGCTTCCAGCAGGCCGGTGGTGCCGCTGGTCCGACGGGTGCGGCGTACGACTTCATGCAGCACCCCACTGGGGACATGGCGCTGGCCGAGTCGTATATGAAGAAAGCCGGTTACTCGAGCGGTAAGTGCACGGGTAACTGCACGATCACGATGGTCAGCGACAACACGCCCCCGGGCAGCAACACCGCCCAGGTGCTGAAGTCGCAGCTGACCGCGCTCGGATTCAACGTTCAGTTGCATCCGGTCGAGCACGCCACGATGTACACGAAGTTCTGCTCGGTCGTGGCGAACGAACCGAACATCTGCCCGAACGTCGGGTGGGTCAAGGACTTCAACGACGGGCAGGCCATGATCGACGTGCCGTTCAACGGCGCGACGATCACCGGCAGCCCGACGAACAACTCCAACTGGCCGCAGCTGAACAATCCGGCGGTCAACTCCGCGCTCGCTTCGGCGAAGCTGATCACCGACCCGACCGCGCGGGCCGCCGCGTACGGCAAGATCGACGACATGATCACGGGCCTGGCCGCGGCGATCCCGTGGGATTGGGACTACGAGACGAACGTCGCTTCGTCCAACGTGCTCCCGGTCATCAACGAGTTCAACGGACTCACCGACCTCGCGTTCACCTCCATCAAGGGAGGCTGAGCGTCGACGGTCTGAACCAGTAAAGGACGGACTCGCCGCCGGTCGATCCGGCGGCGAGTCCACTCCGTTTCGAACGAACGCCTAACCGCCCATGTTCCAATACATAGTCAGACGCATCCTGTGGGGCATCGCGATGCTGTTCATCGTGAGCGCGGTGGTGTTCCTGATCTTCTACATCCTGCCTTCGGCGGACCCGGCGGTCCTGCGGGCAGGGCGTAACGCCGGTCCGGCGCAGATCGCGCAGATCCGGCACTCGCTGGGTCTCGACCAACCGATCTGGCGTCAGTACCTGAACTACATGGGGCAGGTGTTCCTGCATTTCAACTTCGGTTACAGCTACCAGTACAACGTCCCGGTCCGTCAGCTGATCCTCTCCCGCCTGCCGGCGACGATCTGGCTGGTAACCGGCGCGGTGATCATCTGGCTCAGTGTCGGGCTCACCATCGGGATCATCTCGGCGGTCAGGCGCCGGTCGATCCTCGACCGGACGACGATGACGGGATCGCTGGCGCTGATCTCAGCACCGGTCTTCTGGCTCGGACTGGTCAGTCTGTACCTGTTTGCTGACGACATCGGGGTTTGGAAGCTCTTCCCCGGCCAGGGGGCGTTCTCGAGCGCGACCGATCCTCTCCAGAAGGCGGAGGCGATGATCCTGCCGTGGCTCGTCCTGGCGGCCGCCACCTCGGCCATCTACGCGCGATACATGCGCGCCAGCATGATCGACACGATGTCCGAGGACTACATCCGCACGGCGCGGGCCAAGGGACTGCCGGAGCGCACGGTCATCGGACGCCACGCCGTACGCAGCGCGATCACCCCGATCATCACCCTGATCGGCCTCGACGTGGGCACGCTGCTCGCCGGCAACGCAATCCTCACCGAAACGGTGTTCAACATCCCCGGAGTCGGGCGGCTACTCTATAACGCAATCGGTGTATCGGACCTGACCGTGATCCAGGGCATCACGCTGTTCGGAGCGTTCTTCATCGTTTTCTTCAACCTCGTCGTCGACATCGCATACGCGTATCTCGATCCGAGAGTGCGGTACTCGTGAGCGAAGCTCTTTTCCAGGTCGAGGACCTCAAGGTCCGGTTCTCGACCGAGGATGGGGTCGTGCATGCGGTCGACGGCATCTCGTACACCGTAGAAGCCGGAAAGACGCTCGGGATCGTCGGTGAGTCGGGCTCTGGCAAGACCGTCTCATCGATGACCGCGCTCGGGCTCACCCGAAACCAGGGGGCGGAGATCGAGGGGCGGATCCTGTTCGAGGGCCGCGATCTGGTGGCGCTGCCGGACGCCGAGCTTCGCAAGATCCGCGGCAACGACATAGCGATGATCTTCCAGGACCCGCTGTCGTCGCTGCATCCGTTCTACAAGGTCGGCAAGCAGCTGACCGAGGCGGTGCACACGCATCAAGACGTCTCGAAGGCGGCAGCGCGCGCCCGCGCGGTGGAGCTACTCGAGCTCGTCGGGATTCCCGACCCGTCGCGGCGGGTCGACCAGTTCCCGCACGAGTTCTCGGGCGGCATGCGCCAGCGTGTGATGATCGCGATGGCGCTCGCCAACGAGCCCAGACTGCTGATCGCGGACGAGCCGACGACGGCGCTCGACGTCACCGTCCAGGCGCAGATCCTCGCCCTCCTCAACGACCTCCAGTCGCGGCTGGGCATGGCGATCATCATCATCACCCACGACCTCGGCGTGGTCGCCGAGATAACCGACGAAATCGCGGTCATGTACGCCGGTCGGATCGTCGAGCGGGCGCCGACCGACGCGATCTTCGGTTCGCCCCAGCATCCGTACACCTGGGGGCTGCTCAAGTCGATTCCGCGCCTGGACAGCCCGCGCGGTGAGGAGCTCGTGCCGATCTCCGGGCGCCCGCCGAGCCTGATCAAGCGGCCGTCGGGCTGCCACTTCCACCCTCGTTGCCCGTACGTCAGGGACGAGCATCGCAAGATCGATCCCCGGCTCGAGCCGGTGCCCGGGGACGAGGGCCACAGCGTGGCCTGCCTGCTGCCCGCCGAGCTGCGGAGCCGCATCTGGCGCGGCCTCGCGGCGGGCGAGACGTCCGCGACGCTCCGCCATCTCGTGGTCGAGGAGGCGCAACCGGTCCGTGCGCACGCGGCGCCGCGGCTGTCCGAGGACGTCCCCGAATGAGCGCTGACAACGGGAACCTGGTCGAGGTCAAGGATCTGACCAAGTACTTCCCGATCACGCGCGGGATCGTGTTCCAGAAGCAGATCGGAGCCGTCAAGGCGGTCGACGGCGTGTCGTTCGAAGTTAAGCGCGGCGAGACGCTGGGGATCGTCGGCGAGACCGGCTGCGGCAAGAGCACGACCGCCCGCCTGCTCGTGCGACTGATGGATCCCACCTCGGGCTCGATCCTGTTCGAGGGCCAGGACATCGCGGCCGCCAAGAAGGGTGACCTGAAGGCGCTCCACCGCGAGGTGCAGATGGTCTTCCAGGACCCCTACTCGTCGCTGAATCCGCGTAAGACGGTCGGCACGATCATCGCCGAGCCGTTCGCGATCCACGGGCTGCTCAAGGGCTCGGGGGAGCGGCGCAAGCGCGTGCAGGAACTGATGGATCGCGTCGGCCTCAACCCCGAGCACTACAACCGCTTCCCGCACGAGTTCTCGGGCGGCCAGCGTCAGCGCATCGGGGTCGCCCGGGCGATCGCGCTCGAGCCGAAGCTGCTCGTCGCCGACGAGCCCGTCTCGGCGCTCGACGTCTCGATCCAGGCGCAGGTGCTGAACCTCCTGCGCGGCCTCCAGCGAGAGATGGGCCTGACGCTCGTGTTCATCGCCCACGACCTGTCCGTCGTGCGCCACATGTGCGACCGGGTGGCGGTCATGTATCTGGGCAAGATCGTCGAGATCGCCGACAGCGACGTGTTGTATTCGTTCCCGCGACATCCCTACACGGGCGCGCTGCTGGCTGCGGTGCCGGTCGCCAGCCCGAGCGGGGGCAGGCGGCGCCAGCGCGCGCTCCTGACCGGCGACGTTCCCAGCCCGGCGAACCCGCCCAGCGCTTGTCGTTTCCATACCCGCTGCCCGAAGGCTCAGGAGCTGTGCTCGCAGGACGAGCCGCTGCTCGAGCTCAAGGGCACCCGGAGCCTCACCGCGTGCCATTTCCCGCTCACCGAGTCCGAGGTGCGGGACCGGCTGGGGCCCGCGCTCGCCGACGCCGGCGCGAACAACTCGCGACCGGAGGTGCTCGCGGATCAGTCTTCGCCGTCGTCGACGTAGAGCGACTCGCGGGCGAGCTCGTCTCCGCCCTTGCTCCACAGCTTGATCTCGAGGAAGTCGGACCGATAGTTGTCGGGCGCGATCAGCGTGAAGCGGTCCTCGACGAGCTCCGTCTGGTCGACCGCGAGGTCCGCGAGCTCGGCGGTCACGACCGCGCCACCGGGAACCAGCGGCACCCCCCACACGAGCGTGATCTCGGCCTTGTTGCCCTTTTCGCCCCGCCAGGTTCCGATTACGTCGTCGTTGAGGTCGAGCTTCCAGTCGGGGTTCTCCTCCGCCAGCTCAGCCGTGAAATCGGCAGCGGCAGTGAAGTCGTTCGGTCCCTGCTCGCCCTCGCGGAACGAGACGTAACCGAACAGCTCATAGCCGCCGGCGGTTCGCGCCACCGCGGGGATGTACGTGCGTCCGCCGTAGGTCCGGTCCGGGAACCACGAGATCTCGGTGTCGATTTCGCCGATGTCCTCGCCCTCGGTGTCGATCTCGCGGACCGCGCTGCGGAAGTGGCCGGCGAGCGTGTCGCCCCAACGGCCGTACGGCAGCGGCTCCTGCGGGGGCTCGGCGGCGAAGGTGACGACGAATCGATCGGTGGGCGGCATGGACGCTTGACAGCCTACCCGGGACCGCCGGCGCGGGCGCCCAGCCGGCTCAGAACGCGCCGCGGCGGGTGAGCACCGCGGGGATCGTCTTCAGCAGGATCGATAGGTCGAGCATGATCGACCATCGCTCGAGGTACAAGAAGTCGAGCCGCACGAGGTCGTCGAAGTCGAGCTCGGCCCGGCCCGAGACCTGCCACAGCCCGGTGATGCCGGGCAGCACGAGGTAGCGCTTCTTGTGCCACTCCTCCAGCCGGTCGAAGTCGCGCATCGGCAGCGGGCGCGGGCCCACCAGCGACATCTCGCCCCGTACGACGTTGACGAGCTGGGGCAGCTCGTCCAGCGAGAAGCGGCGCAAGAGCCGCCCGACCTTCGTCAGGCGCGGATCGTCGCGGATCTTGAACAGCGCGCCGGAGAGCTCGTTGAGCGACTCGAGCTCGTCCTGAGTCTCTTCCGCGTGCTCGCGCATCGTGCGGAACTTGAAGCAGCGAAACGGCTTGCCGGCCATGCCCGGGCGGATCGAGCGGTAGATGACCGGACCCCGCGAGCTCAACTTGACCGCCACCGCGATCGCGAGCAGGAACGGGGAGAGCAAGATCAGGCTGACGCACGAGACGACCAGGTCGAACGTCCGCTTGACCGCGTAGTCGACGCCCTCGAACACGGGCGGGCGCAGCGTGAACAGCGGCACGGTGTGGCCGGGAGCGAACTCGGCCCGGTCGATCAGAATCTCCATCGTCGACGGCGCCACCTGGACGGTCACCCCGCGCTGGTGGCACATGTCGACGAGCTCGACCGCCTTGTCTTGGGGGAAGTCGGGGTCGGCGATGATCACCTCCTGCACAGCCTCGATCTCGAGCACGGTCGGCAGATCCGGCAGCGCGCCGAGTGAGCGCAGTCCGTTGCGCGGGCGAGGCGTCAAAGAGATGTAGCCGACGATGTCGACCCGCGTGCGCGAGCGGTCGGCCAGCGCCCGCGCGACCTCGTCGATGTGCTTCCCCGATCCGACCAGAACCGCGCGCCGCGCGTAGCCGGCTTGGTCGAGCAGCCACCCGCTCACGCGCAGGTGCAACTCACGGAGCGCGGCGATGTAGATCGTCGCGAAGAACAGCGTGCCGTAGAAGATGAAATAGCTCGAGAAGTGCTGGCCGTCGGCGAGCGCGAATACGAGCGCGATCACCGTCGCCTGGAACAGAGCGGTGGCGATCCGGGCCAGGCCGGGCCGGCGCGTGCGGTCGGCGTATAGATCGACCCGCGCGAACGCGAGCACGGTCACCAGGTACGCGAACGGGATCCAGTGTTTGATGTCCTGCCACGCCACCGAAGCATCGAGCTGGTCGTGCACGGCCAGCTTGAGCATCAGCGCGGTGAACAGCGCGCCGACGACGCCGATGAAGTCCAGCACCAGGAGCGAGATAACCCGCGCCACCCGGCGCAGCGTCTCCAGCCGCAACACGAACGAGAGGAACGGCGGACGCTTTCGCCTGATGTCGCGGTCAGGCAGCGGCACATCCCTGGCGGCTTGCGGACCGCCTCCGGAGTGGATGTTCGCGACCTCTTTCTGCTCGACCGTCAAGTTCCGACTCGCACCGTCATGGACCCCCCACGATGGCTATAACGGTAGCTGGAACGTGAAGTAGCGGGGTAGCGGGCAAGCATTCCTGCGTCGCGGCGCCCGCGCTCAGGCGGCGCCGACGAGGGCGTCGCGGCCCGCCCGCTCGATCGTCCGCGTCAGCCCTTCGCGCAGGCTGATGGACGGCTCCCAGCCGAGGATCTCCCGCGCGAGCGTGATGTCGGGCTGGCGTACCTGCGGGTCGTCGGTCGGGAGCGCCTCGTACACGATCTCCGAGCGCGATCCGGTCACCTCGATCACGGTCTTCGCGAGCTCGAGCAGCGTGAACTCGTCGGGATTGCCGATGTTGACCGGCGTGTGGTAGCCGGACTCCGCGAGCGCGATCAGCCCGCGGATCTCGTCCTCGACGTAACAGAACGAGCGCGTCTGGGACCCGTCGCCGAACACGGTGATCGGGCGGTCCTGGAGCGCCTGGCGCAGGAACGTCGGGATCGCGCGCCCGTCGTGCGGTCGCATCCGGGGACCGTAGGTGTTGAAGATCCGCACGATCGCGGTGTCGACGCCCTGCTGACGGTGGTAAGCCATCGTCAGCGCCTCGGCGTAGCGCTTGGCCTCGTCGTAGACGCCGCGAGGTCCGATCGGGTTCACGTGGCCCCAGTAGGTCTCCGGCTGGGGGTGCACCTGCGGGTCGCCGTACACCTCGCTGGTCGATGCGATCAGGAACCGAGCCCGGTGGAGCTTCGCGAGCCCGAGCGTGTGGTGCGTCCCGTACGAGCCGACCTTGAGCGTGGCCAGCGGCAGGCGCAGGTAGTCGATCGGCGAGGCCGGCGAGGCCAGGTGGTACACGAAGTCGATCGGCTCGTCCACGAAGTACGGCTCGATGATGTCCAAGTTCCGATGCACGAACGCGTCGTCGCGGATGTGCTCGATGTTGGCGAGCGAGCCGGTCTCGAGGTTGTCGATGCAGATCACGCGATGGCCGCGTCGAAGCAGTTCCTCGCACAGGTGGGATCCGAGGAATCCCGCCCCTCCGGTTACTAGGCTGGTCGGCATGGCCGCCAATCTACGCACTCGCTCCCCCGAGTGCGGGCCGGTCATTACGATGCGCTGGCCAACAGGCTCCCCTACGAGAGGAGGAACGATGGCCGCAGCCAGGTTCGTCGAGCGCCTGAATCATCAGATCGCATACGAGTTCGCGGCGTCGCAGCAGTACATCGCGAACGCCGTCTACTACGAGTCCGAGACGCTTCCCCGGCTGGCCGCGTTCTTCTACGGCCAGGCGATCGAGGAGCGCAACCACGCGATGATGATGGTCGAGTACCTGCTCGACGCCGATGTGCAGGTGACGATCCCCGGTGTGGCCGCGCCCGAGACGGGGTTCAGCGACATCGTCGCGCCGGTCGCGCTCTCGCTCGAGCAGGAGCGTCGCGTCAGCGATCAGATCGGCGAGCTGATGGGCGTCGCTCGCGAGGAGAACGATTACCTCAGCGAGCAGTTCACCCAGTGGTTCCTCAAGGAGCAGGTCGAGGAGGTCTCGACGATGTCCTCGCTGCTGGCGGTGGTCGAGCGCTCCGCCGATTCGCCGATGCTGATCGAGGAGTACCTGGCGCGCGAGCACTCGCAGTCGGAGGCGTCCGATCCGACCGCCCCGGCCGCGGCCGGCGGCGCGCTCTAGAGAGGGCGTCAGCCCGACCGTCGGCGCAGCACGTGCTCGTCGCCGCGCCTGATCGTGACCTTCTCGGAGTCGAAGTGCTCGAGCAGCGCTTGGGCGAACTTGCGCGAGGTCGCGAGCTCGTCGCGTAGCTGCGCGAGCGTGACCACGCCGCCATTGCGCTGCGCGAGCTCGACCAGTCGCGCGCGGATCTCCGCAAGCGCGTCTACCTGATAGTGGAGGTTCTTGGTGACGCGGACAGCGCGGCCGGCGTCCCTGAGCGCCGCGAGATCGCCGGCGTCGAGCTCGGAGTCGAGCGGCGGCTCCACGCCGGCATCGCGTAGCCGCTCCTCGAGCGCGAGCGCGGAGCTCGACAGTTCAATTTGGCCCCCGCCCACCCTCGCTTCGCTCGGCGTCCGTGGGGCGGTGGGGGTAGGTGGCTGGGATCCAATCACCCGTCCGGTCGGTTCCGGCGCCTCCCCGCGCGCCAGCCGCTCGAGCCGGACCAGCAGGTCGCGGCCCGGGCCGTGCCGGCGCGGCTGTGGGTCGAGCACCACGCCGCCGCCGAGCGTGTCCGGCGGCGCGATCTGCCGCACCACGAGCCGGTCGCCCGCGGCCGGCACGATCGGCCGCTCGAGCCGGACCTGCCAGAAGCGACCCCCGAGCCACGCCAGCCGCGCGGGCGCCTCGCGCGTGCCGTGGTGGATCTGCACCCGCTCTCCGTGCTCGGGGTCGGCGTCGCCGAACTCGAGCTGCGCGTCGACCCGATAGGTCGGCCGCAGCCCCGAGTTCGTCGGAACCAGCACGTCGCCGCGGTCGATGTCCGCCACCCCGAGGCCGGTCAGGTTCACCGCCACGCGCTGCCCCGCCGGCGCCCGATCCACCTGCTGATCGTGCACCTGCACCCCGCGCACGCGGACCCGCCGGCCACGGGGCAGCACCTCGAGCTCGTCGCCACGCCCGATCGCGCCCGCCCACAGCGTCCCGGTGACCACCGTGCCCGCGCCCCGGATCGTGAACACCCGGTCGATGTGCAGCCGAGCCGCCGGGGTCGGCGGGCCGCCATCCCCGCGCGAGCCGACCACGGCACACGCCCGGTCGAGCGCCGCGCGCAGCTCGTCGATGCCTTCGCCCGTCCGGGCCGAGACCGGCACCACCTCGCTGCCTCCGAACAGCTCGGACGCCTCGATCACCGCCACCTCGGGGTCGGCGAGATCGACCTTCGTCACGGCCACCACCCCGGTGCGGACCCGCAGCGCCTCGAGCACCGCCGCGTGCTCGCGCGTCTGCGGCATCACGCCGTCGTCGGCCGCGATCGTCATCAGGAACAGGTCGATGCCAGTCGCGCCGGCGACCATCGTTCGAACGAACCGCTCGTGGCCGGGAACGTCGACGACCGACAGCCGCCGGCCTGACGGAAGCGCCAGGCTCGCATAGCCGAGCTCGATTGAGATCCCGCGGGCGCGCTCCTCGGGAAGCCGGTCGGTGTCGACGCCGGTCAGCGCGCGGATCAGCGCGGTCTTGCCGTGATCGATGTGGCCGGCGGTTCCGAGCGTCAGCGGCGAGCTCATTCGCCCGACAGTGCGCCGCGCGCCGCGCCGGCGACCAGCTCGACCTCGTCGTCGGCGAGCGTGCGCGGGTCGAGCAGCACCTGCGCGTCGTGGATGCGCGCGATCACGGGCGGGTCGCCGTGGCGGAGCGCCCGCGCCAGCGGTTCCGGGTCGGCGTCGAGGGACACCACGGGGCCCTCGAGCTCGAGCAGCGGAAGCGCGCCACCGCCGGCCTTGCCCGCGGCGCGGGTCACGGACGCACGATCGCCGATCGCCGCCGCCAGTCGCTCGGCCCGCGCAGCCAGCGTCGCCTCATCGACGGCCAGCATCGCGAGCACCGGGATCTCCCGGAGCGCGCGCTCGGGGTCGAGGTACAGGCGCAGGGTCGCCTCCAGCGCGGCCAGCGACAGCTTGTCGATCCGCAGCGCACGCGCCAGCGGGTGCCGGCGCGCGGCCGCCACCGCGTCCCGCCGGCCGACGATCAGCCCGGCCTGCGGGCCCCCAAGCAGCTTGTCGCCCGAGCAACAGGTCAGCGCGGCCCCGGCGGCCACCGAGCTCGCGATCGGCGGCTCGTCACCGACGGCCGCCCCGCCCGCCACCATCGAACCCCCCGACATCGAGGCTGGCTGGCTGGCCAGCCAGCCTGATCCCACGTCATCGATCACCGGCACCCCCAGCTCGCACAGCGCCTCGATCGGGACCTCCTCGACGAACCCGACCGTCCTGAAGTTCGACTGGTGCACGCGCATGATCGCGCCGACGTCGTCGTGGCTCTCGAGCGCGCGGGCGTAGTCGCCGAGACGGGTCCGGTTGGTCGTCCCGACCTCGATCAGGCGTGCTCCGGACTGGACGATCACCTCCGGGATGCGGAAGCCGCCACCGATCTCGACCAGCTGACCGCGGGCGACGACGATTCCGCGGCCGGGGCCCGCCAGCGCCGCCGCCGCCAGCAGCACCGCGCCGGCACCGTTGTTGACGACGATTGCCGCCTCGGCCCCGGTCAGCTCGCACAGGAGCCCCTCGACGTGGTCGTGACGGCTGCCGCGCTCGCCGCTCTCGAGCTCGAGCTCGAGGTTCGAGTATCCGTCGGCTGCGCGCGCCACCGCCTCCCGCGCGGCGGCGGGCAGCGGCGCCCGCCCGAGGTTCGTGTGCAGGATCACGCCGGTCGCGTTGAGGACGCGGCGCAACGATCCCCGTTCCATCTCGGCCAGCAGCTCGCGCGCCCGGGGGAGCAGGTTTGCGGCCACGGGCTCGCCCGCCACGACCGCCGCCCGCTGCTCCGCGATCGCCTGCCGGGCCGCTGCGACCGCGAGCGCGTGGGGCGCGTCGAGCGCGCCGGCCAGCTCGTGGACGGCCGGCAGCGACCTCAGGGTTGCGGAATCACCCCGCGCACCCATTCGCCTTCTTCCTTCTTCCAGATCGGGGCTCTCGCCTTGATCTCATCGATGATCTCTCGCGCCCCCGCGAATGCCTCGGCCCGATGAGGCGCCGACACCGCGATCGCCACGGAAGCCTCGGACAGCGGCACGGTTCCGACGCGGTGCTCGACCGCCGCCGCGCACAACCCGTGGCGTTCGATCGCGCGCGCCACGATCTCGGCCATCTGGCGCTCAGCCATCTCCGCGTAGGCCTCGTATTCGAGCTCGGGCACCTCCCGGGTCACGCCGAGGAACGTGATCACGGCGCCGGCGCGTGCGTCCCGGACCCGCTCGACGAGCGGATCCAGCGCCAGCGGCTCGGTCGTCAGCCGGGCATGCAGCGCCCCGACGGCGCCACCCGATATCGGCGGTATCAGCGCGACCTCGTCGCCGCTGTGCAGCGTCGCGCCGGCGTCCGCGTACTCCTGGTTGACCGCCATCACCACCGGCACGCCGTCGGTCAGCGCGCGCACCCTCTCCAATGCGTCGCCGACGAGCGCCCCGTCCGGGAGCTCGAGCTCGAGCTCGGACGCACCCGCCCGCTCGCGGAGCCCGGCGAACAGTCGTACGCGAACCTGCATGCAACGAAGGCTATCGGCCGACGACCCGTCCCCTAACCGGCCGGGGGCGGGTAACCTCGCAGCATGGCCACCGCCGACGAGAACCGCACGATCGCTCCGATCATCGGTCCGGACGATCCGAGGCGGTTCACGGACTCCGGGATCGAGATCAAGCCGCTGTACGCCGACGAGGACGTCCCCGCGGATCTGCCCGAGCGACTCGGCGAGCCGGGTGACTACCCGTTCACGCGCGGCATCCACCGCGACATGTATCGCGGCCAGCTGTGGACGATGCGCCAGTACGCCGGCTATGCGAGCGCGAAGGAATCCAACGAGCGGTATCGCTACCTGCTCGCCCACGGATCGACCGGCCTCAGCATGGCGTTCGACCTCCCAACCCAGCTCGGGCTCGACTCCGACGACCCGCGGTGCCTGGGTGAGGTGGGGCGCACCGGAGTGGCGATCGACTCGATCGACGACATGCGGACCGCGTTCGACTCGATCCCGCTCGACCAGGTCTCGACCTCGATGACGATTAACGCGCCAGCCGCCGTGCTGCTGCTGCTCTACGAGCTGATCGGCGAGGAGCAGGGCGTCCGGCCCGAGCAGCTCCGCGGAACCACCCAGAACGACATCCTCAAGGAGTACATCGCGCGCGGGAACTTCATCTACCCGCCGAAGGGCGCGATCCGGCTGACCACCGACCTGTTCTCTTATTGCCAGGAGCAGATCCCGCGCTGGAACACGATCTCGATCAGCGGCTATCACTTCCGCGAGAAGGGCTGTTCGGCGGTGCAGGAGGTGGCGTTCACGCTCTCGAACGGCATCGCCTACGTCCAGGCGGCGCTCGACGCCGGGCTCGCCGTCGACGAGTTCGCGCCGCGGCTGGCGTTCTTCTTCAACGGCCACAACAACGTGTTCCAGGAGGTCGCGAAGTTCCGCGCCGCGCGCCGTATGTGGGCGCGGATCATGCGCGAGCGGTTCGACGCCAAGGACGAGCGCTCCTGGAGGCTGCGCTTCCACACTCAGACGGGCGGCGTGACGCTCACCGCTCAGCAGCCCGAGAACAACATCGTCCGGGTCGCGCTCCAGGGGTTCGCAGCGGTCTGCGGCGGCACCCAGTCGCTTCACACCAACGGCTTCGACGAAGCGCTGGCACTGCCAACCGAGCGGGCCGCCAAGATCGCGCTGCGGACCCAGCAGATCCTCGGCTACGAATCGGGCGCGGCCGACGCCGTCGACCCGTTCGCCGGCTCGTACTTCGTCGAGGCGTTGACCGACGAGATCGAGACCCGCGCCGCCGAGCTGATCGAGAAGGTCGACGGCCTGGGCGGCTCGGTCAACGCGATCGACTTCATGAAGAACGAGATCGAGGAGTCCGCGTTCGGCTACCACGAGCGCTATCGGCTCGGGCAGGACGTGGTCGTCGGAGTCAACAAGTTCGTCGACGAAGGCGAGCCCGAGGTGCCGGACATCCTCCGCGTCGATCCGGAGTCCGAGCGCGAGCAAGTGGAGCGGCTGAAGGCGTTCAAGTCGGCGCGTGATGCGGAATTGGTCGAGAAACGCCTAAAGGATTTGCGAAGCGCTGCCGATACGCCCAATAACCTTCTCCCTACCCTGCGGCAGGCACTCAAAGACCGTTGCACGCTGGGTGAAGTGTGCGGGGCGATGAAGGACGTGTTCGGCGAGTACCAGCCGACGTTCTGAGCCGGCCTGCACCGACGTTCTGAGACGTAACGGAACGGGAAGAATCGGGAGCGAAGGGGCCCTTCGTCATGTCTTGGCTTCGGATCTTCGCCACCGTCACCGCCCTCCTCGCGCTGGCCGTCGCACCGGCAGTCGCCCAGGCGACCGTGACCGGCTCGGACATCACCACCTGGACGTCTCTCAATCCAGCGACGTCGAACGATCCCTATCTGATCTCGTTCGACAACACCCCGACGACGCTGACCGTCAGCGGAACGGCGACCGCTACCAGCGGAGACAGGGTCGACGTCGTCTGCTACTTCGGGTCATCCGGCAACCTTCAGGACGCGGTGCTCGAGAGCGGGGTGACGGTGACGAACGGCAAATTCACCGCCTCCAATCAGCACCTCCAGAGCATCGCGGGTCACGCGTGCAGGCTGCGTGCCGTTCCGACGGGCGCTGAGGGGAGCAGCGACAACAGCGATTTCGCCGGGCCCGACGTCGCCGTCTCCGAGGCAGCGCTCCCGGTGGCGACGATCGGCGGCACGGGCCTCAACAATGGAACGCCGTACAACGACTACGTCAACGACGTCACGTTCACCGGGTACGCGGCGTGGGGCTCACCGGGGATCACGCCCGCGACGAACGAGGTGGGCTGCGGTGGGCCGTTCGCGGCCCCGATGGATTCGGACTTCGACGTCGGGAACTTTGCGATCGACTGCATGGGGTCGCTCCTCAGCAACGACCTCAACGCTTTCGGGGGACGTTCGGAGGTCCAGATCGACGGTCACAACGCCTACGATCCCGGCTCGGCGCAGGCCCTGTTCGCGGCGGCCGGCGGGCACGCCGCCAGCCAGAACCTCCCGGGGTTCCCGAACACTGCCCCGAACACAATCACGGATCACGTGACCTGGGATCCGACCACCGGCCTGCTGAGCTCGCAGTCGGACGAGTCCTGGGTCGAGTGCAACGGTCCCAACGAGCAGATTCAGACGTTTCTCACGTGTCCCAGTTTCGTCGACTCGGGCGTCAAGCTCAATCGCGACATCACCACGAGCGACGGTGGCCGCGTGGTCACGATGACCGACACCTGGTCCTCGACTGACGGGAAGGCCCACTCGCTGGACCTGTTGTACGACGACTACGACGGCCTGTTCGGCGTCGCCACCGGGGATCGCGGCTACCAGTTCCCCGGCCAGACGGGCTTCTCCGAGTTCGGACCGGGGACCGACGTGCCCGGACCGAGCACCGCGCCGGGCTCGATCCTCTTGCGTACGAACGTCACCGCCCCTGACGGCAGTCCGAACGAGGCCGTAGGCGCGATCACGTTCGGCACCGCTCCATCCGAGTTTCGCTTCGTCAGCAACAACGAGTTCGAAGAGCACAACGTCGTCGTGGTCCCCGCCGGCGGAACCGCAAGCCTCAGCTACGTCTATTCGGTGGGCTACTCGGTTTCGGACGTGAGCCAGCTCGCGCTCGCGGCGCAGGACCGGTTCGAGCCGCCATCGGTCGTGATCGGCTCACCCACGAGCGGGACGACGGCCTCCGCCGCGACCACCACCCTGTCTGGCACCGCCAGCGCCGGCTCGGGGATCCAATCGCTCGTGGTCGACGGGCAGTCGGTCCCGGTTGCTTCCGGCGGAGCGTGGAGCGCTGAGGTCCCGCTCAGCTCGGGGACGAACACGATCACAGCCGTTGCGACCGACGCTGCGGGCGCGACCGCCCAGGCGCAGGTGGCGGTCGTCTACAGCCCGCCGCCCCCGCCATCGCCCCTGGCGCCCCCGGTCAAGTGCAAGGTTCCGAAGACCAAGGGAATGAAGCTGAACGCGGCCGAGAAAGCGCTCCGGCGCGCGCACTGCAAGGTAGGCAAGGTCAAGCGGCATAAGTCGCGAACGGTCCGCAGCGGGCGCGTGATGAGCACCACCCCGCGTGCCGGCCGGCTGCTGAAGGCTGGCACCAAGATCGAGCTTTTCGTGTCGAAGGGCCGCTAGACGGGCAACTTCTGCCAAGGATGATTCGTCCTCGCCGGTCCGAGGATCTCGACCCATGCCTGGCTGTGCTGCAAGCGGTGCATCTGGCCGACCGATACCCGGTTCGGTGGCCACAGGACCCTGCTCGGTGGCTGGTCGGACGCGCCGGCATAACGGCGTGGGTCAGCGAGAGCGCCGGCGCGCTCGACGGCCATCTCTCGCTGCACGGGACCGATGGGACGCGCGCGCGACCGCAGTGGCTCGACGCGCTGCCCGCGCCCGTCGAGCAACTCGCGGTCGTGTCCCGCTTCTTCGTCGCACCCGGCGCGCGCGGACGGGGAGTGGGGAGCGCGCTGATGGGCGCCGCCGAGGACCATGCGGCGACGCACGGCCTCCGCCTCGTCCTCGATGTCGCCGACCACAACCTCGACGCGATCGCGTTCTACGAGCGACGGGGGTGGAGCCGGGTGGGGACCGCGTCGCTGCTCCTCGAGGACGGCCGGACGACGCTCGCGCTGGTGCTGTTCGTTCTCCCCTGATTGGGTCTCACCTCAACGTTCCGCCCGCGGTCGGCCGCGAAACGGCGGCGGCGAGCTGGTGCGAGCCCCGGTGGTGGGTCATAACCCCACGCTCGGCGGACCCCCGGCGCCCAGATCGTCGAAACGACCCGTACGCGTGCTCGAAACCACGTTCGCCACCAGGGAGCTGTCGAGTGTGCGCTTATGCCCCCCGAAGCGGCGCTGGAGTCACGGTGCCGCCGGCCCTCACCACTCGCCTAGCCGCGCTCGCTGTCGAGATCGGCCATCTGCGGCGCGCCGTAGCGATCGCCGGCCGCCGCGTTGGGCGGCACCGCCGCCTCGATCCGCTCGAGGTCGTCGGGGCTGAGCGCCACGTCGAGCGCGCCCAGCGCCTCATCGAGCTGATCGCGCCGCCTCGCCCCGACGAGCGGCACGATGTCCTCGCCGCGCGACAGCACCCAGGCGAACGCGACCTGCGCGACGCTGACCCCCTTGCGGTCGGCGATCTCGCGCAGCTGCTCGACCAGCGCGAGGTTGTGGCGGAGGTTCTCGCCCTGGAAGCGCGGCATCCGCCCCCGGATGTCGCCGGCGCCGATCCCCGTGTCAGCCCGGTAGTGACCGCTGATCAGGCCGCGGGAGAGCACGCCGTAGGCGGTGATCCCGATCGTGTGCTCGCGGCACGCCGGGAGGATCGTGCGCTCGATCCCCCGCGATATCAACGAGTACTCGATCTGGAGGTCGCAAATCGGTTGCGCGGCGGCGGCGCGGCGGATCGTCTCAGCGCCGACCTCCGACAGGCCGATGTGGCGCACGTAGCCGGCCTGCACCAGTTCGCCGATCGCCCCGACGGTCTCCTCGATCGGCACGTTCGCGTCGAGCCGCGCCGGCCGGTACACGTCGACATGGTCGACGCGCAGCCGCTGGAGCGTGTACGCGAGCGCGGTCTTCACAGCCTGTGGGCGCGCGTCGTAGCCGAGCCAGCTCCCGTCCGGCCCGCGCTGCGCGCCGAACTTCACGCTGATCACCACCTCGTCCCGGTTCCGTCCCACGAGCGCGTCGCCGATCACCAGCTCGTTGTGGCCCATCCCGTAGAAATCGCCCGTGTCGAGCAGCGTGATGCCGGCGTCGAGCGCGGCGTGGATCGTCGCCATGCTCTCGGCTCGGTCGGCCGTTCCGTATGTCCCGGACATGCCCATGCACCCCAGCCCGAGTGACGACACCAGCGGCCCCGTGGCGCCGAGCTGTCGCGTATCCAGCATGCGGTGCACCTTATCTATCGACCGCCTGCGAGCAGGAGGAGTCGCGCTCGCCCGCGCGAAACCACCAGGCATGACGGAGCACGTCGCAAGCCGAACGCTGGTCAAGTCGCCCCCGGAGCTGTGGGCCGAGTGCAGCGACGCGACCTCACTGGCGCGCCACCTAGACCAATTCGGAGAGATCAGGATCACGAGGCTCGAGCCGGAGACCGCCGTCGCCTGGGAGGGCGAGCGCGCACGCGGCACGGTGCGGTTCGAGCCCTCCGGCTGGGGAACGAAGGTGATCCTGACCGCGGTCGCGGTGAAGGAGGCGAGCGAGCCGCTGGAGGAGGGCGAGCCTCCGGCGGCGCCCCACGCCCGCGAGGAGCCCGAAGCCGTGGAGGGCCCCGAGGCCGTGGAGGAGCCCGAGGCCGTGGAGGAGCCCGAGGCCGTGGAGGAGCCCGAGCCTCCCGAGATTGCCGACCCCGATCCGGTTGCGGCCGCCGAGCCGCTCGCGCCGATCGAGCCCTCGGCGGATACGCCGGCACCCCGCCGTCGGTTTGCGCGTCTGTTCGGGTTGTTCAGAGCTCCTAGGCCCGAGTCCGGTGCGCTGGAGGAGCCGGTCGCCGTCGAGGAGTCAGAGCCCACGCCCGAGCCGGAGCTACAAGCCGAGCCGGAGCTACAAGCCGAGCCGGAGCTACAAGCCGAGCCGGAGCTACAAGCCGAGCCGGAGCCCGCACCTGAGCCCACGCCCGGGCCCGAGTCCGAGCCCGTCACCGCCAACCCGCCCGGCACCGAGACCCCGGCCACCGAGGCCGCGCTGACCGCGGCGCTCGAAAGCCTCGGCCAGGCACATCACCGCCCGTACTCGCGCGCCTAGGGGGGCTGGGGCGCGGCGCGCGAGCACGGAGCGGGACTAGCCCTCAACCTTCCCGGGAGGGCCTCCAAGCTGTGCGATCAGCGCCGAGAAGTCCTTGCCGGCGGCGCTGGGGACGCTGTCCGCATCGTCGCCGCCCTGCCATTGGCCGTGCTGCATCGCGTACGTCTCGGTGCCGATGCCGGCGCCCCAACCGATCTCGATGCCGCTGGAGTCGCCGGCATCGATCTGGGCGAGCGTCTGTCCGGCGTGGACGGCCTGGCCGACGTGCAGCCCCGGCGCGGGGCTGATGCCCTCGGCGTAGTACACGTAGCGGCCGGCGTCGGGCCCGTCGGTGAGCCGGAACTCGATGAACGCTCCCGGCCAGCCGGTCCCGCTCGTGCTCACGTATGTGATCGTGCCGTCGCCGATCGCGCCGAGCGGCCCCGAACCGGCGTAGTCGACGCCCTGGTCGATCCGCTCGGGCGTCACGTGGGCGCCGGCGAGCGGGTTTGCGTACTTGCCCGGAGCGACCGCCGGTGCGGGCGCCGGCTTGCTCGCGGGCGGCGTCGTCGCCACCGGCTTCGGATGGGCGACGGGCTTGGGGTGGGCGACGGGGTGAGCCGGGGTCGACGTGCTGCGCGGGTGGCCGACGGTGGTCGCTTCCTCGATCGTGCCGCCACCGGAATGTCCGTGTGTCGTCGTCGCCGGCGCAGGTGAGTGGGGCACGCTCGTCGACACCCGGTGCACGTGCGTCGTATGGACCGTCGACGAAGACCTGTGGACGGCCTGGGTTCGATGGACCGCCGGTGTCGAATGCACTGCGGGCGTCGAATGCACAGCGGGCGTTGTCTGCGTGCTCGCAGCGGCCACGCTGTGCCCTGCCGCCGGCGCGGCCCCTCCGCTCACCGACGATGCTCCGCTCGCGGCGCCGCCCGTCGCGTCGCCGGCGGCGGCGATGTGCGCGGTCGTCACAGCGGCATGCGAGGGCTGCACCGGCGCGGGCCGGGAGGCGTGAACGGGCGGTAGCGCCGGCCGCGGTTCAGCTGCGTAAGCCGGCACAGTCGCGGCGCTCACACTGCCGCGCGTGGCAGTCGTCGGGACCGTGGCAGCCTTCGCCGCCGCGCTCGCGGTCGCCGCGGCGACCGTCGCCTTCGACAGCCGGGCGCCGTGCTCGCCGGCCTTGTAGGTGACCCGGGCCGTCCGGACGGACCCGCCGCGGCCGCCGAGCAGTGCGGGCAGGGTCGTCGCCGCCAGCAACGCCAGCGCTGAGATCCCGCCGGCGCTTGGCAGCGCCATCGACGGCCGCCTCGACGCCGCCGACCGGCGAAGCTGTGAGTACATCGCCGACTCACGGAGAACGTCGACGCGACTGAGGTCACGCTCCGGCTGAAGGTGGAACAGCTCGAGCGAGCTGCGGGTCGGCCTGCCCCTGCGCGCAAGCGAGCGCTCCAACGATGCCTGCCATAGCTCAGCGCAAGCGAGATCACGTCCGGTGTCCACCAACTGCCTCCTTCTTCCTGAGCCTGCGGAGTTAGCTGACGGGCTCGCGACTTGCGCTACGCCGCACGTTGCGGCGATTCGCCCCGGCGACCCTAGGGTCGCTGTTGGGTCCTCCGCTCACCGACCACGGATGGCGCGGTGATTCGGCTTCTATGTCGTCCGTCGTCGACGCAAACGCGCCGATTCCTGCAAGGTGGCGAAGTTGTATCGCATCTTGCAGCCGAGCGAAACCCCTAAACTCGCCGACCCCGATGCGCGAGAAAGCTCCCGAGACCTACACCGAGAAGCTCGGTCGACTCGAGGAGCTCCGTTACGAGGCGATTCACGCGGGCTCGGAGCAGGCCGTCGCCAAGCAGCACGAGCGCGGTAAGTACACCGCCCGTGAGCGCGTCGAGAAGCTGCTCGATCCTGGCTCGTTCCAGGAGCTCGACGTGTTCATGCGCCACCGCACGTACGACTTCGACATGCAGAAGAACCGGCCCTACGGCGACGCGGTCGTCACCGGCCACGGCACGATCGACGGCCGGCGCGTGTGCGTGTTCAGCCAGGACTTCACGGTATTCGGCGGCTCGCTCGGCGAGGTCATGGCCGAGAAGATGTGCAAGATCATGGACCTGGCGGCAAAGATCGGCTGCCCCGTGATCGGCATCAACGACTCGGGCGGGGCGCGGATCCAGGAGGGGGTCGTGTCGCTGGGCGCGTACGGCGACGTCTTCACCCGCAACGTCCAGTGCTCCGGCGTGATCCCTCAGATCAGCCTGATCATGGGCCCATGCGCCGGTGGCGCCGTCTACTCGCCGGCGATTACCGACTTCGTGTTCATGGTCAAGGAGACCTCGCACATGTTCATCACCGGCCCCGAGGTGATCAAGACCGTCACCGGCGAGGAGGTCGACTTCGAGTCGCTGGGCGGCGCGATGTCGCACAACACCAAGTCCGGGGTCGCTCACTTCGCTTCCGATGACGAGGACGCCTGCCTCGAGGACACGCGCTACCTGCTCTCGTTCCTTCCGCAGAACAACCTCGAGATGCCGCCCCGGGTCCAGCCCACGGACGACCCGCTCAGACAGGACCCCGAGCTCGACCACGTCGTTCCCGACAATCCCAACAAGCCCTACGACATGCGCGACGTCGTCCGCCACATCGTCGACGACGGGGAGTTCTTCGAGGTCCACGAGCACTACGCGCGCAACATCATCTGCGGTTTCTCGCGCCTGAACGGCTACGTGGTGGGGATCGTCGGCAACCAGCCCAATCAGATGGCCGGCGTGCTCGACATCGACTCCTCGACGAAGGCCGGGCGGTTCGTGCGCACCTGCGACGCGTTCAACATCCCGATCATCACGCTCACCGACGTGCCCGGATTCCTCCCCGGCACCACGCAGGAGTGGGGCGGGATCATTCGCCACGGGGCGAAACTGCTGTACGCCTATTGCGAGGCCACCGTTCCGAAGATCACGATCATCACGCGCAAGGCGTACGGCGGCGCCTACGACGTCATGGGGTCAAAGCACCAGCTCGCGGACTTCAACTTCGCCTGGCCGACCGCGGAGGTCGCGGTGATGGGCCCCGAGGGCGCGGTCAACATCATCTACCGCCGCGACATCTCCTCCTCGCCCACTCCGGACACCCGGCGGCGAAAGCTGATCGACGACTACAAGGCGCACTTCGCGAACCCGTACGTGGCCGCCGAGCGCGGATACATCGACGACGTGATCGTCCCCCACGAGACCCGTCCGAAGATCATCACCGCGCTCGAGACGCTCCAGAACAAGCGCACGCCTGGTCCGCGCCGCAAGCACGGCAACATCCCGCTCTGACCGGGCTCACCCGTCAGCCCGTCCAGACGGCGCCGATCGGCGGATTCGGATAGCTGTCCGGGACTCGGCCGCCTTCCACGGCTGACCGGCCGAGACCGTCGATACGGAGGGCATGCTCTGGCCCCGCTGCCACCGCCTGCTCGTCCTTGCGCTCACGTCGACTGCGCTGTTGTGCGGTTCCGCGCGCGCAGCCGGGGCCGTAACGAGGACGACCAAGGTCCACGTCACCGTCGCCCTGGCGCCTCGCAACGCGTCCGCTCTGGCCGCGTACGCGGCGGCGGTCGCGACCCCTGGCTCGCCGCTCTACCGCCACTATCTGACGGTGGCGCAGTTCGCGCGCCGATTCGGCGCGAGCACAGGCGCCATCGCCAGGGTGAGCGCGGCGCTGGTCGCGCAGGGCGTGGCCGTCGGACCCGTCAGCGCCAACCGGCTCGCGCTCGAGGTGACGAGTGCGGCCGGGACCCTCAAGGCCTCCGCGGCCTCGTTCGCGCCCTACCGCAACTCGGACTCGTCGGCGATGCATTTGGGGGACGGGGGGGTCGATCGCCTCGTGCAGGCGGTGATCGGACCCGGTGCCGCGGCGCCGAGCGCGTCCGTGACCATGCGCTCCGGGCCGATCTTCGATCCCGTTCCGGCCGGACGCGTGAGACTCACGCCGCTCTCGCAGGCAGCAGGGACCGCCGGGCCGCAGCCCTGCGCGGCGGCCCGGGCAGCCGCCGTGTCGAACGTGGCCTACACCGCCGATGAGATCGCCTCCGCCTACGGCATGGCGGGCTATTACGCCGCCGGCGACGAAGGGCGGGGAGTGACGATCGCCGTCTACGAGCTGGAGCCGTTCAGCGCCTCTGATGTCGCCGCGTACCAGGCGTGCTACGGGACCCGCGCTGCCGTGACGACCGTGGGGGTCGACGGCGGGGCTGGCAGCGGCCCGGGTGCCGGCGAGGCCGCGATGGACGTGGAGGACCTGATTGGGCTCGCTCCACAGGCGTCGATCGAGGTGTATGAGGGTCCGCCCACCGGTAGCGGCGCGTACGACACCTACAGCCGGATCGTCAGCGACGATGCGGCACAGGTGATCTCCACGTCATGGGGCCTGTGCGAGGCGCTGGAGGGGTCGGTCCCGGCCTCCGTCGAGAACACCCTGTTCGAGGAGGCCGCCGTGCAGGGCCAGTCGCTGCTGGCTTCCTCGGGAGACAGCGGCTCGGACGACTGCAGCGACGGTCGGCAGTCGGTGGACGATCCCGCCAGCCAGCCGTGGGTGACCGCGGTCGGCGCCACGTCACTGCACGCCTCCGGCAACGTGGTGTGGAACGACTGGCTGGGCGCCACGGGCGGCGGTGTGTCGAGCCTGTGGGGCCGCCCCGCGTACCAGAACGCGGCCGCACAGCCTCAATCGGGCGTCACCTGCGGATCCTCGGGCGTGGTGTGTCGGGAGGTTCCCGACATCTCGGTCGACGGCGATCCGATGACGGGGTACGTCGCGTACTACCGAGGGTCCTGGAGATCGGTCGGCGGCACGAGCGTCTCGGCTCCGACCGTGGCGGCGCTCGCGGCGCTCGCGGACGCCTCACCGGCCTGCGGTGGCCACCCGATCGGCTTCCTCAATCCCGGCCTGTACCGCGCGGCGGCCGACGCCTACGCAGCCGACTTCCACGACGTCAGCTCCGGGAGCAACGGGTTTGAATCCGTGGCCGGGTTCGCCGCCGGCCCTGGCTATGACATGGCCTCCGGGCTGGGTACGCCCGCCGCCTCGCTCGGCCAGACTCTGTGCGGCGGCTCGGTCGCCCCGCCCGTGACCGACAACGGCCCGAGGGCGGTCAACGCGGCGAACATCGTGCGGCTGGGCCGGCTGGGCAACCGCGCGGGTCGGGTCGGCACGAAAGTGAGCGTACGCGTCCAGGCGCACGATGAAGGCGCCCTGAAGCTGACGTTCACCGCCGCCGGGCTCCCCGCTGGGCTGACGATCAACCGTCGGACGGGGTTGATCTCGGGAACCCCGCGGCGCGCCGGGTCGCGGACCGTACGCGTGCGAGCGACCGATGCGAGCGGCAGCGCGGCGACGGTCGCCTTTCGCTGGACGATCCGGCGCTGATCCGGGCACTGGCCCGGCCCGCGCTGAAACGGAAAGAGGGGCCCGCTGAAACGGAAAGAGGGGCCCGGTGGGACCCCTCTCTCGCGTATGAGACTCGGTGTCGACCGCGGCGAATCAGCCGCCGAAGTCGTACCGCATATTCGTGTGGTCGAAGCCGAGCAGCAGATCGTCGGCCCCGGCGTCGAAGCTGCCGGTGCCACCGCTCGTGCCGCCGTTGTCGAGGCTGATCTGAGTGATCACTGCGTTGGGGTTGTTGGACACGAACGCCGCGAGCGTCTCGGGACTGTTCTGGCCGCCCGGGTTGTCAACGTTGGGCTCGGTGGTGCTGTACCACTTCGCGTTCGGCGCGAACCCGTCGGACTGGTAGAGGATGCTCTCACTCGGCGAGACACTGTTGAGGGTCGGGTTGTACACCAGGTTCGCGAAGCCCGAGCCGAAGTGTGAGTCGTGCGTGAGACCCATGACGGTGATGTGGATCGTCGGTGCCTGCGGCGAGGTGTTGACCTCATTGACGTGCCACTGGTAGGTGAGCGCGTCGAGATCGCCAAGCGGGACGTTGTTGAACGCCTTGGCGATCCCGATCCCCCCCTGCGCCGTGTTGGAATCGATGCCCGGGCCGTTGAGCTCGAGCTCGCCGTTGGTGAGCCGCCGCGAAGCCACCGTCGCCGTCGCCGCTGAAGTACCAGCCGCCGTCACCCGGGTCGCCGCTGTCAGGGTTGGGGTTGTTGCCGCTCGAGTGTGCGGTCGTCGGCACGTTGACGACGGGCACCGCCGGGTTCAGACCGTCCCTGCCGTCCCTCCCGTTCTGGCCGTCCTGTCCGTTCTGCCCGGGTGTCCCCTGGGGTCCCTGCGATCCGGCTGGACCCTCGGCACCGCTGACGGTTCCCCGCGGCTCGCCTGACATGTCCAGCGCGACCCGGACCGTCCGGGCGAGCTTGTTCATGCTGACCGCGCCGTTGGCGATCTTGCTGCCGGTCACGGCTCCGTTGGCGATGTTGCCGGTGTGCACCAGCAGCGTGGTCGCGGCCACCGCGCTTCCACTCATCGCGACGAAGAGCGCCACGAGCGCCACCACGATTGCCGGCGACGGCAGGCGATCCTTGAAACGAGACACTGCACCTCCAAATGTTGTCGAACGCATCTGCACGCCCGGTCGTGCAACGACTAGGCGCGAGCGACCTGCGCTCGCTCCCCCTGGCAGAGACCCCACGCGCGGCCCGACGGGCCGACACGCCCCCATCACTTCATTTGTCCGTCACCGGCAAAGCGCAGCGACGCGCCTTCGTGGCGATTCACCCCTCGCGTCTGAGGATCGTTCCCCGACGCGCCGGTAGACGTTCATCCGTTTGGACGAACATAAAAGATACGTCCAGCTTTTCGCGATTGCACTCAAGTTGACTTCTGTGGTCAGCGCTCGGACACGCCAGACCCCGGCCGTCAGAAAGCTCATAGCGATGAAGGGTCGCCGAGGTGCTCAGAGCACGACCGTCTGGGCCTCGACGCGGTTGTCCTCCCAGGCCTCGAACGCGGCCGCCGCCACCGCGAGGTCCTGGACGGCGAGGCCCGTGGAGTCGAACAAAGTCACCGCGTCGGGCCCGGGGCGGCCGGGCGCGTCGCCGGCGAGAACCGCACCGAGCTCCGTCACGCGATCGCGCGTGACAAGCCCCGCGTTGACCGCGCCGGTGAGCTCGCCGCCGTGCGAGGCCTGCTCCCATTCGTCGCAGAACAGCGTGCAGGAGGCGACGGCGCCGACGCTCGCTTCGGCCTTGCCGGGGCCGTCGGCGCCGAGCATGTTCAGGTGCATGCCCGCTCGGAGGCTTCCGACATCGACCACGATCTCGGTGCCCGGGGTGACGCAGCAGACGACGTCGCTTCGGAGCGCCTCGGCGCGCGACCCGGTGCTCCATTCCAGCTCGCTCGCAAGCACGTCGGCGACGTCGGCGCGCGGGTCGTGACACACGCCGGGGCCGTACCCTGCGTCCACCAGACAGCGTGCGGCCCACGCTCCGTGCAGGCCGCAGCCAATGATCCCGACGGTGCGCGCGTCGGCGCGCGCGAGCGCCTCGGTCGCCACCGCCGCCACCGCGCCCGTCCTGAGCGCCGTGACCGAGCGGGCGTCCATCAGCATCAGCGGCTCACCGTTCTCCGCGTTCGAGAGGCAGATCACGCCGGTCACCGTCGGCAACCCAAGCGCGGGATTGCCCGGGAACGAGGTCACCCACTTGAGCAGCGCGAAGCGGGCGCCGCGGGCCGGCATCGCGCGGAAATCACCGAACGGCGGGCTCTCGAGGTAGACCTTCGACGGCATCACCCACTCGCCGGCCTGGAAGCGGAGCAGGCCGTCCCGCACTCGGTCGATCGCCGTCCGCGCCGAAACGGCCGCCAGCACCGTGTCGTGATCGAGGACCGGGAGCGAGGGCACGGACGCGCACGATACGCTCGTCAACCCGATGAACCGCCGGCCGAAGCTCACGATCGTCGCGCCGACCGCCTCCGCCGAGGAGGCGGCGGCGGTCGTCGCCGCATTGGAACGTTTCATGCGCGACACGGCGCCACCACCGATCCGCCGCGCGCCGGCGCGTAATCCGTGGCAGCGCGCGGCGCTCCAGGAAGGCGTTAGCAGGGCTCCTGAGGTGCCAGCGCCATGGGCCTGAACTGGTGCGAGCACCCCATTTGGAGTAGGCCCGGGTTGCTTTAAGTCCCCGTTCCTTGACAGGAACCATCGCGTGTGCCAGCGTGCAGGATGTTGTCTGGTGGACCATCCAGAGGTCTGCCGGGAGAGAGTGCTTGGGGCGCAAGCAAGAGGGGGGTCGTACGCGGGACATGCTGTACGCGGGACGCAGTAGGGACCGCCTATCGGATCAGCTTCCGGGCTCGTCGCCGGGTCGACGGGCTCTCGCTCGCGCTCACCCAGGCGCCGGCGGTCATCGGCATCGCTCAGCCCCCAAAGCGGATGCCGGTGAACCCAACAGCGCCGGTTGAGAGCGCGCCGGCTGCCGCGGCGGTTGCCCCCACCGTCGCGGCGCCGGTCCCAACTTCGCTTCGGCGGCACACTCGCCCGGCGTCCCCGCGCTCGTTCGGGCCGTGCCGCGGTTCGACCGCGGTCGGCCGCGAGTGACGCCGGCCGGGCGTCGCCGCCTCGCTCAGAGCCGGTCGTGAGCCACGGCGGGTGCTGACCGGGCCCCGTCGCCTCGCTCAGAGCCCCTCGAGAACCCTGCCAGCGGTCGGCCGTCCGCCCCGCCTGCGCCACGCCTCCCACGCCACGCCACGCTCAGCGCGATCCACCGGAAATTAGGGCCAAAAACCTCACACTCGGCCCCGTCCCGTTCCCGAATGCGTATTCGGTCCGCTCTGGCACCGACATCGACGCACTCGAGCCGGGGCGCCAGCCGAGTGTCGACTTATTGGGCCTACCCGCGCCGCCGCCGACCGATCCGCGCCGCCCGCGACCCGTCCGCGCCGCCCGCGACCCGTCCGCGCCGCCCGCGACCCGTCCGCGCCGGCGACCGACCCCGCGCCGCCGACAACCGCCCCGGGCGCCGCCACCCGCGACCGCGCCACCCCCCAGCCGGGTGCGATTCCCCAGCACTCCGGCCAAAATGGCTGAACCCCGATTGCCTTTTGGTACATTTGGACGTCCGTCCGCGACCCGAAGGAGAACGATGCAGCCCGCATCGCCGCCAAGCGCCAGCACCGACGCCCCCCAGACGGCCTCCCACCACGGTAACGGCCGGACCGGGTCGATCGAGAACCCCGAAGTGCTCGAGAACGTACCCGGGCACGTCATCCCGATCCTCCAGCGCGAGTTCGACGACTTCGACACGGAGTCCACGCGCTACCTGAAGGGCGAGCTCGACGGGGACGAGTTCATCAAGTTCCGCCTCAAGCAGGGCGTGTACGGCCAGCGCCAGCCGGACGTGCAGATGGTCCGGGTCAAGCTGCCGCTCGGCGGCGTGACGCCCGACCAGCTCGACGCGTTCGCCGACGGCATCGAGAAGTACGTGCCGCTGCGCAAGGGCCACATCACCACGCGCCAGAACATCCAGATGCATCACGTGCCGCTGCCCGACGCGGCCGCGCTCATCCGCGAGCTCGGCGACGCCGGCCTGTCGAGCCGCGAAGGCTGCGGCAACACGATGCGCAACGTGACCGGCGACCCGCGCGCCGGAACCCTCGAGGGCGAGCTGTTCGACGTCACGCCCTACGCCGGCGCGTACGTACGCTACTTCGTTCGCCACGAGACGACTCAGGCGATGCCGCGGAAGGTCAAGACGGCGTTCGCCGCCACCGACGAGGACAACGCGATCACGAAGATCCACGACGTCGCGTTCATCCCCAAGGTGAAGGACGGCGTTCGCGGCGTCGAGATGCGGGTAGGAGGCGGTACCTCGATCATGCCCCGGCTCGCCCCAACCCTGTACGACTTCATCGAGCTCGACAACGGCGACTATCTGAAGATCACCGAGGCGTGCATGCGGATCTTCGACCGCCAGGACTGGCTGCGCGTCAACCGCGCCCGCGCGCGGATCAAGGTCCTGATCGACAAGATCGGGATCGACGAGTTCCGCGGCCTCGTCGAGGAGGAGCTCGAGGGCGATTGGGTGGCCGAGCGCGACTTCAGCCTCGACAGGATCCTGTTCGACCACGACGAAGAGGCCAGTGCGCCGGCGAAGCCGCAATCCTTCGCTACGCCCAACGGAGATCACCGTGAGTTCACGCGCTTCGTCGAGACCAACGTGCAGCGCCAGCGTCAGCGGGGCTTTTCGACCGTCGAGGTCAAGGTGACGCGGGGCGACCTGACCCCTGACCAGCTGCGCGGGATCGCGCAGATCATGCGCGACTACTGCGGTGGCGCCGCGCGGACGACGGTGCACCAGAACCTGGTGCTGCGTTGGGTGCGCGACGAATCCGTGTACGACGTGTGGCGGGCTCTCGGCGAGCTCGGGCTGGACGAGGCCGGCGCGGACGAGATCACCGACGTGGTCAGCTGCCCCGGGACCGACTCGTGCAAGCTCGGGATCACCAGCTCGATGGGACTGAATCAGGAGATCAAGGACCGGCTCGTGCAGATGGAGATCGGCGACGAGCTGACCCGCAGGATCCACGTCAAGATGAGCGGCTGCCCGAACGGCTGCGGGCAGCACCACATCGCGAACATCGGCTTCTATGGCGCCTCGATCAAGGTCGGCGAGCACACGATCCCGGCCTACATCCCGCACATCGGCGGCGCCTACGAGGGCGGCGATGTGCGCTACGGTCAGCGGCTCAAGGCGCGGCTCCCGGCCAAGCGTGTACCCGAGGCGGTGCAGCGGTGGGTACGCTTCTACGAATCCCAGCGGGCCGAGGGCGAGGAATTCAACGCTTTCGTCGACCGCGTCGGACCAGCGGAATTCGAGGCGCAGGTCAAGGATCTCACGATGCCAATTGAGTTCAGCCTGGAGAACATGAGCTACTTCATCGACTGGACAAAGGAATCGCCGTTCGAGGTCATCCGCGGCGAGGGCGAGTGCGCGGTCTGAGCGTGGCATGACGATGAGCGTCGCGATTCCCGATCTTGAGACGATCTCCGCCGAGGAGGTGCTGGCCTACGCGGTCGAGCGCTTCCACCCGCGGTTGAAGATGGCCTGCTCCTTCCAGAAGGAGGAGTCGGTGCTCGTGCACATGCTGTCCTCGATCGAGCCCGACGCCCGGGTGTTCATGATCGACACCGGCGTGCTGTTCCCGGAAACGCTCGAGACGTGGAGGCGGTTCGAGGACAGATTCGGGGTCAGCATCGAGGTGATCGATGCCCGCAGTCCCGACGAGCCCTGGGACATGAACCGGTGCTGTGGAGAAGCCAAGGTCGAAGCGCTCGAGCGCGCGCTCGAGGACGTCGACGCGTGGGTCACCGGCATCCGCCGCGAGCAGGCGCCGACCCGCGCCGAAGCGAGCAAGCTCGAGTACGACTCGCGTCGCGGCATCTGGAAGGTCAATCCGCTCGCCGACTGGAGCGAAAAGGACCTGTGGCGTTACATCTACGAGCACGATCTGCCCTACCACCCGCTGCACGATCAGGGCTACGCGTCGATCGGCTGCGAGCCGTGCACGCGCCCGGGCGCGGGTCGCGAGGGCCGCTGGGCCGGGCTCGAGAAGACCGAGTGCGGAATTCACGAATGAGGACCACCGCTTGAACCCCCTGCACTACGAGCTCTCCCATCTGGAGACGCTCGAAGCCGAATCGATTCACATCTTCCGCGAGGTCGCGGCGGAGTTCGAGCGTCCGGTGCTGCTGTTCAGCGGCGGCAAGGACTCGCTCGTCCTCCTGCGCCTGGCGGAGAAGGCGTTCCGTCCCGGACGTTTCCCGTTCCCGATCATGCACGTCGACACCGGCCACAACTTCCCCGAGGTGCTCGAGTTCCGCGACCGGCTGATCGAGCGGCTCGGCGAGCGGCTGATCGTCGCGAGCGTGCAGGAGTCGATCGACAAGGGCCGGGTCGTCGAGGAGACCGGCCCTCGCGCGTCGCGCAACCGCCTCCAGACGGTCACGCTGCTCGACGCGATCGCCGAGCACGGGTTCGACGCGGCCTTCGGTGGTGCGCGCCGGGACGAGGAGCGCGCCCGCGCGAAGGAGCGCGTGTTCTCATTCCGGGACGACTTCGGCCAGTGGGAGCCCAAGCGCCAGCGCCCCGAGGTATGGGCGCTCTACAACGGCCGCATCCGCAAGGGCGAGCACGTCCGCGTGTTCCCGATTTCGAACTGGACCGAGCTCGACGTCTGGCAGTACATCGCCGAGGAACACCTCGAGGTCCCCTCGATCTACTACGCGCACAAGCGCCAGGTGTTCGAGCGCGACGGGATGCTGTACGCGCTCAGCCCGTACGTGCAGCTGATTGACGGCGAGGTTCCGTTCGAGACCTCGGTCCGCTACCGGACGGTCGGCGACATGACGTGCACCGGGGCCGTCCGTTCTCAGGCCACGACCCTGCCGGAGGTCGTCTCCGAGATCGCGGCCACCCGCATCACCGAGCGCGGAGAGACCCGCGCCGATGACCGGGTGACCGAGGCTGCGATGGAGGATCGCAAGCGCGAGGGCTATTTCTAGCCGTGCCGGGATTCGGACGATGACGCCGGGCGCGGCGACCAACGGTCACGCGCTGCGAACCCGCACCAGCGAGCTGCTGCGGTTCGCGACCGCCGGGTCGGTCGACGACGGCAAGTCGACGCTGATCGGGCGGCTGCTGCACGACTCCAAGTCGATCTTCGAGGACCAGCTCGAGCACGTGGTGCAGACGTCCGAGCGGCGCGGCGACGGCTACGTGAACCTCGCGCTGCTGACCGACGGCCTCCGGGCCGAGCGCGAGCAGGGGATCACGATCGACGTCGCCTACCGGTACTTCCAGACGCCACGGCGCAAGTTCGTGATCGCCGACACGCCCGGCCACGAGCAGTACACGCGCAACATGGTCACGGGCGCCTCAACAGCGGACCTGTCGGTCGTCCTCGTCGATGCCCGCAAGGGCGTGAGCGAGCAGACCCGCCGGCACGCCTACATCGCCTCGCTGCTGCGGATCCCGCACGTCGTCGTATGCGTCAACAAGATGGACCTCGTCGAATACGACGAGGCGGTGTTCGAGCACATCGTCGACGACCTCACCGACTGGACGGCCAGGCTGGGCATCCCCGACGTCAGCTTCATCCCGATCTCGGCGCTGCACGGCGACAACGTCGTCGATCGCTCGACCGCGATGCCGTGGTACGACGGCCCGCCGCTGCTCTACCACCTCGAGCACGTGGTGATCGCGCCGGACCGTAATCTCGCCCAGGTCCGGTTCCCGGTCCAGTGGGTGATCCGGCCGAACAACGACGAGCACCATGACTACCGCGGTTACGCCGGCACGGTGGCCGGCGGGGTACTGCACGCCGGCGACGAGGTGCTCGTCCTCCCGAGCGGTCAGCGAACCCAGATCGACTCCCTCGAGACGTTCGACGGACCGGTCGAGAGCGCCTTTCCAACGATGTCCGTGACCGTGCGGGTGAAAGACGACCTCGACGTCTCCCGCGGCGACATGATCGTCGCGGCCGACGATCCCCCGGCGGCCGCCCGCGAGCTCGACGCGATGGTGTGCTGGATGGGCGAGGCGCCGCTGCGGCCGGGTGCGCGCCTGGTGATCAAGCACACCACCCGCTCCACTCGCGCCCGGATCGAGGAGCTCGACTACCGCGTCGAGGTCAACACGCTCGCCCACGAGCCCGCCGGCGAGCTGTCACTCAACGAGATCGGCCGCATTCGCCTGCGGTCCGGTTCCCCGTTGATGGCGGATCCGTACGCGAGCAACCGCGCCACCGGCAGCTTCATCCTGATCGACGAGGCGAGCAACGACACGGTGGCGGCCGGGATGGTCATCGCCGCGCGGTAGTCGTCGGCGAGGCCTGTCTGGCCCGCGACTGTTTGGGATAGAACTCGGAATATGTCCGAGTTTGATCCCAAGAACGCTGGGCGCGAGGAGGAGGGCTACCACCAGGGCACTGCGTCGATGTCGACGGACGCTGCGCTCGAAAACGACGACGCGTTCACGCCCGCGCCGCCGAAGCGCCCGCTGACGATCACCGAACCCCCACGGGAGACCCCGGTCCATGCGGAGACCCAGGTGCTGGTCGTGGGCGGTGGCCCGGCGGGCTGCGCGGCTGCGCTCGCCGCCCGCCGCGCGGGCGCCGAGGTCGTGCTGATCGAGCGCTACAACTACCTCGGCGGTCTGTCCACCGGCGGCCTCGTGATCTGGATCGACCGGATGACCGACTGGAGCGGGCGGCCGGTGATCACCGGCATCGGTCAGGAGCTGCTCGACCGGCTCCCGGAGACCGCGATCACCGGCGCCCCGCGATCAATCTGGGGATCGACCGAGCCCGAGGACGTCGCATACTGGCGCGAGCGCCAGGGCGCGTTCCGCGACACGGTCACGTGGTCGCCGATGATCGACCCCGAGTGGCTGAAGTACCTCTCGGCCGAGATGCTCATCGAGGCCGGCGTCAAGCTCCTCCTCCACAGCTGGGTCGCCGATCCGCTCGCCGACAGGCGCGCCATAAGCGGCGTGACGTTCGAAAGCAAGGAGGGCCGGCGCGCGATCCTGGCCGACGTGATCGTCGACTGCACCGGCGATCTCGACCTGTGCTCGCGGGCGGGCCTCCCGTTCGAAGCGGACGCCAAGGCGGGCGGTGGCGGCATCGCGCACTGCCTCAACACCGGCTGGCTGTGGGCCGGCGTCGACTTCGCCCGCTGGCTCCAGTTCAAGCGCGACGACCCGGCCGCCCACCGGCAGCTGATGGCCGACGCGGGCGACGCGCTCGGGTTCGCCGAGCGCCCGGTCGTCGGGTGGAGCAATGACGTGGCGCTGTTCCTGGGTCCGCGCCTGAGCGGCTACAGCGGCGTCGACGTGACGGACCTGACGCGCGTCGAGGTCGAGTCGCGACGGCGAATGGTCGCCCACCTCGACCACTTCCGCCGCCACGCCCCCGGCTTCGAGAAGGCGTGGTTGATGCTCTCGGCTCCGCAGATCGGCGTCCGGCACACGCGGCGGCTCGTCGGCCGCCACAAGCTGACCAGCGAGGACTGGAAGGAAGCCACCCGCTTCGAGGACGAGATCGGCGTCTCGCCCTCGCCCTCGCAGAAGTTCGCAAACGTCTCGGTGCCGTACCGCGCGCTGGTCGCAAGCGATCTCGACAACCTACTGGCGCCGGGCCGCCACATGGCCTGCGACCCACAGACCCAGGCGTTCATGCGCGAGATCCCGCAGTGCTGGATGACCGGTCAGGCGGCCGGTGTCGCCGCAGCCATGGCCGCCCGGGCGAACCTCCCGGTGGTGGACGTCGACGTCGCCGCGCTCCAGGCCGAGCTGCGCCGCCAGGGGGTCTACCTTCAGGCCGGGGGCGATTCGACCGGCGCGATCGCCGGCGGTCCTCCACGCGGTCCGAAGGTCTCAATCACGGCCGACACGCCACTGTTGTGAGCGCCGGCGACGACGATCTGCACGGCCTGCTCTGAGTTCAGCACTCTGACCTGGTCGAAGTCGGCGGCGATGTCGGGGACCGAGTCCGGGTGCGCGCCCGGCAGCCGCCACCGCGTCTTGCCCGACACCGCGTCCTTGCCCACCGCGGCCAACGCGTTACGCGAATTGACCGAGTGCTCGTAGACGAAGCGACGCAGCTCGTCCTTGCCCCAACCGGCGTGAGCGAACAGCTCGGCGTGCTCGGGCCCGAGCGCGATGCAGGCGCTGATCGTCTCGTGGATCAGCGCGCCGGTCCGCCGGATCGTGTCGGCGAGGTCGAGCGCCAGCTGCTCGGGCACGGTGGTGTGCCGAGCCTCGATGTGAACGACCGAGCGCATCGTCAACGCCGTGACCGTGCTCGTCCCGGCGTCGAACCCGTGCTCGACGTGGAACGGCGCCCAGGGCGACTGCTCCTCGTTCTCGGCGATGCATGCCGTGGACTTGGCCGGATTGCCCTGAGTGGCCTGATCGAGCTCGTGCGGCCGCAGGCCGAACGCATTGATCGCGGCGAGGCGGATCGCGCGGCCGATCGTGGCGTTGGCGCGAAAGCCCGACCCGAACACGTTCCCCTGGCTGTTGAGGCCGATCCGCTCGCGGACCGGCCCGTTGACGAGCAGCATCGGAGCCGTGCCCGTCGTGCTCTGCCAGATCGCCCGTTCGACATAACCCTCTAGATGCAAAGCCGACCACGCAGCGAGCACGACCGGGAAGTACTCGGGCCGGCAGCCGGCCATCGCGGAGTTGATCGCCGCGGTCCGGACCGTGCACTCGCGGTCGAGATGTGGCATCGCCAGCAGCACCTCGTCGGCTGCGCGCGCAGTCTGGCCGAGGAACTCGGCCAGGTACGACTCGGTCACCGGCATGACCGGCAGCCCGTCGGTCCAGCCGCGCTCGGAGTACTCCTCCATCACTCGCCGGACCTCGTCGATGTCGATGACCGGGAGCGCGGTCGTACGTTCCACGGCGCGTCACGCCCCCTTCAGGATCCGCACTACCGCGGCGATCACCGGCCGCACGTTGGCGTCGATCTCAGCCTGGCTGAGACTGGCGATCGGGTGGGGGATCATGACCGGCTCGAAGTCGGGCAGGCCGTACATGTCGGCCATCGCCCGCGCCGGCGCCCGGAACGCGTCCGTGCAGATCGACACCGCCGGCACTCCCGCCCGCTCGAGCACGATTCCGTCGGCCAAACTGGCCGCCGAACAGGAGCCTCAGTCGCCGACGCCGGCGATCACTGCCTCGCACGCCTGCGCGATCTCCTTGGCCCGGTTCTTCTCCACCGGCGTTCCGAAGTACGACTTCGTGTAGGTGGTCACCTCGCCGACGTGATGCTGGGCGCGCAGCTGGGCGGCGATCGTCTCGAGCACGAGCGCCGCGTTGGGCTTGGCGTTGTCAAGCAGGCCGAGCCGCACGCCGGCGAGGTCGCCCACGCGCGGGGCGAGCGTCGCGGTGCGCGGGACGTCGGCCACGCCGGTCGGATCGAGAATCGCCTCGCGATGGGTCACGTCAACCTCCGATCTCTCATGCCTGCACCAAATCATGCCCGACTGCGACGCAGCTGCCGGGACAGCACGACTGCCACCACCAGCGCGGCTCCGTAGAACAGCTGCTGGACGTAGGTCTGCGCGCCGAACAGCTGAAGGCCGTTGACGCCGGTGGCCAGGAAGTACACGGACACCGCGGTCCCGATCGCGTTGAAGCGTCCCGGCTTGATGCTGGTGGCGCCGCCAGAGGTCGATTGCCTCTCTCACCGTCAAGCCGCCGGTGCGACGGGCCTCGTTCACGCCCCGCTAAAGTCTCGCCGCCCATGTTCTCCAAGGTGTTGATCGCCAACCGCGGCGAGATCGCGGTCAGAATCATGCGTGCCTGTGAGGAGCTCGGGATCGCGACGGTGGCGGTCTACTCCGAGCTCGACCGCGATGCCGTTCACGTCAAGCGCGCCGACGAGGCCTACCTGCTCGGCCCCGGTCCGGCGACCGAGAGCTACCTCGTGGTCGACAAGCTGATCGACGCCGTGCACCGTTCGGGGGCGGAGGCGGTGCACCCCGGCTACGGATTCCTGGCCGAGAACGCGGCGTTCGCGAGCGCGCTCGAGCAGGCCGGGATCACGTTCATCGGACCGCCCGCCTCCGCGATCGAGGCGATGGGCTCGAAGACGCGGGCACGCGAGCTGATGGCCAAGGCGGGCGTCCCGATCGTGCCGGGGACCACCGAGCACGTCGTGACGATCAAGGACGCGAGGAAGGTGATCGCGAACACGATCGGCTATCCGGTGGCGGTCAAGGCGGCCGGCGGCGGTGGCGGCAAGGGATTCCGGGTCGCGCTCGACGAGTCCAAGCTCGAGGAGGCGTTCGAGGGCGCGGCCCGCGAGGGCGACAAGTTCTTCTCGGACTCCACCGTGTACCTCGAGCGCTACCTGCCCGACCCGCGCCACGTCGAGGTGCAGGTGCTCGCCGACACGCACGGGAACGTGATCCACCTCGGCGAGCGCGACTGCTCGCTCCAGCGCCGGCACCAGAAGCTGATCGAGGAGTCGCCGGCGCCTGCCGTCGACGACGAGCTCCGCGCCCGGATCGGGAAGATCGCCACCGAGGCCGCCGCGGCGGTGTCCTACACAGGGGCCGGGACGATCGAAGGGCTGCTCCAGGACGGCGAGTACTTCTTCCTGGAGATGAACACTCGGGTCCAGGTCGAGCACTGCGTGACCGAGATGGTCACCGGGGTCGACATCGTCAAGGAGGGCATTCGCGTCGCCGCCGGCGAGCCGTTGTCGATCTCGCAGGACGAAGTCGTGCTGCGAGGCCATTCCATCGAGTGCCGAATCAACGCCGAGGACGCGAGCAAGAACTTCGCACCCGCTCCGGGCACGATCGGCGCCTACAGCGAGCCGGGGGGGCCGGGCGTGAGGGTCGACTCGGGCGTCGGCCCGGGCTCTGAGATCTCGCCGATGTACGACCCGATGGTGGCCAAGCTGATCGTCTGGGACGTCGATCGCGAGCAGGCCACGGCGCGGATGCTGCGAGCCCTCGGCGAGTACGAAATCGAAAACCTCAAGACGCTCATCCCGTTCCATACCGCGATCCTGCAGACGCGCCAGTGGCATGACGCCGAGACCTGCCGCGACCTGATCGAGGACCGCTCGTGGCTCAAGCAGCTCGCGTTCCCCAAAGCCGAGAAGCCGGCACGCGACGGCGACGGGGAAACGGCGCCCGAGCCGGTCGAGCAGTGCTACACGGTCGAGGTCTCCGGCAAGCGCTTCGACGTCAAGGTGATCGGCCCCCCGCCGGCGGCCGCGGGCGCGCTCAACGGCGCGGCGCCCGCCGCCTCGGAGGCGGGCGTGGCAACCCGGCGGGCGCCCCGCCGGTCCGGACGCTCGGGAGCGGGCAGCGGGGGTGGAGGGGACACGCTGTCCTCGCCTCTCCAGGGGACCGTGCTCAAGGTTGCCGTCGAGAAGGGCGCGAACGTCGAGGAGGGCGCGCTCGTGTGCGTGATCGAGGCGATGAAGATGGAGAACGAGATCACCGCGCACAAGGCGGGAACGGTCGCGGAGCTGCCGATCGCCGTGGGCGCCTCGGTCGCAACCGGTGACACGCTCGCCGTGATCAGCTCGGCAGGCGAGTAGCGCCGGCGAGCCGCCCCGGGAGCGACCGCCGGCGAATCGCCAACGTCCGGTCGGGCAACACCAGCGTCGCGAACAGCGACACCAGTAGCAGATCGCGCGCGACGACCGCCCACGACTCGAGCGGCTCGAAGCTCTTGAGCGGCGCGAAGTGGAGCGGGTAATAGACCTGGGTCATCGCCATCGCACACGCGAGCAGCGCCAGCGCCACCAGCCCGCGCCGGCCGCCCACGGTCGCGACCAGCGGCGCCAGCCAGATCAGGTACTGGGGCGAGAGCACCCGGTCGAAAACGATGAACGCGCACACCGCGGCCGCGGCCGCCGTCAGCAGCCGCTCGCGCGTGGCCGCACCGAGCGCGTACAGCCCCCACACCCCCACCAGCCCGACCAGCTGCAGCACGCTCATCAGCCCCGCGAACGCGAGCGCCGGATGACCGTCGAGATTGTCGGAGCTGTGCGTGAAGTAATACGTGAGGTGCAGTCCGGCCAACTGGTGCGCCGCGAGGAACAGCGCGGCGCCGACGCTCTCGATCTGCAGCGGTCGGTTCTCCTGTCCGTGGATCGCCCACCACACCCCGTGGGGAGCGATCACGAGGAACGGCAGGAAGCAGACCAGCAACACGACGGCGAATATCGCCAGACAGCCGAGCGCGGCCCGCCGCCCCTCGCGGCGGTACACGTACACGACCGCGATCGGCACGACCACGACCGGGAACGCCTTCGCCGCGGTACCGAGCGCGAGCAGCGCGAACCCAGTCCGCTTGCGGTCGAAGTACAGCGCGGTCACGGCGGCGATCGTGAGCATCGTCGGGAACAGGTCGTATCGCGACAGCAGCACGGCTCCGAGCAGCAGCGGCGAGGCCGCGAGCAGCGCCACGCCGCAAATCAAGTGGCGCGTGTCGACGCGCTGCGCCCCGAGCACGAGCGCGGCGAGGCCGGCCGAGATCACCCCGCACGCGGCCATCAGCAGCTCGAACACCTCCATGTAGCCCGAGAAGCTGTTGCCGGCCAGCAGCCTCGGGATCAGGAAGATCGGAAGCGCCAGCGGCGGGTACTCGACCGAGAAGTCGCGATACGGGACCAGCCCGCGGACGACGATGTTCCGCGCGTACTTCGCGTATTCAGGGGTGTCCCATTGCCGGTCGAGGCGGTACCAGCCGTGGTGGATCAGGTACCAGGCGACCACGAAGCCGATCGCGGCGGACGCGATCGCGAGCAGCGTCCGCTGTCGGTTGGACGGCAGATACCGGGCACGGCCCGCCGGCACTGCGACCGACGTGCCGGCCAGCTCGGCGAGTGGGTCCTGTGGCTGTCGGCCCTGCGTCACGACACGATCCTCGCTGCGAGATCGTACGGATACGTGTACATCTTGATCGGGCCGATGCGGTAGACAGCCGTGGGTCGGCCGAGGTCGGGGGTAGGCACCGTGACGCTGTGGCTCGAGCGATCGTCGGTCAGCAGGAAGCTGCCGGCGCCCGGACGCGGCGAGTACCAGCTGCTGATGAAGTGCAGGTCGAAGCGACACAGATGGGCGTTCTGGTCACAGACCGAAACCGGGTAGACCTGCACCCGGAACCCGCTGGCCCACGTCACGGGGGCGGCGTCCCAGTAGCCGGCGTACCCGACCGTGATGTGCTCCCGCCCGGCGATCCGGGCGATCTGGTCAGCGACCCCGGTGCTGACCGGGGTGTGGAACTCGGTGCCCTCGGTCGAGATGCCTCGCGCTATGGACACGATCGCCCCGAGTGCAAACACGCACGTCCCGGCGAGCACGACAACCGCGGCGCGCCCGCGGCCGGCGCCGCTCGCCGGCGCGAGAGCGGCGGCCGCGGGGACCACCGCGGCAGCGGCGTACAGCAGGCCGACCAGGTACCGGTCGGCGTGGATGTCGACTGGGGCGGCGCTGAACACGAACGCGAGCGAGAGCAGGATGGCCGACGAGCACCAGAACGTGAAGAACGCGTGGCGAGCCCGATCGCCCCGGGACCGGATCCGGCCGCGCAGCTGCCGCCAGCCGAGCCACGGCAACAGGACCACCGCCGCGATGCTCACCGCCGCGCACACCGCGGCCAGAGCCACCCGCGGGGTCAGCGAACCGCCGGACACGGCGCCGTTGCCGAGCACGGCGACCGACCGCACCCATAGCTTCGCGTTGTCGACGGTCTTGGCGCCGGCGACGATCTTCGTCGTGTGCAGGCCAGGCTCCGGCGTGACCGACAGCGCTCGCATCACCGTCCGCGTGATCCCCCAGGTGACGACCGCGATCACGAGCGTGGCCGCACCGGTCGCCGGCGCGCGGATGCTTCCCCGGCCTCGGGCGACGATCAGCGCGAGCGCGAACGGCACCAACGCTCCGATGATCACGAGCAGATCCGACTTGGCGTTGACGCCCACGATCGTCCCGATCACCACCGCCAGCAGGATCAGGACGAGCCGCCGGGCGTCGTCGGCGCGCCGCTCGAGCCAGACCACGAACGCCCCCAGCAGCGCCAGGCAGAACCACGCCGGAGCGTGCTGCGTGGTCGAGAGGTCGAGGCGCAGCGTCGCCGGCGATGCGCAGACCAGCAGCACGGCGGTCAGCCCGGCCGCCCACCTGCCGGCCACCTGCCACACCGACCACGCCGCGAGGCCGGCTCCCGCCAGCGCCATCGCGTACGGCGCCGCCACCCAGATCTGCCGATGGGCCGGCAGCCACTTCGTGGCCAGATCGAACAGCAGCGTCGCGTACCAGCCGAACTCGCCCAGGACCACGTTCGCGTGCGCGGGTGCGGCGCCGAACAGCTCGCCGATCACGGGCCCGGATGCTGCGTCGGCGTCCAGGTTCGTGGCCCGGATCGCCGCGTCGAGCTGGTGCGCCAGCAGGATGAGGTAGACCACGCCGAGCCCCGTCGCGGCCCACCAAGTCCAGCGCCGGACGCTGCCGAGCCGGCGCTCGCCGGCCCCCGGCCCTCGAGCGGTGGCCGGTCCGCCTTGCGCCTCGAGGCGGTGTGAGATTCCGGTGCCGGCGCCCGTGGCGCTCACGAGCTCCGCCGTCCCGGGTCGGCGAGCGCCACGCCGTGCCGGGATGACGGCGCGCTCCGCGCGGCGATCTGCTCGAGCCGGCCGTCGGGGTACAGCAGCGCCTGGGCGCGGGTTCCGGGGCCGAGCGAGGTCGAGAGGGTCACGCTGCCGGCTCCCGGCCCGCGTGTGACTTGCACCACGGCCCCGTCCACCTTGAGCTCGGCTTCGAGGCTTCCGTTGAGCCGCGCGAGGCGGGCGACGGAGATCGTGTAGTGCCCCGACCGCGCCAGCTCGGCTCGCTCGGCCGTCGAGGCAAGCACCAGCGTCCGTTGGGCTTGACGCTGGAGGTCATTCGGGCTCTGCGTGACCGCGACGAGCGACACCACGACGCCGCCGACGAGGAGCGCGAGGAACACCGGCAGCAGCCTCTCGGCCAGCCGTCGTCGTCGCAGGCAGAGAAGGACGCCGGCGGCAACGGCGGCGGCGACGGCCAGCAAGGAAAGACCGATCGCAGCGGTGGCAATACCCGAGTAGCTCATGTCGGCAGATGGAGGCGTGTCCCGGGTCCCGGGCGGGGCGTTCGGGTGCCCGAGGCTACTGGGAAACGGTCCCTTGCAGCCGCTCTACATTCTCTGCGTGGATGCGGCGTTGCGCGCCCGTCCGGCGGTCGGCCGGCAATTGTGCGTCGAGCCCGGCGGTGGGGAGCGCTTGCAGGTAGGTCACGTCCTCGTCGAGCACCCGGATCGCGTCCGCTCGCTCGAGCGGGCGGCCGTGTCCGGGCACGATCGTGTTCGCGCGCGCCACCAGCGCCCGCAGGCGCTCGAGCGTCCCCAAGTAGGCCTCGACGGACCCGCCCGGCGAGATCCACGGGATCTCGACCGGCGACAGGTAGTCGCCGCAAACGAGCGTGTGCAGCCAGGGGATGAAGAACGCGGTCCCGTCGGCGGTGTGACCGTCCGCCGGATGCAACTCGATCTCGTGGTCGCCCGATCCGAGGGCCAGACGCCCGGGAACCGGGAGCGACTGAATGCCGGCAAGCGCCAGCGGCTTTCGATCATCGACGTACTGGTCCTCGTCGAACTCCCGCAGCAGGCGCTGGGCCCGTCCCGGCTCGGCCGCCAGGCGCTCCGCGGTGCTCTCGCCGCAGCCGAGCGACGCCTGCGGGAACGCGATCCGCCCGAGCAGGTGATCCCAGTCCGCGTGTGTGGCGAGGAGTCCCGAGACCGGAAAGCCGGCCTGCTCGAGCACGCCCGCGACCGCCTCGAGCTCGTCCGGATACACGGGCGAATCGATCACGAATCCCTCATCGCCCGCGCGGACGGCCGTGCACGTGGTCTGCCAGAAGCGACTGATCAGGACGATCAGGTCGGCGTGGACGCTGACCGCGCGCACCCGGCGCGGCCCCTATGAGACGCCGAGTAGCTTCATCGCCTCGCGCAGACTGTTGACCTCCGCGTCCGGCTTCTTCTGGTTGGACTCGAGCGTTTCCTTGTCGCGGTTGACCCAGACGACCGGGACCTTGCGCTTGATGCACGGCTCGATGTCGTAGTAGTAGCTGGCGGCAACGTGGACCCAGCCCTTCTTGCCGCCGATCCGCCGCTCGCATTCTGCGAAGTGGGCGGGATCGGGCTTGTACGAGCGGACCTGCTGGGCGGTCACGACGAGGTCGAAGTCGAGCGGGATGTGGCGGCGGGTCTGCCCGAGCAACTTGTCATCGATATTGGAAATCAACCCGACCTTGTACTTCTTGGCGATCTTCTGCAGGACGGGGTTGGTCTCCTTGAACGCCGGCCACCGCTGCACGGAATCGGGCAGGAACCCGGCCCGGGAAGGCTCGAGCGGCCACCCCAACGTCTTGGCGATCTGCACCGCGGTGCGGCGCAGCACCTCGGCGTAGAGCTCGTACGAGCCGGCCTGGATCTGTTTCTGAACCTCGTAGAAGAGCGGGATGAGCTCGTCGCGCTCGATCGTGAACCCGTCTCGCTCGGCCTCGGACCTGAACGCGTCGTACGCGCCCGTCTCCCAGTCGATCAGAGTCCCGTATACGTCGAACGTGACGAACGTGATGTCCTTCGGGATCGCCATCGCGCGGGCCATGATGCCATGGGGACTGGGCTGCGCGCGGTGTCGTCGGTACCCCGACCGCTCGGGTCATTCACTAGAGTGCACCCGCGGATGGACCTCCTCGAGTACCAGGGAAAGCAGGTGTTCGCCCGCCACGGCGTCCCGGTGCCCTCCGGACGGCATGCCCAGACCGTCGACGAGGCCGCCTCCGCGGCCGACGACATCGGCTATCCGTGCGTGATCAAGGCCCAGGTTCAGATCGGCGGCCGGGGCAAGGCGGGCGGCATCAAGCTCGCCAATAGCCACGACGAGGCTCGCGACCACGCCCAGGCGATCCTCGGAATGGACATCCGCGGGCTGACCGTGCACGAGCTGTGGGTCGAGGGGGCCTCGCAGATCGAGTCCGAGTACTACGCGTCGGTGGTGTTCGACCGCTCCGCCAAGGCGCCGCTCGTGATGCTCTCGACCAAGGGCGGCATGGACATCGAGGCCGTCGCCGACGAAGACCCCGATGCGATCGCGCGCCTGCACGTCGACCCCCTGCTCGGCTTCCAGGAGTTCCACGGGCGCCGGCTGGCGTTCGATGCGCGCGTCGACGCCGATGTCGTGCGGCCGGTCGGCGCGATGCTGGCCAAGCTCTATGACGTGTTCGTCACCGAGGAGGCGACGCTCGTCGAGGTCAACCCGCTGATCGTGACCCCCGAGCGCGACGTCAAGGCGCTCGACGCGAAGGTCACGCTCGACGACAACGCGCTGTTCCGCCACGCCGACAACGCCGAGCTGCGCGATCCCTCGGCCGAGGACCCGCAGGAGCGGATGGCCAAGGAGCGTGGGCTCACGTTCGTCAAGCTCGACGGGAACATCGGCATCCTCGGCAACGGCGCCGGCCTCGTGATGTCGACGCTCGACGTCGTCGCGCTCGCCGGCGGCTCGCCGGCGAATTTCCTCGACGCCGGCGGGGGCTCGAAGGCCGAGGCGATCACGAGCGCGGTCGAGGTGATCCTGTCCAACCCCAACGTCAAGGCTGTGCTGTTCAACATCTTCGGGGGCATCACGCGCTGCGACGAGGTCGCGCGCGGTTTGATCGAGGCGTTCAACCAGATCGGGGAGGGCGGGAAATCAATCCCGTTCGTGGTTCGCCTTGATGGGACCAACGACGTGGAGGGCCGCGCTCTGCTGGCCGAGGCGAATCTCCCCAACGTGTACGCCGAGTCGACGATGGACGCCGCGGCGGCCAAGGTCGTGGAGCTGGCGGCGGCCGCGTCATGAGCATCCTCGTCGATTCAGGCACCAAGCTGTGCGTGTCCGGCATCACCGGACGCGAGGGCACGTTCCACTCGCTGCGCAACCGCGAGTACGGCACCCAGGTCGTCGGCGGCGTCACCCCCGGCAAGGGCGGCCAGGACGTCGAGGGCATCCCCGTGTTCAACACGTTCCACGACGCGGTCGCCGAGACTGGTGCCAACACCGCGATGATCTTCGTGCCGCCCCGGTTCGCTGCGGACTCGATCCTCGAGGCCGAGGACGCCGGGATCGATCTGATCATCGCGATCACCGAGGGGATCCCCGCGCACGACGAGCTGCGGGCGTACACCAAGATCAAGCAGGGCGGCCGGTCGCGTCTGATCGGGCCCAACTGCCCCGGCATCCTGTCGCCGGGCAAGGCAAACGTCGGGATCATCCCCGCGGCGTTCTTCAAGCAGGGCAACGTGGGCGTCGTGTCGCGGTCGGGCACGCTCACATACCAGATCGGCAACGTCCTCGCCCAGAGCGGGTTCGGCAACTCGACGATCGTCGGGATCGGCGGCGATCCGGTGCCGGGGACCGACTTCATCGACGTGATTGGGCTGTTCCAGGACGATCCCGAGACCGAGCTGATCGTGATGTGCGGCGAGATCGGCGGCGACAACGAGGAGCGTGCGGCCGAGTTCATCGCCGACAACGTGTCCAAGCCGGTCGTCGCCTACATCGCCGGCTTCACTGCGCCACCGGGCAAGACAATGGGCCACGCCGGCGCGATCGTGTCCGGCTCACGCGGGACCGCCAAGGCGAAGGCCGAGGCGCTCGAGAGCAAGGGCGTGCGCGTCGGGCGCACCCCGACCGAGGTCGCCGAGATCGCGGTCTCGCTGCTCGGCGCGACGGCATAATCGCCCCGGCCGCGCCGGCTCGTAGTCGCCGGCCCCGCCGGCTCGTGGTCGACCGCCCCGGCGCGTGGTCGCCCGGCCGCTACGGCCCGGCGAACCCGGATAAGTTCCCACTCGACCATCCGCCGGGAGGTGAATGCCGATTCACCCGGGTGCGGCACGGATAAGTTCCCACTCGAACCGCGGGCATCATCGAGTGCGCCGTTGTCCGCGCTCGGGCCGGCCGGCGTGCTGCGATGCGCGCGTTGACGCCCGCCCGGGCCGCTAGCCTGGACCGTCCGTGTCGAGCCATGCAGCGAGCACCATCGGGCCGGATCTCGCCGAGATGGACCGGCTGCTCCACGACATCCAGGCCGAGCTCGTCCCCGATCGCGAGCCGCGCCCGGTGCTCGTGTCCGGGGCCACGACCGCCGCGATCCCCGACCCGCCGGCGCCACCGCCCGCACCGCCCGGACCGCCGCCGCCCCCCGAGCCGCCACCACCGCCACCCATCCACGAGCCGGCGCCACCGCCACCCATCCCCGCGCCGGCGCCGCCACCGCCCCCCGAGCTGCCCCCACCGCCACCCGCCCCGGCGCTCGACGCCACCCGCCAGATCCAAGCGCTGACCGAGCTCTCCGAGCGGCTGGTGGCGTCGATGCGCGAGCTGCTCGCCGGCTACGAGCGCGTGCTGGCGCCGGCCTCCCGGCGGCGCCCGGAGCCCGCCGGCGTGACTCTGGCGGCCGGCCCGTTCGCGAGCATCGAGGCGCTCCGCGAGTTCGAGGCGGCTCTATCCCATCTCCGCGGCGTGAGCGAGGTCGTGGTGCGCGGGTACGAGGGGACCGACCGAGCGATCATCGACGTGCGGCTCGCGTAAGCTCCAGGGCATGGCCAAGCCAATCTCATTTGCCCGGGGCGCGCCGTCGCTCGACATCGTCGACGTGGAGGGCCTGCGCGCCGCGGCCGACAAGGCGTTTGAGGCCGATCCGGGCGGGATGACCGCGTACGGGACGGCGATCGGCTACCCGCCGTTGCGCGCATGGATCGCCGAGCGCCACCAGGTCGCCCCCGAGCAGGTCGTGGTCACGAACGGGTCGATGCAGGCCGATGCGTTCCTGTTCGACGCGCTCGTCGAGGCCGGCGACTCGGTGATCGTCGAGCGGCCCACGTACGACCGGACGCTGCTGTCGCTGCGCAACCGCGGCGCCGACGTGCGGATGGTCCAGCTCGAGCCCGATGGGATCGACGTCGCCGCGCTCGAGCGCGTGCTCGCCGCCGGAGCGAGGCCGAAGCTCGCCCACATCATCCCGAACTTCCAGAATCCGGCCGGCTACACGCTGTCGGCCGAGAAGCGCGAGCGGCTTCTCGAGCTCGCCCAAATCCACGAGTTCACGATCTTCGAGGACGATCCGTACGTGGCGCTGAGGTTCGAGGGCGCTCCGCTCCCGACGATGCTCTCGATGGACCCGGGCGAGACAGTCGTCTACGCGTCGTCGTTCTCGAAGACCGTGTGTCCGGGGATCCGGGTGGGCTATCTCGTCGGGCCCGCCGAGCTGATCGCGAGGGTGGTCAAGATCGCCACCCAGACGTACATCTCGCCGAGCATGGTCTCGCAGGCGATCGTGCACCAGTTCTGCGTCTCCGGCGCGATCGACAATTCGATCGAATCGGTGAGAAAAGCCCTGCACGAGCGCGCGGACACGCTGTGCGAGGCGCTCGAGCGAGAGCTTCCCGACGCACGGTTCGTCAAGCCGCTCGGCGGCTACTTCCTATGGGTCGACTTCCCGCGCGGCACGGACGTGGGGGCGCTGTTCGAGGCGGCGGCCCAGCGCGGGGTCCAGTTCGTCAAGGGCTCGGACTTCGTGCTCGACGGCGGCGAATCGAGCTTGCGGCTGGCCTACTCGGGCGTCACGCCCGAGGAGATCGAGGAAGGCGTCAAGCGGCTCGCCGAGGCCTACCACGAGCTGGCCGGCGTCGCGAACGTCGATGCGGCCTGAGGAGATCGCTGCCCTAGGCGACCTCGCCGGCGACGCGGCCGCCGGCGCCACCAAGCAGATCCACGAGATGCACACGGGCATCGCCCGCCGCGTGTGGCGCCGGGTGGGGCCGACCTCCATCCCGGTCAGGATCGCCCACGACAGGATCGCCCGGACCGCGTACTCCGCGGCCGGCGAGCTCACGCGCTCGGTCGTCCGCGCCGGCGCACAGGCGGCGAGCGCCGCACAATCCCCCGATTCCCCCTCGGTGCAGCGGAGCCCCGCGGGGCGCGTCTTGGTGAGCGCGCTCAACGGCGCCTTCGGCGACTCGCTTCTCCGGCGCGGCAATCCGCTGGCGCTGCCGATGGCGTTCCGCCGCGGCGGCCGCGACCTCGAACTCACCGCCGAGGAGCTGGCCCGCTCTTATCCGAACGCCAAGCCGCGGCTGGCGGTGTTCGTGCACGGCCTGTGCGAGACCGACGACGCCTGGATTTGGATACCCGCCCGCCCCGTCCGGCACGTTCCCTACGGCCACCGGATGGAGATCGAGCTCGGCTACAGCCCGCTGTATCTGCGCTACAACACCGGCCGCCACATCTCCGAGAACGGGCGTGAGTTCGCGCAGGCGCTCGAACGCCTGATTGCGGCATGGCCGGTCCGCGTGGACGAGGTCGTGTTGATCGGCCACTCGATGGGCGGATTGGTGGCGCGCAGCGCCTGCCACTACGGCGCCGGCAGCGGCTGCGTGGCGAAGGTGCGCCACGTGTTCACGCTCGGAGCGCCGCACCGGGGCGCCCCGCTGGAACAGGTCACGAACGCCGCCAGCGCGGCGCTGGCGCGCCTCCCGGAGACACGGCCGCTCGCTATGGCCCTGAACCTCCGCAGCTCCGGGATCAAGGACCTCCGCTACGGCTACCTGGTCGACGAGTGCTGGCTGGACCAGGACTCGGACGCATATCTGCGCGACACCTCGCGCGAGATCCCGTTTCTCCCGACCGCGCGGCACTACTTCATCTGCGCCACGCTGTCCCGCGAGTCCGATGCCGCCGTCGGCCGGATCATCGGCGACCTGCTGGTGCTCCAGCCGAGCGCGTGGGCCCATCCGGGTCGCGGCAAGCGCCTGCAGTTCCCGATCGAGCACTATCACCACGTCGGTGGCGCCAACCACTTCGACCTGCTGAACCATCCGGCGATCTTCGGGCAGATCCGTCGCTGCCTCCACAGCCAGCGGGCATTGCCGGCCCCTCACGCCGGCTGACCGCGCGAATCAGCGCCCGTAGCGCTCGCGACCGAGCACGAGCTGCTCGGGCAGCGCGATGCGCGGCGGCGGCGAGGGGTCGGCCAGCACCGATACCGTCTCGGCGACGCTCGCGGTGACGGTCGCGACCGTGCCGTCGGAGCGGACCGACACGTTCGTGCCGTCATTCGACGCCACCTCGCCCTCGAGTCCCGGCTCGATCCCAGACTCCTTGAGGTAGTGCAGCAGATCCTCGGCCTCGTTCTCGAGCCGGAGGATCGTCACCTTCGCGCCGGGCTCGCAGTCGGCGAGCGGCACGCCGTCGACGCGCTCGCCGACCCGGATCGGATGTCCGTGCGGGCAGGTTTTGGCGTCGCCCACGGACGCGCGCACGTACGCCTCGAACCGGGGCGTCATCGCGTGCTCGAGCTTCTCGGCCTCCTCGTGAACGTCGTCCCATGGCACCCCGACGGTGTCGGTCAGGAACCGCTCGATCATCCGGTGGCGGCTGACGAGCTGCTCGGCGTGCTCGCGTCCCGCGTCGGTGAACTCGATCATCCGCTCGGCGTTGCGCGCGATGTAGCCGTCGCGTTCGAGCCGGCCGAGCATCTCGTGGACGGTCGGCGCCGACAGCTGCATCGCTCGGGCCAGGTTGGCGCCGGTCATCGGCAGCCCGGCCTCATACAGCCAGAACAGCATCTCGACGTATTCCTCTTCGGCGATGGTGGCGCGAGCGGGTGCCATGGCTTCATCGTATCGGCCCCGGCTCTCCGCCCCGGGCCCTCGCATCGCATCGCAGCGGGACCCGTCGGCCCGCATCGCATAGCATCGAGACCGTGCCGAACCTGCCCTTGAAGCCGCCCATCGAGCCACAGCTCGCCCGCTCTCGCGCCGGCCTGCCCGTCGGCGAGCAGTGGTCGTATGAGCCCAAGTACGACGGCTTCCGCGCGATCGTGTTCGTCGACGGCGAGCCGACCATGATCCAATCGCGTAGTGGGAAGCCGCTCGGGCGGTACTTCCCCGAGTTGTCCTTCCCGTCTGGTCGGTACGTGGTCGACGGGGAGATCGTGATCGACGACCCCGACGGCGGCCAGGACTTCGGCGCGCTGCAGCAGCGGATTCATCCGGCGAAGTCGCGGATCGACATGCTCGCCGAGGAGACGCCGGCGCGGTACGTCGCGTTCGACCTGCTGGCGCTCGACGACGAGTCGTGGCTGGAGAGGCCCTTCTCCGAGCGCCGGGCGCAGCTCGAAGCGCTGTGCTCGACCGGAATCGACTGCACGCCGTTGACGACCGCGGCAGAGGAGGCCGAGCCCTGGTTACGCAGCGGCGAGGGGGTCGTGGCCAAGGACGTACGAGCGCCGTACCGACCCGGCGAGCGGACCGGGATGATGAAGATCAAGCGGGTGCGGACGATCGACGCGGTCGTCGTCGGCTACCGCCCCGGCAAGGAGGCGGGCACGGTCGGCTCGCTGATCCTGGCCCTCTACGACGACGCCGGCAAGATGCACGTGGTCGGCCACTCGTCGGGACTGAAGGCTGCCGAGAAGCGGGCGTTGGTGGCCAAGCTCGCCGACTACGAGACCGGCAACCGCGGCCACGGCGACCCGAGCCGCTGGCAGAGCGAGAGGGACCTCGAGTGGATCGAGCTCCGCCCCGAGCTCGTCGTCGAGGTCACGTTCGACCACGCGAGCGGCGGCCGCATCCGCCACGGCACGAAGATCCTGCGGTGGCGCGAGGACAAGCCGCCGCTGGAGTGCAAGCTCGAGCAGATGGCGATGTAGCGCGCCGAAGCGCGCCCGTCTGCAAACTCCGTCCGCATGCCCGACGCAGATGTGATCGTGGTTGGCGCCGGCCTCGCCGGCCTGGTCGCCACCGCCGAGCTGGCCGACGCCGGCCGGCGGGTGATCCTGCTCGACCAGGAGCCCGAGGCTTCGCTCGGAGGCCAGGCGTTCTGGTCGCTCGGCGGTCTGTTCCTGGTCGACAGCCCCGAGCAGCGGCGGGTGCGGATCCACGACTCGCCCGAGCTCGCGCTTCAGGACTGGCTCGGCAGCGCCGGCTTCGATCGCCCCGAGGACGCCTGGCCGCGCCGCTGGGCCGAGGCGTACGTCGAGTTCGCCGCCGGCGAGAAGCGCCAGTGGCTCTACGACCAGGGCGTGCGCTTCGTCCCCACGCCGGGGTGGGCGGAGCGCGGCGGCTACCTGGCCACCGAGCACGGGAACTCGGTGCCGCGCTTCCACGTCACCTGGGGCGCCGGCCCGGGTGTGGTCGAGCCGTTCGAGCGCCGGGTCCGCGACGGCGTCCGACTGGGGCTTGTCGACCTTCGCTTCCGCCACCGCGTCGACTCGCTGACCACGAACGGCGGCGCGCTCGCGGGCGTGGCCGGCACCGTGCTCGCGCCGAGCTCGGTCAGCCGGGGGCAGCCGAGCTCGCGGACCCCGGTCGGGGAGTTCGACCTGGGCGCGCAGGCGGTGATCGTGACCTCGGGCGGGATCGGCGCCAACCACGAGCTCGTTCGGGAAGCGTGGCCGGAGTCGCTCGGCCGGCCGCCGGCGCGGATGCTGTCGGGCGTGCCCGACCACGTGGATGGCCGGATGCTGAAGATCACCGAAGACGCCGGCGCCAGCATCATCAACCCCGACCGCATGTGGCACTACACGGAAGGGATCGAGAACTGGAGCCCGATCTGGAGTCGCCACGGGATCCGGATCCTGCCCGGCCCCTCGCCGTTGTGGCTCGACGCGCGGGGCCGGCGCCTGCCCGTGCCGCTGTTCCCGGGCTTCGACACGCTTGGGACGCTCGAGCACCTGATGAAGACCGGCTACGACTACAGCTGGTTCGTGCTCACCCAGAAGATCATCGAGCGCGAGTTCGCGCTGTCAGGATCCGAGCAGAACCCCGACCTGACCTCCAAGAGCCTGCGCCAGGTGCTCGCCAGCCGGATCGGCAAGGGCGCCCCGCGGCCGGTCGAGGCGTTCAAGCGCCACGGCGTCGATTTCATCGTCGAGCACGACCTGCACGAGCTGGTCCGCCGCATGAACGCCCTCACCGGCGAGGCGCTGATCGACACCGGCGACCTGACGCGGGAGATCCGCGCGCGCGATCGCGAGATGGCCAACCCGTACACCAAGGACCTCCAGATCACCGCGATCCACGGCGCCCGCAGGTACATCCCCGACCGGTTGAGCCGGGTTGCGAGCCCGCACCGGATCCTCGATCCGGGCGCGGGGCCGCTGATCGCCGTCCGCCTGTGGATCCTCACGCGCAAGACGCTCGGGGGGCTCGAGACCGACCTCTCGGCCCGGGTCCTGCAGCCGGGCGGCGAGCCGCTGTCCGGTTTGTACGCCGCGGGCGAGGTGGCGGGCTTCGGTGGCGGCGGCGTGCACGGCTATCGGTCGCTCGAGGGGACGTTCCTCGGCGGCTGCCTGTTCGGCGGCCGCACGGCCGGCCGGGCCGTCGCCGCAGCTGTGGGATAGGGGCTGCGCTACGCGCAGCATCCATGGGGCCGATCCGCCGGGCGTCCATGCCCGGCGGGCGTGGTCGCGACCCCCCGGCCGGGCACGGATGCCCGGCCGTACGGCCCCAGGGACGCCGAGCGTGGGAAATTCGGCTCATTGACGTCTCGCATGAGTCACGCGGCGGAGCCGAATTTCCTTAAGGGAATCCGGCGCATCGACGTTCGAGCGCCGGATGGCGTCGAGCCGGATTCCCCAGCGAGGCCCCTTCAAGCCATCTGGAACGTGAACATCCGGTCCGCGTCGATGCGCATGTACACCGGACCGCTGTCCAGGAACTGCTCCCAGTCGGGGCCGTAGCGTGGCACGTACACCTCCAGCAGGGTCTCGCGAAAGCCGCCGGCGATCTCGACCGGCACCGCCCGCCCGTGCACGTTGACCGCGAACGCCTCGCGCGGGAGGTGCGTGGCGCTGACCTGCGGCCGGGCGAGCAGATGGCGGTAGCGGACCGAGTCGGGCGCGGTCCCGAAGTGAAACGCGCCGCGGTAGAAGATCCCGTCGAGCGGTCCCGCGATCGGGCGGCAGTCGGCCGTGACCGTCGCCACCACCAGCAGGCACATCCCGCTCAGCTCCTGGACCAGTTCCTCGGCGCCCACTCGGCGGTCTGGGGTGGTGATGCTCCGCAAGTGCGATCCGGCGCGCTCGTAGCTGCGATCGAGAAGCTTCTGGAGCGCGCGGATGTCATCGGGCGTCTCGTGCATGGGGAATTCGGCTCCAGGCCGGTTGCACGAAATCACGTTACAGAGCCGGATTCCCTAAGGGAATCCGGCCCACAAACATACGACCGGCGTGCGGCATTGAGCCGGATTCCCCGATTCCGGACCATACTGCCGACGAGTGGCAAACATTCCCGGCATCCCGACCACCGTGCTGATCGCCCCAGACTCGTTCAAGGGCACGCTGACCGCGGCCGAGGTCGCGGATGCGATCGGCCGGGGTCTCGAGGCCGAGGGGCGTCCGGTCGACCTGTGCCCGGTCGCCGACGGGGGAGAGGGCACGCTTGAGGCGCTCGTGCGGGCGCTCGACGGCGAGCGGCGAACCGCGTCGGTGACCGACCCGCTTGGCCGCCCGATTGAGGCGGCGTTCGGGATCGGCGAAGCCGGCCGCGGGCAGGTGCTCGGGATCGTGGAGACCGCGGCCGCGAGCGGCCTCGGCCTGGTCGACCCCTCTGAGCGCGATCCGCTGGAGGCGAGCACGTTCGGTACCGGGCAGCTGATCGTGGCGGCGATCGCGGCGGGCGCCGACCTCGTGTACCTGGGCGTCGGCGGGAGCGCCACCACCGACGGCGGCGCCGGCGCGATCCGTGCGATCCGAGAGGGCGGTGGCCTCGGCGGAGCGCGCATCAGCGTACTCAGCGACGTGCGCACGCCGTTCGAGCACGCCGCCCGCGTGTTCGCTCCGCAGAAGGGGGCCGGCGAGGACCAGGTCAAGCGCCTGACCAGGCGCCTGAACGACCAGGCCAGGCGGTTCAAACGGGACCCGCGCGGCGTTCCTATGACCGGCGCCGCGGGCGGCCTGTCCGGCGGGCTGTGGGCCGAATTCGGAGCCGAGCTCGTGCCCGGCGCGCAGTTCGTGCTCGACGCGGTCGACTTCGACCGGCGCATGCGTGCCGCCCGCGCGGTGGTGACCGGCGAGGGCAAGCTGGACCAGCAGAGCCTCGCCGGCAAGGTCGTCTCCGAGGTCTCGACGCGGGCGCGCCAGGCCGGCGTTCCGTGCCACGCGATCGTCGGCACACGCGAGCTCGACTCGTTCGGCGTCCGCGTCCTGGATCTCCAGGCGGTGTTGGAAGCGAGCACGCCGCGCCAGATCAGCGCGGCGGCGCGACGACTGTCGGAGGTGCTGTAGCAACTCAGACAGCCGCCGCACGTGCCGGCTGTCGGTCAGGTGCCGTCGGTCAGCAGAGCTTTCCGAACGGCGCATCCGGTCCGCGACCCGGGCGGTCGCGAACGTCTGCCCCAAGAGATTTCATGAAGCGCGCCATCTCCTTGCCGGAGGCGGTCTGCTCGCCCTCGTGGTAGCAAGAGTCAGCGCGCGTCGCCCCGTCGGCGTCGGCCCAGCCCCATTCGGTGCCGGTCCCGCCGGGGAGCGCCTCAGCGATCTTCTGGCCGGCGCGTACATGGCTGCCGGCGGGCAGGAGGTGCTTGAGGTGCTCGGCGACGTAGATGATGTCGCCGGCGTGGCTGCCGTTCAGCAGCCGGTACCAGATGAAGTGGCCGCCCGGCCAGCCGCTGTCGTGCGAGTTCGAGCCCACGATCACGGCGTTCCCGATCGAGAGCACGGGGAGTGGATGGGTCACGAACCAGTCGACGCCCATGTCGGTCCTGTCCGGCTGCCACCCCGGGTTCACGAACGGATCGACGTAGGGCCGGTCGGCCCCCGGCGTTACCACCTGAGCCTGGGCCGCCGCGCCCGAGACAGACAGGATCGACGCCGCCGCGAGCAGGCCCAGCACGATGAGGCGCTTGGGCATAGGCCCGGTCATCGGCCCCTCGGACGGGGACCTTGAGCGCGGCGGGTACGGCTGTCAGCGTCCCGACAGCGTCCTTCCTGCCGGGAATCGCCGGCTCAGTGAGCGAACGCGGTGCGCTTATCGGTGTCCGGACCCGGCAGCGGCGCGTCCAGCGACTCGAGGAACTCGGTTATCTCGCCCAGGTGCTCGAGGAGGTTGTCGGCCATCTCCATCGTCATTCCCGCCCGTATGACGATCCGCAGCACGCTCAGGTCCTGACGGTTCTCGGGGAAGGCGTAGGCGGGCACGAGCCACCCGTACTGGCGCAGTCGGTCGGAGACGTCGAACACGGTGTAGTTCTTCACGTCAGGTTGCAGCCCGAATGCGAACACGGGCAAGTCCCGGCCCTCGGAGATCAGCTGGTAGCGACCGAGCTTGGCGATCTCGCTCGACATGTGGGTGGCGACGTCCTGGGCTCCCTGCATCACGCGCCGGTATCCCTCGCGGCCGAGCGTCGTGAACATGTAGTACTGCGCCACGACCTCGGCGCCGGGCCGCGAGAAGTTCAGCGCGAACGTCGGCATGTGGCCGCCTAGGTAGTTGACGTCGAAGACGAGGTCCCGCGGGAGAGCCTCCTCGTTGCGCCAGATCGCCCAGCCGACGCCCGGGTAGACGAGGCCGTACTTGTGCCCCGAGGCGTTGATCGACTGGACGCGGTCGATGCGGAAGTCCCACTCCAGGTCCGGCTGGAGCACCGGAGCCACGAACCCGCCGGATGCGCCGTCGACGTGTATGGGCACGTAGATGCCCTTGTCGCTCTCGAGCTGGTCGAGGGCGGCCGCGATCTCCTTGACCGGCTCGTAGCTGCCGTCGAACGTCGAGCCGAGGATCGCGACGACGCCGATCGTGTTCTCGTCGCAGGCGGCCACCGCCTCGGGGGCCTCGAGGTGGAACCGGTTGCCCTCCATCGGCACCAGCTTCGGCTCCACGTCCCAGTAGCGGCAGAACTTCTCCCAGCAGACCTGGACGTTGGCGCCCATGACCAGGTTCGGGCGGTCGGTTGGCTTGCCGGCTGTTTGCCTCCGCTCGCGCCAGCGCCACTTGAGCGCGAGCCCGCCGAGCATCGCGGCCTCACTCGACCCGGTCGTCGAGCAGCCGGTCGCCTGCTCGTGGTCGGGCGAGTTCCACATGTCCGAGATCATGTTCACGCATCGCGCCTCGATCTCCGCCGTCTGCGGATACTCGTCCTTGTCGATCATGTTCTTATCCGCGGTCTCGGCCATCAGCTTGGCGGCGACCGTGGGCATGTACGTCGTCACGAATGTGGCCAGGTTCAGCCGCGCCTGGCCGTCGAGAAGCAGCTCGCTCGAGATCAGCTCGTACGCCGTCTCGCTGTCGAGGCCACTGTCCCCGATCTCGTGGACCGGCAGCGTCGCCGCTGCCTCGGCGGTGATGGCGTCGCGTGGGGTGGACTGGCGCGGGCGCTGCTTGGCTAGTGGCATCGAAGCTCCTTGATCGGCAGGGCGGGCGAGTAGATCATCGCGGACTCATACATCGCGCGTGCACGGGCGCTCACCACTACTCACCCCCTGTGACCACTACTCCGCCGGGTTCACGAGCGTCGGCGGTCTGGGGGCGGCTGGCACCCGAGCTCGATCAGGTACCGCGCGAACGCCAGTCGGTCGCGATCGGGGTGAAACGGCTCGCCGCCGTCCCTGAGCAGCGCGGCCACGCGCTCGAGGTCGTACAGCAGCGCCAGCTTGCCAGGCGGGTCGTCCCACTCGCCCGAGTCGTAGCGCTCCACCCATGCCGACAGCGCGGCCAGGGCCTCCAGCTGCACCTGGTCCTCCCACCAGCCACTCCGCAGCGCCAACCGGTACCGGGCCCGGAGCGCGCACACGTCCGACCACAGCTGCTCGTACCACATCCACCGTTCCCGCGGGTACAGCCCGTCGCCGCACAGCGGCCAGCGCGCCGAGACCGGCTCCTCCCAGTCGTTCTCGGGCTCGTGCCAGTCGTCGGGCTCGGGCCGGCTCATTGCGCACCCGCGAGCCGTCGCAGTCGCCGGTCGTCGAACCACAGCCTCAGGCGCAGTTGCGCCGGCGGGATCCGACCGTACAGCAGCAGCGCGTGGCGGTCGGGAAGCTGTCGTAGCGCCTCGGGCGCGATCAGCGGCCGCCGCCGGCGCGACGTCGAGCGCGTGGTCCCGCCCGCGCCCGTCGTACGCGTACGGTCGCGCGCCTCCTCCTCGCCGGTCAGCCCGGAGAAGTAGCGCAGCGTCTCGAGGTCCCCGACACCGGGTAGCAGCATGCGCGCCCGATGGCTGTTGACCACCGTCTCGGCTTGCTGTCCATAGCGCGAGCGGGCCTGCGCGAGGTCGTGGAAGATCGTGACCAGCTGGATGTTGTGACTCGGCGCGGTCGAGGCGATCTCCGCCAGGTTGGGCAGCGGCGCCACGTTGCCGGCCTCGTCGAGACACACGAGAAGAGGCTTCTCCAGACGTCCGCCCGCCAGCGTGGCACATTCGTACGCGCGGTCGACGACCTCGCCAAGGAGCGCGAGGAAGATCGGCCGCAGCAGCTTGGACGCCTTGGCGTCGCCGATCAGATACAGCGTCGCAGTCGAGTCGAGCAGCCTGTCGGCGGTGATCTCGCTCGAATGGGCCGAGCGGACGACGCGGCCGAACCGGTAGGCGCGGAGCAGCGTCTGCGCGGTCGCCTCGATCGAGGTCCGCGTCCGGTCCGCCTGGGCCTCGAATGCGCGGACCGCGTCGTAGGCGGCGTGGCCGCCCTCGCCGGCGCACAACAGCGCTTGGTCGAGCTCCCGGATCCCCTGGCCGTGAATCCAGCGCACGACGCTGTCCATGCCCGCCCCGCTGACCGCCGCGGCGTACAGGAGGGGCGCGAGCCGCTGCTCGGCGGCGACCGCCCAGAAGTCGCCTCCCTCGACGCTTCGCCGGTCGAGCTCACCGGCCGAGGCGAGTCGCCACGCGACCTCCAGTGCCCCGTCCCAGGTATGCGCGCACTCGAGCGGCGACCAGGTGTGAGCGCGCACTCCGGAGAGCCCGAACGGGTCGAACACGAAGACCTCGCCGAGGGCTTGGCGACGAGCGATCGTTGCGCTTAGCAGGTCCGTCTTGATCGAGCTCGCGACCGCCGGACCGTCCCACTCGAGCAGTGCCGGAACCGCGATTCCGGCGGACTTGCCCGACTGCGGCGGCCCGAACGCCACCAGCGCGTGCCGGTGCTCGGCGTACAGCAGCCTCCCGCCGTGGCGTCCGAGCACGAGACGGCCGCCCCGGCGCGAGCGGGACAGACTCCGCAGCGGGCGCAGCTCTGGCGTCCTCACCCACCGCGCGCCATCCCCGCGCGTCAGGCGTCCACCGATCCGGGCCCCCAGCACGGCGATGCCGGTGCCCGCGCCGGCCACCATCGCCAGCGCTGCGTAGAAGCCAACCGCCCCGGGCAGATCCGGGCGGACGGCGGCCGGCCATGCGCCGGCGGGGTCCGAGAGGCGGGAGGGCAGCCGGATCAGCACCCCGAGCAGCTGTCCGACCCCGACGCCGGGCCAGCCCGAGCCGAACACCGCGCCGGCAATCCCGCCCCACAGCCACAGCGTGCCCGCCACCGCGACCACGCCACCGATCGCGGCGAGCAGGACGCCGTCGGAGATCGCCTCACCACTGCGCGAGCTCATCCGCGCGCGAGCCTCTCGTCGCTCACACGCATTCCGGTGTCCGTGTTCGTGAGCTTCGCCTCGAGTCGCGACCGGTAGTGCTGGACCACGAACGAACGGGTGCCGACGCGCCACAGCGCCTGCCCTGCGGACAGCATCGAGATCAGCCGCGACTCGGTCTCGGACAGCCCGAGCAGCGAGCGGGTGAGCGGGACCTGGCTCTCGTCCTGGTGGTAGACGACTCGGGTCGAGGCGTCGGCGATCAAGCCCTCGGCGATCCTCGCCGAGCGAGATCCGGCGTCGCCGGCGGCCCGGAGGTCCGCGAGCTTGTGCAGCACGACGAGGTTCATCACGCCGAACTGCCTGGCGAGCTTGAAGTTCGACTGGAACCACTCGCCGAGGCCCGTGTGCTGGACGATCTTCCAGGACTGGAAGATCGCTGTACGCAGTACAGCTCGGCTCTGATACGGAGGAGGTCCCTGGTTCGAATCCAGGATCGCCCACTCTCAGGAAATACCTGCAAAGCCGGGTGTTTCTTGAGACCGCCCTCCACCGTCGCGCTCCGTCCGAGCCGACATTACGGTGCAATAGGGGTGCGTCAGATTTTCCGGGAGCACCCATCGCGGCCGGGTCACACCGCGTAACCGCGCCCCTCCGAGACACGAACGTCAGCCGCGTCGCAGCTTGTCGACGGGCGCCGCGGCACTCTCGCCGGCGGGCCGAGGCCGGCATGACCGCGGTCGGCCACAGGCACGATCCCGTCACGATCGCGGACCGCCGCGAGCTGCCGTTCTTCATGGTTTACACGCGCGCGGTCGAGGCGATCCGCGAACACACCGCCGGCCCTCGCCGCGTCCGCACCATCGGGTTCTACGGACTGCTCTGCCAACTCGCCAACGAGCAGCGGAACATCGGCCAGCAACGCCGCGTCCGCTACAGCTACGACCTGCTTGCCGCCCGCGGCGGAGTGTCCAAGGGAAACATCGCGAAGATGCTGACCTGCCTCGAGCAGGCCGGTGTTCTGCGCAGGGAAACGCAGCCCGACCCCGAGCGCGGAGGCAGCATCAGCATCGCGCATCTCCTCATCCACGAGCACAGCTTCATCGCCGTGACGGTGCCGATGGCCGACCGGCTCGCGGCGCCTCGAGACGGGGGGCATCTGCTGCGAGATCTCGGACTAATCGTCGTCCTGCTCGAGTTCTGCGTGCGGCAGGGTCCGGAAGGGACGTGGACGCAGGCGCAGGTGACCCGCTCGCAAATCGCCGAGCACTCCGGGCTCCACGTCGATCGCGTCGACGACTGCCACCACATCCTCGAAGCGGCCGGTCTGCTCACCATTGAACGGCGACGACCGACCAACGGCGGACGGAACCTGCCCAGCATCTACACCATCCACGAAGCGCCACTCAGCCAGGGCGGTGAAACCGAACTGGCAGCGTCGGGAAACGAAACGAGCAGGGCGGCGGACCGAAACGGCCAGGGCGGTAAAACCGAACCGGCGGGGCGCCCGAACGAAACTGGCAGGGCGGCGGAACAGAACTGGCAGGGCGGAAACGCCGCCACCGGCATCCCTGATTCACCGCCCTCTAGCACGCGCGCAGCTGACGCCGATCCAGAAGAACAACGAGAAAACTTCCAGGGCGGTCAGCCAGAACCGGTCGATGACGGGCGCTCCGTGGCATACGGGACGAGCGACTGGGTGATCGAGGCGTTCATCGACGCCTGGAAGCCGGCGCTGGGCAGCAGCCCGGCAATCCGGTACCGCCGCGACACACGGCGCTGGCACGAAGCGGCGGACCGACTCCTCGAGCGCCTCGAACCCGACCGCATCGCGGCGGGGTTCACGCAGATGGTCGCCGACCCATACATCGGCGGAAAGGCCACCACCCTCCCCGACTTCGATCGCATCGCCGAAGAGCTCATCGCGAAACGCTTCGCCACCGCGGACCGCGACCGGCACGGCACGGCGTTCCCCCCAACCGGCGACCCGAGATCACCCGACGAGAGCGCTCTCAGCTGGCCGGCTGCCAAAGACCACCTCGCCCGCGCCATCCAGCGACACGGGCGCGACCACCGCGCCGCGGCGCTCGCCGAGCTCGGCGCCATCCACCCCACCCTCGAGCGCTTCGTCCTGACCGCCCGCTGGACAGCACTCTGCGAACACCCCCTGCACTACTCCGAACGCCAATACCGAGACCTATGGTCCGAGCTCACCGAGCGCAATAACGACCACCAGGAGCGCACCGCGGCATGACATCCGCCGTCCACTACGCCGCACACGCTCAGAACCTCGAGGCCGAGCGGTCAGTGCTCGGCGCCGTTCTCCTGGACGAACGCCATCTCCACGCCGCCCTCGACGTCGGCCTCCAGGACGACGACTTCTACCGACCCGCACACGGGCGAGTGTTCGCCGCGATGCGCGCGCTGCACAGCGCCGGCGAGGCGATCGACCACCTCACGGTCGCCGCGCACCTCCAACGCAACGGAGAACTCGACGACATCGGCGGTCCAGCGAGCGTCGAGGAGCTCGCGGGCTGGGTGCCGGCGGCCGGCCACTGTCGCGAGTACGCCGCGATCGTGCACGACCTCGCGCAGGTCCGGCGGCTCATGCGCGCGACCTACGAGATCCAGGCTGCCGCAAGCGCACCCCACTCAGGGTCCGACGAGCTGATCGAACGCGCCGAGCAGCTGATCTTCCAGCTCCGCGCGAACACTGTCCGAGGCCGACAGCGGCTTCTCGCCGACGCGGTCAACGACGAGGTGGACCGCCTCGCCCAGTGCTCGCAATCCGGCCGCGCCGTTCCCGGACTCACAACCGGGATCGCTCCACTCGACGAACTGCTCGGAGGCCTCCAACAGGGGCGCCTGTACGTCGTCGCCGCACGGCCGTCGATGGGCAAGAGCCTCATCGCTCTGCAGATCGCCCGGCACGTCGCAGCCGTCGAGTGCGGTCGTGTGCTGTTCGCCTCGATCGAGATGAGCGACTCCGAGACCGCCCAGCGCCATCTCGCCGCCGAATCAGGCGTCGCACCGAGCCGCATCCACCTCGGGCGCCTGCACGAACACGACTGGCCGCCGCTGCTGAAAGCCGCGCAGGCGAGCGTCGATCTTCCGCTTCACCTGCTCGACGACGGCGACCTCTCCCTCCCCACGCTGCGCGCGCACGCCCGCCAGGTCGCGGTGCGCCACGGCCGGCTGGAGCTGCTCGTCGTCGACTACCTGCAACTGATGCGCGCCGAGAAGCCGAGCGGCAACCGCGTCGAGGACGTCTCGGCGTTCAGCCGCGGTCTCAAGCGCCTCGCACGCGAATTCAACTGTCCCGTCATCGCGGTCTCCCAGCTCTCGCGCGCCGTCGAGCAGCGGCCCGACAAGCGTCCGCTCCTGTCCGACCTGCGGGACTCGGGACAAGTCGAGGCGGATGCCGACTGCGTCCTGATGCTCTACCGCGACGACTACTACGACCCCGACTCCGAACGACCCGGCGAGATGGACCTCATCGTCCGCAAGAACCGTCAGGGCCAACTCGGTCAGATCGCCACCCGCATCGACGAGCAGCTCCGCTACTCGCCCGTCTGACCACCAAGCAATGCCCCAAGCCTCGGCTCACACCAACCACACCCTGTCAGGAGACGCGCTCATGACTGCACGGCACCATCGAACCGAGGCCAGCTGATGTACCGGCTCCTCGTCTGGTCCTCCAAGGGCGGGGTCGGCAAGACGACCTCCGTCGCGAACCTCGGACCCGCGCTCGCGCGGCGCGGCAACGACGTCCTCCTCGTCGGGTTCGACGCCCACCAGCCCGACCTCGAGATGACCTTCGGCATCGAGGACGATGACGACGTCACGCGGATCGAGGATCTCCTCGCGGGAAGCGCCGACCCGCTCACCGCCACGATCGAGATCGACGATCCAATCGCCCCCACGCGCAACCACAAGCCAGGCGGATCGCTGAGGCTGCTCGCCACCTCAGAGCGCCTCCTCGCCCTCACCGCCGATGTCGCCGCGACCGGGCGCTTCGACGCCCTCGATCAACTCCTGATGCAGCTCGACGAGACCGCCGACATCGCGCTGATCGACACCACCGGCGCCGTCACCCCGCTCACCCGCATGGCCATGTTCGCCGCCGACGGGATCCTCTTCTGTGGCGAGCCTGGCGTCTACGAAGCCAAGACCATCGCGCGGCGCCTCGACGAACTCGACGAGCTCGGCGTCGAGGCGGGACACGCCATCACACCGGTCGGGATGCTGTTCGTCCGCACCAACGCCCGCTCCCGCCAGCTGCGCGCATGGGCGACCGCGTTCGCGGACCCCGAGCAGTTCCCGTCCGGCCCGCTGTACGTGTTTCAGACGCACATCCGCCAACAGAGCTCAGTTCGCGACCACCCCGGATACGGAGTACCGACGGTCTTCGCCGATCCCGGCGGACGTGTAGCTCAGGACTACGCCGCAGCCGCCAAAGAGCTCGAGGCGCGACTCGCGCAACTCGCCCAGGACCAGGCCGCGTGAGCACCGTGACGCGCGTCACGCACCCCGAAACCCCCGGCAACTCCTGCGATCCACGAAGGAGGGAAACGATGGACACCGACGGCAACGCCCTCGAATCGGCGCGCAATACCGGCTACCACCAGATGGCCGACCACGACCAACACACGCTGATCGAGCGGCTCGAGTTCGCCGTCGACAGCGACCGACAGCTCGCCGCGGCGCTACGCGGAGCTGCGGCCGCGCTCGAAGACGCCGCCGGCCGCTACGAAGCACTCGCCGACGTGACCGACCCGGACGCCGCCGTCGGCTACCTCGTCAACGACCCGGACACCGGCGCCGAGACCGTGTGGTGCGTCGACTGCATCCCCAGGCTCGCGCTCGCGGATCACTCGCCGATCTGGCCGGAGGGCACCGCGGCGGAGGAGCCTTGCGTTGCGTGCGGGCAAGTGCTGATCGACATCGCAGCCGGGAATTCGATGACCGCCGACCCCTACGAGCAGACGCGGCGCCCGCTCGACCGCATACCGGAGACAACCGAGCAGCTCGGCGGCCGGGCGGATCTCTCCGACTCGCTCGCCCGCGATCACGATTCGCCAACCACGCAAGCAACCGCACCAGACTGATGCCGACCAAGAACACCGTTCCCACGCGCATCCTCACCCGGCCCCGGCGCTCACCCCCACCGCCCAGCAGCGCACTGTTCGGCACCCTCGCCGACCAAGGCCGGCTACGAACCGTCGACTACACCGCCGTCACGCCCAACCCCAACCAGCCACGCAAGCTGTTCGAACAGGACGCGCTCGAGCGCCTCGCCGAATCGATCCGCGCTCGCGGGCTGCTACAGCCGCTGATCGTCCGCGAGACCGAACCCGGAAGCTTCCAGATCATCGCCGGCGAGCGGCGCTGGCGCGCCCTCGGCATCATCGAAGCCGAGACCGTCGACGTTCTCGTCAGCGAAGACCAGGACGACGCGACCGCACTGCAGGACGCCCTGATCGAAAACGTCGTGCGCGAGGACCTCACCCCGATCGAGAAGGGCCGCGGGTACGCGAGCCTGATCGAAGATCTCGGGCTCACGCGGGAGGAGCTCGCGCGCCGACTCGGCGAATCGCGCGTGACCATCAGTCACCACCTCCGCCTGCTCGATCTCCCCGACGACACCCAGGAACTCATCAACGCGCGCGAACTCAGCTACGCACACGGGCGCGTACTGCTGATGACCGACGACCACACCGAACGGCGCCGGCTCGCTCGCGAAGCCGTCGCCAACGACTGGTCCACCCGTCAACTCGAGACCGCTGTGCGGGCACTCGCCACACCACGCGCCCGCAAGCCAAAACGGCGACACGATGCCGATCAGGCCGCGCTCGCCCTACGACTTGGTGATGCCGTCAGCAGCGCGACCGGCCTCGAGATCACCGTCAAGCCGGGAGCGCGCCAAAGCTTCGCATTCACCGTCGTTGGCGCCGACGCAGCGCGGACACTTGCTCAACGGCTCGGGGCACACGAGGTCGATTCGTCAATGACGACGTAGGCGGGTGAACGGAGGCGAGTGATCACGTGCATGGCAGACGCAGGTCTAGCGGTCGGCCGGGGAGGGTGCGGGGATGCCGCGAGGCCGCCGCTCGGGCTATAACGACGACCAGCAGCTTTCCTTCGAAGCCCTCTGGGCAGAGCCCGAACCCGCGCGCGATGAACAAGTACGGCCGCATGGCGATACGGCACTGGGAGAAGACCGACCCGGACCGCTTCCAGCAGATCCCGGAGAGCGACCGGGAGACGTTCTTCACCGAGCTGGGCGAGCGGGCGGAGATGGAGATCCAGCAGCTCCAGGACCAGCTGGCGGGCCCGGACCCGGCGGGGGAGAGCTATCTGGAGAAGGTCGGGCGGCTGAACATGGCCCGCCTGCAGGCCGAGGAGCGGGTGCTGGCCGAACTGATCCTGATCCCGCCACCCTCTTCGAGCGAGCAGGACGAGGGGAACGAGCCGGCGCGCTGGCATCTGGAGATGATGCGCGACCGCGCCCGGCTGCGCCAACAGGACGAGTAGCCGCCGCCCGCTTCACGCCGCTCGCCGCCGACGGCCAGCTCGCTCCGAGCGGAGCCCGCGCCCGCGTGCAGGCGAACCTCGAGGCCCTGCGCCTTCTGCGCGTCCTCGAGCACGAGCAGCGACCGGCTACGCGCGAGGAGCAGGAGGTGCTGGCGGCGTGGTCGGGGTGGGGCGCGGTCCCGCAGCTCTTCGACGAGCAGCGCGACGAATGGGGCCAGGCGCGCGCGCAGCTGCGCGAGCTCGCCGGCGAGCACGGCTATGAGGCGGCGCGGCGCACGACCATCAACGCCCACTACACCGACCCGCGAATCGCCGCCGCGATCTGGCAGGCCGTCACCGCACTCGGGTTCACCGGGGGCCGGGTGCTGGAGCCCGGGTGCGGCGCCGGGATCTTCCTCGCCCTCGCCCCGGGCGAGGCGCAGCTCGTCGGCGTCGAGCTCGACCCCACCACCGCGGCAATCGCTCGAGCGCTGCACCCCGACGCCGACATCCGCGCCGAGTCCTTCGCGCACACACGGCTGCCGGACGCCTACTTCGACCTCACGGTCGGGAACGTGCCGTTCGCCGACGTGCGCCTGCACGACCCCCGCCACAACCCCGGCGCCCACAGCCTGCACAACCACTTCATCGTCAAGTCCCTGCACCTCACGAGGCCGGGCGGGCTGGTCGCCGTGCTCAGCTCCCACTACACGCTCGACGCCGCCAACCCGGCCGCCCGACGCGAGATGAGCACCCTGGCGGACCTGGTCGGCGCGGTCAGGCTGCCGACCGGTGCGCACCGCCGAGCGGCCGGCACCGACGCGCTGATGGACCTGCTGATCCTCCGCCGCCGCCACCCCGACGAGCCCGCGCGCGAGACGAGCTGGGAGAACACCCGGCTGGTCGATGTCGACGACCGCCAAGTGCGGATCAACAGCTACCTGGCCGAGCACCCGCAGCGCGTCCTCGGCGAGCTGGCAGTCGGACAGGGCATGTACGGCGCAGACACACTGCACGTTCGCCCACGCGGCAACCTCGAGGACACGCCCGCGCAGCTGACCGAGGCGCTCGGCGAGCTCGTCGACAGCGCGCGTGAGCAGGGGCTGGTGTGGGGCCCGCGCGACGCGTCGCGCTCGCCGGCGGCTGCCGGCGACCCGTCGCAGACAGCGCAGCTGGCGCCCGAGGGCGTGTGGGACGGGCACATCACCGCCGAGACGACGGCACCTTCACCGTGACCAGCGACGGGCTCGCCGAGCCGCTGAAGGTCCCCGCCTCGCACCGCTCAGAGCTGCGCGCGCTGCTCGCGCTGCGCGACACAGCCCGCTCGCTGCTCGCCACCGAGGCCTCGACCTTGGAAGACACCGCCGAGATCGCCGAGCTCCGCTCCCAGCTGGGCGGCCGCTACCGCGACTACCAGCGCCGCTACGGGCCGATCAACCGCTTCACCCTGCGGCGCACCGGCCGCACCGACCCTGCCACCGGCGAGGAGCGGATGGCCCGCGTCACCCCGACCGCGGTCCGGCTGCTGCGCTCCGACCCGTTCGCCGCGCTCGTGCAGGCCCTCGAGAACTTCGACGAGACCACCCAGACCGCCACCCCGGCCGGAATTCTCACCGGACGGGTCGTGGTCCCCCGCGCCCCGCGGCTCGGCGCCGACACGCCGCAGGACGCGCTCGCGATCTGCCTGGACACCCGCGGCCGCGTCGATCTCGGCGAGATCGCCCACCTCCTCGGCACCGACCCAGGGGAGGCTCGGGTGCAGTTGGGGGAGCTCGTCTACGAGGACCCTGCTGAGCAGCGGCTGGTGCCCGCGGCCGAGTACCTGTCCGGGAACGTCCGCGCCAAGCTCGAGCACGCCCGCCAAGCCGCGATCGAGCGGCCGGAGCTCGAGGGGAACGTGCGCGCGCTGGAGCGGGTGCTGCCGGCGGATCTGACGGTGGAGGAGATCGAGCCGCGGCTCGGCGCGGTGTGGATCGACGCCGACACCCACCGCCAGTTCCTAGCCGAGATCCTCGAGGATCCCGACATCCAGGTGGAGCATCCGGGCGGGGCGATGTGGGCGGTCAAGGGCCGCAGCTGGAGCGTGCAAGCCACGAGCGTGTGGGGAACCGAGCGGATGCCCGCCCCGGCGCTGGCGAAGGCCGTGCTCGAGCAGCGCCCGATCCAGGTCACCGACGAAACCGACGACGGCCGCCGCGTCGTCAACCCGACCGAGACCGCCGCCGCCCAAGAGAAAGCCCAGGCCTTGCAGGAGCGCTTCAGCGAGTGGTGCTGGGAGGACCCCGACCGCGCCCGCCGGCTCGCCGGCGAGTACAACCGCCGCTTCAACGCAATCGTGCTGCGCGACTACAGCACCGAGGGCGAGCGGCTCACCCTCCCCGGCCTCGCGCGCACCTTCCAGCCACGGGCGCATCAGCGCGCCGCGGTCGCGCGGATGCTCGCCGAGCCCGCCGTCGGGCTCTTCCACCAAGTCGGCGCCGGCAAGACGGCCGAGATGGTGATCGGCGCGATGGAGCTCCGCCGCCTCGGCCTCGTCTC
>CAWCMG010000005.1:0-130971 GCA_963796575.1 uncultured Solirubrobacterales bacterium | reverse complement strand
GGTGCAGCTCGGCGCCGGAGCGTTCGGATTGGACGTGTCGACGGCGCCGAAGCCAGACGTCGTAGCTCGTAGCAGGCAGTCGGCGGCGTGGTACACGAGCGCGGTCTGCGTTGCGCCAGAGTTGTTCGTGACGGTGATGTCGGTCTCGAAGTAATCGTCTCCGACTATGTAGCTGTCGACTTCGGTGACGGTCAGACCCGACGTTCCGGCGGCTACGGTCGTGGTCACCTGATAAGGATTCGCTCCCGCGCCCGATCCCGTGACGCCCGTCTGGCTCACCGGCGTGAACGGGGTGTACGTGCTGTCCGCAGTGAAATCAGTCGCAGTGCTGCCGTGGTTCGCGAAGTCCGGTCCGTAGAGCTCGCTCGGGTCATTCTCGACTGATATAAACGTCCCGCAGTCGCCGGGCCGCCGGCGTTCCGGGAAGAACTCCGTGCTCGAGAAGCCGCCGCTACGGACCTGGCAGCCGAGATCGTTCCCGATGTAGATGTCGCTGAGCGGCCCGGACGAGTGGATGTCGACGAACGGCGTGGTGGCCGCCGACGCTGCAGGGACCGCGACCAGCGCCGCCACCAGGGCGCCGGCGATCGTTCCGGCGATGCGCCGGAACGATCGGCTCCCCGGTCCCTGCATCCTCACGCCGGCCTCGCTATCGGCCTCGCTTAGGGCTTCGTCGCCAGATAGCTCTGACCCGCGTGGAGGGTGACGGTCTTGTGGTGGACGAAGTCGGTCACCTTGACCGAGTCCGTGATGTCGTGGGTGAGCGTGCCGTCACAGCGATCGGCGACCGTCCACTTGGTGCCTAGCACGGTGGCTGCGCTGTACTTGCCCTTGGTGCTGAACTTGCCCTTGGCGCTGGCGTTGAGCAGCTGGAGGGTCTTCGAGGAGGCCTTGGCCGCGGTGGCGTCGCCGGCCTTGTGCTTGGTGCACAGGGAGTAGGACGGGGCGCCCTTGAACGCGCCCTCGACAATCGAGAGCGTGACGAGGCCCTTGCCGGCGCCTCCGGTTGCCTGGCTGATCTTGAAGATCGCGCCACCGAAGTTGCCCTTCTGCGTGACGGTCTTGCCCTTCTTACCCTTCTTGCCCTTGGCGGCCACGTCGGCGGTCGGATGGGAGCCGCCGGGAGCCGCCGTGATCAGCGAGAGGGTTCCGTGGATCGCGTTGATCTCGGTGTTCTTGGGGATCTGCGTCAGCTCGGTCAGCGGGATGAACTTGCCGTGGATCTTGACCAGGACGAGGCCGCTGACCGTGGACACATTGAACGTCTTGCCGAGCGTCGGCGAGCCGGGCGTCGCCCCGTGGCTGGTCGTGAACGTCATGTCAGGCCCAAACGTGGTGCCGCTGCCGTTGGTCGCCACCAGCCGCACGTGGTAGAGCGCGTTCGGGACGAGGTTCCCGACACGGATGCGGTCACGAAATGGTCGTTGAAGTCGCCTGCGATCGACTGCACCGGGGTCGAGTTGGTGTAGTCGGGCCCCGAGCCTCCGAACTTGCTGTATTTGAGGTCGAGCCCGTACTGGAAGTACGCGGTCGTCGCCTGCCCGTTCGGGTTCACGAGGGCCGAGAAGCTCGCGCCGGTGCCGGAGACCGTCGGTGGCGACATCGCGCCGGGAAAGGGCGCCGTGCCGCCGACGCCGATCGTTCGTGCCGACCGGCGGCTCCTCGAGGCTGAAGTAGGTGGACCCGCCCGGCGGGATCGCCGGCGAGAAGTGGACGACTCCGGAGGACTCGTCGGTCGAGACGTTCGAGAACCAGCTCGTCGGGCCCTCATAGCCGTTCTGAGGGAGCCCGGAGCCAGATGCACCTGGCTCGGTGTAGCCGGCGGGCTCTCCCGGGGGTGCCGGGAACGAGCAGTTGGTTGACTGAGCCTCGCAAACCGTGCCCGCCGGAGCGCCCGCCTGCGGGACGCATCCGGACGGAATCGGCAGTCCGCCGGGATCGCAGATGCCGTCGCTGTCAAAGCCGAACAGATCCGAGTTCGGGACCGAAAGCGGCAGCTCGGAAACCGGAGAAGACGAGTTGTTCTGCACGCCGATCAACGAGTCGTCCGCCCCCTCGTAGGGCCCCTGGTTGGTGTCCTGCATGACGGTCTCGGTGCCGGTGTTGACCGTGATCAGGAACTGACAGCCGCTGTTGAGGTAGACCGCCGGGCACTGCGTGAACTGCGCGACGTCAGCGGTGACGTTGGCCGTGAACGTGTCGGGCGCCCGCGGTGCAGTTCGCCCCCGCTGATCGTGACCGTGCCGGTGTACGTTCCGCCGCTCGCGTAGGTGTGGGTTCCGCTGACGGACGTTGCTGGTCGAGTCGTAGGTCCCTGAGGTGCGGCGACGTCCCGTCGCCCCAGTCGATCGTGGGAGCCGTCGTAGGCGCAGCACGAGGCGCCGTTGTCGACAATGCCCGTGAACTGGCACGCCCTTCGACGCGGTGATCGTGTCGCCGTTCGCCAGCGCCACCGGCGCCGCGATCAGCGCCACCACCGCGACCACCCCGACACAGTCCGGCGAAGCGCCGAATCAAGCACCCACACAACCCCGTCATGTCCCGTGTACCCCCGTTAGGTGGCCTGCGATTTATCCGTTTTTCGCTCAGCCTCGGCCCCGAGCCGGCGCGACGTTATCGCAAGTTTGAGTAGGGCGCAACCCGCGGGGCCGCCCCGTTGTAGCAGCCGCCCGGAAGGTGCGGCAACGAGCGGGTGCTACCCGAGCGAGGTCATGCCGAGGCTCGTGAACGAGTTCGGCGTGACGTCGAGCGCCTTGACCGCGAGGTCGGCGAACAGCGCGGCGGGCTCGAGGTCGTCGTTACGGTAGGCGCGCCCGTCGCGGCGGTCGAGGATCGCGAGCGCGCCGATCGGACGACCGGCGCGCAACAGTGGGACGACGAGCTGCGTGTAGGGCACGTACCCGGTTCCGGCGGCGATCCGCGCGGCGAAGCGTGGGTCGGTGCGGCAGTCGGGCACTGCCTCGGCCGATCCGCTCTTCACGACCTGGCCGGCGATGCCGGCCCCCGGCGGGAGTCGTACGCCGACGATCTCGCGGGCGCCGGCGCCCCAGGCGGATTGGTACACGAGCTCGCCGGTCGTCTCGTCGACCAGGGCGATTGAGGCGGCGGCCGCCCCGAACACGCCGGCGGCGGTGTGCACGACCGCCTCCATCAGGCCGCGCGAGGCGTCCGGATCGTCGATCGAGACCGCGAGCGAGACGCCGGTCTCGGTGCGCAGCGGCGCGCCCAGCGCCTTGGCGAACGCGGAAACCGACGCCACGCGGCGCTCGGGGATCATCTCGAGGCCGGCGGTGACCGTGCGCTCGAGCTCGGGCGGCACGTCCGGGTTGACGGTGGACAGCTTGGTCGGATCGGCGTACACGGGCGGCCGGCCCGTGAGCAGCGTCCACAGCGTGGCGGCGACGCTGAACACGTCGGTGCGCGCCGACACGTTGCCGCCGGCGAACACCTCGGGGGCCATGAACCGCGGCGTCCCGATCCCGACGGTGCCCTGCTCCTCGACCTCGTCGAGCAGGCGCGCGATCCCGAAGTCCACGAGCACGACGCCGTTCTCGCTCAGGATCAGGTTCTGCGGCTTGACGTCGCGATGCACGATCTGCTGGTCGTGGACGTACTGGAGCGCCTCGCAGGTCTGGCGCGTGTACTCGATCGACTGGTCGACGGGAAGCCCCGGTTGGCCGCGCTGCTTGAGCAGCACGCCGAGATCGATCCCGCGCACCAGGTCCATCACCAGGTACTGGCCGGACGGCGCGGCGAAGTGGTCCGTGACGCGCACGACCCGGGGATGCTGGAGGCTCGAGAGCAGCCGCGCCTCGGCCTCGAACCGCTGATCGTGGTGAGGGTTCGTGCACTGCTTGAGGGCGACCTCGGTGTCGGTCTCGGTGTCGATCGCGCGATAGACCTGGCCCATCGCCCCAGCGGAGATCGGTTCTAGAACCCGGTACCGACCTCTTAATGTTCGGCCTAATACCTGAGAGGCCGTTCTTGGCTCGTTCGCGCGATCAAGCGTCGCCAAAACTCCACCTTGTTCCTGCCCCATCCGTTCTACCCCCTGGCAGTGTAGACTGGCCCGCCTTAACAGTCTATCCCAGGCTGCTTAAATCTCGCAAGACTGCTCCCTGGCGGCCCGTCCTCTTCTGCGTTAACGACCGGATCGCCGAGAACCTTGTGTGCGCGGGGCTCAGTGGACGATCAGGCCGATCACCAGGCCGACCGCGAACGCTATCGCCACGATCAGCGCGATCAGCGCCAGCAAGCGCGGCGGAATCTCGTTGAGGCGTGGTGCGGCCGTCGCAGGCGCCGTCACGGGCTCGGCGGCGGGCTCGCTCGACGGCTCAGCGGCCGGTGGCGGAGTCGGCTCGATCACCGGACGGCTGACCGGCCGGGTCACGTCGCTTCGGATGGCAGCGCGCGGATCCGCCGCCGGCGCGCCGCCGGCAGTGCTCGGCTGCGCACTGTCCGAGACCACGGCGGGGACCTTGGTCGTCTGGATCCGCCGATCGCGCTCGGCGCCGCCGTCGTGGCCGTCGGCCGGCGCGGGCGGGGCGAGATGCGTTGCGCTCGAGGACAGGGCGCGCGAGGCGGCCTGGATCAGCTCCGCCGCCAGCGACGGCCTGGACCACGGATCCTTCGCCATCCCCTGGGCGATCACGGCGTCGAGGGCCGGAGGCAGGTCGGGGCGGCGCTCGCTAACGGTCGGCGGGGGCGACATCACGTGCGCGTGCAGGGTCGCGGCCTCGGATGGCTTCGGGAACGGGACCTCGCCGGTCAGGCACTCGTAGAGGACTCCCGCCAGCGCGTAGCAATCGCTGGCCGGGGTGGCGGGATCGCCCTGGATCTGCTCCGGCGCGACGTAGTCGATCGTGCCGATGAACTGCCCGGTTCCGGTCAGGCGGGCCTCGTCAGGCGCCTTGATCAGCCCGAAGTCAGCCAGGTAGGCGTGGTCGCCCTTCCCGATCAGGATGTTCTGCGGCTTGATGTCGCGGTGGATCAGCCCGGCCTCGTGGGCCGCGTCGAGCGCGTAGGCCACCTGGGCGAGCAGTCGGACGCTGCGACGCGGGTCGAGGTCGCCGTCGAGGATCAGGCGCTTGAGGGTTGGTCCGGCGACCAGCCGCATCGCAAGGAACAGGCCGTACTCGCTCTGCCCCGCTTCATAGACCGGGACGATGTGCTCGTGGTCGAGCCCGGCCTGGACCTGCCCTTCGCGTTCGAAACGGGCCCGGAATCCCGGGTCGTCGCTCAGGTTCGGCGCGAGCAGCTTCAGCGCGACGACACGGTTCAGCGAGAGCTGGGTGGCTTGATAGACGGCGCCCATGCCTCCCTCTCCGAGTACCCCATCGATGCGGTACCCGGAAACGATCGTGCCCTCCTCTAGCAAAGCAGCAGGATTCTACTGGCGCAGACGGGCGCCACGCCGCTGTTAGGCGAGCCCCTACCGGCGCCGGCGGGGTCCGCGCGAGGCCGGGGCGCGACTCCCGCGACGATCTGCCGACGGAGCTTTATGATGGGGCGCTCCGCAGTGTCTTCAGACCGATCATGAGTGAGCGATGAGCGTGAGCGACCCCCGCATCGGGAGCCAAATTGGCGACTACAACGTGGACGACCTGCTGGGAGAAGGGGGGATGGGAAAGGTCTACACCGCGACCGGGCCCGACGGCGGCCGGGTGGCGCTGAAGCTGGTCAAGGACGACTACGCGCGCGATGAGACGTTCCGGCGGCGGTTCTATCGCGAGGCTCGCATCGCGCAGACGGTGAAGCACCCCAACGTGGTTCCGGTGCTCGACACCGGCGAGGTCGACGGCCTGCCATACATGGCGCAGCGGTACATCGAGGGCATGTCGCTCGACGAGAAGCTCAAGCGCGACGGTCCGCTCGACGCCCAGACAGCGGTCCAGGTGTGCACGGACGTGGCCGCGGGCCTCGAGGCGCTGTGGGCGGCCGGGATGGTTCACCGCGACGTCAAGCCCGCCAACATCCTGCTCGACGAGAGCGGCCGCGGGTACATCACCGACTTCGGCCTCGCCAAGGACACCCAGGGAAGCCTGCTGACCCTGCCCGGGCAGGCTCTCGGGTCGATGGACTACATGGCGCCCGAGCAGATCCGCGGCGAGCCGGTGAGCGCCGCGACCGATATCTATGCGCTCGGGTGCGTGATGTACGAGTGCATGTGCGGCCATCCACCGTTCGCGGAGGTGCAGGGCATGCGGATTCTGTGGGCGCATCTGCAGGACCCGCCGCCGGATCCCCGGACCGCCCGCCCCGACATGTCCGACGAGTTCGTGCGGACGCTGCTGAGCGCGCTCGAGAAGGACTCGGCCAAGCGGCCTCAGACCGCGGGCGAGTATGCGCGCATGCTCGCCGCGGCGGCGGGCTAGCCATCCCAGCCCGCCCGGCGCGTCAGCGCCAGGCGACGGAGTAAACGACGTGCTCCCCTAGGAGCCCCTTGAAATGGAACTCCCCGCGCTCCTCGAAGCGGAAGCTCGGGTCGGTCTCGGTGTACTCCTTGGCGGTGGCGGACACGAGGATCTCGCCTCCCTTGGCCTGGGCCGCGATCCGCGCCGCGAGCACCACGTTGCGTCCCATCATCTGCTCGGGGTTGCCGATCACGAACCCCGAGTGCAGCCCGACGCGGATCGACAGCGACTGGTGCTCGGCGGGGGCGCCGGTGAACGTCCGCTGCAGGTCGACGGCCGCGTGCAACCCGGCATGGGCGCTGCCGAACGACGCAAAGAAGCCGTCTCCCTGGAACTTCGCCACCTGGCCGTCGTGGCGAGCGAGGATCTGCTCGACGAGCAGGTGATGGTCGCTCACCACCTGCTCCCAGCGCTCGGCTCCGAGCTCCTCCGCCGCTGCGCCCGCGTCCGCGATGTCGCTCAACATCAGCGTGACCGCACCGTCGGGCGAGCTCATCCGGCCGAGCGCCGGCGCCACGGGATCGAGCGCCGAGGCGATGACGTCGATCGAGGTGAGTTGGATCCGCGGTTGCACTTGCTGCACCTGCCCTGGATTGGTCGCGGGCGAGCATACCTTGACACGTGTTCTGCGCCACAGCAGAATCGGCCTTAGGGATGTCGTCGGGGGCTCAAAGCGATCAAGGGATTCGGTCCAGCGCGTTCCCGCCGATCGGGGACTACGGGTTCCTGTCCGACTGCGAGACGACCGCGCTGGTCGCGCCGAACGGGAACGTCGAGTGGATGTGCCTGCCGCGGATGGACTCGCCGAGCGTGTTCGCGGCGGTCCTCGATCGCGACGCCGGCGGCTTCCGGGTCGGGCCCGCGGACGTCAACGTCCCCGCGGGCCGGCGCTACATCCCGGGCACGATGGTGCTCGAGACGAGCTGGGAGACGCGCATGGGGTGGGTGATCGTGCGCGACGCGCTCTGCATCGGACCGTGGCACCACGAGACCGAGCGCTCCCACAGCCATCGTCGCTCGCCCACCGACCACGACGCCGACCACGTTCTGCTGCGGCTGATCGAGTGCGTTCAGGGCTCGGCCGAGATCAAGCTCGAGTGCGAGCCCGCGTTCGACTACGGCGGCCTGGCGGTGGACTGGGAGTACACGGGCACCGGCTACGGCGAGGCGGTGGCGCGATCGGAGGGCATGAACCTCGAGCTGAAGATCGTCACCGATCTCCGCCTCGGCTTCGAGGGCCCTCGAGCGAGGGCCCGGACCACCTTACGCGAGGGCGACGTCGCGTTCGTAGCGTTGGGTTGGTCAGAGCACGGGATGCCGTTGAGCTACGAGGAGGCCCGCGAGCGACTGGCCCGAACCCAGCGCTTCTGGCAGGAGTGGCTCAAGCACGGCACGTTCCCCGATCACCCGTGGCGGACGCATCTGCAGCGCAGCGCGCTGACGCTCAAGGGCCTCACCTACGCGCCGTCGGGAGCGCTGATCGCCGCGTCGACGACGTCGCTGCCAGAGGCTCCGGGTGGCGATCGCAACTGGGATTACCGCTACAGCTGGATCCGCGACTCCACGTTCACGCTGTGGGCGCTGTACTCGCTCGGGTTCGAGGAGGAGGCCAACGACTTCTTCTACTTCGTCGCGGACATGGCCGAGGCCGAGGAGGGACAGCTCCAGATCATGTACGGGATCGGGGGCGAGAGCAAGCTCGAGGAGCAGGAGCTCGAGCACCTGTCCGGGTATGAGCAGTCCCGGCCGGTGCGGATCGGCAACGGCGCCTACAACCAGGCGCAGCACGACGTGTGGGGCGCGGTGCTCGACTCGATCTGGCTGCACACCCGCTCCCGCGACCAGCTGCCCGACCGCCTATGGCCGATCATCAAACGGCAGGTTGAGAGCGCGCTGACCAAGTGGCGCGATCCCGACCGCGGCATCTGGGAGGTGCGGGGCGACCCGAAGCACTTCACCTCGTCGAAGCTGATGTGCTGGGTCGCCGCCGATCGCGGAGCGCGGCTGGCGCGCATCCGAAACGACGAACGGATGGCGACTCGCTGGGCGGAGGCGGCGTCCGAGATCCACGCCGACATCTGCGCGAACGGGGTCGACGACCGCGGCGTGTTCATCCAGCACTACGAGACCGACGCGCTCGACGCATCGCTGTTGATGCTGCCGCTGGTTCGGTTCCTGCCCCCCGACGATCCCCGCATCCGCGCAACCGTGCTCGCGATCGCCGACGAGCTCACCGAGAACGGCCTGGTGCTGCGCTACCGCGTCGGGCAGACCGACGACGGCTTCGCAAGCGAGGAGGGCACGTTCACGATCTGCTCGTTCTGGCTCGTGTCGGCGCTGGCCGAGATCGGCGAGGTCGGGCGGGCCCGGGGCCTGTGCGAGAAGCTGCTGTCGTTCGCGAGCCCGCTGGCGCTGTACGCCGAGGAGATCGACGCGCCGACCGGTCGTCACCTGGGCAACTTCCCGCAGGCGTTCACGCATCTGGCGCTGATCAACGCCGTGATGCACATCATCCGCGCCGAGCAGCAGATCGAGCTGGGCGCGCCGGCACGCGATCGCGAGCTCGCCGGTCGGTGAGAGCCGCAAGCGGCGCTGCGTAAGTGTTTGGTCACATGTCAGTGAGATAGCTTCCACCGCATGCCCTGGGTAGAGGTCTTCGCGGTGTTCTTCGTGTCGCATGAGGTGGGGGACTACATCTTCCAGACCGAGTGGCAGGCGACGCACAAGGCCGGCGGCCTGTCCTCGCCCGGCGTGAGGCGCCGCGCGCTGGTGTCGCACATCGTGACCTACACGCTCGCGTTCGTCCCCGCGTTCATCTGGCTGTGGGACAGCCTGCACTGGGGGGTGATCGGCCTGGCGGCGCTGATCGCGATTCCGCACCTGATCCAGGACGACCGGCGGCTGCTCACGAGCTATGCGCGCGTGTTTAAGAAGGCCGACCTCGACGCCCACCCCGAGCTGGGGCTGTCGCTCGATCAGGCGTTTCACTTTGTCGCGCTGTTCCTGACCGCGCTGTTGATAGGGAGCTGATATTGGGCCTCGCTGCGCTCGGCGTCCGTGGGTCCGTTCCGCCGGGCGTCCGTGCCCGGCGGGTCGCGAACCGCCGCTCGCTTCTTGGCGACCAAACCCTTAGGATCGCCAGCGGCGAGACCTCGGAAAAGGAGATTTCTGGATGAGCACGACCGATCAGGAGCTACCGGGCCCTGTCCTCGAGTACCTCGGGCAGCAGAGCACGCTCACCCTGGCCACCGCTTCGCCGACCGGAGCGCCGCATGCCGCCACGTTCCTGTACGTCAACGAAGGCGCGTCGCTGTACTTCTGGTCGCGGAGCTCCACCGAGAGCGCGCGACACATCGATCAGAACCCGATGGTGGCGTTCACGATCGACGAGTACACGACCGACCTGAACCAGACGCGCGGCGTGCAGGGAGTCGGGGAGTGCTCGGTGCTGCTCAGCGGCGAGCAGATCGCGCGCGTGGCGGACCTGTTCGGTCAGAAGTTCCCGTCGCTGTCGCCCGGTGCGACGATGAGCATCTCGTTCTTCCGGATTACCCCGACCGAGCTCCAGTTCATCGACAACCGCAAGAGCTCGAGCACCTCGGCGGAGGGCGTGTTCGGCGCCGAGTTCCACCGCGAGCGGTCATACAGCGTGTTCGGCGGTCTCCCGACCCAGACCGCCCAGACGATCTCGGCGTCGCTGCAGCTGGTCGACGTCGAGGCCGACTCCGTTGTGGCCCGCCAGGGGGGACCCGCGGACAAGTTCTTCATCGTGGTCGACGGAGAGCTCGAGGTCACGCGCGAGGACGGCGGCAGCACCGAGACGGTGTCGACGCTCGGACCGGGTGACCTGTACGGCGAGATGGCGATCCTGTTCGACCGTCCTCGCGGCACCAGCGCCCGCGCCACCAAGCCGACGAAGCTCGTCGTCATGGACGGCGACGCGTTCCGCGAGGTCGTCTCGCAGTCGCTCGGCACGACACGGGACTTCGACCAGATAATCCGCGACCGGCTCAGGTCGGCGGGCTAGCGGCGAGGGCGACGGGACCGTGCCGCAGACATTCTCGAGCAAGGAGTTCCGGGCGACGGTCGGGGCGTTCGCCACCGGCGTGACCGTCGTCACGACGCGGGGCGAGGAACACGCTTACGGCATGACCGCCAACGCGTTCTCCTCGGTGTCGCTCGATCCACCGCTGATCCTGGTGTGCGTGATCAGCCCATCGGAGGGCGCCGACCACATCAGCCGCAACGGAGTGTTCGCCGTCAACATCCTCAGCCAGGAGCAGGAGCCGCTGTCGCGCTATTTCGCCTCGCGTGACCGGCCGCGCGGCCGCGACGCGTTCGCGGAGGTCGACCATCGGATCGGCGCGAGCGGCTCACCGATACTCGAGGGCGCGGCCGCGTTCATGGACTGCCGCCTCCACGCAGCCCACGAGGCCGGAGACCACCTGATCTTCATCGGCGAGGTGCTCGAGATCGCGACGAGCGAGGACGGGACGCCGCTGGTGTTCCACGGTGGCGGGTACCGACTGCTGCAGCCGCCGCCCGGGGGCTGAGCGGCCGCGGTCAGGACGACGCGGCGGGGCGCCAGGCGTCGCCGTCGAATTCCAGCTGCAGGGGGTCCGAGCCGTCGTCGACCGCGACCGTGGCCGTGCGGGCGGCGAAGTCGATGTGGAGCCTCAGCGAGAGGCTGGTCCGCGCGGGCCCGGGCTTGGCCTCGGTTTGGGGCGTGGTCGGCGGGCCGGACGCGCGTGCAGATGCCGGCTCGTCGGGCCGCCGAGCTGGGTCCGGGCGCCCCGGCGACGCGAGCGGGGTGGCCTGGCTCGCGGACGGGGTCGCCGCCGCCGGTTTCAGGGGAGGCGTGACCGTCGGCTGCGGGGGGACCGCCTTGAGCGAGCGCTCGGTGGCGGGAATGGGAAGCTCGCGGACGACCAGCGTGGTGCCGCCCACTTCGATCGTGTCGCCGACCGACAACGTCTGCGGGCCGGTCACGCGCAGGCCGTTGACGAACGTTCCGTTGGTCGAGCCGAGATCCTCGATCGCGCAGAAGCCGCTCCGGTCCAAGCTGATCCGCGCATGTGACCGGGAGATCTCGTCGTCGTCGGCGAGCCGACCCGCACCATCGGCGTGGCGCCCGATCAGCAACTCGTCGTCGAGCAGAATCGACATTCCAATCGCCCGCCCGGCCACCACCTCCAAACGCGCCACAGCCCGGCTCATCCGCGGAATGTACCGCGCGGTCCCGGGTCATAGCGCGGACTGTCATGCTGGTTGCAGCAATCCGCCGCCATCGGTAGTCTGCGCGGCGCTATGGCACGGCTGCGTGTAGTGAGTGGGCCCAATGCTGGTCAGACGGTGGATGTCGAGGAAGAGATCGTCATCGGCCGCGAGGACACAGATCTCGCGATCGACGATGAAGAGATGTCAAGACGTCACGCGGTCGTACGCCGCCATGCCAACCGGCTCCAGGTCGAGGACCTGGGCTCGACAAACGGGACGTTCGTGGACGGCACCCGCATCGCCGAGCCGACGCTGCTCGGTGGTGGGGCGGAGATCAAGGTCGGCATGACCGTGCTCGTCGTAGAGGGGGTACTACCAGTGTCTGATTCGAGTGCCGACATCGCGCCGCGGAACGTGACGCGCGTCAGCCAGGCGATCCCGGAGGGCGCGCCCGCCCCGCTGGCTGCTACGGCCGCTCCGGCGGTCGCGCCGCCCGCGCCGGCGCCGGCGGCCCCCGTGCAGGCGGTGGGCGACTTCCGTCCGCCTCAGCGAAGCCGCAAGCAGCCGGGGCTGGCGTCACGTTCGTGGGTCCCCGTGGCGCTGTCGTTCGGCACGGTCATCATCGTGGCGATCGCACTGGTCATTTACTTCTCCCAGCACAGTTAGGTTCGGCTGTACGCCGACCCCGCGGCGCCGGCTATTTCAGCGAGAAGTACAGAATGAGTGCGATCGCGACCAGAGTGAACAGCGCGAGTGGCGCGAGCTGGGCGCGCCGGCGCACCTTCACGTCGAGGTACTTGTCGACCGTCGGGTGCGCGACGTCTTCTGACGGTGCAGCTGCGGGCGCTTGGTCGACGCGGCGCACCTCAGGGTTGACGTAGGTCGGCTCGCGTGGAGCCATCGCCATCGCGGGTGGAATCTGGATTACGGCCGACGCCCGGGAGGCGATGTCCTGCCGGGTGCGTAGCTCGAGCACGCTGACGCCGATGAGCAAGTGGTCGCCGGGGTCGAGCCGGGCAGGTCCCTCCAACTCGTTCTGGTTGACAAACGTGCCGTTGGTCGACTCGAGGTCCTCGACCGTAGCCGACCCGTCGGGCGCCGGAGTGACGCGAGCGTGCTGACCTGACACCTCTCCGTCGTCGAGCACCAGGTCGGACCCGGCATCGCGACCGATCACGATCGCGCGATCGACCGCGATCTGCTTGCCCGCGTCCGGCCCCTCGATGACTTCCAGGTTGATCTCGCCCGCCACGGGCGGGCAGCATACCGTCAGGTACGAGTTCGCGCAACGCCGCCTGCGAAGCAGTGTCCGGTTGATGAACGTGCCGGAAACACCGACATTGCGACACTTGCGCGCGTCGCGCCTTTCGCTATAGGGTGCGCGGACCATGCCAGCGACAGCACCACGAGACTCAGTAATCGCCACCGTCGGCGACGGCTTCGGTTCACTCCTAGTCCACGTCACCGCGCGTTATCTCGGCTTCGAGAACGAGCAGCTGACGGTCTTCGGGCCGAGCGACAACCCGGTCGCCACCTACCAGCAGTTCGCGTACAACCTCGGGCAGACCGTGCTGCGGTCGGAGTCCGAGTCACACTTCCTCGCGCCCGACTGGCCGACGTTCGCCCAGCTCGACGCGTGGTCGCACAAGTCACTCAAGCCGCTGTGGCGGACGACCCGGCGCAAGTACAACCCGGGCGTCCCGGAGATCCTGACCGAGGCCGCGGTGGTCACCCGCCGCGTGGGTTGGGAGCAGGCGCGGATCCCCGTGAAGGTTGGATGGCTGCAGCGGCAGATGAAGCCGATGCCTCATTTCGTCATGTACGACGAGCAGGCGAACTTCATCGGCCGCGCAAAGCACGTGATGCTGTCCCCGGGCCACGGCCCGCTGTCGTTCCCGCCGGTGCTGGCCAAGGCCCGCAAGGACCCGGCGCTGGCGGACCGGATCGTGCAGGCGTACGAGCCCAAGCAGTACGCGAAGGGCGGCCGCTACATCGTGCTCGGCGCAGGCATCGCCTCGGTCAACGAGTGGGCGAACATCATCGACGCCGGCGGATCGGTGCTCGCGCTGACGCGGAGCCCGCAGCCGGAGACCCAGGACCTGAACGTTCCCCGATGCCTGTTCGAGTCGGTCGGGATCGACGCGTACACGCGGCTGCCGTTCGATCAGAGGATCGAGTTCCTCGGCCAGGTGCTCCGCGGCACGCGGCCCGAGCGGCGGCAGTGGCTGGCGAGAATCCAGACCGGCCAGAAGGAAGGAAGGTTCGACGCCGTCGTGGGCGAGATCGACAAGGTCGAGCCGGGGCGGGCCGGCCTGCGGGTGTACGTCAAGAGCATGCACGGCGAGGACCCCGGCTGGCTCGACGTCACCGGCGTGACCGCGGGCACCGGGTTCAACAAGTCGGTGCTGACGATCCCGCTGATGCGCCGGCTGGTCGAGTTCTACAACGTGCCGGTCGTCAACGGAAAGATCCGGCTGCAGACGAACTGTGGCGTCCCCGGGGTCGACCTGCCCGAATCGCGGCTGTGCTGCAACGGGCTGATCGCCAACAACGTGATCCCGCACGGCGACACGATTGCCGGCCTGAAGTTCATCTCGCGCCGGTTCGTCGCCGACTGCGCCCGCGCGGAGAAGCTGAAGAAGAGGCCGTTCCCGTCGCGCTTGTCGCTCCAATTCTCGATGGGGCGCGACGTGGCTCAGGCGCTCCGGACCGTGTCCCCGACTGAGCAGCTCGCGTAGAGGGGAGTCCGCCATGTGTCCAACCGTCCTCGGCCGGGTCCAGACGAGATGGGCGATCCTGATCATCCCCGCGATCATCTGGACGATCGTCTCGCTGATCACCCAGAACCCGAGCTGGATCATCCTGATCGGCCTGTACTTCGTGATCGGCGTCGCGCTCGACACCGCGTTCTACCCGTTCATCATCCGGTGGCAGCCGCCGTGGCTGACGTTCGTGCTCGCGGTCGGGGAGTTCATCCTCGTGTACCTCGCGGCGAAGACCCTCAAGGGCATCCACTTCGCCTCCGACTGGGAGCCGATCCTCGAGTACTGGATCACGTGGGTGATCGCGATCTGGACAAAGGTCGTGATCCTGCCGCTGCTGTCGCTGAGCTGGATCGAGAACGCCGGTGAGTTCCGCTCCACCGACTGGTCGGTGGCGCCGGAGTACGTGCCGCTGGCGGTCACCGCGTTCACTCCGGAACTGGCCGAGGGCGGGCCGCCGCCGCTGGCGCGCAAGTTCTCGGCCGCGGTGATCGAGATCCCCGAGGAGCTCCGCCGGGCGCCGAGCCCGTCGGGCGTGTTCCAGATTCCGACCGGACCGCCGCCCGCCTGACGGCCGGCGCGAGGCGCCTCAGGCGGCGGCGTCGAGCCGGCCGATGACCTCGTCGCGGTCGGTGCCGTGCGCCGTCAGCACGAGATCGAAGTCGGACCCGTAGAAGCGCATCACGGCGACGAGGATGTCCCCGGTGCCGACGGCCGTGGCGCCGCGGTTGCGAGCGACGCGGCCGGCGAGCTCGCTGACGCTCGCGATCGGATCGCGGTCGACTCGACCCGCGCTCGGCACGAGCTCGTCGGCGTCCCCCGGATCGACGTCGGGCAACGGCGTCTCGCCGACCCCGAGCGCGCACAGCACCCGTGCCGCCTCGCCGTGGAGGCGAAGAATCCGCAGCCAGCGGAGCGACTCGGCCCGGCGTGAGGTTGCGAACGGCATCGCGGTCGATGCCAGCCCGAGTGCCATTGCGGCGTTCGTGGCGAACGGCAGCGCTCCGTCGGAGCGCATGCTCAGCGCGTCCTCGAGCGTCGCGAAGCTGTCGAAGCGAGCGTCCAGGCCGGTGAGCTCGAGCAGCTTGCGCTGCTTCTCGGGCACCGCAGCAAGCGCTAGGCGCGCGTCGCCGTCGAGTCGCTTGTGGAAGCCGACGAGCACGCCGAGCCCCATCGAGTCCATGTGGGTCAGCTGCGACAGGTCGAGCACATACCGCCCGTACCCGTTGCCGTGCAGCTCGACCAGGGTGCGCCTCAGCAGCGGCGCGGAGGCGAGGTCGAGATCGCCGTGCAAGGCAATGACGCAGGTCCGCTCGTCAGCCTCCCGGTGCGTGATCACCAAACTCTCCACGCTCATGGTTAACGGACGCCGACGGCGTTGCGTTACCGGCGTCCAGGCCGGCTCGACAAACGTACGTATCGCGAACAGCTCAGGCCGTGGTCGGCGCGGCCGCGGCCTGCGACGGGCTCGGCGCGGCGGCCTCGTCGAGGCCGTACAGCTTCATCCGCCCGACCCGACCGCGGATGTCGACCTCGTCGACGAACACCAGATCCTCGGCCGGCTGAACGAGCGCCTCGCGCGTGGAATCGGACAGCAGCAGCTGGTGTGGCGTGCCCTTCGTGAGCCCCTCGATCCGCGATGCCGTGTTCGTCGTGTCGCCGACCGCGGCGTACTCGACCCGGCGCTCGGACCCGACGTGGCCCGACATCACCCTGCCGCTGTTGAGCCCGATCCCCATCCGGAAGCCGTCGCCGAGGCCCTGCGACCGGATCCACTCGTTGAAGCGCGGCAGGCGGGTCTCGAGCATCTCCCGGGCCGTCCGCAGCGCCCGGTCGGCGTGATCGGGCTGCTCGAGCGGCGCTCCGAACACGGCGAATATCCCGTCGCCCATGTACGCGACCAGCGTGCCGCCGTTGTCGAGGATCGCGTCGCTCATCTCGCTCAGGTAGTGGTTGAGGACCTCGATCACCTGCGCCGGGGTGAGCGACTCCGAGAACGAGGTGAACCCGCGCAGATCGGTGAACATGATCGTCCCCTCGCGCTGGATGCCGCCGAGCCGGAGCCCGTCGGCGCTCTTGAGCACTTCGTCGACGACGTCCTCGGGGACGAACCGCGCGAACAGATCGACGGTCCGGATCCGCTCGAACGCCTCGGTGATGAGCTGTACGGCGAGCGCTCCGATCGCGCTCAGGACCAGCGCCCCCAGCGGATACACGAACGACACGACCCAGCCTCCGTTGAACATGAGCTGGACGAAGATCGCGAACACGATGCCCAGCGCCACGGCGATCCCGATCGAGATCAGTGGCCGGACCCAGATGCTGGCCAGCGGCACCGCCACGCCGAGCACGATGATCAGCAGAACGTCGACCCAACCGGGAGCCGAGGACAGCGGGAACCCGTTCAGCACGGTGTTGATCGCGTTGGCCTGGACCTCGGGGCCCGGCATCGCCGGGTCGGTCGGCGTCGGGTGGATGTCCAGCAGGACCGGGGTGGTGGCGCCGATCACGACGATCTTGCCGGTGTAGAAGTTGGGCGGCAGCTTCGGCCCGTTCTTGGTGCCGTCGGACGTCCCGTAGTACGCACTCGAGAACGAGATCGACGGGTACGTCCCCGACGGCCCGGCGAAGTCGATCCATCGTTTCCCGGCGAACGGCTTGATCTTGTGTCCGGTCGCGACGCCCGCGGCGACCACGGCGAACGTGTCGAGCCTGCTGATCGAGTACTCCATCTCGCGGTCGAAGCCCCCGGGCTCGGTCGGGAAAAGTCCGTTCGCGGGCTGGATTCCGGCCTGGCGGAGCGCCGACTGCGTCTGAGCCAATCCGAGCAACTGGACGTCGCCCTTCGCATCAGTCGCGGTGAAGGACAGGACCAGCCGGCCGTTGGCGTCGCCGACCCCGTTGAGGAACGCGACCTCGTCCTTCTGCCCCTGATCGCTCGGCTGGCTGAACTGGACGTCGAAGGCGATCGCCTTCGGATGCTGAGCGGCGATGTTGCTGATCACCTTCCCGTCGATCGCGCGCGGGAACGGCCATTGCTCGGGGATGTTCGCGAGCGTGTTCGAGTCGATCTTGACCTCGAGGATGTTCGGGTGCGGCCGCTGGTTGCCACGGATCGCGAACCGCGAGTTCATCGTGTTGAGGTCGAGCGTGCGCAGCAGGTTCGTCGCGTACGCGGCGATTCCGAGTCCGGTGGCTCCGAGCGCGACCAGCGCCAGCATCAACAGCTTGAGGTTCCGGTTACTCCCGAATAGCCGCGTCCTCTTCATTTCGATCACCCCTCGCGGTTTGGCCCCGATTCGCCCCTGTCCGCCCTCGGCCGCGCAGGCGGAAACACGGCCGTGAGTGTACGCGCTGGCGAAGGATCGGACAAGCGGCTCCCCGCTGTAGGGTTGACGAGCAACAGGAGCGCGCTCTACCGTCCCGGGGGGACCGAGCGGTGAGATCAGGACGACGATCAAGGATCTGGGCGGTGGGCGGGGTGTGCTTGCTGTGCGCACTGACGACGAGCGCGGTCGCCGCGGGCGCGTCGGTCCCGCCCGCTCCGGTGTTCGCCAAGACCGTGGTTCTGCACCCGGTGAGCGGCACGGTGCTGATCCACACGCCCGGTGCGACGTACTACACAGGCCTCACCACCGCCCGGACGGTGCCGGTCGGTACGGTGGTCGACACGACCGCCGGCCGGGTCGAGCTCACCTCCGCCAACCCACAGCCGGGCAGCGTCCAGAGTGGTCAGTTCTTCAAGGGGGCCTTCCAGGTCAGCCAGAGTCGCACCGGCGGGGGACTGGTCAGCCTCGTGCTCCGCGACGGCATCACGCGGCAGTCGGGCTGCACGCCGACCTCGGCGCACACGGCAGCGCTCAGCAAACGGATCCTGGGTCTCCTGCGGGGCAGCGCCAAGGGCCACTTCCGCACCGTGGGCCGGTTCTCGGCGGCGACCGTGCTCGGCACCAACTGGGGCGTCCGGGACCGCTGCGACGGGACGCTGACCGTGGTCCGCGAGGGCGTGGTGTCCGTCCGCGATTTCGTCCACCATAAGACCGTGGTCGTGCGCACCGGGCAGACGTACCTGGCCAAGGCGCCCTGACCGCCGGCTGATCGCGTGTCGACGCCGCCTATCACGATCGTGATCGCGGACGACCATGCGGTCGTGCGGCAGGGGCTGCGGCTGCTTCTCGAGGCCGAGGACGACCTGGCGGTCGTCGGCGAGACGAGCGACATCGCGCAGACGACCGCGCTGCTGCGCGAGCGCGCCCCGGCGGTCGTGCTGCTCGATCTGCACATGGGCCGGGACCTCAGCCTGAGCGCGCTGTTCGAGCTGCGGTCGGCCTCGCCGTCGACCGCGATCGTGATCCTCACAATGGAGGACGACCCGGCGTTCGTCGCCCCCGCCTGGAACGCCGGCGCGGCCGGCTACGTGCTCAAGGAAGCGTCCCGGACCGATCTGGTCAGGGCGATCCGGACCGTCGCCAAGGGTGGCCGCTATCTCGATCCGGCGATCGGCGGGTGGGCGCTGACCAGCGCCGACGACGCGGCACTGACCGAGCGCGAGCTCGAGGTGCTGCGCCTGGTCGCGCTCGGCCACACCAACAGCGAGATCGCCACCCGTATGTACATCAGCCCGCGGACGGTCGAGACTCATCGCGCCAACCTCCAGGCCAAGCTAGGGCTCACCGGACGGCCCGAGCTCGTCCGCTATGCGCTCGAGCACGGGGTCATCCACCGATGACTACGGCCGCGACCCGGGCGAAGCAGATCGAGCTCGAGGCCGCCCAGCGCCGGGTCATCGAACGACTGAAGGCGACGCCCCCGCAGCGGCGCTCACCGGCGCGGCGCGCCGCGATCGTGGCGATCGCCGCGCTGCTGTTCGCGATCGCGTTCGCGGCCCGGCTCGCGGTCAACGACCCCGACGCGCTGCTGGCCAACTTCTACATCGTGCCGATCGCCGTGCTCGCGATCGAGTTCGGCACGCGAGCCGGCTTGATAGCGGCCGCGGTGGCGTTCGCGCTCGTCCCGGCGTGGAGCGTGATCAACTCGGTGCACGTCGACGCCCTCGGCTACGTGTCGCGCGGCGCGGCCTTCCTGGTGACCGGTGTGATCGTCGGCGGGTTCTCGGACCGCCTTCGCAAGGACATCGCCGAGCGCCAGGACGCCCAGCGCGATCTCGCCCTGTATGCCGATCAGCTCGAGGGCTCCAACCGGGGCCTGGCGCGCAGCGTCGAACGGCTCGAGGCGTTCGCCGAGATCGCCCGGGCAGTCGGCGGCGAGACCGACCTCGAAAGGATCCTGTCGCTGATCATCGCCCACGGCCGAGAGATCGTGGCGGCCCGCACGCTGGTCATATACCTCCCGGACGGAGCCGAGCTGGCGGCCGTGAGCGGAACCGCGCGGCGCTCTGAGTCGCAGCCGCGATTGGCGGTCGACGGCTCCTTCGCCGGCCAGGTGCTGCTGACCGGCGAGCCGCGGCGGGTCGGCGCGGACGGCGACCGCTCCCAGCTCCAGCAGCTGTCGCCCGACGCGACCGAGGCGATCCTCGTGCCGCTGGTCTTCCGGGGCGAGACGCTCGGCGTGCTCGCGGCGATCAACGGCGCCGGCGAGCGGCGGTTCGACGACGAGGATGAGCAACTTTTGATGTCGGTTGCCGCCAGCGCCGCGACCGCCGTCGCCACGGCGCGGTCGGTCGCTGCCGCGCGCCTCCGTCTCAGCGTGGAGGCCGCCGATCAGGCGCGCGCCCGCTGGGCCCGCGAGCTTCACGACGAGACCTTGCAGGGGCTGACGGGCGTCCGGATGGTCCTGTCCGCGGGGCTCGCGCGCGACGACGCCGGCGCGCTGCGCCGCGCTGCCGACAGCGCCGATGAGCACCTGGGAGAGGAGATGCGCAAGCTGCGCGACCTGATCGCCGAGCTACGTCCCGCCGCCCTCGACGACCTCGGACTCGGTCCCGCGATCGACTCGCTGGCCAAGCGCCAGGCGGCGATCGGGGGTTTCGCGGTCGACGTCGCGATCGACCTTGAATCCGAGCGGCGCCTGGCTCCCGACACCGAGACGGCGATCTACCGGATCGTTCAGGAGGCCCTCAGCAACGCGGTCAAGCACGCCGCCGCCGAGCACGTGGGCCTACGGGTCAGCCAGCTGTCGGATCGGGTGCAGCTCGCCGTCGACGACGACGGGCGGGGCTTCGACCCCGGCGGGGTCCGTAACGGCTTCGGGCTTACCGGGATGCGCGAGCGCGCGCTGCTCGCCGGCGGCCGGTTGTGGGTGAACTCGGCCGACGGCGGCCCGACCTCCGTGACCGCGGTGCTGCCGCTGCCAGATCGCCAGGTCAGGGGCCCGGAGTGAACGTGCTGTGGCCGGCCCGGACAGTCACGGTCGTATGAGTGGCGAGGTTCTCGACCGCCACCACGCCCCGGCTGACCCGCACCAGCGTGCCGTCGCAGAAGTCCTCGGTCAGCCACTTCGTGCCCAGCACGGTCGCGGCCGAATAGCGCCCAACGGTCTGGAACCTGCCCGACCCGCTCGCCCACAACAGGCGCAGGACCTTGTGCGGCGGCTTCCGGTGCGGCACAAGGTCAGCGGTCGGTGCCGCGCAGTCCGCGAGCCGGCCGCCGACGAGTCGGATCTGCGCCACCGGCCGGCTCGCGGACTGCGCGACGCGGAACGCGCCGTCGTAGAACTGGGCGTCCTCGACGCGGGCGGCGACGGCCGCGGGGCCGAGGGCCGGCGGCGGCGCGGCGCGCAGGTCGACGCGGCCGTGCGTGGTGTCGATCAGAGATCCGACCGGGATGTTCTGGTCCTGCGTTCCGAGCCTGAACGAGTGGCCGCCGGGGGGCGTGACAATCACGGTCCCCGACACGAGGCCGATGTCGACGGACCGCCCGAGGGTCGGCGGGGGCAGGCGCGCGTCCGCCACGCCGGCCACGATGAACGCGCCGATCACGGCCAGGCCGGCGATGAAGCGCGCCCTCACCAGCCGGATGTTACGAGGTGCCCAAACAGACGCCGGCCCGAGGCGGCTTGCCTCGGGCCGGCGCCGGCTAGCCCCCTAAACTTGCGCTCGGTCAGGAGACCGAGATCGGCGGCTCGTCCGGAGACGGTCCTTCGGTTGTCGGAGTCGTCGCGCTGGACTGCGGGCGAGTCGATCCCAACAGGCCCGACGCCCCTCCGGCCATCGACCACCGGAACTGCGTCACGTTCTCCTTCGGCGCGAACAGCCCGGGGCGGGTTCCCCGCCGTACGAACAGCACCGGAGCCGAGGCGGAGCCGGCGATCGCCGATCGGGTTGCCCCGAGGCCCTCGCGGCGCCACCGATCCGACAGTCCGAGTACGAGCAGTCCAGCTCCGGCCGCCGCCTCGATGATGCTGTCGCGGCCGCCGGCGACGACCAACGGCTCGGTCGAGATTCCGGTCGCCTGCTGCACGAGGAGCCCGGCGTCGGCGAGCATCCGTGTGACGGATCCGCCCTCGTCGGTCTGTCCGGCGGCGCCGAGCAGCTTGAGCGGCGCCCCCGAGCTCGCCGCCAGCCACGAGCCGAGCTCGAGCGCGGCCCAGTCGTGCTCGGCGCCGCCGAACGGCACCAATACGGGAGCGCCGGGGCCGAGCTCGATCGGGTCCCCCTCCTTGGCGACGAGCACCGCGACGTCGCACGCGGCGTGCTCGAGCAACTCGGTCACGTCGCCCAGCGGGACTCCTTCGCCGATCAGCCGCCGCCGGCCCTCCGTGAGCACAAGATCGACCGGTTCGCGCTCGACGATGTGGGCGAGATCGGATCCTGGGTTGGTCGACGTCAACGCGACGCCTCTCACGACCACGCCGTCGGATGCAAGCCGCTCGCGGAGGTCGTTGATCTGCTTCGAGGCCCGCTCCAGCAAGAGGTTCTCGGACTGCAGGCCGCCGCGGACGCCGGCGCCGGCACCTCGAGGTGGACGGACCAGGCGGGCGATGATCATCTCGCGCATCTGCCCGGACCGGGCCAGGGGCTCGGCCAGCGCGACCAGCTGACCGATGGCCGCGTCGGTTTCCGGTGCCACCAGGATCGAGCGGTCCGGCACCGGGAGCTCCGGGTGCGCCTGAACCGCGGCGAGCGCGGCGTCGGCGAACTCGTCCTCGACGGCCCGGCCGTACTGGTTCTTGGGGTCGAGCAGCTTCAGCAGCGGCCCGGCCATCAGCGTCGTGACGACCGCCATGATCACGAGCATTGCGAACAACGTGTTCGATATCGCGCCGACGTCGAGAGCCAGGTTGAGCACGATCAGCTCGGTGAGCCCGCGCGTGTTCATCAGCGTCCCTATCACCGCTGACGCCTTCCAGTCGTAGCCCGCGACCCGAGCGGCAATCGCGGCGCCCGCGAGCTTGCCGAGGATCGCGACCGCGATCAGCAGCAGCGTGAGCAGCCACAGCTCCGGGCGGTCGAGCAGGCCGATATTTGTCCGAAGGCCGGTGTACACGAAGAACACCGGCAGCAGCAAAGTGACGACGAAGTCGTCGATCCGCCGGGTGATCTCCTCGCTCAGCCGTGCATGGCGGGGCATCACCATGCCCATGACGAACGCGCCGAAGATGAAAGCGATGTTGATCTCCTCGGTCACGTACGCCGAGAGGAGGACCCCGACGATTATCCCGGCGAACCACGCACCCGGGATCCGCCCGACCTCGTCGAACGCGGTCGCCATGCGAGCGACGACGCGCCGCACGATCAGGACCATGATCATGATGTAGACCGCGGCCTCGGCGATCGTCTTGAGGACGTCACCAACGGTGCCGGCGACCGCGATTGTGGTTGCGAGCGCGATCAGGAACCAGGCGGTGACGTCGTCGATCGCGGCGCAGGCGATCGCCAGCGCGCCCACCGGGCGCTTGAGCATCCGCCGCTCGGCGAGGATCCTGGCCAGCACGGGAAACGCCGTGATCGACATCGCGACACCCATGAACAGCGCGAACGCGACGAACTTCTTCTGGGGGCCGATCAGCTTGTAGAGCGGCAGGGCCACCGCGATCCCGAGCAGCAGCGGGACCGCGACGCTCGCGTTCGAGATTGCCGCCGCCTGGGCCACCTTGCCCTTGAGCTGGCCGCGGTCGACCTCGAGCCCGACCAGGAACATGTAGAAGATCAACCCGAGGTTGGCCACGACGCCGAGCGCGGGCAGCACGTCACTCGGGAAGAATGTCGCCTGGAGGTTCGGCGAGATTGCGCCGAGCAGGGACGGGCCGAGCGCGAGTCCCGCGATCACCTCGCCCATCACACGCGGCTCTCCCAGCTTCACGGCGAGGACGCCGAACAGACGTGCCACGATCAGCACGATCGCGATCGAGAGAAATACGGCGGCAACCAGCTTGTTGAAGTCAGCTCGCTGCTTGACCGCGGTGAACTTCTCCCCGGACGGGGACAGCCCGGATGCAGTGGTCAACGCCGGCTTGGCCGTCGGTGCGCTCGACGGCACCGCCGTGGCCACGTTCAGCGGGATCACCGTCACGTTCTGGAGCTGGAGGTCATTGGCGGTCGCGGTCATACGGGCGTTGCCACCCCTGACGCACTTCACGTCGCCGAACACGCCGGCGGTCTTGGTCGAGTAGGTGACCGGCCCTAACAGCTTGTCGCTCGAGGAGTAGAGCGTCGCGACCGAGCCGGTGCCGTGGATCGAGAATGAGCTCCCGAAGCACGTCGAGCCGGGGGACAGTGTGTACGTGCCCTGGACGTTCTTCGGCGTCCGCGGCGCTGCGGCGCCCGGGGGCGGCGGCGCGGTCTTGAATGCGGCCGCGAACGCGAGCCCCCCGAGGGTCCCGACGATCGACGCCTTCGCCCCCGGAGTCGCGATTGCATTGAGCTCGAGCGACCTGCCCCCGGACACGCAGTCGACGGTTCCGGTCAGGCGGTGCGAGTTCCCGGGTAGCGTCTTGGCGTCGAGCCGGAGCTGGCCGCCCAGCGTGTTCTGGTTGTTGGTGAAGTTGACGAACTGTCCGGACTGGAGCACGTTGAACGACGGCCCGGTGGCGGCGATCTGCGTGGGCGCAGTGGACGGCAGCGGAACTCCACCCGCGGGTTTGGGTACGGGGCCGATGCACGGACTGGCGGCGCTGACTACGTAGCCGCCGGCGATCGAGGGCTGGGCCTTCTCGTTGCCGCCCTTTGACACCACGAAGACGACGACCACGACCCCGATCACGGCCAAGATGGCGTAGAAGATGGCCAAGCGTCTGGCCAAGTGGCCCCGCGGCATCTCCGGCTGTTCCGGCATCTAAGCCCCCTTCAGGCTCGGTGGTGTGAAGTTGTCACCCGGGCCGGCGCAGCCCCGCCTCAGCCCGGTCGCGCGGAAAAGTAGCCGATCGGTATTCCGCGCACATCCGGCACGTGCCATCGAACTACATCCGTATAACGCCGCAATCTTGCTCCGGGAGGTACCACCTCCCGGAGCGCAGACGTCGCTACAGACCCAACATCGACGCGATGCGCACGCGCTGGGTCTCGTTCGTCCCGGAGTAGATCGGCGCGCCGATCGCGTCGCGCAGTCCCTTCTCGAGCCCGTACTCGCGGGTGTAACCCCGGGCGCCGAAGATCTGAATCGCCGACAGCGCCGAGGCCACGTTCGCCTCGCTCGTGATCAGCTTGGCCATCGAGATCTCGGTGGTGACACTGCGCCCCTTCGCGAACCGCCGCGCGGTGTCGTACAGGTGCTTGCGGGAGCTCTCCAGGCCGATCTTCATGTCGACGATCTTGCCGGCGATGTACTGGTTGGCCCCGATCGGCCGTCCGAACGCCTGGCGCTCCTTGGCGTACTTGATGCAGCGGTCCAACCGCTCCTGCATCTCGCCCACCATCATCATGAAGATGCACAGGATCTCGTAGTTCATGACGTGCTCGAGGATGAAGAAGCCGGCGCCGGTCTTGCCCAGGATGCTGTCCCTGGGCACCCGGCAGTCCGTGAACTCGAGCTCGCAGAACGGGCACGTGTTCAGCCCCAGCTTCTCGATCGGCTCACCGACGTGGAACCCCGGCGTGTCGGTCGGCACCAGGAAGGCGGTGATCCCGGCGGCGCCGCCCTCCGAGCCCGTCTTCGCATAGACGGTGATGATGTCGGCGAGCGGGCCGCTGGTGATCCAGATCTTCTTGCCGTTGATGACGTACTCGTCGCCGTCCTCGGTGGCGGTCGTGACCATCGCGGTCGCGTCCGACCCCGCGGACGGCTCCGAGATCGCGTGAGCGCTCAGGATCTCGCCGTCGATCAGCCGGGCCAGGTAACGCTCCTTCAGCTCATCGGACCCGAACTTCTGCAGCGGGATCGCCGCGCTCACGACCTGCGTCGCGGCGCCGAACAGCAGTCCGGTGTCGCGGCAGCCGTACCCGAGGTTCTCGAGCACGTACACAAGCGTCAGAACGTCGAGGCCAAGACCGCCCCACTGGGTGTCGAAGGGGATCCGCAGCACGCCGGACTTGCGGATCAGATCCCACTTGTCGCGGTTGAACCGGTTCGCTGCGTCATCCTCGAGGTGACCCTCGTTGAGCGCGTCGAAGTACTCGTTCAGGGATTTCCTGAGCGCCTTCTGCTCGTCGGTCCATTCGCCGGTTGGGGCGGTCAGTGCCATCCTCGCTCCTTCGGGTTGGGCGGGGGGTGGGTGGGCGGGTCTTAATACGCGGACGAGTGGATGCCAGACTCCGTCAGGCGGTGCGCCTCTTCGCCGGTCAGCGCGGGGGTGAACATGCACACGAGCCGCAGGTCCTCGTCATCGGAGGCACACAGGTCGTGCGCGTCGTGCTTATCGAGCGCGTAGATCGTGCCGGGGACGATCTCGTGCACTGTCCCGTCCAACTCGATGACCGAGCCCTTGCCCTCGATGCAGTAGCAGGCCTCGAGGTGGTTCTTGTACTCCAGGCGAGACTTCGTGCCCTTGCGAACGATCGTGTCGGTGACGGTGTAACCCATGCCGTCGGCCTCGAGCAGGAACCGCCGGCTCAGGCCGTTGCCCCACTCCACGGTCTTCACCTCGTCCAGCGTACGAATGATCATGTATGGCCCCTCTGTTGATTTGTCCTTTTATCTGGGATCCCGCCCACCCAACTGGGGTTGGTCGGCCCCAAGCTCCACGAGTAATCCGCGGAAATCTTCCACAACGTCGCGTCCCGCGGCCCGGGCGTCGGTAACGCGCGCCACGCACGTGCTGCCGACGATCGCCGCGTCGGCGCCGACGGCCCCGAGTCCTTCGATGTGACTCTTGTCCTTGACCCCGAACCCGACCGCGACAGGCACGTCGGTCTGCGCGCGCAGGGTCTCGAGCACGGGGATCAGTGCGCTGTGGTCGGGTGGCCCCACCGTGCCGCTCCGCCCGTACGCCGCGACCAGGTAGATGTAGGCAGAGCCGTGCTCGGCCGCCTCGTCGAGCACCGCCGGGTCCGAGGTCGCATAGCAGGTGGTGACGATCGGCAAATCCACGGTCCCCGCCGCCTCGTAGTACTCGGGTTTCAGCCGGGGCGGCAGCCCGTGGACGAGCAGCCCGTCGGCGCCGGCGGCCTGCACGCGCTCGAGAAACTCGCGCATCGGAGTTCCCTTGATCGAGTAGCTCCAGTCGGCGAGCAGCGCGATCTTCAGATGCTTCAGCTGGGGCCGGACGTCGCGTATGAACTCGAGGACGGCGTCGCGGTCGATCCCGTCCTCGAGCGCGCGGCTGGCGGAGGCCCGGATCACCGGCCCGTCGCTGGCCGAGTTTGGGAACGGGATCGCGAGCTCGAGGCAGTCGACCTTGGCCTGGTCGAGCATCAGGACGAGCTCGCGGAAGGTGTCGAGCGGCGGGTCGCCCGCGTTCAGGAACAGGGCCAGGCCGGGCCGTCCCGGTTGGCGGTCGGCGAAGAAGCTCATGCCTTCGCGGTCACCTGGCCGTGCTCGCGCATCCGCTCGATCAGCCGGGCCGGAACGCCGGCGCTCATCGTGTCGGCGGCCAGCTCCAGGGCCGTGGGCCAGTCGGGTGCGACCTCGCAGTTGATGGCCAGGGCAGCGGCGTTCAGCTTGATGCTCTCGATCGCCCCGGCAGGGCCGTCGCCTCCGATCAAGGCCAGAAAGTGATCGACGGTCTGCTCGAGGTCGGCCACGGGGAGGAGGTCGTCGAACGGCCGATCGCTCAGACCGAGCTCAGACGGGCGGAGCATGAACTCCTCGCCTCGTGCGCTGTCGTACACGTGACAGTCGACGACGCTCATCAGCTCATCGACGCCCACATCGTTCCAGCACACCCAGTAGTCCTTGCTGGGGTCCTCGGATACGAGCGCGCGGAACGTGGGCAGCACGCTGTGGTCCGACACTCCCGTGATCTGCAGAGACACGGGCACCGCGGCCAGGAACGGCCCGATCAGGTTGAAGAACCGTCCCACGGTCTTCATGTCGAACGGCAGTATCTGGCGGGCCAGCGTCCGTAGCTCCTTCGGGTACACAAACGGCCCGGCGCAGGCCATCCCGAACGTCTCGAGCATCTCCTCGGTCTGTTCGTAGGAGCTCGTCTGGCGGATGCCCAGCCGATCGAGCAGATCGACGGACCCCGTCCGGCTGGCGTAGGCGCGCGAGCCGGTCTTGATCACGCGCGCGCCCATCGCCGCCGCCACGAAGGCCGAGGCGGTGGACAGGTTGAACGTGCTCGGACCGCCACCGGTGCCGACGATGTTGACCGTGCGGCGGGGTGGCGGATCGGGCCGTGGATTGCGCTCCTTGAGCGAGCTCAGGAGCGCGCTCACCGAGGCGCCGTCCGGGATCCGGGTGGTCAGCGACGCCAGCACCGCGAGCGCCTCGCCCGGGTGGAGGCTCTTACCGGCCAGCCGGTCCCAGAAGTCTCCCCAGACCTCCTCCGAGATCGGGTAGCGCTGGGTGACCAGCGCCGCCAGCGCTTCTGACGGAGTCTTACTCGGCATGCGCCCCGTCGCGCGCCTGATCCACGTACGCCTTGATCGCGGCGACGGTGCGGAAGCTGTCGGGTCCGAGCTCGGAGTCATCGACGCCGATGTCGAACTCGTCCTCGAGCCACGCCACCACCTTGAGCAAGCCAAGGCTGTCGACGACCCCGCCGGTCAGGAGGTCGTAGTCGTCCTCGAGGTCCTCGACCGGGACGTCCGGCATGAACTCCTCGACGATGAATGCCTTGATCTTCGCGGTGGTCTCATCCATTGGCACGACTCCTCTCTAGCTCGGCGGCGACCGCCTTTCGGTCGACCTTTCCGGTTGATGTTTTAGGCAGGGGCTCTGTCACGATCTGAATCGTCGAAGGCATCTCGGTGCGAGCCAGCCTGGTGGCGCAGTGCTGGCGCAGCTGCAAGCTGTTGAGCTTCGCGTCGGGCTCGCGGCGCACGGTGGCATGCAGCCTGGCGCCGGCAAGCTCGTCGGGCACGGCGATCACCGCCACCTCGATGACCGCCGGGTGCTCCTGGATCGCCTGCTCGACGACCTGCGTCGAGACCCTCACGCCGCGGACCTTGACGTAGAAATCGGCGCGGCCTTCGAGCGTGAGCGTCCCGTCCTCGTGACGGCGGACGATGTCGCCCGACTTGTAGTACGTGCGGCCGCCGTCATCCTCGAGCGTGACGAACTTCCCCTCGTTCAAGGACGACTTCAGGTACCCCCGGGTCTGGAACGGCGTCCACACCATGAATTCGCCCGTGCCGGGGCCCTCCAGCGCGGCCCCGTCCTCGGCCTGCACCCGGGCGATGACGCCGGGGATCGGCTGGCCCACCGGGACGTTCGACGGCACGTTGCCCTCGGCCAGCCCGAGGAACTCGTGGATCAGGCTGTCGTTGGTCTCCGTGCACCCGTAGATGTTGTAGAACCGTGCGCGGGGGAACAGCTTGGGCAGCTCGGCCAGCGAGCTGGCCGGGATCTTGTCCCCGGTGGTGATCACGTGCCGCACGCTCGGGAACGTCCGCCCATCCTCGCGGTTGACGTCGATCAGCAGGCGATAGAGCATCGGCACCGCCTGGAGCACGTTCACCTGGTTGTCGTTGACCAAGTCGGCCAGGTAGGCACCCTGGGTGGCCCGGTCCTGGTCGACCATCGCCACGCAGCCGCCGTGCTTGAGCGTCGTCCAGATGTCGAGCAGGCACAGGTCGAAGTTGAGCGGGGCGTAGTTGGCCACCACCGTGCCCGGCTTGATCTCGAACTGCTCGGCCGCCCAGTCGGTGAACGTGTCGACGCCACTCGCGGTGAGCGGCACGATCTTCGGCAGGCCGGTGGACCCCGACGTGGTCAGCATGAACGTGACGTCCTCGCCGCCGCCGGCCGGCGGCCACTCCGATTGGGTCCCCACCCGCCCCTCGGGCGCGGCGCGGGTCTCGTCGACCAGCGCGCGGAGACTGGCCGCGCTCTCGCTGCGCGGCCCGTGGGGCGAGAGCACCTGGCTCACGCCGGCCTGAGCGAACAGCTGGGCCAGCGTCTCGGGCGCGAGCTCGATCGACGGCAGCAGGAAGGATTTGCGGGCGCGCAGGCAGGCCAGGATCAGCCCGATCGCTTCGGGCGACTTCTTGGCCCGGAGGCCGACCGGCCGGTCCCCGGGCAGGCGGGCATCCTGGAGCTCGGCGGACGAGGAGTCGCTGAGCTCCTGGAGCTCGCGATAGGAGATCGGCTGGCCGTCCCAGATCAGGGCCGGCGCATCGGGCTGGCGCTGGACCTGCTCGGCGAAGTGGTCGGCCACGGATCGAACCGCGGTCTGGCTCATGCTGATGCTCCTCGCGTGACGGGAGAACGCAGCTCGGCGCGGTGGCGCTCGAACTCCTGCACCCAACCGGGGATGCTCTCGGCGCGCAGCAGCCCGGTGCCGATCAACAGACCCTTGAAGCCCAGGTCGACCAGCTCGGCGGCGATGCGCGGATCGAGGATCGCGCTCGCGCTGACCGGGCACTGGGTGCCGGCGGCGATCGTCGCCTCCAGCAGCGAGCGACTGGTGTCGATGTCGCCCGGCTCGCGCTCGCGGGTGTTGATGTCCTTGTTGTTCACCGCGATGATGCAGCTCTCCGGGTGGATGACGCTGTCCAGCTCGGCCTGGTCGACGATCTCGACGAACGGCGTCAGCCCATGGCTCAGGGTGATCTCGATCAGGTGCTGGAACGTCTTGGAGGGGAGGATCTTGGCCGTGAGCAGGACGGCTGAGGCGCCCATCTCCTTGGCGGCCACGATCTGCTTCTCGCGCGTGATGAAGTCCTTCTTGAGCAGCGGTCGGTCGGTCAGGGCCGCCACCTCGCGCAGCATGTCGTCGTCGCCCCCGAACCAGCGGCCGGTGACGACCGAGATGCAGGGCGCGCCGGCCGCGACGTACTGACCGACGATATCGGCGATGGTGCGCTCGCCCATCAGCTCGGCGCCCTCGCCATCCGAGCGCTTGACCTCCATGATGATCGGCAGGCGCCCGGCGAGGAGGGCGCTCGTGAACCCGCTAGCCATCTTGCTCACTCACTCCTTGCGGCCCGGTCCTTCCACACTCGGCTGATCGCCTCGACGTTGTCAGACGAGATCTTCCCATCTCCGGTGCGGGCGTTGGTATCAACATCGATACCCAGGAACCGGGGATGAGAGGCGAGCGACGCGTAGTCGTCGCGGTTGCCGGCGGAGATCCCGCCGGCGAGCAGGAACGGGCGGTTCAGCTTGTCGGCGAGCGGGGCCACCACGGCCGGATCGATCGCCTGTCCGGTACTGCCGACCCGGCCGTCCTCGGTGACCACGTCGAACAGGAACACGTCCACGCCCGCCTTCTCGTACGAAGCCAGCAGGGGGGCCTCGACGCACTCGCCGCCCCGGACGTGCAGGACCTTGATCACGTTGATTGGATGCCCGCCCACCTCGATCGCCTTGACCTTGCGGATCGTCCCCGGGGTCGGATAGCCGTGGAGCTGGATCCAGCGCACCGATGAGCCCTCGAGCGTCTCGCCCAGCTGCTCGGTGTCCTTGGCGAACGTGACCAGCACCGGGGTCAGGGTTTTGGTGGCGGCGGCCGCATCCGCGAGTTCACGCCAGTGGTCGCGGTCGAGATCGTGGGGCCCACCCGGCACGCCCCACCAAAGCCCGACGAAGTCGATGCCCTGGGCCGCCAACAGGTCGAGCTCGGAGCGCTCGACGATGCCGCATACCTTGACCCGCGTGCCGAGGGTGGGATCACTGAGGCGTTCGTCGGTCACGTTCGGCTCGCTCGCTGGCGCGGTCGGCGTCGACACGTGACCGGCCTCATGCGGGATCGCGGGAGACCGCTGAGATGCCGTCTACTGCCTGCATCTCCTGCGGTCTCCCGGTCCCAATTCCCTATGCCCCCGCGGCCCTTGCTACGTCCCGACCAGGCCGCTCGCGCCCGGCACGGCGAGCGCTGGGGTCTGGCCGATGAACGTCAGGATGCCGTTCACGCCGACCCTGTACTCGTCGATGTGATGGGTCGCCGGGCTCGCACCGGTCGAGAGCACGTACAGGTAGTGGCTGTCGCTCGAGAGCGTCTCGTCGGTGAGCGCGAACTCGTTGGCGCGCACCGGCGTATGGCCCAGCAGCTTCAGGCCGCCGCCCGGGAACACCCTGTACTCCGAGGTGAACGCGCCGGTGGGCGCCCCGCCGCCGGTGTTGACGACGTAGGCGTACTTCCCGTTGCCGGTGACCGACACCCAGCACGGGGCGGTGCCGTTGGTGCCCACGGTCGAGATCGGAGTCAGCGCACCCGAGGCGGCCACGTTGTAGCTGGCCGTATCGCCTGCGCCCGGGATCGTCAGGCTCGTGACCTGCGACATGATCAGGTGGTCGCCGCGATCGAACGCGAACCCGAATGGGAACGGCGTGGTCGCGTCATGCGCTGTCGGCGCGCTCGCCGCACCGCTCGCGCTGATCTCGAACGTGTCGATCGAGTCGGTCGCGACCGGAGTCGTCAGGGTCGGATCTCCGAGCAGCGAGACCACGAGCAGCTTGCCGTTGTTGTTGAAGCCCACCTGCCGTGCCAGCCCCGGAACCGTCGGCGTCAACGGGCGGATCGAACCCGAGACCGCGCTCAGGTGGCCGGCGGCATCGAAGCGAAGGCCGGCGATGTTGCCGGGCGCCGCCGGTCCCGGCATCGGGAAGATCCCTGAATCCAGGACGTACAGCAGGTTGCCGTTAACCGTGAGGCTGTTGGGGAAGTTGCCGCCGGAGTTGTGCACCGCGACCAACTTGAGTCCACTCGGGGTTGCGATGAACGAGCTGACCGAGTTGCTGCCCGCGTTGACGGCGAACACGTGTGTTCCGTCGGACGTCTGGGCGAGCTCGCCCTGAGTGTCCAGGAAGGGACAGGTGGGTGCGCAGCCCGGCTGCAGCTGCTGGCCGCCCTTGCCACCGGTGGCGACCGCCTTGACGAACTTCAGATGGCCGTTCGAGTACCGGTTGAAAATCAACACCTGGTTCCGCTTCGGGCTGTTGGTCTCGGTGTAGACCCGCCCGACCACCTTGGCCTTACTTGGGCTCTTCGCGCTCGCCATTCCAGGCAGCGCGAAGACGGCGACGGCCACCGCCGCCAGAAGACCCAGCAGCGACCAGCGCCTGCCGGGAATGAAACGCCCGAACGAAATCACGTAGAACTCCCCTCGTTTGTGCCCGCGCGCGACTCTATAGCAATCATCGCCCTGCGACCAGTAGGTCCCCCCGTTCGTGGGGGCCGCGACTGTAGCGCAAAGCCCGGCGGGCGTGTAATGGGTTGGTAGATGGTGGAAAGGGTTTGTTAAGGGTTCCCCTGGGGGCGCCCCGGGCCCGTCCCGCCGCATGTGGTCGGATGTGACGGCGACGACCCTGGCCGGGCCGTCGCCGTCATCCGATTGGCGACTAGAAGGCGCCGGCTCCCGAGATGCCGTTCGGCAGCGTCGAGGGCGTCGTCTGGATGTGCGTGATGCTTCCGTTCGAGCCCAGCTTGTACACGTCGATGTGGCTGGGGGCGCCCATCACGAACGGATCGATCACGTACAGGTAGTGATCGTTGCTGCTCAGGGCCTCATCGCTCGGGAAGCCCATGCCGCCGGCGTCGCCCTGCGCGCGCAGCGTCATCTTGCCGCCGTGGCCGACGGACATGACCGACACGCTGCCCTTGCCGGTGAACGTGTCCGGCACGGAATCCGACAGCGTGTTCGACACGAACGCCCAGCGACCGTTCTTGGTCACCACCAGCCAGCACGCCGCGCGCCCGTTCGTCGGAGTGTTCTTGACGAACGTCAGCTTGCCGGTCGACGACACGTTGTAGGTCGCCGCCGAGCCGTTGAACTGCGTGGGGTCGGCCGGGTTCGGCTCTGCGCCGGACGGCGTGGCGACGAAGCCGGCGTTGCTGACCATGAGCCGCTTGCCGGAGGCCGAGAATCCGAACGGGTTCGCGATGCCCGGGGTGGCGAGCGCCTGCGACGGACCCGCCGAACCGTTGTGGCTGATCACGAACGTGTCGATCTCGCCGTACGTGCGCGGAAGCCCGCGCTGGGTAACGGCGATCACCCCGCCGTTGTCAGCGAAGCCGATTCCAGCAGTGACGCCGAGCTTGTCCTTCTTGCCCTTGGGCGTCACCGCGGTGAGCTTGCGGTTCGAGCCGGCGATTGGCGTGAGCTTGCCGGTGGACGAGAACTTCCAGCCGAAGATGTTCTGGCTCGTCTCGTTGACCACGTACAGGAGGTCACCGCTGCTCGTCAGGCTGATCGGCAGCTTCCCATGCGAGGGGACGTGGGAGACCAGCTTCGGCCCCGACGCCGTGATCAGGAACGAGCTGACGCTGTTGTCTCCGGCATTCACGACGAACAACAGCTTGCCGTCAGGCGTCAGGTTCACCGAGCCCGAGCCATCGGCGATCGGGAACCCAAACGGCGGTGTGCTCGCGATCCCCTTTCCGCCCGTGGCCACGACCTTCCGCTGCGTGAGCGTGCCGTTCGCCGCGCGGGTGAACACGACCACCGAGTTGCCCGAGGGGTCGTTGGTGGTCGTGTAGACGGCGTCGTAGTTGACCTTCTTGGCGCCGCCCTGCTGCGCGGCGCTGGCCAGCGCCGGCATCGTCAAGGCCAAAGCCGCCACCAGTATCCCCAGCAGGCGCCAGGGCCTCACATCCCGTCCCATAAATGCCCTCCGTTGTCCTTAGAGCGCCCGGCCCGCGCTGGTTGTCGGCGCGCAAGCGTACAGCACAGGACCTGTTTGTAAACAAGGGGTGACCGAAAACACGCCCAACTACTCCAGTCGGGGTATCGCGTCTGGTATACGATCGCCGCGCGCACACCTGGGGACCTCGGATTGCGCACACCCGTCCAAACCTCACGAACTTCGCGACCCTGTACTCCTGTTCCCGACCGATGGAGGGTCTTTCAATGGCCGATCCGACTTCTGCCCGGCTGGAGCCCGGCGACGCGATCCCACCGCACCAATTGGTAGCGATCTCGGGGGAAGAGGTCAGCGTCCCCGACCCGGGGGAGTTGGTCCACCTCGAACTGCGCCGGTTTGCCGGCTGCCCGATCTGCAACCTGCACCTGCGCTCGGTGGTGACGCGCAAGGACGAGCTCGCGGCCGCCGGCATCAAGGAAGTGGTGGTGTTCCACTCCACCGACGAGGAGTTGCGTAAGTACCAGGCCGAGCTACCGGTCGCGGTGATTGCCGATCCCGACAAGAAGCTGTACGCCGAGTTCAGCGTCGAGAAATCCCCGCGCTCTGTGCTCAACCCGCGTGCGTGGCCGGCGGTCTTCCGCGGCCTGGGTCGCCACGTGGGAGCTGTGAGCAAGCACGAGGAGCATCTCACGCCGCTGAAGCCCAAGAACGGCTCGTTCGGGCTGCCGGGCGACTTCCTGATCGCCTCGGACGGCCACGTCATCGCCAGCAAGTACGGCGCCCATGCCTACGACCAGTGGACGGTCGACGAGGTGCTCGAGCTGGCCAAGCGCCAGAGCACGGGCAATGGGGCCTCGCAGGCCGGCGCAGCGCCGAGCGAGGCGACCTCCACCTAGAGACCGCTTGTGGGCGGGCCCGCCGCGGCTATGATCCGCGCGGGCGAGCATCTCGCCGCCGACCTGCCGGGGCAACGCGCGAGAGGAGACAACGTGAGTGACGACAGGCATCCTGCCGGGGCCTACGACGTGGCGATACTGGGTGGGGGGCTCGCCGGGTTGACGCTCGGGCTGCAGCTCAAACAGGCTCGTCCCGACACGACCATCTTCATCGCCGAGAAACGCCTCGGACCGGCCCCGGAGGCCGCGTTCAAGGTTGGAGAGTCGACCCAGGAGATCGCCTGCAACTACTTCGGCGAGGTTCTCGGCCTGATGGAGCACATGGAGAAGGATCAGATCCGCAAGTGCGGGTTGCGCTTCTGGTTCCCCGCCGGCGACAACGGCAGTCTGGCCGAGCGGATCGAGCGCGGGCCCGCGGCGCATGCCCCGATCCCGAGCTGGCAGTTCGACCGCGGCCGGTTCGAGAACTACCTCGGGGAGCGGAACCTGGAAGCCGGGATCGACCTGTTCGGGGCCACGCGTGTGACGGACGTCCAGATCGGCGATCCCCATCGTGTGACGATCGCTCCCCGCGCCGGCGGAGAGGAGTCGACGGTTCAGGCGCGCTGGGTCGTCGACGCCAGTGGCCGCTCCTGGATCCTCAAGCACAAGCTCGGGCTGCTCGAGGACAACGGGCACATGGTCAACTCGGTCTGGTTCAGGCTGGCGGGCGGCCTCGACATCGAGTCGTGGGCCGATCCCGACGACGACGAGTTCTTCGGGCGTATGTCCGAGCGCGGGCTGCGCCAGTTCAGCACCAACCACCTGTGCGGCAAGGGCTACTGGATGTGGATGATCCCGCTCTCCTCAGGACCGATCTCGATCGGGATCGTGGCGGACCCGCGCTTTCACGCGATGGACGAGATGAACACCCTGGACAAGGCGATCGACTGGATCCGGGGGCACGAGCCGCAGCTCGGCGAGACGATCGACGCCCGCCGCGACCAGGTCGAGGATTTCCTCAAGGTCGAGGACTTCTCGTACGGCGCCAAGCAGGTCTTCTCCGGCAAGGACCGCTGGTGCCTGGTCGGGGAGGCGGGCGCCTTCCTCGACCCGTTCTACTCGCCCGGCTCCGACTTCATCGCGTTGTCCAACACGTTCACCGCGGACCTGATCTTCCGCGAACTCGATGGGGAAGACGTCGTGCAGCGCGCGGAAGCCCACGATGACTTCTACTTGAACGCGTACCGGGTCCACCTCACCCAGTACGAGGGGCAGTACGTGTTCTGGGACAACCCGGCGGTCATGAACGTGAAGATCAGCGGGAACAACATCTACTACTGGGGCTGTCTGGGGCTGCTGTTCTTCCACCGCAAGCTCACCGACCTGGCTCTCATGGCGGCGGTCCGTCCGGACGTGGAGCGGATGTGGGCGATCATCAAGCGGCTGGAGGCCATGTACCGCGAATGGAACGAGTTCGAGCGGCGCGAGTGGCGCCGGGCGATCGTTCCCTCGGCCGCCTTCCCCGCGATGTTCGATCGTCACCGGGACATGGCTGCCGGGTTCGACGACGAGGCCCTGAGAGCGAGGATCGCCGCCAACGCCGACCTGCTCGAGGCGTACGCCGTGCTCGCCTTCAACCGCGCCGCGCAGAACCTCGGAGAGGCGGCGCCGGGCGAGGACGAGAAGATCAACCCCTACGCGGTCAGCCTCGACCCCGAGCGCTGGGAGGTCGACGGGCTGCTCGGCGGCGAAGGTCTGACCGTGGCGGAGGCTCGTCAGTCGCCGGCGGGCGGGATGGAGAACCTGTTCATGGAGGCGATCGCGACGCCCGCGTGACCGCGATCGGTCGCGAGGCGATCAGACGATGCTCGCCTCGCGACGCGCGGCAGCGACGTCAAGCGGGCGCGAGAGCGCGCGCAGCGCAGGCATCTGCTCGCGTGCGGCGACCCGGCCCGCCTCCAGGAACAGGTCTGCGAGGTGAAAGTCGCGCCATTCCGCCGGACCGAACTTCGGCGTGATCACGACGTCGGCCAGCGCCGCGTGGCGCGCGCTGGTGTCGAGCTGGCTTAGATCCATCGCCTCGAGGATCGTGTCGAGCGGCCCGCGCCGTCTTGGCTTGGCCGGCTCGCCTTCGGGTTCGTCGGGCACGCCTGGCCAGCGTTCGAGCGACTCGGTCCCGAGCAGGTTGACCGATACGACGATGTCGGCGCCGTCTTCGAGCACGGCCGCGGTCGGGACCGGGACGAGCGCGATCGCGTCGATCAGCCGATGCCCGTTCCGCTCCTGCGTCGGGAACACGCCGGCCACCGACAACGCGGACAGCAACGCCTCCCACACCGGCCCCTGCCGTTGCGCCACCGGCGCCCGAGCGGTCAGATCGACCGCCATGATCACGAGCGGAACCTGAGTGTGCGAGAAGAACGCGCCCTTCGTGGCCTCCTTGAGCATTCCGGTGAGCGTCTCGAGGCCCGCCGATCCGACCAGCGGGGATTTGAACAGCTGACCGACGTTCTCCGAGCTGAAGGCGGTTCGGAAGCGTTCGTCGATCTCGGCCGCGTTGTAGCCGAGCGCGTGCTGGCTGGCGACGAACCCGCCGATGCTGCTGCCGCCCACGTAATCCACCGTGTAGCCCGCGTCCTCGAGCGCCTGGAGGAAGCCGACGTGGGCGTACCCCTTGGCGCCGCCGGCGCCGAGCGCCACGCCGAGCTTGGTTCGGGTCAGGTGGCGGGCGATCCACGCAAGGTCCTTGTCAGCGAGCGGGAAGTCGGGCTGACGCGGGCAGTCGCGGATGACCAGCCGCAGGGCGCCGGGGTGCCACATCTGACTGGCCTGGCGCGCCTCGTCGGAGACGAGCACGATCTCGAGCCGGCGGCCCTCGGCCGCCGCGGCGACGTTCCCGAGGCGCCCCGCCTCCTCGGCGTTGCCGACCAGCGCGACCACCCGGTCGGCCTGGTCGAGGAGCACGCCGACCGTGTCGGGGTCGAACTCGCTCTGAATGAGCACAGTGTCGTTCGCGCTTGCGGCCTGGTCCGACGCGGTGAGCGCGCCGGCCAGCGACAGCGAGCGGTCGAGCACGGTCACGGGCCGGGGGCTGGCGGCGCGGGCGGCGGCGACGAGGCGGCCCGTGACCCCCTTGAGCGAGGGGCCGGCGATCACCCCGATCTCCTCGCCGCGGGTGGAGCTCGAGCGGGCGCTGGCGCTGAACAGCGCGGCGCTGCGCGCGCTCGCCCGAAACAGGCGCTCGCGCTGGGTCTGGATGACGTTGATCAGGATCCGCGGAAAGCGCCCGGCGAGCTCGAGCAGGTCGGGCGCGTCGAGCTCGAGCGTCTGGGTGATCGTGCTCGCCGACACCGTCGCGGTTCGCTCGGCTCCGGTGATCGCGTCCTGGGCGCCGATCACGTCACCCTTGCGCATCCGCAGCTCGATCTCGCCACCGCCGGCGGTGGTGCCCGCGGTCCAGATGACCAGCCCACCGGTGATCAGCCAGATGCGGTCGCTCGCGTCGCCGGCGGCGCACAGCTGCTCGCCGGGGGCGAACTGGCGCGGCCGCATGCGCGCCGCGACGACGTCGAGCTGCTCGTCGCTGAGCCCCTCGAACAGGCTACTGCCGCCGAGCGAAGCATCTCGGGCCATCTGGCTAGCTCCCCGCGGAAGTCATTTCCGGCGGGAGCGTAAGCGGGATCCGGCGGGCGCGTCAAGGAGATAAATCCTCACAGCAGCGTAAGGTCGCGTGTATAGACTCACGCCCGCTATGGACACGAGCGAGGCGCGGGGCAGATCTGGAAGCCTGCCGATAGTCACCGGTAAGAAGCTGATGCTGTTCGCCGGCCGGGCCAATCCGGCTCTGGCGGCAGCGATCGCCCACAAGCTCGCGATCGAGCTCGGCCACATCACGCTGAAGACGTTCTCCGCCGGGGAGGTCTACTGCCGCTTCGACGAGTCCGTGCGCGGCGCCGACGTGTTCATCGTCCAGCCGACGTGCGGCAACGCGGAAACCGGGATCAGCGCCAACGACGCGATGATGGAGCTGTTGGTGATGATCGACGCCGCGGTTGGCGCCTCGGCCCACCGGGTGATCGCGGTGATGCCGTGGTACGGCTACTCCCGCCAGGACAAGAAGTCGGCGCTCCGCGAGCCGATCACCGCCCGGCTGGTCGCGCAGCTGCTCGAGACCGCCGGCGTCGACCGGGTGCTCACGGTCGACCTTCACGCCGGCCAGGTTCAGGGCTTCTTCCGCAAGCCGGTCGACCACATGACCGCGCTGCTGGTGATCGCCGAGTACTTCGCGGGGCTCGAGCTCGACGACCTCGTGGTCGTCGCCCCCGACGTCGGCCGCGTCAAGCTCAACCACAAGTTCGCTGACATGCTCGGCGCCGAGCTCGCGCTGATGACCAAGGAGCGGCCGGCGCAGCAGGTCGCCGAGGTCGGCTACGTGATCGGCGACGTGCGCGGAAAGACCGCCGTGATCCTCGACGACATCATCGACACGGCAGGCACGCTGACCGCGGCGGGCCAGACCGTCCTCGACGAGGGCGCGGCGCGCGTGTTCGCCGCCTGCACCCACCCGGTGTTCTCGGGCCAGGCCTACGAGCGGCTCGCGAATTCCGCGTTCGAGCAGGTCGTCGTCACCGACACGATCCCGCTGCGGGAAGGGGCGCCCGACAACGTCGTCGTGCTGTCGTGCGCCGGGCTGCTCGCCGACACGATCCGCCAGATCTTCACCGACGGGTCGGTGAGCGCAGTATTCGGCGGCGAGAACCAGCTGTTCTGACTTGCGACTCCGGTCCGGACGCTGATTTGGACCCCACCCACCCTCCACGGATGCCGAGCCCGGGGAATTCGGCTTCGATACGCCCGCGCGGCATGACGAGGGGGCGCCGAATTCCCTTAACGGAATCCGGCGCATACACATTCGGACTGCCCACCGCGGTGCCGCCGGATGCCGCGGCGAGGCCCATAAACGGGCTATGAACTGCGGCCGGGCGCGAGTTGCAGGGCGGTCGGGGTTCCGTCATGATGCGCGCTGGACGTGGACCGACGAGGGGGTTGTAACCGGGGCTTGGAGACGCCGACAGCGCACGGTCGGCGCGTGGGTGCACGCACAGCCGCGACTTGTAACCCCGACCGACCGAGGAGGAGCTGATGGCAGACGACCGTTCGGCGTCGATGCTCGAGACGATGGCGATCGACGCACCGCACGGCCATTACGACGTGGCGGTTCTCGGCGGCGGACTCGCCGGGCTGACGATCGCGATTCAGCTAAAGCGTGAGCGTCCCGAGACGCGCGTGCTTGTTACCGACAAGCGCGGCGAGCCCGCGCCGGAAGCGGCGTTCAAGGTCGGCGAGTCGAGCGTCGAGATCGGCGCCTACTACTACCGCGAGATGGTCGGTATGCGCGACCACCTCGAGAAGTACCAGCAGCGCAAGCTCGGACTGCGATTCTTCATGCCCGCCGGCGACAACTCGGACATCACCAAGCGCGTGGAGTTCTGCACGCCAGGGCATTTGGATGCGTTCACCCACCAGATCGACCGCGGGCGGTTCGAGAACGAGCTGTTTCGGCGTGCGCGCAAGGCCGGCGCCGACGCGTTCCGCGGCTGGCGGGTTCAGGACGTCGAATTGGCTCCCACCCCCCAGGACAGACACACGATCCTCATGTCCCACGAGGAGGAGGAGTGCATCGCCACCGCCCGCTGGATCGTCGACGCGAGCGGCCGCGCGAACATCCTCCGGCGCAAATTGGATTTGGGCGCCGGCGTCGACACCGGTCACCGCGCTAACGCGGCGTGGATCCGGCTCGCCGGCGGGCTCGACTTCGAGGACTGGACCGATGACGAGGAGTGGCTCGGCCGGATGCCCGAGAAGGGGCTGCGGATCCACTCGACCTCGCATTTGATCCAGCCCGGTTACTGGTTGTGGCTGATCCAGCTCGAGTCAGGGCCGATCTCGATCGGCGTGTGCGCCGATGAGCGTTTCCACCCGTGGGAGGAGATCAACAGCTTCGAGGCGTTCATGGACTGGATGAAGCGCAACGAGCCCCAGCTGCACGCCGAGATCGACGGCCGGCGCGAGGACGTGCTCGACTTCCTTCGCGTCAAGGACTTCTCGTACACGTCGACTCGCTTCTTCTCGCCGGACCGCTGGACGCTCGTCGGCGAGGCGGGAGGATTCCTCGACGCGCTGTACTCGCCGGGGTCCGACTTCATCGGCTTCTCGAACACGTTCAGCTGCGAGCTGATCGAGCGCGACCTCGACGGCGAGGACGTGACCGAGCTGGCGGAGTTCTACAACGACTTCTACATGAACCTGTTCAACACCACGGCTCATCTGTACCGCGACAACTACCAGCTGTTCGGCAACCCGCAGGTGATGGTCCTGAAGTTCGTGTACGACTCATCGACGTACTTCGTGGGCATCGGAAACGCGTGGTGCCACGAGCGGCTGCGCAAGCCCGAGGACATGAAGCGCCTCGAGCAGATCGTCTATCCGGCGATCCAGATGGTCCCCAGGATGCAGCAGCTGTTCCGCGACTGGAACGCGATCGAGCAGACGCCGTTCGAGGGCGTCTCGGTCCTGTGCAACCAGCTTGCTCCGTACATCCAGGCCCAGGCCGAGATGGCGCGTCCAGCGGAGGGCGACGAGACGTTCGAGATCGCGGCCCGGAACCTTGAGTACCTCAAGGCGCTCGCGGTCTGGATCTTCCACCGGGCGGCCCGGAACCTCCCCGAGCAGCCGGATGAGAACCGTGGCATCAACTGGCTGGCGATCAGCCTGCATCCCGAGCAGTGGGAGGCCGACGGCCTGTATTCCGATGACGGGATCAGCCTCGTGCAGGCGCGCGAGATGCTGCCGGGGATCGAGGAGATGGATCTCGAGGCGCGCGGAGCCGTGGTGGCGGCCTAGTTCGAGAGTGAACCTGAATATTTCGCAACAAGGAGAGCAACGTGGGCACTGATAGGCAGCCGGCTGACAGCTACGACGTGGCGATCCTAGGCGGCGGCCTGGCCGGGTTGACTCTCGGGCTTCAGCTCAAGCAGTCCCGTCCCGAGACGAACATCTTCATCGCCGAGAAGCGCAAAGGCCCGGCGCCCGAGGCGGCGTTCAAGGTGGGGGAGTCGACCGTCGAGGTGTCGGCGCACTACTTCGCCGACGTGATCGGCGCGCGCGAGCACATGGACAACGACGAGCTTCACAAGTTCGGGCTGCGGTGGTGGTTCCCGGCCGCCGGGAATACGTCGATCGCGGAGCGGATCGAGCGGGGGATCAACAAGCCGCTCCCCGAGCCGAGTTACCAGCTCGACCGGGGACGGTTCGAGAACTACCTCGGCGAGCGGTGTCTTGCGGCCGGGGTCGATCTGTTTGGTAACTGTCGTGTCCAGGACGTGGAGGTCGATGCCGGCGGGCATACGATTCATGTGACTTATGACGGTGAAGACCGGGTCGTGCGGGCGCGCTGGGTCGTGGATGCAGCGGGGCGGTCGTTCCTGCTGAAGCGGAAGCTGGATTTGTTGGAAGAGAACGGACACGAAGTGAACTCGGCGTGGTTCCGGCTCGACGGTGGGCTCGACATCGAGGACTGGGCCGACCCCGACGACGAGGAGTTCTTTGGTCGCATGTCCGAGAAGGGGCTGCGCAAGTTCTCGACCAACCATTTGTGCGGCCAGGGCTACTGGGTGTGGATGATCCCGCTGTCGTCCGGGCCGATCTCGATCGGGATCGTCGCCGACCCGCGCTTCCACCCGTATGAGGAAATGAAGACTCTGGACGGGGCGCTGGAATGGATCCGGCGCTACGAGCCGCAGCTGGCTGAGTCTCTGGACGGTCGGCTCGACCAGGTCGAGGATTTCCTCAAGGTGTCGGACTTCTCGTACGGGTGCAAGCAGTGCTACTCCGGAAGTGATCACTGGTCTTTGGTGGGTGAGGCGGGGGCCTTCCTGGACCCGTTCTACTCGCCGGGGTCTGACTTCATCGCGATCTCGAACACGCTGACGACTGACCTCGTGTGTCGGTTCTTGGATGGTGAGGACGTGACGGAGCGCGCGCGAGCATTCGACGATCTGTACCTGAGCACATATCGGGTGAACCTGACCCAGTACGAGGGGCAGTACGAGTTCTGGCACAACCCGATGGTGATGACGGTCAAGATCTGCGCGAACAACATCCTGTACTGGGGCACGGAATGCCTGCTGTTCTTCCACGACAAATACGCCGACGTGGAGTTCATGGCATCGGTGCGACCCGACCTGGAGCGGATCTGGGCGATCACGCGCAGGCTCGAGGCGATGTACCGCGAGTGGAATGTGTTGGAGTCGCGCGAGTGGCGGAGGGCGATCGTTCCCACGCAGGCGTTCCCGGGGATGTTCCAGCGCCACGTCGACATGGCCGGAGGCTTCGACGACGACGGCGTCAGGGCTCGGCTCGCCGCCACCGCCGACATGATGGAGGCGTTCGCGGTGCTCGCGTTCTCGCGCGCGGCCACGAATCTCGGCGACGCCGCTCCAGGCGAGGACGACAAGATCAACCCATACGCGGTGTCGCTCGATCCCTCGCGGTGGGAGGCCGACGGTCTCCTCGACGGTTCGGGTATGTCGCTGGCCGAGGCGCGGGAGACCGACGCGGCCGGGCTCCAGAACCTGTTCCTGGAGGCGGTGGCGCAGCCCGTCTAGGCGGGTTGGGCGATCGCTTACGCCACTTCGGGGCGGGTCAGCGCCTTCACGAACTCCTCGAGCTGGTCGGTGCGCCAGCACTCGAACGCGGTGCAGTGCTTCTCGTACGCGGAGATCACGCTGTCGCCGTAGTTCCAGTACAGGCGCGGCTCGGGGTTCAGCCAGAACGTGCGGCCCGCCCTGGCGGTGATCGCGGCGAAGATGTCGTCGCGTGGCGGGCGGCCGTTGGTGCGGGCGTCCCCGAGCACGATCACGGTGGCGCGCGGGTGCAACTCGTCCTCGATCAGGTTCAGGAACTCCAGCCAGACGCGGCCATAGTCGGTGTAGCCCGATATGTCCGCGACGCCGGCATCCCTGGAGATCGCCTCGCTCGCGGCGCGGAAGTCGCGCTCGCGCTCGAACACCTCGGTGACCTCGGAGATCCGCTCGATGAACACGAAGCTGCGCAGCTTCCTGAAGGCGTCGTGGAGGGCGTGGAGGACGGATAGGAAGAACGTGCTTGCGCTCGTGACGCTCGTGGACACGTCGCACAGGACGTAGATCTCGGGCCGCCGGGGTCTTCTGGGGCGGTACTTGAGGGCAATCGGAACGCCGCCGGTCTGGAGCGACGCGCGCATCGTTCTCCGGAAGTCGACGTGGGCGTGGCGCTTGCGGCCCTTCAGCTCGTGGCCCTGGGTGGCGAGTCTTCGCTTGAGCTGGGCGACGACTCGGTGGACGGCCGCGAGGTCCTGGATCGGACCGGACGGAAGCGCGCGGTCGAGCTCGTTGAGCGGGCGCTTGGGGGGGAGGCTGGCCGTCCGCTCGATCAGGTTGCGCTCGAGCTCGCGCCGGAGGTGCTGCTCGAACTTTCGGAGCTGGTCTCGGGGGAGGCCGTCGTGGCGCGGATCGTCTTGCGGGAGGTCCGGCTGGGGCTCGGTCCTGAGGCCGAGGGCTCTTCTGATTCGCTGCACGTCGACGCCGAGGACGCCGGAGCCCTCGCCGCGGCCGAACGCGGCGATCGCGAGCCGGGCGAGATCACGGAGCGCGTCGTCGGAGCCGTCGCGGAGCGCGGCCGCGATCTGCTGGCGGAGCGTGTCGAGGTTGACATCGCTCGGCGGGGCCCCCTGCGTGTTGGCCTCGGTTATCCGTTTGCGAGCCGCCTGGGCCTCGGTGGCGCGGAAGAAGAACCGGTCGAACACGAGGTCGAACACTCTTCTGTCGTCGTTGGACTTCGCGAGCGTGGCCGCGAGCGCCTCCTTGAAGTCCGCTTGGGTGGTCCATCCGACATGTTGCAGCGCCTCGAAGGCGTCGAGGATCTCGGAGGTGCCGATCGCGACGCCCTCGCTTCTGAGGTCCTCGGCAAACGAGAGGAGCTGGCCGTCGAGGTTGCCCGGAGGCTGCTCGGGGATGCCGCCGTAGATCGCGGCGCTCTTGGCGCTATGCGGCGGAGGCATCGGCCTGCTGCTGGAGGGCCACGCCGACGCGGGCCGCCACCGTGTCCAGATCCGTGCGGTGCTTGACGATCACGCTCATCGTCGCGATGAACGTGTCGTGGTCGATGTCGTTGGCCCCGAGCAGCAGCAGCGTGCGGGCCCAGTCGATCGACTCGGCGATGCTCGGCGGCTTCTTGAGGTCGAGCTGGCGGACCTGGTGGATGATCTCGACGAGCTTGCGCGCGATCGTCTGGTCGAGCTCGGGGGAGTGGAGGCGGACGATCTCGAGCTCGTGCTCCAGGTCGGGGTAGTCGAGCCACAGGTACAGGCAGCGGCGCTTGAGCGCCTCGGTCAGCTCTCTGGTGTTATTCGAGGTCAAAAGGACGACCGGCCGGGTCTTGGCCTCGATGCGGCCGAGCTCGGGGATGCTGATCTGGAAATCGGAGAGCAGCTCGAGCAGCATCGCCTCGAACTCCTGATCGGTCTTGTCGATCTCGTCGATCAGCAGGACGACCGGGTCGGGCGATGCGATCGCGGTCATCAGAGGTCTTGGCAGCAGGAACTCCTCGCCGAAGATGTCCTCCTGCACATCCTGCCAGCCGGTGCTGTCCGCCTCGGTCTGGATGCGGAGCAGCTGCTTGCGGTAGTTCCACTCGTACAAGGCCTTGGCCTCGTCGAGTCCCTCGTAGCACTGGAGCCTGACCAGCGTTCGGTTGAGGTGGGCGGCGAGCGCCTTGGCGAGCTCGGTCTTGCCGACGCCGGCCGGCCCCTCCACGAGCACGGGCTTGCCGAGCTTGGTGGCGAGGAACGCGACGAGCGCGGTCGACTCGCCGGGGAGGTAGCCGACTTGGCGGAGGCCGGCGGCGAGGTCGGCGGCGGTGGCGGGCTCGGTGGCGGGCATAAGTCTCGCAACGCTCAAAATACAGATACGGCTTCGCAACAAAGTCGTGGGAGGGGGCTCGGCCGGCGCTCGAGGGGTGCACACTCGCGCTCATGCCGCCTGGATCCGCCCCGATAACTCAACACTCGCCGCCCCTCGGGGGCCGAATGCATATTCGTCCCGGTATGGCAACGAAGATCGCGCACTCGGGCGGTGAGGAAGGTCGAGTGCGCACTTATCGGTCCGATGGGTGACTCGCGAGATCTCGCCGCCGCGCGTGTGGCCGCCCGCCAGCGAACGATCGTGAGCTGCGAGCAGCTGGCAGCGTGCGGTATGGGCTCAGAGGCGATCAGGCACCGGAACAGCGCCGGCAGATTGCACGTCGTCTTCCACGGCGTCTACTCCTTCGGCTGTGGTGAGCTGCCGCCGCTCGCCCGCGAGCAGGCGGCCCTGCTGGCGTGCGGCGAGGGCGCGTTCCTGAGCCACCGGTCGGCCGCGTTCGTGTGGGGCATGCGCAAGATCGCGCCGGCAACGGTCGAGATCACGGTCGTCGGACGGTCGCGCGCGTCCCGTAAGGGGATTCGCGTGCACCGGATCCGCGCGATCGACGACCGAGAGGTACGCCACCACGCGGGGCTGTGGGTGAGCTCGCCGGCCCGTGCGGTGCTCGAGGTCGCCGCGGTGGCCCCCGGGGAGCTCGTCGACGTGATCGACGAGGGGCTCGCGAGGCGTGTGCTCGACCGCCGCGAGCTCGAGCGTGTGCTGGCGCGCAACCGGCCTTGTCGCGGGGCGGCTCGGCTGGCGGCGCTCCTCGGGGACGAGACTGCGATGGCGATCACACGGTCAAAGGCCGAGAAGGCCTTCTTGAGGCTCATGCGCGACGCAGGCCTGCCCCGTCCTGAGGTGAACGTGGAATTCGGCTCGTACGTCCCCGACTTCATGTGGCGGCGCGAGCGGCTGATCGTCGAGCTCGACAGCCCCACGTTTCACGGTGGCCCCGGTACTTTTCAGAACGACCGGGAGAAGGACCTGTTCTATCGGGACGCGCGCTTTGACGTCCTGCGTTTCACGCGCGAACACGTGGTGCACGAGCCGGCGAGGGTGCTGGTCAGGGTCGTCCGGGCGCTGGCGCGGCGGGCAGCCACCGATTAGCGATCCCGGTCGAGCGGGATCGTGTCGTCGTCGTTGCCGAGCGGAATCGTCAGCTGCTCGTCCGGTGGCGTCGGGTCGGATGGCCCGTCCGCCGGCGAGTCCGAGGCCATTCTGAGCGTTGCGTCGACGTCCGCCGGCTTGGCCCGCCCGAACGGCATCGTCGGTGGGTCGTCCGGGACGACGCGTTCGAACAGCTCGGCGGCGGATGGTCGCCGGCGCGGGCGGTCAGGCGCCGACTCGGGCGCCGCTCCGGGACTTGGTCCGGGCGCGGCTCGCGGGGCCGTTCCGGGCGCGGCTCGCGGGGTCGTTCCGGGCGCGGCTCGCGGGGTCGTTCCGGGCGCGGCTCGCGGGGTCGTTCCGGGCGCGGCTCCGGGGGCGGCGGCTGGGCGCCCGCTCCGCTCGTCGCGCGCCGGGCGATCAGCTGCGACCGGCGGTGGCGTCCGGGGGCGCCGGCGCGGAGGCACCGGCCTCCGGGTTCCCGACCGTGCCGGCGCCTGTCTGCGCGGGCCGGCATCGCGCGCGGCGGTCGTAGCGGCCGCGGTGGTGGCCGTGCCGGCGGTGGCGGCCGCGGTGGTGGCCGTGCCGGCGGTGGCGGCCGCGGTGGTGGTCTTGCCGGCGGTGGCGGCCTCGCGGGTGGTCGTGGTGGCGGCCGCGCTCGACCCGGCCGGCGCCGTGTCCTCGCCGGGCAGCGGTGGCTCGGGCCGGTGGGCGGCGCGGATGCGGGAGCCGGCGTAGGCGAGAAAGGCCGCCGCCCCCAGCGCGACAAAGATCCCCCACTCGATCCCGGACGTGGTCGCCGAGGGTCCGCTGGTCGTTGCGCCCTGCTTGTCGAAGATCCGCCAGACGATCAACAGGCACGTCCACAGCCCGGCCACCAGGATCACGCCGCCGTCGCCGCCCGGCAGGTGGAACGCACGTCCCTCGGCGCGCTGGAACAGAAGCGTGAGGACGCCGGCGGCGACGATCAGGACCGCGGCCTCGACGAACGAGAACGCGCCCCAACCGGTGATCGAGGCGCTCGCCGACTGCAGCTTCTCGGCCTTCGCCGGCGCTATCAGCGTGACCTGGTACCAGGGCAGGAACAGCGTGAAGAACAGGGCGCCCGAGGCGTAGGCCGCAAGGCGGGACTCGTTCGGCAAGGCCTTCCAGGCACGCACGAGCCGGCTCGTCCCTGATCCCACGCGGCGCGCGGCACCGGCGGCGGTGGGCCCTTCGCTCATGCCCGCAAGCCTGCCACAGCCCGATTGTAAGGCCGCCGGCAGCGCCCAACTACAGGATCGGAATGTCCTGGACCTCGACGCCCTGCTTGCCCCGGCGATCGATCCGCTCGAGGTACCAGTCGATCAGTGCCCGCAGCGCCAGCAGCACCTCGCGCAATGCGGCGATCAGGCGCTGCTGGAGCTCGGGCGGGATCAGGTCGCGCATGGCCTGGACGAGCGCCACGAACGGATCGAGCTCGGGCGCGACGCGAGGGCGCTCGTCCTCGGGGGTCTGCCAGCCGGCGGGCGGCGGCTGGCCCGAGCCGCCGGGGTTTGCGTCGTGAGCGGCCGGGTCGTCGCCCCGGGCGGCCTCGCCTGCGCGCGCCGCCTCGGCCGCCACTTGCGCCATCAGCCGCTCGGCCGCCTCGGACGCCTGGTCGAGGCGCTGCTCGAGCCGGCGCAGCGCCTCCTCGGGCGAGCCGGGCGCGGGGCTGCTCCCGGGCTCGTGCCCCTCGGGCGGGGGGGCGCCGGCCTCAGACGGGCTCGGCATCTCTGGCTCCATGGAAGGTCACCGCAAGCGTCCCATCCTCGAACGTGGCGGCTGTCGGCTGGAACGCCGCCATCGCCGACGGCAGGATGATCGTGCGGCGCTGGCCGTCGACACCGACGATCAGCTCGAGGCCGATCTTCTTCAGCGAGATGTCGCCCTTGCGCGCGAACGGAAGCGTCAGCCGGAGCTCGGCGCCGTCGTCGGACACCTTCAGCTCCTGGCTGAGCGAGTCGTGGAGGACGGCCGCCGGATCGTGCTCGCCGGAGCCGAACAGCGCATCGCCAAGGCGGTCGAGCATCTCTCCACCGAGCACCTCGGTGTCGAAGTAGGGCGCGCAGAGGACCGGCACCGGCGCAAACGCCGAGCGGACGAGCTCGAGATGCTCCTCCTGCATCCGGCGCCAGCCGGCGAAGTAGTCGCCGACCTCGGACGGGAAGATGCGGTTGACGATTACGGCGTCCGTCAGATACCCGTACAGGTTCAGATAGGTGAACGTGCGCATCGCCTCGCCGATCACCATCTTGTCGGGATTCATCACGAGGCGGACCGTGCAGCGCTCGCGGTCGCGGAGGATCTCGTTCATCTCGATCAGGTTCTTCGACAGCCGCTGGATGTCGGCGAACACCGCCCGGCTCGGAAGCTGGATGTCGAGCAGAGACCGCGCGAGCGGGCGGGCGGCGGCGAGGATCTGGCGCTCGAGCGGGAAGACCTTCTCGATCCACCAGCGCGCGACGTCGGGGAACGACAGCAACCGGAGCGTCTCGCCGGTGGGCGCACAATCGACGATGATCGCGTCCCAGTCCGCCGATTCGTGGGCGGCCTGAAGCCGGAGCAACGAGAACAGCTCGTCCATCCCGGGCGGGACCGTGAGCTCCTGGGCCGAGATCCGGTCGATGCCGCGCTCAACGAACAGCTCGCCGAGCCACTCCTGGACGCCCGACCAATGGCGCTCCATCTCGTCCTGGGCGTTGACCTCCTGACCCCACAGCCGGTCGCCGGCGGGGGAGGGCCTGGGCCCGAGCGCCGCGCCGAGCGACTCCGACAGGCTGTGCGCGGGGTCGGTCGAGATCACGAGCGTGCGCAGCCCAGATGCCGCGCAGGCACGCGCGGTGCAGGCGGCGACCGACGTCTTGCCGACGCCGCCCTTGCCGGTGTAAAGGATCGTGCGGGGCGTCATGATCGCGCGAGTCTAGGCGCTTGCGAACCGGCGCGAAGGCAATATTCGGGTGCTACATTCGCTCGGGGGCTGAGAAGGAAAGGGACGCCATGCATCACCGCAGAAAAGCATTCAGGGGTCTGGTCATGGTCGTAATGGCGAGTCTCGGCGTCGCCGCCTGCGGCAGCGCGAGCAGTGGCTCGGCCAATCCGAACACGCTGCTCACCCAGACCTTCACCGGCACGCACAAGGTCACGAGCGGGGACCTGAATCTCACGCTCACGATCGATCCGTCCGGGTCGAGCGTCCTCAGCGGCCCGATCACGCTGAGCTTCGGCGGCCCGTTCCAGACACGCGGCGCCGGCAAGCTCCCCGAGTCCAACTTCACCGTGAGCGCGAGCGCGCTCGGCCGTGGCGTCGCGCTCGGCGTCATCTCGACCGGCACCGCGGGGTACGTGACGCTTCAGGGGGCCAGCTATCAGATGCCGCAGGCGACCTTCCAGAAGCTCGAGTCGAGCTTCTCCCAGCTGACATCCACGCCGGGCGCGAACTCGGGATCGGGCACGCTCGGCAAGCTCGGCATCCAGCCGCTCAAATGGCTGACCAATCCGACCGTCGTCGGCACCGAGAACGTGGGCGGGGCGCAGACGACGCACATCCACGCGGGCGTCAACGTCAGCGCGCTGCTGACCGACCTGAACACGGTCCTCGAGAAGGCGTCGTCGCTGGGCGTCTCCGGCGCGGGCAGCCTCAAGTCCGGGATTCCCGCTGCCGACCGGACCAAGATCGCCTCCGAGATCAAGAACCCGAGCGTCGACATTTGGACCGGAACCAGCGACAAGACGATCCGCAGGCTCACGATCACGCTGACGGTCCCGGTCACGGGCACGACGTCCTCGGAGCTCGGCGGCCTGACTTCGGCCAATATCGGGCTGACCATGCAGTACTCGGACCTCAACCAGCCCCAAACGATCAAGGCGCCCACCACGGTGCGCCCGTTCTCGGAGTTCCAGAGCAAGCTGAACGCGTTCGTCCAGGAGCTCCAGGGCGCGGCCGGCGGCGCGCTCGGCGGGTCCAGCAGTAGCGGCTCGAGCTCCGGTTCGGGCTCGGGTTCGGGCGGCGGGACGAGCACGGGGTCCTCGTCGAACGTGACGCGCTACAGCCAGTGCATCCAGTCGGCCGGGGGGGACGTCGGCAAGATGCAGAAGTGCGCGGCGCTACTCGGGAGTGGCGGCTAGCCGGACCGCCTACTCGCGGCCAAGCTCCTCGACCTCTTCCTCGTACTCCTCGGGCTCTTCGTCAGGGTCGGCCTCGAAGTCTTCGGCCGTATGGCGGGTCTGGAACGCCTCCAGAAGCCGGTCCCGCCGGTCCTCGTCGACCGGAACCTCGTCGGAGATCAGGACCCAGTCGGCGCCCTCGAACTCCTCCATGTTGAAGATCTCGGCGTCGAGCTCGGGTGAGTCATCGACGACGACCAGAACCTCGGTCTGGGGGTTGAAGTAGCTCCCCGGGCGGTTGACCAGCTCGTCGAGTTCGAAGCGTCTTGGATCTGCCATCGCTCGGAGGCTACATCACAGCCCGGTGAGCCCGTCGATCTCGCGCTCGATCTCGGCCTCGACGTCGAGCGGCGGCTTGCCGGCGCGGACCCGCCGGTGGTTGCGGGCGACGACGAGCTGGCGGATCTCCTCGCGCAGCGACGGGTCGATCGCCGGCGCGGTCGTGGTCAGGCGGGCGAGCTCCTGCTCGATGTCGATCGGCGGCTCGCCGCGGCGGGCCCGGCGCTCGTTACGCGCCTCGAGCATCTGCCGGATCTCGGTGTCTCGCTCGGCGACCGCCATCCCGGAGGCCGTAGCGGAGTCGTGAGCCGAGTCGCGGTCCATGACGAATCTGCCCTTGCCGAAGTCCTCCCAGGTCTTCCGGCTGGCGATCAGCGCCCCGAGTGCGATCACGACGGCCAGGACGCACACCACCCAGATCACGACGTTGAACGCGGAATGCACGGAGCAAGTCTGGCGCATCCGCGAGGGCCCGACGACCGTTCGACCGTCGAATTCGCGCCCCGTTTTCGCGAGATGAGGTTCGATCCGTCCGTTGATGGGGTAGGATTGAAGATGTTGACTGACTAGTCAATCTATCGTCGCGCTCGGCCTCTTGAAGGGTCGCAAGCGCCGTTTCCAAGGAGAACCCACCGTGGTTGATTTCACGCTCACCGACGAGCAGCAGAGCATGCGCGAGATGGCGCACGACTTTGCCGAGAAGGAGATCCGTCCGGTCGCTTGGGAATACGACCGGGACGGCACTTGGCCGCAGGACATCATCGACAAGGCCTGGGAGCTCGGTCTGATGAACAGTCACTTCCCGGTCGAATACGGCGGGCCCGGTTTGGGCTATCTCGAAGGCTGCATCATTGAGGAGGAGCTCGCCTGGGGCTGCTCCGGCATCAGCACGTCGGTGACCTGTAATGGCCTGGCGACGGCGCCGGTCCTGCTGGCCGCCTCGGACGAGATCAAGAAGGAGTACATCGGCCGGCTTTCCGAGGCCCCGCTGCTTGCTTCGTTCTGCCTGACCGAGCCCGATGCCGGCTCGGACGTCTCGGGGATGAAGACCAACGCGGTCCGCAAGGGCGACAAGTGGGTCATCAACGGGTCCAAGTGCTTCATCACCAACGGCGAGTACGCCAACTGGTACACCGTGTACGCGAAGACGGACAAGGAGGCGGGCCACCGCGGGATCTCGTGCTTCGTCGTCCCACGCGACGCAGGCGTGGTCGTCGACAAGCACGAGGACAAGATGGGCCAACGGGCCTCGAACACGGCCACCGTGTCCTTCAACGACGTCGAGATCCCCCTCGACCACCTCGTGGGCGAGGAGAACAAGGGCTTCAAGATCGCGATGATGACGCTCGACCGGACGCGCCCGGGCGTCGCGGCGATGGGCACCGGCGTCGCGCGCGCCGCGATGGAGTTCGCGATCGAATACTCCAAGCAGCGCGTCCAGTTCGGCGTGCCGATCGCGATGCACCAGGCGATCCAGTTCATCATCGCCGACATGGCCACCAAGATCCACCTGTCGCGCCTGGCGACGTGGAACTCGGCGGTGCTGCTCGACCAGGGCAAGCGCAACACGCTCGAGTCCTCGCACGCCAAGCGGTTCGCGGCAGACACCGCGATGGAGGTCACGACCGACGCCGTCCAGGTGTACGGCGGCTATGGCTTCATCAAGGAATACAAGGTCGAGAAGTTGATGCGCGACGCCAAGATCCTCCAGCTCTACGAGGGCACCGCACAGATTCAGCGGTTGGTGATCGCGCGCGAGACGCTGCTCCCGCGCCGGATCGAAGAACCCGCCCCCGCCAAGGCGTAAACCGGCGCGGGATTGCGGTACGGACGTAGCTGCCGCCTCCTCTCCTGGACGATGGGGGGAGGCGGCAGTGGCGTCCCGACGCCTACATCCAGCGCTTGCGCCGGAAGTAGATGACAAATCCGAGGATCGAGACGAACAGCAGCCCGATCCCCAGCACCGCGAACGCCAGCGTCGTGTTCAGCACGTGGTCGGTCAGGAACGAGAAGTTCTGACCGAAGAAGCCGGTCAGGAACGTCAGCGGCAGGAAGATCGTGGCGATGATCGTCAGCTGCTTGTTGACCTCGCCCTGACGGTTGGCGACCGTCGAGAGGTACATGTCGGCCGCGCCGCTCAGCAGGTCGCGGTAGGAGTCGACCAGCTCCGAGACGCGGTTCAGGCTGTCGTAGAGGTCGCGAAAGTACAGCCGGCCGTCGCCCTCGAGCCCTCGCAGCTCGGCGATCCGCTCCGCGTCCCGGGCGAACACATCGCGCTCTGGTGAGACGACACGCCGCATCGAGACGAGATCCCGCTTGATCGAGAAGATGCGCTTCAGGATCTCCTCCCGTGGATCTGCGACCACCTCCTGCTCGATCTCGTCGATATCGTCATCGATCCGGGTCAGCACCGGAAAGAAGGTCTGGGTCATCGCGTCGAGGATCTTGTAGACGAGAAACTGCTCGCCGCGAAGCGGATGCTCGTCGTACCGGGCACGTAGCTCCTCGAGCGCGGTCAACGGACGGCGATGGATCGTCACGACGAAGTGGCCGGAGACGATCATGTGGAGCTCGCGCAAGAGAGGTCCGCCCGAGCTGGTGCCAGGGTCGACGCCGTACGCGACAAGGAATATGTAGCTTCCGTACTCCTCGAGCCTGGGACGCTGGTTAAAGGTCCGGGCGTCCTCGACCGTCAGTGGATGCAGGCCGAACTTGGATGCGATTCGATGTAGTTGCTCGTCAGTCGGTCCCTTGAGGTCCAACCAGAAGAACCGGCGCTTCTCGATGTGCTCGGCGAGATCCGCGTGCTCAGGGTCGACCAGGAACGGGACCGACAGTCCACTGTCCGTTCCGGGACCCGCACTCACGGCCCTGGCGCCATCAACTACGAGCTCGATCTGGAGGAGGGTTCGATCAGCACCGAGGCTGCCTTCTTGGCAGCCGGCTTAGACGACGGCTTCTCGGCCATCGCGTAGATCCCGACCACGATCGCTGCGACGCAGATGAACCCGCACACGCCGGCCAGCGCGTAGCCCGCCCACTCGCGACCGCCGGTCTTGGCGTTGTTCGCGATCTTGACGCCGACCAGTAGGAAGCCGAACACGATCACCACTCCGGCGCCGCCGAGAAGGGCCGCGACGACAATCTTCCACAGCGCGCTCCAGTTGATGAACTCGGACGCGATCAGGGTCATGTGATCAAGCCGCCGCTATGGCGGGCGGAACGCCGGCGAGCTCGGCCTCCTCGACCGGGCTGACGTTCGTCCGGTCGAGGTCGGCGGCGGTGACCGGATTTCGCTTGGAGAGGGTCCAGAGCCCGAACGCCGCGAGCGCCGCGAGTAGGCAGATCACAATCGCGCCGGCGTTGGAATGCGCCCCGAACAGGTCCGCTATCCCCCAGGCCACACCGCCGAGAACCCCCGCGCCGGGCATCGTCAGCACCCAGGCGGACAACATCTGGCCAATCACGTTCCAGTGGACAGGGCTGGCCTTGCCGAGCCCGGAGCCCAGCACGCCGCCGGACACGACCTGGGTTGTCGACAACGGGTACCCGTAGTAGGACGACGCGAGGATCACCGCGGCGCTCGAGGACTCCGCGGCGAATCCCTGCGGCGACTCGACGTTCGTGATCCGGTTGCCCATCGTGTTGATGATCCGCCAGCCGCCGCTGGCCGTGCCACCCGCGATCGAGAGTGCGCAGCCCAACTTGACCCAAAGCGGGACGGAGAAGTGGACCGCGCTAATGTCGCCGTGAGCGATCAGCGCCAGCGAGATCACGCCCATCGTCTTCTGCGCGTCGTTGGTGCCATGCGCGAGCGACACCAGCGACGCGGAAAAGATCTGGCCGTAGCGATACCCGGTTCGCGCCTCGCGCTGACCGAGGCGGCGGATCAATCGGTACGCGCAATATGTCCCCAGCGCCGCGACCCCGCCGGCGATGAATGGCGACAGGATCGCGGGCACGATCACGGTCTTCACGAGGTTGTGCCAGTTGACCTCGCCCGACGCGGTCGCGACGATCGTCGCCCCGATCACGCCGCCGATCAGCGCATGGCTCGAGCTCGAGGGGATCGTGAAGTACCAGGTGATTATGTTCCAGGTCATCGCGCCGATCAGCGCCGCCAGCACGAGCTCGAGCCCGTCGCCGCCGACGAGTACTGTCGGACTGACGATCCCTTTCGCGATCGTGGCCGCCACGCTGATCGAGATGAAGGCACCGGCGAAGTTCAGGCACGCCGAGATGATCACCGCCACCTTCGGCTTGAGCGCGCCGGTGGCGATCGAGGTCGCCATCGCGTTCGCGGTGTCGTGGAACCCGTTCGTGAAGTCGAACGAGAACCCCGCGATCACCACGAGGATGAGGATGAGTTCCGATCCCTACCCGGGCGCAGGCTCCCAGGTCTGTTCGGTAGGGATGTGAACGGGCTGTGAAAACTAAGACCCGACTTACTCCGTCGTCGAGAACTCCCAGATCGCGATCCCGAGCATGATCAGCCCGAGCGCGACGATCATGCCGGCCTCGAGCAGCGCCGGCACGTGCCAGCCGAACCAGGTCACGCCTGGATCGAGCACCGCCCGCGCCTGCGGCGAGATCGTCAGGTTGTTGAACACGAGCCGCCGCATCGGATCGACGGCGTAGGTGAGCGGGTCGAGGCGGTTGAGGACCGCCAGCCAGCCCGGAAGGCCGGCGACCGGGAAGAGCGCGCCCGAGATGAAGAACATCGGCATCACGATCATCTGCATCACGCCCATGAACGACTGCATCTGCTTGATCCGGACCGCGATCATCACCCCGAACGCCGTGATCGCGAACGCCAGCAGCAGCTGAAGGATGAAGATGCCGATGATCATCAGCGGCTTGTACGGAACCCCGACGAATCCCGCCAGACAGATCACGATCACGCCCTGGAAGCTCGCCACGGTGGCACCGCCGATGACCTTTCCGATCACGATCGAGCTCCGCCGGATCGGCGCGACCATCATCTCTCGCAGGAACCCGAACTCCCGGTCCCAGACGATCGACGCGGCCGAGAACATCGCCGTGAACATCACCGAGATGCACAGGATCCCCGGGTAAATAAACGTCTTCAGGTTGACGCCGTGGGTGCTCGCGGCCGACAGCTGCTGCAGGCCGGATCCGAGCACGAACAGGAACAGGAGCGGCTGGACCAGCGTGGTGACCATTCGCAGCCGGTCGCTGCGGAAGCGGATGATCTCCCGGCGCCAGACGATCTTGATCGCGCGGAGCTCGGAGGCGAGGCTGCGCCTGGGGACCGTGACGCGGACGACCGGAGTTGGGGCCGCCTCGACGGTGGCGCTGGCGGATCCGCGCGGATCAGTCGTCGTGCTCATCGCCTACCCCCGCTCATCATCTGCATCATCCTGCGGTTGCGATCCTTGCCCTGGTCCTCCTCGGCGTCGCGGATCGTCGACCCCGTGTAGGACATGAACACGTCGTCGAGGGTCGGGCGGGACACGCTCACCGCCCGGATCGGGATCCCGAGCTCGGCGAACAGCCGCGGCACGAACTGCTCGCCCTCCGGGACGCCGAAGCTCACGGCGCCCTCGGAGATCCGCGCATCGATTCCGAAGCGGTCCGCGAGCGCCGCGATTGCGGCAGCGTCGTCGTCGGTGTGGATCGTGACGCGGTCGGTGCCGACCCCGGCCTTGAGCGTCTCGGGAGCGTCGAGCGCGACGATCTCGCCGTGGTCCATGATCGCGATCCGGTCGCACCACTCCGCCTCGTCCATGTAGTGGGTGGTCATGAAGATCGTGATGTCCTCGCGCTCCTTGAGCTCACCGATGTATTCCCAGATCGACCGGCGCGTCTGCGGGTCGAGCCCGATCGTCGGTTCGTCGAGGAACAGCACGCGGGGGGAATGCATCAGGCCGCGGGCGATTTCGAGGCGTCGGCGCATGCCGCCGGAGAACGTCCCGACCACCGAGTCCTTGCGATCCCACAGCCCGACCATCGTCATCACCTGCTCCATGCGCGGCTTGACCAGGTTCGACTGGACGCCGTAGAGCTCGGCGTGCAGGCGCAGGTTCTGCTCGGCGGTGAGATAGCCGTCGAGCGTCGGGTCCTGGAACACCAGGCCGATGTTTCGGCGGACGTCGTCGCGCTCGCGCACCACGTCGTGACCGGCGACGCTGGCCGACCCGGCCGTCGGCGTGATCAGCGTGCACAGCATGTTGATCGTGGTCGTCTTGCCGGCGCCGTTGGGTCCGAGGAAGCCGAACACCTCACCGGTGGCGACCTCGAACTCGACGCCGCGAACAGCCTCGACCTCGTCGAAGGTCTTGACGAGCCCGCGGACCGAGATCGCGACCGGGTCAGTTATGTCTCTGGTGCCGTTCCCGCCCGTCATCTCGCTCTTACACGTTACGCGGTCGCGTCCGCGTCCTCGGGGGTATCGGGCTCCTCGGCGAGGATCCCGTACAGAGCCCGGCGGGTCTCGGCCAGCGTCGCGCACGCCTTCTCGACCTGATGGTCATCGCCTTCCTGCGCCACCTGCCACGCCGCCTTGCCGATCTGGATGATCAGCGAGGCGATCTCGGGAATCGAGCGGCCGTCCTGGTCTTCGTCCTCCTCCCACGGCGCCGTCCGGCCGGCGTACTGCTCGGCCTGCTCCCGGCCCGCGTCGGTGAGCTCGAACAGCCTGGTCCCGTCGCGTTCGATTCCGCGGATCAGCCCCTCGTCCTCGAGTTGGGCCAGCGTGGGGTAGACCGAGCCGGGGCTCGGGCGCCACCGGCCCTCGCTCCGCTCTTCGATCGTCTGCATCAGCTGGTAGCCGTTGCGCGGCTCCTCGGCGAGCAGGATCAGCACCGCCGTCCTGACGTCGCCGCGGCGCCGGCGGCCTCGGCCGCCACCGAACGGCCCGCCGCGCATCGGCCCGCCGAACGGGGGACCGCCGCGCATGTGGCGCAGGGCGGCCAGCCGCTCGAGGTCATCCATCCCGGGATAGCGACCGTGGCGGCCGCGTGAGGCGGCCTTCATCGCGGCCAGCCGGCTCAGGAACGGCCATGGTGCGGCCCAATCCTCGTGAGTCATGATTCCTCCAGAAAGCTTGGAACGATGTATTAACGATATATCGGAGACTGTCGCTTGTCAAGAGGGCGCCGCAGCCTCGCTTCCGGCCCATGCACTCTGAACGAGCGGCCGGGCCGGATCGCCGGCGGGGTCGAGCCCAAGGCGCTCGGAACACCTGCATAGCAGGACAATTGACGAGCGCAAGCCGGACTGTGGCGGACTGCGCATGCCCCGCATGAATAGTCCGCCACGGCCGGCGGCCGGGGCATGAATTGGCGTGATATGCAGGTTCTGGCGAGGCGCCGGCCCGGGATTAGAGGCCCGGATCCCCCGAACGGCCGGGGCGGTCGCGTCAGTCCGCGTCGCCGTCCTGCGGCTCGTCGTCGAACGGGCTGTCGCTGAAGACTCCGCCGCCGGACGACCGACCGCCACCCGACGAACCACCGCCACCGGTCGAACCACCGCCACCGGACGAACCACCGCCGGAGGACCGGCCGCCACCGGACGACCGACCGCCGCCCGATCCGCCACCGGGCCCGCCGCTACGCGTCCGCAGCCAGTCGGCGAGCTGCTCGGCCATGCCTCCGACCTGGGAGCCGGCCTTGTTCAGGTTGTCACCGATCTCGCGGAAGATCGCCCGGAAGCGCTCGGCGTAGAACTCGACGGCGTCGCCCGCTTCCTCGCGGACGTTGGCGTCCTGGTCGCGGGTGCGGTACTCGCCGCGGATGATCCGGTCGTAGTCGCCGCTCTGGACCCACTTCAGCACCTCGGACACGCGCCGGACCGAGTCGGGATGGGTCTTGTTGAGCTCGTTGAAGAACCGGCGGACGCGGTCGCTGGGGTCGTCCCAGGCCTCGTACTCCATCGCTTGGGCCATGAACGCGTCGAGGTTGAGGTCCTTCACGTGCATGGCCCCGGAGAGCACCATCAGCAGGCGGCAGACGATCTGGGGATCGCGGACCACGATCGCCGCGGCCCGATCGGCACTCAGCTCGGCGGCGCGATACCACTCGAGCAGCACCGCCCGGACCGCTCGGAACGGCATCCCGAGGAAGAACGGCATGTTGCCGCCTGCGCTCAGCAGGATGTTGAGCGCGGTCATGTACAGCATGTGGTCGGACAGGATGTGGCCGACCTCGTGCCCGAGCACCGCGCGCTGCTCGCCGGACTCGAGGTTCACGAGCGCCCTGGCGTCGATCACGATCATCGGCTTGCCCGAGCCGATCGCCTGGGCGGCTCCCCATACGGGAGAGGTCACGTACAGGTCGTAGACCTCGGGCATGTCGAGGATCCGGCAGACCCCCTGGTGCGCCGCCCACAGGTCGGGCAGCTGATGCTCGGAGACCCTGATCGAGTTACCCATGAAGTACTGGCGGAGCGCCCGCTCGTAGCGCCACTCGATGAGCTTGCGCACGACCGTGTCGAGCATCGGGACCGCCTTCAGCGCCGTCGTCGCCGCGCGGTCGGCCGGATGCTCGTAGGCCTTGGACGAGATCCCGGTGTACGGCTCGATGTTTTCGGGGAGCGTCTCCGGCACCTCGACTGGAGCGTACTCCCAACAAGATCGCGGTTGGGTAGCGTTCGCGTCATGTTCGTGTTCAAGGCCGGCGTCGTCGGCGCCGGCACGATGGGCGGCGAGATCGCCCACGTGATCGCCGACGCCGGCATTCCCGTCGTCCTCAAGGACGTCGATCAGAAGTTCGTCGACCAGGGACTCGACAAGGCCCGCTCGCTGTGGCAAGCGCGCGTCGACGCCGGCAAGCTCTCCGAGGAGGAGCGGCAGCGCAGGCTCGGCCTGATCACGGGCGCGCTCGGATACGAGTCGTTCGGGGACGTCGACCTCGTAATCGAGGCCGTGCCCGAGCGGATCGAGATCAAGCAGACGGTGTTCTCCGAGCTCGACGAGGTCACCCCGGGCCACGCGATCCTGGCCTCGAACACGTCGTCGCTGTCGGTCACCGAGATGGCGCTGGCAACCAGCCGTCCCGACCGGGTGGTCGGCTTTCATTTCTTCTACCCGGCGTCGGTGATGCGGCTGATCGAGGTGATCGAGGGCGACGAGACCTCGCTCGACACAGTGCAGGCCGCGATCAACTTCGCCCAGGCGATCCGCAAGACCGCGATCCGTTGCGGCGAGGCGCCGGGATTCGTGGTCAACCGGATCCTGAACTCGAGCGTGTCCGAGCTGTGGCGCGCACAGGAGGAGACGGGGACCGACGTCAAGGAGATCGACAGGATCGTGGCCGAGTCCAAGGCCGCGCCGGTCGGGCCCTTCTATCTGTGCGACCTGCTTGGGCTCGACACCGTCCTGCACGTCGCCGAGCACCTCCGCGACTCCTACGGAGATCGCTTCTATATACACGGGCGGATGCGCGAGCTGGTTGCCGAGCGCAAGCTCGGAGCGAAGACAGGGGAGGGCTTCTATGACCACCGAAGCTGACCTCGACACCGCCGCGCTCGTCGACCGCTTCACGCTCAAGGCGCTCGTCGAGAGCTGCCTCGTGCTCGAGGAGGGGGTCGCCTCGATGAAGGACATCGACCTGGGGATGATGGCCGGCGCCGGCATCATCCCGCCGCCGTTCGCCCGCGCCGACCGGATCGGGCTCGACGATGTGCTGGGGAGGCTCGAGCGTGCCTGCGCGCAGTGGGGCGAGGGCTTCGAGCCACCCACGATCGTGCGCCGGCTGGTCGCCCAGGGCCGGCTCGGCGTCAAGACCGGTCAGGGCTTCTTCCCCTACCCGAGGCCGGACGCGGGTTGGGAGGACAGCCCGGTGAAGCTCGAGTCGCGAGGTGCGGTCGCGATCGCCTGGCTCGACCGCCCTCCGGCGAACTCGATCTCCCCCGAGGTCGTCCACGCGTTGCGCAGGCTCTGGGACGCGGTTAGGGGCGCAGGCACGGTAAGAAGCCTCGTGATCGCCTCGGCCAACCCGATGCTGTTCTGCGCCGGCGCGGACATCAAGGCGTTCACGACGATGGACGCCCTCGCCGGCAAGGAGCTGCTCGACGGCATGCACGGCCTGCTGCGGGAGATCGAGACCGCGCCGGTCGTGACGATCGCCGCGGTCAACGCGATGGCGCTCGGGGGCGGCTGCGAGCTGGCGATGGCGTGCGACCTGCGGATCGCGGCCGAGTCGGCCATGTTCGGCCAGCCCGAGATCAACCTCGGGATCATCCCCGGGTTCGGCGGAACGCAGCGCCTCCCGCGCCTCGTCGGCGAGGGCCGGGCCCTCGAGCTGAACCTGACCGGGGATCCGATTTCGGCGGAGGAGGCCTACGCGATCGGGCTGGCCACGCGGGTGGTCGCGGACGAGCAGCTGTTCGACACCGCGCTGGCGTGGGCGCGCAAGCTGTCCGAGCAGGCGCCGCTCGCGGTCGAGCAGATCAAGCGCGTGTCGGCGGTCGGCGACATCGACGCAGGGATCGAGCGCGAGAAGGCCGCGTTCGTCGACGTGTTCTCCTCAGCGGACGGCCGCGAGGGGGTTTCGGCCTTCGTGCAGAAGCGCAAGCCACAGTTCCGCGGTCGGTGAGCGCGACGGAGACCGCCGCCGCCCGGCTCGCCAGCCTGATCGGCGAGGCCGATTCGGTCGTGGCGCTGACCGGCGCGGGGATCTCGGTGCCGTCGGGGATCCCCGACTTCCGCTCGCCGGGAACGGGGCTGTGGAGCAACGTCAATCCGATGGAGGTCGCTCACATCGACGCGTTCCATCGCGACCCGCAGCGGTTCTGGGGCTTCTACGGCCAGCGTTTCCAGACGCTCGAGGACAAGCGGCCGAACCGCGCGCACGCGGCGCTCGTGGAGCTCGAGCGAGCCGGGCTGCTCGACGCGGTGATCACCCAGAACATCGACCGTCTGCACGAGCGTGCCGGGACACGGAACCTCGTCGAGGTGCACGGGTCGATAGCCCACTCGTCGTGTCTTGTCTGCGGTCTACGGTATGAATCGGAAGACGTACGCGCCCGGCATGAGGGGGCTCCCGACGGGGTGCCGCGTTGCGACTGTGAGGAGCCGCTGAAGCCCGGCGTCGTGCTGTTCGGCGAATACCTCCCGGTCGAGGCGATCGCCCGGGCGGAGGCGCTTGCGGCCGGCGCCGGTCTGATGCTGTGCATCGGGTCCTCGCTCGAGGTCCACCCGGTGGCGCAGCTTCCCGAGACGACGCTCTCGAACGGTGGCCAGATCGCGATCCTGACCCAGAGCCGGACGCCGTTCGACCACCACGCGGCGGTGCGGATGGACGGCGACGTCGTCGACGAGCTCGGGGCCGTGCTGGCGGCGCTCGGCCTGGCTATCCCGGAAGAGCCGCCGCCCTAGCCCTGAGCGCCGCCTCGATCCTCCCCAGCGCGAGCGCGGTCGCGTCGCGCTCGGGGGCCGCCAGCGTTCCGGCAAGCGCCGCGACAGCCGCCGCCGCGACGCCGTCGTGCAGCCCCCGCAGCTCCTCGAGGCGTTCGACCAGTGCGGGCGCGGCGGGGTCGTCCGGGAGCTCGGCAAGCGCGGCGTCGAGCGCGACCAGGACCTGCAGCGCGGCCTCGCGCGCGCGTCCCTCGTCGAGGTCGAGCCGCGCGCGCAGCGCCAGCTCCTCGCACGCGAGCGGGGCGTGGCGCCCGGTGAGCAACGCCGCGAGGCGAGCCTGGGCGGCGGGGATCCTCGATCGGCGCCGGCGAGGCCCGGCGTCGATCAGCTCGCGGGCGTCCGTCCACAGGCCGTCGGCGACCTCCTCCCCGGCGCCGTAGCCGAGGCGCGCCACGAGCGCATCGCGCCGCCCGATCCCGTGCACGTGCGGGTCGGCCAGCGCGAGCCGGTGGGCGTGTAGCGCTCGGTTGAGCACGCTGAGACCGGCCGCGAGCTCGGGCTCGCCGGCGCCGGCCAGCCAGGCCGCGGCCTCCTCCGGGCTGCGCAACGGCTCGCCGACCTCCACGACCGTGGCTTTCGTGGTCTCCACGGGTGAAGGCTCAGGTTCAGGTAGAGCCTTATGTTGTCGCCGAGAAGGCCCGAGCCGACTGCGTTTCCTGGCTCCAAGCGTGGCGAGCACGAGCACGTACAAGGGCGCGGCGTCGGGACCGGCGCCGTCGCCGCGGATCAGGTATCGGCCGTCCGGTGGACCGAGCGTCCACGGGAGCTCGAACTGGCTGAAGCGAAACAGAGGGGCGATCGCCGGAGGCTAACCGGCGGCCCCGCGAGGCGGGCTACTGCCCGGCGGTCTTGATCGCGTACTTGCTCGGCGCGATCGGGACGATCGGCTCGCTGATCTGGCTGATGTGGTTGATCAGCTGGGTCCACTGCTGCGGCTGCAGGATGCTCGCGACCTGAGCCGAGAGCTTCGAGTTCTGGCCGTAGAGCGGCGTGTATGCGATCTGGATCCGGTTCGCGTGATCGGGCAGTGACAGCGCGGTCGGCTGGCCCTTGTAGCTCATCAGCGAGACGATCTCGTCCGGCTGCATCGCGCCCTGGAGCGTGAGCAGGCGGCGGACCGCGACGTCGGTAACCGAGCCGGCGCCCTGGTGGCCCTGGATCGGGATGCCGTTGATCGCCGAGATATCGACGCTCTCGCCGGTCTTGCCGGCATCGTCGACGCCGTCTGAGCCGTTCGAGGTGTGACCGCACTTGAGGCCGGTGACGTCAGGCTTCAGGCCCGAAGCGGACAGGAACTCGATCACCGCGAGGATGCGGCGGTCGATCGCGCCGTCCTGGATGTCCCGGCGGCCGCATGGATAGATCTGAACGCTCGGGTCCGTGAGGACGCGGTCCTGGAGCTGCTCCTTGGACATCAGCAGGATCTGGCCGATCGTCGGGTTCTTGGCGTTCGGACCGAAGAACGGGTCGACCCCGGCCGCGCGATAGACCGCGGTGGCCTCGAGCAGCTTCCACCCGTCGAGGATCGGCTTGGGGTCGATGTACGGCGCCTTGTTGCCCGCCGGCTGGACCATGAACTCCAGGTGCGAGGCGTTGGTCGGCGTGCCCGCGCCGAGGCGGCCAAGGATCGTACCCGCGACCACGACCGAGCCGACCTTGAGCGGCTGGAGCGTGTACTGGTCCTTGGCCAGGTGCAGGACGTCCGAGAAGTAGTTGTCGAAGCTCCCGAGCTGGGGCGCGCTGCTCGTCATCTGGAGCTTGCCGCCGGCGGCGTACGATGCGGGGCGCGATGGGTCGGCGAACAGCCGCTCCTTGACCATCGGCGTGCTGATCGTCGGGGTGGCCGCCGGCGCGGAGCTCGCGCCGCTCGCCTGCTGCGAGCCGCCCGTGGCCGCCTGCTGGGTGCCGGCGCCGGCGGCCTGTGAGCCGGCGCTGGCGGCCTGGGTGCCGGCGCCGGCGGCCTGCTGGGAGCCGGCGGTCGCGGGGGTGACGGGGAGCGAGATCGGGGCGCTCTTCGCCTCACTCGAGGCCTTGGCCGTGCTGACGATCGGAGCCGCCTGCTGCGAGCCGGCGGTGGCGGCCTGCTTCGGCGCCGGGGTGGCCGGGGCCAGCAGCGCCTTCGCGATCGAGGTCGAGCTCATCTTCACAGGCTTCGGCACCGGGTACAGCGCGGGGATCGACCCAAGGTTCGCGTACGTGTAGGTGTTGCCGGTCGCGTCCTGGAGCTCGAGGTAGCGGCCGAGCGTCTTGCTGTTGCCGATCTTGACGACCTTGCCGTCGTTGACCGCGATCACGGGCGAGCCCTGCTTGGCGTAGATCGCCGTGCCCTTGGTGTTCGGGTCCGACTGGACCGGAACGGCCGCGTTGGACGTCTTCACGCGCGTCTTGGCCAGCTTGACGACGGAATCGTCGGCGTACTTGGCGGGAGCCGCGACGGGGAAGTGCCCCTCGACGAGACCGGTCAGGGCGCCGATCATCGCCTTTGGCATCCCGCCGATCAGCTGGGCGCGGAGCAGCACCGACTGGACGTACCAGCCCGCGTGGTTGTACGCGAAGATCGCCTGCGAAATGTTCTGGGACGCGCCGGCGGCGTGCAGGTAGCGAGCCGCGGTGAAGATCGCGTCGGCGGGGTTGTACGGGTCGGCGACCCCGTCTCCGTTCGCGTCGACCGCGTACCGCTTCCACGTCGAGGGCAGGAACTGCATCCAGCCGACAGCGCCGGCGGTCGACACCGACAGGTTGCGGCCGTAGTCGGTCTCGATCTCGTTGATCGCCGCCAGCACCTGCCACGGCACGTCGTACTGGATCCCGGCGGCCTGGTAGATCGGGAGCAGGAACGGCGGGATCTGGAAGCTGTCGATGAAGAAGTTCGGGACGCCGATCGGCGCCGGACCCGGAAGCGAGAACGAGTAGGTCGGGTTCGACGGGGTCGGCACGCCGCTCTTGGTGACGGGCGGCGGCGGGGTCGGGGGCTTGGTCGCCTTCTTCGGCTTGTTCTTCTTCTTCGGCTTCTTCTTCGCCTTCTCCACGTTTCCGGACCCGAGGGACAGCGCGCTCCCGGGCGCGAGAGTCGACGACTTCTTCGTCGTCGTCTTGGAGCCGGTCGGGCTGGACGTCGTCTTCTTCGTCGTCGTCGTCGTCGTCTTAGTCCTCGTGGTCGACGAGGTGGTGGTGGTCTTCGGCGTGGTAGAGGTCGAAGCCGAGGTTGAGGTCGAGGTCGCCGGGGGCTGCGTGACGGTGGTCGTCACCGTCACCGCCGGCGTGGTCGCGGTTACCGGCGGGCAGGTCTGAGAGACGCTGACGATCGGCAGCTGGACCGGCAGCGGCAGCGTGTTCGGGTTCGTGCCCGGCGGGACGTTCTGGAACGTGAACTGCTGGCCGCCGGCGACCGTCACGACCACCGTGCAGCCGTCCGCGGACGCGTTGGGAATCGCGCCAAGACCGAACACCGCGACCAGGCAAGACACGGTCAGCAGCGCGGCAGCAATCGTTGGCTTGCGCCTTCTCAACACTGTGGCGTAGTCCTCCCGCGGTGTGCCACGCGTAAATTCGTCCCAGCTACGATCACAGGTAGGCTTGAGAGGACGCTACTGGCTGCCGCCGAGCTTTGCAATTCGGAACCGTCGGTCTTGTGGATGTCTTTTCAGGTACCAACATGCCGCGACGTTCAATCATCGTCGTCAGGCAATCCTGTGAATCGGCAAGATCCCCCCGGCACTGTAGCGATGGGCGTGTCGTCTAAGCATCAGCTAACCCTCAACTCGAGGGTTAGGGTTGCGATTTCGGGGCGGCTCGTGAGAGTGCTGTCATGAGATCCGGGTCCAGAATGAGAGGCGGTCAGGCATGAGCGAAGACAAGGACGACCGAGGCGACGGCGAGGGCATCCGCGGCCGCGTCACGCGCCAGAGCGAGGAAGCGATCGGTAAGGTCACCCAGGGAATGCTCGAGAACCCCGTGGTCAGCCGCGCGCTGACGGCCGCGTTCGAGACCCGTCAGCGCGCCACGCGCGCCCAAGAGGCTGCGATGGGCGCCCTCAACCTGCCGTCCGCCGGCGACCTCGAGCGGCTGACGCGCCGGCTACGGAGCGTCTCCCAGCGGCTCGAGGCGATCGAGGACGGGCTCGACCGGGTCGACCAGCGGCTGGAGAAACTCACCTCGGCGAGCGCACTGGACAATCGTTTGACCGCGATCGAAGACCAGCTGGCGAGGATCGAGGCCTCGCTCGGCGAGCCCGCCGCCGAAGAGGCCCCTTAGGCCCGAGCGCGGGCGGTCAGCGCGCGCAGCGCCGCCTCGCCCATCCGCCGCTCCGCGGCTCGCAGCTCGTCCTGGCCGATCCGGACCCGCTCGGGGAGGATGATGTCGGACACGACCAGCAACGCGGCCGCTTGCACGCCGCGCGCCGCGGCGAGCGCGAACAGGGTGGCGGCCTCCATCTCGACCGCGAGGGCGCCCGCCTCGGCCCATCGCCGCTCGAGCCCGCGGTCGTCGTAGAACACGTCGGACGTGACGATCGGGCCTTGGTGGATCGCGTGCTCACCGTGGCCCGCCTCCGGAAACGGCGGCTCCGCGGTGGCGATCACGGTCTCGAGCAGGTCTCGACTCGACGGCACCCGCTCGTCCGCGCCGAGGGCCCGGCTCGCGCCGTCGGCCGCGATCGCCTCGGTGACGATCACGAGATCGCCGAGCCGCAGTCCCTCCGCCACGGCTCCGCACGTACCGACCCGCAGCAGCCGCCGCGCGCCGAGGCCGATCAGCTCGTGGATCACGATCGCGGCGCTGGGACCGCCGATCCCGGTGCTCTGGATCGTGAGCGGCTCGCCGTCGGGCGCAAGGCCCGTGTAACCCCACAGGCCGCGATTGTGGTTGAACATCTTGGCGCCGTCGAGCAGTGACTCCGCCAGCATCAGCGCGCGGCCCGGGTCGCCCGGCAGCAGCACGCGGCCGCTGAGCGTGGCGGTCGGCTGGAGTGCGTTCGGCGCGGCCATCAGGCCTATTGTTATTTATGCCCAGTTACCTGTATCTGGCATTGACATATTCGGGATTGGCGAGTAGACCTACGGCCACAGAAAAAAGGCAACAGGCCGGATCGTGACTTGCTGCCCAGGCCAGCTGGGGAGCGGATCGCGAGGCGCCGCCGGAAACGTGACGAGCGCCAACGGCCGACGCAGCGGGCCGTCTCGCCCGCGGGCGGCGGGGCTTCGTGCTCGTCGAGGCCCCGCCGCCGATTATGCACCGTCGCCTGGAGCGCAACCGGGACGGCCGGCGTGGGTAGGAGACTCCTGAAGGGGATGTCCACTGCAAGCGCCAATAGTCACGACAGGGCCTCGCCCGACGGGATGTCGATTCAGGAGGCGGCCGACCGAGTCGGCGTTGCGGTCACGACGCTGCGGCGGTGGGCGCGCGAAGGTCTGCTCCCGCGCTACGACGGGAGCTGGTCACCCGGCGTGGTCAGCCACGCCAAGATCGTGGCCAGGCTCCGGGATCGCGGACACTCGCTCAAGGAGATCCGGCGGGCGACCGACGAGGGACGGCTCGCGTATGGATACATCGAGGAGCTTTTCGACACCGGCGCCGACGTGTACACGCTCGCGCACGCCTCGCGCGAGACCGGCCTCGAGCCCGCGCTGATCGTCCGCATCCTGAGCGCGCTCGGGACCGCGCCGGGGGAGGTCGAGCGGATCTCCGAGGAGGACTTGGCGCTGCTCCGGTACGTCGCGGCCGTGCTCGAGGCCGGCCTCCCGCTGGTGGCGCTGCTCCAGCTCGTCCGCGTTTACGGGCAGGCGATGGCGCGCGTCGCCGACGCCGAGGTGAGGTTGTTCCACCTGCACGTCCACGAGCCGCTGATGCGCTCCGGCGCCAGCGGCCTCGAGACCGCCGATGAGATGCTCGCGCTCACTCGCCGGCTATTGCCGCTGTCATCGCCGGTGATGGACCAGGTTCACCAGCGTTACCTGCAGCACTTCCTCGAGCAGGACGTCGTCGGCCACATGGAGTCCGATCTCGAGGGCGACTCGGTCGATCTCGGGCGGATTCGGGTCGCGATCGCGTTCGCCGATCTGACCGGGTACACGCGTCTGACCGAAGAAGCGGGGGAGCTCGAGGCGGTCGACGCGGTCGAGCGTTTCGTCGACGCGGTGCAGGCCACGTTGCCCGACGACGCGCGCGTGATCAAGACCATCGGCGACGAGGTGATGATCGTCGGGTCCGATCCCGCCGCGCTGACCGAATGGGCGGTCGGGTTCCAGCGGCGCCAGGGCGGGCGCACGCCGCCGAGGATCGCGGTGCACTACGGCGTCGCGCTCTACCGCGACGGCGACTACTACGGGCGCGACGTGAACATCGCCTCGAGGGTCGGGGCCCGCGCCGGGGGCGCCGAGGTGCTCGTGACCAGGCCGGTCGTCGAACATTCGGCCGCGCGCGGCCTCGAGTTCGACAGGATTGCAGACGTGCGGCTGAAGGGCTTCAACGAGTCCACGGAGATCTTCATCGCACGCGAGCGAGACGCGGCATGAACCCGGAAGTCATGTTCACGCGCGTGCGCGAGGAAGGCCTCCTCGCCGCCGGACGGCCCGTGGTGGTGCTGCTCTCGGGGGGCCGGGACTCGACGTGCCTGCTCGACGTCGCGGTCCGGGTCACCGGTGCGAGCGCTGTCACGGCACTACATGTGAATTACGGGATTCGGGAATCGGCGGGCGAAGACGACCGCCATTGCCACCAGCTGTGCGCGAGCGTCGGTGTGGCGCTCGAGGTACGCCGACCGAGGCTGCCGGGGAGCGGGAACGTCCAGGCGTGGGCGCGCGAGGTCCGCTATCGCGAAGCGCTCGAGCTGGCGGGTGGCGGCGACGTGGCCGCCGGCCACACGAAGACCGACCAGGTCGAGACGATCCTGTACCGGCTCGCGTCCTCGCCGAGCCGGCGCGCGCTGCTCGGGATGCGGCCCCGGGAGGGCTCGCTGGTGCGGCCGCTGCTCAGCTTCACGCGCGAGGACACAGCGGCCTACTGCGTCGAGCGAGGCCTGGCCTGGCGCGAGGACGAGACCAACGCGTCGGCCGCCTACGCGCGAAACCGGATCCGCGCCGGACTCGTGCCGGCCTTCCGGCGGGTTCACCCGGCGGCCGAGGACAACGTGCTCGCGGTGGCGCGGATCCTCCGCGACGAGGCTGAGGTGCTCGACGAGCTCGTGGGCCAAGTGCTCGGGGACGGCGGGCACGTATCGCTCGCCGCGCTTCGCGCGCTGCCCGCCGCGCTGCGGCGACTCGTGATCCAGCGTCTGGCCGACGAAGCCGCCGGGGGTTTCGCGCCGGGGGCCGCGAGCCGGGCCGAGGAGATCGCGGCGCTGAGCGACCGCGGCACGGCGCTGCTCGACGTCGGCAACGGCCTGCGGGCGATCGCGCAGTACGGCGAGCTGCGGTTCGAAGGGCTCGCCGCCGAACCGGTCTCGCCCGAGCCGGTGCGGCTGGCGATCCCCGGCACCGCCTGGTTCGGAGGCTGCGAGGTCCGCTGCGAGATCGCCGAGCCGGCGCTCGAGGCCGGGGTGCTCGACCGCGGCGCGCTCGGGCCGGAGCTGCTGGTCCGCTCGTGGCGGCCGGGAGACCGGATCGCGCCGCTCGGCCTCGGCGGCACCAAGACACTTCAGGACCTGTTCGTCGAGCGCCGCGTCCCGCGGGGCGAGCGGAATCGGGTCGCGGTGGTCGAGGCGGGCGGCGAGATCGCCTGGGTGGCGGGGCTCGCGATGTCCGAGCGGTTCAAGGTCACGCCCGCGACGCGAGACGCCGTCCGGTTCAGTTGCCGCCCCTGATCGTTCCGGGCAATGGCGATCAGCAGGGCTTGCGATGCCCGAAACACCCATAATTAAAAAAGTGGAAGGCGACGACGCGATCGGGGAGATCCTCGTCCCGGCCGAGGATCTGAAGCGCCGTGTCCGCGAGCTGGCCGAGGAGGTTTCCCGCGACTACCAGGGGAAGGATCTCGTGCTGGTCGGCGTGCTCAAGGGAGCCGTGCTGTTCCTGTCCGACCTGATGCGCCAGCTCGAGGTCCCATGCGAGGTCGACTTCATGGCGGTCGCCTCGTATGGGTCGGCGACCAAGTCCTCGGGCGTGGTGCGGATCCTCAAGGATCTCGACGCGGTGATCGAGGACAGGGACGTGCTGATCGTCGAGGACATCGTCGATTCCGGGCTGACGCTCCAGTACCTATTGCGCAACTTGGCCGGCCGAAACCCCCGGTCTCTGGAGGTCTGCGCGCTGCTGATCAAGCCCGACCGCCAAAAGGTCGATCTACGGACCAAGTATGTGGGCTTCGAGATACCCAACCGGTTCGCGATCGGGTACGGACTCGACCATGCCGAGCGTTACCGCAACTTGCCGTACGTGGCCGCGTTGAAGGATTGAACGCGGAATGCGCGAACGCAGCCCGGCCGGACCGGAAAGCCCATTCCGCGGAATGCGCGAACGCAGCCCGGCCGGACCGGAAAGCCCATTCCGCGGAATGCGCGAACGCAGCCCGGCCGGACCGGAAAGCCCATTCCGGGGGATGAACGCCTGCGTGCAAGCCTGTTCAGAGGGTGCAAACCAGATGCTACGCTTGACAGTCCCAGACCCGAGGTCCTGGCGCGGCTTCCGCCGCATCTATTTGCTATGAGCAGGTTTTTCAAGAGCGCAGCATTTCCGATTTTGATCGTGGTCGTGCTCGCGTTCTTCGCGCAGAAGCTGATCGGCAGCTCAGGCAAGTCCGAGAAGCAGACCTTCGGCGACATGATGTACCAGCTCGAGCACAACGGGGTCCAGAGCCTCTCGCTGCACGAGAAGGACAACACGGCGAACGTCACGACGACGCAGGGACAGAAGTACACGGTCGGCTACCCCGACGGCTACGTCTCGCAGATCATCACGGCCGCGGACAAGGACCTCTCGCCGCAGAACTTCGACATCCAGGGCAAGACCTCGAACGGCTGGCTGTCACTGCTGACGTACATCCTGCCCTTCGTGATCTTCATCGGGTTCTGGATATTCCTGATGAACCAGGTCCAGGGCGGCGGCTCGAAGGTGATGTCGTTCGGCAAATCGCGCGCCAAGCGAATGTCGGTCGACTCGCCCAAGATCACGTTCCGTGACGTCGCGGGGGTCGACGAGGCCGTTGAGGAGTTGCACGAGATCAAGGAGTTCCTCGAGAACCCGAAGAAATTCCAGGCCCTGGGGGCGCGCATCCCCAAGGGCGTGCTCCTCTACGGCCCGCCAGGCACCGGCAAGACGCTGCTCGCTCGCGCGGTCGCGGGCGAGGCCGGCGTGCCGTTCTTCTCGATCTCCGGGTCGGACTTCGTCGAGATGTTCGTCGGGGTGGGCGCCTCGCGCGTGCGTGACCTGTTCGAACAGGCCAAGCAGAACTCCCCGTGCATCATCTTCATGGACGAGATCGACGCCGTCGGCCGCCACCGCGGCGCCGGGCTCGGGGGCGGTCACGACGAGCGCGAGCAGACGCTGAACCAGCTGCTGGTCGAGATGGACGGGTTCGAGATGAAGGACAACATCATCCTGATCGCCGCGACCAACCGGCCTGACATCCTCGACCCGGCCCTGCTCCGCCCGGGCCGGTTCGACCGCCAGATCGTGGTCGACCGCCCAGATCGCCTCGGGCGCCGGAAGATCCTCGACGTGCACACGCGCGGCAAGCCGCTCGCGCGGGAGATCGACGTCGACGCGCTCGCGGGCCAGACGCCGGGGTTCACCGGTGCGGATCTCTCCAACCTGGTCAACGAGGCGGCGCTGCTCGCCGCCCGCAACGGCAAGCGCGAGATCACCCAGGTCGAGCTCGAGGAAGGGATCATGCGGGTGATCGCAGGTCCCGAGAAGAAGACCCGTGTTATGTCCGACAAGGAGCGGCGGATCACCGCCTATCACGAGATGGGCCACGCGATGGTCGGCCACTACCTCCCGAACGCCGACCCGGTCCACAAGATCTCGGTGATCTCCCGCGGGCAGGCGCTCGGCTACACAATCTCGCTGCCGGCCGAGGACAAGTTCCTGACCACGCGCGCGGAGCTCCAGGACACGATGGCGATGACGCTCGGCGGTCGCGCCGCCGAGGAGATCGTGTTCGGCGAGGTCACCACCGGCGCGTCCAACGACCTCGAGAAGGTCACGGCCACCGCTAAGCAGATGGTCATGCGGTTCGGGATGTCCGAGAAGCTCGGTCCCCGCGTGTTCGGCCACGACCACGGCATGCCGTTCCTCGGCCGGGAGTTCAGCGCCGAGCCCGACTATTCGGACGAGATCGCCCGCGAGATCGACGACGAGATCCGGCGGATCGTCGAGCAGGCGCACGTGCAGGCCAAGGACATTCTCGGCTCGCACCGCGACGCGCTCTCGAAGCTGTCCGAGATCCTGATCAAGCGCGAGACGATCGAGAAGGAGCAGTTCGAGTCGCTCCTCGCGGGCGGCACCGAGGAAGAAGTCTTCGGCGCCGAGGCGCCGCCGCCGCCCGAGGTGCCGATCCCCGGCACGCCCGCCGGCGAAAGGCGCGAAGGACCGCGGCCCCTGCCGCGGCCTGGTCTCGCCGGCGGAACCGCCGAATAAGCCTGCTTCGCGCCGCGCCCGCCTGGTGTGACCTGCGCGTCGTGGCGCGGTCGTTGTCCGGTGTGGGTTAAGCGCGAGTCACACCAGTGGGCGCGACGCTCCGCAGCGTCCGTTCCCGTGCGTCTCCGCGTGGGCTTGTGATCCGTGCAAGGCCCGTCAGCCGCCGCCGCCCCCGCTCAGCGGCGGGTTCAGGCCTGCGGCGTGGCACTTCGCGAGGCCGGGGCCGAGCTTCGGGGCCGGCGCGAGCTTCGGCGGCGTCGCGAACGTCGCGCGGCGGAAGTCGAAGTAGTCGGTCATCGGGTGGGCGTTGGCGTCGCGGAGCGTCATCGCAGGTAGGTTCCACTTGCGCTCGACGAACGCCAGCAGCGACGTGTGGTCCTGCACGACGCGCGAGACGTAGTGGGCCTCCGCCCAGGGAGAGACGACGATCAGCGGCACGCGGAAGCCGTAGCGGTCGAACGCGCCCGGGACGTCGGTGGCGGTGAGCATCGGAGGAATCGAGTCCGGCTCGAGCGCCGGCGGGGGCGGCACGTGGTCGTAGTAACCGGTGCTCGTCGTAGTTGATGATCAGAACGGTGTTCTCCCAGGTCTTCGCGTGCATGAGCGCGTTGACGACCTGGCCGAGGTAGCGCTCGCCGACCTGGATGTCCTGCGGGTTCTCCTCGGAGGTCGTGCCGTAGTTCGGGTCCAGAAACGTGAACTGACGGAGCTTGCCGGCGGCGACGTCGGACAGGAACTGGCCGAACGTGTGCACACGCGTCGCCATCCGCGCCGGCGTGTCGGATCCCGGCACGAGCTCGAAGCTCGGGTAGCTCGGAGGCTCGTAGTAGACGCCCCAGTTGATGTGGTGGGCGTCGAGCCGGTCCCAGATCGTGCCGTTCGGCGGCGGCGCCGGCGCGATCGTGTCGTTGACCGTCCCCGACGAGGTGCCCGAGAACAGGTAGCAGCGGTTCGGGAACGTCTGCCCGAGCACCGAGCAGAAGTACCGCTCGCCGATCGGGAAGTGCTCGACCAGCGAGTACGTGAACGGGATGTCGGTCTTGTCCCAGAAGCGCATCGCCACCGGGCTCGAGGCCTTCACGAAGCCGTCGTTGAGGCCGTTGTCCCAGGACTCGTGGCTGGCGTTCCAGCTCTGGCTCGGCTCGCCGACGAGCTGGCACGGCGAGCTGTCGTGCGTCGCGACGACCTTGTTCCCGGAGGCGTCGAGGTTGAAGTTCACCGGCGTTCCGTTCCGGAAGCGCCATCCGTCGACGGACCGTCGCCCGGGAACCTGGTGGGGGACCATCCCGAGCAGGTTGTCGAACGAGTGGTTCTCCATCATCAGCACCACGATGTGCTCGATCTCGGGCATGCTGGGAGTGCCGGCGGGCTTGCCCGGAAACGGCAGGCTCTCGGGCTGGCGCAGGCCCGCGGGGAGCGCCACCGGCCGGGCCCAGGCCGGTAGTCCGCGGGTCGCCAGCAACGCGGCGTGCGGGACACTATCTCGTGGACATGCCCGAACAGAGCGCAACCGATGACGATCGACCGCGGGGCGGCGGAGGGTTCCTGCTCGCGATCACGCGCATCTGGATTCCGGTGGGGATCGCGGTCGTCGGGATCGTGGCGATCGTCATCGGCGGAGGTCAGGACGACGTCATCGCGGGTGCCGGCGTGTCGCTGGTGATCGCGGCGCTGATCGTGTGGATGATCAACTGGATGTACCGGATCAGCGTGCAGAGCAACCGCGAGCGCGAGGAGGAGGAGCGGGCGCGCGAGTACTTCGACCTCCACGGCCGATGGCCCGATGAATAGCGCCGGCTTTCGCATCATGGGCGTGGTCAACGTCACGCCGGACTCGTTCTCGGACGGCGGCCAGTATCTCGACGCGGCGGCGGCGATCGCCCACGGACTCGAGCTCGAGGCCGACGGTGCCGTGATCCTCGACGTCGGCGGCGAGTCGACCCGGCCCGGCGCCGCGCCGGTCGCCGAGGACGAGGAGCTTCGGCGCGTGATCCCCGTGATCGAGGGCCTGATCGCCGCCGGGTGCCCGGCCCAGATCTCGATCGACACCTCCAAGAGCGGGGTGGCGGCACGGGCGCTCGAGGCCGGAGCGACGTTCGTCAACGACGTCACCGCCTTCCGGGGCGATCCGGAGATCGTTGCCGTGGTGGCGGAGGCGAAAGCCGAGTGCTGCCTGATGCACATGCTGGGCACCCCGCGGACGATGCAGGTCGACCCTTGCTACGAGGACGTCGTCGACGAGGTCAAGGCGTTTCTCGAGGAGCGGATGAGGTTCGCGGTCGCGCATGGGGTCGCGGAAGAGCGGATCATGCTCGACCCCGGAATCGGGTTCGGGAAGACGGTGGAGCACAACCTCGAGCTGCTGCGACGTCTGGGGGAGCTGGTCGAGCTCGGGCGGCCCGTCGTGATCGGCACCTCGCGCAAGTCGTTCCTGGGCAAGATCACCGGGCGCGAGGTCGACGACCGCGTCGCGGCGACGGTCGCGACCAACGTGCTCGCGTACGAACGCGGGGCGCGCGTATTCCGGGTCCACGACGTGGCCCCGGTGCACGACGCGCTCATGGTCACGGCTGCTACGGTCAGCGCGCCATGGACGACCCCGACGAGTACGACGAGGTAGACGAGGACGAGGGGGAGGAGCACCCCGAGCCCGAGGTGACGATCGAGGTCAGCGGGCTGTCGTTGTTCACGCACGTGGGCGTGACCGCGGCGGAGCGAGAGGTGGGCCAGCGGCTGCTGCTCGACCTGCGGATCGACGTCGGCGAGTGCGATGCGACGGTCACCGACCGGATCGAGGACACGGTCGACTACGCCCAGGTGTGCGACACCGCGAACCTCGTGGCCCAGCAGCGCAGCTACAAGACGCTCGAGCGGCTGTGCGCGGCGATCGCCGACCGGTTGATCGAGCAGTACGACGCGAATGCCGTCTGGGTCAAGGCCGCCAAGCCCGAGCCGCCGATGGCGCTGCCGGTGAGCGAGGTGTCGGTCGAGGTGTGGCGCGAGGCCGAATGACGCCGGGCTATCTCGGCCTGGGGTCCAACGTGGGCGACCGGCGGGCGCACCTGGAGGAGGCGGTGGCCGCGCTGCCGGCGCACGGCGTCAGCGTGGTGGCGTCCTCGTCGGTGTACGAGACCGAGCCCGTCGGCCTCGTGCTCGATCAGCGCGAGTTCTACAACGCGTGCCTCCTTGTGAACACGCAGCATGGTCCGGAGGAACTGCTGGCGGCGTGCAAGGAGGTCGAGCGCGAGCTGGGGCGGCCGGCGGGCGGCGTGCGCCACGGACCGCGCCCCATCGACGTCGACGTGCTGATGCTCGACGCGCTCGAGTACGCCTCCGAGCGGCTGACGCTGCCGCACCCCGAGGTGACCTCCAGGCGGTTCGTGCTCGTGCCGCTGCTCGAGCTCGACCCGGAGCTGGCCCTGCCGGACGGACGGCGGCTCTCGGACGCCCTGGGCGCGCTCGGCGGAGAGGGCCAGGAGGTCCGGCGCGCCGGGGAGCCGCTGCTCTAGGGTTCCCGCATGCTGCTGGTCGTCGACGTCGGCAACACGCAAACGCACTTCGGCCTGTTCCGCGACGGCGAGACGACCGTGTTCCAGCACTGGCGGTTCTCGACCGTGCGCGAGTCGACCGGTGACGAGCTCGGCGCGGCGCTGTCGAACCTGCTCGGACTGCGGGGGCTCTCGTTCACGGACGTTGAGCGCTCGATCGTCTCCTCGACCGTGCCCCAGCTGTCCTATCACTGGACGCAGATGGCCAAGCACTATCTCGGGCATGAGATGCTGGTTGTCGGTCCGTCGATCCGGACCGGGATGCCGATCCGCTACGACAATCCGTACGAGGTCGGCGCCGATCGCCTCGCGAACGCGGTGGCCGCGTACGACCGGATCCACGACACGTGCGTGGTGGTCGACTTCGGCACGGCGATCACCTACGACGTAGTGTCGGCCGCCGGCGAGTACCTGGGCGGGATCATCACCCCCGGCGCGGAGATCTCGATCGACGCACTGTATGAGCGCGCGGCCAAGCTGCCGAAGGTCGAGCTCGCGGAGCCGCGCGCGCTGATCGGAAAGTCGACCGTCGACGCGATCCGCAGCGGGATCGTCTACGGGTTCGCCGGTCAGGTCGAGGGGATCGTCCGCCGGTTACGCGTCGAGCTCGGCTCGTCGACGCGCGTGATCGCGACCGGCGGCCTCGCCGGCGTGCTCGTGCCGTTCATCCGCGAGACGATCGACGAGGTCGACGACCTGCTCACCCTGACCGGGCTGAGGCTGATCTGGGAGCGGAATCGCGATTGAGGACCGCGTCCGGGATCGGGACATCCGGGGTCTTGGCGACGGTGGCGGCGAGGATCAGGAACGTCATGCGCCGGCGCTCGTCGGGGTGCTCCGCCGAGTACGCGTCGTAGCCGTCGAGCAGCGAGCGGATCGCCGCGAACACAGGCGCGTCGTCGATCCGGTCGGGCACGTCGCACGCGAGCCGCGCGAGCGCCAGCATTTCGGTCGGGTCGACGCCCCGCATCTGGCCGAGCGCGCTGAACAGCACGAAGAACGCCACCCGGTCGAGCAGCAGATGCGGAGCTCGCTCGCGCTCGCCGATCGGGGGGCCTGCAGGCCTGAGCGGCTCGCCGGCGGCGATCCTCAGCGACTGTCCGGACGCGATCGAGCGGATCTGGTCGTGCGACATGCCAAGCTGGAGCGCCCAGCGGAGCTGGAACGCGGCCGAGATGAACGTGTTGCCGTAGGGGGCGTCGCTGGCGAACACGATCTGGCCCGGCGGGACCAGCGTGAACAGTGCCTCGAGGTCGGCCGGGATCCACCAGGCGGTGTCGAACAGCAGGTTCGGCAGGTCGCCGGCGACGCGCCAGATCCACGACAGGTCGCAGATGCCGGCGTGGGCGAGGATCAGCCGCACGTCCGGGAACTCCTCGGCCAGCTCGACCGCGTCCAGGCCGAGCGCCGGGATGCCGCGGCCGGCGTGGATCAGAACCGGCAGCGAGCGCTCGTTCGCGAGCGCGACGATCGAGCGGACCTGCGGGTGGTCGAGCGTGAACTGCTCGGCGCGCGGGTGGAGCTTGATCCCCTTGGCCCCGGCGGCCAGCGAGCGCTCGGCCTCCGGCACCGGGCTGTCGTGCGGGTTTACGCGGCAGAACGGGACGAGCAGCCCGTCGGCATCGCGCGCAGCGGCGAGCACGGCGTCGTTGGCGGCGGCGTAGCCGTCGGGCTCGTGGAACGGGAACGTGAACGCGCCCCGGGCGCTCGCGAGCTCGAGCGCGGTCACGAGCTCCTCGCCCGTCTGCTTCATGCCGTCCGGGTCGTTCTGCCCCAGATGCGTGTGGGCGTCGAACAGCTCGAGTCCCGGGACCTGGTCGAACACGACGTCGGCCCAGGGTCGAAGCTCGTCAAACAGGTTCATCGCCGGATTCGTACCATGAAACCCGATGTCCCGGTCCCTTACAGATCCCTGGTGCCTCGGGGGGGTGGCGATTCCAAACCGCGTGGTGCTCGCGCCGCTGGCCGGAATCGGCAACTGGTTCGTTCGCCTCCAGGCCAAGCGCCACGGGGCAGGCCTGGTCGTGTCGGAGATGGTGTCGAGCTTCGCGGTGCACTACCGCAACGAGCGTACATGTCGCGAGCTCTTGCGAATCCATCCCCACGAGCACCCGGTGTCGGTGCAGCTGTTCGGCAACGATCCGGACGTGATGGCATCCGCGGCTGAGCGGGTCGCCGCCGCCGGCGCGGATCTGATCGACATCAACATGGGCTGCCCGGTCCCGAAGGTGTGCAAGACCGGCGCCGGGGCGGCGCTGCTCTCCGAGCCGGCGCGGGCGGTCGCGGTCGCTCGCGCAGCGGCGAGGGGGAGCGGGCTGCCGGTGACGGTCAAGTTGCGCTCGGGGCAGCGCCCGGGGGATCTCGGCGGCCTCGAGGTCGCGCGCCGGCTGGTGTTCGACGGCGGCGTGGCCGGTATCGGCATCCATCCCCGGCACGCCTCCCAGCGCCACAAGGGTCTACCGAACTACTCGCTGGTGCGCGAGCTCGTCGAGGAGCTGCCGGTGCCGGTGCTCGTGTCGGGCGGGCTGCAGACGCCCGATGCCGTGCGGGCGGCGTTCGAGCAGACCGGCGCCGCGGGCGTGCTGCTCGCGCGGGGCTCGCTCGGGAACCCGTGGCTGTTCGAGCAGGTGCTCGGCGTTCGGGACGACGAGCCGGGGCCGGACGAGATCCTGGACGAGCTCGACTGGGTGATCGACTGCGCGGTCGAGCACCTCGGCGAAGACCGCGCCACCCGGTACCTGCGGAAGTTCTACCCCTGGTACGTCGACCGGCTCGGTGGCGGGCGCGCGCTCCAGGGGGCACTGCAAACGGCGCCGACGCTGGCCGCGGCCCGGGAGCTGTTGCACGGCGTGTCGCTCGCCGCCGCGTAGGCCCGCCACGGGATGCGACTGCGATTTGCCGCCATAGTGGCGGCAAATCGCAGTCACATCGGGGAACGGCGAGGCGACACGTGTGTAGGTTGCCCGTCCGGGCAATCGGTCATCGGTCTGAGGGGCGATGACCCATTGGGCCACGGGCCAAGACAAGAGCCGAACCCAGCCGGCTCAACCGGGCGTCTATACTCATCCGCCCACGCACCCCAGCTGCGTATTAAATCCCCGCTTAACAGGCGGGTTTTTTCTCGTCCGGACCGCCGGTTGCACCGGCGGTTCCCCACCAAATACAGGTCTGCGACATGCCCAAGGACGTCATCATCACACCCGAAGGGCTCGCCAACCTAAAGGCGGAGCTCGACCATTTGACAACAACCCGTCGACGCGAGGTTGCCGCCCGGATCAAGGAGGCGCGCGAGTTCGGCGACATCTCCGAGAACGCCGAGTACGACGACGCCAAGAACGAGCAGGCGATGCTGGAGGCGCGGATCGCGTCTCTTGAGGAGAAGCTGCGTTCGGCGACCGTGATCGACCAGTCCGATCTCTCGACCGACCAGGTTCGGGTCGGTTCGGTCGTGCACGTCAAGGACGACGGCGGCAAGTCGACCAAGTACACGATCGTCGGCTCGGCCGAGGCGAGTCCTGCCGAAGCGAAGCTGTCCAATGAGTCGCCGGTCGGCAAGGCGCTGCTCGGCCGCAAGCGCGGCGACGAGGTCGTGATCGCCACACCCAAGGGCGAGCGACGCCTCAAGATCACCAAGATCGACGTCGCGTCGGTCTAACCGCGCGGGGCGCGCGCGTGAGCGACCCCACCGACGGCGCTGACGAGCTGCTGGCGACGCGCCGGCGCAAACTCGAGTCGCTGCGGGACGCCGGGATCGATCCGTTCCCGCACGAGTTCGACGGGGTCGAGCCGATCGCGGCCGTTCGGGCCGCGCACGCCGCGCTGGCGCCCGGGGATGAGACCGAGGCACGGCATCGCGTCGCCGGGCGGCTGGCGGCGCGGCGCGGCCAGGGGAAGATGGCGTTCCTCGACCTGGTGGACCGCTCGGGCCGAATCCAGCTCCAGGCGCGCGTCGACGAGCTCGGGCAGGAGGGGATGGACCGGCTGCTCGGCCTGGATCTGGGCGATCTGATCGGCATCGACGGCGTGGCCTTCATGTCCCGGCGGGGCGAGCTGACCTTGCGAGTCGAGGACTTCACGCTGCTCGCCAAGTCGCTTCGACCCCCGCCGGAGAAGCACCACGGGCTGACCGACGTCGAGACGCGCTTTCGCCGGCGAGAGCTCGACCTGATCGCCAACGAGGAGGCGCGCGAGCTCTTCATCACCCGCGCGCGCGTGATCGCCGCGGTCCGCCGGTTCCTCGACGCCGAAGGGTTCATCGAGGTCGAGACGCCGGTGCTCCAGCCCCTGTACGGGGGTGCGCTCGCGCGGCCGTTCACGACGCACCACAACGCGCTCAATCGCGAGTTCTACCTACGGATCGCCACCGAGCTGTACCTGAAGCGGCTGATCGTCGGCGGGCTCGAGCGGGTGTACGAGCTTGGCAAGGACTTCCGCAACGAGGGCGTCGACACCACCCACAACCCAGAGTTCACGATGCTCGAGTGGTACGAGGCGTACGCCGACTACGAGGACATCGCCTCCCGCTGCGAGCGATTGGTCGCGCACGTGGCGTCCGAGGTCGGCTACGACGGGCCATTCGACTTCACGCCGCCGTGGCGGCGCGAGCGGCTGCCGAAGGCGATCCTCGACCGGACCGGGATCGACATCATGGAGCTGACCACGAGGGAGCGGCTTGCGGAGTCGATGGCGGCCCGCGGGCTGCCGGTCAAGAGCGACGACACCTGGCCGCAGCTGGTCGACGAGCTGCTCTCCAAGCACGTCGAGCCGACGCTGACCGCGCCGACGTTCCTGCTCGACTATCCGGTGGCGCTGTCGCCGTTCGCCAAGCGCCACCGATCGATTCCGGGCCTGGTCGAGCGGTTCGAGGCGTACGTCGGCGGGATGGAGATCGCGAACGCGTTCACCGAGCTCAACGACCCCGACGAGCAGCGCCGGCGGTTCGAGGAGCAGCGGGCGCTGGCCGGCGCCGGCGACGAGGAGACGCAGCCGTATGACGAGGCGTTCCTCGAGGCGCTGGAACAGGGGATGCCGCCGACCGGCGGAATCGGCATCGGCATCGACCGCCTCGTGATGGCTCTTACGGGTCGGCGGTCGATCCGGGAGGTTGTGTTGTTCCCGGCCATGCGGGGTTAGGTCTTGGCCCGCGCGGGGGCCACCCTCCAGACCCCCAGGCTTTGGGGTTCGTCACGGTGTCGTGGGCGAAAGCGACGCGAGGGGGTCTGGAGGGCCCACCCGCGTGTGCTTCCGTCTACGGCGCCGGAGGCACACCTTGCGGATCGAGCGTGGCAGCCAACGCATGCCCGGCGGTCATGCCGCTTTCTCTCCTCGTCCCAACGGCATGTAGAAAGCTGGCTCCCACCCGTATCGGGCCTGCAAAACACGACATTGGGGGGCTGCCCGGCGAGCCGTGCCGTGAAACGCCCGGATATCGACGCATTTTGCGGCAAGGTCTTGGCTTGACGGCTGCCGTGTCGTGATATGCAGGCCGCCGATGAGAATCGGAATCCTCTTGTTCGATCAGGTCGATCTGCTCGACGTGGGCGGGCCTTATGAGGTGTTTCTGACTGCGTCACGCCTGGTCGTGCGCGATGGTGGTGCCCCGCCCTTCGAGGTCCTCACGGTCGCCGCGACGGCCGAGCCTGTCGTCGCGTTCGGGGGGCTCCGCCTGACCCCGCACACGAAGCTCGAGGCGTGCGGGGCGCTCGACGTGCTGGTGATACCGGGGGCGGTCGACATCGATGCGGTGGTCTCGGACGCGACGCTGCTGGACGCGGTGGGACCGGTGGCGCGGGGCGCGAGGGTCGTGGCCTCCGTCTGCACCGGGGCGTTCATCCTGGGCGCGCTCGGCCTGCTGTCCGAGCGGCCGTGGACCACGCACTGGGAGGATGTGGAGACCCTGGCCGCGCGGGTCGGAGGGCGCGGCGAGGCGTGGGTCCGGTGGGTCGATTCCGGCGAGGTCGTGACCTCCGGTGGGCTCAGCTCCGGAATGGCGATGTCATTGCACCTGGTCGACCGGTTCGAGGGCCGCGAACTGGCTGCTCGGACCGCAAAACAGCTCGAATACGACTGGGATCCGGTCGCCGGCGGGCGGACATGAACAAGCGGTGAAGCGCGGCCAGTGACGAAATGGCGCGAAGGGGCGCTGGTAAACTGGCCTATGGCCCGAAAACTCGAGACCGTTTCGCTCATCAAACCGCGCCTAATGGCCGACAAGGTGGGTAGAACGGGATAGTCGGTGTCCCCGCAGTTGCGAACTACCATGTAGCGCAGCAGGTAGGCGAGGAGCAGACCGGAAAACATCCCGACCGAACTGACCGAGACCCGCCAGAGAAGAGAAGGATCATGTTCGAGCGATTCACAGAGCGAGCCCGCCAAGTGGTCGTACTGGCCCAGGAAGAAGCGCGGACGCTCAAGCACAACTACATCGGTACCGAGCACATTCTGCTCGGCCTCCTCCGCGAAGAGGAAGGCTTGGCCGCGCGAGTACTCGAGTCGCTCGATATCACCGTGGAGCGCGTGCGCGCTCAGGTCGTCCGCATCGTTGGGTCGGGCGAAGAGGTCACCTCGGGACAGATCCCGTTCACGCCGCGAGCCAAGAAGGTGCTCGAGCTCGCGCTGCGCGAGGCGCTCAGCCTCGGCCACAACTACATCGGGACCGAGCACATCCTGCTCGGCCTGGTGCGCGAGAACGAAGGCGTCGCGGCGCGGATCCTGCTCGACTTCGACGCCGACTCCGAGAAGATTCGCAACGAGGTCATCCGGATGCTCTCCGGGCCCGGCAGCCGCCAGCGCGGCGCCGGCGCCAGCGGCGCGGCCGCGGCCGCCCAGGGTGAGAGCAAGAAGTCCTCGAAGCTGCTGGACCAGTTCGGCCGCAACCTGACCAAGCTGGCCGCCGAGTCGAAGCTCGACCCGGTCGTCGGCCGGGAGACCGAGATCGAGCGGATCATGCAGATCCTCTCGCGCCGGACCAAGAACAACCCGGTGCTAGTGGGCGAGCCCGGCGTCGGCAAGACCGCCGTCGTCGAGGGGCTGGCGCAGCGGATCACGCACGGCGAGGTTCCCGAGCTGCTCAAGGGCAAGCAGATCTACACGCTCGACCTGGCGGCGCTGGTCGCGGGCTCTAAGTACCGCGGCGAGTTCGAGGAGCGCCTCAAGAAGGTGATGAAGGAGATCACCCAGCGCGGCGACATCATTCTGTTCATCGACGAGCTGCACAACCTCGTCGGTGCCGGCGCGGCCGAGGGCGCGATCGACGCGGCCTCGATCCTCAAGCCGGCCCTGGCCCGCGGTGAGCTCCAGACGATCGGCGCCACGACGCTCGAGGAGTACCGGAAGTACCTCGAGCGGGACTCCGCCCTGGAGCGCCGCTTCCAGAAGATCACCGTCGACCAGCCCTCGACCGAGGAGACCGTGCAGATCCTCAAGGGCCTACGCGACCGCTACGAGCAGCACCACAAGGTGAACATCACCGACGAGGCGCTCGAGGCCGCCGCCGAGCTGGCCGACCGGTACATCTCCGACCGGTTCCTGCCCGACAAGGCGATCGACCTGATCGACGAGGCCGCGTCGCGGATGCGGATCAAGTCGATGACCTCCCCGCCCGTGTACCGCGAGCTCGAGGACGAGATCGAGGAGACCCGGCGCGCCAAGGAAGAGGCGATCGAGAACCAGGAGTTCGAGAAGGCCGCGAACCTCCGCGACAAGGAGCGCCGGCTGACCCAGCGCAAGCGCGAGCTGGCCGAGCAGTGGGAGGCCGGCGAGTCGACCGAGCGTCCTGCCATCGGCGAGGAGGAGATCGCGGACATCGTCTCGATGTGGACCGGGATCCCGGTGTTCAAGCTGACCGAGGCCGAGACGGCCAAGCTGATGCGGATGGAGGAGGAGCTCCACAAGCGCGTCATCGGCCAGCACCCCGCGATCGAGGTCGTCTCGAAGGCGATCCGCCGCTCGCGGGCCGGCCTCAAGGACCCGAAGCGGCCGACCGGCTCGTTCATCTTCCTGGGCCCCTCGGGCGTGGGCAAGACCGAGTTGGCGCGGACGCTCGCCGAGTTCCTGTTCGGGGACGAGGACACGATGATCCGGATCGACATGTCCGAGTACATGGAGAAGCATGCGGTCTCGCGTCTGGTCGGATCGCCTCCGGGCTACATCGGCTACGACGAGGGCGGCCAGCTGACCGAGGCTGTGCGGCGCAAGCCATACAGCGTGCTGCTACTGGACGAGATCGAGAAGGCCCACCCCGACGTGTTCAACATCCTGCTCCAGATCTTGGAGGACGGACGGCTCACGGACGCACAGGGGCGGACCGTCGATTTCCGCCACTGCATCGTGATCATGACCTCGAACATCGGGGCCTCCGAGATCGCTCGCAACACCCCGCTGGGGTTCGCGGTGTCCGACGACGAGACCGGCATCACCTACGACGACATGAAGACCCGGATCACGGGCGAGCTCAAGAAGGTGTTCCGGCCCGAGTTCCTCAACCGCATCGACGAGGTCATCGTCTTCCACAAGCTGACCAAGGACGAGATCAAGGAGATCGTCGACCTGCTGCTCCGGCGGATCCGGGAGTCGATGGCCGATCGCGAGCTCCAGCTGGAGCTGTCCGAGTCGGCCAAGGACATGCTCGTCGAGAAGGGTTGGGATCCATCGATGGGCGCCCGGCCGTTGCGCCGCGCGATCCAGCGCTACGTCGAGGATCCGCTCGCGGACTTCGTCCTGCGGTCGCAGGTGGCGTCCGGCTCTACCGTGATGGTCGACTGGCCGGCGGGCGAGGACGGCCGCGAGCCCGGTCCTGACGCCGAGGTCAAGCTGACCGTGATCGAGCCCGCGCCCCAGCCGACTCCGGTCGGGGTTGGCGCCGAGGGCGGCGAGGGCGGCGGCGAGTCGGCGGGGTCGGAGGACCCGGCCGGCTCCTCCGAAGCTCCCGAGAGCGAATAAGGCGCCGCCGTCAGGCGCCGCCGACCGAGCGAATAAGGCGCCGCCGTCAGGCGCCGCCGACCAATCGACTAAGGCGCCGCCGTCAGGCGCCGCTGATCGAGCGAATAGCTCAGATCCACAACGTTGCCGGCGGCGGTGATCAGCGTGGGCGGGCCCAACTTCTTGGCGAGCGCGCGAGCGGCGACGTTGTCGCGGAGCATCGACATCTGAAGGCGGCGGACGCCGGCGGATCGGGCGCGTTCGGTGAGCGCCGCAAGCAGCGCGATACCGACGCCCCGGTGCTGCCAGCCGTCGACGACCGCGATCGCCACCTCGGCGGCGTCGAACTCGTCGAGGCGGATGTAGCGGGCGATCCCGATCGGGGCTCGCGGCCGCGGCGAGAACGCGATCAACGCCTCGTGGTGCCAGTGGTCGACGTTCAGGAGCCGGCTCATGTCGCGGGGGCTCAGCGCCGGCTTGGGGGCGAAGAACCGCTGGAAGCGGGAGCGCTCGCTCAGGTGGCCGAACGTGAATGCGACGATCCGCCGGTCTGACGGTTCGAGCGGCCGGATGGTGATGCGCGGCGGCTCAGACGACATGGGTGAGGACGAGCGCGCGCGCCGCACTCCGGCGGGTCTCGTAGACGTGGGGGACATCGATCGGGAACGTCGCGTAGTCCCCGGCGCCGAGCTCTGTGACCCGCTCGATCGGCCCCGCGATCAGGATTCCCTGGAGCACGTACACATGCGCGCGGCTCCCGGCCGGTCTGGGCTCGGGCTCCTCGAGACGGCGCGCCTCCCACGCGAGCTCGGCGACCTCGACCGCGCCGCCGGCGAGCGTGTCGAGCCCCCGCCGGCTCACCCCGTCGCGCGATTCGAGCCGGCTCTGGCTGGCGCGCACGACGCGGACCTCGCCGAGCGGAAGCTCCTCGAGCAGCTCGCTCAGCGGCACCCGGAGGGCGTCGGCGAGGCCCGCCAGCGTGTCGATCGTCGGGTTCGAACGGCCGCTCTCGACCCCCGACAGGGTCGCCTTGCTCATCCCGGTGGCGCGGGCCAGCTCCGACAGCGATAGGTGCCGCGCGATCCGCAGTCGGCGGAGGTTCGCGGACAGCAGTTCCTGCACGGGAGTCGGAGTCTGATCGGATAATATAGAGAACAGATCGTTCAGTTTATCGAACGCCGTTGCGACCGCCATTGCCCGGAATCACCTTCTACTTCGACGTCGGCTCGCCGTACGCGTACCTCGCCGCCGAGCGCGTCGACCGGGTCCTGCCGGGCCCGGTTCAGTGGCAGCCCGTCCTGCTCGGCGGCCTGTTCAAGCTGACCGGTCGCAGCACGTGGGCGCTCGGCGACTACCGCCGGCGCCAGCGCGGGATGGCGGAGATCGAGCGGCGCGCCCGCGATTACGGTCTGCCGCCGATCATGTGGCCCGACCCGTGGCCGACCGACTACCTGGCGGCGATGCGCGTGGTCACGTACGCGTTCCGGGTCGGGCGCGGTCGGGAGTTCGTTGCGCGTGCGTTCGCGGATGCGTTCGCGCGGGGTCGCGACCTCAGCATCAGCGCGCACATCGTCGACGCGGCTTCGCGGGCGGGCCTCGACCGCGGTGAGGCGGAGGAGGCGACGCGCGATCCGGAGATCAAGACGGCGCTGCGCGAGGCCACCGAGGCGGCGCACGCGCGCGGCGTGTTCGGCGTTCCCACGGTCGCGGTCGGGGAATGGGGTTTATCGGCGGCGTCTGACGGCGGCGCCTTAGGGAATGTGTCGGCGGCGCCTGACGGCGGCGCCTTAGGGAATTTGTCGGCGGCGCCTGACGGCGGCGCCTTAGGGAATGTGTCGGCGGCGCCTGACGGCGGCGCCTTAGGGAATTTGTCGGCGGCGCCTGACGGCGGCGCCTTAGAGCTGTTCTGGGGCGATGACCGCCTCGAGGACGCGGCGGCCTGTGTCCTTTCCGTCGGGCCCGCGGCGTAGCCTCGGCTGCGCTGCCATGCCGCGACCAACTTCGATCCACGTCTGCTCCGCCTGCGGTCACGAGAGCCCCCGGTGGGCGGGGCAGTGCCCGGGCTGCGGCGAGTGGAACACGCTCGTCGAGGAGGTGCGCAAGACGGGGCCGTCCGCTCGGGGCCGTGGCTCGAAGTCGAACGGTCGCGCGGTCGTGAGACCGGTTGCGCTGCGCGACGTCGCCGCGGCCGAACGTGAGCGCCTGAGCACCGGGATCGGCGAGCTCGACAACGTTCTCGGCGGCGGGATCGTGCCCGGCTCGCTGGTGCTGATCGGAGGCTCGCCCGGCATCGGCAAGTCGACGCTCACGACGATGGTTCTGGCCAACCTCCACGGCGCCGGCCGTCGGACGTTGTACGTGTCCGCTGAGGAGTCGGCGGCGCAGATCCGCCTGCGGGCCGAGCGCCTCCAGACCGACGCCCTCGACATCCCGGTGATCGCGGAGACCGATCTCGAGACCGTGCTGGCGACGCTCGAGCAGGAGCGGCCCGAGGTGTGTGTGATCGACTCGGTGCAGACGCTCCACTCGATGGAGCTGTCGAGCGCGGCCGGCTCGGTCGGCCAGGTCCGCGAGGTCGCCGGCGAGCTGATGCGGGTGGCGAAGGCTCTACGGATCGCGGTGCTGCTGGTCGGGCACGTGACCAAGGACGGCTCACTCGCCGGGCCCCGCGTGCTCGAGCACCTGGTCGACTGCGTGCTCTCGTTCGAGGGCGAGCGCGAGCGCACCTACCGCACGGTCCGGGCGATCAAGAACCGCTTCGGGTCGACCAACGAGGCGGGCGTGTTCGAGATGCGCGACGACGGGCTGGTCGAGGTCCTGGACGCCTCGGCGCGGTTCGTGGGCGAGGCCACTCGGGCGCCCGGGAGCGTCGTGCTGTGCGCGATCGAAGGCTCCCGTCCGCTGTTGGTGGAGGTCCAGGCGCTGGTATCGAGCTCGGAGCTCGTGCCGCCCCGGCGGGTGGCGTCGGGGCTCGACCGCAACCGGCTCGCGCTGGTGCTCGCGGTGCTCGGCCGTCATGGCGGCATCGGCGCCGGCTCCTCCGACGTGTTCGTTAACGTCGTCGGCGGCGTACGAGTGGACGAGCCCGGGGCGGATCTCGCGGTCGCGCTCGCGATCGCCAGCGCGGTCAACGGCATCGCGCTCAGCAGCGCCGGCGGCCAGCCGCTGGCGTGCTTCGGCGAGCTTGGGCTGACCGGCGAGCTGCGGACGGTCGCCCACGGCGACCGGCGCGTGGCCGAGGCGGCCAAGTTCGGGCTCCGTCCGGTGCTCGAACCGGGTGGCCACCGGACGTTGCGGGCCGCGCTCGCCGCCGCGCTCGGTGGGGAGCGGGGGGAGGCGCTCGGGCGCCGGCGGCGGAGCGAGCTGGCGGCCTGACACCGCGTCCCGATCTTCGCGCCGACAGCGGCACGCCGAGGATGTTTTACGAAAAACCGGTCTACGGTGCGGATAGCGAACCGGCGACCGCCCCGTGCACGACCCGCCGACTGACGCAACCGGACGAGGCGGGCAATCGTTTGTCAAGAAGCGGTAAAATCGGCCTTGATGCCGCCGCGATCCGGGGAAGAGCTCAAGGGAGAGCTCGAATCTCGACAGGATTCCCGGCTGGTAAGGGCGCTGGAGATGGTCGCCCCCGGAACGGCTCTCCGGGAGGGGATCGACAACATCCTCCACGCGCGTACCGGCGGGTTGATCGTCATCGGCGACCCCGACGAGCTGGCTTTCCTGTTCTCGGGCGGGATCAAGCTCGATCTGGACTACTCGCCGGCGCTGCTGTACGAGCTGGCGAAGATGGACGGTGCGATCGTCCTCAGCTCGAACGCCACCAAGATCGTCCATGTCAACGTCCAGCTGACGCCGGATCCGACGATCCTGACGTTCGAGACCGGCACTCGTCACCGCACCGCCGAGCGCGTCTCCAAGCAGACCGACGCGCTCGTCGTCGCGATCTCCGAGCGCCGCGAGGTCGTGTCGCTGTACGTCGACGGCATCAAGTACATCCTGGAGGACATCCCGGTGGTGCTGGCCAAGGCCAACCAGGCGCTGGCCACGCTCGACAAGTACCGCAGCCGGCTCGACCAGGTGTCGACGCGGCTTACCGCCCTCGAGTTCGAGGGAGGGGCGACGCTGCACGACGTGCTGACCGTGCTCCAACGAGCCGAGCTGGTGACGAGGATGGCGGTCGAGATCGAGCGCTACATCGTCGAGCTCGGCACCGAGGGCAGGCTGATCGAGATGCAGCTCGACGAGACGATGGTCGGCGTGTCGGCGGACAAGACGGCGCTGGTCCACGACTATCTGAGCGAGGACACCGACGAGACGTTCGCGACCGCGTTCGATCAGCTCGTGCGCCTGCCCAACCAGGATCTATTGGACTTCGGTCGCCTCGCCGAGCTGCTCGGCTACGACCGCAAGCTGAACACACTCGACTATCCGACATCTCCGCGCGGCTTCCGCATCCTGGGCCGGATTCCACGTCTGCCCAAGCTGGTTGTGCAGCGGATCGTGAGCGAGTTCGGAGGGCTCGAGGAATTGCTCGCCGCCACAGACGGCGAGCTGGAGACCGTCGACGGAGTCGGCGAGATCCGTGCGAAGGACATCCGTGAGGGTCTCCGCCGACAGCAGGAGATCAACCTCGTGGACAGGTACCTGCAAACGTAGTTAGGGAGTGAACGATCGAGCGCATTTCTCCGGACTTGCGCCCGTCCCGGAAAGAGGAGGACACCATCACAGAGCTAATGGAAGAGCAGCTGGAGGACCTCGAGATCGCCGAGGAGGAAGTAGAAGTAGAAGTAGTTCACATCGAGTTCGAAATCGGCGACAACGTCGTATATCCCCATCACGGGGCGGGAAAGGTGATTCGCAAGGAGCAAAAGGAGATCCTTGGCGAGCGACGCGAGTATCTGACCATCAAGATCCTGCACAACGACATGACCGTGATGGTCCCCACCGAGAACGCGGCGCTCGCGGGTCTCCGTCGGGTGATCGACGAGGAGACGGTCCAGAAGGTGCTGGGAGTCCTCCAGGACGAGTGCTCCGAGATGCCCAAGAACTGGAACCGCCGCTTCAAGTACAACCGCGACAAGATCAAGACCGGCGACATCTACGAGCTCGCCGAGGTCGTGCGGAACCTCGCCATCCGCGAAGCCGAGAAGGGGCTTTCGACGGGCGAGAAGCAGATGTTCACACGCGCGAAGAAGATCCTCGCCTCCGAGCTGATGTATGCGCTGGGGATGGACGAGGACGAGGTCGAGGAGCACCTCCAGGGCCTGCTGTTGGAGTCCTACAACGGGAAGAACGGCAAGTCGAACGGAAAGGTCACCGTCGGCGCCAAATAGGCGCCTGCGGCGCGTATGGCGGTCGCGTTGATCGTGGCCGCGGGCCGTGGGGAGCGCCTTGGGTCGGACCGGCCCAAGGCGCTTGTCACGCTTGGAGGCAAGCCGATGCTGGAGTGGAGCGTCGCGACGCTCCGGTCTGTGCGCGAGATCGAGCGGATCGTCGTGGCGCTGCCGGCGGACGCGCTCGACGCCGCACCGGCGGGGACAGTCCCGGTCGCCGGCGGCGCGGTCCGTTCGCAATCGGTGCGCGAGGCGCTGCGGGCGGCGGGGAGCGGGGATCCGGTCGTCGTGCATGACGCGGCGCGCCCGCTCGCGCCAGCGGCGCTGTTCGCCGCGGCGCTCGCCCAGCTGGAGGCGTCAGGAGCGGACGCCGTGATCGCCGCCGCCCCCGTCTCCGACACGATCAAGGAGGTGGGCGACGACGGCCGCACGGTGGAGCGCACGCTCGACCGTGCGCGGCTGTGGGCGATTCAGACGCCGCAGGTGTTCCGCCGCGAGGCGCTCGAGCGCGCGCTGCTCGGCGCCGACGACGAGCTGCTCGCGGCGGCGACCGACGATGCGTGGCTGATCGAGCGAGCCGGCGGGAAGGTTCAGGTGGTGCCGTCCGCGCCGGCGAACATCAAGGTCACGACGCGGACCGACCTGAGGCTCGCCGAGCTGCTGCTGAGCGAGGGCGCGGGTTGACGGTCACGACCGGGCTCGGCTACGACTGCCACCGGTTCGCGGAGGGCCGTCGGCTCGTGCTCGGCGGCGTCGAGCTCGAACACGACCAGGGCCTCGCCGGTCACTCCGACGCCGACGTGCTCACGCACGCGGTGATCGATGCGCTGCTCGGGGCGGCTGCGCTCGGCGACATCGGCGAGCACTTCCCCGACACCGACGACCGCTACCGCGACGTGGATTCGCTCGAGCTGCTCCGCACGACGGTCGGGATGCTCTCGGGGCGGGGGTTCTCGGTCGTGCACGTCGACGTCACCGTGGTGATCGAGCGCCCGCACGTGGCGCCGGTCCGCGAGGACATCCGCTTCTCGCTGGCGCGGGCGATCGGGATCTCGCCCGAGCACGTGAGCGTCAAGGCGACGCGGGGAGAGGGGATGGGCTTCGTCGGGCGCGGAGAGGGCGCGGCCGCGCTCGCGGTTGCTACGGTCGAGCGATGAACAGCGTCCACAACGTGCTGTGCTCCTCGGGGTGGTGGGCCCGGCGCGCGGAGTTCGAGCTGATTCCCTTCGGCGTGGACGGGATCGACCTCGGCGACGAGGTGCTCGAGATCGGCCCCGGCTTCGGCGCGACCACGCGGGTGCTTGCCGATCGGGTCGGCAAGCTCAGCGTGCTCGAGCTCGATGCAAGGTATTGCCGGCGCCTGCGGGCCGAGCTCGGTGACTCGGTCTCGGTCACCCAGGGCGACGCGACCAGGCTGCCGTTCCCGGACGGCCGCTTCTCGAGCGTGCTGTGCTTCACGATGCTCCACCACATCCCGTCGCTCGACCTCCAGGATCGGGCGTTCGCGGAGATCGCGCGGGTGCTGCGGCCCGGCGGGACGTTCGCCGGCACCGACAGCCTTGGCAACGGCCTGGTGTTCAAGCTGATTCACGTCGGCGACACGCTCAACCTGATCGACCCGGACACGCTGCCGCGCCGCCTCGAGGCCGCGGGGATGGTCGGGCCCGAGGTCAAGGTCGGCGGCCGCTCGTTCCGCTGGCAGGCGACGAAGGCGCCCGCGTAGCTGGTGCGCTCGCCGGCGGGGCCGCCGGGCCGCCGGGGGCGCAGGGTGCGGCGAGCGGAGGGCTGAAACGGCGGGCACCTGGAGGAGGGCGGTGGCGCCCGACATGCTTTACGCGTCACTGGAGGCGGAGACCCCGGACCGTGACGCGTTACGCGCGTCATGGCGCGCGTTATCCGTCACGGTCCGGTCCGCGCGCGTCAATTGTCGTGTTACGCATGTGATTCAGGGGCTCTGGGCTCGGGGGGGCCGCGGCGACCATCCCGGCCCTTCCCCAGGTGCCCGCCGTTAATTACCCAGACGTCCCGCAGCCGCGCCGGCCCAGGGGCGCCTAGCTGCCGCGGGCGCCGGCGCGCCGGCGGGCCGCGCGCTCGCGCAGTTGCTCCTGCTCGACGAGCCGGCCCAGCTGCCGGAGGGTCTGGCGCACGTGGCGGGAGACGCTCGGGGCGGCGATGTGTTCGGCGACCCAGCCGCTGATGCCGGCGCCGGCGATCCCGTAGGCGAGGCGGAACTCTACCTTCGTGCGCCCGCCCGGGGCTTCCCGCAGCCGCCACCGGCCGCGCTGGTCGAGTCCGGTGATCGAGGTCCAGGCGAACTCGTAGGGCGCTGAGAACTCGACCACCTCGATCAGCCCGCCGACCTCTGCCGCGCCGATCCGGAACAGCATCCGGTAGCGAGCCCCGAGGCCGGCGCGAACGTCGCCGGCGATCTCCCACCGGGTGACGCCCGACATGTAGCCGAGCACCCGCTCGGGGTCGGAGATGACCGACCACACGGCCTGCGCCGGCGCCGCCATCACGGTGTCGTCCTTGATCCTCATCCGAGCACCGGGAAGCGGCGCTCGGCGGCGAGCGCGTCGAGAGCGTCCTGCATCAGCCGCATCAGATGGTCGTAGATCTCCTCGACGTCGGGATCGGGGCCGAACTCGGCACGCAGATCGATCGCCGGCAGCGTCTCGATCGTGATCTTCGCCGGCAGCGGGATGTGGCCGAAGTCGCCGACGTTGACGATCCAGGGGAGCGACAGCGAGATCGGCAGCACCTTGAGGCGCAGCAGGCGATCGAGCGCGAGCAGCCGGGCCAGGCGCTCGCCGCGGGTCAGGAACAGCGCGGTCTCCTGGCCGCCGACCGCGACCACGGGGACGATCGGGACCTCCTGCTCGAGCGCGAGGCGGATGAACCCCTTGCGCCCGGCGAAGTCGACCCGGTTGCCCTGCCAGCTCGGCCGATGGACCTCGTAGTCGCCGCCCGGGTAGACGAGCAGCGCCGCCCCCGCGGAGAGCGCTTTGCGCGCGTTGTTCGGAGATGCGGCGACCGTGCCGAACTTCGGCAGCCAGCTCAGTCCGGGTATCGACAGGACGAGGTTGTGGGCGAGCTGGTAGAAAGCCCGCTCGACCCCGAAGTAGGTGCTGAACGCAACCGTGAACACCATCGTGTCGGGAATCATGTTCCCGCCTGAGTGGTTGCCGACGAGCAGCACCGGGCCCTCGTCGGGGATGTTGCCGAGCCCGCGCACCTCGCCCCTGAACCAGATGCTCGAGAACAGCCATAACAGCGGGAGCTGCTCGCGGATGTAGTCGGGGTCGCGATCATCGAGGTCGGCGCGGGGGATCCGCCGCTGGACGATGCCGGCGACCCCACGCCACGCCTTGTCGACGAGCGAAGACGACCGCGGCGGCGAGGCGCCGGGATCGTCGACCGCCGCGGCCGGCTCGTGACCGTTGCGACGGGAGGACCTGGTCGTGTCGGCTTGGGCCATGGATCGGGGGCGTCAGGCGGCCTCGGCGTCCGCTCGGTATCCCCCGTTGGCGATTGCCGGCGCGAGCTGCGCCTGGCTGAAGAAGTTCAGCAGCAGCTCGTTCGTCTCCTCCGCGCGCTCGACCTGCGGTACGTGGCCGCACCCGTCGATCGTCACCTGCTCGGCCTGCGGCAGCCATTTGCGCACGTGGGGCGAGAACGCCGGCGGCACGAGCCGATCGTGGCTGCCCCATACGAATAGCGCCGGTGGGCGCAGGTCGGCCAGCCGGCGGTAGAACCCGTGGCGTCCGAACGGCGCCTCGAGATAGATGTTGCGCGCGCTCGCCAGCAGCGCGTAGCGGGCGCCGGCGGTGTGGTAGATGCGCAGGAACTCGTCGACCACGAGGTCAGCGACGGCGGGATCGATGAGGTCGCGGTCGTGGAACATGCTCCAGAACTGCGACGCGACGACGGACCGGCGGAACGTGTGCGGGAGCAGTCCGAACTCGGGCCGGAGCAGGCGCACGAACGGGTGAAGCCCGCGCTTGATCCACGCCACCGCCGGACACAGCAGTCCGAGCGCGCCGATCCGGTCGGGCGCAGTCAGGCCCATCTCGACCGCCACGCGCCCGCCCATCGAATTGCCGACGACGTGGGCGCCCTGGATCTCGAGCTGATCCATCAGCCCGAACATGATCTCGGCGAACCAGCGCGCGTTGTAGCCGCCGAGCGCCGGCTTGGAGGAGGAGCCGAAGCCCGGGAGGTCGGGCGCGTGCACGCGGTAGGAGCGGCTCAGCGCCGCGGCCGTCTCGAACAGCGAGGCCCGCGTCCCACCGAGGCCGTGGAGCAGGAGCACGTCGGGCCCGCGGCCCATCGTCAGCGTCGATACGCGATGGCGGCCGACGGGGATGTCGTGGATCTCCAGCAGCGGCGGGCGGCCGCCCACCAGCCGGAACATCCCTTCGAACGCGATCGCATAGTCGAGATTGCCGCGCACGCCCAGCAGACGCTGCTGAAACGCGTCGATGCCCGACAGCTCACCGCGGCGCAGCCGTAGCCAAGTCCCGGCATCGGTGGAGATCGTCACGTCGGGGTTCCGACGAGACCCGCCCTTGCGAACTCGGGCGGCACCGGTCGTGCAGCGCACCTCCCAGGTGTGACCGAGATCACACAACGTGATGTTGTACGTGGCGTCGAAGCCCGGATCGGCGCCGAGATAACGGTCGGGGAGCGACCGAAACGCCCGCTCGACAGCGATCAGTCGCTCGTTTGCTGACGGTCTCCCCGCCACTCCGCCACCCTACCGAGCCGCCCGGCCGGACGCGCCCGCTGGCGCTAGGGTTGCCGGACTGTGCGGAGAACGATTCGCCTGCATGACACGCGCACCGGCCAGGTGCTTCCGGTGGAGCCGAACGCCGATGGCGTGGTTCGGATCTACGCCTGTGGCCCGACCGTGTACGGCCGGATCCACGTGGGAAACGCTCGGCCCTACGTCGTCTTTTCGCTGATGGCTCGCCTGTTTGTCCATGAGGGCTACAAAGTCACATTCGTTGCAAACATAACGGACGTGAACGACAAGATTTACGCCGCCGCCCTGACCGCAGGGGTGGGGAGCGAGCAGCTGGCGCGCGAGATGACCGACGCCTACATCGCCGACACCGACCGTCTCGGCCTGGGCCGGCCCGACCACGAGCCGCGAGCCAGCGAGACGATGGCGGAGATCGTCGAGCTGATCGGGGACTTGATCGAGCGCGGTCATGCCTATGCGGTGGACGGCGACGTCTACTTCTCGGTGCGCAGTTACCCGGAATACGGCGAGCTGTCGCACCGCGACGTCGACGAGATGGACCAAGGCGAGGGCGTCGAGGGCGCCGAGCGCAAGCGCGACCCGGCCGACTTCGCGCTCTGGAAGGCGCACAAGCCCGGCGAGGACACGGCCTGGGATGCGCCGTGGGGGCGGGGCAGGCCGGGATGGCACATCGAGTGCTCGGCGATGGCCGAGCAGTTGCTCGGCATCGGCTTCGAGATCCACGGCGGTGGCGTGGACCTGATCTTCCCCCACCACGAGAACGAGGCGGCGCAGACATGCGCCGCCCACGGCGCGCCGCTGGCCAAATTGTGGGTCCACAACGGGATGGTCAGGCTCGACCAGGCCAAGATGTCCAAGTCGGTGGGCAACATCTTCCTGCTCCACCAGGCGCTCGACGCCTACGGGCGCGATGCGCTGCTCATGTACTTCTGCGGCGGGCACTACCGCCAGCCGGTCGAGTTCGACGACGAGCGCCTCGCCGAGGCCCACGCTCGGGTCGAGCGGATCGCCGAGGCGGCTCGCCGGCTCGCCGCCGGGCCCTCGCCGGCCTGGTCGGCGCCGTTGCGCGAGCGGTTCTTCGACGTCCTCGCCGACGACTTCAACACGCCGGCGGCGCTCGCGGCCGTGTTCGAGTGGGTGCGGGAGGCCAACCGCGGCGAGCCCGGCTCCGGCCGCGCCGATCTGCGCGAGATGCTCGGCGTGCTCGCGCTCGACAACCTGCTCGACGTCGCCACGGTCGACGCCCCGGCCGAGGTCGTCGAGCTCTCCGCGGCACGAGAAAGCGCCCGCGCGGAGCGGGATTACGCCGAGGCCGACCGGCTGCGCGACGAGATCCGCTCGCACGGCTGGGAGGTCCGCGACGGCCCCGACGGGCCTGAGTTGTTACCGGCTGCGTAACCGCCGGAAGCTCCGCCTCGCTCGCCATAGCTGCGCAGGTGAATGTCCCGCTCGGGTGACTCGCGTTCGATCCAGTGGGCCGACGATCCAGGACGGAACGCAGGTCACCCGAGGGAGACGTCACCGAAGCCGCTTGACATCCGCGCGGTGCTATGTCAAGCTCGCGCCGGGAGAGTAACGGTAGAGTAAAGCTTTAGCCTTACCCGCTGTGAAGGGTGCGCCGGACGTCGGTAGCGCCTCAACTCAATGCACATCCGGCGCCAGGGGAGGTAGTGCGCCACGACTTCTGACCGATCCCTCGAAGGGGTCGAGAAGGGGGAATTCGTGGCACGGCTGTCCCCGTATTCTCACCCTCAACTTCAAGTTGAGGATGGCTATCTGATCGCCCTTGCCAAGCAGGGAAACCCGGTTGCGTACGACTGCATCGTCCGCCGCTACTACGGTTTCGTCCGCCTGAAGGCCTCCTCGTACTTCCTGGCCGGCGGAGACGCCGACGACCTCATCCAGGAAGGCCTCGTCGGCCTGTACAAGGCCGTGCGCGACTACCGAACCGACCGAGAGTCGAGCTTCCGCAACTTCGCAGAGCTCTGCATCACGCGCCAGATCATCACCGCCGTGAAGACGGCCACCCGGAACAAGCACTCGCCGCTCAATCAGTACGTGTCGTTCTCGAGCTCGCCGGCCGCCGCGGCCGACGGCGAGCCGACGCTCGACGAGATCATCCCCGGATCGCCGGTCCACGACCCGGTCAACCAGGTGATCTCTTCAGAGGAGCTGCGGGCGTTGGTGGCGTGCATCTCGACCGCGCTGTCAGAGCTCGAGTCCCGCGTGCTCGCCCTGTACCTCGACGGTCACTCCTACGAGGAGGTCGGCCGGCGGATCGGGTGCGACTGCAAGACCGTGGACAACGCGCTCCAGCGGGTCAAGCGGAAGGTCGGACAGCATCTGGCAGAGCGGAGCGTGCCGGTATAAACGGCAGCCGGATCTTGAACTCGGCGCCGCCACCCGGCGGCGTCGAGACTTCGACGGTTCCGCCCATGGCGCAGATCAGCTCCTGCACGATCGCGAGACCGAGGCCGGAGCCGACCGGCCGCTCGCTTCGATAGCGCCCGTGCAGGTAGAAGCGCTCGAAGGCTCGGGGGATGTCCTCGGGGTCGAGCCCGGGTCCCGTGTCGCGCACGCTGATCTGACCGGGGCCGGCGTCGACGGTGACCGAGCCGCCCGCGGGGGTGATCCGCAAGGCATTCTCGATCAGGTTCGAGACCGCCTGGAGGATCCGGTCGTGGTCGCCGAGGACCCAGGTCTCGGCCGCTCCCGCGCCGGACAGCTCCACGCCTATGTCCCGCGCTCGGCGGAGATGGCGCTGCACCGACTGCTCGACGACGCCGGCGAGGTCGACCGGCTCGCGGGCAACCGAGAAGTCCGAACGGCCGAAGCGTGCCAGGTCGAGCAGATCCGCGACCAGCCGTTCCAGGCGATCGGCCTCGCTGCCGATCACCCGCGCCGCTTCGGTGGGCGTGACGGCCTGTTCCCCGAGCGCCTCGGAGTAGCCGCTGATCGAGGTCAAAGGGGTCCGCAGCTCGTGGCTGACCGACTCGAGGAACCGGCCCTGCGCCTCGCGGGCGCGGGACAGCTCGCCCGACATCTCGTTGAATGACGCTCCAAGCTCGGCGAGCTCGTCTTCGCCCCGGACCGGTACCGCGACGTCCTGCTCGCCGGCCGCCAGCCGGCGGGTCGCGGCGGACAGCTCGGCGATTGGGCGCGTGAGGCGTCGGGCGAGCAGGTAGGAGAGCACGACCGCCAGCAGCACCCCGCCGAGTCCGGCCAGCAGCAGGCTCCCCATGAACGGCCGCCACTCCGCGAAGGCGATGTTGGCGGGGCGGATGAGCACGATCTTCCCGGCCGGCGTCGGGCGCGCCGCGTAGATCAGCGATCGGCCGGCGACGTCGATCGTCCCCTGGTCGGCGTCCGCGGACGGGAGCGCGTCGAGCACGACGGCCTGTGCTCGTGGCCCGAGCCGCCGCGGCCGGCCGCTGCCGACCCGGTAGACGTGATCGCCGGGCGTGAGCGCACCGGGCGCGCCGCCGACCGCGGCCACGAGATTGGCCTGTGCCTCGAGCGTTGACAGCCGCTGCTTGGCGATCTGATGCCTGACCAACACCACCCCGACGCCGACGGTCAGCACACAGGACGCGATCGCCGCCGCCGCAAGGTAGCCGAGGACCCGGCGCTGAAGTTTCATGCGGGCTGGGCCGCCTTGTAGCCGAGGCCCCGCACGGTCTCGATCAGATCCGGGTGACCCAGCTTCTTGCGCAGCTGCGCGACGTGGACCTCGACCGTCCGCGTCTCGCCCGGAGAGACGAAACCCCACACCGACTCGAGCAGCTCGTCGCGCGTCACCACCTGACCGGCACGCCGCACGAGGTAGTCGAGCAGATCGAACTCACGCTGGGTGAGGACCACCTTGCGGCCGTCGACGTGCACCTCCCGAGCGGCGCGGGCGACCGTGACGGGCCCGATGTGTATGACGTCGCCCGGCTGCGCCGGCGCAGCCGCCCGCCGCAACACGGCCTTGACCCGGGCCACCAGCTCGCGCGGGGAGAACGGCTTGGAGACGTAGTCGTCCGCGCCCAGCTCCAGGCCCGCGACGCGGTCGGCCTCCTCGTCACGCGCGGTCAGCATGATCACCGGGACGGTCCCGCCGATCCTGCGGCAGACCTCGAAGCCGTCGATCCCGGGCAGCCGTATGTCGAGCAGCACGAGCTTGACCGGATGGCGGCGAAGCTCGACGAGCGCGTCCTCACCGCGACGCACCCACAGCACCTCGTGACCCTCGCGCCGGAGGTAGGTGCACACGAGCGCGCCGATGTTCGGCTCGTCCTCGACGACCAGGATCGTGGCCTGCATGGGGAAATCGTAGGGGCGCAGCGCGACCTCGGCGCCGCACTTTTTACACGCAGCTGACCTTTACCTGACCGTCACCTTGCAGGCGTCTGCGAGCGTGTCGGTATCCATTCGAACACGGGAGGTTCTGAAGTGACATACCTGCGTAAACACTTGAAGCTCGTCACGGTCGCGGCGGCGTGCGTGGCGATCGGCGCCGCCGGGAGCGCGATCGCCACGGCCGGCGCGGCCAGCAGCGCTCCGACGACGACGTCATCGACGACCGCGAAGGCGGCTCGGGTCCGCGGCGCCGGCGCCCGCGCGCTCGAGCGCCGGGCCGTGCACGCCAATGTGGTCGTGGCCACGAAGAGCGGCTTCGTCAATGTGATCGTCGACCGGGGCTTCGTGCAGTCGGTGAACGGTCAGCAGCTGGCGATTCGCGAGGGGACGAAGAAGGCCACCTACAAGACCGTGACGCTTACGATCCCGTCGAGCGCGAAAGTGCGCGACAACCGCAAGGCGTCGACGCTGTCGGCGCTCACCGCCGGACAGCGCGTGGCGGTCGTGCAGGCACCGCAGCGGACGTGGGTGGTCGCGCACACCGTCCGGACGCCCTGAACCCCGCAGCCCCCGAGTCCCCTCGTGTCCCGCCCGCGGCGGTCCGGCCCGCCGCGGGCGGGCGCCGGGTCTTGACGGTGTGGCAATGGCGATTCTGCCGCTTATGGTCAACCGTCCTCAGATAATCTCTATAAAAATTGTTGGGATTCTCGAGCCCGTAAGCTTGGGGCTCGACTACGCTGCGGTTGTAAGGCACTGACCGAACAGAAGGAGCCGTCCATGAGCGCGCACGCACACGAGGGTCACGAGCACGCCGGGCCGGGTTACGCGTCGCCGGCGGTGGCTCGGGAGCAGCCTGCGGAGAAGTTTGTGTATGTGGCTTGTTTGTATGAGGGGACGGGGATCGATCGGCCGGATTTCATCGCGGTGGTTGATGTGGATTCGGGGTCGTCGAGCTTTGGGCAGATTGTGTATCGGACGGAGATGCCGAATGTTGGCGATGAGTTGCATCATTTTGGGTGGAATGCGTGTTCGTCGGCGTGTCATTCGCAGCTGCGGCGGGACACGATGATCGTTCCGGGTATGCGTTCTTCGCGGCTGCATATCGTGGATATTTCTGATCCGCGGGCGCCGCGGATCAGGGATGTGATCGAGGGGGAGGAGGTCAGGGAGAAGCTGGGGTTGAGCGCGCCGCATACGGTGCATTGCATGCCGGGGGACATCGTGACGATTTCGATGCTCGGGGACGCGGATGGGAACACGCCGGGTGGTTTTGCGGTGCTTGATGCGCGTGATTTCTCGGTTGCGGAGCGGTGGGAGCGTGACGCGGGCGGCCTGGAGTTCATGTACGACTTCTGGTATCAGCCGCGGCAGAACGCGCTGGTCTCGAGTGAGTGGGCGGCGCCGAACACGTTTCTGGACGGGTTCAATCCGGCTGATGTGGCGGCGGGGAAGTACGGGCGGAGGCTGCACTTCTGGGATCTGGAGCGGCGGGCGAAGGTGCAGACGATCGATCTGGGGGAGGAGGGGTGGATTCCGTTGGAGATCCGGTGGCAGCACGATCCGGACTCGGCGCGGGGGTTCGTGGGTGCGACGTTGTCGAGCAACATCATCCATTTCGGTCGCGAGAACGGGAGTTGGGGGGTGTCGAAGGCGATCGATGTGGCTAACGAGGAGCTTGAGGGGTGGCCGTTGGAGGGTGGGGTTCCGGGCCTGATCACCGATCTGGTGTTGTCGCTGGACGATAAGGATCTGTTCTTCTCGAATTGGCTGCACGGCGATGTCCGTCATTACGACGTGTCCGATCCGGCTAACCCGGTGCTGCGCTCGCGGGTGTGGCTGGGCGGGTTGCTCGGGCGTGACGGCGGGCATCCGAAGGCGCCGGGCGCGCTCAACGGCGGTCCGCAGATGATCCAGAACTCGCTCGACGGCGACCGGGTGTACGTCACCAACTCTCTGTTCTCGACCTGGGACAACCAGTTCTATCCCGGGATCAAGGGGTGGCTGACGAAGCTCGACCGCCAGCCCGACGGAACGTACGCGCTCGATCCCGACTTCTTCGTTGACTTCCACGAGCAGGCCGACGGAGCGCGGCCGCACGAGATCCACCTCCCCGGCGGGGACTGCACGACTGAAATCTTCCAATAAGGCGCCGCCGTCAGGCGCCGCCGACTACCCGAGTAGCAGCCCGACGCTTCGGAGCGAGCAGGTCGCGCGCGTCCTCGCCGAGCTGCGGCGGCTCGGCGAGGTGGAGGACCCGCCGGCGAAGGAGCGCGTGCTAGATCGCGAACGCGAGCTCGGCCGTCGGGTGTGGGGCGCGGAGCGGTCGGAGATGTACGGCGGTGCCCCGCTCTCGATCACGCCGGAGGTCGGGGATCTGCTGTGCGTGCTCGTGCTCGCGCGCCGCCCACGCACGATCGTCGAGTTCGGCGCGTCGCACGGCTACTCGACGATCCATCTCGCGGCGGCCGTCCGGGATGTCGGCTCCGGGCGAGTGATCACCACCGAGCTCGAACCGGACAAGGTCGCGGCCGCTGAGCGGAATCTGGCCGAGGCGGGGCTGGACGATCTGGTCGAGATGCGGGTGGGTGACGCTCTGACCACGCTGCAGGACGTCCCCGAGGTCGATCTGTTGTTCCTCGACGGCTGGAACAACCTGTACGAGCCGGTCGTCGACATGCTCCGGCCGCGGCTGTCGCCGGGGGCATTGGTGATCGCCGACCTGAGCTCGGACGATCCCGATCAGGTGAGCTACCTCGAGCGCATGCACGCGCCTGGTAGCGGCTACGTGACGGTCGACATACCGTTCGACGCCGGGGTCGTCGTGTCGGCCTGGCTCGGGCGTTAGCGCCGCAGGGTCTCGCGCAGCGCCTCGAGCCCGGTGTACCTCGGTTCCCAGCCGAGCTCTCGCTTGGCCTTGCTCGTGTCCATGATCGCGGGGTGCCTCGCCGCCTCGACCCACTCGGCGACGGGAGGGGCGAAGGACGGAAACGGAACCGACGCGGCCGCGCGGGCGGCACCCTGCGCGATGCCGGCAGGCACCGTGATCGGGGTGAAGCCGAGCTCGCGCACGACGTCGGCGGCGGTCACGATGCCGTCGCCGGCGATGTTGTACGCGCCCGGAGGCCCGTCGGCCACAACGCATTTGAGCAGCGCCTGGCCGACGTCGTCCTCGTGGATGAACTGCATCGGCAGATCGGGGATCGGGACCGGAATCGGCAGCGGCAGACGGCCGGCGAGGTCCAGCGCCTGCTGTGCGATCGCTGCCACCGGCGCCGGGAGAGCGTCCTTGGCGCCGACCGCGTGCGGCCCGAGCACGATCGGCGGTCGGAGCAGGTACAGGGCGACGTCGGGGTGCGCGTCGGCCTGCTCGTGCAGCAGGTGCTCGAGCTCCGCCTTCTCCTGCGCGTAGAACAACCGGGCCGCCGGGCGGGTCGGCCATTCCTCGGTCATGCCGACGGGGTTGTCGGGGTGGAACCCGTAGGCGGCGACCGAGGAGGCGTACACGAACCGGCCGGCGCCGGAGGCGGCCGCCGCTCCGAACGCGTTCAGTGTGCCCTCGACGTTGATCGCGCGGATCGTGTCGCGGGACGCCGTGCCGGTGATCATGAACGCGAGGTGGACGACAGCGTCGGCCTGTTCGAACGCGGCCCGCAGCGCCTCGGGATCGCGGACGTCGCCCTGCCGGTATTCCATCTTGCTCCAGCCGTGCTCGGACGGGTCGAACGGGCGGCGTGCGATGCCGACGATACGGGCGATCCGAGGATCGTTCTCCAGGAGCGGGATCAGCCCGAAGCCGAACGTTCCCGTGGGGCCCGTGACGGCAACTGTCAAGCCGTCGTCAGACAAGCGTTGCCTCGAGGCCGAAGCGGGTCGCGACCAAGCTCGGGATCTCGTCCCGCTCGACGTCGGTCACGTTGGCGGCGGTCGGCGTCTCCTCGGTGAGCGACGGACCTCCGTTCCAGTCGCTCAACGACTCGCGCGTGCCGTCGGGTCGCTGGACGCTGACGATCAGTCCGGTGACGAACGGCGAGTGCGGATACGTGCACGTGTACCAGTTGCTGGTCACCACGTCGATCAGCGGAACCGGCTCGGGAACGAACCCGTACAGGTCGACCCACTCTCCGCTCTGATCGAGCGACTGCAGGACTAGCTCGCGGCCGTCCTCGACGACGCGGTGGCGCCAGCCCGCTTGCTCGTACTCGCCACCTGGGCCGAACGGGATCGGCTCGCGCAAGGTGCCGTGACCGAAGCCGACGTCGGCGTGCCATCGCGTTCCGGCGGCCTGGACTCCCAGCAGCAGGTGGGTCCGGGGCCGCGCGGTGCCGTGGGGGGAGCCGACGCGCACGCGCGCGAGGTACATCTCGACCTCGGCGCCGAGTCCCTCGAGCGCCGCCTTCAACAGGAGATTCTGCTCGAAGCAGTAACCGCCACGGCGGTCGGAGACGAGCTTCCGCTCGAGGTCGTCGAGCTCGAGCGAAACCTGGATGCCGCGGCGGGGATCGAGGTTCTCGAACGGGATCGACGTGACGTGCGCCTGATGCAGCTGGTCGAGGGCCGGCCGTCCGCCCACGCCGATGCGGGCGAGATACGAGTCGAGGTCGAGCATCGGACGACTGTATCGGCGGCGTCTTGTCGCGGAGCGGTCGTTGTCGCGGAGCGGTCGTGGTCGCGGAACGGTCGTGGTCGCGGATCGTCCGTGGTCGCGGATCGTCCGTGGTCGCCGATCGTCCGGCGCCGCCCGCCGCGGGTGCGGGCAGCGCCGACGCCCCACGCCGTTTCGCTCAGCCCGTCACAAGTGAGAGCGCGGCGCCCAGCCGTAATGTTTCGACGGCGAGCATCTCAGCCCGAGCCGTCGGGGCTGCATCACAGCTGGGCGACCGGCTTGAATGGTTCCTCCAGACGAGAGGATTGTTCGACATACGAACAATCCTTCTACAGGCGAACTGTGAAAACGTAGTCGTCAAGTCTCCCGAATGTCAAGGGGATTGCGATTGGGAGCTACACCCGGTGCGTGAGGCTTCTCAGTCCGGGACCGCGCCGCAGGTGATGTTGAGCGCGGTGGCGGTCATCGTGCGCGCGTAGTCCGAAGCCGCGATCACGGCCGCATTCCCGACATCATCGAGCGTCGCGGCTCGCCCGAGCATGGTTCGGCGGACGATCTGCTCGGTGATCGCCTGGCGCCATTCGGGCCCCTCCGGAATCGACTCGGGGATGCCGCCGGTCTGGAGCGTGAGGACGCGGATGCCGTACTGGCCGAGCTCCCGCGAGAGGCTTCGCCGCAGCGACTCGACCGCGCCGAACGCGACCTGGAGGCCGCCGAGCTTCGCCGTCGGCGGCCCGTAGCCGCCGAACGCGAGGATCACCCCGGACCTCTGCCTGATCATGTGTCGCGCGGCCGCGCGCGAGGTAATGAACATCGCCTTGACGGTCCGGACCACGGGCTGCATGAAGTCCTCGACCGTCATCTCGTTGAGCGGCGTGCCCTGCACGTCCCCCTGGGAGATCAGGCAGAAAGAGATGTCGAGGCGGCCGTCCTTTGCCCAGACCGCGTCGGCGTGCTCGTCGACCGCATCCGGGTCAAGCGCATCCACCTGCGCGGTCTCCGCCTCGCCGCCGGTGCCGCGAATCTCGCCGGCCACCGCCTCGAGCGTCTCCACCGTTCGCCCGGCCAGATGCACCTTCGCGCCCTCGCGCGCAAACACACGCGCGACGGCCCCGCCGATCGAGCCGCCGGCGCCGTAGATAATTGCGTTCTTGCCGTCGAGAAGCACGTGGGAGTCTCCTTTCGGTTCATGGGCGCAGATGGCTCACGGCAACGCCGTGCTCGGCCGCGAGCCGCTCGGCGATGATCGACCGGTGGCAGGCGTCGGGATCGCGCTCGACGCAGAACAGCGCCGCTGCGCCGTTTGCGGGCAGCTCCCCGGCGACCGGGTCGAGCGGTGCCCGGTCGAGGATCTCGCGTGTGTAACGGGTCGCGTACTCCGGCGCCAGCACCGTCCGCGACCGCTTGCCCTCGCCCCGACGCGCGTCCTCGGCGTACTGAACGTGCCGGAGCTCGGTCGTCGGGGCGAGTTCCTTGTGGTGCTCGTAGGCCACGCCCGCGCCGGCCAGGGCATCTTGGAGCCGGGCTGAGTTCGCCCAGGCGTACTCGCGGCCGCGGACGCCGCGCCGCTGGCGGACGTCGATCAGCAGCCGCACGTCGGCGGCGGCCAGCGCTTCGAGGAAGCTGCTCAGATCCCAGCCGTAAACCCCGATCGTGACCACGCGCCTCACAGCCCCACGATGTCACAGCTGCGAGCGTGCCCGGCTGGCATTCTCCGCCTCTCGCTTTCGCCGTCAGCCCGGGACACGAGCAAAACGACCGTGAGGAGAGCCAACCGATGACGACCCCCGATCCGGACACGCTGCTGGCCGACACGCGCGCCTTCAACGACGAGCTCGAGCGGCTGCTGGCGACGATACCCGCTGTCAACACGGTGCCGCCCGAGGAGAGCCGCCGTGCCCGCCGGGAAGGCCGCGGGATCTTTCCCGCGCCCGTGTTTGTGCCGGAAGCCCGCGACGTCGACATCGACGGTCCGGGAGGTCCGATCTCGCTCCGGATCATCGCGCCGCAGGAGCGCGAGGCGCGGGGGACCTTCCTGCACTTTCACGGTGGCGGGTGGACGCTCGGGGAGAGTGACGGGCAGGATGTCCGCCTCCAGCGGCTGGCACGCGACACCGGCCTGACCGCGGTCAGCGTCAACTACCGGCTCGCGCCCGAGAATCCATATCCGGCCGGGCCCGACGACTGCGAGGCCGCCGTGCTGTGGTTGCTCGGGGACGAGGGTCGTTCCGTCGTGGGCGCCGGCGGTCCGCGCGCGGTCGGGGGCGATTCGGCGGGAGCGCACCTGGCCGCCTGCACGCTGTTGCGTCTCCGCGACCGGCACGGGATCACGAATGCGTTCGGCGCAGCGGTGTTCCAGTACGGAGGGTTCGATCTGTCGATGTCGCCGAGCCAGCGGTTGTGGGGCGATCGCAACCTCGTGCTGTCCGGACCGATCATGGTCTGGTTCGGCGACCAGTTCCTGCCCGGCCTCAACCGCGAGCAGCGTCGGGTCCCCGACATCTCGCCGCTGTTCGCCGACCTGGCGAGCATGCCCCCAGCGATCTTCACGATCGGGACGGCGGATCCGCTGATCGACGACACGCTGTTCATGGAGGCGCGGTGGCGAACGGCGGGTCACGTGACCGAGCTGCGGATCTGGCCCGAGGCGCCGCACGGGTTCGTCTCGCTGCCGATGACCGTCGCCGACGTGGCGCTGGCCGCCGAGCACGATTTCTTGAACCGCACGCTCGCGTTCGATCACGCGTAGGACGAGAGCTCTTCTCTGAGCTTCGAGCTTGATTTATATAAAGAGCGGCTGATAGGATTCGCGTGTAGATGCACGCCTTTGACGTATTAGGCGACCCGGTGCGGCGCCGGATCCTCGAGCTGCTGGCGGATGGCGAGCTCGCCTCGGGCGAGGTCTGCGCCGTGATCCAGCACGAGTTCGGCATCTCGCAACCCGGGGTCTCCGCCCATTTGCGAGTGCTGAGGGAGTCCGGCTTCGCGTCCGTGCGTCCCGAGGGAGCGCGCCGGCTGTATGCAGTGAGCGCCGAGCCGCTGCGGGAGGTGGACGTCTGGCTCGACCGGTTCCGCCAGTTCTGGGCGCCCCATCTCGACGCGCTCGAGACCGAGCTCGCCCGCGGCAAGCGCCGGCGGCGCGTCTAACGCGCGCAGACACCAGGGATCGAGGAGAGGCGGGTGATCGTGATCGAAGTCGTCGAGGAGATCAACTGTGTGGAGCGGCGCGTCGGGAGCCGGACGTTCGACGCCGGCGAGGCCCGGACCGTCGTCATTTCGCGCACGTATGACGCGGCGCTCGAAGACGTGTGGGACGCATGCACGAATCCCGAGCGGATACCGCGCTGGTTCCTCCCGGTGTCCGGCGAGCTGGGCGCCGGCGGCCGGTACCAGCTCGAGGGAAACGCGGGCGGCGAGATTGAGCGGTGCGACCCGCCGCACGGCTTCGCCGCGACCTGGGAATTCGGAGGCAACGTCAGCTGGATCGAGCTGCGGTTGTCCGATCTGGGCGGCGGGCGGACGCGGTTCGAGCTCGAGCACATCGCGCCGGGCGACGACGAGCACTGGGCGCAGTTCGGGCCGGGCGCCGTCGGGGTCGGGTGGGAACTCGCCCTGCTCGGACTCGCGCGCCACTTCGCTTCGGGGGCTGCGGTGGATCCAGCGGCGGCCGCGGCGTGGGCGGCGTCCGAGGAGGGGCGGCGGTTCATGTCGCTCAGCAGCCGGCGCTGGTGCGAAGCCGCGATCGAGGCCGGCGGCGATCCGGCCGGTTCGCGGGCGGCGGCGGAGCGGACGACGCGGTTCTATGCCGGCGCCGGCGCCTGAGGCGGATGTCTGCGCGGGAGCCGCTACAGCGAACGGCCGTTGTCGCCGAGCCACGTCAGCGCGCGGATCGTGACGATCCCCCGCCACGCGGTCGTCTGCTCAGGCGACCAGGCGAGCCAGTCGAACATCCAGCCGCCGTCCTCCCGCTGCTCGGCCTCGACCGCGTCGAGATGAGCCTCGACCGCGTCGTGGCTCACGAGCGAGCGGCTGCGGCTGCCCGGCCGGGGTGAGAGGTCGAGGGGGCGAAGCGTCTCGCCCTCGGTGCCGCCCGCCGGCGCGAGCGCGCCCGGGTCGACGCGCGACTTCAGCGACGCGATCGCGGCGTGCGCGCGGTCCTCGTCGCGCACGGCATCGAGAAACGCGCACGCGAACTTGAGCCAGTAGCCGGCAGGCCTCGGGGCGCGATCGACCTCGCGCCAGCACCATTCGGTGGCGCGCTCGAGCCACTCGTCGCCGCTCGTCCCGCCGGCGTGGAGGACCGCGGCCAGCGCGAACGTCAGGAACGATCCCGGCGCCGCCGACCACCACGGCGAGTGCGGATAAGGCTCGAAGCCGGGGAGCGCATTCGGAATGCCGCCGTCCGCCGCGGCGATCGATGCGATCCACGCGCGTGCCCCGAGCGCCAAGTCGGAGTCGAGCCGCCCGGCCTCGTGCAGCATCTCCAGCGCATACAGCGTCGCGGCGGGCTGGCTGCCGGGGCAGCGCAGGTCCGGCTCGAGCGCGTGGCCGAATCCGCCGTCTAGGTTCCGGTAACCGCTCAGCGCGGCGAGGACCGGGTCCGCGCTCACGCCCTCGAACAGCATCGCGTAGCGATGGCGGTCCACGAGGCGAGCGGCTGACCAGATGAACGTTTCGGCGGCGGCGCGATCGACCGGCATGCGCCAGAGGCTAGGGGGCGGTCGGGGTCCGGTCTTTGAGGAATCGGACAGGCGAGATGCCGGCGAGGTGCGTGACCTCGGAGGTCATGTGGGCCTGGTCGGCGTACCCGGCCTCGAGCGCCAGCTCTACCAGCGGCGCCGCCGGCAGGGCCTGGAGGCGGCGGAGGCGCAGCACGCGCGCCAGCGTCTTCGGCCCGTAGCCCACCGCATCGGTGACGCGGCGCTGGAGCTGCCGAGCGCTCACCCCGAGCTCGGCGGCGACGGCCGCGACCCGGGCGTGCGGACGGTCGAGCGCCGCCACCGCCGCGCGGACGAGCGGATCGGGACTCGATCCGGCGCGCCCCTCGATCGCGGCCAGCAGAATCGCGTGGGGGTCGTTGCCGGGGCCGGGCGCCTGCTGGCGCGCGCCGGCGCGGGACGCATCGTGGCGCGCTCGGGCGACGCCCACGAGCGCGCCGAGCAGCGCATCGGCGTAATCGCGACCGATGACGTCGGCGGCGTCGGGGGTCTCGTCCTGCAGCTCGGACGCGGGCAGCCCGAGGACGGCGCCGGCGGCGCCAGGGCGAAGGCGGACGCCGACGATACGCGTGCCTGGCGCGAGTGCAACCAAACGGGCCCGCGTGTCCGGGCCGGCGATCGTCAGCCGCTCGCCTGACCAGATCAGGTCGACGCACGCATCCGGCACGACCCGCTGCTCCCATGCGACCGGCGCCCGCTGCTCCCACGTGCAGCAGGCCAGCGCCGAGGAGACCGGGCGCTCGCTGTAACCAGCCGCATTCACCGCCTCAAACCCTACGCTCCGGCGTCGGAGAGGATGGGGCCGCCCTCGGAGACGGGGCAGCGGAGGGGTTTCAGCCCGTCAGCCAGTCGGCGAGCCCAATGAGGGCGAACACGCGATGGACCTGCTCGGTCGGCCGCCCGAGCACAAGCGTGCGCCCGTTCGATTCGGCGTCCTGCTTGGCCTTGATCAGCACGCTGACGCCGGCGCTGTCGACGAACTGCAGGTCGCTGAGGTCGAGCGTCACGTGGGCACCGGGCTCCGACAGCGCCTCGGTGAGGTGCTGTTCGAGCGCTGGGGCGGACACCACGTCCAGCTCGCCAGAAAGCGCGAGCACTACACCCCCGGACTCGTCCCTGCGGTTGATCGAGAGCTCGGTCGCGACGCGCCGGATTGTAGAGGGGATCCGATCACGCGGTTGCGCGATGAGTTCACACGGGGGACACATCCGCGATCGCACCGGCTAGCATCCGTCGGCGCTAATCACCGCGCGGCCAGGCCGGGGCAGCGCCGACCCGTGGGGAAGGAGTACACACGGTATGGAAGGTCTCCAAGGAGGCACGCGCGCGACTGCGCGGCGTGCGCTCAAATTTGCAGTTCTGACGGTCTGCGCGGCGCTCGGTCTCGCGCTGGCGAGCGGCCCGGCGCTGGCGAAGAAGCCCAAGGCGCCGAAGATCACGTTCAACACGCCCGTCACGCCCGGATCCGGCTACCTCGCGCTCGGTGACTCGGTCGTGTTCGGATACGAGGAGCAGCAGGTCGTTCCGGCCCCCAATTACGCGGACGCCTCGAGCTTCATCGGGTATCCCGAGGATCTCGGCTCTGAGCTTCACCTGACCGTTGCCAATGCGGCCTGTCCCGGCGAAACGTCCTCGAGCTTCATCAACACCGCCGCGCAGAGCTACGGCTGCGAGAACTCCCCGAACGGCGGCGCTTCGTATCGGCCGATGTCCCCGCTGCACGTCAAGTACAGCGGCTCGCAGCTCGACTACGCGGTGTCGTACCTGAAGAAGCACAAGAACGTCCGTTTGGTGTCGCTGATGATCGGCGCCAACGACCTGTTCGTCTGCGAGGAGACCACCGCTGACCACTGCGCCTCGCTGATCGAACAGGCCGGTGTGATCGGGACGGTCAGCCAGAACGACAAGACGATCCTCTCAGCGATCCGCAACAAGGCGCACTACGGCGGGCAGATCGCGCTCGTCAATTACTACTCGACGAGCCCGGCGCTGGATTCGGTCACCGCACTGGGTAACTCAACCATCGCGACCACGGCCAAGCCGTTCCACGTCGAGATCGCGGACGCCTTCGATGAGTTCGCAGCCGCGGACGCCCACTCCGGCGGCAACCCCTGTACCGCCGGGCTGCTGACGCAGCTGTCGACGGGCGGCTGTGGAGTCCACCCGAGCTACGCCGGTCAGGCCCTCCTGGCTCAGGCGCTCGAGAAGGCGATCCACATCGGCTGAGCTGACAGAGGGATGATTGAGGCGGGTCGGTGAGGCGCCGAGGCTCACCCGCGAGCGCGGCCCTTCCAGCCTGGGCGGCCCGCTTCGATTCACTCCTACTTTCGGCAACTGCGAGCAAAGCCTTAACGTGGCCTGAGTTCGATCGAACTCAGGCCACGCCTGGCACGTACGACGGACGGTGCACTCTAGAAACCGGGCCAACGCCGGAGTACCCTGTCGCCATGAAGAGATGGTGGCTGCCCTGGTTGTTCCCGGTGATGCTGATCGGGGCGGTCGTGTTAATCGTGGTCCTCGGCGACTACGTGGAATATCTCGCGCTTCCGTTGGCGTGTGTGGGGGTTGTCGGGATTTGTCTTCTTTGGCGCGCCCGCTACGGTCCGTCCCCCGACGACCCCGACGCCGACGTGCGCTACTGGCGGCTTCCGGGCCCGCGTCCGCGCTCGTAAGCACGCGTCGGATCGTCACCCCGCACGGCCCAACGGGCTCCTCCGCGTCAACTCGACGGGAGCGGCACGGGTCCGGCTCGGCGGGACTCAACCTTTTCCGCCGTCTGGCCCTTTAACCGGGCAGATGGACGATCGGCGAGCCAAGTTCGAGAACTTCGTCGCGCACAACACCGACGCGCTCATCCGAACCGCGTACCTGATCGTCTGGGACCTCCCCGAGGCCGAGGACCTGGTTCAGGAGACGCTGCTCAAGGTGGCCGGCCGCTGGCACCGCGTCCGCCGCATGGAGCACCCGGTGGCGTACGCGCGCCGGATTCTCGTGAACCTCGCGCTCAGCGGCGCCGATCGCCGCGGCCGGCGCCGGCAGGAGCTCACCGGCGAGTCGCCCTCCGAGCGCGGCTACGACCCAGGCGAGTCGGGTGCGATCGACACTCAAGACGAGTTGATGCGCGCGCTCGCGGCACTGCCGCCGCGCCAGCGCACGGTGCTCGTGCTCCGGTACTTCCTAGACCTTCCCGAAGCCGAGGTTGCGGCCGCCATGAAGTGTTCCCTCGGAACAGTGAAAAGCACGGCTTCTCGTGGACTCGCGCGACTCGAGCAGACGCTGCGCACGACCAATGACACAAGGAGCATCCCAACATGACCGACCAACTCGAAACCGAGCTGCGCGCGGCGCTCCGCGAGCGCGCGGCCCAAATCCCGACGGCGAGCATCGCGCGCCTCACTCATCTCGACTACCACCCGCGCACCCGGCGGCTGAGGCCGCCGGTGGCGATCGGGGCGCTCGCCACCGCCGCCGGTACCGCCGGCGCGGTCGCGGTCGTGATCTCGCTAAGCGCCGGCGCGTCGAATGCGTTCGCCGGCTGGACCCCGACGCCAAGCCGGCCGGCGCCCGACCAGCTCGCCGCCGCCAGCGCCGACTGCCAGACGCAGTCGCCGGTCGCGGGGCTGCCGCTGAAGCTGGCCGACACGCGGGGGCCGTTCACGTTCGCGGTCTACGCGGACGCCAACTCCAGCGCGACCTGCATCAAGGGTCCGTCGTTCACCTCGGTATCCAGCAACACGACCAGCGCGCCGATCGACGTGCCCGCCGGCCACATCTTCCTCTCGAGTTCGCACGCGACGAACTCCGGCGGCGCCTACTCGTTTGCGGATGGTCGCAGCGGCGCCGGCGTGAATGCGGTGACGCTGGTCCTCGGCGACGGCACGAACGTGCAGGCGACGGTTGCGAACGGCTGGTTCGTCGCCTGGTGGCCCGGAGCGTCCAACGTCAAGTCCGCCGACATAACGACGGCCGCCGGCACGACCAACCAGACGTTCGACCTCGGCCACGCCAGCCCGTGCGGGGCGGTGCCCTGCGCCGGTAGCGCAAGCGGCTCTGGCGGCGGTAGCGCAAGCGGCTCGGGCGGCGGTAACGCAAGCGGCTCTGGCGGCGGTAGCGCGAGCGCCGTCGGCGGCGGTGGCCCGGTCAGCGCCAGCGGCAGCAGTAGTGTCGTCGGACCTGCTGCCGGCAACGCGCCCCACCAGAGAAGCGCCTTCGGCACCCAGACCTACGGGCTCTCGCAATGACGCGATCTGGTTTGCTTGTGGGCAGTGCGCCGAGCCTGCCTGATCGTCGCGGCCGCGCTTGTCGCGCTCGCCCTCGTCGCGGCCGGCTGCGGGAGCAGCGCGAGCCACAGCGCGTCGACCAGCACCGCGCCTAGCGGCGCCGCGCCCACGGCGCCGGCGTTGTCCACGACGACGGCGTCGTCCACGGCGCCGGCGTCGTCCACGGCCACGTCGGCGCCGTCCTCGGCTGCGTGCCGCACGGTGTCGGTGCCCGCGCCGAAGCCGAACGGACATCTGTCCGCGCCCCATCTGCGGCTCGATCCACACAAGACCTACACGGTGACGATCGTCACCAACTGCGGGACGTTCGCGTTCACCCTGGACGAGGCGCAGTCACCGAAGACATCGGCGTCGTTCTACTCGCTGGTCAAGCGCGGCTTCTTCGACGGGCTGACGTTTCAGCGCGTGGCCGCCGGGTTCGTGATCCAGGGCGGGGACCCGACCGGCACGGGCGCCGGCGGGCCCGGATACACGGTCGTCGAGGCTCCTCCCAAGAACACCCAGTATGTGCTCGGAGACGTCGCGATGGCCAAGACAGAGACCCAGCCGGCCGGGGCGTCCGGCAGCCAGTTCTTCATCGTGACCGCCCCCAACGTCACCCAATCAGCGGGGCTCACCCCCGACTACGCGCTGCTGGGCAAGGTCGTGTCGGGGATCAGCGTGGTCGAGAAGATCGGCTCGCTCCCCACGAACCCGCCGCAGGACGGCTCGCCGACGCCGGCCGTCGTGATGTCGAGCGTGACCGTCTCGACGAGCTGAGGCGGCCCCTTGCCCGGGACGCTGAGGTGCGGGCGCGAGAATGTCCGCACCCCGGGGTGGTTGTCACAACAGCACACTCGACGAACGTCCGCCGCCGACATCGGCGAAACGACCCGTATGCGTGCTCGAATCCACGTTCGCCGCCGGCGGAGTGTCGAGTGGGCGCTTATGACCCAAGCGGTGCTGCATTCGCCGTCCCGCCGCCGTCCCGCCGCGGTCCCGCCGTCCCGCCGCGGTCCCGCCGTCGCGCCGTCGCGCCGCGGCGCCGCACCCACTGCACGTTCGCGCCGGCGGCTCAGCCCGCGGGACACGACGCGTGCCGGCCGAACATCCACCCCTCGAGAAGCCGCACAGACGGGTCGTCGGGGAGCTCTGGCTCGGCAGCCCGGCGAACCGTGTCGATCATCGCGATCAGCCCGACGGTCGCATCGAACCGGTCCTCGCCGTCGCGACCCGAGCCGAACCCGTCGCGCAGCGCCGCGACCAGGTCCCGGTCGGGCCGGACCGCGATGCGCCGGCAATCGTCGAGCAGCCGGGCCGCGTCCGCGCTCCGGTCCTCGCGCGAGGTCTTGGCGGTCCCGCGCGAACCCATCCGCAGCCCGAGCTGGAGGTACGCCTCGGCCGGATAGGCCTCGACGATCACCGCGTCGGACCGCGCCAGCAGCTCCCTGAGCCCGCCGTCGAACGGCCAGATCGCGTAGCGGCGGGCCGGGTTGGCCAGCGCCGGCCAGAGGAAATCGCTCCATCCGCTCACCGTGGCCTTGCCGACGGCCTTCGGCCCGAGCGCCCAGAACATCTCCGAGGCGGCGCGGCGCCCGCAATGCGCGAGGTCGCATCGCCGCAGCGCGCCCGACGCCGACAGGCCGAGCGCCGCACGGAACTCGCGCTTGATGCCTGGGCTCTTGTGGGCGATGCGCCGCGGGAAGAAGGGCCGAGCAACCGAGACGTCGGCCACGCATTCAGACACCGCGAAGAACTCGCCCGCCGGGTCCAGCCCTCGAACCCAACGGCCGAACTCGTCGATCCCGGCGAGCTGCGCGTACGCCCGCGGCAGGCCGATCGGGAAGTCGAACCCGAGCAGCGCCGGCCGCAAGGGGCCGGGGGCCACGTGCATTCGCTCGACCAGCTCGCCGTCGCCTCCGACCAGCCGCGGCGCGTGCACCACGTACTCGTCGCCCCGCAACTCGGCGGTGGCAACCACGCGCTTCGCGGCCGACGCACCCCAGTCCGCGTGCGCAATCCATCCCGGCAGGCCCATGATCGTCGGGGCCAAGATACTTCCCCGGGTGAGCGATGGTCACATCGACATCGACGATCCGCGGGCCGAGGACGTGCGAGCGCTGCTCGCGACGCATCTCACGTTCGCGCGAGCCCAGACCCCGCCCGAGGATGCCCACGCGATGGACGTCGACGGTTTGCTCGCCCCCGCGGTGACGTTCTTCAGCTATCGGGCCGGCGGTTCGCTCCTCGCCGTCGGTGCGCTCAAGCAGCTCGACCCGCACCACGCTGAGATCAAGTCGATGCACACCGCCGAAGCGGCGCGAGGGCGCGGGCTCGGCCGGATGATGCTCGAGCACCTGATCGCGGTGGCGCGCGAGCGTGGGTACAGCCGCCTCAGCCTCGAGACCGGGTCGATGGCGTCGTTCGCGCCGGCGCGCTCTCTGTACGCGCGCGCCGGGTTCGAGCGGTGCGAGCCGTTCGGCGACTACCGGGACAGCCCGAACAGCACGTACATGACGCTCGAACTCGCCCCCTAGAACGGGCCGCGAGGCTCGTACGAGCCGCGCCGGGCCCCCACGGAAACGAACGTCATGCCGTCGGGGCCTGCGATCGGGCAGCGGGTGGCGCCAGGATCGAAGCGCAGGAAAGTATCGACCCGCGGCGGGACCTCGTCTCCGTCGATGACCCAGTGGCCGCTGCCACTGATCACGACCGACACCTCCTCCTGGTCCGACCGGGTCTCGTTGTGCTCGTGACCCTGCGCGTTTGGCGGAAGCTCGAACCAGTTGATGCCGAACGCCTCGACGCGGAGCTCGCGGCGGACGAAGCGGACCGCTCCGCCGGGCCCCGCGCCCTCGAGATCGTCCACATGCACCACGGAATAGCTCATGGCGGGGACGCTATCGGCTACCTTCGGCGCCGTGTTCGGCACCCTCCGCGTCGACGACCCTGCGGAGCGCCTCGCGGGCGTCCGGCTGCGCTCCGACGTGCCGCTCCCCGATCCCGATTTCGCCCGTGAGGACGGCGGCTGGGTGCTGCATCTTCCCGACAGCGGCCTCGGGCGTCTCGAGTACCAGCTCGAGCTGTGCGATCACGACGGCGACACCGTGGTCGTGTGCGACCCGGGCAACCCGGAACGCGCCCCCGGGGCGTTCGGGGACAAGTCGGTGCTGCTCGCGCCCGGGTACCGCCCGCCGGCCTGGCTCGAGCAGCGCGCCGCGCACGGCGAGCTCGAGCAGGTGACGATCCGCGTGCTCGGCCGCGACCTCGCAATCGGCGTGTGGTCGCCGTGCGAAGGCGAGCTGCCGCTGTTGGTCGCCCACGACGGCCCCGAGTACGACGAGCTCGCCGCGCTCACCCGCTACGCCGGCGCGATGATCGAGGCCGGTCAGGTCCCGCCCTTTCGGGTCGCCCTGCTGCCGCCCGGCGATCGCGACGAGTGGTACTCGGCCTCGGCGGCGTACGGCCGCGCGCTGTGCAACCGGATCCTGCCCAGGCTGGGCGAGCACGTCCCGGTCATGGGCCAGCCGGTGGGCATGGGCGCGAGCCTCGGCGGCCTGGCGATGCTCCAGGCGCAGCGGACGTGGCCCGGCGCGTTCGCCGGGCTGTTCCTGCAGTCCGCGAGCTTCTTCGTGCCCCGCTTCGACCGACACGAGTCCGGGTTTCCGCGCTACGCCAGGATCGTGCGGTTCGTCCGTCGCGTGCTGCGGACGGAGACGTTCGACGAGCCGATGCCGGTGTCGATGACCTGCGGCGCCGAGGAGGAGAACGTCTACAACAACCGCCTGATGGCGAGCGCGCTCACCGCTCAGGGCTACGACGCGCAATTGGCCGAGGTGCCCGACCTGCACAACTACACGTGCTGGCGGGACGCGCTGCATCCGCACCTGACGCGGCTGCTGGCGGATCTGTGGGGGCCGGCCCAAGCATGAATGGAGTCGCGGTCTACGGACATTGGGGACGCCCGGTCCTCGTGTTCCCGGCCGAACGCGGCGACGCCGGCGAGTTCGAGCGCCACGGGATGGTCGCGGCGGTCGGCGACCTGGTCGAGGGCGGGCGGGTGAAGCTGTATTGCGTCGACTCGTTCGACTCCGAGTCGTGGTCGAACCGCGACATTCCGCTCGAGGAGCGGGCGCGCCGCCACCAGTTCTACGAGTCGTGGATCCTCGACGAGGTCGTCCCGTTCGTCCGCTGGGACTGCGGCGGGGCGACCGATCTGATCACCTGCGGCGTCAGCCTCGGCGCCTATCACGCCGCCAACTTCGCGCTCAAGCGCGCCGACCTGTTCGCGCTGGCGTTCTGCATGTCGGGCAACTACGACCCGTCGGCCTGGAACGGGTGGGGCGAGCGCGGCGACGCCACCTACTTCAACAACCCGATCGACTACGTCGCCCACCTCGGGGGCGACCACCTCGACTGGCTGCGCGGGCGGGTCAGCCTGCTGCTCGTGTGCGGGCAGGGCCAGTGGGAGGACACGACCGGCGCGCTCGACTCCACGCGCCGCTTGGCCGCGCTGCTCCAGTCCAAGGGCATCCGGTGCGAGCTCGACCTGTGGGGGCACGACGTCGCGCACGATTGGCCATCCTGGCGGGCGCAGTTCGCCCACCATCTGCGACGCTTCTGCTGAGGATGGCGGAGACGACGCATCTGATCGGGCTGCTGCTGGGCACCGAGGACGACTGGCCGGCCGCGTTCGAGACGCTGGTCTCGCGGCTCGGGCCGATCATCGACGCCTCTGGCCACACGCACCGGATCGCGACGGAGCGGATCACGATGGAGCCGTTCGACCTGCGCGACCGGCCTCGCTACGAGCTCGTGATCGACCGGCTCGCGTACTGGTACTACCTCCCGCGCGAGTGGCTGAAAAAGGTCGCGCTGATGAACGACGTGTACCTGCTCAACAGCCCGTTCACGTTCCAGGCGATGGAGAAGCACGCCGCCTACTGCGCGATGATCCGCCTCGGGCTCAAGGTGCCGCCGACGGTGCTGGTCCCGCACAAGGACCCACCGGACAACTCGCGCTTCCAGTACACGGCCGCCCGTTACAACCTGCCGTTCGACCTGCCCGCGATCGCCGAGAAGATCGGCTACCCGCTGTTCATGAAGCCCTACGACGGCGGGCAATGGATCGGCGTGAGCCGCGTGCGCAACCGCGACGAGCTCGAGCGCACGTACGACGACTCGGGCCAGCGGCTCATGCACCTGCAGGCGTCGATCGAGGGCTTCGACGTGTTCGCCCGCTCGCTGTCGATCGGCCCCGAGACGATGGTCATGAAGTTCCGCCCCGATCAGCCGATGCACGACCGCTACGAGGTCGCGCACGACTTCCTGACGCCCGAGCTGGGTGAACAGGTGCTGACGATCAGCCGGCTCGTCAACGCGTTCTTCCGCTGGGAGTTCAATTCGTGCGAGTGCCTGGTGCGCGGCGAAGACGTGTACCCGATCGATTACGCCAACGCGTCGCCGGACGTCGCGCTCACTAGCCTGCACTACTACTTCCCGTGGGCGATCAAGACGCTCGTGAAGTGGTGCACGTTCTGCCTCGTCACCGGCCGGCGGCCCCGGCTCGACCTCGATACGCGTCGGTACTTCGAAATCGGCGACCGCGAAGATCTGAGCTATGGCGACAAGCTCGCGGCCTACCGCCGGCTCGCGGATGACTACTTCGAGGCCGACCGCTACCACGACTTCTGCGCCAGCCGCCTCGGCCACGTCGACGAGCTCGTGCTCGACTGGGTGGACTCGAGCGACTTCGACCGGCTGCTGCTCGACACCGTCCGGGCGACGTATCCCGCGCACGAGCAGGAGCGGTTCGTCGCGCACCTGCGCGGGCTCGTCGGCCAATGGGTGCGCGAGAACGGCCGCCGGCCGGCCTGGGCCTGAGTCAGCCGTCGTCGACTAGGCCGACGAGCGGCCCGAGCAACCTCCGCGAGCGCCGCGAGAGGCCGGGGAGGGCCAGCAGCCGGTGCGTCGCCGGCGCCCCGGCGCGCAGCCGCTCGAGCTGCTCGAACGCGATCGCGCGCCAGCGGTCGTCGACGACCGTGTGCGGCTCGGCGCCGGCGATCTCCGATGAGTCGAGCTCGAGATGCTCGGCCCACAGGCGCAGCCGGGTCGCGCGGGCGAGGTCGGGGTCGTCGGTGACGACGTTCATCTCGGTGTCGTTGAGCAGCGAGTGGGCGTTCAGGTTCGCCGACCCGACGGTCAGCCAGCGGTCGTCGACGATCCCGACCTTGGCGTGCACGTACAGACGATCGACGCGCTCGCCGGTCCGGGACCGGAGCGTGGCGGCGAGCAGGCGTCCGGCCCCGTTGTCGGCCACGGCCAGCACCCCGAGCTGCCCGAGCGTGTCGTCCTGCCCGTTGTTCGCCTTCGCCGGCAGCACGATCACGATCCTGAATTCGTCGCACGGCGGGTGTCGCAGCTTGTCCGCGAGGAGGCGGGAGATCTCAGGCGACCACAGAAACTGGTTCTCGAGGTAGATGAAGCGCTCGGCGCGGGCGATCGCGCGAACGTAGCTCTCGAGGATCCGGTACTCGCCGTCCGGGACCGCGTCGTACATTCCGTTGGCGATCGTCCGCACGACCTGCACCGTGTGCTCGCCGGCGTGCGCCGGGGCCGGCGGGCGGTCCAGTTGCTCGCCGGTCAGCTCGCGCCAGCGCAGCGCGAAGTGATCGTCGACGTCGGCGACCGCGGGGCCGCGCAGGCGCGTCCCGACGTCGTGCCAGCCGAGCCGGCGCCGCGCGGGGTGGTCGCTCGTGTCGAACCGGTCGCCGGCGTAGTCGGTCATGTCGATTCCGCCGACGAACGCGAGCTCGCCGTCGACGACCACGGTCTTCTCGTGGTGGCAGTGGAACGGATGCTCGCGCGGGTCGGTCTCGCAGCGGATCCGGGTATCGCGGGTGAGCGTCTGCACGGCCTCGCGCACCTCCTTGCGAGTGGGGTGGAACGCCGGCACCGGAGCGCCCGCCCACACGAGCACCCGCACGTCGACGCGCTCGGCCGACTCCGCCAGCAGCTCGCCGAGCACGCCGGGGCGTGTGCCGCGGACCAGCTCGAAGTAGGGCGCGACGTGCCATCCGGTGAGGTGCACGTAGTGACGGGCGTTCTCGATCGCCTCGGCGACCTGAGGGAACGCGTCGGCGCCGTCGATCAGCACGTCGAGCGAGCAGCCGTCACGCGGGGGCGGATCGCCCGAGGCCCACGGCCCGTCGTGGGGCGGGGTGAGCGCGTGGCTCCAGCCGAGGCGGCGCAGGCGCCAGGAGTGCTTGGCGCGGACCGCCGCCTCCACGGCGTCGCCGACGATCGTGTCCACAGAGGAGAGGAGCGACGCGGACGGAGCGGGCATGCCAGCTAGTGGCTACCCGATCCGTCCGCGAATAGGCACCTCAGGCTGCGATCGCCTCGAGGTCTTGCTCGGAGGCGGCGAGCAGCTCGGGCTGCTCGCGCTCGATCTCGTGCTCGCGGACCAGCCACAGGGCCAGCAGCGCGCCGGCGAACGCGAGCGCGGCGCCGATCACGAGAATCGTGTTGAGGCCGCTCAGGAACCCGTCGCGGGTCGCGTTCGCGACGATCGCGCGGGCTCCGTGCGGCACGGACTGCAGGGCTGCCTGGAGCTTCCCGCCCGAGGCCGCCTCGATCAGCTGGCGGGGATGATCGCCGGTGGCCGCCGGCGTTCCGGCTGCGACCGTTGAGATCTTGTCGGCGCCGCGGGCGAGGAAAATCGCTCCCCACGCCGCTACGCCGACCGCGATCGCGACCTGCCGGAACGTGTCGTTGATCCCCGCCGCCATACCGCTGCGCTCCTTCGCGACGACGCTGACCGCGACGTCCGCGATCACGGGGTTGAGCAGGCCGACCCCGATCCCGGCGACGATGAAGCCGGGCAGCAGCGCCGTCCAGCCGTCGCTGGGGGTCAATCCGGACATAAGCAGCAGCCCGCCACCGACCGCGGCCAGGCTCGCCGCCATCAGGAATCGTGCGTGCACCCGAGCCATCAGGGCAACGGCAAGCGGCGCGACCAGGAACGGCACCAGCGTGATCGGCAGGTAACGGAGCCCGGCCTGCAACGGCGAGTAGCCGAGGTAGTTCTGCAGGTACAGCGTCAGGTACAGGAACAGCGCGAACAGCGAGGACGACACCGCCGCCGCGGCCAGCTGGACGCCGGTGAACGCCCGCCGGCGGAACAGCTCGAGCGGGAGCATCGGCTCCTGCACCCGCTGCTCGATCGCCGTGAACGCCGCGAGCATCACCGCGGCTCCGGCGAACAGTCCCAGGATCAGCGGGCTGCCCCAGCCGTCGTCGTTTCCACGCAGGAGCGCCAGCACGAGCATTACCAGCGCGCTGCTGAAGCTGACGAGCCCGAGCCAGTCGATGCGGGTCGCGTTGGGATCGCGGGACTCCCGGATCCGCATGAAGGTCACGGCGATCGCCGCAATGCCGATCGGGACGTTCAGGAAGAACACCCACCGCCAGCCGAATGCGCTCGTGATGGCGCCGCCGACCAGCGGGCCGACCGCGACCGCGACGCCGATCGTCGCGCCGTAGACGCCCATCGCCGTTGCGCGCTCCCGCCCCGCGGCGAACTCCTGCGCAACCAGCGCCAGCGAGACCGCGAACATCGCGGCGCCGCCGAGTCCCTGAATCGCGCGCGAGATGTTCAGGAATGTCGCGTCGGGCGCCAATCCCGCGGCCAGCGAAGCCGCGGAGAAGATCCCGAGCCCGATCGCGAACACGGCTCGGCGGCCGAGGCGATCCGCCAGCGAGCCGGCGGTCAGGACGATCGCCGCCAGCGACAACGTGTAGGCATCGATCACCCACTGCACGTCGGTGAAGCTCGCCGACAGGTCCTTTTCGATCGACGGGAGCGCCGTGTTCACCACGGTGATGTCGAGCAACAGCATGAAGGTGCCGACACTCACCGCCAGTAAGGTCCACCACTTTCTAGACATTAGATACCTCGCGTATTCGGTGCTAAACTTGTCAGGCAACCTTGTAAGGCTTCCGAACTGTCTGTCAACCTTATCAGGAGCCCTGACGAAATGTCAAACGATCACGACACACCCCGTCCGCCGCTGATGATCCGGCTGCTCAGCCTCGCCTTCGACGACTTCTGCGAGGACCTGGAACGGCGCGTGGCGGACACGCCATACAGCGACATCCGGATCACCCATGGGTGCGTGTTCGGGAACATCGACCCCGAAGGGAGCCGGCTCACGGACCTCGCCGAGCGTGCCCGCATGACCAAGCAGTCGGTGGGTGAGGTGACCAGCGACCTCGAGCAGCGCGGTTACGTCGAGCGGGTGCCCGACCCGAGCGACGGCCGGGCGAAGATCATCCGCTTGACCGAGCGCGGACGCGCCGCGCAGGCACTCGGCATCGGGCTGATCGACGAGCTCGAGCAGGAATGGGCCGAGCGGTTCGGCGCCGAGCGCGTCGCCGCGCTCCGAGATGCGCTCGAGGCGATCACCGGCGAGCGGCGCGTTGTTGTCGCGGCGTGACCGAGGCCCGGCTCTCCGCGCGAGCGAGGCCGGGCGGGTCCGCGTGAGCGAGGCCAGGCTCGCGGCAGGCGTTCCCGTCACCGCCGGGTGGTTCGTCGTCAACGCGCGCGACGCTCGGTGGCTGCACAACGACATGCGCACGGTGTGCCGGTTCGGCGGCGAGGGCGAGGCCCACTTCGACGATCTCGGAATCGGGCTGTACTGGATCCAGCCGGGGAAGCCGATGTCGCTCTACCACCACGAGGCCGGGCAGGAGGACTTCCTGATCCTGCGGGGCCGGTGCACGGTGATCGTCGAGGGGGAGGAGCGGCCGCTCGGTCCTTGGGACCTTTTCCACAGCCCGCCGAGGACGGCGCACACGATCGTCAACACCGGCACGGAGCCGGCGCTGATCCTCGCCGTGGGCGCGCGCAAGGAGAAGGGCAGCGCGCGCTATCCGTTCGATCCCGCCGCCGCCCGCCGGGGCGCCGGCGTGCCCGACGAGGCGACGCCGGCGGCCGACACATACGCCCGCTTCGGGGAGCCGCGGCCCGGGCCGGCGCCGGACATCTTCTAGTCGCCCACTCGGCTTGAGCCGCCTGCGCCATTCGCAGCGGGGCCACGCCATCAACGGCGGGCATCCTGGAGGAGGCCCGACGTCGCTCGTCATCGCGTGCCGGACCGGATCGTCGAACGACCTGCATGGTCCGCCAATGGACGCGGCCGGACCGGACCGTGGCGCCGAGCACATGCTCCACATGCGTACTTGCGCCACGGTCGGTCCCGGACGCGTCGATTGCGCGATTTGCAGGTCAGCGCCCCCGTGCGCCGGCGCCTTGTGGTCTAGTGCTGGGTCGGCGGCTTCCGCACGCGCTGCGGGCAGCCGTGGTTCTCGAGCGCCTTGTCCGCGGCCGCGACCTGCGGGTCGCTCGCGATCGCGTCCGCTTGCGAACGTCGCCTGGCTGCTGGCGGCCGGGGTCCTGGCGCTGTTCGTGCTCGCGCTGTCGTGGTTCGCGGCCGCGATCGGGATCGCCGCCCGCACGCCCGAGATGGCTCAGGGAATCGCCTTTCTGGTCAGCTTCCTGCCGTACGTGAGCAGCGCGTTCGTCCCGATCCACACGATGCCGTCGGCGCTCCAGGCCGTGGCGCGCAACCAACCCGCGACCGCCGTGATCGACACGATCCGCGCCTCGCTGAACGGCGGCCACATCGGCGCGGACGCGTGGCACGCGGTCGCCTGGAGCGTCGGCATCATCATGGTGTCGATCGCGCTGTCCGGGGTCCTGTTCCGCCGGCGCGCGCGGTGAGGTTGACGCTGCCAGGGGCGGCCAGCGGTTAGGCTCCCGCACGACGGCGACTATGGCGTTCGACCTGGTCATCGACATCGAGAACACGCCGGGAGCGCTGGCGGAGGTGGCGGCGGCGATCAGCGACGCCGGCGTGAACATCGCCGCGGCCACATGCATCGGAACCGGCGAGCGAGCCGAGCTGCACATTCTGGTCCCGCACGCGGAGGCGGCCAGGCACTCGCTGGCGATCTCGCATCTGGGGGTCAGCCGCGAGCGCGAAGTCGTCGTGATTGACGTCGAGGACCGCCCAGGAGTGCTGGCGGATCTGACCCGCAAGATCGCCAAGGCCGGCGTCGATCTCGATCTCGTGTACGTCGCCACCCGGAACCGGGTGGTATTCGGGTCAGCCGATCTGGCGGGACTGCGGACCGCGCTGGACGTCGCGGGCTGACCGCGGCGGCTCGGATCGGATCGCTCGCCGGTGGCGGGCGCGGGCGACCCGAACGCCCACGTTGACAGTGAGGTCGATCGCGAGGATCAGCACGAACGGCCAGTAATGCGCGAAGCCGCGGCGGAGCGCCGCGAGCAGCGGGATAACCGTCCACGCTCCGATGAACAGGCCGAGCGCGCCGCAGATGTTCACCGCGGCGGTGAGGTAAGGCGTGTCCAGATACTCGGGGTCGATCGGGTCCGCCCGGCTGGGCATCTGGGCGCGCCAGCTGAGGAAGAATGGGTCGCGCTTTTCCGTGCTCATATAGCTACCCGCGAGGACGGCGCGCCACTCTGAGCATGCGCGCGGGAGCGGCCGGTTGTCACAGCCGCCGGGGCTACCTCGTCAGAGCTGGTGCAATCGAGTATGAGGAGCCGAAAATGAAAGTCTTCGTTGCAGGCGCGACAGGCGCGATGGGCAAACAACTGGTCCCCCGGCTGGTCGCCGCCGGCCACCAGGTCGTCGGCACCACTCGGAGCGAGGCCAGGCAGGCGGCGCTGTCGGACCTCGGGGCCACGCCGGTGGTCGTCGACGCGCTCGATCCCGAGCAGGTCGCCGATGCCGTCGCCGAGGCGCGGCCCGATGTGATCGTCCACGAGCTGACCGCGATCGCCACATTCGACATGCGCCACTTCGACCGCAGCTTCGCGATGACCAACCGGCTGCGGACCGAGGGCACCGACCACCTGCTCTCGGCCGGGCGTGCGGTTGGCGTCAAGCGGTTCGTCGTCCAGAGCTATACGAGCTGGCCGTACGCGCGGACCGGCGGCCCGATCAAGACCGAGGAGGACCCGCTCGACCCGGCGCCCGCGCGCGAGATGCGCGAGTCGCTCGCCGCGATCCGTCATCTCGAGGCAGCAGTCACCGGCGCTGACTGGACAGAGGGGATCGTGCTCCGGTACGGCGGCTTCTACGGTCCGGGCACGTCCCTGTCCCCGGGCGGCGAGCAGTTCGAGATGGTGCGCAAGCGCAAGTTCCCGGTGGTCGGCAACGGCGGCGGAGTGTGGTCGTTCGTGCACATCGCGGACGCTGCCGAGGCGACGGTCGCGGCCGTCGAGCACGGCAAGCGCGGGATCTACAACGTCGTCGACGACGATCCGGCCGCGGTCGGCGAATGGCTGCCGGCGCTGGCTGAGTCGATCGGCGCGCCGAAGCCGTGGCGCGTCCCGCGGTTCGTCGGCCGCGTGCTCGCCGGCGAGGTCGCGATCGTGATGATGACCGAGATTCGCGGGGCGTCGAACGCGAAGGCCAAGGAGGAGCTCGGCTGGGAGCCCCGGCACCCGAGCTGGCGCGAGGGGTTCGCGGCATGAGCTCCGGCTCGAGCGAAGACCTGCTCGACGAGCTGCGACCAGTGTCGTTCGCGATCGCCTACCGGATGCTGGGCAGCGTCGCCGAGGCCGAGGACATCGTCCAGGAGGCGCTGCTTCGGGTCCACCGCGCGGTCCAGGCGGGCAAGCGGATCGATTCGCCGCGCGCGTTCGTGGCGACGATCACGACGCGCCTGGCGATAGATGAGCTGCGCTCGGCTCGGGCGCGCCGGGAGCGCTACGTGGGGGAGTGGCTCCCGGAGCCGATCCTCACCGACAGCATCGACGACCCGGCGCAGCACGCCGAGATCGCGGACTCGCTGTCGATGGCGATGCTGGTCCTGCTGGAAACGCTGTCTCCCGAGCAGCGCGCCGTGCTGTTGCTGCGCGACGTGTTCGATTACGGCTACGGCGAGATCGCCGGGATCGTCGGCAAGAACGAGGACAACGTCCGCCAGCTGGCGTCACGGGCGCGAGCTCACGTCGAGGCGGGCCGTCCCCGCTTTCAGACCTCGCGCGAGGAGCGAGACGAGCTCGCCCGCCGGTTCTTCGCGGCGGCGACGGAGGGCGATCTCGCGGGTCTCGAGGCGCTGCTCGCCCACGACGTGGTGCTCACCGGGGACGGCGGCGGCAAGGTGCCGGCGCTGGCACGGCCGCTCCAGGGTCGCAACCGCGTCGCTCGGGCGCTGGTGAACTGGACCAAGCTGGGTGCCCGGATCCCCGGCGCCTCGATGCGAGAGGTCGAGGTCAACGGTATGCCCGGGGCGCTGCTGCTCGACGGCGAGGACCGGCTGCTCGGCGTCTGGGCGCTCGAGATCTCAGGCGGCCGGATCCGGGGCGTGAACTCGATCGTCAACCCCGAGAAGCTGGCGCACCTCGGGCCGGTGGCGGATCTGAACGCGCTGCTGGCGCCCCCGCGACGCCGGGATGCAGGCGCCGGCGATGGCGGGTTCAGATCCTCAGATACGAAGCCCCGTTGACGTCGAGCACGGTGCCGCTCGCCATCTCGGCCTCCGGCGAGGCGAGGTACAGCACCGCGGCCGCCACCTCCTCGGGCGCGGCCACCCGCCCGAGCGGGCTCTCGGCGCGGCGGATCCGCCCCCGCTCGCCCTCGAGCTCGCTTGCCGCCATGTCGGTCGCGGTGAATCCCGGGGCGACCGCGGTGACCGAGATCCCGCGCGGCCCGAGCGCGCGCGCCAGCGACTGGCCGAACGCGATCAGGCCGGCCTTGCTTGCCCCGTATCCGGGTTGATCGGGCTCGCCGCGAAACGCGCCGCGCGATGCGATGTTGACGATCCGCCCGCCGCCGCCCATGTGCTGGAGCGCGCACCAGGTCACGTTGGCCGCGCCCACCAGGTTGACGCCGAGCGTGCGCCGCCACGACTCCTGCCACTCCCAGTAGGACGTATCGGTGATCGGGTGCGGCTCGAAGATGCCCGCGTTGTTGACGAGCACGTCGATACCGCCGAACGCCTCCGCGACCTCGTCGACCATCCGGCGGACCGCGCCGGCGTCGATCAGGTCGGCACCGACGACGATGTGGCCGTCGCGCGGCAACGACGCCTGGACTTCGCGGGCCTCGTTTTCGCGCGTGCCGTAGTGGACCGCGACGCGGTCGCCCGCCCGCGCGAACGCGGCGGCGACGGCCGCACCGATGCCCCGGGACGCACCGGTCACGAGCACGGCTCGCGTCGACTGGCCGGTCACTCAGCTCAGGTGACGACGCGGCTCAGCAGAGAGCGGAGCGTCGCCCGCTCCTCGTCGCTGAGCGCGGACAGGAGCTCATCGCCGATCTCCTCCTGCGCGCGCTCCGCGCGTTCCAGCGCGGTTCGACCTTCGTCGGTGATGTCGACCACGTGACGGCGCCGGTCGGTGGGGTCCCGCCGACGCTCGACGTAGCCCAGGTCCTCCATCTCGTTGAGGAGCAGGACGCAGTTGTTAGGGTCGAGCCAGAGCGATTCGCACAGCTGCTGCTGGAGCGCGGGGGCGCCCGCGCGCAGGTAGCTCAGGAGCATCAGCTGCCGGAGCTTGATCCCAAGCCGCTCGTCGGTGCTGCGCTTGTGGATGACCTTCGCCAGCCGCAGCAACATCACCACCGTCCCGGGCGAGGTGTCTACAGCCATCGCGATTTCCAGGGTATCAGGATTATCATCTTGCAGCGCATGATAGTCCATGGTACAGTGATCATCAATCGCACAGCGACAAGCTTTGGATAGGGGATGATCACTATCAATAGTCTAATTAGTGGAGAGCGGCGCCGGTGGGTCGCTCTGGCAGTTGTGTGCATGGGTCAGCTGATGATGGTGCTCGACGCGACGATCGTGAACGTCGCGCTTCCGTCGATGCAGCGCGACCTTGGCTTCTCGCAGGCGAACCTGGCGTGGGTGATCGATGCGTACATGATCGCGTTCGGGAGCTTCCTGCTCCTGGCGGGACGGCTCGGCGACCTGCTCGGGCGCAAGCGGATGTTCCTGGGAGGACTCGTCATCTTCACGCTCGCCTCGATGGCCTGCGGGATCGCCGACGATCAGATTCTGCTGATCGTCGCCCGGTTCATTCAGGGCCTCGGTGGCGCGGTCGCATCGGCCGCGGTGCTGGCGCTGCTGATCACAGAGTTCCCGAAGCCTGCCGAGCGCGCGATCGCGATGAGCGTGTACACGTTCATCGTCTCGAGCGGCGGCTCGATCGGCCTGCTCGCCGGCGGCGTGCTCACGCAGTCGCTGAGCTGGCACTGGATCTTCTTCATCAACGTGCCGATCGGCATCGTCACGTTCCTGCTCGGGCGGGCGCTGATCAGCGAGTCGGCTCGTCCCGGCCTCGGTCAGGGCGTCGACGTGGTCGGCGCGCTGCTGGTGACCGTGTCATTGATGCTCGGCGTCTACGCGATCGTCAAGGCCACCGAGTACGGCTGGCTGTCGGCCCACACGCTCGGGTTCGGCGCGGTCGCGGTGGCGCTGCTGGCGGTGTTCGTCGTGGTCGAGTCCCGACTGGAGAACCCGATGTTCCCGCTCCGGATCCTGCGCGTCCCGGGCCTTGCCGCCTCGAGCATGGTGCGCGCGTTCCTGGTCACCGGGATGTTCTCGACGTTCCTGCTTGGGGTGCTCTACCTCCAGCACGTGCGCGGCTACGGCGCGCTCGAGACCGGGCTCGCGTTCCTGCCGCTGACGCTGATCATGGGCGTGATGTCGGTGGGCGTGACCGCTCGGCTGATGGGCCGCTTCGGCCCGATCCGGGTGCTGCTCGTCGGCCTGACCGCGATCGCCGCCTCGCTGGTGCTGCTCTCGCAGCTGTCGGCGCACGCGAGCTACTTCCCGACGATCTTCGTGCCGTTCGCGCTGCTCGGCCTCGGCGCGGGGATGTCGTTCCTGCCGCTGATGACGGTCGCGATGGCCGAGGTCCCGCTCGCGGATGCGGGGCTCGCCTCCGGGATCGTCAACGCCTCGCTCCAGATCTCGGCGGCAATCGGGATTGCGGCGCTGGGCACGGTGGCGGCGGAGCGCACCAAGGTGCTGGCCGGTCTGGGCGAGCATCACGTGCAGGCCCTCACCGGAGGGTTCCATCTCGCCTGGGCGATCGGCGCAGGCACAGTCCTGGTCGGGGCGCTGATCGCGCTCGTGTGGCTGCGGTCGCCCGCGCGTCCGGCCGAGGAGGTCGTGGAGCTCCGTGAGGATGACCCCGTTTCGTTCGAACTGGAGGCAGCATGATGGCTACGACAACTGGTTCCCGAGTTCAGGTCCGGCGGTTGCGGGATCGCTCGCAGCGCCGCAAGCCGCTCCGGCTGTGGATCAGCCGGCGCGCCGCTCGCAACGGCAACGGCACTGATGAGTTCGTGACCCAGGTCCGGCTCGGGAAGGCCGAGGCCGTGGTCGTTCCCTGGGCGCCGGTCGAGGCGACTACGCCTCGCTGAGCGTCAACCCGGGGGGGGGGGGAGGGACCGAGGGGAGCATCCGGGAGGGGGGGACACGGGAGAGGAGGCGAGGGCAGCGGACCGCGGTAGGGGCGGTCCGCCGTCAGCGCCTCGTACACGTCGGCCACCGCGAGCACCCGCATCGGGAGGTCGAGGTGGCGTGCATCGAGCGAACGTGGATAGCCGGTGCCGTCGAGCTTCTC
>CAWCMG010000004.1:0-99763 GCA_963796575.1 uncultured Solirubrobacterales bacterium | reverse complement strand
GAACAGGTCGCGGCCGTTCTGCTGCTCGGCCATCACCCGCTCGCAGATCCACCCGACCGTTCGCCACGCGATCCGCATCAGCTCGGCGACCGCGGTCTTGTTCGTGTGGACGGCCAGCCACGCGACCTGATCCTCGAAGCAGCGGGTGAAGCTCGAGTCATGCCGGGCCCACGGGACGGCGGCGACCACCACCCCGTGCTCGCGGCAGCTCACCCGTGGCGCCCACGCCTCCAGGTAGCAGAAGGTCGTGCCCAGATCCAGCGCTCGCCAGCGCCGGCGTCCCTCGCCCCAGTCATAGCCCGGGCAGCGGCGCCGGCAGCGCGGGCAGCGATCCCGCTCCCGTGCCTTCGGACGGACCGACACCACCACCGTCCCGTCGTCGGCGACCTCCACGTCTTCGACGACCGCCCGCTGCAGCCCCAGCAGCTTCTTCCATACGCTTCTCCTGCGCACGCCGCCACCGCCCTTTCCAGAGGTTCCAACCGCTGTGAGAAGCCGGCACCGTAAGGCGCGCGGCGTGCGCACCTCCCTGCCCGGAGGTCGGGCGCTCCCAGCGCCCCGACCTAGATGCCCCAAAGCGCGGCGGGCGGCGGCTGTCAAGCAGCACAAAGACGCCGCAAACCACCGCCCCGTCCCGCGCAGCGCGACTCCACTCAGGAGCTGCTTGACAGACGACGAACGGCCGCGCTACCCCGCGACCGGTCTCACCTCAACCCACGGAAGGTGCAGGAGCGCCCGATAAAGGCGGGCACCTGGAGGTGCGGTGCGGCGCCCGTCGATCCGTTTAGGTTTAGAGACCCCGCGGCATGCGTGATACGACAATTGAGCCCCGCCGGCGGAGCCTTGACGTGTCGCGCATGCCCCACATGCCCGAGACGGCACGGCTGCTTCGCGCCGCCCCAATTGTCGTGTCACGCAGGTCTTCGGGGCGCCGTCCGGGCAAGCAAGGCCCCCGGCGGCCGCACGGTGCCCGCGGGGCTGACGCGGCGTATCGCGCCAGCCCCCGGCCGACCGGCTACGGCGCCGCGCAGCTCTGCGCGTACGCGCAGTCGTTGAACGATTGACCGTCCGAGGCGAGCGCGGACGGCGTGGCCTCGTTGACCACTCCTGGCGAGAGGAAGATCTGCGTCGGGTTTCCCTCGGCGATCGTGTGGGTGACGCCGCCCGCGGTGTAGGTCGAGGTTGGACCGAAATGGACCGTGCCGACAGGCGCCAGGACCGTCTGCGCAACCAGCGTCGGGGCTTCGAGGATCCACCCGCCGGAGGACTCCGACGACGCGTAGTTGACGTCCTGGCTCCAGCTCCACTTGCCGGCGTCCGTCATCGAAATGCTCCAGGTGTTGCCGGACACCTGGCTGATGTTCACGGTGATGTTGTCGCCCGGCGTGACCGTGCAGTTGGGGTCGCCGGTGCAGTTGGTGAGCTGGGTTTCGCTGGCGGGCAAAAGCTCGTACCACGCGTAGTACTGATCGCCGAGCAGCGGATTGCTCGGCGCCGACTGCTCGGCGGTTCCGGCCTGGATCAGATCGCTGGTGTTGTAGCCGCCGATCCCGGTCCAGGTCGCGGCGAATCCCGGCGGCACGAGGCCCGCCGACGGGACCGTGAACGTCGACGACACCGCGGTGATGTTGGAGCTGCTCGGGGTCACGGCGTAGCCGGACCAGTTGAGGCTGTCGGTGGTCCCTCCGTGGGTCGGTAGTCGCTCACCCTTGGTCTTCGGAATGAGCACACCTAACCCGCGCTGCGCGTGGGTCCTGGCGGCGTGGGTCTTGGCGGCGGCGGCGCTCGCCCCCGTCAGCATGGCGACGAGGATGATCGCGGTCGTGAGTCCGCTCCCGGCGGCTCTGCGCATGTGTAGTCCTCCCGTGAGGGTGCGGCGAGGGTGAGTCCCTGCCCTGGATCAATTGCCGACCGTACTACCCAGATCGCGCTCGCGCGCCACTTCAATCTTGGGGCCGCGGGTGCGAGGGTTAGGGCGACCGCTGGAAGGGGTTCTTAGGCCCGGCCCGCCACCCCGTTATCATGATTGAGACTATTCCTGATTCTGGGAGGATTACCGTGTTCGCTTCATCCACGTCTGGGACCGAGAGCAGCGATTCGGGAGGGTCAGGCACACAACGCCGTCGCCGCCGGCTCGGGATCCTTGTCGGCTCCTTCATCGCCGAGACGATCCCGCTCTGGCGAAACGGCTACGGGATCGGCGGCAACGTCGTGGTGCAGTGCAGCAAAGGGCACCGGTTCACGACGATCTGGCTTCCGGGAGCGTCGGTGAAGTCACTCCGGCTCGGCCCGCGAAGGTTCCAGTACTGCCCGGTCGGTCACCACTGGTCGCTCGTCCGCCTGGTCAGGGAATCCGATCTGTCCGCGAGGCAGCTGCGGGCCGCCCGCCGGCGCAGGGACGTCCGGATCCCCTGAGCGGCGACGACGACTACACCTGTGCGGTCGGGCGGACGGGCGCGGACTCGGCGAGCGGCGCGGTGGTCGACGGCATCTCGGGCGCGCCGGCGATGCGCGCCGGCTCGGCGTGCGCCACGGGAGTCTCACCGCTGATCGACTCCTTGAAGCCGCGCAGCCCGGCGCCGAGCGAGCGGCCCATCTCCGGTAGGCGCTTGGCTCCGAACACCAGCAGCAGAAGCACGAGCAGGAACGCGATGTGAACTGGATTGTCGAGGCCCATCATGGCTTGCTCCGATCGGTTGGATGAACTGGGTTTACTTACGCGCGCGAGCACGATCTGGATCAATCAGGCTCGCGCCACGATCACTGCCCGCGTCGTGGGCACGCGGCTGCCCCCCGAAGGCTCGACCGTCACGAGCACGCGAGTGATCCCGGTGAGGTCACCGGGCACCCCGAGGACGGCGGTGCCGCGCGAGGTGACCGCGAACAGCGTGCTCGGCGCCGGCGTCCCGTTCCCACGCTGCAGCCACATCTCGTAGACCCGATCCGGCGGTGCGGGTGGCAGGTGATCGACGATCAGCTCGCCGTGGCCGCCCGCCACGCGCAGCTGCGCGTGGCCGACGCTGGCCTGGATGACACGGGCGGGCGACCCGCTGGATCGGGCCGCGATCACGACCCCGAGCGCGACCACGACCGCGAGGGCGGCGGCGACCGCCGGCCGCGGGACCCCGAGCCGGGGGAGCCCGACCCGCGGGAGCGCGAGCGGCGGGAGACCGAGCGCCGTGCGGACCGTCCGCCGCCGGCGCGAGCGCCGAGGCGGGCGAGCCGGCGCGCCCGATGCCTTCGGCTCGGAGCGGACCGCGTGCATCACCCGCCGCCGGAGTGCGGCGCTGACTTCGTAACGCGGCGCGCAGGAGGGCAGCACGTCGAGCACCGGTGCGAGCGCCGCGACCTCGTCGCGGCACACCGCGCAGCTCTGCATGTGGTGGGCGAATGCACGTGCTTCGGCGGGCTCGAGCGCGCCGAGCACGTACGGCGCCGCGTCGTTTCCGCAGTCGCGCTGCCGCGAGCTCGGATCCGAGCCGGTCATGGCAGCACCCCGGCGGGCTCGCCGAGCGCGATCCGCAACTTGCTGAGCGCGAGCCGCATGCGGCCCTTGACGGTCCCGGCCGGCAGCCCGAGCGCGTCGGCGATCTGCGCGTGCGAGAATCCGCCGAAGTACGCGAGCTCGATTACCTGACGCTGCTCCGGGGGCAGGCCGTCGAGCGCGCTTCGCACCAACCGGGCGTCGCTGCGACGCTCGACCTCGTCCTCGGTCCGCTCGCGCGCGGGAAGAACCTCGCTGATCCAGTCGTCGGCCACGTCGTGCTTGGCGGTCGACAGCTCGCGCCGGAAGGCGTCGATCGCGCGGTTGTGCACCACCCTGAGCACCCACGACCGGACGCTGCCGCGGCTGCGGTCGTAGCGGGCGGCACTGCGCCACAGCGATATGAATGCCTCCTGGACGATCTCCTCGGCGAGCGCCGGGCGTCCGCACATCCGGTACGCGAGCGAGAACGCCGCGCCGGCGTGCCGGTCGAAGATGACCTCGAACGCGCGGGCGTCGCCGTCATGGACGAGCGCCATCAGCTCCTCGTCGGCGAACGCCCGCAGGTCGGGCGAGAAGAAGCGGCGCGGTTGACGAAGCACGCCAACGCTTACGGAGGAGGCTGCGATCCGGATCACCGCCGCGAGTTAGGAGAAATGATCCGACTCGGGGCCCGGCGCGTAAGAGGAGCTGACATGCTGAGCGCGATCCGCACCGCAGTCCGGTCGGTTGGCCACGAAGACGAGCTCAGCCTCGTCGGGCATCTAGACGAGCTGCGCACGCGTCTGATCGTGTCGCTGCTGGTGATCGGGGTCGCGTTCGGCTTCTGCTTCTGGCAGAACAACCGGCTCCTGCGCATCATCGACCGGCCGCTCGCCCACCAGACCCAGGCGCAGGTCCGCGCCGGCCACGGCCCGCTCGGCGCCACCTACACGGTGGCTCAGAGCGCTCGCGACGTCGCGGTGCAGCTGCACAGCGTCGTGGGGGTGCTCGACGACCCGGCCCAGCATCAGTCGCCGGCCGCGCGGGCGACGCTTGATCGCGTCGCCCGGAGCCTCGAGCGCGATGTCGGGAAGCTGTCAGTCCCTCCGGAGGGCGACAAGCCGGTGACGCTCGGGATCGGGGAGCCGTTCACGACGACGGTGACGGTCTCGCTGGTGTTCGCGCTGATCCTGGCGCTTCCGTTCGTGCTCTACCAGGCGTACGCGTTCCTGACGCCGGCGCTGCGGCCCCACGAGCGCCGGCACATCCGTCCGTTGGTGGTGTCGATTCCGTTCCTGTTCGTCGCCGGCGTGCTGTTCGGGTACTTCGTCGTCCTGCCGGCCGCGGTGCACTTCTTCCAGAACTTCAACAGCGACCAGTTCAACGTCCTCGTGCAGGCGAACCAGTACTACAAGTTCGCGGCGACCACGCTGCTGGCGATGGGACTTCTGTTCCAGGTCCCGGTCGGGATCGTGGCGATCACGCGCGCCGGCCTCGTCACCCCACAGCGGCTGCGCAAGAACCGACGCTACGCGGTCGTCGCCTGCGGAGCGGTCGCCGCCTTCTTGCCTGGCGACGTGATCACGCTCCTGCTCGAGACCGTGCCGCTGTACCTCCTGTTCGAACTCGGCGTCCTGTTCGCCTCGTTCGGTCACAGGAATTTCACACCGGCGTAGTGATCCATTCTGGGCCGTCCTGCGAATTACAGGTGACTGACGGTGAGGACGCGGGGCAAGACCGGTTTGCGACCGGCGGGAGCGCAGATCCGCCTGCCTTCGCGTGCCGCACCGCTCGGTCCAATCGACCCCACGATGGAGGAACAACCATGAGTGACAGCACCAGGCGTGGATTCGTCAAGAACTCGGCCGCCGCGGCGGCAGGCATGACGGTCGTCGGCGCCCTCGTCGCCGAGCAGGCCGACGCAAAGGCCGCGGCCGCATCGGGTCCGGTCGTCGCATACATCCGCAACCCCCGCACGGGCGAGATCTCGGTGATGGCCGGCGAGCGCGAGGTGAAGCTCCAGGATCGCAAGATCGCGGCGCGGCTCGCCCGCGCGGCGAGCTGAGGAGGCAACCGATGTCATCCCACCGTGAAGCCCCGGCGATCAGCCGCGATCCCGTCGCCGACAACACCGACCTGTACGCGTTCGTCTCACCCGACGACCCCGGCACGGTCACGATCATCTCCAACTACCTGCCACTCGAGGCGCCGTACGGAGGCCCGAACTTCTTCGAGTTCGGCCCCGACGTCCGCTACCGCATCAACATCGACAACGACGGCGACGGCGATGCGGACATCATCTACGAGTTTGCGTTCGAGACCCAGGTCGCCAACCCGAACTCGTTCCTCTACAACAGCGGCCCGATCCTCTCGATCGACAGCGCCAATTGGAACCGCAAGCAGTTCTACTCGGTCACCCGGACCAGCCGCGGGCGGAGCCAGGTGCTCGCCGCCGGCCTGGCCTGTCCGCCGTGCAACATCGGTCCGCTCTCGACCCCGGACTACGACATGCTGGCCTCGCAGGCGATTCACAGCCTCCCCGGCGGCCGGACCGTGTTCGCCGGACAGCGGGCCGAGGGCTTCTACGTCGACCTCGGGTCGATCTTCGACCTGGGGACCCTGCGGCCGTTCGAGCAACTGCATGCGACGTTCGGGCTTCCGTCGCTCGCGGCCGCCGCGGGCGTCAACGGGACCGACAACTTCAGCGTGCACTCCATCGCGCTGAAGGTCCCAATGTCGGACCTGACCCGTCACGGCACGAAGCCGACCAATGCCTCGTCGCAGGAATCGGTGGTCGGCGTGTGGGCATCGGCCAGCCGGCAGGCGGCGACGGTGCGCGAGCCGTGGTCCGCGTACGTGCACGAGGCCGGGGAGTGGCTGCAGGTGTCCCGTCTCGGCAACCCGCTGTTCAACGAGGTGCTCGTGGGGATGGGGTTCAAGGACCTGTGGAACTCGCTCCCGCCATCGGCCGACAAGCGGTTCGCCGGCGGCGTGCAGCACCCCGAGCTCGCGACGCTGCTGCCCGTGCTGTACCCGGGTGTGTTCCCGAACCTGGCCAAGCTCACAGCGCCGCGTGCCGACCTCGTCGCGATCCTCCTGACCGGGCTCCCCGCGGGAATCGTGCCGGGCTTCCAGAATTTCACCGGAAGCACCCTGGCCGACATGCTGCGGCTGAACCTGGCGATCCCGCCGTCGTCGAAGCCCAACATCCTCGGGCTGATCGGCGGCGACGCGGCCGGGTTCCCGAACGGCCGGCGCGTGTTCGACGACGTCGTCACGGTCGAGTTGAGGGCGATCGCGGGCGTCACCTACCCGCTCGTCAACAGCAGCTACACGCCGGACGCCGCGGCCGGCGCGGTCACGGACGGCCTGACGCCGGCGAGCGTCAACGTGCCGTTCCTGAACTCGTTCCCGTATCTCGGGACGCCGCAGGGCGGCTATCAAACAGCGCCGCTCGGGACGGTGTGAGTCATGGCCACCGCGACTACGGAGCACGGGACGCTCGAGCCGGCGGCGGCGTGCGCGAGCGTGGCGCTCGACATCGGCGCGGGTTCGGGAGCGCTGATCCTGTACCCGGGTGAGCGCTTCCGCGGGCGCGAGATCGAGATCAGCCGGCTCGACGGTCACGGTCATCGCGTCCACACCGGCGTGCACGAGCGCGCCACCCACGCGCGGTCACGGTTGACCGCGATCTTCGGCAGCCTCCCAGTCGGCGAGTACGTCGTCTGGGAGGACGCCGGCACCGCGGGCCAAGTGGTGACCGTGCCCGATGGTGGGGTCGCGGAGGTCACGCTCCGATGACCGCGAAGCTGAACCCGAACGAGTGGCGGACGGTCGCCGGGATGGCCGGCGCGGTGATCGGGCTGCACGTGGTCGGGTTTTTCATCCTGATCGTGCTCGTCGCCCCGCACCACTATCACCTGGGCCCGTCAGGGGGGTTCAGCATCGGGCTGGGGTTGACGGCATACACGCTCGGGCTGCGCCATGCGTTCGACGCCGATCACATCTCGGCGATCGACAACACGACGCGCAAGCTGATGGCCGACGGCAAGCGCCCGCTCAGTGTCGGCTTCTGGTTCTCGCTCGGGCACTCGTCGATCGTGTTCGGGCTGTCGTTCCTGTTCGCGATCGGCATTCGCGCGCTCAGCGGGCAGGTTCAGCACGACGGCTCGACGCTGCACGGCGTCACGAACTGGATCGGCACCAGCGTGTCGGGCACGTTCCTGTACGTGATCGCCGCGCTCAACGTGGTGATCCTGGTCGGGATCGTGAAGGTGACGCGAGAGATGCGAAGCGGAACCTTCGACGAAGCGCAGCTCGAACGGCAGCTCGACTCGCGTGGGCTGATGAACCGGTTGCTCGGGCGGTTCACGAGGACGATCACCAAGTCCTGGCACATGTATCCGATCGGCCTGCTGTTCGGCCTCGGGTTCGACACGGCGAGCGAAGTCGCGCTGCTGTTCCTGGCCGCCGGCGCCGCCGGCGCGGGGCTGCCGTTCTACGCGATCCTGTGCCTGCCGATTCTGTTCGCCGCCGGGATGAGCCTGCTCGACACGATCGACGGCTCGTTCATGAACTTCGCCTACGGCTGGTCGTTCTCCAAGCCGGTCCGCAAGCTCTACTACAACATCACGATCACCGGGCTGTCGGTGATGATCGCGCTCGTGATCGGGACGGTCGAGCTCGCGGGGCTGTTCTCGCAGGAGCTCGGCGCGCACGGCTCGTTCTGGCGATGGCTGCAGAACGTCAACATCAACGAGCTCGGCCTCGTCATCGTTGGCCTGTTCGTCGCCACCTGGGCGATCGCGCTGTCGGTCTGGCACTTCGGTCGAATCGAGGAGCGCTGGACCCCGCGTGCCCCGGACCGGGCCGTCTGACATTTGTCATCTCGAACTGGTGAGGTTCAGCTCTACCGGGACGGCCGGCGTGGTGTCACTCTCCTTGGCATGACAACACATGACACTTCTGGTGGAGCAGTCGTTCTCTCTCACCTCTCAAAGTCGTACGGCGACGTCCGGGCCGTGCGGTTGCTCGACCTGACGATCGCTCCGGGCGAGACCGTCGCGCTGCTGGGGCCGAACGGCGCCGGCAAGACGACCACGATCGACATGGTGCTCGGGCTGACCCGGCCCGACTCCGGGACCGTGTCGCTGTTCGGGATGTCGCCCGGCGACGCGGCCGCCGCGGGGGTCGTCGGCGGGATGCTCCAGACCGGGTCGCTGGTCGACTACCTGAGCGTCCGCGAGCTCGTGACGATGGTCGCGTCGCTTTACCCGCGTCCGCTCGACGTCGACGACGCGCTGGCGCTCAGCGGGTGCTCGGAGTTCGCCGACCGCCGGACCAGGAAACTCTCCGGCGGCCAGGCCCAGCGGGTGCGGTTCGCGATCGCGCTGGTCGCCGACCCCGACCTGTTGCTGCTCGACGAGCCCACCGCGGCGCTCGACGTCGAGGCGCGGCGCGATTTCTGGGCGTCGATGCGGGCGGTGGCCGCGTGCGGCAAGACCGTCATCTTCGCGACGCACTACCTCGAGGAGGCCGACGCGTTCGCGGACCGGATCGTGCTGCTGGCCCACGGAAGCGTCGTCGCCGACGGGCCTCCCGGGGAGATCAAGGCCCGGGTCGCCGGCCGGACGATCCGCGCGACGCTGCCCGACGCCGATCTCGACGCACTGCGCGCGCTGCCGGGCGTGGTCGGGGTCGAGCGGCGCGGTGACGCCGTGATCCTCACCTGCAAGGAGGCGGAGACCGTATTGCGCGGTCTGCTCGACGAGTTCCCGTCGGCCGCCGACGTCGAAGTGCGCGGCGCCGGGCTCGAGGACGCGTTCCTCGCTCTCACCGCCGACGGGACCGGTGGGGCCAACGAACTACGGGAGGTCAACTGATGCACGCCACCTATCTGCGCTATGAGCTGCTCCGGAGCGTCCGCAACTGGCGGTTCATCCTGTTCTCGCTCGCCTATCCGGTCGTCCTGTATTTCGTCGTCACCTCGCCGCAGCGGCACGCCACGTTCGACGGCGTCGCGTTTCCTCTGTACTTCATGGCCGGGATGGCGGCCGTGGGAACGATGATCGCCGTGATCTCGACGGGCGCGCGAATCTCCGTCGACCGCTCGGGCGGGTGGACGCGACAGCTGCGGCTCACGCCGCTGACCGCCGGCGACTACCTCGGCGCCAGAGCGGCGTGCGGGTTCGTGATGGCGCTGCTCGTGATCGTGCTCGTGTCCCTGTCGGGAACGGCGCTCGGCGTAGACCTGTCGGCCGGCGCGTGGCTGACGATGGTCGGCCTGATGCTGGTCGGCCTGATCCCGCTCACCGTGCTCGGGATCCTGCTCGGCCATCTGGTCACGCCCGACTCGCTCGCCCCCGCCGCCGGCGGGACGATCATGCTGCTGGCGCTGCTCGGTGGCGCGTACGGGTTCCTCGTCGCGAAGTCAGGCGCGGTGTTCGACGTGATCAGGGCGCTGCCCTCGTACTGGCTGGTGCAGGCGGGCAAGACGGCGCTCGCCGGCGGCAGCTGGCCGGCCCAGGGGTGGATCGTGATCGCCACCTGGACCGCCGTCCTCGTCCCGCTCGCCGTGTTCGTCTACAAGCGCGACACGAGCCGGGTCTGAGGATCGCGCGCTCGCTAGATTGGGTAGACGTGGACGCCGAGGAGCCGCGCATTCCGGCTGAAGCGGATTGGCTGGACCGACAGCGCCGGTGGACCCGAGGGTGGCGCCGGTTTGTGGTGCCCTCCGTGTTCCTCGTCTACCTGCTGTACGTTGGTGGAGCGGTCGGGAGCAACAACGACGGCGCGGCCGTGATCGTGGGTGACGCGATTCTCGTCGCCTTCGCCGTCTGCTATTTCGCCGCCATCGCCGCAGGTCCGTATGCCGGTGCGAGACGATTCTGGATCCTGTACGGCATCTGCTTCGCGTTGTTCCTCGCGGAGCTGCCGTTTGCGCGGGCGGGAGCGTTCGTGATGTGCCTCTACCTCACGGCGCTCATCGTCGCTCGCATCGGTCCCCGGGCGGTGCCGATCGCGCTCGCGCTGGCTGTGGCATCGCTGCTCGTGCCGCTCGCGATTCCCTCCTGGCACCAGAGCCTCAGCAGCACCTGGGGGACGGTCACCCCGGTGGCGATCCCGGTCGTCGCGTTGGCGTCGCTCGGCGTCCGCCAGGTGTTCGAAAGCAACCGCGAGCTCGCGGAGGCGCGAGTCGAGCTCGCCCGCCTAGCGGCCGAGAACGAGCGCTCCCGCATCGCTCGCGATCTGCACGACCTGCTCGGCCATTCGCTGACGACGATCACGGTCAAGGCGGGGCTGGCGCGCCGGCTCGGAGAGGCCGACCCGGCCCGGTCCCGGCAAGAGATCGCCGAGGTGGAGGACCTGGCGAGACGATCGCTCGCCGACGTGCGAGCCGCGGTCGCCAACTACCGCGACGTGACGCTCGCCGGGGAGCTGGCGACCGGGCGCGAGTTGCTGCGGGCCGCCGGCATCGACGCCGATCTCCCGCGCGCCGTCGATGCCGTCGACCCTTCCAATCAGGAGCTGTTCGGCTGGGTCGTGCGGGAGGGGCTGACGAACGTCGTCCGCCACGCCCATGCCAACTCGTGCTCGGTCCGGCTGTCTCCGGGCTGCGTCGAGATCCTCGATGACGGCGTCGGCGCGAACGGCGGGTCAGGGCCGGGAAGCGGGCTGGCGGGTCTGCGCGAACGAGTGGCTGCGGCCGGCGGCGTCGTCGACGCCGGGCCGGTCCAGCCGAAAGGGTGGCGGTTGCGCGTCTCGCTGGCGCCGGAGGCCGTCGCGTGACGATCCGCCTGCTCCTCGCCGACGACCAGGAGCTGATCCGCAGTGCGTTCGCGGCGCTGCTCGAGCTGAACGACGACTTCGAGGTGGTGGCCGCGGTCGGACGCGGTGACGAGGTGGTCGCCGCCGCCAAGGCCAACCGGCCGGACGTGGCGCTGCTCGACATCGAGATGCCCGGGATCGACGGCCTCGCGGCAGCGGGCGTACTCAGCCAGGAGGTGCCAGAGTGCCGGTCGCTGATCCTCACGACGTTCGGCCGCCCCGGATACCTGCGCCGCGCGATGGAGGCGGGCGCGTGGGGGTTCGTGGTCAAGGACTCGCCGCCGGAACAGCTCGCCGACGCGATCCGCAGGGTGGCCGCCGGCGAGCGCGTCGTCGATCCGGTGCTCGCCGCCGACACGCTTCGCGAGGGGACCTCACCGCTGACGGCCCGCGAGCGCGACGTGCTGATCGCGGCCCGGCCCGGAAGCACGGTGTCGGAGATCGCCGAGAAGCTGTTTCTGTCGGAGGGGACCGTCCGCAACTACCTGTCGGCGGCGATCGCCAAGACGGGGACGCGCAACCGGGTGGAGGCGGTCAGGACCGCCGACGAACGCGGCTGGCTGTAAGCGATGATCGGCGTTGCGTCGGCGGCGCGATGATTTCCGGGCGTAGGTGGAGTCTTGGGGTCCGAGCGCAGCCGCTACAGGGCCACATCCTTCTAACCACGGGAGTCACCATGGGCCAGATCTTGGTACACGAGTTCATAAGCCTCGACGGTGTGTTCGAGGCGCCGAGATGGACGATGGAATACGGGTTCGATCCTAAGATGGGCGAGGCCATCGGGGGGATCATGGGCCCGTGCAAGGCGATCCTGCTCGGGCGCCAGACGTACGAGGAGTTCGCCCCGGCCTGGTCGGGCCGCACCGCGGATCAGGATCCGGGCGCTCCGTTCATGAACGAGACGCCGAAGTACGTCGTGTCGGCGACGCTCCAAAGCGCCGACTGGAACAACTCGACGATCGTCGGTGCCTACCGTGCGGACGCGATCCGCGGGCTCAAGGATCAGGTCGACGGTGGCATCTACGTCAGCGGCAGCGGGACGCTCGTTCGGGCGATGCTCGCCGACGGCCTCGTGGACGAGCTGAATCTGTTCGTGTACCCCGTGGCGCTTGGCACGGGTGCCCGGCTGTTCGGCAACTCGCAGGTGAAATTCACCCTCGCGCAGACGCATAGTTACGACAACGGGGTCCTTCACCTCGCGTACCGGCCGGCCGCGGCCTGAGACCGAGATCGCGGGCGGCTACAGCTCGGACCGCACGAGCGCGGCGCCCGCGCTCAGCGCCTGCAGCTTCCCGAAGGCCCGGGCACGCGGCAGGTACTTCATGCCGCAGTCGGGGGCGGGGACGATGCGCTCGGCGGGCATGTGGGCGAGCGCGGCGCGGATCCGATCGGCCACCTGCTCGGGGGTCTCGACGCGGTCGTCGCCGAGGTCGATCACTCCGAGCACGACGACCTTCGGGCTCAGCTCGGACAGCTGGCCGAGGTCGAGCTGCGGCTGCGCCGCCTCGATCGAGATCTGCTCGGCGACGCTGTCGCTCAGCTCTCCGAGGAAGTCGTAGCGGTTGCGGTTCTTGGCGCCGACGAGCGCCGCGTAGCCGAAGCACAGGTGCACGACGGTCGTGACCGACAGCCCGCCGAGGGCACGGTCGATTGCAGCCACCGCGATCCGCCGCGCGGAGTCGGGATCGTTCCGGAGCCACGGCTCGTCGAGCTGGATCACGTCCGCGCCGGCGGCCTGTAGCGCGAGCGCCTCCTGGTTGACCGCCGCGGCGAAGTCCATCACGAGCTCGTCGGGATCGTCGTAGGCCTCGTTGCTCGCCTGCTGGGCCATCGTGAACGGACCGGGGAGCGTGATCTTGGTCTTGCGCTCGGTGTGGGCGCGCAGAAACTCGATGTCGCCGACCTCGACGGGGCCGCGCCACCGCACCGGCGCGACGATCCGAGGCACGGTCCGGGCCTCCCCGCCGGCGGTGTGGATCGTGGCCGGGTTGTCCGCGTCGACGCCGTCGAGCGCGGTGGCGAACCGGTTCGAGTAGCTCTCCCGCCGGATCTCGCCGTCGGTGATCGTGTCGATCCCGGCGCGCTCCATGTCCCGGATCGCGACCACGGTGGCGTCGTCCTGAGCCTCCCGCAGGTACGGCTCGGGGATTCGCCACGCCTGGCTCACCCGGACGCGGGGGACCGAGTGCGAACCGAGCGCCTCGCGGTCGATCAGCCACTCCGGCTGCGGGTAGCTTCCGACGACGGTGCTCGAAAGGGGCTGGGACACGCTCGGCGCGACGATAACCGAGAATCTGCGTATGAGCACGCCCGGGCATGCACCGGTTGCGATCGTCACCGGGGCGGGCTCGGGGATCGGGCGGGCGATCGCACGGCGGCTGGCCGGCGCCGGCTACCGCGTCGTGCTCGCGGGCCGTCGGCTCGAGACGCTCGAGGCCGCCCTGTCGGAGCTACCGGCCGAACCGGAGGCGTTCGCCGTGCCGACGGATGTGACCGAGCCCGACAGCGTCGCGGCGCTGTTCGACGCCGTCGTCGAGCGCGCGGGCAGGGTAGACGTTCTGATCAACAACGCGGGCGTGTTCGGACCCGCGGCGCCGGTCGAGGACTACCCGTACGACGGCTGGGCGGCGACGGTGCAGACGAACCTGACCGGCGCGTTCCTGTGCGCACAGGCGGCATTCCGCCAGATGATCCGCCAGCGCCCGGGCGGAGGGCGAATCGTCAACAACGGATCGCTGTCGGCACACGTCCCACGCCCGAACGCGGTTGCCTACACGGCCACCAAGCACGGCATCTCCGGGCTGACCAAGGCGCTCGCGCTCGAAGGCCGGCGTCACGGGATCGCCTGCGGTCAGATCGACATCGGGAACGCCGCTACCGACATGACCCGTGAGCTCGAGGTCGGTGCCCTCCAGGCGGACGGGTCGGTCGTCGCCGAGCCCACGATGTCCGCGGATGCGGTCGCCGAGGCGGTCCTGTACATGGTCGAGCTCCCGTTGACGGCGAACGTCCTGTCGATGACGGTGATGGCGTCGGGCATGCCCTACGTCGGCCGTGGCTGACCCCTTCCTGTGGGCGGTCGAGCTGCCGCCCGACCGCGAGGGCCGGCCGCGCTCGGGCTACCCGTGGACGCTCCCGGCGATCGAGCCGCTCGCCGCCGGGCTCGGCCTCCATCCGAGCGTCACCTATCTGATCGGCGAGAACGGCAGCGGCAAGTCGACCCTCCTCGAGGCGATCGCGGTCGCGGCCGGGATGAACCCGGAGGGCGGCTCGTCGAGCTTCGCGTTCGCGACGCGCACATCACATTCGGGGCTGGGGAGCGCGATCCGCCTGGTCCGCGGCGGCCGGCGCCCGAGGACCGACTTCTTCCTTCGCGCGGAGAGCCTGTTCAACGCCGCGACCTACCTGGAGGACCTGAAGGACGACGCGGGAATCGGAGGCGATCCGCTCGCCGCCTACGGCGGCCGCTCGCTGCACGAGCAGTCGCACGGAGAGTCGTTCCTGGCGGTCATGATCAACCGGTTCGGACCCGATGGCCTGTACCTGCTGGACGAGCCCGAGGCCGCGCTGTCGACCCAGAACTGCCTGACCGCGCTCCGTCGCATCCACGAGCTGGTGCAGGAAGGCTCCCAGCTCATCATCGCCACCCACTCGCCGATCATCCTCGCCTACCCGCAGGCGACGATCTACCACTGCGGCGAGCGCGGGCTCGAGGTGATCGAGTACGAGGACGCCGATCCGGTGCGCCTGACCCGCAGCTTCCTCGAGGCCCGCGCTCGCTTCTTGGCGGAGCTGCTCCGGGACTGAACCCGGCGGTCCGTCAAGCGGCCCCAGCCTCCTATGGGCGAGCTTCGAGGACGAGGTTGAACGGCGTCTCGGTGGCGCGCCGGAAGCGCGTGAACCCGCCCGCGCTGACGACTTCGCGCAACCGCGCCTCCCCGGCCTGGGCGCCGAGCGCCAGCCCGACCTCCTGGTCGCGCGAGGCCGGCGTGCAGACCAGCGTCGAGGCGCCGTAGAACACGCGACCGACCGGGTTCAGGTTGTCCTCGAGCCGGTCGCCGGCATACGGCTCGACGATCAGCCACGTGCCGTCGGGGGAGAGGGTCGCGAGCACGTGCGCGGCGGCGCCGACCGGATCGCCCATGTCGTGCAGGCAGTCGAACATGCACACGAGGTCGTAGCCGCCTCCCGGGTACTGCTTGGCCGCCGCGACCTCGAAGCTCAGGCGATCGTGGAGACCCGCCTCGCGCGCCGCCGCGCGTGCGCGCTCGATCGACGCCTCGTGGTAGTCGAACCCGACGAAGCTTGCGCGCGGGAACGCCTGCGCCATCAGGATCGTCGACGCCCCATGGCCGCAGCCGACGTCGGCGACGCGGGCCCCGGATTGCAATTTGGCCTGGACGCCCTCGAGCGCCGGGATCCACGACGAGATCAGGTTCGCGGCGTAGCCCGGGCGGAAGAACCGCTCGGTGCCGCTGAACAGATCGTGGTGGTGCTCATGCCAGCCGACGCCGTGGCGCCGCACGAACGCGTCCGCGATCTTCTCCTCGTCCTTGGTCAGCGCGGTTGCCACCTGGAACGCGCCCGGCACGAACGCCGGGCTGCCCTCCTGGGCGAGGGCGAGCGACTGCTCGGGCGTGAGGAAGAAGACCTCGCCCGCGGGGTCGTACCCGACGTATCCGCCCGCTGCCTGGTTCGAGAGCCATTCCCGGACGTACCGCGGGTCGGTCCCGGTGCGCTCCGCGAGCTGCTCGGCGCTCAGCGGCTCGCCGTCGGCCATCGCTCGGTACAGCCCGAGTCGGTCGCCGATGACCACCAGCGCCGCGCTCATCGCGGCGCCGAGGTCTCCGACGAACCGGCCCATGAACTCATCGAGCTTGGCCTGGTCGATGGTCTGGGTGGTGGCCGACATCGATTACGCCTCGTCCCAGACCTGAACCACGGTCTGCGTGGCGATCACGCCGCCGTCGAGCTCGATCACGGTGGCGCACAGCACGTTGGTCCCGTCCGGGTAGAGGCACGCCTGCGTGTAGGCGGCGCCGGTCTCGTCCTCGACCCGGTGCTTGACCGTGTGGGTCATGTCGCGGCCGTACATGTCCTCGAGCCAGCTCTTGATGTCCTCGGGCGTCCGGAGCACGTGCGGCGAGCCCGGCTGGGAGATCTTGTCCGCGATCGTGACGACGGCATCGGGGCCGTACATCGACAGCTGGGTCGCCGCGTCGCGCTCCTCGGCCGCCCGGGTGAAGCTGTCGAGGTCGAATGTGACGGTGGTGCTCATGGCGTTCTCCTTTGGTCGTTTGTTCGCCATGCGGGTAGGTTCGCCCGCTGCCGTCCAGCCGCCGTCAAACGCGCGTCAAATCGCTCAAACGCGCCGCAAATCACGCGGTAGGCTTGATCCGTGCTACGTGCACGCCTGCTGGGCGCGCTCGAGGTCGAGCTGAACGGGGCCGTGATCGACTCGCCGGCGTCGCAGCGCCCATGGGCGGTGTTCGCCTACCTGGCGCTGGCGCCGCGACCGGTGGTCCGGGCGGAGCTGGCCAGCCGCTTCTGGCCCGACGTGCTCGATCAGAGCGCGCGTGCGAGCTTGCGGAGCGCGTTGTGGACGCTGCGCCGGCAGGTCGGCGATGCCCTCGAGGTCGACGGAGAGCGCGTGGGCCTGTCCTGGGGTCCCGAGCTGTGGATCGACCTGCGCGAGTTCGACCGCCATGCGAGCGACGATCCGGCCGGCGCGCTCGAGCTCTGCCGGGGAGACCTGCTCGAGGGGCTCGAGGACGATTGGGCGGTGGCCGCCCGAGACCGTCACCGCGAGCGGGTGGTCGAGCTGCTCGAGGAGCTGGCGCGCGCAGCCGAGGAGCGTGGCGAGGTTCGCGGGGCGATCGAGCTGACCCGTCGCCAGGTCGACCAGGATCGGTTCGACGAGGACGCTCACCGGCGATTGATCGAGCGACTCGATCGCGCCGGCGATCGCGCCGGCGCGATGCGCACCTACCGAACGCTCGCCGAGCGCCTGCGGCGCGAGCTTGCAGTGGCGCCGTCGGCGCAGACGCGCGATCTGGTGCAGCGGCTGCGGGCCGCGACGCCGCCGCACCCGGTCACCGGCGTGCCCGCGGTAGGGCCCGGGTTGCTTGCGCTCCTCGGCCGCGAGCGCGAGCTCGCCGAGCTGGAGGGAACGTGGGAGGCGGTCTGCTGCTCCGGTTCCGGTGCCGCGGCGGTGATCCGGGGCGAGGCGGGGATCGGGAAGACGCGCCTCGCCGGCGAGCTGCGCTCCCGGGCGCGCGCGTCCGGCGGACTGACAGCCGTCTCCGCGGCGCTTGACCTGGGCGGCACGGCGCCGCTCAGCCTATGGGCCGAGCTGATTCGTGAGCTGCTGCCGGCGCTCGCGGCGCCGTCCGCCGAGGCGGCCTGGCCGGACGACCTGGCCGTGCTCACCGCGGAGCTGCCCGCACACTTCGCGCGTGGCGGCGCGCCGAGTGCCGCGATGCCGCCCGACCTGCTGCGGACCCGGCTATTCGAGGCGGTCGTCGCGATGCTGGATTTCGCCGCTCGCCAGGCCCCGGTGCTGCTGGTGCTCGAGGATGTCCACGCCGCCGACGGGCCGAGCCTCGAGCTGGCCGCCTACGCGGCCCGCCGGGTTGCCGGGCTGCGGGTGATGATTCTGATCACGCGGCGCGAGCAACCGTCGAGCGCTGACGCCGACCGTCTCGAGCTCGCCGTTCGCGCGCGCGACTTGCTGGCGTGTGAGCTCGAGCTCGGGCCGCTGGCGCCGGCGGCGGTGGCGGCGCTTGCCCGAAAGGCGGCTCACCTCAGCGACGCGGACGTCGAGCGGGTGGTCGAGCGCTCCGAAGGCAACGCATTGCTCGCCGTGGAGACCGCGCGGGCGCTAGGGCGCGGGCGAGAGGACGTCGCGCCGAGCCTGCGCGGATCGGTTCGGGCCACGCTTGGTCCGTTGCCCGATCAGGGTCGCCGTCTGGTGGAGATCGCGGCGGTTGCAGCGCGTCCGATCGAGGCGGTCGAGCTTGGGCGGCTTCCGCTGGAGGATCCCGAGGACGCGGCGACCGCGGCGCTCCACTCGGGGCTGATCGTGGCCGCCGGCGACGGCGTCGCGTTCAGGCACGCGCTGCTTCGGGATGCGGTCTATGAGGAGATCGCCGAGCCCCGCCGGCGCGGGCTCCATCAGCGCTGGGCGCGCGTGCTGCTCGGATGTGAGGAGGCGGGCGCGATCCCGCGCCCCGCCGAGGTGGCGCGCCACCTCCGGCTCGCCCTCGCCGACGCCGAGGCGGTACCGCAGCTGGGGCGGGCCGCGGCGAACGCGAGAAGCGTCGGCGCCCTCGAAGAGGCGGCGGCCTACGTCGAAGAGGCACTGGCGATCGCGCCAGACCGCGCGGAGCTGTGGCTCGAGCTTGGCGAGCTCGAGGCCTGGCGCCGGCGCCGCGATCAATCGGAGAACGCGTTCGGGCGGGCGTTTGCGCTGCTGGAGGGGTGCGAGCCGCTGGCTCTCGCTCGCGCTCGGCTTCAGCATGCCCGCGCCAACCACGGCCCGATCTGCTTTCCGCGCGTGGCCCGCGACAGCGCCCGCATTGCGCTCGAGCTGATTGAGCGGGCCGGCGTCGAGGCGAGCGAGGAGCGAAGCGAAGCGCTGGCGGCATGCGCGTGGTGTGAGGCTGTGGCCGGGAGCGTCGAGGAAGCCGAGCGCCTGCTGGCGCAGCTGAGTGCCGAACCCGACACGAGCGGCGACTGGCGCATTTACGACATCGCCCACGCACACGCCCTGGCGCTTATGCGGCGTGGCCGCTTTGTCGAGTCCTACGGCCCGTCGATCACCGCCGGCGAGGCGAGTGATCGGATCGGCCGTCCCGACCTCGCCTACGGCGCCTGGGTCAACGCGGCCGGGGCCGCGACGGCGGCGGGGCAGCACGAGCGGGCACTCGAGTTTCTGGATCGCGGCACGGCGGCTGTCGCCGGGCGCGGCCTGAAGGGCATCGAGGCCGACGTTCTCGCCGCGAAGGCGTTTGTCCTCAGGGGCCTGGGACGGCTCGAGGACGCGCGCAGAGCCGCCGAGGCCGAGCAAGCCGTGGCGGAGCAGCTTGCTCAGCCGGACCTGCTGGCCATGGCGAACCACGATCGCGGCCTGGTGGCGCTGGAGCAGGGCGAGTGGGACCTCGCCGCACAGCTGCTCGAGGCGTCGCTCGTCGACGAGGCGAGGATGAGCCGGCCGTTGACGCGGATCGCGTTGGCCGAGGCGCTGGCCCGCGGCGGGCAGCCCGAGCGGGCGGCCGAGGAGGTCCGGGCGGCGGTGCTCGAGCCGATCCGCCCCACCGACTTTCCCGCGACGCTCGTCTGCAGGCTCGCGCGCGCCCAGGGCCTGATCGCGCGCGCGCGCGAGGACTATGAGGAGGCCGCGCGCCGGCTCGAGGAGTCGGTCGCCGGCTGGGAGCGCCTGCTCGAGGCGGACCTGCCGGCCGACAGCCTCACGCGCGTGCTCGCCGATCTGGGGCGGCCGGTGGTCGGCCTGGTCGAGCCCGAGCGCGAGCTAGCGCGGGCTCGCGCCGACCTGCAAGCGATCACAGAGGGGAGCAGCAATGCCGTCGTTCCATGACACCGCGACCTCGTCCGCGCCGCCCGAGGAGGTGTGGAAGCTCCTTTACGACCCGTCCCGGTTCCCCGACTGGTGGGCGGGGATCGGCACCGTCGACGTGCAGGACCAGGGCCAGTACACGATGTACCCCGACGGATACCCCGACTTCCCGATGGCCCAGCTGCTCGAGACCCGCCAGGACCAGCAGCGCGTGACCGTCTCCTGCCTGGTCTCCGATCTGCGGTTCGAGTGGCGCCTGCAGCCGGCCGGCGAGGGTACGGCGATCACCGTCGACGTCGAGATCCCGGAGGCCGAGGCCCAGCGCCTCGACGCTCAGCGTGAGATCATCAGCGCGTCGATGCGCCGCCTGGCGGACCTGGCGGCGGGCACGTAAACGGACGAGAGGAGACGAGCGATGGAGGCGACGAGCGTACGCACCCCGCAGCAGGTGTTCGAGCACCACGGCGAGGCGTTGATGGCCGAGGACCTCGACGGCATCGTGGCGGACTACGCCGACGACGCGGTGTTCATCACGCCCGACGGCATCCTGCGCGGCAAGGACGGGGTCCGGAAGGGGTTCGAGAAGCTCATCGGCGATCTCCCCGGCGCCAAGTGGGAGCTGCCGACGATGCTGTTCGAGGACGACATCCTGCTGCTCGAATGGAAGGCCGAGTCCGAGAAGGTCAAGGCGGACGACGGCATCGACACGTTCGTGTTCGCGGACGGGATGATCCGCGTCCAGACCGTCCGCTACACGCTTACGCCCAAGTGAGCTGTTAAGGCTCGATCCTGGCCAGGACCGCGCCGGCTCCGAACGTGTCGCCCTTCGGCACGACGATCTCGGCGATCGTGCCCGCGGCCGGCGCCAGCACCTGAAACGAGGTCTTGATCACGACCGCGTCGGCCACCGGCTGATCGGCGGCCACGCGGTCGTTCTCGTCGACGAGCCACCCCTCGAGCAGTCCCTCCACGCCCTCGTCGACATCCTCGAAGATGTCCCCAGGCGGCCGGATGTCGATCACTTGACCAGATCGCGCGCAGCGGATGCGATGTGGTCGACTTGTGGGATCACGTGTCGCTCGAGCGTCCGGCTGTACGGGATCGGCACGTCGGGTACGGCGAGGCGGCGGACCGGCGCCTTCATGTTGAGCGTGTCGAGTCGCTCGGCCACGATCGCGCAGATCTCACCGGTCAGCCCGAAGCTGCGGTAGTCCTCGTCGGCGATCAGCAGCCGCCCGGTCTTCGCCACCGACGCCGCGACCGCTTCGCGATCGAGCGGGACGAGCGTTCGCAGGTCGAGGACCTCCACGCTGATCCCGTCCGCCTCGAGTGCCTCGGCGGCCACGAGCGCTTTCTGCACCATCTGGCTGAGGGTCACGATCGTCACGTCGTCGCCGGGACGCACCACCGCGGCCTCGCCGAACGGCACCGTGTACTCATCGTCGGGGACGGCATTGCTCGAGCCCTCGAAGTACGACATCCACGGCAGGCCCATGATCCCCTTGTGGAAGAAGAACATCACGGGGTTGTCGTCGCGGATCGCCTCGATCATCAGCCCCTTGGCGTCGTACGCGTTCGACGGCACCACCACCTTCAGCCCGGGCATGTGCGCGAACGTGCCGTACAGGCACTGCGAATGCTGCGCCGCGTCGCTGTAGCCGCCGCCGATCGCGGTCGTGATCACCACCGGCAGCCGCACGTTGCCGTCCGACATGTACGTGTTCTTGGCCAGGTGGTTGTAGATCTGATCCATGCAGACCCCGAAGAAGTCGACGAACATCAGCTCCGCGATCGGGCGCAGCCCCTGGGCCGCGGCGCCGATCGCGGCCCCGATGAAGCCCGCCTCGGAGATCGGCGTGTCCATGATCCGCTCGGGGCCGAACCGGTCGAGCAGCCCGCTGGTGGCGCTGAAGATGCCGCCGTAGCTCCCGATGTCCTCGCCCATCACGAACACGCGCTCGTCCCGCTCCATCTCCTGCCCGATCGCCTCGGAGATCGCCTGGGCCATCGTGAGCGTGCGTTCCTTGGTCGCAACCGCCATGTTCCCTTCTCCTCTCAGACGAAGACGTGCTCGAGCGCCTCGGCCGGATCCGGCAGCGGGCTCTCGCGTGCAAACTCGTATGCCTGGGTCACGCGCTGCGTTGCGCGCGCCCTGATCTTCTCGTCCCTGGCGTCGTCGAGCACGCCGTGCTCCCGCATCGCCGCCGCCAGCTTTGGGATCGGGTCGTGATCGCGCAGCTCGTCGGGCTCACCCTTGGGGCGGTAGACCTCGGCGTCGCCCTGGAAGTGGCCGAGGTAGCGATCGGTCTGCACCTCGATCAGCGTCGGGCCGTCGCCCTGGCGCGCCCGGGCGATCGCGTCGCCGGCGGCGGCGAACACCTCGACCGCGTCGTTGTGATCGACGGAGACGCCGGGCATGCCGTAGGCCGCGGCGCGGTCGGCGTTCGAGGCGATCGCCGTCGACTTCTCCTTCGGGACCGAGATCGCCCACCGATTGTCCTCACAGATGAACACCGCCGGCAGGTTCCACAGGCCGGCCAGGTTGAGCGCCTCGTGGAAGGTTCCCTGGTTGGCGGCGCCCTCGCCGAAGAACGCCACCGCGACCGAATCCTGGCCGAGCTTCTTGTACGCGAGCGCGGCCCCGGTGGCCGGCGGCATGCTGGCCCCCTCGATGCCGCTGCACGAGAAGTTCCGCTCGGGGTCGAACAGGTGCATGTGACCGCCCTTGCCCCGACTGAGGCCGGTCGCCTTGCCGAACAGCTCCGCGGCGAGCTTGTCGAGCGGGACCCCCTTGGCGATCGCAAAGTGATGCGGGCGGTGGGTGCCGACCACGGTGTCGTCGTCGCGCAGGTGGGCGCACACCCCAACCGCGACCGGCTCCTGGCCCGCGGCCAGGTGCATCTCGCCCGGCACCGGCCCGCCGCCGATGTCGAAGGCGAGTCCGTGCTGGATGTCCGGGGGCAGCTTGCCCTCGAGGTACACGTTCACCATCCGCTCCTCGAAGTCGCGGATGACGAGCATCGTCTCGTACATCCAGAGGAGCTGATCTTCGTGCGGGTCCACAGCGCGATCCTCCTAGCTTCCGATGACCGGGCGAGTCTATGCCCGTGGACGGCTCAGGTCCATGCGGGCGGCCGGTTGCGCTGCGATTAAGCGATTCCCTGCCGAGGTTGAGCGCCCGACAAGCGGGTACTACGCCGGATGTGATCGAGCGGGACGCCAGAATGCAGCCCGGCGCGTACATCACGGACGGCGTCGACCTCTACGAGGTCACCGGGATGCAGCGGGCGCCGGGCGTGATGGGGGTCTCGACGGTTCAGATCCTCGTCGAGAACTGCCGCAGCCTCCGGTCCCTCGAGTTGCTCCCCGACAAGATCCGGTCCTCATTCGAGCTGGTGAAGGCGGCGCCTGCGTGCAGCTGCCCCGATGTCGTCGAGGGCATCGCCTGGAACGCCGACCTCGCGGCCTGATTCGGCGCTCCGGCCGCATGTGGCCTACCTGGAAGAGTCAGGCGGGGATCAGGATGCCTCGGCCCTGGAGCCGGCCGCCGTCGAGGTCGGCCATCGCGTCGTTGATCGCATCGAGCGGGTAGGTGCTCGTGTGCAGGGTGACCTGCCCCTGCGCGGTCAGCGTCATCAGCTCCTCGAGGTCGGTGTAGGTGCCGACGAGGTTGCCGATGAATGAGATCTCGCGTGAGATCACGTCGATCGTCGGGATGTTGATGTTTTCGCCGTACCCGATCACGTAGTAGAAGCCGCCGTCGCGGACCATCGCGATCCCGTCCTCTATCGCTCCCCTCTCGCCGACGAAGTCGATGATCGCCTCGGCGCCGAGTCCGTCGGTCATCTCCTTGACCGTGTCCACGTGGTTACCGTCGACCTTTACGGTGTGGTCGGCGCCCAACTCGCCGGCCAACGTGAGGGCTTTTTCCGAGGGGTCGATCACGATGATCTCGGCCGAGGTCATCGCCTTCAGGCACTGGATGCCGATGTGGCCGAGGCCGCCCGCGCCGATCACGACCGCGTACGTGCCGGGGTCGAGTATCGGGACCGCCTTCTTGACGGCGTGGATCGCGGTCAGCCCCGCGTCGGCCAGCGCCGCGATGTCCTTCGGCTCCAGCCCGGGCGCGAGCTTGACCACCGACCGGGCCGAGGTCTGCAGGAACTGGGCGAAGCCGCCGTCCCGGTTGATCCCGGGGAACGAGCCGTTCAGGCAGTGCATGTCATCCCCGCGCCGGCACGGCGAGCACAGCCCGCAGGCGATGAACGGGTGAACGATCACGGTGTCCCCGACCGCGACGTTCGTGACTCCGGACCCGATCTCGTGGACCCAGCCGGCGTTCTCGTGACCCGGGGTATATGGAAGCGCGACCTGGGACTTCTCGGCCCACTGTCCCTCCTGGATGTGCAGGTCGGTCCGGCACAGCCCGGCAGCGCCCATCCGCACGATCACGTCGAGCGGCCCGGTGATCTTGGGCTCGTCGATCTCCTCGAGCTTAAGCGGCTCGTGATAGGCGTGCAGCCTCGCGGCCTTCATCGCAAAACCTCCTCAGGATCCTCGATCGCCACGCCGTGGCGTATTTGCATAAGCGAACGGCACATGCCCCCGTTGACCTCGAGGCTCATCCGCACCAGACGCGCCGTGCGCAGCCAGCGCTTCAGCTCCGCCGCCGGGACCGGCTCGCCGCTCGGCAGCACGAACGCCGGCGCGGCGGGGTGGACCGGCAAGCCGAGTCGGCGGCGAAGCTCGATACAGCGTTGCGCGTCTGGAAGGTCCTCCGGCAGATCCTCTAGCCGGCGCGCCGCAACCTCCTCGGGGGTGGCGCCGTCGTTGAGGAGCGCCTCGCACAGCCGCGACTCGCGCGCGACCAGCGCCTTGCGCAGGAACAGCTCGCGGAGCGCGCCCAGGTCGTCGTCGACGGTCTCACCCGGGAACGCGCCGGTGAAGCCGTCGCCGCGCGCTACCGCGGCGTTGATCTCCTCGCCCGTGTAGTGGTCCTCGAGCTTGATCGTCACGTCGCGGACCTCGGGCAGCCGGCGCACGACCTCGCGCGCGTCGGCTGCCATCAGGAACGCGAAGTTCGGCGCGCATTGTGGCGTGGGCAGCCTCAGGACGACGTCGACATCGCCGTGGGTGCTGACCTCGCACGAGGTCACGAACCCGAGCCTGGTGATCGGCTCATCGAGCTCGGGGTCGTAAACCTCCGCGAGCGCGTCGATGACGCGCTCGCGCGTCATGCGGACTCGACCAGCTGCGCGTCCTCCTTCGCCGCCGGGGTGCCGCCGTTTTTGAGCGTAAGGTCGGCCGGCACCTCGATGTCGTACAGCTTGGCCGCGTTCAGCCCCATGATCTTCTTCTTGGTCTCGGTCGTGGGGTGCGGGTAGTCCGAGTACTCCTCGGTATCGGGCATGGTCCAGTCGATGAACCCCTCGACCTGCCACTGCGGCTCCCAGATGCCGTAGTCGCTGCCGAACAGCATCTTGTCCTCGCCGACCCAGAACAGCAGCTCGCCCATGACCTTGTTGAAGAACCGCGGACGGGCGTGCATCAGGCCGCCGATCACGACCGCCAGGCCCGCGTAGACGTTCGGCTCCTGGGTGGCCATGAAGCAGAAGTCCTCGATCCGCGGCAGCCCCACGTGCTCGACGATGAAGTTGAGCTCGGGGTTGGTGGTGGCGGCGATGTCGATGTCCTTGACGTCGAACGCGTCCTTGTCGAGCGGCCAGATCGTCGGGCCCTTGTGGGCATGGACGTTCTTGATTCCGAGCTCCTTGCACTTGTCGAGGAACATCTGCGCCTGGGGATCGCTGAGCTTCCAGCCGCGCGAGCCCTTGTACCACTCGGCGGTGTACACCTTGACGCCCTTGAGGTTGTAGCGCTCGGCGTCCTCCTCGAGCTGCTTGAGGCCGGCCTCCCCCTCGCGCGGATCAAAGCGGCCGTTGACGCGCAGCTTGTCGGGGAACTTCTCGACCATTCGCGCGTTGCGCTCGGCGGTGTTGAAGCCCTCGGTGTACCACTCCTTCAGGTACGTCGACTGGAGGATTGCCGCGTCGATGTGACCGTCCTCGAACACGTCCTTGACGTAGTCCTCCTCGGAGTACTTCATGAACTTCTCGAGGGGCCAATGTGTCTCCGGAGGGCCGAGGCCCATGTAGGCGTGGAAGCACTCGATCCAGCCCTTCGCGTACTGCTCCTGGCCCTTGACCCAGTTCGCCGGGCTCGCGTCCCAGAAGTGCTGATGGGCGTCGACGACGAAGTACTTCTCACCGTTCTTCTCGTACATGCCTCTCCTCTCGACGGTCCAACGGTCGGAGGCCCACTCTACTGGGCGGAAACCGCAGTCCGCCAGAGGCTTTTCGGCTAATCCGAACGCTGACCTGCGGTCAGCGGTCGTCGGGGTCCCGGGGCGTCGGGAAGTCCTTGTCGATGAGCTCGATGCGGTAGCCGTCCGGGTCCGCGACGAAGCAGATCCGGCCGATCTCCGGGCGGCCGCCGGGCGAGTACGGCGGCTTCTCGGGCTCGATGCCCTCGGCGCTCAGCTTCGCGAGCAGCGCGTCGAGGTCCTCGACCACCATCGCCATGTGGTTGTAGCCCTCGCCGAGGTCGTAGGGCTGATCGCGGCCGTCGTTGACGGTCAGCTCGAGCGTGTCGCCGTCGCCGGGGAGCCCCATGTAGATGTTGTACGCGGTCTCGAAGTTCAGCCGGCCGCGGCGCTCGAAGCCGAGCAAGCCGTAGAAGCGCTCGGATGCCTCGGGGTCGCGGACGCGGACGCAGGTGTGGACGAATCGCATGCGCCCCAGCCTATCCCAAGGCCGTTCCCGTTCGTGCCGCGTCACGCGGGCAAGCCCTTGGTCGCGAGCCGCTTGTTCTTGTACCGGGGATCGTCGGTGAGCTCGCGCCCGAACCAGTCGGGGGGAACGAAGCCGTCTGCGTAGGCGAGCGAGGTGAACTCGACCTCGGCCGTAAGCAGGCCAGACAGCCGGCCGTGGTACACGTCGAGCTCGATCGTCAGGCCGTCTGAGGTCGGGATCGCGTAGCGCCGCTTCTCGACCCGCCGGCCGTCGGTCAGCGGCCAGAGCGCCCCGAACCGGCGCCCGTCGATCTCGATCTCCTCCTCGACGCGGGACTCGTTCCCGCTCGACTTCACCGTGAGGAACGACTGCTCCCCGTAGCGCCGGACCCTCACCTCGACGTCGTCGGTGATCGCGAGGTATCCCTGCTCGATCTCACGGGAGGGGTACGCGTCGAGGCCATCCGGGAGCCGCTCGACCAGGAACTTGCGCTCGATCTCCACGCCGTCGGCCATCGCTCGGTGGGGATTCTGACGTCCCCTGCGTGGGAACGCAGGCGCGAGGCCGCCGAACCGCTGATCCGGCGCTTCGGCTTCCTCGCGCCTTACCGACTCGGCCGAGCCAAGCTGATGCCCTACTCCCCGAGCCTAACGGCGCCATTACCCACTGCGGAGGCTCGGTAACTGGCCCACGCCGGGGACCGCTGATTCCGCTGGGGCGGCGACTAGCCTCACCCCGGTGAGCAGGTCAGGGGCATCGAGTTGGGCGCAGCTTCTGAGCGCCGCGGCGTGCTCGCTGCTCGCGGTCGGGTGCTCGGCCGCGTCGAGCAGCACGTCGAGCTCAACCCCGTCCGCACCGGCGCCCTCGGGCGGCGCGAGCGTCACGGCCACCGCGAGCACTTCCAGGTCGAACTCGCGTCCTTCCCACCGGCGACCGGCGGCCGGGCACCGCCACGGCGGCCACCCGCCGGGTCCCGGAGCGGCGGGCTCCTCGGCGCTTCCGGTGAGCAGCGCGAGCTCGACCGTCGTGCAGCCCCAGCCGCCTCCGGGCTCGTGCCACACGCGGGATTCGGGGCTGTTCTCGCTGCCCGATCCACGCTGCGCCCCGGGCGCGGTGAGCCCGGCGGTGACTCAGGCCAACATCCAGACGACGATCTGCCGGAGCGGCTACACCGAGACGGTCCGCCCGCCCGAGTCCGTGACCGAGGCCGAGAAGAAGGCCAGCCTCGCCGCCTACGGCGACCCCGGCCCGCTGCACGACTACGAATACGATCATCTGGTTCCGCTCGAGCTGGGCGGCGCCGACAACGATCCGCGCAACCTGTGGCCCGAGCCGGGTGCCTCTCCGAATCCGAAGGACGCGCTCGAGGACCGGCTGCGCTCGATGGTCTGCGCCGGGGAGCTGACCCTGGCGGCGCAAGAAGAGATCGCGGTCGACTGGGTCAGCGCGTACCACAGGCTGATCCGGTGACGCTCAGCCAGTGGGCGTCAAGATCATGACCGGGATCACGCGGTCGGTCTTCGTCTGGTACTCGGCGAAGTTCGGCGAGCGCTCGGCCTGCCGGCGGAAGAGCCGGTCGCGCTCCTCGCCGGCGGCCTCCGCGGCGACGACGTCGATCGTGTCCGTCCCGACCTCGATCGCGACGTTCGGGTGGGCCTTCAGGTTGTGGTACCAGTCGGGATTGGTCGGGGCCCCCGCCTTCGAGGCGAAGATCACGTAGCGGTCGCCGTCGCGGTCGTAGACGAGGGGGTTGATCCGGTCCGTGCCCGTCTTCGCGCCGACGTGATGCAGCAGCAACAGCGTCGAGCCCTCGAACATGCCGCCGACGCGTCCCTCGTTCGCGCGGAACTCCTCGATGATCTGGGCGTTGAAATCGTTCATCGATGTCGACATGGTGCTCCTCGGGTCGTGGCGGGGACACGATCATCTCGGAAATCGAGCCGCCCATGGCTCGGGCGCAACCCTCGCCGCGCCGACCACGAACGAGATCGTGTGATACCAGCCGGCGGTCACGACCAGCTCGAGGATCTGCTCGGCGGTGAAGTACCGCTCGAGCTCGCCGTAGGTCGCGTCGGAGACGTCCGCGGCGTCGTGCAGCTCGTCGGCGAGCCGGATGACCGCGCGCTCGCGCTCGGACCAGACGGGATCGTCCGCCGGCCCGGTGACCGTCGCCGCGAGCTGCAGGTCGCTGAGTCCCACCGCCTTGCCGAAGAAGGCGGCGTGCACGCCCCACTCGTACTCGGCGCCGCAGCGCGCGCACGTGCGGTGGATCATCAGCTCGCGGTCCCGGGGCTCGAGCAGGCCGTGGCCGAGGATGCCGGCGCCCAGCGGCCGCATCCGCGCCGCCAGCGACCCGTGCACGACGAGCGTGCGGAACAGCCGCAGCGGCTCGATGCCGGCGTCCGGCGGCATCCACTTCCGGAGCATCTCCTCGACGTCCGGTGAATACGGCGGCTCGATCGGTGCGATGCGCGGGGTCTGGGTCTGGTCAGTCATTGGCATGGTTACACTCCGCTTCGGAAATAAGAGCACCGCTCACCGTATCGCTTCGGAAATCAAAGCGCAAGTCAGTTGACGAGAATTCCCACGCCTGGCAAACCCGTCCGCGGCTCGGACACCGGGCGGCCGATCATGGCGCTGCTCGACCTGCTCGGCCGGCGGTGGGCTCTACGGGTGATCTGGGAGCTTCGCGAGGGGCCGCTCTCGTTTCGAGAGACTCAGGCCCGATGTGGCGCGATCAGCTCGTCGGTCCTCAACGACCGGTTGGCCGAGCTGCGCGTGGCCGGGATCGTCGAGGCCGCGGAGGACGGCTACCGCCTCACGAGAGAGGGACGAGAGCTGCTCGCGCTCTACCCGCCGCTCGACGCGTGGGCGGAGCGCTGGGCCGAACGCGAGCGCGGGGTCAGCTGACCGCCCAGCGGCGAACCTCCGCCTCGTTCCACTGCAGGCCGGCGCCCGGACGATCCGGCGGGTAGGCGAGCCCGTCGACGACGTTGACCGGCTCGGCGAGGATCGCGCCGGCGTGGTCGAGGTACTCGAGCCGGTGACAGGTGGGGGGCGACCGCCAGAGCCCGGAGATCGTCAGTTCAGGCTCCCTACCCGTGTGGGCAGTTTTCATGAAGGTCTTCTCACGTTAGGGAAGGCTCGGGGGTCGCGCGGGGTCAGTGCGGTCTGGAGGGCTACTCAACAACAAAGGAGGAGAGAGCGATGATGTCCGATCAGCCTCCGAGCTCACATCCACGGGCGGTTGGGGTGCGTGGGCGACTCGCGACCGCAGGGAGACGAGCGGTCCTGCCGACGCTGGTGTGCCTGTGCGGGTGGTTCGCGCTCGGCGCCGCAGCCGCACAGGCGAGGCCGTTTATCGATGGGTTCATGCCGAATCCACCAGCGATCGCGACCACGGTCCCGGCGAACGGCGACGTCAACCCGTACGGCATCGTGACGGTGCCGGACAGCGTCGGGTCGCTGCACCGCGGCGACCTGCTCGTCAGCAACTTCAACAACGCCGCCAACAGTCAGGGCACCGGCACGACTATCGTCCAGATCCCACCCGGCGGTAGCACCGCGACCGAGGCGTCGGTGTTCGCGCAGATCGACCCGAATGCGCTCCCCGGACGCTGCCCCGGCGGTGTGGGTCTGACCACGGCGCTTAGCGTCACCCGCACGGGTTTCGTGATCGTGGGCAGCCTTCCGACCAGCGACGGCACAGCGGCGACCGCCCAAGCCGGATGCCTGCTCGTGCTGAACAGCCACGGGAAGGTGATCGAAACGATCGCCGGCGGTCCGATCAACGGGCCGTGGGACATGACCGCGGTCGAGCACGGCTTCCTCACGACTCTGTACGTGACCAACGTGCTCAACGGCACCGTCAAGGCGACGACGGATTTCAGCATGACGGGCCCCGAGGTCGACCGTGGCACGGTCGTACGCATCGAACTGCTGACGCTCCCGGGCATCCGGCCGACCGTGCTCGACGAGGACGTGATTGCGACCGGATTCGCGGAAGAGACCGACCCGGCCGCGCTCGTCATCGGGCCCACCGGCGTCGCTCTCGGGCGTGACGGAACCCTGTATGTGGCGGACACGGTGCACAGCCGGATCCAGGCGATCCCCGACGCGGCGTTCCGGCATTTCCCGGCGACGGGCGGCGGGTTCACCGTGTCGTCCGGTGGCGACCTGAACGGGCCGCTCGGAATGACGCTCGCGCCGAACGGGGACATCCTCACCGCCAACGCGGGTGACGGCAACATCGTTGAGACGAGGCCGTTCGGCGGCGCTCAGACCGACATTGCTGCCGATTCGACCAGCGGCGCGGGAGCTCTGTTCGGGCTGACCGTGCCTCCTGGAGTCAACGGGATCTACTTCGTCGACGACGGGACGAACACGCTGAACCTGCTCGGTCCGTGAGGCCGATCCGTCGCAGGGGCCGGGCCTGATCGCTCGGCCCCTCGGCGGGCTACGGCGAGGTGAGGCCGAGGATCAGCTGGGCGGTCTCGAGCGGGACGTCGAGCTGCGGGGCAGTGGCCGACACCGTCGAGCACGACCCAATCGGCATGGGGGAGCCACTCGTCGCGGTAGCGCGCCGCGCTCGACGGCCACGGGAGCAGCCTGTCCTTGGTGCCCCACACGATCCGGACCGGGCAGGCGATCCGCTCGGCGTCGAGGGCCCAGTCGTGGCGGCGCGCGTAACCGAGCAGCGGCTCGAGCGCGGTGCACGCCGCCACGCCGCAGATCTGGTGGGCGAGGAGCTCGGGCGGGATGTGCTCGAAGCTCGCGGTCGTGAAGGCGGTGGCGCGGCGCCGGCCCTCTCGCGTACCGACGATCGCGTCGGTCGAGCGCCCGCTCGATCACGTCGAGGAGTTCGCGAACCCCGGGCTCGTCGGCGGGCGGCGCACCGCCCGCGTGACCGGGCAGCGTCGGCGCCAGCACGTCGTGCCGGCGTGCGAGTGCCGGGAGCACGAGCTCCCAGGTCCGCCACGTGTCGGTGAACCCGTGCAGGCACAGAAGCGGCGTACCGGCACCGCCGCGGTAGGCCGCCGTGAATACGAACGACAACGTTAGCCCGCGTCGACCCAGTCGGCGCTCCGCCGCCACAGCTCGCCGGCCAGGCTCGCGGTGACCGCGCGGCCTGGTTGCGTGGGCGCACACTCGTCGTAGTAGAGCCCGGTCTGGTCCGCGAGCTCGGGCGCCGTGGCGCAGTAGACCGGGGTCCTCGCTCCGCTCTCCGGCGAGTCCATCCGGCGCTTCATCACCGCCCGCGCGGGCCGCGGCACCTTGCGCCAGATATCCGAGGCGATCACGCCGGGATGCAGCGAGTAAGTGGTGACCCCGGTGTCGTCGAGCCGGCGCGCGAGCTCCTGGGCGTGGAGTACGTTGGCGAGCTTCGAGACCGAGTACTCCCGCATGCCCGTGATCGTGCGGGTCGGCTTCCGGACCGCCTCGAAGTCGATCCCGGTGGCGCCGTAGTGGGCGCCGCTCGCGACGTTCACGATCCGGGCGGGTGCGCTGTCGCGCAGCCGGTCGAGCAGCAGGCTCGTGAGCAGGAACGGACCGACGTGGTTGGTGCCGAACGCGATCTCGAACCCGCTGCTGGTCATACCCCGGCTGCCGGCGAGGCCGGCGTTGTTGATCAGCACGTGCAGCGGCTCGTCACGCGCGAGGACGGCTTCCGCGCACGCCCTCACCGACGCGAGGTCCCCGAGGTCGAGCGGCAGCAGCTCGAGCCGCAGGTTGCCGGTCTGGGTGGCGATCTGCTCGATCGCCCTCCGTCCTTTCTCCTCGGAGCGGCACGCGAGCAGCACGCTCGCGCCGCGCGCCGCCAGCGCCCGCGCGGTCTCCTTGCCGATCCCGGTGTTGGCCCCGGTGACCAGGAGCGTCCTGCCGTCGAGATCGCCCATCGCACCGAGGATATGCGGCGGGATCGCGGTCAAGGACCGACGGCGGAATGCCGATGCTTGGGTCGACGACCGGACCAGGTGAGGAAGCCCAGTGATGACGACACGCAAGCGGCTTAGCAGCTACGACATCGCGTTGATCGGCATCGTGCTCGTCGCTTGCGGCATCGCCGCGCTCGCGAGCGCGTCGCAGCTCGGCGATGGACTGCTGTTCGCCGGCGCGCCGTGGACGCTCGCGGTGGCCACGTTCGTGGCTGCCCGGCGCCCGAGCCGGCGCTGAGTCGCTAACTCGGGACGGCCTCGGCCGGCGCTAACCCGGGACGGCCTCGGGAGCACCCACTCGGCGTAGCTCCATCCGCGCGATCGAGCGCTTGTGAACCTCGTCGGGTCCGTCGGCGAGCCGCAAGGTCCGGATGTGCCCGTACATCGAAGCCAGCGGGAAGTCGTCGGACACGCCACCGCCGCCGTGAACCTGGATGGCGCGATCGATGACCCGGAGGGCGACGTTCGGCGCCGCGACCTTGATCGCCGCGATCTCGGTACGGGCCCGCTTGTTGCCCACGGTGTCCATCAGCCAGGCGGCCTTGAGCGTGAGCAGGCGCGCCATGTCGATCTCGATCCGCGATTCGGCGATCCAGTCCTGGATGTTCGCGCGCTCGGACACGGGCTGACCGAACGTGGTGCGCGACGCCGCCCGCGTGCACATCAGCTCGAGTGCCCGTTCGGCCGCGCCGATCGTTCGCATGCAGTGATGGATGCGGCCCGGGCCGAGCCGGGCCTGGGCGATCAGGAAACCGTGGCCCTCCTCGCTGATCAGGTTCGCAGCGGGGACGCGGACGTCCTCGAAGGTCATCTCGGCGTGCCCCTCTTGGTCGATGTAGCCGAACACCGGCAGATTGCGCATGATCGTCACGCCCGGTGTGTCGCGCGGCACGAGGATCATCGATTGCTGCTTGAACGTAGGCCCGTCCGGATCGGTCTTGCCCATCACGATGAAGATCTTGCAGCGGTCGCGCATCGCGCCCGAGATCCACCACTTGCGGCCGTTGAGGATGTACTCATCGCCGTCGCGCTTGATCCGCAGCTCGATGTTGGTGGCGTCCGAGCTGGCCACCGCAGGCTCGGTCATCGCGAACGCCGAGCGGATCTCGCCCTCGAGCAGCGGACGCAGCCAGCGCTCCTTCTGCTCGGGCGTGCCGAACAGGGTGAGGACCTCCATGTTCCCGGTGTCGGGCGCGGCGCAGTTGCACGCCTCCGGGGCGATGTGGCTGCGACCCATGATCTCGGCCAGCGGCGCGTAGTCGGCGTTGCTCAGGCCGGGCGCGCCGTACTCCTGGTTCGCGTGCGGGAGGAACAGGTTCCACAGCCCGAGGTCCTGGGCGCGCGCCTTGAGCTCCTCAACCACCGGCGGATGGGAGTGGGGGTCGCCGGAGGCGACGAGCTGCTCGTGGTAGACCAGCTCGGCCGGGTAGATGTGCTCGTCCATGAACGCCAGCAGGCGCTCGCGGAGCTCGTTGCATCGGTCGGAGAACTCGAAGTCCATGGGCCTCGCCGCCCGAACACTACAGCCGCGGCGGCCCGGCGGATCAGCCCAGCATCGAGGCGATCACCGTCGCGAACCGGCGCAGGTCGATCGGCTTTGACACGTACGCGTCGCACCCGGCCTGGAGCGCCTGGTGCTCGTCGTCTCCCGTCGCCGCGGCCGTGCAGGCGACGATCGGGATCGAGGCGGTCACGGGGTGAGACTTGAGCCTGCGGGTCAGCTCGAGGCCGTTGCCATCGGGCAGGTTCACGTCGAGCACGATCATCGCCGGCTGCTCCTCGGCCAGCGCTCGCTCGGCAGCCGCCAGCGAGTCCGCGGCGCGAACCTCGTGACCTTCGAGTTCGAGCAGACGCTCGAGCAGCTTCAGATTGAGCTCGTGATCGTCGACGACCAGGATCCGGCCCGATGAGGAGCTTTCCGTGCTCGGGCCGATCCGCCCTCCCGAGGGTTCCATGACGGTCTAATCGTCGCCCGGAGGCCACAGCTTGACTCCGGGGTTGCAGGTTTTGTGGAGGCTATGCAGCGCGACCGGCATCTGCGAGCTGTTCGCGCGTGGGCGGCCAGACGGCTCTGAGCCCCTCGAGCGCCTCGCGCGCGCGTGACTCATCGTGATCCCTGGTCGCCGCCTCGAGCGCTGTCAACGCGTCGAGTAGCGGCTTCGCGCTCAGCATCAGCGCATCGTTGCGGCACAGGTGCGCGGCCTGGGTGGCGCGGTCGAGGTCGCCGGCGGCGAACGCCGCCTCCACGTCGTCGATCGCGGCGGTCATATTCCGCAGCATCGACGCGACGATCGCCCCGGGCTGCGCGCGCATCACATCCTGCAGCTCGGCGATCCGCTCGAGGTCGAAATAGCTGGTCATCGTGATTAGTGCCGACGCCGCGGCCGCAGAGGCCGGTGCATCGCCATCGCCCCATCGATCTTAGGTCTCTGCCGGTAGGCGCGGCGCCGCATGATTGCGCTAGCCGCTGCGGAGCGTGTGGTGAAAGTCCCGGGCCAGCTCGCTCTTGTTTGCCGCCAGCCCGGTCAGCCCGAGCGCCACCACGAACACCCCGGCGAGCAGGGCGAGGCCGGCGAGCACCGCCGGCCAGTGGCGCTGCAGGAAGTCCCTGCCGTCGGACAGCATCTGATCGGCCTGCGCTCCCTTGAAGGTGAGCACCGCCAGGATCCCCAGGAGCGGCGACACGAAGCAGAGGTTGAACAGGACGAGCAGCACCAGGTCGCGCCCCGGGCCAAGTCCCGATCCGACGATCGCCGCGATCGCAGCGAAGTACGGGAATGCCGTCGGCAGCTCGACCGCGGTGATCGACGCCCCGAGCACCCAGCTGGACTTGCCGTGCGGATCGAAGTCAGGCGGGTCGCGCAGCGACAGCCGCGCGCGGTGCCGCCAGAGCATCCCGGCCGCGGCGATCATCGCCGCGCCGGCGGCGATCTCGATGATGTCGGCGATGTGGTGGCGGGGGTGCGGCAGCAGCGGCTTGATCAGCTGGCCGGCGCCGACCGCGATCGCGGCGCCACCGAGGAAGTACACGGCGAACACCGCGAACGTGAACTCCGCCACCCGGCCGCGAGCGCGCTCGCCGGTGGCCAGATACAGCGCCGGCGCGATCGTCGTGGGGTTGAGCGAATCCGCCAACCCGATCGAAATGACTATGCCCACCAGCCGAAGCATGCGCGCATTCTCTCGTTCCCCGCATGACCTCTGCCTGACCGGTGAGAGCTCTCTCAGGCGAAGTGCAGCTCTTCGTCTTCCTCGTCGGCGACGGTTCGCTCGCACGTCGGGCACCACCAGCGCGCCTCCATCGGCGTCCCGCACACCGAGTGCCGGGGCGCCGTCCCGCCCTCGGCGTTGCGCGCGCCCCAGCCGGCAAGCAGCCGCAGGGCGCCGGCCAGTTCCTGGCCTGCCGCGCTCAGCTCGTACACGAACCGGGGCGGGCGCTCGGAGTACGGGCGGGCAACGACCAGCGCATTGCGCTCGAGCTGACGTAGCCGCTGGGTGAGGACGTTGGGGGCGATGCCCGGAACCTCCGCCTGAAGGTCTCCGAAGCGTCTTGGTCCGTCGAGCAGGGCGGCGATCACGAGCAACGTCCAGCGGTCGCCGACGGCGGTGAGCGCGTCGGCCAGGGCCGAGCGGGAGGTTGCGTCGAGCCCGGGGTCTTCGCGGTCCGGCTCGAAGGTGTCGTCGATCGCGGTGCTGTCGTTGGCCACGTTTCAGATCGTACGCACGGTGGCGTCGGCGGTCGGCGAACGGCGGGCACCTGGGGGAGAGCGGACAGTTACGGGGGGCCTGGTGCGAGCGCCGAATTCCCTGCATAACACGACATTTGATACAAGCCGGCCTGACCACGGCGTGCTGTGCACGCATGTCACGCGTAACACGCCACGGTCGGGCGGAACTCGCTCGGTTGTCGTGTTACGCAGGTCGCCGACTCGCGACCGGGCGCCACCGCCCTCCCTCAGGTGCCGCCGTTCGGTCGACGACGCTAGGTCCGATGCCGGCGACCTCCGCGGGAAGAGTCAGCGCCGCCTCCCGCGGTGGGTGGTATTCTTGTCACTTGCATATTGCAAGTCAGTAGTCAGCAGAAGGAGAAGTGGTCGGAAATGACTGTTCTTGAAGAGCTCGAGGGCGCGATCCAAACGGCGGCGGAGCGGACCGGTCCCAAGGTGATCGGGCTGGGCCAGGGATGGGGGCGGGGCTCGGGCGTCGTGATCGGGTCCGCACGGATCCTGACCAACGCCCACAACCTCCGGGGAGACGAGGTGACCGTAACGTTCCTCGACGGCCGGCGCGAGACCGGCCGGGTCCTGGCCTCCGACCAGGATCTCGATCTGGCCGTGATCGAGGCCGATACGGCCGACATCGAGCCGATCGAGTGGTCCGACGAGGCCGATGATTCGGTCCCGATCGGACGCTCGGTGCTCGCCCTCGCGAACCCCGGCGGTCGCGGCCTGCGGGTCACCCCCGGGTTCGTATCGTCGACGGCGCGCAGCTTCAGGGGCCCGCGCGGCCGGCGCATCAGCGGTGCGATCGAGCACACGGCCCCGCTGCCGCGTGGATCCTCCGGCGGCCCCCTGATCGACGGCTCGGGCCGTCTGGTGGGGATCAACGCGGTCAGGGCCGACGGCGGCCTGATCCTGGCCGTTCCGGCGGACCGGTCGACGCGCGAGCGTGTCGAGCAACTCGGTCGCGGCGAGTCGCCGAAGCGTGCGCATCTGGGCGTGGCGATCGCCCCGCCTCGCGTCGCGCGGCGCCTGCGACGCGCGGTCGGGTTGCCCGAGCGTGACGGCATCCTGGTGCGCGCGGTCGAGCGCGGAAGCGCCGCTGACCGGGCAGGCCTCGAGCGCGGCGACCTGATCGTCGCGGTCGGGGGTCAGGAGCTCGATCGAATGGAGGCGCTGTACGACGCGCTCGACGGCGCGAAGGCCGGCGAGCAGCTCGAGCTGACGATCGTCCGTGGCGCCGACGAGCGCGCGGTGTCGGTGAGCTTTTAGCGGGGAGCGCGAACATGAGTACAACGGCTCAGCAACAGCACGAGAACGAGAACGAGGCCGAGCGGCGTGAGGCCGAGGCTCTCGACGCGTATTCGAGGGTCGTGGTCGACGTCGCGGAGCGCGTGGCGCCGAGCGTCGCGAACCTGCGGGTGATGCGGCGCGGCCGTGGCGGCCAGGTGCCGGCGGGTGCCGGCAGTGCGGTGGCGCTCACACCGGATGGATTCCTGCTCACGTCTGCGCATGTGGTCGCGGCTCCAGGTCGTGGCGGCCGGGCCACGTTCGTCGACGGCCGGGAGCTGAGCTGGCATGTCGTGGGCGTGGACCATCTGACCGACCTGGCGGTGCTCCGTGCCGACGGTGATGGGCTGACCCCGGCCACGCTCGGCGAGGCCGAGCAGCTGCGGGTCGGCCAGCTCGTGGTGGCGATCGGCAACCCGAACGGGTTTGCGGGCTCGGTCACCGCCGGCGTCGTGTCCGCGCTCGGGCGGTCGTTACCGGCACGGGCCGGCCGCACGGTCCGCCACATAGACAACGTCATCCAGACCGACGCGGCTCTGAATCCCGGAAACTCGGGCGGCGCGCTGGTCGACAGCTCGGCGCGAGTGATCGGGATCAACACCGCGGTCGCAGGCGTCGGGCTCGGGCTCGCCGTGCCGATCAATGCCGCGACGCGGCAAATCGTCGGAACACTGATGCGCGACGGCCGCGTGCGGCGCGCGTGGATCGGGATCGCCGCCGGCCCCCGACCGCTACCACCTCACGCGCGCGTGCGCGTGGGCCGCGCCGCCGGCGTCGAGGTCGTCGACGTGTCGCAGGGCAGTCCCGCGCAACGAGCCGGGCTCAGGGCCGAGGACCTGATCGTGGAAATGGGTGCCCCCCCACAGGCGATCGAGCGCGTCGACGACGTGCAGCGGTTGATGACCCAGGACGCGATTGGCCTGCCTCTGGCGGTCCGCGTCCTTCGCGGCGATCGTTGGCTCGATCTGGAGGTATCTCCAATCGAGCTGGTCGAATAGCTGCAGGGTATCTCCCGGTCACGGGTCGGCCGCTACACTGGGCCATTGGCGCCGGGCGGCGTTCGTTCTCGCGCCCGCGGTCCGGTAGCCGGACCCTTGACCATTCCAGACGGAAGCGCCCCACATGGCTCGTGGAGATGTTCGGATCGCTGCAACTCTCGCGTGTGAAGAGTGCAAGCGACGCAACTACCAAACCAACAAGAGCAAGCGGAACAACCCGGAGCGACTTCAGCTGCGCAAGTACTGCCGCTGGTGCAGGTGCCACACGCCTCACCGCGAAACGCGCTGACCTGACCGGAGCGCTCCGTGGCCCGTAACCGCAAACGCGCCAGAGACCGGCGGCCTCGCCAGCCGGGTACGCCGGTGGATCCGCGCCAGGGCATCCCGACCGCGACGCACGACGCCGACAACGGCGCTGCTGAGCACGAGCACGACAACGGTGCCGCAGAGCTGGGGCGCGGCGACGAAGCCGCCGAGCTAGAGCCCGTCGACCTGCGCTCCGATTCGGTAGCGCCCGACAACGTCGAGTCCGATTCGGTCGAGGACGAGGACGATGACCTCGCTTCCCAGCCCCACGACGACCGCGAGGACGGCGCCCCGCCTCCCCTCCAGCACGCCATGCCGGACGCCGAGTTGGCCGAGGAGCAGCTCGAGGTCGGCCGTCCCGAGGAGCCCGAACCCGACGAGGGGGAGGACGAGGAGGAGTTCGAGCGCGAGGTCGAGGAGTCGGTCGGGGCCGGCGGTCGCGGCGGGCGCCGCCGGCGGGGCGGTGGCTACGATGGTGGAGGCAGCGCCGGCGCATCCGGCGGCGGCGAGTTGGCCGCTCCGGGCGCGACGGCCGTCGCGGAACGGCACCCGAGTGTGCTGGCGCGGCTCATCGGCTTCCTTCAAGGAAGCTGGCGTGAGCTGCAACGGGTACAGTGGCCCGACCGCCGTCAGGTGTTCCAGGCCACGGGAGTCGTGATCGGATTCGTCATCGTGGCCGCGGTGTTCCTGGGCGTGGCGGACTGGGTGTCCGGGAAGCTCGTCACTTTCGTCTTGAAGTAGGCGCCGCCGCGGCGCTGACGGCTAGAGAGGCCAATCGAAACAACAGAATGTTCCGCTGGTACGTCGTAAACACATACTCGGGTCACGAGAACAAGGTCAAGCACAACCTCGAGCACCGGATCGTGTCGCTCGGTCAGCAGCAGGCGGTCAGGCAGATCGTCGTGCCGACCGAGTCCGTCTCTGAGATGAAGGACAACCAGAAGATCACGGTCGAGAAGCGCACGATGCCCGGCTACGTGCTCGTCAACATGGATCTCAACGAGGACTCGTGGTCGCTGGTCAAGGGCACGCCTGGCGTCACCGGCTTCGTCGGCGCCTCGAACGAGCCCGTCCCGCTCACGCAGGACGAGGTCAACCGCCTGCTCCACCGTGAGCAGGAGGCGCGTCCGCGCAGCCGCGCCACGTTCACGATCGGCGAGTCGGTCAAGGTGATCTCGGGCCCGCTGTCGGACTTCTCCGGCGAGATCTCCGAGGTCAACGAGGATGCCCAGCGACTGAAGGTGCTGGTGTCGATCTTCGGTCGCGAGACGCCGGTGGAGGTCGGGTTCGACCAGGTGAAGAAGATCTAGACCATGGCGAAGAAGGTTCTGACACAGATCAAGTTGCAAGCCGTCGGCGGCCAGGCTTCGCCGGCGCCGCCCGTGGGGCCGGCTCTCGGCCAGCACGGCGTGAACATCATGGAGTTCGTCAAGGCGTTCAACGCGCAGACGCAGGGCGACATCGGCACGGTGATCCCGGTCGTGATCACGGTCTACGAGGATCGCTCGTTCACGTTCATCACCAAGAGCCCCCCGGCCGCGGTGCTGATCAAGCAGGCGCTGAACCTCGAGAAGGGGTCGGCCGAGCCGAACCGCACCAAGGTCGCGCGGATCACGCAGGATCAGCTCCGCCAGATCGCGGAGAAGAAGATGAAGGACCTGAACGCCGGCGATATCGACGCCGCCGCGAAGATCATCGCCGGCACCGCTCGTTCGATGGGTGTGGAGGTCGTATAGGGGTCATGGCACATCACGGAAAGACATACGACGACGCCAAGCAGCGCTTCGACCGCGAGCGCGAGTACTCGCCCGCGGAGGCGGTAGCGCTGATCAAGCAGCTCGCGCGCGTGAAGTTCAACGAGTCCGTGGAGGTGCACGTGCGCACGGGGCTGAACGTGCGCCACGCCGACGAGCAGCTGCGCGGCACGATCGCGCTTCCCAACGGCCTCGGCAAGGACGTCAAGATCGCGGTGTTCGCCCAAGGCGACAAGGCCCGCGAGGCCGAAGAGGCGGGTGCCGACGTGGTCGGCGCCGAGGACCTCGCGCAGCGGATCCAGGACGGCTTCGATGACTTCGACGTCGCGATCGCGACGCCCGACCTGATGCCGGTCGTCGGCCGTCTCGGCCGCATCCTCGGCCCCGCCGGCAAGATGCCGAACCCCAAGGTCGGGACCGTGACCATGGACGTCGCCAAGGCGGTCGAGGAGTCCAAGGCCGGCAAGGTCGAGTACCGGACCGACCGCAACGCGATAGTTCACCTCGTGATCGGCAAGCGCGACTTCGAGGACAGGAAGCTGCTCGAGAACTACGCAGCCGTGATCGAGGAGCTGATCCGGGCCAAGCCGTCGGCGGCCAAGGGCCGCTACATCCGCACGGTCACCGTCGCCACGACGATGGGACCCGGCGTCAAGGTCGATCCCACGCGCACGCGTGACATCGTCGAGGAGCCCGTAGCGGCGTAAACTCTTATCCACAGAGACGAAGCCCGAGACCCCCGGCGGCCTTTTCGTAAGTCCGGGACAGGCGGAGCCTCGAGAGTTGGAGCCGGTCCCGGTTCCGCATTCGACGCCCGCCATCCAGCGGGCGTTTCTCGTGAGAGGACCTTATGAACCGAGACCAGAAAGCAGCAGTCGTAGAGGAGATCGCCGGCCAGATCAAGTCGGCCGACGCGGTGTTCGCGGTCGACTACCGCGGGATCTCCGTCGCGCAGGCCGCCGAGTTGCGCGCGAAGCTCAGCGAGTCCGGGACGAAGTTCCGGATCGTCAAGAACTCCTTGTCCGAGCGGGCCGCCGACGAGGCCGGCGCGCAGGAGCTCAAGGCGTTGCTCGAGGGCCCGACGGCGCTCGCATTCGTGTCAGGCGACGCCGCGCTCGCGGCCAAGGCCCTGAACGACGCGGCGCGGACGATGCACACGCTCGAATTCAAGGGCGGCTTCATGGATCGCGCGCCACTGAGCGCCGACCAGGTGCGGGCGATCGCGCGCCTGCCCGCACGCGAGGTGCTCCATGCTCAGCTCGTCGGCACGATCGCGGCGCCGCTGTCCGGGCTAGTGCGTGGTCTGAACGCGCTGATCGCGGGTCTCGCGATCCAGCTGCAGCAGATCGCCGAGAAGGGGCTCGTCAGCGGTGAGGCGCCGGCGCCGGCGGCGTCCGAGGCGGCTGCGGAGCCCGAGGCCGCCCGCGGAGCCGGAGCCCGAAGCCGAGGCAGCTGCGGAGCCTGAGGCGGAAGCCGCGCCCGAGGCGGCTGCGGAGCCGGAGGCGGAAGCCGAAGCCGAGGCGCCTGCGGAGCCTGAGGCGGAAGCCGGCCCGAGGCGCCTGCGGAGCCTGAGGCGGAAGCCGCGCCCGAGCCGGCTGCGGAGCCGGAGCCCGAAGCCGAGGCGGCTGCGGAGCCTGAGGCGGAAGCCGCGCCCGAGCCGGAGCCGGAGTCCGAGGCCGCCCCGGAACCCGAGGCCGCTGCAGAGCCCGAGGCGGCCGCGGAACCCGAGCCTGAGCCCGAGGCGGCCGCCGAACCCGAGGCCGCGCCACAAGAAACTGAACAGGAATCAGCGTCGGACGACCAGCCGTCCGACGCCTAAGGAGGAACCATGCCCAGCACCCAAGAGTGGATCGACGAGCTCAAGTCAATCTCCGTCCTCGAACTGTCCGAGCGCATCAAGGCGCTCGAGGAGACGTTCGGCGTCTCGGCGACGGCCGTCGCCGCGGCAGCGCCCGCCGGTGGCGCCGTGGCGGCCGACGGCGGCGGCGAGGAAGCCGAGGAGCAAACCGCGTTCGACGTGGTCCTCCAGGCGGCCGGGGACAAGAAGATCCAGGTGATCAAGGTCGTGCGCGCCGCCACCGGCCTCGGCCTGAAGGAGGCCAAGGCGCTCGTCGACGAGGCCCCCAAGCCGATCAAAGAGGGGATCGACCGCGCCGAGGCCGACAAGCTCAAGGCCGATCTCGAGGAAGCCGGCGCCACCGTCGACCTGAAGTAGCGCCGCAGTTCAACCGCCGGCGCGGCGCCTCGCGCCGGCGATTTCGGGCGTTAAGCAGCGCGCTGAGGACCGAGCAGGGACGCCACACGTCCTAGACTTGCGATGCGCCGCCCCGATCGGCGGGACGGCCACCTGCTCAACGAGGGCTTTGCTTGCAGGTGCACCCCGACACCGGAACGCTTGCTCCTTTCGTGCCGAGGGCACTGCTGGCTCGGTTGGCTCGACCGATCGAAGTCCTGGCCGAGACCGTCGACTGCACGATGGTGTTTGCGGACGTCTCGGGCTTCACCCGGCTGTCGGAGCGGCTCGCCCGGCGGGGCAACGAAGGAGGCGAGCAGCTCGTCGACGTGATCAACGTTTGCTTCACCGCGCTGCTGGCCGAGGCGTACGGTCGCGGCGGGTCGCTGGTGAAGTTCGGTGGCGATGCAATGGTGCTGCTGTTCTACGACCAGCAGCGCAACCAGGAGCACACGCTGCGGGCGTGCGGCGCAGCCGCGGCGATGCGCCGAAGGCTCCGCGAGGTCGGCCGGGTCCGCGTCGGCGACAGCAACGTCGTGCTCCGAATGTCGGTCGGCGTGCACAGCGGCGAGTACGGGATGTTCGTCGTCGGAGGGTCTCATCGAGAGTTCGTGATCGGTGGCGCCGGGACGACGAAGATCGTTGCGCTCGAGGCAGCCGCGTCCGCGGGACAGATCCTCCTCAGCCGCGAGACCGCCCGAAAGCTGCCTCGCAGCTGCGTGGGCGTGCAGACCGGCCCCGGCTTCCTGCTCGCCCGGTCGCCGGCCGCGCGCGAGTGGCAGCCGCCGACCGGGCTTTCCAGCCCGAGCGAGGACGTTGTCGAACGCTTTCTGCCCGTGGCGGTCCGCGCGCATCTACGCAGCGGGTCGACGGCCCCCGAGCATCGAACAGCCGCGGTCGCGTTCCTCCATTTCGGCGGCCTCGATGAGGCGATCGCCCGCGAGGGCACCGCCGGCGCGGGGAGCCGGCTGGACGAGGTCGTGCGGCTCGTCCAGGACGCCGTCGAGCGCTATGACGTGTGCTTTCTCGACTCGGACATCGCTTCGGACGGCCTCAAGATCCGGCTGAGCGCCGGCGCCCCGCGGGTGGTCGGCGATGACGAGGAGCGAATGCTGCTCGCGCTGCGCCATATCGTCGCGGCCCGGCCGCCGCTGCCGGTGCGCGTGGGCGTCCACCGCGGTCCGGTGTTCACCGCGCAGGTCGGGCCCGCCTACCGGCGCTGGTACGCGGTGATGGGAGACACGGTGAACCTCGCGGCCCGGTTGATGACCAAGGCGCCGACGGGTCGCGTGTACGCGACCGGCGATGTGCTGCGCGGCGCGAAGACGAGCTTCGCCCAGATCAACCTCGAGCCGTTCGTGGTCAAGGGCAAAACGCATCCGGTTCAGGCGTGGGACGTGGGTCCGCCGACGCGCGGCGCCTCGCAAGGAGCGATCCGGCTCGAGCTGCCGATGGTCGGTCGGACATCCGAGCTCGAGCAGCTGCGTGTAGCGATCGAGCGTGCGCGTCGAGGCTCGGGGACATTGATCGAGCTTGCCGGCGAGACGGGCAGCGGCAAATCGCGGCTGCTCGCCGAGGCGTCGAAGATCGGCGCCGGGATGACCGAGCTTCGCGCCGGCTGCGAGGTGTACACGCGCGACACCACGTACTCGGCCTGGCGCGGGCTGTTGCGGCAGCTGCTCGGTGTGGACTCGGATGCGCCCGAGGGGGTCGTTGCCAACCGACTGCGCGCTGAGATCGAAACCGAGCATCCGGACCTGCTCCCGTGGCTCTCGTTGATCGCGATCGTGCTCGACGTCGAGATTGCCCCGTCGACCGAAGTCGAGCAGCTCGCCGAGGCGTCGCGCGCCGCCAAGCTCCACGAAGTCGTGCTCCGCGCCCTCGGGCGCGCCCTCGTTGTCCCGACGATCGTCGAGGTCGAGCAGGCGCACCTGATGGACGCCGCATCGGCGGCGCTCTTCCAGGCGCTCGCGCTCGAGCTCGAATCGTCTGCGTGGGTCGTCCTGGTCACTCGTCGCGACGTCCCGGGCGGCCTCGTGCTGACGGACCGCCCGCATGAACGCATCGAGCTCGGGCCGCTCTCCCCCGAAGACGCACGCGCGCTCTCGGCCTCCACGGTCGACGCCGCGCACCTGCCCCCACATGTCGTTGAGCTGGCCGTCGAGCGGTCCGGGGGGAGCCCGCAGTTCCTACTCGACCTTCTCGCCGCCGCAAGCGCCGGCAACCGCGACCAGCTTCCTGACAGCGTGGAGGCGGCGGCGATGGCCCGGATCGACGCGCTCGATCGAGGCGACGGGGCGGTCGTCCGCCGTGCTGCCGTCCTCGGTATCTCATTCGATCCGCGGCGCTTGTCCGACGTGCTCGCTCCGGACATACCCCTGCCCGACGATCGGTTCTGGGACAAGCTGTCGACCGTATTCGCCCGCGACGGCGACGGAGACGTGCGCTTCCGACGGCCCGCGCTGCAAGAGGTTGCCTACCGGAGTCTCCCGTTCAAGCTGCGGCGCGAGCTGCACGAGGCGGTTGGGCTGAGGCTCGAGCAGGAGCATCTCGACGCCGACGCGGCGGTGCTCTCAAACCACTTCGCGCTTGCGGGCGACTACGGGCGCGCACACCGATACGCGATGCTCGCGGCCCGGCGGGCGACCGAGCGGTTCTCGCACGCCGACGCGGTGCGGCTGTATCGCCGGGCGATCGACGCTGGCCGGGCGGGCGGATCGGCCGATCCGCGCGCGCTGGCTGAAGCCTGGGAGCAGATGGGCGAAGCGCTTCGGAGCGTCGGCGAGCCCGCCGCCGCCAGTCGCGCTTTGACCGAAGCGCGCCGGCTATTGCGCGACGATCCGATCGCGAACGCCCGGCTGTGCGATCGCCACGCCGACGTAGCGTCACGGAGCGCGGCTCTGACCGCCGCGGTGCGTTGGCTGATGCGCGGATTTCGCGCGCTCGACGATGTCGACGGTGCCGAGGCGACGGCGTGGCGAGCCAAGATGCGCTCGCGGCTCGGGGGTGTGAGGAACCGGCAGGGTCGCTGGTCCGAGGCGGTGGCCACATGCCGCCAAGCGATCGCGGAGGCCGAATCCGTTGGCGAGCTGAGCGCGCTCGCGCACGCCCTGTACTCGCTCGACTGGGCCCTGGTCGAATCGGGTCGTCCCGACGAGGCCAACAACTCGTGGCGGGCGCTCGAGATCTACGAGCAGCTCGGCGATCCAGAGCACGAGCTGATCGTGCTGAACAACCTGGGCATGTTCGCCTACTTCGACGGCCGCTGGGACGACGCGATCGCGCTCTACCGGCGGGCTCGGGAGTGCGGCGAGCGCTCCGGGCGCCCGGCGGACGTCGCCTTCGTCGACTGCAACGTCGGCGAGATCCTGTCTGACCAGGGGCGCCTCGACGAGGCCGAGGAATATCTCCAGCGCGCGCGCCGCGTGTGGAGCAGCACGCGCGAGCCCCAGGCGGTCGCATTCATCGACGTGCTGCTGGGGCGGCTCGAGGTGAGGCGCGGTGACCGCGACGAAGGCCTCCCGTTGATCGAGCGTTCGATGGACACGCTCCGCCGCTTCAGCATGCACGCCTATGCCGACTTCGCCCGGGCCCTCGTCGCCGAGGCCGAGGCGTTCGCCGGCGACCCGCAACGCGCGCTCGACATCGCCCGCGCGGAGATCGAGTCGGCTGACCGCAACCGTCCGCTGCTCCAGCGCGTCGCGGGCATCGCGCTCGCCCGCCTCGGTCAGCCGGAGGCGGCGCGCGAGGAGCTGAACGCCGCGCTCCGCTCAGCGCGGGATCGCGGCGCGGAATACGACATCGCGGCGACGATCGACGCGCTCGCGGCGCTGGACGGGGCGGATGCCGAGCTGCTCCGCGAGCGGGACCGGATCCTCGAGGCGCTGAAGATTGTGCGACTGCCCAGCCCAGCCCCGGAATAGCCCGGGGAGCCGGGGGAGCCGCGGAAGCCGGGCGCGTGAGCCGAGCTCAGGAGCAGACGGGCGAGCCTAGCCTCCGCCCCAAGGATCGCCCTGCTCGGGGATCTGGATGCTCATGACCGCGTCGTAGCCGCTCTTGGCATTGCTGTCGGTCTGCTGCGAGATGCTCGAGATGCACGGCGGGGTCGCCGGGGTGCACATCGGAAGCAGTCCGATGAAGCCGGCGTTGCCGTTGGGCAGCGTCCCGCCCGGCGCCATGGCGCCGGAGGCGGTCGCGAAGTCGTAGAGCGCGCCGAGGCAGAACCCGAGCCCCTGCGTGCCGGCGTTCACGATCGTGTAGGAAACCTGGTCGACGATCGGGGGCGTGCCGGCGGGTGGAGCGGTCGTCCCCACCGGCGGCGTCACCACCGAGTCGTACCAGTTCGGGTCGCGGAATCGGTACGAGCCACACGTGAGCCGCCTACCGACGTCGAGCGTCCCGTGGAGCGTGCCGGCCGCCGCGTTGGAGACTACGCCGTAGGTGCTCACCGATGTGTTCACGCTCGTCGAGCAGGCCGGACCGCCGTCGCCACACGGCGCGAGCTGCGGACAGACCACGGTCACGCCCACGCTGCTCGTGGCCACTTGGAGCGCCAGCTGTGGGCCGGACGGAGTCGTTCCCTGGAACGCGCGAGACGTCCAGCGCAGCACGGTCCCATTGCCGCATGCGGTCGGCGCGGTCGCGGTCACGTTGAACTGCATCTTGTGCCCGGGCTTCAGCAAGATCTGATGAAGCGAGAACGTCCGCTTCTTCACGAACGTCTTGCGTCGCAGGGGCGAGGTCGGGCTCGGGTGCGCCACCGTGAACCCGGTCGGCGGCGTGACCTGCACCGAGCGCAGCGTTGTCCCCTGCGAGGACGTGTTCGCGACGGTCACCTCGAACGTCGTCTGCAGTCCGGCGGTGGTGTAGGCGGGGTAGATCGTCACCTTGAAGGCGTGCTTGACCGCAGGCCCCTGCTGCTGGATCGCCGCCGCCTGCGTAGCCGGCGCCTGTCTCGCCGAGGCGGCTGCCGCCGGCGCTCCGCCCAGCGTCGCGAGACCAAGCATCGCGCCCGCCGCAAAGGCCACTCGCGTAAACCCGACTCGTGCAACCCGCATACGTTCCCCCTTCGCAAGAGTGACCGGGCTCAGACGCCCAAATCGCGCCGAAGCGCGGGGAAATCTATCGTCTGGCGGGGCGGTCCTGGCGAAATTCCGCGGCGAAGTAACGCAGATGGGCGGGGGCTGGTGGGCTCGTGGGCGTGGTTGCGGTCCGGCCTGTGGGGCTCGCCGGCGTGGTTGCGGTCCGGCCTGTGGGGCTCGCCGGCGTGGTTGCGGTCCGGCCTGTGGGGCTCGCCGGCGTGGTTGCGGTCCGGCCCGTGGGCTCGCGGACGCGTTGCCGGCGCCGTCGAGTGGCGGCCCGCGGCCGCGGATGTGGGCTCGCGACGGGTTGCCGGCGCCGTCGAGCGACGGCCGGGCGGCGTGAACGGGCGCGCACCGGCGGGCTTGCCGTAAACGCTGCGAGCCCCTACACTGCCCCGGTCAGCCAATAGCCGCAGCCGCCCAAATACAGCGGCGCCGCGCCACATACGCGGCGATCCGAGGGCGGGGTCCGTGAGAGCTGAGCGTCCCTGCACAGGGCACCAGTGCCGTGTGCTATCTTTGATGGTCGCGCTTCGTGGGGAGTACGTGCTCTCGGGTCGCCGGGCGTACGCGCCCCCGGGAAGCGCTGATCTGCCTCCCTCTCGACCGTTCCGAGGAGTCGCCGTCTTGGCAACCACTCATGCCCCCCGGACGCGCCGGAGCTTCGCGCGTCTGAACAAGGTCCTTGAAGTCCCCAACCTCATTGATATCCAGCGCAAGTCCTTCGCCTGGCTGACCGACCCCGATGGCGGTGGCCTGCGCGAGACGATCGACGACATCTCGCCGATCGAGGATTACACCGGCAACCTCGCCGTCCAGTTCGGCGATTTCACCTTCGACGAGCCCGTCGCCGACCTCGAGCAGTGCCGCGAGAAGGATCTGACCTATGCTCGGCCGCTGACCGTCACGGTCGCGTTCATCAACCGGGAGACCGGAGAGATCCGCGAGCAGTCCGTGTTCATGGGCGATTTCCCATGGATGACCGAGCGCGGCACGTTCATCATCAATGGCACCGAGCGCGTTGTCGTCACGCAGCTGGTCCGTTCCCCCGGCGCCTATGTGATGGAGCCGAAGGATCGCGAGAAGCAGGTGTTCATCGCGAACCTGATGCCCGCGCGCGGGTCGTGGCTCGAGCTCGAGATCGACAAGAAGGGCCGCGTCTACGTCCGCATCGACCGCAAGCGCAAGCTCCCGGTGACGGTGCTGCTGCGCGCGATGGGCTACGCGTCGGACGAGGAGATCCTCAACCTCTTCGACAACTCGCTGTACATCCGCCTGACCCTCGACGCGGATCCGGAGATGGTCCGCAGCGAGGAGGGCTCGCTGATCGAGCTGTTCAAGAAGCAGCGCCCAGGCGAGCCGCCCTCGGTCGATGCCGCGCGTTCGCTGCTGCACCAGCTGTTCTTCGACCCCAAGCGCTACGACCTGACGCGCGTGGGCCGCTACAAGCTCAACTCCCGTCTGAACCTCGACATCGACCTCGAGACCCGGACGCTCACCCACGACGACATCATCGCGCTGGTCCGTGAGCTGATCACGCTGCCGCGGCTGCTCGGCATGCCCGAGGACAACGGCGTTGACGTGAAGGACTACGCGGCCGAGGCGCTGTCGATGCCGCGCGAGCCGATCCAGGATCACCTCGACGAGTACGAGCACTTCGGCAACCGCCGTCTGCGCACCGTCGGCGAGCTGATCCAGGAGGCATTCCGGATCGGCCTGTACCGGATGGAGCGCGTCGTGCGCGAGCGCCTCACCACCGAGGACGCCGACACGATCACGCCGCAGACGATCGTCAACATCCGCCCGGTCGTGGCTGCGCTGAAGGAGTTTTTCGGCTCCTCGCAGCTGAGCCAGTTCATGGACCAGACGAACAGCCTCTCGGGCCTCAGGCACCGCAGGAGGCTGTCCGCTCTCGGTGCCGGCGGACTCACGCGCGAGCGCGCCCCGATCGAGGTGCGCGACGTGCACCCGACGCACTACGGCCGCATGTGCCCGATCGAGACCCCGGAGGGGCCGAACATCGGCCTGATCGGCTCGCTGTCCTCGTATGCGGAGGTGTCCGAGCACGGTTTCGTGACGACTCCGTACCGGGTCGTCAAGAACGGCATGGTGACCGACGAGATCCTGCACCTCGACGCCACCCAGGAGGAGGAGCAGATCATCGCCCAGGCGAACACGCCGGTCGATGACAACGGCCACCTGACCGGGGACGAGATCCTCTGCCGCACCCAGGCGGGCCAGTACGTGACCGTCGCGGCGGACGAGGTCGACCTGATCGACGTGTCCCCCGAGCAGATCTGGTCGGTGACGACCGCGATGATCCCGTTCCTCGAGCACGACGACGCCAACCGGGCGCTGATGGGCTCGAACATGCAGGCCCAGGCGGTGCCGCTGCTGGTCACCGACGCCCCGCTGGTCGGCACCGGGATGGAGCGCCGCGCGGCGATCGATACGGGCGACGTGGTGGTGGCGCGCACCGCCGGCACCATCTCCTACGTCGACGCCGAGCAGATGGTCGTCGACAAGGACGGCGGCGGACAGGACGAGTACTTGCTCCAGAAGTTCATGCGCTCAAACCAGGGCACGCTGATCCACCAGAAGCCGATCATGGACGTCGGTGCCCAGGTCGCCGACGGCGACGTGCTGGCCGACGGCTCCGCGACGGACGCCGGCGAGATGGCGCTCGGCAAGAACCTGCTGGTCGCCTTCATGTCCTGGGAGGGCTACAACTTCGAGGACGCGATCATCCTGTCCCGGCGGATCGTCAAGGACGACGAGCTCACCTCGATCCACATCGAGGAGTACGAGATCGACGCCCGCACGACCAAGCTCGGCGACGAGGAGATCACCCGCGACATCCCGAACCGCTCGGAGGAGTCGTTGCGCAACCTCGACGACCGCGGGATCGTCCGCATCGGCGCCGAGGTCGGCTCTGGCGACCTGCTGGTCGGCAAGGTCACGCCGAAGGGCGAGACCGAGCTGACCGCCGAGGAGAAGCTGATCCGCGCGATCTTCAAGGAGAAGGCGCGCGAGGTCCGCGACACCTCGCTCAAGGTGCCCCACGGCGAGGGCGGCGTCGTCATCGACGTCAAGACGTTCAGCCGCGACGAGGGCGACGACCTGCCGCCCGGGGTCAACGAGCTCGTCCGCGTGTTCGTGGCCAAGAAGCGCAAGATCGCCGAGGGCGACAAGCTCGCCGGACGCCACGGCAACAAGGGCGTGATCTCGAAGATCGTCGACGTCGAGGACATGCCGTTCCTCGAGGACGGCACCCCGGTCGACGTGATCCTCAACCCGCTCGGCGTGCCGAGCCGCATGAACCTCGGGCAGATCCTCGAGACCCACCTCGGGTGGGTGGCCGCGAACGGCTGGTACAACGACGGCTCGCAGGCCTACAAGGAGGCGCACGACGACGGCGGCAAGGTCTATATCGCCACGCCGGTGTTCGACGGCGCCACCGTGCGCGACGTCGACGAGGCGCTCGTCCGGTGGCAGGACGAGCACGAGGGACGCATCCGGATGGACGTCGACAAGCGCCGGCGCGAGGGCGATCAGGCCTCGGGTAAGACCACGCTGTTCAACGGCCGCACGGGGGAGCCGTTCGAGGAGCAGGTGACCGTGGGCTATATGTACATCCTCAAGCTGCTCCACCTCGTCGACGACAAGATCCACGCCCGCTCGACCGGCCCGTACTCGCTCGTCACCCAGCAGCCGCTGGGCGGCAAGGCACAGTTCGGCGGCCAGCGCTTCGGCGAGATGGAGGTGTGGGCGCTCGAGGCGTACGGCGCCGCCTACACCCTCCAGGAGATGCTCACGATCAAGTCCGACGACACCGTCGGGCGCGTCAAGGCCTACGAGGCGATCGTCAAGGGCGAGAACATCGCCGAACCCTCGATCCCCGAGTCGTTCAAGGTCCTGCTCAAGGAGATGCAATCGCTGGCGCTCGACGTCAACGTGGTCTCCGAGGAAGGCGAGCGCGCCGAGATGCGCGAGGAGGACGACGACCTCCTGCGGGCCGCCGAGGAGCTCGGCATCGATCTCAGCGGCGTGCGGGCCACCGACGGCGCGGCCGCGGACGAGTCCACCGAGGACGAGGACGAGGGCGAGACGGCGGAGGCGTCCGAGGACCAGGCCGACGAGGAGGATGCCGACCTCGAGCCTGGCGAGGACCTCGAGGACGAGGACTTTGCCGGCGACGACGACGCGATCATCGAAGACGACATTCCGGCCGGCGAGGCCGAGGCCGAGGCAGAGGCAGAGGCAGAGACCGAGGCCGAGGGCGTCCTGGACGAGTAGCTTCGCCTGCGCCCCTCCCGCCCCCCGGGAATCGGCCTCGAGGGGGGCGGGAGGGGGATCAGGCTCCGCAGCGCAACACCGAAAGCATTTCTAGCGAACAAGGTTTTTTTCACAGGTAAGAAGGGATCAATTTGATCGACATCAATAATTTCGACGCGATCGAGATCGGTCTGGCCTCCTCCAAGCAGATCCGCTCATGGAGCTCGGGGGAGGTAACCAAGCCGGAGACGATCAACTACCGAACGCTCAAGCCCGAGAAGGACGGCCTGTTCTGCGAGCGCATCTTCGGTCCGACCAAGGACTGGGAGTGCTACTGCGGCAAGTACAAGCGCGTCCGTTACAAGGGGATCGTGTGCGAGCGGTGCGGCGTCGAGGTCACGCGCTCGAAGGTCCGCCGTGAGCGGATGGGCCACGTCGACCTGGCCGCGCCCGTGTCGCACATCTGGTTCTTCAAGGGCGTCCCGAGCCGGATCGGCTACCTGCTCGACATGGCTCCGAAGGAGCTCGAGAAGGTCCTGTATTTCGCGGCCTCGATCGTGACCTGGATCGACGACGAGGCGCGGGCCAAGGACATCGACCAGCTCGAGGGCGAGGTCAACAAGGTGCTCGACGCCTACGCGGCCGAGAAGGAAGAGCGGATGCTGGAGCTCAAGGAGTCGCTGGCCCGCCGCGAGGAGCACCTGCAAAGCGGCAAGACCGGTAGGGACTTCTCCGACGACGACCACATGTGGGCCGAGTCGCTCGGCGTGAACATCTCGAAGCTCTCCGATGAGGAGCGCGAGAAGATGCTCAAGGACCTGCGCAAGAGCCTGCAGGCCGACATCGACGACACGGAGGCCTACATCGAGGACGCCGCCGAGCGGATGCGCCAGGTGTGGGAGCTGTTCAAGACGATGAAGCCGAAGGACGTCGTCAACGACGAGACCACGTTCCGGGAGCTCAAGGACCGGTTCGGGTCCCCATACGGGTTCGGCGAGTACTTCCGCGGCGGCATGGGCGCCGAGGCGGTGCGCGACCTGCTCCAGCAGGTCGACCTCGACGCCGAGGCGGCGGACCTCCAGGATCAGGTCAAGACCGCCAAGGGCCAGAAGCAGGCCCGCGCGGTCAAGCGGCTGAAGGTCGTCTCGGCCTTCCTGCACTCGGGCAACAAGCCCGAGATGATGATCCTCGAGGCGGTGCCGGTGATCCCGCCGGAGCTCCGTCCGATGGTCCAGCTCGACGGTGGTCGGTTCGCCACGAGCGACCTGAACGACCTCTACCGCCGCGTGATCAACCGCAACAACCGCCTCAAGCGGCTGCTTGACCTTGGCGCGCCGGAGATCATCGTCAACAACGAGAAGCGGATGCTCCAGGAGGCCGTCGACGCGCTGTTCGACAACGGCCGCCGCGGACGTCCGGTCACCGGTCCGGGCAACCGGCCGCTGAAGTCGCTGTCGGACATGCTCAAGGGCAAGCAGGGCCGGTTCCGCCAGAACCTGCTCGGCAAGCGCGTCGACTACTCGGGCCGCTCGGTGATCGTCTCCGGGCCGTCGCTGAGGCTGCACCAGTGCGGGCTGCCGAAGCTGATGGCGCTCGAGCTGTTCAAGCCGTTCATCATGGCCCGCCTCGTAGAGCGCAAGTCCGCGCAGAACATCAAGGCGGCCAAGAAGATGGTCGACTCGATGATCCCCGAGGTGTGGGACGTGCTCGAGGAGGTCATTCACGAGCACCCGGTGCTTCTCAACCGCGCGCCGACGCTCCACCGTCTGGGCATCCAGGCGTTCGAGCCGGTGCTGGTCGAGGGCAAGGCGATTCAGGTCCATCCGCTCGTCTGCCACGCGTTCAACGCGGACTTCGACGGCGACCAGATGGCGGTCCACCTGCCGCTGTCGGCCGAGGCCCAGGCCGAGGCGCGGATCCTGATGCTGTCCGCCAACAACATCCTGTCCCCCGCGCACGGGGCGCCGCTGGCGACTCCGTCGCAGGACATGGTGCTCGGCGCCTACTACCTGACGTATGGCCCCGAGGGTGACGACCTCTCGAAGATCGATCCGGCGACCCACGAGCCGCGCCCGCACGTGTTCCGCACCGCCCAGGAGGCGGAGTGGTCATACGAGCACGGCGTGGTCAAGCTCCACGACCTGGCCGAGTACCGGCCGCTCGGGCGTGAGGGCGGCCACGTGCTGACCACGGTCGGCCGGATCCTGTGGAACGACCGGATCGAGCGGGCGCTGTTCGAGGCGCTCGGCGACGGGTTCGACCCGAGCTCGTACGAGTTCGTCAACCGTTCGATGAAGAAGAAGGACACGACCCGGCTCGTCGACGATCTCGTGCAGCTGTACGGGGCCCCGACGATCTCCCAGGTGCTGGACGCGTTCAAGGACGTCGGCTTCCATTTCGCCACCCAGGCGGGTGTGACGATCTCCAAGAACGACGTGCAGACGCCGCCGACCAAGCAGGAGATCCTGGCGCGGTACGAGGCGGAGCTCGAGACGATCGAGGCCCAGTACGACAACGGCGAGATCAACCAGGAGGAGCGCCACGAGGCGGTCACCGGCCTGTGGGATCGAGCCACCAACGAGGTCGGACAGGCTCTGTACGACCACCTCGACGAGCTCAACCCGATCTACATGATGGCCAACTCCGGTGCCCGCGGGTCGTTCTCGCAGATCCGGCAGCTGGCCGGCATGCGCGGGCTGATGGCCAACCCGAAGGGCGAGATCATCGAGCGCCCGATCAAGGCCTCCTTCCAGGAGGGCCTGACCGTGCTCGAGTACTTCATCTCGACCCACGGCGCCCGCAAGGGACTCGCGGACACGGCGCTCCGCACGGCGGACTCCGGCTACCTGACGCGGCGTCTGGTCGACGTCGCCCAGGACGTGATCATCCGCAGCGAGGACTGCGGCACCGAGGAGTACATCGAGATGCCGGTGTCCAAGCTCGAGGCCGGTAGCGATGCTCGAGGGCTGCGTCCGTCCGGCGAGCCCAACGGCAACCTGATCGGCCGGATCGCCGCGCAGGACGTCACGACCAAGCGCGGCCGGGTCATCGTCGAGAAGGGCAGGGAGATCGACCGGGCCGAGCTGGCCGATCTGGTCGAGTCCTGGCACGACGACACCGAGAAGGGCCACGTGATCACGGTGCCCGTGCGCTCGGTGCTCAAGTGCGAGGCGACGACCGGGATCTGCCAGGCCTGCTACGGGCGGTCACTCGCCACCGGCAAGATGGCCCAGATCGGTGACGCGGTCGGGATCATCGCCGCACAATCGATCGGCGAGCCGGGCACGCAGCTGACCATGCGGACGTTCCACACCGGCGGCGTCGCCGGCGCGGACATCACGCACGGCCTGCCGCGCGTGGTTGAGCTGTTCGAGGCGCGCAAGCCGAAGGGCCTGGCGAAGATCGCCGAGATCGGTGGCAAGGTCTCGATCGAGGAGTCCGACAAGGCCGTCACGGTCGTCATCACCGACGACACCGGCGAGGAGCACCGCAACACGTTCCCGCGCCGGACGCGGCTGTTCGTCGACGAGGGCGAGAAGATCGAGCCCGGCACGCAGCTCAACGAGGGGTCGCTGTATCCCGCGGAGCTGCTGGCGGTCCGGGGACGGACCGAGACCGAGATGTACCTGGTCCGCGAGGTCCAGGAGGTCTACAAGTCCCAGGGCGTCGACATCGACGACAAGCACATCGAGCTGATCGTGCGCCAGATGATGAAGCGGATGCGGGTCGACCAGAAGGGCGACACGGATCTGCTGCCCGGGCAGTTCGTCGACCGCCAGGAGTACGGCCGCGTCAACAAGGCGGTGATCGACGCCGGCGGCGAGGCCGCCCAGGCCGAGGAGATCATTCTCGGGATCACCAAGGCGTCGCTCAACACCGACTCGTTCCTGTCAGCAGCGTCGTTCCAGGAGACCACCAAGGTGCTCACCGACGCGGCGCTCGAAGGCAAGATCGACCGCCTGGTAGGGCTCAAGGAGAACGTGATCATCGGCAAGCTGATCCCGGCCGCGACCGGGCTGAAGCGCTACCGCCGGATCGAGATCGAGCCCGCCGAGCCGCTGCCGCGCGGGATGGACGACGTCGGCCTGCTCGACCACGACGACCTGGCGGCCGAGCTCGGGCTGACCGATGGCGAGGGCCTGACCGGCTTCGGTGGACCGGAGCCTGACCTCTCCGATCTGGAGGGCATCGGCGATGGCCGCTCCTCGATCGGGTTCGTCGACGAGCTCGCCGAGCTCGACGTCCCCGACGACGAGCCGGTCGACGATTGAGGCGGCAACCCGCCGAAGAATCGCCCAAGGCGGCAACGGCCGAAAAGTCTCATTCGCCACGTACTGAGCACCGGCGGAGCTAAATGAGCCGACGATCTCGCATCGTCGGCTTCGGCTCCGCCGGGGTGCTCGTCGTCGCCGGCATCGCCTGCGCGTTCGCGTTCAGCGGCAGCCTCGGGCAGAACCTCGCGTTCGTGCTCGTCGCGCTCGGGCTGGTGCTGGCGACGAGTCTCGTGTTCTACGAGGTCGGCCTGACCGAGGATCGCGAGCGGGCGCGTGAGGACAAGGCCCGCCGGCGGGAGGATGCGCGCCGGAGCGAGCGCGACGACGCCGCCAAGCCCGGGCATCCCCCGGAGCGGTCGAGCCGCGTGCGGCTCGACCGGATGCGCGGCCGGCCGAGACGTCTCAGGTAGTCTTTGTGAATCGCGATTCACACTGAACCCCTGGACCCCGCTCGCGATGTCCTGAACCAGGCGCCGCCGCTCCAGCCGGTCAACCTGTTCGAGATCGATCTCGCCCTGCGCGAGGGGCTCGAGCGCGAGGGCGGCGGCTGGGGGGTCGACCGAGCCCGCGACGCCGGCGCCGTGGCGGGGAGCGCCGAGGCGCTCGAGCACTGCCGGCGCGCCGAACGCAACGTGCCGATCCTGCGCACGCACGACCGCTACGGCAACCGGATCGACGAGGTCGAGCTCGATCCGTCGTGGCACGCGCTGCTCCGCGGCGCGGTCGAGCGCGAGGTCCACAGCCTCCCGTGGCGTTCGACCTCGCCGGGCGCGCATGTGGTCCGCGCGGCGCTGTTCATGCTGTGGGGGAACGCCAACGCCGGCGTCATGTGCCCCGTGTCGATGACGTACGCGGCCGTGCCGGCGCTGCGCGACGGCGCACCCGAGATCGCCGCCGAGTGGGAGCCGCGCCTGACCGACCCCGACTACGACGCCGGCGCGCTGGCCGGGATGGCGATGACCGAACGGCAGGGCGGATCGGATGTCCGCGCGAACATCACCCGCGCCGACCCGGTCGGCGACGGCGTCTACGAGCTGCACGGCCACAAGTGGTTCTGCTCGTATCCGCCGTGCGACGTGTTCCTGGTGCTGGCAAAGATTGGCGGCCCACCCACCCACCCGCCCGCCCCGTCGTGCTTCCTCGTCGAGCGCGGGCCCGGGATGGAGTTCCAGCGGCTCAAGGACAAGCTCGGCACGCGGTCGCTGCCCTCCTCCGAGGTCGAGTTCCGCGGCATCCACGGCCGCCTCGTCGGCGAGGAGGGACGCGGCGTGCCCGCGATCATCCGGATGGTCAACCACACCCGACTGGACTGCCTGCTCGGAGGCGCCACCGGGCTGCGGCGAGGCACGGTCGAGGCGATCCACCACGCCCGTCACCGCAGCGCCTTCGGCGCGCTGCTCGTCGAGCAGCCGGCGATGCGGAACGTGCTCGCGGACCTCGCGATCGAGTCCGAGGCGGCGACCGCGGCCGCGCTGAGGGTCGGCCGGAGCTATGACGATCCGGAGGACGGCGCGTTCCGCCGGTTCGCGACCGCGGTCATGAAGTACTGGGTGTGCAAGCGCGCCGCGCCCCACGCGGCCGAGGCGCTCGAGTGCCTTGGCGGGAACGGGTTCGTCGAGGATTCCGGTCTGCCGCTCCTGTATCGCGACGCGCCGCTCAACTCGATCTGGGAGGGCTCCGGGAACGTCGCCGCGCTCGACGTCCTGCGCGCGATGGTCAAGGAGCCCGATGGGCTGCCGGCGTTCCTGGCCGAATGCTCGCTCGCCGCCGGCGGCGATGCGCGGCTCGACGCGCACCTCGAGCGGGTGCGCGCCGCCGCCACCGAGGTGTTCGCCGCCGAGGGGGTGGGTGGGGTTCAATTTCAAGCGCGCAGGATCGTCGAGGACCTCGCCGTTGCGCTCCAGGGCTCGCTGCTCGTGCGCACCGCGCCCGCCGCGGTCGCCGACGCGTTCTGCGCGTCTCGCCTGGGAGGCGACGGCGGTCGCGTGTATGGCACGCTCCCCGCGGGCGTCGACGCTGCCGCAATCGTCGACCGGGCGCTGCCCGCGTGAGGACCGTTGCGGGGCGCGATCGTCGACCGGGCGCTGCCGGCGTGAGCACGGTTGCCGGGCTCGCCACGCGAGGGCGGCTGCTGGCGGCGGCCCGCGAGCTGATCGAGGAGGGCGGGTACGGCTGCGCCTCGGTCGCCGCGATCGCCGAGCGCGCGGGCGTCGCGGCGGGAACGCTGTACCGCCATTTCAGCTCGAAGGAGGACCTGTTCGTGGACGTGTTCCGCTCGGTGGGCGAGGGCGAGGAGCGCGCGATGCTGGCGGCCCCCGATTCGCTGCCGGCCGGCGCCAGCGCCGTCGAGCGGCTCGAGGCCGTGCTGACGACGTTCGCCCGCCGAGCGTTGCAGAACCCACGGCTTGCCTGGGCACTGCTGGCCGAGCCGGTCGACCAGCGTGTCGACGCCGAGCGCCTCGCCTACCGGGAGCGCTACGCCGGGCTGGTGGCGCGCGCGCTGCGGCAGGCGATCGCCGGCGGAGAGATTCCCGACCAGGACGTGGGATTCACCGCCGCCGCGTTGGTCGGAGGGTGCGGTGAGGCGCTGGTCGGCCCGTTGTCCGCGGATGAGCCGTCGGCCGAGGAGGTCGTCGGATCGCTCCGAATCTTCGTTCGCCGCGCGATCGGGGCGCCGGCATGAGCGACGGCGTCCGGGTCGAGCGCGACGGTCCCGTGACGACCGTGGTGCTGTCGCGACCCGAGCGCCGCAACGCCGTCGACGGCGCCACCGCCGACGCGCTCACAGCGGCATTCCGCGAGTTCGACGCTGATCCCGATGCCGCGGTCGCGATCCTCCACGGCGAGGGCGCCGTGTTCTGCTCGGGCGCCGACCTCAAGGCGATCGGAACCCCCGCCGGCAATCGGGTGACCGCCGACGGGGACGGGCCGATGGGCCCGACCCGGATGCGGCTGTCGAAGCCCGTGGTCGCAGCGGTCGCCGGCTACGCGGTCGCCGGCGGCCTCGAGCTCGCGCTCTGGTGTGACCTGCGCGTGGCCGAGGAGGGGGCGGTGTTCGGCGTCTTCTGCCGGCGCTGGGGGGTGCCGCTGATCGACGGCGGGACGGTCCGGCTCCCGCGGCTGATCGGGGTTTCCCGCGCGATGGACATGGTCCTGACAGGACGCGGCGTCCCGGCGGCCGAGGCGCTCGAAATGGGACTGGTCAACCGCGTGGTCCCGGATGGAGAGAGCAGGGCCGCGGCCGAGGAGCTGGCGCGCGAACTGGCCGCGTTCCCCCAGCGCTGCCTGCGAGAAGATCGACTTTCTCTCCTGGAGCAGGACGGGCTCGACGAACCGGCCGCGCTGGCTAACGAGCTCGGGCATGGGATCCATTCGCTCGAGGACGTCCAGACCGGTCTGGAGCGATTCCGCGCCGGCGCCGGCCGGCACGGCTCTTTCGGCTGAGAGGCGATGACTTTCGGGCCACCCCGCGGTCTAATGTCGCAACGATGGCCCTTGTCTGCGTTCACGGACCTCTGAGGAAGCTCGCCGGCGGCCGCGCCGAGCAGGAGCTCGGCGGCACGACCGTGGAGGAGCTGCTGCGCGAGCTCGAGCACGAGCATCCGGCCGTGGCGGGTTGGATCCTCGACGAGCGCGGGGCCATCCGACGCCACATCAGCGTGTTCGTCAACGGTGAGCGCGGAGGCGAAAGCACCGCCGTCGGCTCGGCCGACCGCGTAGAGATTCTGCCCGCGATCACGGGAGGAGCTGTCACATGACCGAGCTGCTGCTGGGTACGAAGAAGGGGCTGTTCGCGCTCCAGGGCGAGCCGGGCTCCGAGTTCGAGGTGACGTGCCGCGCGTTCGCGGGCGAGCCGATCGACTTCGCGATGCGCGATCCCGGCAGCGGTCGCGTGATCGCCACGTCGACGTCGCCGTTCTACGGCCCCAAGATCTGGTTCGCCGACGATCCGGCCGGAGAGTGGACGCAGGCCGAGGGCGTCGCACTGCCCGAAGGCGGCGACGAGGCGCTCGAGCGGATCTGGGTGATCGTCGCCGGCGAGGACGGCAGCCTCTATGCCGGAGGGGACCCCGGGGTGTTGTTCGAGAGCCGCGACGGCGGCCAGACATGGGAGCTCAATCGGGCGCTGCGCGAGCACCGCATCGACGAGGACTGGCAACCCGGGGGCGGCGGGCTGTGCCTGCACTCGATCGTTCCGTGGCCGGGTGAGCCCGACAAGCTCGCGGTCGCGGTGTCCGCGGCGGGCGTCTGGCTGACCGAAGACCACGGGGCCACGTGGCGGAGGGGCAACCGCGGCATCGTCCCGCGCTACCTGCCCGAGGACGCCCCCGAGGACACGTTCCAGCTGTGCGTCCACCGGATGGAGCGCTCCCCGCGCGATCCCCGGCGCATGTTCATCCAGTTCCACGGCGGCGTGTACCGCTCCGACGACGCGGGACAGAGCTGGACCGCGATCGGCGAGGGCCTGCCGTCGGACTTCGGCTTCCCGCTCGCGCTCGACCCGAGCGATCCCGACAGCGCGTACGTGATCCCGCTCACCGGCGACTTCGATCGGGTCACGCCCGACGGCCACGTGCGCGTGTACGAGACCCGGGACGGCGGCGTCACCTGGACGCCGCGCGGCGAGGGGCTGCCCGCCGAGCAGGCCTACCTCACCGTGCTTCGCCGGGCGTTCGACCGCGCCGGCGAGGGGTCCTCGCTGCAGCTCTACTTCGGCGCGACCTCGGGCGACGTGTTCGGCTCGGGCGACGCCGGCGGTAGGTGGTTCACGGCCGCGACGCGCCTGCCGCCGGTGTTCTCGGTCACCGCGAGCGCGTAAGCCCGCCGGCCCAGTCCAGCAGCCGGTCCACCTCGAGCTCGGTGATCCCGACCGCCGGGTCGGTGGTCACAAGCAGCGTCGGCGCCGTCCGTGCGGCGGCCCACGACCGGCAGGCCTCGTCGTGGGCGTCGTCGATCCAGGCCACCGGCCTCGACGGATCGACGTGGCGGTCGATGGCGCCGAGCTTCCAGTGCGCCTGGGACGGTCTGCCGTCGCGCTCGAACTCGACGTGAGCGAGCGGACCGGCCAGTCCCAGCGCCGCCGGAAGGTAATCGTTGGCCTTCTCCTCCCACCCTGTACACCACGCGAGCTCGAACGCCGGCTCGAGCCGGCGCAGGTGCGCTCCCGCCGTGCCCGACAGGAAGTGTGCGATCCCGTCGACCAGCACGAACCGCCCGCCGGTCGGGGGCGCGGCGTGGTCGAACCCGAACAGCGAGATCACGCCGTCGACGTCGACCAGGAGAAGAGGCCAATTCTTAGATTCGATCACGCGTTTTCTCGTGCGGCAGGCGTTGTTGGGTTCCGTGCTCTATGTTGCGTGGACCTCGACACGACTGAGCCGATGCTCGCACGGGTAGGCAAGTGGCCGTACTCCGTCTAGTCGGCTCAAGCCGTCCGCCTGCAATGCCGAAGACCGGTGTACGGCAAGCACGGATCGCTCGCCACGCCACCCAGCAATGAGCTCATTCTTCGGCATCCTTCTCGCGCTCCTGTGCGCCCTGACGACCAACGTCGGCTTCCTGTACAAGCATCGGGGAGCGTGCGCGGCTCCGTCGGTGAACATCCGCCGGCCGCTCCGGTCGGCCAAGGCGCTGTTCGCCTCCCCGCTGTTCACGATCGGCTGGGTGATCGGCGCCGGCGCGTGGGTGTTCCACGTCGCCGCGATGTCGGTCGCGCCGCTGTCGCTCGTCCAGGCGGTGCTCGCGGGCGGCATGGTGCTGCTGGCGATCATGGCCGAGCAGATGCTCGGCTGCTCGATCGGCCGCCGCCAGTGGATCGGCCTCGCGCTGACCGCGGTGGGCCTGATGCTGCTCGGCTTCACGCTGCCGGCCACCCACGGCGCCGACTCGCAGTTCTCCATGCCCGGGATGATCGGGTTCGAGGGCGTGCTGGTCGCGGTCGGGACGCTCCTGATCATGGGCCCGAGCATGGGCGCGCCCGCGGAGCACCACGGTTACATGCTCGGCGCCGCCTCGGGAATCCTGTTCGGCGTCTCCGACGTGGCGATCAAGGCGATCTCCGGCATGGTCGGCTCCTCCGGCGTGACCGGACTGCTGACCCCCTGGTTGCTCGTGTGTCTCGCCGCCTCGGTCGCCGCGTTCTACTCCTCGGCCAAGGGCCTCCAGGACGGAGACGCGGTGCCCGTGATCGCAGTCACCGGCACGGCCGCGAACGTGGCCGGCATCGTCGGTGGGTTCATCGTGTTCGGCGACCCGCTGCCCGGCAGCCCCCTGCCGATCATCGTCCAGTGCTTCGCGTTCATGCTGGTGCTCGGCGCCGCGTGGCTGATGCCGGCGCCGGTCCGTGCCGCCCCGGTGGCGACCGTCGCGGCCGCGGCCTAATCCCGGCCTCGGCTGATCGCCTGCCCCGCGGCCCCGCGCTGGCCCACTCCGATCGCGGCGCCGACGTATCGAACGCGAGTGCCGCGGCCCCGACGTCTCAGACTCGCTCACAGCTTGGTCGAGGGTCCACCTGTCCTGTCAGGACGGGGAACGTGGCCCCAGGGACGCCGCGCAGCGGCCCATCCGCCGCATCGGCTAACGGCTCCTACGGTCTGCACAATTGCTCCGGCCTGCCGGCGGCGATACCGTTGTACAAAACGGCACACGACTGGAGGAGACCGGATGGCGAGCACCGAGGAGGCAATTCGGAGTGGGCAAAGCACGCTCCAGGAGCTGGCCAAGCGCCACCTCTGGATGCACTTCACCCGGATGTCCGCGTACGACGACGAGCACGATGTGCCGATCATCGTCCGAGGCGACGGATGCTACGTCTGGGATGAGCACGGCAAGCGCTACCTCGACGCGCTGTCGGCCCTGTTCTGCGTGAACATCGGCCACGGCCGCGCAGATGTCGTCCAGGCCGGTGCCGACCAGGCCAAGGAGCTCGGCTTCTTCACGACCTGGTCCTATGCCCACCCGCCGGCGATCGAGCTGGCCGCGCGGATCGCCCGGCTCGCTCCCGGAAACCTCAACCGAGTGTTCTTCACCAGCGGCGGGAGTGAGGCCGTCGAGTCCGCCTACAAGCTCGCGCGCCAGTACCACAAGGTGACCGGCAAGCCGAACAAGACCAAGCTGATCGCGCGCGAGGTCGCCTACCACGGAACCAGCCTCGGAGCGCTCTCGGCGACCGGCATCACCAGCCTGCGCCAGCCGTTCGAGCCGCTCACGCCCGGCGACCATCACGTCCCCAACACCAACACTTTTCGGATGCCTCCGGGCGTCACCGAGAGCTGGTTCGCCGAGGCGATCGCCGAGAAGATCGAGTTCGAGGGCCCGGACACGGTGGCGGCGGTGATCCTCGAGCCCGTGCAGAACGGCGGCGGCTGCTTCACGCCCCCCGACGGCTACTTCCAGCGGGTCCGGGAGATCTGCGACGAGTACGACGTGCTGCTGATCTCCGACGAGGTGATCTGCGCCTGGGGCCGCCTCGGCGAGTGGTTCGGCTCGCACAAGTACGGATACCACCCCGACCTGATCACCACCGCCAAGGGGATCACGAGCGCGTACGCGCCGATGGGCGCAGTGATCGCGTCGGACCGGGTCGCGGAGCCGTTCATGAGCGGGACCCACAGCTTCACGCATGGGTTCACGTTTGCCGGACACCCCGTGTGCTCGGCGATCGCGATGGCGAACCTCGACGTGTTCGAGCGCGAGGGCATCCTCGAGCACGTTCGCGCGAACGAGGGGACGTTCCGCGACACGATCGAGAGCCTGCGCGACCTCCCGATCGTCGGCGATGTCCGCGGCACTGGCTACTTCCTCGCGCTCGAGCTCGTCAAGGACAAGGAGACCAAGGAGACGTTCAACGACGAGGAGTGCGAGACGCTCCTGCGCGGGTTCCTGTCCGGCGAGCTCTACCGTCGCGGCCTGATCTGCCGCGCCGACGATCGCGGCGACCCGGTGATCCAGCTGTCGCCGCCGCTGATCGCGGGGCCCGAGCAGTTCGCGGAGATCGAGGAGATCCTGCGCGACGTCCTCACCGAGGCGGGCGAGCGAATGCGGCTCCACTCCGCTGCCCGGACGGCTACCCATACGGCGATGCCGAGATAGCTCGAGATGCTGACCGTCGGGGACCTGCTGCGCGATCTGGACGTTCACCTGCTCGCGGGTGAGCGCGGCCTGCACCTGCCCGTGAGGTGGGTGCACATCTCCGAGCTGCTCGACCCGACGCCGTGGCTGTCCGGTGGTGAGCTGCTCCTTACCACCGGGATGCAGCTGGACACGCCGGCGCAGCAGCGGGAGTTTGCCGCGCGTCTGGCGGATCACCACCTGGCCGGACTCGGGTTCGGGACCGGCTTCAAGCATTCGGCGGTCCCACCGCCGCTGCTCGAGGTCGCGGCCGAGCGGGAGTTCCCGGTGTTCGAGGTTCCCTACGAGGTGCCGTTCATCGCGGTCACCGAGGCGGCGTTCACGCAGCTCGTCAACGAGCAGTACGCGGTGCTGCGGCGTGCGTTGGCGGCTCAGGAGCGGTTGGAGCGGATCGTCTTGTCCGAGCGGGGCCTCGAAGCCCTCGTAGGCGCGCTGGCCACGCTGATCGGGGCGACCGTGGTCGTGTTCGACGCGCGCGGCGAGCCGCTCCAGCAGCACGCCTTCCGGCGCGCGATCGAACCGGAGGCCCTCGATGGGTTGCGAGCTGAGGTTCACGAGCGGGCTCGGCGCCGCGAGGCGCGGGCGTTCATGCCGTCACTCGTCGACGGGAACCAGGGGATCGCGCTGCCGGTCGCCGCCGACGGGACGCCGCGGCCGGTGACGGGCGGCGGTCTCGGCCGGGCGCCCGAGGCGTGGTTGGTCGCGATCAAGGACGTCGGCCCGCTGTCGGACTTCGACCGGCTGACCCTGCATCAGGCCGTGACGATCGTGGCGCTCGAGCTGCTGCGATCCCGGGTCGCCGGCGACACCGAGCGCCGGCTCGCCGGCGACGTGCTCGACGCGATCGTCAGCGGCGAGCTGACCGGCTCGGAGCTGGCGCGCCGGCTCGGGCCGTTCGGCCTGTCCGATCGCGTCGCGGCGGTCGTGCTGCGGCGCGCCGGCGACGGGCGCGGACCGGGTGGGTCGGTCGAAGGGGCGCTGTGGGCGGCGCTCCGCGACGAGGCGGCGCCGGCGCTGGTGGCCTCGGTCGGGTCGCTCGCGTGCGCGCTGGTGCCGGGCGGGGGGTCCGAGGACGAGCTGTTCGCGCTGGGGGACCGAGTCGCGGCCGTGGCGGGGGTCGAGCTGGGCGGTGACGTCCGCGTCGGCATCGGGCGCGCCGTGCCGGCGGTCGACGCCCGGCGGAGCTTTCACGAGGCGCGGTGCGCGCTGGAGGCGCTCGCGCTGGGGGAGGCGGTCCCCGAGAACGCGGACGGCTCCGCGCCCGCATCGGAGGACCGCCCTCGGGTGGCGACATACAAGGATCTCGGGTCGTTCCAGCTGCTGCTGTCGTTGCAGGATGACGAGGCGCTGCGCCTGTTCTGCGATTCGATCCTCGGGCCGATCGAGGCCAGCGAGGGCCCGTACGGAGGCGAGCTGATGCGCTCGCTCGAGGCGTTCATCGAGGAGAACGGGCAGTGGGAGCGCGCGGCCCGGCGGTTGTACTGCCACCGCCACACGCTGCGTTACCGGATCCGCCGCGTGGAGGAGCTGACGGGCCGCAACCTCGGCTCGGCCCGCGATCGGATCGAGTTCTGGCTGGCGCTGCGCGGCAGGCAGCTGGTGAGTTGACCATTTCTGAACAACCGGGAAGGCGGTCCTAGCGTGAAGGTCGGGGTTCCAACAGAGGTGAAGTCGGACGAGTACCGAGTGGCGCTGACGCCGGCCGGCGTTCGCGAGCTGGTCGACGCCGGGCACGAGGTTTACGTGCAGAGTGGCGCGGGCGTCGGGTCGGCGATCCCGGACGAGGGGTACTCGGGCCAGGGGGCGACGGTCGTTCCGGACGCCGACGCCGTGTTCGAGGAGGCGACGCTGATCGTCAAGGTCAAGGAGCCCCAACCCCCCGAGGTCGGGCGGCTGAAGCCTCACCACACGCTGTTCACGTACCTGCACCTGGCGGCCGATGGGGAGCTGACCCGGGGACTGATGGCGTCCGGCGCGACATGCATCGCGTATGAGACCGTCGAGGACGCGCGCGGGCGGCTGCCGCTGCTGGCGCCGATGTCGGAGGTCGCCGGCAAGATCGCCACGCAGGCGGGCGCGTTCATGCTCGAGAAGCCTTTAGGGGGCAGGGGAATCCTGCTCGGGGGCGTCCCGGGCGTCGCCGCCGCCAACGTGATGATCATCGGTGGCGGGGTGGTCGGCATGCACGCCGCGTTCATCGCGCTCGGGATGGAAGCGACCGTGTACGTGTACGACCGCAACCTCGACCGGCTGCGGGAATTGGACATCGCGTTCGGGGGGCGGGCGGACACGTGCTTCGCGACCACCCTGGAGATCGAGCAGCGGCTGCCGTACATGGACCTGGTCATCGGCGCGGTGCTCGTGCACGGGGCACGTGCCCCACGCGTGGTCACGCGCGCGCAGCTCGGGCTGATGAAGCACCAGGCGGTCCTGGTGGACGTCTCGATCGACCAGGGCGGCTGCTTCGAGACCTCGCGGCCAACGACGCACTCCGACCCGACCTACGAGGTCGACGGGATCACCCACTACTGCGTGACGAACATGCCGGGGGCGGTGCCGATCACATCGACCGCCGCGCTGACCAACGCCACCATCCCCTACGTGATCCACCTGGCTTCTTCTGGTGTCGCAGGCGCCATCACCGAGAACCCCGGGCTGAAGCTCGGCGTCAACGTCGCCGGCGGTCAGGTGACGTACGCGCCGGTGGCCGACGCGGTCGGGGTACCGTGCGTGTCGGTCGACGACGCGCTCGGCGTGGCGGCTGCGTAACGGTCGGCTGGGTCGCGGGTGGTCGGTGGCGCCGGCGACCTGTATAAGTGGCCGAACTCCCTCCAGCCCTTGGCCCGCGCCCACATAAGCATGGCCAGCCTGCTTATGTGGGCGGAGTTGCTGGAGGCGAGGCGCTTTTGCGCGTTGTACAGCGTGCCCGCGCCACCTGAACGCCGGCGCGCCGGCCGCGGCACGGCCGCCCGCCGCCGGGGGCCACAGGATCGAAACAGCGCAATTCTTCGCCCCTGCTACGCTCCCCTCCGCATGCCGACCACCAGCCAATTGATTCGCAAGGGCCGTACGCCGCCGAAGAAGAAGCTCGCTACGCCGGGCCTCAAGTCCGGCAAGGGGCGTAAGAAGAAGGTTGCTGCCCCGCAGCGACGCGGCGTCTGCACCCGCGTGTACACCACCACGCCGAAGAAGCCGAACTCGGCTCTGCGTAAGGTCGCCCGCGTGCGGCTCACGAACGGCATGGAGGTCGGTGCGTACATCCCCGGCGAGGGCCACAACCTCCAGGAGCACTCGGTGGTGCTGGTCCGCGGCGGCCGGGTCAAGGACCTTCCGGGGTTCCGCTACAAGGTGATCCGCGGAACGCTCGACGCCGCCGGCGTCGGCGACCGCAAGAAGGCCCGCTCCCAGTACGGCGTGAAGGCCAAGTAGTGCCGCGTCGCGCAGCCGCTCAGGTCCGGCCCGTTGAGCCAGACCCCGTACACCGCAATCGCCTCGTCCAGCAGGTCATCAACAAGGTGATGCTGGACGGCAAGAAGTCCGTCGCCGAGCAGATCGTTTATGACGCGCTCGCGATCATCGGCGAGCGCACCGGTAAGAACCCGGTCGAGCAGCTCGAGGTCGGGGTCAAGGCGCTCACGCCGGTGCTCGAGGTTCGCTCGCGCCGCGTCGGTGGCGCCACCTACCAGGTCCCCGTCGAGGTGCCCGCGCGCCGCGCCCGCACGCTGGCGGTTCGCTGGCTCGTGCAGTTCGCGCGCGCGCGCCGCGAGAAGACGATGTCGCAGCGCCTCGCGCACGAGCTACTCGACGCCGCGCAGCAGCAGGGCGGCGCGTACAAGCGCAAGGACGACATCTACCGCATGGCGCAGGCCAACAAGGCCTTCGCCCACTATCGCTGGTAGCCGGCTTTGGTCGCGCCCTTCCGGCGGCGCGTGCGTTTCGGTCAGCGACGGTTATCGAGGGTTCCGCGAGTGCCCCCGGAAGGGCATCGACCTGCGCGGCTCCCCCGCACCGCTGGGCTCGCTCGCAGCGACAACCGCGCGGCCAACCGGTCGACTGCCTGCGGGCTCGCGGGTTAGCGCAGTACGTCTGGGAGCTGCGCCGTGTAGGTGCATGCCCCTCTCCGGGGGCCTCGCGTGAAGCGCGACCACGCCACGAGAACCGCTACTCAAGCGCCGGGCCCCCGGGAGGGGCGGCACCGGAACTACACGCGAGGGCTGCCCACCACACGGGACCGGGGGCTGCAGTGAGACAACCCTCGCATTTGTCAAGACTAACGGCGGATTCCAGGAGGATCGCCACTCCGGGACTGGAGTGTCAGGATGCCGACCATCCGGCGCGGCGATAGGGAGGAATAGTAAGGAGCTTCTTAGACCTTGGGGGGTTCTTGCTGGCGGTGCAAGACCAGCCTCCGGAGGATGCGCTCCGGGGCCTGGGGCGGGGGCTCCTGTGCGGACTCGGGCGGCCGCCTCGGCGCTCCGAGCAGCAGCAGCCCGACGCCACCGCTGATCAGCAGCAGGATCGCTCCGAGCGTCTCCATGTACAGCCCCGCGCTGGGCGTCGAGGTGCCCTCGGCATATTGCGAGGCGCCCGACCCGACGATGCCGGTGGCGTGCGCGTCCGGGAGGTCGCCGAGCAGCGCAATCAGCAGCGTGACGATGCCGAGCACCGCCAGCGCGACCAGTGCGGTGCGGCTCCGCTTCCGGTACGCCGCGAACGCGAGCGCGGCCGCCAGCAACGCGATCGGGATCGGCGCCCAGGCGTGATTGGCCCCGGTGCCGACGGTCTTGATCGCCGCCGAGCTGGTCGCAACGTGCACGTGGTAGAGCGCTGTGAACTGCGAGACGAGGATGAAAAGCGCGCCGAGTGCGGCCGTGAGCGCGACCGCCAGGACCGCGGTTCCGCCCCGCTCGCGAGGCTCGGACACAGGGGCTGAACCGGGCGCGAGCAGGGGCTCGGACCCCTTAGACCCTCTGCTATATTCGGTGTTCGCCTCGGGTGGTGCGCTCATCCGTGCGCTCCCGTAGGCGCGCAGGTTCCCTGTAATGGAGTCGTCCACCAGATAGACACCCGCCCTTTCCCGACAGCTGCGTCGCGAGTGGGCCCGATGGGCCCTTTTTCATGTCCGCACCTTCGGGCCTCGGAACCGGTGCAGTTTGGCCCCATACGACTCAGAAACCTCCGCTCCGAATAACAGACACTCATGCCTCGCACATTCCCTCTGAACAAGATTCGCAACATCGGGATCATGGCCCACATCGACGCCGGTAAAACGACGACGACTGAGCGCATCCTGTATTACACAGGTCGGACCTACAAGATGGGGGAGGTTCACGAGGGCGCCGCCGTGATGGACTGGATGGCGCAGGAGCAGGAGCGGGGGATCACGATCACCTCGGCCGCGACCACGTGCGAGTGGGAGGGCCACCGGATCAACATCATCGACACGCCCGGACACGTCGACTTCACGGTCGAGGTGGAGCGTTCGCTGCGCGTGCTCGACGGCGCGATCGCGCTGTTCGACTCGGTCGCCGGCGTCGAGCCGCAGTCCGAGACCGTGTGGCGACAGGCCGACAAGTACCACGTTCCGCGCATCGCCTACATCAACAAGATGGACCGTATCGGCGCCGACTTCAACCGTGGCGTGCAGACGATGATCGACCGCCTGGGTGCCCACCCGGTCCCCATCCAGCTCCCGATCGGAGCAGAGCAAGACTTCCGCGGGATCGTCGACCTCGTTCAGATGAAGGCGATCGTCTACAAGGACGAGCTCGGCAAGGACCAGGACGTCGTCGACATCCCCGACGAGCTGCGCGCGGAGGCGGAAGCGGCGCGCGAGCACCTGCTCGAGGAGGTCTCCCACTACGACGACGAGCTCGTCGAGATGATCCTCGAGGAGCACGAGATCTCCCCGGCTCGCCTCAAGCAGTCGATCCGCAAGGCGACGCTGGCGATCAAGATCACGCCCGTGTTGTGCGGCTCGAGCTTCAAGAACAAGGGCGTCCAGCCGCTGCTCGACGCGGTCCTCGACTACCTCCCGAGTCCGCTCGAGGTGCCGCCGGTGGAGGGCCTCGAGCCCGACAAGTCCTCCGACAACGGTGGCGCACCGGCGCACCGCGAGGCGTCCGACGACGAGCCGTTCGCGGCGCTGGCGTTCAAGATCATGGCCGACCCGTACGTCGGCAAGCTCACCTACTTCCGCGTGTACTCCGGTCAGCTCGAGGCCGGCGCGCGCATCCTGAATGTCAACACCGGCCGGACCGAGCGCATCGGCCGCATCCTGATGATGCACGCGAACGAGCGCGAGGAGGTCAAGGATGTCCACGCCGGCGACATCGCCGCGGCGGTCGGGATCAAGCAGGTCGTGACCGGCGACACGCTGGCCGCGCCCGACAAGCCGATCAAGCTCGAGACGATCGTGTTCCCCGAGCCCGTGATCAAGGTCGCGATCGAGCCGAAGACCAAGGCCGACCAGGAGAAGATGTCGACGGCGCTCGCGCGGCTGGCCGAGGAGGACCCGACCTTCCAGGTGCGGACCAACGAGGAGACCGGGCAGACCGAGATCTCCGGCATGGGCGAGCTGCACCTCGAGGTGCTCGTCGACCGGATGCTGCGCGAGTACAAGGTGGACGCCAACGTCGGCCGCCCGCAGGTCTCCTACCGCGAGACGATCAAGGGCCACGCCGAGAAGGTCGAGGGGCGGTTCGTCCGGCAGACCGGTGGCGCCGGCCAGTACGGGATCGTCTACGTCAACGTCGAGCCGGCTCCCGGCGAGGGATTCGACTTCGTCAACAAGGTCAAGGGCGGGTCGATTCCGACCGAGTTCATCCCGGCGGTCGAGAAGGGCGTCGAGGAGGCGATGGAGAACGGACCGCGGGCCGGCTACCCAATGGTGGACGTGCGTGTCACGCTGACCGACGGCAAGTACCACGACACCGACTCCTCGGAGCTGGCGTTCAAGGTCGCGGGCTCGCTGGCGCTGAAGGCGGCGGTGTCGCGCGCCAAGCCGATCCTGCTCGAGCCGATCTTCGCCGTCGAGGTCGTGACGCCCGAGGAGTTCATGGGCGACGTGATCGGCGACCTGAATCGGCGCCGGGGCCACGTCAACGGGATGGAGCAGCGCGGCAACGCGCAGGTCATCAGCGCGTTCGTGCCGCTGGCGGAGATGTTCGGTTACGCCACCGACGTGCGGTCCAACACGCAAGGCCGGGCGACGTACACGATGCAATTCGAACGCTACGACGAAGTCCCGCCCAACCTCGCGGACAAGATCGGCGGGGACCAGGAAGCCGCGTAGCCGCACCGGTCCGAAGAATCTTTATATCCTGAATAGGTTCGTCCGCAGACGAACACCACTACTGAAACAGAAGGAGCGAAAGCAAAGTGGCGAAAGCCAAGTTCGAGCGCGATAAGCCCCACGTCAACGTCGGGACCATCGGTCACATCGACCATGGCAAGACGACGCTGACGGCAGCCATCACCAAGGTGCTCAACGAGAGGTACGGTGGCACGGAGGTTCGGTCGTTCGAATCGATCGATAACGCTCCGGAAGAGAAGGCTCGCGGCATCACGATCGCGACCTCGCATGTCGAGTACCAGACTCCCAACCGGCACTACGCGCACGTCGACTGTCCCGGACACGCGGACTACGTCAAGAACATGATCACGGGCGCCGCCCAGATGGACGGCGCGATCCTGGTCGTCTCGGCGGCCGACGGCGCGATGCCGCAGACGCGCGAGCACATCCTGCTCGCCCGTCAGGTCGGCGTTCCCTACATCGTCGTGTTCCTCAACAAGGTCGACATGGTCGACGACCCTGAGCTCCTCGAGCTCGTCGAGGTCGAGATCCGCGACCTGCTCTCCGAGTACGAGTTCCCCGGAGACGACATTCCGTTCGTGGCCGGCTCGGCGCTGAAGGCGCTCGAGGGTGACGAGGAGTACGAGGCCAAGATCATCGAGCTCGCCGAGGCGCTGGACACCTACATTCCGGAGCCCGTGCGCGACCTCGACAGGCCTTTCCTGATGCCGGTCGAGGATGTCTTCTCGATCACGGGTCGCGGCACCGTCGCGACCGGCCGTGTCGAGCAGGGCATCATCAAGACCGGCGAGACCGTCGAGATCGTGGGCATCAAGGCCACGACGTCGACGGTTGTGACCGGGGTCGAGATGTTCAAGAAGATCCTCGACCAGGGTCAGGCGGGAGACAACGTCGGGTGCCTGCTGCGCGGCACCAAGCGGGACGAGATCGAGCGCGGGCAGGTGCTTTGCAAGCCCGGTTCGATCACGCCGCACACAAAGTTCAAGGCCGAGGTCTACGTCCTGAAGAAGGAGGAGGGCGGCCGTCACACGCCGTTCTTCACGGGCTACAGGCCGCAGTTCTATTTCCGCACCACCGACGTCACCGGCGTGGCGAGGCTGCCCGAGGGCACCGAGATGGTCATGCCGGGTGACAACGTCCAGATGGAGATCGAGTTGATCCAGCCGATCGCCATGGACCAGGGTCTGCGGTTCGCGATCCGCGAGGGCGGCCGCACGGTCGGCTCGGGGGTCGTCAGCGAAGTAGTCGAATAGTTGACGAGGCGGCGTCGCCGAAAGGCCCGCCGCCTCTTTTTGACAGATACGACCTTTGGGGCGGGCCCCGAAGCCCGGGGCTCGCCCTCAACACTGAGAAGACAGAGACAAAAAGCTTTGGCAACGATTGCCCAGAACAAGATCCGAATTCGCCTGAAGTCCTACGACCACACGGCGATCGAAACGGCGGCCAAGGAGATCGTCGAGACGGCCACGCGCACCGGCGCGACCGTCTCTGGTCCCGTGCCGCTCCCGACCGAGAAGAACGTCTACTGCGTGATCCGCTCGCCGTTCAAGGACAAGGACTCGCGCGAGCACTTCGAGATCCGTACGCACAAGCGGCTGATCGACATCCACCAGCCGACCCCGAAGACCGTCGACTCGCTCCAGCGGCTCGACCATCTTCCGGCCGGCGTGGACATCGAGATCCGCCTCGCGTCCTGACCCACGATGGCTGCGATCCTTGCCAAGAAGCTCGGGATGACGCAGCGGTTCCTCGACGACGGCCGCGTCGAGCGCGTCACGGTGCTCGAGGCCGGGCCGTGCCCGGTGACCTCGATCCGCACGGTCGACCGCGACGGCTACGAGGCCGTCCAGCTCGCGTTCGGCGCCTGCAAGGAGAAGTCGCTGACGAAGGCCGAGCTCGGGCACCTGAAGAAGGCCGACGCCTCCGCCCATCGCCACCTCGCTGAGTTCCGCGACGAGGCGGGCGAGCTGCTCGTCGGTCAGACCGTGACCGTCGAGGCGTTCGCGGTCGGGGACAGCGTCAAGGTCTCGGGTAAGACCAAGGGCAAGGGCTTCCAGGGGACGATCAAGCGCCACAACTTCAAGAGCGGTCCGAAGTCGCACGGCTCGCACAATGTCCGCGCGCCGGGCTCGATCGGCGCCTCGGCGACGCCGTCGCGCGTGTTCAAGGGCCTGCGCGGCCCCGGCCGGATGGGCGGCGGGCGCGTCACGCAGCGCGGCCTGACCGTGGTCGAGATCATCCCGGGCCAGAACCTGCTGCTGCTCCGTGGCGCCGTTCCCGGCCCGCGCGGCGGGACCGTGGAGGTGCGGACCGATGGCTAGGAGCGCGTCCGTGCTCGGTGGCGGCAGCGTCGACCTCGATCCGGTCGCGTTCGAGGCCACGTTCAACATGCCGCTGGTGCACGAGACGGTGCGCGCCGAGCTGAACGCGCGCCGGCATGGCACCGCGTCGACCAAGACGCGCGGCGAGGTATCCGGCGGCGGGGCCAAGCCGTGGCGCCAGAAGGGCACGGGCCGGGCCCGGGCCGGCTCCTCGCGCTCGCCGGTGTGGACGGGCGGAGGCACGGTGTTCGGGCCGACGCCGCGCCACTACACCGTCAAGGTCAACCGCAAGGCGCGCCGCGCGGCGCTGCGCAGCGTGCTGTCGCTGCACGCCGAACGCGAATCGCTCGCGGTATTCGACGCCACTAAGTTCGAGGAGCCGTCGACGCGGCAGGCGGTGGAGTTGCTTCGGAATTGGGGCCCACCCGCCGCGACCACGCCGACGCTCGTCGTGCTGGCCGAGTCCGAAGCCGCTGCCGGCAAATCGTTCCGGAACCTTGCCCAAGCCCGTGCGATCCCGGTGCAGGACGCGGGCGTGGCCGATCTCGTCGGGGCGGCGTCGCTGCTCGTGTCCGAGGCGGCCATGGAGTCGCTCGTCGCGCGCGCTGGCGCCTCTGCGGAATCGGCTGGCGCCTCTGCGGAATCGGCTGGCGCCTCTGCGGAATCGGCTGGCGCCTCTGCGGAATCGGCTGGCGCCGATTCCGTCGGAGATTCGGCTGGCGCCGAATCTCCGGGCTCTCGTGAGGGGGAGGCGGCCTGATGGAGCCCACGCAGGTGATCATCCGCCCGGTCTTGTCCGAGAAGACGTTCGCGCTCGCCGAGGTCGGGAAGTACACGTTCCGTGTCCACGACAAGGCGCACAAGACGCAGATCCGCCAGGCGATCGAGGAGCTGTTCGACGTCAACGTGCTCGAGGTCCGCACCGCCCACGTGCACTCCAAGCCCAAGCGCCGCGGCCAGACCAAGGGGCGCACCCGCCAATGGAAGAAGGCGATCGTCCAGGTCCGCGAGGGCCAGACGATCCCGATCTTCGGTGGACTGGAGGCAGGCGAATAAATGCCCATTCGTAAGCCGAAGCCGACATCAGCGGGTAGGCGCTTCGTCACCTATCCCGACTACGCCGAGATCACCCGCACCGAGCCCGAGAAGTCGCTGGTCGAAGGGCTCACCAAGTCCGGCGGGCGCAACTCGTACGGCCGCAAGACCTCGCGCCACCGCGGCGGCGGCGCGAAGCGGCTGTACCGCAAGATCGACTTCAAGCGCCGCAAGGACGGGATCCCCGCGAAGGTCGCGCACATCGAGTACGACCCGAACCGGTCGGCCTACATCGCGCTGCTGCACTACGCCGACGGCGAGAAGCGCTACATCCTCGCCCCGCAGCGCCTGCGCGTGGGCATGACCGTTCAGTCAGGGCCGGCCGCGGAGATTCGCGTCGGCAACAGCCTGCCGCTCGGGAACATGCCCGCCGGTACGGTCGTCCACAACGTCGAGCTGACGCCCGGCCGCGGCGGGCAGATGGCGCGTGCCGCCGGTGCCGGCGTGCAGCTTTTGGCGAAGGACGGCGAGTACGTGACGCTGCGCCTGCCCTCCGGCGAGATGCGGATGGTCCGGGCCGAGTGTCGCGCGACCGTGGGCACGATCGGCAACACCGACCACCAGAACGTCTCGATCGGCAAGGCCGGGCGCAAGCGCCACATGGGCGTGCGCCCGCAGACCCGCGGGACCGCGATGAACCCAGTCGACCACCCGCACGGTGGCGGCGAGGGCTCGACCACCCCGGGGCGCCACCCGGTGACCCCGTGGGGCGTGCCCACCCTCGGCTACCGCACGCGGCCGAAGGGCAAGGCCTCAGACAAGTACATCGTGCGCGGACGCAGGAGAGGTAAGAAGCGATGAGTCGCTCCAGCAAGAAGGGACCGTTCGTCCAGGAACGGCTGATGTCGCGGATCGAGGCGATGAACGCCTCGGGCGAGAAGCGCATGCTCAGGACCTGGTCGCGGTCGTCGACGATCTTTCCCGAGATGGTCGGTCACACGATCGCCGTTCACGACGGCCGCAAGCACGTGCCGGTGTTCGTCACCGAGTCGATGGTCGGACACAAGCTTGGCGAGTTCGCGCCGACGCGGCTGTACCGCGGGCACGCCGGAACCGGTAAGAGGCGATGAGCCCGGAAGAGACGCCAGACACGCCAGAGACCCCGGAGGCCGAGCCCGAGGCGACCGACGCCGAGACGCCCGAGGCCGAGGCGGCCCCGGCGGCCCCGAAGCGCCGGCGCCGCTCTCGTAAGAAGGCCGCGGAGCCGACCGAAGTCGCCGCCGAGCTCGAGGCCGACGAGGAGTCCGCCGACCTCGACGAGACGCCCGAGGACATCGAGGCCGAGGAGGCCGCGGCCGACGTCATGCTCGAGGCCGACGCCGAGGCCGAAGGCGAGACCGAGGAGGAGGCGGAAGCCGAGGACGAGGCCGACGAGGAAGCGCTGGCGGACCTCGAGCAGGACGACGAGGCCGACGAGGAGGAGGAGCCGGAGGCCGAGGCGCCTGCTCCGTCCCGTCGGCGGCGCCGGCGCGGCGCCAGCGAAGCCGAGGACGAGGCGCGTCCCGCGCCTGCCCCCAGCCGCCGCCGGAGGGGAGAGCGGGCACCCGGGCCGCCACCGGTCGTGCGAGCCCAGGCCAAGTACGTGCGCTCGTCGGCGCGCAAGGCGCGCCTGGTGTGCGACCACATCCGCGGAAAGAGCGTTGAGGAAGCGCGAGCTATCCTCGCTCACACCTCGCGTGCGGTCGCGCGTGACTGGAGCAAACTGCTCGAGTCAGCGGTGGCCAACGCTGAGAACAACCACGAGCTCGTGGGCGAGGACCTTTACGTGAAGGCGGTCCACGCTGACGAGGGTCCGACGATCAGGCGCTTCCGGCCCCGCGCAATGGGCCGGGCCACGCGGATCCGCAAGCGCACCAGCCATCTCACGATCTTGCTCACGCCGAAGGACTAAGTCAGAGATATGGGTCAAAAAGTTCATCCCGAGTCGCTCCGCGTGGGCTATATCCACGACTGGAAGTCGAACTGGTTCAACGAGCGGGCGTTCGCGGACTTCCTGCACGAGGACACGCAGATCCGCGAGCACATCATCCGGCGGCTGTCGCACGCAGGCCTGTCCGACATCACGATTCGCAAGAACCAGAACGAGGTCGAGGTGAACATCCACACGGCCCGGCCCGGAATCGTGATCGGCAAGTCCGGATCCGAGGTCGACCAGTTGCGCCGCGACCTGCACCGGATCACCGGCAAGCAGGTCAAGGTCAACATCCTCGAGATCAAGCGGCCCGAGCTCGACGCGCGCCTGGTGGCGCAGTCGATCGCCGAGCAGCTCCAGAACCGCGTCGCCTTCCGTCGCGCGATGAAGCGCGCGCTCACGAGCGCGATGCGATCCGGCGCCAAGGGCGTGAAGGTGCAGGTCTCAGGCCGGCTGGGCGGCGCCGAGATGGCGCGCACCGAGGGCTACTCCGACGGCCGCGTGCCCCTGCACACGCTCCGCGCCGACATCGATTACGGCTTCCACGAGGCCCGCACGACGTTCGGGCGGATCGGCGTGAAGTGCTGGATCAACAAGGGCGAGATCATGCCCGAGGGCTACACCGGCGCCGATCTGACGATCATGGACGAGCCCGCGCCCCAGGCGCCCGACCGCGATTCTCGCGGCCGTGGCGGACGCGACGGCCGCGGTGGCGGTGGTGGTCGCGGCGGTGGTGGTCGTGGCGGCGGTCCGGGTGGGCGCGGTGGCGGTCCCGGCGGCCCTGGCGGTCCCGGTGGCGGGCGCGGTCCGGGCGGCCCCGGCGGCGGCGGTGGTCGCGGCGGTGGTGGTCGCGGCGGCGGCCCCGGTGGCGGTGGTGGTCGCGGCGGCGGTGGTCGCGGCGGCGGCCCCGGTGGTCCCGGTGGCGGACGTGGTCCCGGCGGCGGACGTGGTCCCGGCGGCGGCGGAGGCGGTGGCGGGCGCGGTCCCGGCGGCGGCGGTGGCGGACGTGGTCCCGGCGGCGGCGGCGGTGGCGGTGGCGGACGCGGTCCCGGCGGTCCCGGCGGCGGCGGCGGACGCGGCGGCAGCCGAGGTGGCGGTGGCGGTGGCGGTGGCGGAGGCGCGCCGAGCTCCGAGGGCGGTGGTAGCTGATGCTCGCCCCCAAGCGCGTCAAGCACCGCAAGGTGCACCGCGGGCGCCGGCGCGGCATGTCCCGCGGGCAGACCAAGGTGCAGTTCGGCGAGTACGGCCTCAAGGCGCTCGATGCCGGGTGGCTCACGAACCGCCAGATCGAGGCTGCCCGAATCGCGATGACCCGCAAGATCAAGCGCGGCGGCAAAGTGTGGATCAACGTGTACCCCGACAAGTCGTTCACGAAGAAGCCCGCCGAGACGCGAATGGGCTCCGGCAAGGGCTCGCCCGAGGGCTGGGTCGCTGTGGTCAAGCCCGGTCGCGTGATGTTCGAGCTCGCCGGCGTGCCCGAGCCGCTGGCGCGCGAGGCGATGCGGCTCGCCGGTCACAAGCTTTCGGTTCGGACCAAGTTCGTGATGCGAGAGGACTCGTGAGATGAGGCCGTCTGACGTCCGAGACCTCACCGACACCGAGCTGCGCGAGCACGTCAAGACGGCTCGCCGCGAGCTGTTCGGGCTGCGCTTCCAGCACGCCACGTCCGAGCTCGAGAACACCGCCGGCCTGAAGCGTGCGAAGCGCGAGATCGCGCGGGCACTAACGATCCAGCGCGAGCGAGAACTGCGAAATGGCTGAAGAAACCAAGAACAACGAGACTGAAGAGACCCCGGACGTGGAGGCCGACGCGGCCGCGCCCGCGGCGGCTGCGCCCGAGGCGCCGGCGGCTCCGCGCGTGCCGCAGGAGGTCGTCGCTCCCAAGGAGCGTCGCCGGCGTGCCCGCGCCGGCAAGGCGGCCAAGACCCCGACTCGCAAGCCGCGCACGCCCGAGGAGCGTCACGCCGACCGCCTCGCCGAGCGGCGCAAGAAGGCGGAGCTGCGACGCGTCGAGCGCGCTCGCACGCGGGAGAAGGCACGCGAGAGCGGCGCCGTCGCGCAGACGACCCCGCCGCGCGAGCACGGCGCGGGCCGGCAGAAGACGCGCCAGGGCGTGGTCGTCTCCGACAAGGCCGACAAGACGATCACGGTCCGGATCGACATCGCTCGTCGCCACCGGCGCTACGAGAAGATCGTGCGCACGTCGAGCACGCTGCACGCGCACGACGAGACCAACAACGCGCACATCGGCGACACCGTGATCGTGCGCGAGAGCCGTCCGCTGTCACGGCTGAAGCGGTGGCGGCTGGTGGAAGTCGTCGAGCGAGCCGAGTGAGAAAGCGCTAGCGCTCCGATGATCCAGAACGAGACACGACTGCGCGTCGCCGACAACACCGGCGCGAGGGAGATCCTCGTGATCCGCGTGCGCGGCGGTCACCGCCGCCGCTACGCCGGCGTGGGGGACATCGTCACCGCGACGGTCAAGCAGGCCAGCCCGCAGGGCTCGGTCAAGAAGGGCGAGGTCGTGACCGCGGTGGTCGTGCGGACCCGTAAATCGTACGGCCGCGAGGACGGCACGTACATCGCATTCGACGAGAACGCCGCCGTGCTGATCGACAACCAGAACAACCCTCGCGGCACGCGCATCTTCGGACCGGTCGCGCGCGAGCTGCGCGAGCGGAACTTCATGAAGATCGTGTCGCTCGCCCCAGAGGTGCTCTGATGCCCGCGCGACTGAAGTCAGGCGACGAGGTGATCGTGATCGGCGGCAAGGACCGCGGCAAGCGCGGCAAGATCCTCCGCGTCGACCCCAAGAATCAGCGCGTGTACATCGAGGGCCTGAACATGATCAAGCGCCACCAGAAGCCACGCCAGGTGGCGGGCGCCCAGCGCGCCGAGCAGGTCGGTGGCGTGATCGAGCGCGAGGGCCCGATTCACGTCTCGAACGTGATGCTGGCCGACCCCAAAGAGGGGAAGCCCACGCGCGTCGGCATCGAGGTTCACGAGGGCAAGCGACTGCGGATCGCGCGGCGAAGCGGAACGAGGGTGGACTGATGACCGATAGGAGCGAGCGCTGATGCCCACGGCACGTCTCAAAACCCGCTACAACGAGGAAATCCTGCCGGCGCTGACCGAGCGGTACGGCTACTCCACCCCGATGCGGGTGCCCCGGATCACGAAGGTGACCGTGAACATGGGCGTCGGCGACGCCAAGCAGGACTCGAAGATGCTCGACGCCGCGTCCGAGCAGCTCGCGACGATCACGGGCCAACGGCCGAACGTCCGCCGGGCGCGCAAGTCGATCGCGCAGTTCAAGGTTCGCGAGGGGATGCCGGTCGGGGTCGCGGTGACCCTGCGCGGCGAGCGCTCGTACGAGTTCCTGGACCGGCTGATGTCGGTCGCGATCCCGCGGATCCGCGACTTCCGCGGCTTGAATCCACGCTCGTTCGACGGCCGCGGGAATTACTCGATGGGCGTGCGCGAGCAGATCATCTTCCCCGAGGTGGACTACGACGAGGTCGACCAGGTCCGCGGCCTGGACATCACGATCACCACCACCGCCCAGAGCGATGACGAGGCGTTCGCGCTGCTCGAGGCGCTCGGGATGCCATTCAGTAGAGAAGGCCGCCCGCAGGCGGCCGGTACCCAGACGTAAAGGATCACATGGCCAAGACTTCTCAGGTTGTCCGTCAACGGCGCACGCCGAAGTACAAGACGCGCGGTTACACCCGCTGCCGACGCTGCGGCCGGGCGCGCGCCGTCTACCGCAAGTTCGGTGTGTGCCGAATCTGCCTGCGCGAGCTGGCGCACAACGGTTACATCCCCGGCATGACCAAGTCGAGCTGGTAGAGGGCGGCCCCGGAAGATGTCAATGACCGATCCGATCGCCGACTTCCTCACCCGGCTGCGCAACGCGGCGAACGCCCAGCACCACGACGTGACGATGCCGTCGTCGAAGCTGAACAGCGAGCTGGCCCGCATCCTGCGCGAGCAGGGGTACATCGAGGCTTACGAGGTTCACGACCCGGAGCCCGGACGGCCGGGCCAGCGGCTGACGATCACGCTCAAGTACACGCAGGCGCGCAAGCCGGTGATCTCGGGCCTGCAGCGCGTCTCGCGCCCCGGCCAGCGCACCTACGTCGACCATGCCCACATCCCCCGCGTCCAGGGCGGGATGGGGACCGCGATCATCTCGACGTCCAAGGGCGTCATGACCGGTCACGAGGCCCGCATCGCGGGCGTCGGCGGCGAAGTCGTGGCGAAGGTCTGGTAGACCGGTAACGATCATGTCGCGTATCGGCAGACAACCCATTCCCGTACCGGCCGGGGTCTCGGTCTCGATTGAGCCTGAGCTCGTGCGCGTCAACGGCCCCAAGGGCGAGCTGTCGGAACGCGTCAATCGGGACATGAAGGTCGAGCAGGTAGACGATCAGATCGTCGTGACCCGTCCCACCGATCGCGGCGAGCACCGCGCGCTCCACGGCCTCACCCGCACGCTCGTCGCGAACATGGTGCAAGGCGTGACCGCGGGGTTCGAGAAGCGCCTCGAGATCCAGGGCGTCGGCTATCGCGCGCAGCTGCGCGGGCGAGACCTCGAGCTCGCGCTCGGCTACTCGCACCCGGTGTCGATCAAGGCCCCCGACGGGATCGAGTTCGAGGTTCCGCAGCCCACCCGGATCGTCGTCAAGGGCGCCTCCAAGCAGCAGGTCGGCGAGATCGCGGCGCTGATCCGCAAGCAGCGAAAGCCCGAGCCCTACAAGGGCAAGGGGATCCGCTACGAGGGCGAATACGTCGCCCGGAAGGTTGGTAAGCGCGCATGACCGTGATGACCAAGCCCGCCCAGCGCCTCAGGCGCCGGCGCCGCGTGCGCGCGAAGATCCGCGGCACCGCCGAGCGGCCGCGGATCTCGGTGTTCCGCTCCAATCGCGGGATCTTCGCGCAGCTGGTCGACGACGAAAACGGACGCACGATCGCCTCGGTCAACTGGACCGAGGCCGACCTGCGCGGGCTGGGGCGGATGGAGCAGGCTCAGCGCGCAGGCGCACTGCTCGCGGACCGCGCCAAGGCGGCCGGCGTCGACACCGCGGTGTTCGACCGCGGCGGCTACAAATATCACGGGCGCGTTAAGGCGCTCGCCGACGGCGCCCGCGAGGGCGGGCTGGCGTTCTGACGCGCCGCCGTTAGGCGCCGCCGCAAATAATCCCAATGACATCGCTACCCTGGATCTGCTGATGGCACGAGATCGCTCAGTTTCCTCCGCCGGCCTGGACCTCCAGGAGCGCGTCGTCGAGATCAACCGCGTGGCCAAGGTGGTCAAGGGCGGCCGCCGGTTCTCGTTCACGGCGCTGGTCGTCGTCGGCGACGAGCGCGACATCGTCGGGATCGGCTACGGCAAGGCCAACGAGGTGCCGGTGGCGATCCAGAAGGGCGTGGAGCAGGCCAAGAAGAACCTCTACCGCGTCCCCAAGCACGGCGCGACGATCACCCACCAGACGACCGGCATCTTCGGGGCCGGTCGCGTGTTCTTGAAGCCGGCGGCGCCGGGGACCGGCGTGATCGCCGGCGGTGGCGTGCGCGCCGTGCTCGAGCTCGCCGGGATCAACGACATCCTGTCCAAGTCGCTGGGGTCACAGAACCCGATCAACCTGGTCAAGGCGACGATGGCGGGGCTGCAGTCTTTGCGCACTCCGGACGAGGTCGCCGAAATTCGCGGCCTCTCGGTCAACCAAGTGCTCGGGCTGACGACGGACGAGGCTGAGCCGGTGGCCGGCGAGACGCTCGCGGGCCTGAACGGGAACGGCGCGTCCGAGGCTGCGACGCCGGCGGACGCGGACGCGGACGCGGACACGGACACGGTTGAGGCGTCGGTCGAGGCGTCCGAGCCGGCGCCCGACGGTGAGGCGGCGGAGTCGTGAGCAAGCTGATCGTCACGCAGCGCCGGTCGCGCAACGGCTGTGACCAGCGCCAGATCGACACGCTTCGCTCGCTCGGGCTGAGACGGATCGGTCAGAGCGTGGAGCACAACGACACGCCGCAGATCCGCGGCATGATCGACAAGGTCTCGCACCTGGTCGAGGTGTCGGAGGAGTCCGATGGCTGACGACGAGACGCGCGAGACCGAAGAGCGCGAAGAGCCCAGGGCGCCGGCGCAGCCGTCGCCGCACAAGCCCCATCGCATCGGGCTGCACAACCTGAGGCCCGCGCCGGGGTCACGCCGGCCGCGCAAGCGCGTCGGCCGCGGCGAGGGATCCGGCACGGGCAAGACGTCGGGCCGCGGCCAGAAGGGCTGGGGCTCGCGGTCGGGTGCCAAGCGCCGCGCACGGTTCGAGGGGGGCCAGAACCCGATTCACATGCGGATGCGCAAGCTGCGCGGCCCGCACATGAAGAAGTCGATGCCGTTCGAGCCGTTCCGCACCCACACGCAGCCGGTCAACCTGCTTGACCTGGAGGCGCGGTTCGAGTCAGGCGCTTCTGTAACTTTGGATGCGATGCGAGCTAAAGGCCTCGCGACGCGCAAGGCGATCCCGGTCAAGATCCTCGCCAAGGGCGACCTGACCAAGCCGCTGACGGTGCACGCACACCACTTCTCCAAGGCAGCGCGCGAGCGGATCGAGGCCGCCGGCGGGACCTGCCAGGTTGTCGAGGAGGCCAAGGCCGCATGATCTCGACGATCCTGGGTGCCTTCAGGGTCGGCGACATTCGCAAAAAGCTGCTGTTCACGGCGGCGATGCTCGGGCTCTACCGGCTCGGCACGCATATCCCCGCCCCCGGAATCAACGCCAACGCGGTCAAAGCGATCCAGAGCAACTTCGGCGGGTCGAGCATCCTCGGCTTCCTCAACCTGTTCTCCGGCGGCGGGCTCGGGCGGATCGCGATCTTCGCGCTCGGGATCATGCCCTACATCACCGCGTCGATCATCCTGCAGCTGCTGCAGGTCGTGGTCCCCTCGCTCGAGAAGCTCTCCAAGGAAGGCGAGGTCGGGCAGGCGCGGATCACGCAGTACACGCGGTATCTGACCGTCGGGCTCGCATTCGCCCAGTCGATCGGCTACGTGTTCCTGTTCAGGAGCTTCGAGCAGCAGGCCGGCGTCAGCGTGATCCCGAACTTCAACCTGGCGAAGGTGTTCCTGATCGTGATCTCGCTGACCGCGGGCACCGTGCTGCTGATGTGGATGGGCGAGCTGATCACCCAGCGCGGCATCGGCAACGGGATCTCGCTGATGATCTTCGCGAGCATCGTCGCGCGGATCCCGAACGGGATCCATTCGTGGTGGACCAACCCCGACCAGGTATTCCGCGTGATCATGCCGTTCATCGTCATCGGTGTGGTGGCGGCGATCGTGTTCGTGCAGGAGGGGCAGCGCCGGATCCCGATCCAGTACGCCAAGCGCGTGATCGGCCGCCGGATGACGCAGGGCACCCAGACCTACCTGCCGTTGCGCGTGAACATGGCCGGCGTGATCCCGGTGATCTTCGCCGCGAGCATGATGGCGATCCCGCCGACGCTCGGCCAGCTGCTCGGCCAGAACCGGAACAACTTCTTCACCGACGTCCAGAACTTCTTCAACCCCCAGGGCTGGCACTACGTGCTCGGCGAGAGCCTGTTGATCATCGTGTTCACGTACTTCTACACGGCGGTCACGTTCAACCCCGTCGACCAGGCGGAGAACCTGCGCAAGTACGGCGGGTTCATCCCGGGGGTGCGACCAGGTCGGCCCACGGCCGAGTTCCTCGACCGCATCCTCGCCCGCCTGACGTTCCCGGGCGCCCTGTTCCTGGCCGCGGTGGCCGCGCTCCCGACGATCCTGATCAGCCAGACGTCCGCGAACTTCTTCTTCGGCGGCACCTCGATCCTGATCGTGATCGGCGTCGCGCTCGACACGATGAAACAGCTCGAGGCGCAGCTGATGATGCGCAACTACGAGGGCTTCTTAAAGTAGCCCGGGCGGCTCGCCCGGGCGGGGATCAAGACCCACCCGGCCCCGGGCCATCCGCAGCTATGCGAGCGCGCCGGCGAGCTCGCCGCGCGTCTGGATGTCGAGCTTGCGGTACGCGTTGCGCAGGTGGTACTCGACGGTCTTCGGCGTTACGAACAGCGCCTGCGCGATTCGCGATCGCTCTGATCGGTCGCGGCGAGCTCGATCCGGGCCCGCTCTGAGAGCGCCACCGCTCCGCCGCGACGGGCGATGTCGGCGGACCGCTCGAGCGGCTGGCGTTCCTCGGTGCGCCGGTTCTCCCGCCGTAAGGGCCGCACCCACGTCAACCAGTGCGCGCATCGTCTCCGGTTGCGGCTGCGCAACCCAGGCTCGGTGTGTTTTTGGGTGCGTCGGCCCGATACAGTGGGGCCTTCGTGTCAGAGCTCAACCTGATCCTGTTCGGGCCGCCCGGCGCGGGTAAGGGAACGCAGGCGGACCGCCTGCGTTCTGACTTCCAGCTGCCGTACATCGCCACCGGGGACATGCTGCGCGGCAACGTCAAGGACGGAACCGAGCTCGGCAAGAAGGCCAAGGAGTACATGGATGCCGGGGAGCTCGTCCCCGACGATCTGATCGTCGCTATGGCCGGCGACCGGCTGGCGCAGGAGGACGCGCGGGACGGGTTCATCCTCGACGGCTTCCCGCGCACGGAACCCCAGGCCGAGGCGCTGGACAAGCAGCTTTCGCAGATGGGCCGGCGGATCACCGCGGTGCTCCTGATCGACGTGCCCGACGAGGAGCTGGTCCGCCGCCTCAGCGGCCGGCGCGTATGCGTCAAGGCCGGCCACAACTACCACGTCGAGTTCGATCCGCCGAAGCGCGACGACGTGTGCGATCAGGACGGCTCGCGGCTCATGCAGCGCGACGACGACAAGCCCGAGGTGGTGAAGAAGCGTCTGCACGTCTACCACGACCAGACCGAGCCGGTGATCGAATACTACGATCAGAAGGGAATCCTGCGCCGGGTCGACGGGACCAGGCCACCGGCGGAGGTGCACGGCCACATCCGCGCCGTGATCGCGACGCTGCGACTCGAGGAAGACGTTTGATCATCAAGAAGACCCCCGAGCAGATCGAGAAGATGGCCGCCTCCGGCGCCATCCTCGTCAAGACGATGAATCTGCTGGCCGGCAAGATCCGGCCCGGCGTAACCACCGCCGACCTCGACGAGGCGGCCGAGAAGTTCATCCGCTCGCAGGGCGCCACGCCGGCGTTCAAGGGCTATCGGGGATTCCCCGGGTCGATCTGCGCCTCGCCGAACGAGATGATCGTCCACGGCATCCCGGGCCCATACGCGCTTGCCAAGGGGGACCTGCTGTCGGTGGACATCGGAGTCGTCTACGACGGCTGGGTGGCCGACGCCGCCCGGACGTTCCCGGTCGGCCCGATCAGCCCGGTCGCCACCAAGCTGTTGCGCGTCACCGAGGAGTCGCTGTTCATCGCGGTCGGCCAGTGCGTGGTCGGCAACCGCCTCGGGGACGTCTCGCACGCGATCCAGGAGCACGTCGAGGCCGCCGGCCTCTCGATCGTCCGCTCGCTCGTCGGTCACGGGATCGGCCGCGAGATGCACGAGGACCCGCAGATCCCCAACTACGGCAACGCAGGGACCGGGATCGTGCTCGAGGAGGGCATGGTGATGGCGGTCGAACCGATGGTCACCGCCGGCCGCCACGCCGTCCGCGTCGGGGACGACCACTGGGCGATCTACTCCCAGGACGGGTCGCTCGCGGCGCACTTCGAGTTCACGATCGCGATCGCGGCGAAGGGACCCCGGGTGCTGACGCCGTGGCACGAGGCGAAGGGCGGACGCGCCGCCGCATAGGTGCGCGGCCGCTGGGTCGCGACGACGGCACGCTCGGCGTCCGTGCCTCGCCTCATGTGCCTGCCGCGCCACGTCCGACGGATGTCCAGCGGAACTAGCCCCAGGGATGCCGAGCGCGGGGAATCCGGCCCGGTACGCTCGGGGTGGCTGACGCGTCGAGCCGAATTCCCTAACGGAATCCGGCGCGCCCCCTTGAGGGGCGACCGGTGCCGAGCCGGATGCCGCAGCGAGGCCCCTCAAACCCCGCCCCTGCTAACATCACGGGTTGCCCTCCGAGCGCGGTTTCCGCGCGGGCGAGGCGCCCTACGGCGCGGTAGCGGCGACCGAACCGGTCGCCAGAGCCGGGCTGTGGGAACTACTGGAAACAGTCGACGAGAGCGAAACGAGCGTGAAAGTACGACCGTCGGTCAAACCGATGTGCGAGAAGTGCAAGATCATCCGCCGGAACGGCCGGGTCCTCGTGATCTGCTCGAATCCGCGCCACAAGCAAAGGCAAGGTTGAGATGGCACGTATCTCCGGTGTCAACATCCCCCTCAACAAGCGCGTTGAGATCGGCTTGACGTACATCTACGGGATCGGTCGCTCGACGTCCAACAAGCTGCTCGCCGAGCTCGGGATCGAGCCCGACCGGAAGGTCCGCGACCTGACCGAGGAAGAGGTCATCAAGCTTCGCGAGGCGATCGACCGCGACGTTACCGTCGAGGGCGACCTCCGCCGCGAGCGCTCTCAGAACGTCAAGCGTCTCCAGGAGATCGGCTGCTACCGCGGGCTCCGGCACCGCCGCGGGCTCCCAGTCCACGGCCAGAACACCAAGACCAACGCGCGCACACGTAAGGGCCCGAAGCGGATGCAGGTCGCCGGCAAGAAGAAGGCGACCAAGAAGTAATGCCAGCACCTAGGCGCCCTCAGCGTGGCCGCCGGCGGGTTCGCAAGAACATCCCGATCGGCCAAGCGCACATCAAGACTTCTTTCAACAACACGATCGTGTCGCTGACCGACCGCGAGGGCAACGTGATCGCGTGGGAATCGGCCGGTGGCGCGGGCTTCAAGGGCTCGCGCAAGTCGACCCCGTTCGCGGCCCAGGTGACCGCCGACGCCGCGGCCCGCAAGGGCATCGAGCACGGCCTCCAGCGGGTCGAGGTGTTCGTCAAGGGTCCGGGATCCGGACGTGAGACCGCGATCCGGTCCTTGCAGGCAGCGGGCCTCGAGGTGACCGGCGTCAAGGACGTCACGCCTCAGGCACACAACGGCGTACGGCAGCGGAAGCGGAGGCGTGTCTGATGGCTCGCGATACCTCGCCTCAATGCAAGCAATGCCGCCGCGAGGGGCAGAAGCTGTTCCTCAAGGGCGAGCGCTGCCTGACCGACAAGTGCGGCGTCGAACGCCGCTCGTATCCACCGGGCGAGCACGGGCGCGGTCGCCAGCGCCAGAGCGAGTACCGGGTGCAGTTGCGCGAGAAGCAGAAGGCCAAGCGCTATTACGGCGTGCTCGAGAAGCAGTTCCGGATCTACTACCAGAAGGCTTCGCGCCAGCCTGGCATCACGGGCGAGAACCTTCTGCGGATGCTCGAGTGCCGGTTCGACAACGTGCTCGTCCGGCTCGGCTTTGCCGCCTCTCGGCGGCAGGCGCGCCAGCTCGTCCTGCACGGCCACTGGACGGTGAACGGCCGTCGCGTGAACGTCCCGAGCTACCAGCTCAGGGACAGCGACGTGATCGCGATCCATCCTCGCTCGACCGCGACGCAGGTGATTCGCGACGCCACCGAGCTGACCGGTCAGGTGCCGGCATGGCTACAGGCAGACCACGACTCACTCACGGCGAAGGTGCTGCGCAAGCCCGAGCGCCGCGAGATCGCGGCTCCTGTGCAGGAACAGCTCATCGTCGAGCTGTACTCCAAGTAGAAACAGGCTTTCAGCCGCGCGACCGGATTTGGCCGGCCGCGGCACTGACACCGCCCAGACGGCGGCATGAACCCCCACGACGTTAGGACCCTGATGCTCGACTTCCAAGTCCCCCGAATCTCCTCCGAGAGTGTTGACGACAACCGCGGGTCGTTCACGATCGAGCCGCTCGATCGGGGCTTCGGCTACACGTTCGGCAACTCGCTGCGGCGCGTGCTGCTGTCGTCTCTGGCCGGCGCGGCCGTGACTTCCGTGCGGATCGAAGGCGTGGCGCACGAGTTCTCGACGATTCGCGGCGTCAAGGAGGACGTGACCGACATCGTCCTGAACCTGAAGGGCGTCGTGTGCCGGATGCACTCGGACGCGACCGAGATCGAGGCGCCGCTGGTGGTCACCGGACCGGGCGACATTACCGCCAAGGACATCGACCTCCCGTCGGGCGTTGAGATCCTGAATCCGGACGCGCACATCGCTACGTTGGAGAAGAAGACGAAGCTCGAGGTCTACCTGACCATCGGGCGGGGCCGCGGCTATCGCCCGGCGGAGGAGAACAAGTCGCCCGACCAGCCGATCGGCGTGATCCCGATCGACTCGATCTTCTCGCCCGTGCGTCGCGTGGCCTACAACGTCGAGCAGGCTCGCGTCGGTCAGCGCACCGACTACGACAAGCTGACGCTCGACATCGAGACCGACGGGTCGATCGACCCGCACGCTGCGTTGCGCGAGGCGGCCGAGATCCTGATCTCGCAGCTTGCGATCTTCACGGATGCGGAGCGTGTGGTCGAGCTGCGCGAGGCCGGTGCTCCAGGCGTCCTGGAGCCGGGCGTTCCCGGTGCGGTCGGCGCGCCCTCGCGTCCGCCGAACGCGATGGACGACATCCTGATCGAGGAGCTCGAGCTCGGCGTTCGCTCGTACAACTGCCTGAAGCGGGCGGGGATCCAGACCGTGGGCGATCTCGTGTCCAAGAGCGAGTCTGAGCTCGCGGCCATCCCCAACTTCGGCAAGAAGTCGATCGACGAGGTGATCGAGACCCTCCATACCCGCGGGCTCGGTCTCCGCAACGAGTGAGGTTTGTCGGTAACGTCCGGCTGCGGGATTCGTAATGCGGCATCAACGAAATCGATACCAGCTGTCTCGTGATGCGGCGCATCGCAAGGCGCTGCTGATGAACCTCACCAAGGAGGTCATCGCGCACGAGCGGATCCGCACGTCCGAGACCAAGGCCAAGGCGGTCAAGCCCGAGCTCGAGAAGCTGATCACGCTGGCCAAGCGGGGCGATCTGCACGCGCGCCGGCAAGCGCTGTCGGCGCTCGGGCAGGACAAGTTCGTGGTCTACAAGCTGTTCGAGGAGATCGCGCCGCGGTACACCGAGCGGCCCGGCGGGTATTCGCGGATCCTGAAGCTGGGGCCGCGGCGATCTGACTCGACCGAGATGGTGCTGCTGGAGTTGGTCTAGGGCCGGGCCGGGGTGAGTTCCCGGCTGGTCTTGGAGTACGACGGGGCGGGGTTTGCGGGCTGGGCGAAGCAGCCGGGGTTGCGAACGGTTGCTGCTGAGGTCGAGCGGGCGCTGGCCGTGGTCCTGCGGGTCGATGCGGTGTCGTTGACGGTGGCGGGGCGTACCGATGCCGGGGTACACGCGTGCGGGCAGGTGGCTTCTTATTCCGGGCCGGCGGTTTCCGTCCGGTCGTTGAATGCGTTGCTGCCGGAGGACGTGGCGGCGCTTTCGTGTGTTGCGGTCGATGACGGGTTCGATGCCCGGCGCGACGCCACCAGCCGGGCGTACTGCTACCGCGTGCTCGTGCGGCGGCCCCGGAGCGTGTTCGAGCGGGGTCGCGCGCTGTGGTGGCCGCGCCCGCTGGACGTCGACGCGTTGTCCGCGTGCGCTTCGGCTCTGGTCGGGGTCCACGACTTCACCGCCTTCACCCCGACCGACACCGAGCACGTGCGGTTCTCGCGCGAGGTGTTTGTGGCGTACTGGCGGGCGGTCGGGTCGGGCGACGAGATGCTCGAGTTCTGGATCGAGGCGGATGCGTTCATGCGCCAGATGATCCGGGTGCTGATCGGGACGATGCTCGAGGTGGGCGGCGGGCGGCGGTCGGTGGCGTCGTTCAGCGCGCTGTTGGGCGGGCGGCCGCGGTCGGAGGCCGGGCGGACCGCGCCGGCGCACGGGCTGTATCTGGCCGGCGTCGGGTACGGCGGGGAGCGCGTGCTGTCTGCGTGACGGATGTCGCGGGGCGGTGGCGAGCGCGTGTGCTGTCTGCGTGACGGATGTCGCGGGGCGGTGGCGAGCGCGTGTGCTGTCCGCGTGACGGATGTCGCGGGGCGGTGGCGACGACGCATGACACGGGCGTCGCGGCTTCGCTCCTTTTCCGCAACAACCGGTGCCGCAGGCGGGAGAATCTGGTCGGCCCGGCGGCTCTGTGCGTCGATGGCCGACGCGCACCCCGTAAACCGCAGCAAACCCCACCGGGCGTCGCCGCCCCGCCCACATAAGCATGGCCAGCCTGCTTATGTGGCGCAGATCCTGTCCTGAGCGAGATTTGGCGCGTTGTACAGGGTGGGCTCGGCCCGAACGCCGCGGTCGCGTGGGTCGCAGAACGGCAATTGGCCCTCATAACGTCCAGGCAGCTGCACACTGCCGGCGTGCCGCGAGGATCGCGCGAGTGGCGCATGGCCAGCGGCAGCCTGCATCCCCGCTACCGGGGCGTCTATCTGGTTGGACATCCGATTCCAGTGCCCGGCGCGATTGAGCTGGCCGCAGTCCTCGCGTGCGGCAAACGAGCATTCGTCAGCCATCGATCGGCCGCGGTACTTTGGGGTCTGATCAAGACTCCAGGCGACACGGTGGACGTGAGCGTGGTCCGCCGCCGCTGCCGCTCGCGGGCGGGGTTGCGCGTGCACCGGGTCGACGACCTGTCGGCGGTGGACCGCGGACAGCAACGCGGCATCCCCGTCACCGCGCCGGCCCGCACCCTCATCGACTTCACCTCGACCGCCGGCGTCGGGGAAGCCGAACGGGTCATCGCGGAGGCGTTCGCGCTGAAGCTGGTCACCGAGCCGGAGGTCCGTGCGGCGATCGAGCGCGCCCCCGGGCGCGCCGGCGTCGCACGGGTCCGTGCGATCCTCGGCCAACCGGGCGGCCCGAAGCGCACTCGTTCTGGGGGAGAGCGGGCAATGCTCAGGGTCATTCGTGCCGCCCGTCTACCGGCACCAGGTACCAACTACCCGGTGGCGGGCTTCACCGCCGACTTCTGCTGGCCGGAGCAGCGGCTGATCGTCGAGGTCGACGGCTACCCCTACCACAGCGCTCGCGCCGCGTTCGAGCGCGACCATCGGCGGGACATCGTCCACACGAACGCCGGCTACGAGGTGCTCCGGTTCACGGCGCGCCAGCTGGAGGATGAGCCGGTGTACGTTGCCGCGGTGATTGCTCGCGTGCTTGACCGTCGGGCCCGCGGCTAGGATCAGATCGGGATGCGTGTCCTGCTCACGAACGACGATGGGATCGAGGCGGCGGGGCTCCAGGCGCTCAGATCCGCCCTGCTGGCGGTCGATGGAATCGAGCTTGCCGTCATCGCGCCCGACGGGAACCGATCGGCGATGGCCAGGTCGATCACCACCAGGCGCCCGCTGTGGGTGCAGGAGGTCGATTTCGGGGATGGGACCGTCGGATACGCCACCGACGGGACGCCGGTGGACTGCGTGCGGCTGGCCAACCTCGGGCTGGTCGAGGGGTTCGAGGCCGAGCTGGTCGTGTCGGGCATCAACCACGGCTCGAATCTCGGGGACGACATCACGTACTCGGGCACGGTGGCGGCGGCGCTCGAGGCGATCGTTCTCGGCCTGCCGGGGATCGCGGTGTCGCAGCAGTCGAGTGCGCGCGAGCTCGACTTCAGGGTCGGGACCGGATTCGACTTCGGGGTCGCGGCGTCGTTCACGGCCCGGCTCGTCTCGGAGCTCGAGAACGCGCCGTTGCCCGCGGGGACCCTGCTGAACGTGAACGTGCCCGGTGGGCCGCCGGCCGGCGTCGAGGTGGCGCGGCTCGGCAAGCGCGTGTATCAGGACGAGCTGTCATTGGTGGACGAGGGCGGCGAGAAACGGCGGCTGTACAAGATCTACGGCGACGCGAGCTACGAGCGCGACGAGACCGGAACGGATCTATCGGCGGTCGCCCACGGGAAGATCGCGGTCACGCCGGTCCACTTCGACCTGACGGACCGGGAGGGCATGTCGGTGCTCGAGCGCTACGGCCTCGAGCGGCTGGTGCAGCCGGCCGCCGAGGATCTGGCGGAACTTCCATGAGTCCCGCCGCCCGTCAAACGCCGGCCACCGACCCGCAGGAGCGGGCGGCCGAGCTCCGGCGCGAGATCGAGCATCACAGCTACCGCTACTACGTGCTCGACGATCCGGAGATCGGCGACGACGTCTACGACGCGCTTTTCAACGAGCTGCGCGCGCTCGAGGCCGACCACCCCGAGCTGGTCACGCCGGATTCGCCGACGCAGCGCGTCGCACCCGAGCCCGTCAGCGAGCTCGAGAAAGTGCGCCACCCCCAGCCGATGCTGTCGCTTGCGAACGCGCACTCGGCCGAGGACCTCACGGCGTGGGTGCAGAGGATGCGCAACCACCTCGCGCGCGAGGGGATCACCGATCCGCAGTTCGAGTTCGTGGCCGAGCCGAAGATCGATGGCCTGGCGATCTCGTTGATCTACCGCGACGGGGTGTTCGAGCGCGGGGCCACGCGCGGGAACGGGGAGGTCGGCGAGGACGTCACCCACAACCTGCGGACGATGCCCTCGATCCCGCTCCGGATCGAGGATCCCGACCCGCCGGCGATGATCGAGGTGCGCGGCGAGGTCTACATGTCGCTGCCGGACTTCGCCGCGCTCAACGAGCGCCGGGCCGAGGCCGGCCTGTCGACGTTCATGAACCCGCGCAACTCCGCCGCCGGCACGATTCGCCAGCTCGATCCCAAGCTCGCCGCCGACCGGCCGCTGTCGCTCTGGTGCTACGCGGTCGGGGCGACCGACGGGATCACGTTCGATGCGCACTGGGATGCGCTCGAGTGGCTGCGCGAGCGCCGCTTCCCGGTCCATCCCGACGTGAAGAAGCTGCACACCGAGGAAGAGGTGATCGCACAGTGCCGGTCCTGGGAGGAGCGCCGGGGATCGCTCGAGTTCGAGATCGATGGCGTCGTGGTCAAGGTCAACCAGGTAGAGCTGCAGCGCCGGCTCGGGTCGGTGGGGCGCGAGCCACGGTGGGCCATCGCGTGGAAGTTCCCACCGACGACCGCGGTCACCCGCCTGAATCAGATCATCTGGGCTCCGGGCAAGTTCGGCGATCTGCACCCGGCGGCGATGCTCGAGCCGGTCCGCGTCGGAGGCGTGACCGTGAAGATGGCCACGCTCCACAACGAGGAGGATCTCGGGCGCAAGGACATCAGGCCCGGCGAGGACGTGATCGTCCTCCGCGCCGGCGACGTGATCCCTCAAGTCCTTTCGCCGGCGCCACACGTCGCCGAGCGAGACGACCGGCCGCCGCCGCCTCATCCGCCGAGCGAGTGCCCGATCTGCCACACCCCGACCGTCAAGCCGGAGGACTCGGTGTTCACCCGCTGCCCGAACCGGGACTGCCCCGGCCGGCGCTGGCAGCTGCTCAAGCACTTCGCGGGCGCGATGGACATCGACGGCCTGGGCGAGAAGCAGGTGGATCTGTTCATGAAGCTCGGGTGGGTGCGGACCGCCGCCGACTTCTATGACCTGACGGCGGAGCAGATCGCCTCGCAGCCCGGCTTCGGCGAGGTCTCCGCGGAGAAGCTGGTCGCGGCGATCGAGGACTCCAAGCGCCAACCGTTCGGCCGGGTGCTGTTTGGGCTGGGGATCGAGGAGGTCGGCTTCGTCATCGGCCGGAACCTGGCCCAGCACTTCCGCACCATCGACGCGCTGCTCGCGGCCGATCCCGAGCAGATCGAGCAGGCGCAGGGCGTCGGCCCGAAGATGGCCGCCAGGATCTACGAGCAGCTGGCGGACGGGCAGATGCGGAACTTGATAGAGGCGCTCCGCGAACGTGGGGTGCGGATGGAGGAGGAGGGGCCGCCGCCGGGCCAGGGGCCGCTCGCCGGCAAGACCTTCGTGCTCACGGGCTCGCTTCCCGAGCTGACTCGCGAGCAGGCGACCGAGCTGATCACCGCCGCCGGCGGGCGGGTGACGGGATCGGTGTCGCGCAAGACCGACTACGTCGTCGCCGGCGAGAGCGCGGGCTCAAAGCTGGCCCAGGCCGAGCGTCTCGGCGTGCCGGTGCTCGACGAGGCGGGACTCCGGGCGCTATTGGCGTGACGACCCGGGCGGCCCAGGGGCTGACCCGGCGTCGGCGATCAGCCGTTGTACTTAACGAGCGGTACGGTCATCGACGCCTCGACCTCGTGCACGTAGCCGGGATTGCCGAGACCGTTGGCCAGGAACGCGAACGCGAGCGTGTGACGGTCGTTCGCAGTGCAGTAGCCGGCGAGGTTCGCGACGTCGTGGAGCGTGCCGGTCTTGCCGCGGCAGTCTCCGACGGCGACCGTCCCGAGCGCCTCGGTCTGAAGCGTTCCACTCTCGCCCATCAGCGCCAGCGAGTTGACGAACGCCGAGTTGCTGGCCATCGCCTTGAGCACGGTCATCACTTGAGTCGGCGTGGTCAGGTCGTAGCGGGAGAGCCCGGATCCGTCGTTCAGCCGGGGGTTGATGCCGAACTTGCTCTGGAGCTCGGCTCGGACGACCGCGGCGCCGGCGGCCGTCGTGCCCGCGCCGCCGAGCCGGGCGCCGATGTCCTTCAGGAGGCTCTCCGCGAGATAGTCGTCCGACGGCGTGTTCGTCAGTTGGATCAGCGTCGACAGCCGCGGCGACTGGACCGAGGCGAGCAAGGTGGCGCCCGTGGGCGTCCGGCCGGCCGACACCGGGACTCCTGCGACCTTCACCCCGAAAGCCTTCAGCCCGCCTTCGAACTGCTGGGCCGCGTACAGCGCCGGGTGGATCTGGAACGCCGTGCCCTGGTTGTTGGTGAAGCCGCGGTCGTACTCGAGCGCGCTCAGCTCACCCTCGACCTCGCTGTTTCGCCCGAATCCGGTCGCCGGCGTCCCCCGGAACGAGTCCCAGAACGACTCGTCCCCCACGATCCGGCCGTTCACCGCGGTGATGCCGGTGGCCCTGAGCAGGGCGCCGATCAGCGTGCGCATCGTCGTTCCGGTCCCGGTCCCGTACCACGACTGGTCGAATCCGACCGACCCGAACGTCGGATCGCCACCGCCCCGCAGGTAGAGGGTCCCGTCCCACACGCCGTCGGGATCCCGCGAGCCGACGCCGAGGATCGAGGTCGTGAAGGTGGCGTTCGGGCCCAGCCGCAACAACGCCGTCGAGGTCGTGTAGAGCTTCTCGACCGAAGCGGGGAGGCGGCCGGTGTTGGCGGCCTGGGAGAACAAGGTCTCGCCGGTCGTCAGATCGACCACGAGCGCGCTGGTCTGGTGCCCGGTCTGGCCGAGCCCCTGCCGAAGCGCCCGCTGGAGGGCACGCTGGGCGGGAGTCGTCGGCTGCGCCGCGGCCCCAGTCGCCGTCCCGGCGAGGAGGGCACACATCGCCCCCAGAGTCGCCAAGAACACCCGCATCGGCGGATATAACCGGCGGGGCGGCTCAAAGTAGCGGCGAACGCGTGGGTTGTGGGCCGGGCCGGCGCGGACCGTGTGGCCGGCGTGGGGTCGCGGCCCTGGGGGCGGATTGTGGGCAGTGGGGTGGGTCGCGGCCCGAGGGGGGCGGATTGTGGGCGGGGGCGGATTGTGGGCAGTGGGGTGGGTCGCGGCCCCCGGGGCGGCTTCTGGGGCCGGCGTGGGGTGCGGCCCCTACAATTCGGACTGGGATGGGCAAGGTGGTCAAGCTCCAAACCGCCGCGGCGGAGCGGCAAGGCGCCCCGCGCGGCTCTGGGGGTCGGCGCCGGCGGACACGATCGAAGGCGGCGCTGGTCCTCGGGGGCGGTGGGTTCACCGGTGGCGTCTACGAGATCGGGGCGCTGCGGGCGCTCGACCTGCTCTCGGTGAACCGGACGGTCAACGAGTTCGACGTGTACGTGGGGACGAGCGCCGGGGCGTTCGTAGCGTCGGCCGTCGCCAACGGGGTCACCCCGGAGGAGATGATGCGGGTGATCGTCCAGCAGGTGCCAACGGCGTTCCCGGACGCGCGGGTGAGCTCGCTGCTCCGTCCCAACTACTCGGAGTTCGTCCGCAAGGGCCTGCTGGTTCCGTTCCGGCTCGCGCAGCTGGTCCGCTCGCTCGCCCGGGACCTCGGCCAGCTGTCGGCCGTCGACATCGCGGTCGGCCTCGCCGAGGTGCTGCCGTCGGGGCTGTACTCGGAGAAGGGCATCGAACGGTACGTGCGCACGATCCTGTCCGACCCGGACCGCACGGACGACTTCCGCCTGCTCCAGAACGAGCTGTATATCGCCGCCACCGATCTCGACACATGCGAACGAATCGTTTTCGGTGCCGAGGATTGGGACGACGTGCCGATCTCGACGGCTGTCGCCGCTTCGGGCGCGCTGCCAATGATCTTCAAGCCGGTGCGGGTGAAGGACCGCGAGCTCGTCGACGGGGGGATCGTGTCGACCACCAACCTCGACATCGCGGTCGAGGCGGGCGCGAAGTTCATCGTGGTTGTCAACCCGCTCGTGCCATACGTCAACGACTTCAAGAAGCGGATACCGACGATCACCGGGTCACGCGCGCGCCGCGTGTCGGACATGGGTTTCCCACAGATCGGATACCAGTCGTTCAAGCTGCTCGCCTACCAGCGGTTGCACGACGTCGCGCGGCGGTGGGAGGAGCGGTACGAGGGGGTCGACATCATCCTCGTCGAGCCCGAGCCAAACGACGAGCTGATGTTCCAGACGAGCGTCATGAACTTCACGTCGCGGGTGGCTATCGCGCGCCACGGGTTCCAGTCGGTAACGCTGAAGCTGGCCCACGATTACCCCCGGTTCAAGCGGATCTGCGCCCGCCACGGAATCGAGATCTCGGCGACGAGAGTGCGCAAGGTGGTCAAGCACTTCGAGGCAGAGCGCGAGAGAACACGCGCCTGGCGGAAGATCCTTGAGCAAACGACCTCGACGCTGCTGCGTCAGACGGCTCAGGAATAGACGGCCCGCCGGCTAGGCGAGGACGGCCCGCCGGCTACGCGACAACGGCCCGCCGGCTGGGCTAGGCTCGGGAACTGCTTTGTGGCTGCGAAATCCCGCTAGGCGAGCTGGGGCTGCTGCTTGACCTGCGGCGTGGAGCCCGTGATTTCGCGGAAGCTCGAGAGGAAGAGTGTCTTGTCGATGCGCCCGTTGAAGATTGGAACCCCCCACTCGACGCACTTGACGATCACATCGCGGCGTTCCAGACCGGACTCTCGTGCAAGCTCGGTGGGGGTCAGGTGAATGGCCATCGGTCGAATGTCCTCCTTTGCCGCCTGCGCTGTGGGCGCGAAGTATGCCGTCTGGGTCGGACGGTCTCAACCTGTCTTTCGGCTAGATCTCTGTACAAACGTTAGCGTCTTTCATAAAAGCTCTGGACATATGGCTGATTCCCGGTAGAGTCCCTGCAGCTAAGGGGATTCAGCGGACGGGGACAACTTGGTGATGGCACGGCTGCTTCCAGAGGCGCTCCAACTCTCGTGGCGCAGCGATCACGAGCTTGTGGCCGCTGTCCGCCGGGGCGAGGACAGGGCCTTCGAGCAGCTGTACGCGCGCTACCGGATGCGTATCTGGTCGTACGTCGGCGGGATCCTCCACGACGCCGATCGAGCCGAGGACGTCTCGCAGGAGGTGTTTATCTCGGTTCTGCGGCGCTTGCGGGACACCGAACGTCCGATTGCGTTCAAGCCGTGGATCTACCAGATCGCGAAGAACGCGTGCATCGACGAGCTCCGGCGGGCCCGGCGCAGCCACGAGGTCCCGTTCGACCAGGAGGGCGAGCCCGACGGCGGAGCCGACGACCTGTTCTCGATCACGCCGGGCCCTGACGTCGCCGTCGAGTGCAAGCAGCAGCTCGACGACCTGCGCGGCGCGTTCCGCGGGGTGTCGGAGCTCCATCACCGAATCCTCGTCCTGCGCGAGCTCGAAGGCCTGTCTTACGGCGAGATCGGCACGCGGCTCGGAATGTCGCGGCCGGTCGTCGAGAGCACGCTGTTCCGCGCGCGGCGTCGTCTCGCCGAGGAGTACGAAGAGCTGATCAGCGGCCGCCGCTGCGAGCGCACCCGCGCGCTGATCGACGCCTGGGAGGCCCACACGCTTCGCCGCCTCGGGGTTCGCGAGACCCGGCAGCTCGCACGGCATCTGGCGCACTGCCAGCCATGCCGGCGTCACGCGGTGATCATGCGTGCGGCGGGCTCTATGCCCGAGCCAGCCGTCGCGACGCCGCAACGGGCCCGTGTTGCGACGCCGCCAACGGTCCGCCTCGCGACGCAGGTAACCGCGGAGCGGCCGATTCCGCTCGCGAGCCGGCGACGGCCGCCCGCCGAGACCGCGGCGCTGACGACGCCCGGATCGGATTCGCTCGCGGTCGCGTGACCGCCGTTTCCGGCTCAGGGCCGGAACGGGGACCCGAGCTCTGCCCCGTGATGCCGTCCTACACCACCGGTACCGGGCCCCGGGATACCTCGTGGCTGTGGGATACTGGGCCCATTCGGGGCGTGGCGCAGCCTGGTAGCGCGCACCGTTCGGGTCGGTGAGGTCCCCGGTTCAAATCCGGGCGCCCCGAT
>CAWCMG010000003.1:0-156212 GCA_963796575.1 uncultured Solirubrobacterales bacterium | reverse complement strand
GGTGCGATCGGGATCCGCGCTGACAGCAAGGACCTCGTCGCTGAACAGGGGACGCACCTCGAGCCCGTCGGGGTCGACCGGCAGGATCACGAGCGCGGCGTCCAGATCGCTTTCGCGGACTGCCGCCGCGACGAGCGCCGAGTTCTGTCCCGGGAGCCGAAGCTGCAAGGTCCTGGGATCGTCGCCAGCGCGCGCTCGACGAACTCGTCGATCGGGTAGTAGGGCGCGTTTCGGGTGAGCCCGAGCCCGACGACGCGCGAGCCTCTGTCCATCCGGTACCCGACACAGCTCGACGCCTCATCGGCGTCCGCCAGCACGCGCTCGGCGTGAACCAAGAACGTCTGTCCATCAGCAGTCAGCTTCACGCCGCGGCCGGTGCTGCTGACAAGCGTCGCGCCTAGTTCGGCCTCGAGGCGCCGCACGTGGTCCGAGACCGACGGCTGCGACAGCCGCATGCGGCGGGCCGCAGCGCTGAACGACCCCTCATGCGCCGTTATGCAGAAGCAGGCGAGTTGCTGGAGCGTCAAATCGTCCTCGTTTTCATGTATAGCCTTAGCTTATAGGTGCTAAAGGAAATCTAGCCCTAGTCTTGAGCGCCCTGGGTGACTTATCGTCGCCCACATGGCCGCGACGGTTACTGCCACCGACCATCTGCTTCTCCATTTCGCGCGAACGGTGGGGTTCGCGACGGCGAGTCGAGTTGCTCGTGCTCGAGCGAGGCGAGGGCGTGTTCGTGGTCGACAGCCTCGGCAGGCGCCACCTCGACGGCTGTCGAATCTGTTCTGCGCTCAGCTCGGCTATGCGTTCGGCGCCGAGATGGCCGAGGTCGCGAGCCGGCAGCTGATCGAGCTTCCGTTCGCGACGAACTGGGCGCGGCCCATCCCGCGGCGTCGAGCTGGCCGGCAGGCTGGCGGAGATTGCGCCGGGCTCAATCGACCACGTGTTCTTCACGAGCGGTGGCTCGGAGTCCGTGGAGGCCGCCTGGAAGCTCGTCCGCCAGTACCACATCGCGAACGGCGAGCCTCAGCGTACCAAGGCGATCGCGCGCGATCGCGCGTACCACGGCGTGACGCTTGGCGCGTTGGCGTTCACGGGCGTGCCCGGCTTCAAGGAGCCGTTTGGCCCGCCGGCTGTCGAGACCTTCCACGTCTCAAATACGAATGATTTCCGAAGACCGGAGTCCGGGCCTGAGCTCACATCGTTGCTCCTTGACGAGGTGGAGGCAGTTATCGACGCGAGGGGGCCGAGACGATCGCGATGATCATCGCGGAGCCGTGCAAACGCCGGCGGTTGCCTACAACCGCCCGACGGCTACTGGGCCGGGCTGCGGGAGATCTGCGACCGCCATGGCATACTGCTCGTGGCCGACGAGGTGATAACGGGGTTTGGCCGGCTGGGCGAGTGGTTTGCGGTGAGCCGGTTCGGGACTGTCCCCGACCTGATCACGACCGCCAAGGGGCTGACGTCGGCGTACGCGCCGATGGGCGCTGTGTTGGTGTCCGACGAGTCGCCGCCCCGCTCTACGACTCCGGCCGGACGCTGCTCCATGGGATTACCTTTGGCGGTCATCCGCTGTCGGCTGCGATCGCGCTTAAGAACCTGGAGCTGTTCGAGCGCGAGCAGGTGCTCGACAACGTCCAGGAGCACGAGCCCTACCTGGCCAACCTGCTCGATTCACTCGGCGGCTCCGATCGTCGGCGACGTGCGCGGGAGCGGCTACTTCTGGGCGGTCGAGCTCGTGCCCGACGGGCCTGCAAGCCGTTTCGATGCCGCGGAGAGAGAGGAGCTATTGCGAAGGTGCCTGCCGGGCGCACTGATCCGGGCGGAGCTGATCGCCCGGGGCGAGACCGCGGCGACACGGTGATTCAGATCGCGCCGCCGCTGATCTGCGACCGACCGATCTTGGACGATCTGGTCGGGCGGCTCGGCGACGTGCTGGTCACGCTCTCGAATCACATGGGGATCCCAACCGCTGACCGTAACGCCGAGTGCCGAACCGACCCAGGAGACGAGCCATGACCCAGACCACCCTGATCGCCAACGGAACGGTCGTCGCGGCGGATGGCGAGTTCGACGGCGACGTCCTGATCGACGGGGAGAAGATCGCCGCCGTCGGTCATGTCGTCGCTCCCGAGGGAACCGACGTCGTCGATGCCACGGGATGCTTCGTGCTGCCGGGCCTGATCGACAATCACACGCACCTGTCGATGCCGTTCATGGGCACGATGTCGTCCGACGACTACGACACCGGCACGCAGGCGGCAGCTGCCGGCGGAGCGACGTGCCTCGTCGACTTTGCCATCCAGCAGCGGCCCGACGACCTCCAGTCCACGCTCGACGAATGGCGCGGTCGCGCCGACGGGGCCGCGCACGTGGACTACGGCTTTCACATGGCGATCACGAACGCCAGCGAGCCGGTCCTCGACGAGATGGGCGCGATGTCGGAGGCAGGCGTCTGCTCGTTCAAGCTGTTCATGGCCTACAAGGGTGCGCTGATGGTTCGCGACGACGAGCTCGCCGCGTGCATGGAGCGCGCCCGAGACCTCGATGCGCTGACGATGGTTCACGCGGAAAACGGCGACATCATCGACCTGCTGGTCAAGCGCGCGCTCGTGCGCGGCGACACCTCGGCGATCCACCACGCGCTGACCCGACCCGAGTACGTCGAAGCGGAGGCCACCGGCCGCGCCGCCACAATCGCCGAGCACGTCGGCGCTCCCCTGTTCGTCGTTCACGTGACCTGCGCCGCCGCGGCTGCGGAGATCGAGGCCGCGCAACAACGGGGTGCGGCCGTCACGGGTGAGACGTGCGTCCAGTACCTGATCAACGGCATCGACGATCTTCGCCGCCCAGGCGTCGAGGGCTGCCGCTACATCTGCTCGCCGCCGCTGCGCGACGTGTCGAACCACGAGCCGTTGTGGGGCTATGTTCGGCGCGGCGTCCTCGAGAGCATCTCAACCGACCATTGCCCGTTCAACGACGAGCAGAAGTCCCGCGGCCTGGACGACTTCAGCCTCGTGCCAAACGGTCTCGCGCTGATCCAGCACCGCCTGGCGAAATTGTGGGACGAGGGCGTCGTCCCGGGAGGATCACTCGCTCGCAGCTGGTCGACCGGACGAGCACAACGATCGCCCGACGCTTCGGTCTGCACGAAAAGGGCGCCCTCGCACCTGGGAAGGACGCCGACGTCGTCGTACTCGACCCAGCGACACCTCGCCCGTACGGCAAGGCCACTTCGTTCATGAACGTCGACTACGACCTGTACGAAGGCGAGACCGCGAGCGCAAGCGTACGGCACACGTTCTCGCGCGGGACGCTCGTATACGACCGGGGTGAGATCAAGACCGAGCCGGGCCACGGTCGCTTCGTTCCGCGGACGCTCGGAGCCTCCGTCCAGGTCGCCGCGTGACCGACGTACGGCTCGACCCGCAGGCTGTCATCGCCGACCTCGATGAGCTCGCAAGCAACAGCGGCGGGCGGTTCGCGGGAGCGAAACGGCTTGCGTGGACGCCGCAGTGGCTCGAGGCACGGTCGTGGCTCACCTCGAAGCTCATCGACCTAGGGCTCGAGCCGGAGCGGGATCAGGCGGGCAACCTGTGGGCGCGCATCGAAGGTGCCGAGGAACGCTTCATGATCGTCGGGTCCCACATCGACGCTGTACCGAATGGCGGCTGGCTCGACGGCGCGCTTGGAGTGATGACCGCGCTCGAGACGATTCGGCAGCTGGCCCGCGCCGGCACCACGCCGCCGATCGGAGTGCGGTTCGTCGATTGGGCGGACGAGGAGGGCGCCCGGTTCGGCCGCAGTCTGCTCGGCTCGTCGGCGTGCGCCGGGACGCTCGATCCCGACGAGGTTCGTGACCTGCGAGATGCAGAGGGCGTGAGATTGGCCGACGCGCTGGCGGAATGCGGAGTCGATCTTGATGGCGCGCCTGCCGCCGCGGAACGGCTGAGGGGAGCCGTCGCGTATCTCGAGCTCCACATCGAGCAGGGGCCGGTACTACTCGACGGCGGTCGGCTGGCCTGCGCTGTGAGCGGGACCGTCGGGGTCGAGCGCCACCTGATGACTTTCACGGGTCAGGCAGCCCACGCCGGGTCGACGCCGATGCGGCTGCGCCAGGACTCGCTCGCGGCCGCGGCGCGTGCGGCGCTCGCGATACGGGAGAGCGCGATCAACCACGGCGGCGTCGCCACTGTCGGGCGGCTTCACGCGATTCCCGGTGTTATCACTGCCGTTGCCGGCAGCACCGAGATGCAACTCGACCAGCGGCACCTCGACCCGACAGAGCTAGCCGCGATGCTTGCGGAGGCCCGGGAGGCGTGCCGCAGCGCTGCCGAGGAATTCAACTGCACCGTCGAGGAGCGCGATATCTTCCGTGCGGCCCCGACTCCATTCGACCCGGCGCTGGTCGAGCTCGCCCAGACAAGTGTGCACGAAGCAGGCGGCGACGCGGGCGAGCCAATCCCCAGTGGGCCATTGCACGACGCGACCGAGATCGGCCGCGTCGTCCCGACGGCGATGATCTTCGCTCAGTCGGACCCGCCGATCTCGCACGCGTCGATCGAAGATTCGCCTGAGCAGGCGCTGACTGTCGCGATCGATGCCTACGGAAGGACCGTGAGCTCGGTGCTTGCCAGAGCTGGCGAAATGACCTCAAAGGGAGCCGCGTAGATCATGAACTTCGGAGTCGTCCTCCAAACCAATCCGCCGGCGGCGCGTGTGATCGAGCTCGCCCGGAGGGCCGAGACGTACGGTTTCAGCCACGTCTGGGCGTTCGACTCCCACCTGCTGTGGGAAGAGCCGTTCGTGATCTTCAGCCGGATCCTCGACAGCACGCACAAGTTGACTGTGGGGCCGATGGTGACGAATCCGGCTACCCGTGACTGGACCGTCACAGCCTCCATGTTCGCCACGTTGAACGAGATGTATGGCAACCGCACCGTGTGCGGCATCGGCCGCGGAGACTCCGCGGTACGGACGATCAACGGCAAGCCGGTGAACCTAGCTGACCTGCGCGCGTGCGTCGGGGTGATTCGTGGCCTCGCCAACGGGGGAGCGGTCGAATACAAGGGCAGCACCCTGCGCTTTCCGTGGAACCCAAACAGCCGGTTGCCGATCTGGGTGGCGGCCTACGGGCCCAAGGCGCTTAAGGTCGCGGGGGAGGTCGGGGACGGGTACATATTGCAGCTCGCCGATCCCGACATCGCCGCGTGGAGCATCCAAGCCGTCCGGGACGCCGCCGCTGCCGCCGGCCGCGACCCGGACGCCCTGACGATGTGCGTCTCAGCGCCCGCCTATGTGACCGACGGCAGCGACGCCTCCCGCGCACACGCGCTCGATCAATGCCGCTGGTTCGGCGGGATGGTCGGAAACCACGTCGCGGATCTCGTGGCCCGCTATGGCGGCGAGGGCGCCGCGGTGCCGAGGAGGCTGACGGACTACATCGCGGGACGTCAGGGATACGACTACAACGAGCACGGACGCGCCGGCAATCCCGACACCGAGTTCGTGCCCGACGAGATCGTCGAGCGGTTCTGCATCATCGGGCCGCCCGAGACCCAGATCGCGCGCCTAACGGAGCTCGCGGGCCTCGGCGTCGGCCACTTCGGCCTGTACCTACAGCACGACGCTCAGGACGCGACCCTGGCCGCGTTCGGCAACGAGGTGATCCCGCTCGTCGGCGAGCATCTACGCGCACGCAGCTGAAGCGCGGACGGTCGCGCCGCTCGTGCGACTCGCCGCTCGCTGAGCCCTGGATACCGACACAACGATTGAGTTCAAGGCACTGACGTGGGCCGGGCCCCGGGTCACTCGGACACCAACGGCGATCATCATCGGACCCTCAGACCGGCGCCATCATCCGTTCCCGTACATGACCCTCCGACGAGCAACCCGCTCAACGTTCCGTTCTGTGTGCTCGGCACGTGCGTGTCTGTGGTGCTCGCCGTCGACTGCGCTATCGACGGCACGCGGCTCTTGACCATTTCAAGGTGCTGACTCCGGCGGGCCGACGCCGCCACGCCGTGCCCGCGATGAGCGTCTGGTGACCCTATGCCGGGGCGCTTACAGCAGCCACGCCGAGCTGCTGCATCATCGCCAGCATGTCGACGACTCCCCAATGCTCAGCCACGAGGCCGTTCTCGTCGAACCGCATGATGTCGATGAGCTGCACGTCGACGCTCTTGCCGGTCGCGGCCAAGCCCATCAACTCCCCCTCGTGAGTTCCGGTCGCCCTCACGCGCGCGACGACTTTGTCACCGCTGGCGAGAACGTCTTCGGGGTCCATGCGCAGATCCGGGAACCCCGCGCGGTACATCCGAAAGAACTCCAGGACACCGTCCTTGGTGGGCGCGAGGCCGGGAGTTTCCTCGTGCTCGACGAACTCGTCTGCCAGCAAAGCGCCGAACCCGTCGATGTCCCCGGCGTTGAGCAGGTCGCGGATCATATGGACGAAGCGATAGGTCCCGCTTGCTCGATTACCGACGACGAGCTAACGGCGACGCTTCTATTTCGCCAGCAACGGGGCGCATCGGATGGTCGAGACGAGACTGCTGAGATGGACGACGACGACCGCTCGTCTTGTTGCCGCAGCGCCGAGGGGCTTGCGAGAGCGCAATCGTTCCGCAGGAGTAGTCTGCGCCGCCCGTTCCGGCGCTCTCGCGATCCGGGCGAGCGACCGTCGCGGACGGCCCAGGGTCGGTTCCGTGTTGGGTAGGGGTCGGCCCTCCTGCTCGCCGGTCGGGGTGGGGGAGTCGCCGAATCACGCCGGCGATTGGTCCTGTTTGATAGCCGGAGCGGCCACGCGGTCAAGAGGCCATTGATCCGCAAAAAGGACCGGGGAAATTACGGATGCGCTTCTGGCCGGCGGCGCTAAGTTCGCAGCTCTGCGCTGCTGCGTTCGGCGGCGCGATCCGCAGCTGACGAGCCCTCCGGAATCGACCAGCCGGGTGCTCGGGAGAGGTTGTGAAGTGCTCGGTCGGATCAGACTTTGCTCGTCCAATGGCGGCCGTGTGCCGCCGGGGGATAGCGGGCACCGAGTCTTCCGTCAGCTGTGCGGCGACCCGCAGCGTGGCGACCCGGCACCATGCCTGCTCGACGCAACACACCAGGAGGTGTGCGGATGAATCTGACGACGGTCCGCGTGGATATCAGCGTGCGCGGGGTGTGGGAGGTCGCGCTGTCTGCCCCTGGCGAAAGGCTGACCTGCGAGACCTTGGAGGAGGCGAACCGTGTGGCATATCGATGCGCGACGGACCGACGACCAAGCGAGCTGATCGTCTGCGACGCGTATCACCGCGTAGTACACCGCGAGCTGATCAATGGCGGCGAGGAGCGCAGGCGTGCGCCGCTGGCGGCCAGCGAGCTTGTCGCCCCACGGCCAGTGGCACGCTCGCGTGGGGCGACTGGGCAACGGCCGCGCCGGCGCTAAAGCGACCCGGCCCTCGCCGGGAGCAGCTCTCGCGCTCGGTCCCGCAGCACGCCTTACTCCGCCAGGGCTTTGCGGAAGTCCTCCTCTGGACGACGATCAACGCCACCATCGTCGCGGGCCCGGTCGCCCCGGTCGCTCTGCGCCCACCAGTGCAGTCACGGCCTCACTCGGTCTAACGAGCAGCCCACACGGCGCGGGACATCGCCGAAGGACCCGTCCGCGCGGGCGCCAAACGAACGATCGAGCGATCATGCGCACCGGCCACGACGCGCGCTCCACCTTCAGCCCAACCACAGCACGGCGCGGCTCCGTGGCCGCGGCGATAATCGCCGGTCAGCAGGCGGGTCGGACACGACGCCAGCGTAGCGTCTGCGCGCATGTCAATCCACGAAACCGTTTTCCGCACGACGCTCCAGGTCCACGCCTTCATGTTCGAGCACGCCGACGGGCTGATCGGCCACCGCATGCTCGGTGTCCCGTGCCTGATGCTCCGCACCACCGGTCGCAAGACCGGTCAGACCCGCACCAACTCGCTCGTGTACGCCAAGGACAGCGGACCGCTACTTGGTCGTCGCCTCCAAGGGCGGTGCTCCCAAAGCCCCGGCCTGGCTGCTGAACCTCCGCGCCAAGCCGGAGGTCCAGGTCCAGATAGGCGCACGCGATTCCCTGCGACCGGCACCGAGATCGCGCCCGACGACCCCGACTACGCCCGTGTGTGGAAGCTCGTCAACGACAACAACGGCAACAGGTACGACGCGTACCAGCAGAAGACCTCGCGACCGATCCCTGTCGTTGCTCTGAGCCGCACAACCTGAAAGCACTCGAGCATGCGCCGGCGACTTCGCGGTCGCCTAGAACGATGGCAGGCCGGGCGCCCCTGGCGCACGCACGACTGGATCGTCGCCTTGCGACAGCGCGGCGTTCAGGCCACGAGACCCAAATGCGATCGTCTCGCGAGCCGGCGCGGCGTGATCGCGTGCGTGGCGAGCAGTCCGCCGGCCATCGCGATCGCGCCTACCTCGTCGCCGGAGCGTTCGTGCGCGGAGATGCTCGCTACCGTGAAAGTAGTCCTCCGGATCGGGCCCGGTCGCCGCCACCTGCTCTTTCGCCGCGAGAGCGTTCGCGGTCTCGGTCGTGCTGCAGCGTCAGCAAACACTTATCCGAAGCTTCGGATCGCGACACGGGCTGGTTCCTCGCTTGCGGTCTCGGGCGCGGGGAGCTTGTAGACGAAACGCTGTCGCGCGTGGTGGTAGGCGGGGTCGGGACCGAAGAAGCAGTGGTGGCAGCGCGTCATCTCCTCCCGGCGGTATGCCTCGAGTGGTTTGACGCGCTTGTCGATCATGCGCCGGCGTTGCTTGTCCCTAAGGCGTGATTCGTGCAGCCCGTCGTGTGCGACCCGTTCGGCGAGGCGCGCGGCGGCCGCTCGAAACTCCTCGAGGTTCTCGCCGACGGCCGCGTCGAGCAGCCCGATCCTGACCGCCTCGCGCGAGCCGACGGGCCGGAACGGTGCGCGCGTGAGCCGCGCCGTCGTGGCCGCGCCGACGCGCCGTGGCAGCAGGTAGGTCCAGTATTCGGATCCGTACAGGCCGCCCATGTGCTGGTAGTAGGGGTTCAGGACGGTGTCCTCGCGCGCGAGGACGTAATCGCCGGCGAGCGCGAGCGGCACCCCGCCCGCAGCGGCATCTCCGGCCAGGGCGGAGACGACGAGGTGCGAATCGGTCTCGACGATGTCCTTGACGAGATCGTCGATCGCCTCGAGGTTGCGCCAGGACTCCTGGGCTGGGTTGTCGGCCGCCTCGATCTCGTTCAGGTGGATGCCGTTTGAGAAGTAGTCGTCGCCCCCAAGGAGCACGATCACCTTGGTGTGCCGCTGTGAGCGGGCGTGCGCAAACGCCGCACGGAGCCGCCCGCACTGCTCGGTGCTCATCGCGCCGTTGTAGAACGCGAACCGCAGGTAACCCACGCCCGCGTGCTCCTCATAGGCGATCTCGCGATAAGTGTGGTCGTCGGGAACCTGCGCGTCGAGCGCGATCTCGACCTCCGGAACCCGGACATCGATGCCGGCGAGCGCGAGCGCGTGCGTAGCGGGCAGTTTGAAAGACCTCTGCGCCGGCGTGACCTGTCGCTTGAGGTGCGTGATCCAAACCGCGCCGTCGACCGTGGCCCGGCAAATCGCGCCGTTACGCTGCCCGATCAGCTCGCCCGGCCGGCCCCGCAACGTCCGCTCCGGATGAGCGCCGAACATATGAAAGTCCTCGCCGTCGATTACGTCGAGCACGCCGGGATGACCATCGCCGGCACGTACCTTCCGCAAGACACGCTCGGTGCGGTCGGACTGCCAGTCGATCGCGCGAACCTCCTGCCCCATCAGCGGCAGGCACGGACCAGGCGCCACACTCGCCGCGTGAGTCCTTGCCGATGACGCCGCCCCGACCAACACAAGTCTGTCGATCGCGTCCACGATCGCCTCGATCGCCGCGCGACGGACCTCGTGCCGGTACAGGCTGCTCTTCCCAACCTTCCGCATGCCGAACGTGCGCGTTGCCCACACCTGACCGGCGTCGACCTCGGCGGTGGCCTCCAGCACGGTCACCCCCCACTCCGGCTTTTCGAGCTCGATCGCCCAATCCAGCGATGACGGGCCACGATCGCCCCGCGGTCCCGGATGCACAATCAAGCAGCGATGCCGACGCCAGATCGATTCCGGGATCATCGTCTTGAGAAACGGACACACGATCAAATCCGGAGCGTGCACCCCCACCGCTCTCTCCATCGCCGAGCCCGAGTCGACCACCGCGACCCCCACGTCGTGACCGAGTTCGGTCAACGCGATCCAGGCGCGCTGGCTCAAGCTGTTATGCGCTGATACGAGGAAGAGAATCTGCATGGCGAATGAAGTCGCTTGGCTGTAAGAGGCGCGGAGCGCCTCGGAAATACGCAACCCTTTTCGAGCCTTACGCGCGGCTCGGCCGAGCGGTTCGCGGTTGCCGCATTCGGTCGGCCGAGGCACTGTTGAGACGAGACCACGCTACGCGCGCGAGGCGCCGCCGACATCGGGAGGACCACCTACCTTTGGCGCTGCGGGTACCCGTCTTGGGGGTGCGAGCCCCAACCGCAATGCCTCGGCGCTTACCTCACCGCGCGAGCGGGCCCCGAGCCCGAGCAGAATGTGTGTTGTCGCACTCGAGGCGTCGGCATCGTGCGCGGCGCTCGGGGGCGAGATGATGATTGGTCCCCCCGGTGTCGTCGGTGCCGATTCGCGGCAACCGGGCTGTTCAGCACATCGACTGGACCTGGTCGCTGCGACCGACGCGGTCGCGCGTGCGGCTCTGTGTCGGTCCGGGAGGATGATGTGACCTTGGTAGGTGGAGGTTCCGTTGGTGTCGTTGTCTTTGAAATCGATCCGCCGCGCCGCTCCGGCGAACCCACCGGTTCCTGGCACGATCTGGTGCTGACGGCGGCCCCAGATCTCGTCGCCGGTGACCGGGTCAAGCTTGGCCTCGAACCTATCGGTGAGCGCGAGCGTTCCAGCCGGATCGGCGTTTGTGCAGTCCTGCTGGGGGCCGGTGTCGAGACAGCCGACATAGTGCTCGCTGCCGGTTGCGTGGATCACCCCGTGCGGCGTGATCGTGACGAGCTTGAACGTGTCCGTGTACCAGCACCCGATTAGGCTGCCGGCCATCGCATTGCTTGGCAACTGGCCTGACCGGTCGGTGGATTCAGGCTCACAGCACGACTGGGAGCCAGGCTGCCCCTTCCCCACCGCGATGGGCATCCCAGTCACTCTGTACGCAGATCAGGCCACCCTCCGGACCGAACTGATCGCGCAGTTCACGGCATTCGCCCGGACCGGTAGCCCAAACACGACCGGAGTGCCCGTGTGGCCGCAGTACAGCTCCCGCACGGGCGACCTGGTGATGTCGCTACAACCGGCAGGCGATGACGAGCTGATGTCGGCGGACGCGATCTCGTTCGATCACGAATGCGCGTTCTGGGACAAGATCAGCCCCAAGCCCGAGAGGTAACAACCGGGCGCCACACCGCCCACGCTCGGAGGGACGATCTGAGCAAGGATTGCGCAGATCGTCCCTTCGAGGTGTCGTGACCCAGCCCGGCTAAGACGTCCGCCGCGGCAGTCAAGATAGGGACGTGAGCATCGAGATCGACGACAGCACGCAATCGATGCTGTGGCCTCAGACGCAGGATCGCCGATTGAAGGATCCCGAGCGTCAACTGCTCGACGCGATCACGGCGGGAGAGCTTGATGAGCATCTGGTCGCGATCGCCGACGCCGTCCACGGGCGCCGGCAGCTGCTTCACACCGTCCGTTCCGCCCGGGCGATCGCCGAGCTGTGCGTGGGTGACACCGTGATATTCACCAACCGAATCCGGCCGCGGTACCTCGAGCACGAACTCGCCGAGGTCACCGAGGTTGACGACCGCACGGTCACCGTCCGGCTCAGGCGGCCGGTAGGGCGCTTCGGCGAACGTGAGCTTCGGTGCCCACCGCTCGCGCTACGCAAGCTCGATCGCGGAGCCCCGATCGTGCACAGCTGACGGTTTCGCCGTCCGCCACAGGCATCGATTACGCCAGCGCCCACGGGGCGCTCCTGGTGGCCCGCAAAGCGGAGCTGCGGTGCAGTCGTGGCCGGTTCGGGCGTCAGGGAGCGCATACAGCGACGACCCCGCGCGACCCCGTTTGCCTGAGGCGGAGTTCGTCGTGGCGGAGGCCCGGCCAGACGCCGACCAGGGGGTCGCCAGCCGCGTGCGGCCATGCGCGGGAGTGCGGGAGCCGGCTCGGCGACGCCGCCAGCATCAGAGCGCGGTGTGCCCGGGCGGTGTCGCGTCCTTGTCGATGGATGGACCTCGGGAGCGCGGTGTCGCAGATCGGGATGGGCTAGGAAGGTCCACGAGCTCTCTGGACCCCCAGCGCGATGGCGAGCGGCGGCCGAGGGCGCCGAGTGGGGCGACAGGGTTTCCACAGCCTCTCCACAGGGTCCGCGTTCCACGATGCAAGGGTCAGCGCGAACCGCTCTTTCACGATAAGGGGAATTCATGAGATCGCCGGTAACCGAGGCCACCAGCTCCGCTGTCAGCGAGCCGGTTACGGTACGCGTACACCTCCAACGACGACGGCAGCTGTGAGGTCGAGCTGCCCGCGCATCACGCGCAAGTCACGTGCGAGACGCTAGACGAGATTCGTCGAGTGGCATACCTGTGGGCTGCGCACACCCGCCCGTGTGAGCTGATCATGCACGACGCGTATCAGCGTGTGCTGATGCGCGAGTCGATCGAGGGCATAAGCAGCAAACGGCCACACTGACGCTTCCGCCTGGGACGGGTTCGTTTGGGTGGAAGGGACCCCCGCGAGCAGCTCCGCAGCGGCCTGCGCCCGATCGAACGCCAGACGGGCGTCACCATCCGTTTCCTAGCCGACGCGCTGGGCAGGGCGCAGGCGGTCCGCGAGTCGCGACTCGAGCGGTTCGTGCTGCCGTGAACGCGTCCTTCGACGCAGGACGCGCGTTCGTGCTCGTGCTCGACGATCTTGACATGGTGAGCGACGAGCGGTCTCTGGCCGCGATCGAATACCTCGCCGAGCGGCTCCCGGCGGCCGCTCGCGGACGGGGGAAGGATCGCGCGACACGGTCTCCGCGGCCTTACCACAGTGTCCGCGATCGACCATGCGGCCGACAGTGCGAACGCAAGGTCTTTCACGGCGCAGGAGATCGACAATGGGGAACACCGGTAGCACTCACGCCGGCTTCAGCGAACAGGGTCGGACGCACACTTCGCGTCTCCGATGACGCCAAGCTCGACACCCACCACCGCGGCGAGGCCGTCCAGCGAGCCCGCGTACTCGGCCTGCTCGCCCCTTCCTCGCGCAGACCCTGAGCCCCAGACGGCCACCTCGCGCCGAAAGAAGATCGCCACCGGGGCGAGCGATCGCAGCAAGCGCGACCGCCGCCCAGGCCCACGCGACCAGATCGCCGCCGGCGAGCGCCCGATCCCACGCTCGACTAAAGAGCTCGGGCTCGCTCTTGCACGTCCTCCGCAGCGGCACTGAGCCCGCGATCGGGGCCGTGCTTGTGCGGCTCCTGGATCAGCGGCGGTCGACCGTCGGGCCCAGCGCGTGCCAGGGATTGTGCGATCAGCACAATCCGGGCCGTGGTATCGACCGGAACTGCGTGTGAGGCCGTCGGTTTGCGGTGGGCTGATCCGGTGGTTGTCGATCGAGCGCTGCTGTTGCCGAAGGTGGCGGAGCGGTCGGCGATCGGCCATAGCGCAGGGATGGCGGGACCAGCCCGCGGCCGCGAGTGGTCAGCCACCGGAGCGCGTGCAGAGTTACGTCACCTCGCCGCTCAGGCCGGCGTGCGGCGCCGGTTCGCGCCACGCCAACTCCGCCATGCGCACGCCGTTGAGTTGCTGCATGAGGTGCCTGCCCGAGGAGCGGTCTGCACCCCTGGGCGGTCGCAGCGCCTTTACTGGCCAGACAGGGCGGAGCGCTCGTCTGGTTCGCCGAGGAGCCCGAGGCGGAGGGCCGTTGCGGTGGCCTCGCCACGGGTGTGTGCGTCCAGCTTGCGCAGGATCGTGGAGACGTGATGGTCGACGGTTTTCCGCGAGACGACCAGGCGCTCGGCGATCTGCGCATTGCGGAGTCCCTCGGTCAGCAGCGACAGCACCTGAAGTTCGCGTGCGGTCAGGCCGGCGGGGTTCTCCCGGGTCGCGGGTCGCGGCCCGCGTGGCACGCCGCGCGCACCGCGCTCGCGCAGCCGCCGGACAACAATCGCGGCTGCGGGACGTGCACCAAGCGTTCGTAGCTTGTCGAGCGCCAGTCGCAGCGCAGCCTCATCGTCGGCGTCGCCGAGCGCGAGCGCGGCCTCATACGGACAGCCGATATCGCTCCACAGCTCGGCAGCGCTCGCCCAGTCGCCCGCGATCGACAGCCTGTAGGGCTCGGCGACCAGTCCTGCCGGGAGGTCGTCATCTACACCGGCCCGCCAGCGCCAGTAGGCAAGCTCACCTGCAACCCACGGCGCGCGACGGTCGATCGCCATCCTGAGCGCCGCGGCGGTGACGTGCTTCACCGCCGCGGTATCGCCGCCCAGCCAAGCCAGCTCCGCGCGCGCAGCGGCCGTCGGCCCGATCCTCATCAGCTCCTCGGTGGACTCAGCCAGCCCATCGGCCTCCCGAAGCGCCGCTGAGGCCTCATCGTCGCCGCGGCGCGCCCTCAGCAGCCCGAGGACGACCAACGCCCAGTTGCGGGCCAGCAATGCGCTGTGGGGATCGCGAAGCACCAGCGCGGCCGCGTCCGCCGCCGCGTCCCAGCAGCCGCGGTCGAGCTCCAGCCGCGCACGGCCCGCGAGCAAATACAGCCGCCAGGTGTCGAGCCCCCGTTCGCGGCAGTACTCCAACCCATCCTCCAGATACCTCTCGGCCTCTACGAGCCTTCGGAACCGCAGAGGCCACATCACCAGACTGTTGAAGACCCGTCCGGCATGATCCTCGAGGCCGTGCTGTTGCGCCAGCGCGAGCGCCCGCTCGAGCCTGTCACGGCCCAGCTGACGACCGGCGCACAGCTCGGCGCTTCCGATATTCGTAAGCGCGTAGACGAGCGCCTCGGTGTCGCCTAGCCGCTCGGCGAGCTCGAGCGCACGGGCGCCCCAAGTGTCGGCCTCCTGAGCGTTCTCAACCACCATCCGGCGTTGAGCGACATTGCAATACGCGACCGCCAGCTCATGACCGGGCGGCAGCCGCTCGAGCAGGTCGACGGCCTTCCCCCCGGCGGCTTCTCCCTCCGCGGTCCGACCGACGAAGAACAGCGTGCGGGAGAGCACCCGCAGCGCATCGCCCTCTCGCAGCACGTCTCCGAGCTGCCGGTGACATTCGAGGGCTTCCCGCTGCGCGGCGACCGCAGCGTCGATCTGTGCAGTCAGATAGCACTCCTCGGCTCGGCGCTCGAGCAACTCTGCGCGCTCGAGCGGCGACAGCCCACCAGCGAATCGCAGCGCCCGCGCGTACTGCACGGCCGCCTCCCGGTGTGACCCCGACGCCGCGGCCCGCTCGGCTGCCAGCGGCGCCCAGCGCAACACACCGTCGCTGTCGCCTGCAGCATCCGCATGATGCGCCAGCGCAGCGACGTCGGGATCCGTGCCTCCACGAGCAGCGAGTGCCACGAGCGCGCGCCGATGCAGCCTAACGCCTCGCTCGGGTGAGATCGTCTCTTCGACTGCCAGTCGGGCAAGCTCGTGCCGAAACGCGATGCGCGCGCTCTCCGCAGCCAGGATGCCCGAAGCCAAGCACTCATCGAGACGGTCGATGAGCTCGCCCGCGAGCGCCTCCAGCAGCCACAGCTCGAGCTGCCCAGGAATGACCGCGACGGCGTCGAGCAGCCCCCGCGCCGGCGCCGACAGGCGCGCGGACCGTGTAAGGACCGCGTCGCGCACGCTCTCCGGGACCTGCTCGCCTCCCGCCGCGAGCACCTCGGTGACGAAGAAGGGGTTGCCGCCCGTGCGCCGGTACAGCTCCTCGGGATCGACTCCGTGCGGGCCGGCCAGCTCCGCGACCGCAGCTCTCGACAGCGCATCCAGCTTCATCCGCCCGGGCCGGCGCACCAACTCTCCCAGCACGAGCCGAAGCTGGTGCGTCCGGTCGAGCTCGTCGTCCCGATAGCTGGCCAGCAGCAGCGCGGGAGCCGATGCGATCCGCGCGGCCAGCAGCGCGAGCACGTCAAGCGTCGCCTCATCGGCCCAGTGCAAGTCCTCGAGCACAAGCACCGTGGCGCCGCGTCGCCGCAGCTCCACCAGGAGCGCCGCCGCGACCTCGTGCGGCCGCGCCTCCGCGATCACGAGCCGCTCGAGCTCGCCTCCCGTCGCTTCCGCGACGTCGAGAAACGGACCGAGCGGACGCGGTGCTCGCATCGGTGCGCACCCGCCCCACAGGACTCGGACGCCGTCGGCCCCGGTCCGGCAGAAGCGCCGCAACAGGAGCGTCTTGCCGACACCGGCCTCGCCCCCGACCAGCAACAACTGCCCCTCGGAGCTCCTGCGGACATCGGCAAGCAGTGCAGCGAGCGCCGCGAGGCTCTGATCCCGCTCCAGCAGCGCACCGTCGACCAGCCCCGGACCAGCGCTACCCATCACCCTAGACAGTCTGGCACCCCCGTTCCCGCACGAAAAGCACCCGCCGGGGGAATCGAGGCGATTCCCCGGCCGGTCCTCCGCTCAACCCGTGATCACACGGTGCACACGCCGGCGACGCATCGCGCTCGCTGCCCCGGCCCCGGCCCCGAGCAGCACGACTAGCCCGGCGGCGCCGACCCCGGCGTCGCCCCACTGGAAGCTGCCCGATGAGGACCGCGCGGTACGACGCGCGGGATTCTGGGCCTGCGGGACGGGGCCAGCGAGCCCTCCGGGCGTGCTCCCGAACTGCTTTTCGACCGCCCGCTGGTATCCCAGCAGCGGGGCCTGCTGGGGTTGCGACCGATCCACGGAGGCGGAGGCAGCCGGCGGCAAGACACGGCCGCCTCCGCCGATGAACGCGGCGTACGCGGTCGACGGCGCGCTCGCGGCGCCGATCACGACAGCCGCGATCAACATGTGCTTGGTGGGTTTGACCATAGTTGTCCCCCCTTTTACTGGGTGGAATGCGTTAGGCGTAGAAATAAGGATCGAGCACCGTCACGCGGGTGATCTGGTCGACCGGCAGCTCGTTGCGAGCGGCCGTCTTGCGAATCGCCTCCGGGCTGGGTCCGTCGTAGATGCAGAAGGTGCGGGTCTTGTCCTCGCTGACGAACGACCTGATCCAGGTGACGCCCTCCTCGGCGTTGCGCTCGACGACCCGCCGGCACAAGACCGCTCCGCCGTAGGTCACTGGAATGTGCAGGCCCTCCGCAAAGGTGCGCTGCACCACGTATCGCGGCATCTCGTTCCTCCTCTTGAGCTCGCCGGGTGACATGCCGCCAACGTATGGGCCGAGCCCAGCGTCCGCATCGGGAAGACGACCCGTCTTGGGCGCCGCCGCTACCCAACTTGGGGACGCCGCGAGCGCCAGACGGCTGAGGACCCCTACCCAACCTAACTCCGAGACCCCAGGGTGCCGCTCAGGCAGCGGGAGCGACGTGGCGCTCCCGCAGAGGTGGCGCTCGTCAGAGCTCGAGCTGGGTGCTGGCGTGCATCATCGGTGCTTTCCGGCGGTGCACCGCGCCGATGATCTCCTCAGAGGAGATCCCTGAAGTCGCGGGCACGTCGGAGGTGGCGAAAAGGATCACCGAGTCGGGCCTTGAGATGGCCGACCGAGTGGTCAACACGCACTTCCAACTACTCCGCGAGGTTGCTAACGGCACTCAAGCCGGGCTGTCCCTTCCGCGACCGTCTCCGCCGCCTGGACCTGCGCAACCCGGCGCGACGTTGCTTCTGCTACGCCGGGCGACGGGATCTGGGATCCCCAGGTCGAAGTGTCGAGCGTCCTTCTCTCTTCGCGATGGACGACCGGCTCCGCAGGGAGCCTGCCACGCCCAACGCAGAGCGGAGGGAAGATCGCTCGGTTCAAACGAGATCAGGACGGTGTCGTCACCGGACCAAAGGACCGAGGCCACGAGCCTCAGAGTTGCGCCGTCCCGTGCCACGGACCACGACTGCGGACTATTGCGGATGCCGTGCGTCTGGCCGCTCGGTGGAATCAGTGGGTGGCACCGGCGGCCAGAAGAGGCTGGTGCAGATCACCAACAGTGATAGCTACCGATGACGCGTGGGTTGTTACTGAGCCGTCGATGACAGGCAAAGGCAAGCGTTGGACCCAGCCGCAGCAGCCGATGATTCAGTAGTCCTGGTGCTCAACTCGGGTAGCTCGTCCCTGAAGTTCGCGGTGATTGAGCCTGAGAGCGGGAATCGACTGTTGACAGGGGTTGGTGAGCGGCTAGCCTCGCGCGAGGCGGTTCTCCGGCTCAGCCGCCTGCGGAGCGGCGCCGTGGAGGAATGGCTTCCGGAGGGCACTCATCAGACAGTCGTCGCGCGAGTGCTTTCGCTCGTCGCAGAGGCCGAGGTAGACGGGATGCGTCTGCTAGGCGCCGGTCATCGCGTGGTGCACGGTGGTGAGCGGTTTGCTGCCTCGGTCTTGATTGACGAGGCCGTGGTTTCGGCGGTTCGCTCATTCAGCCACCTTGCGCCGCTGCATAACCCGGCGAACCTTGCCGGGGTCGAGGCGGTTAGCGCGCTCCTGCCCAACCTGCCCCAGGTCGCGGTGTTCGACACCGCTTTCCACCAGACGATGCCGCCCCATGCTTTCCGGTATGCGGTTCCGGAGGAGTGGTACACCCGGCACGGGGTGCGGCGCTACGGGTTTCACGGCACCAGTCATCGGTTCGTCAGCCAGCAGGCGGCGACGCTGCTGGGCCGGCCGGTGAGCGAGCTGCGGCTCGTCACCGCTCATCTCGGTAACGGCTGCAGCGCGACCGCGGTGCACGACGGCATCTCTATCGACACGACGATGGGGCTGACGCCGCTGGACGGGCTCGTGATGGGCACCCGTTCCGGCGATGTTGATCCGGGCTTGATTGCGTACCTCGCGGAGAGGACCGGGATGGGCCTGGATCCGCTCACGCAAGCGCTGAACACCGAAAGCGGGCTGCTTGGCCTGTCGGGCCTGAGTAATGACATGCGCACCGTCGTTGCCGCGGCGGTCGACGGGAATGAGCGGGCCAGGCTCGCTCTGGATGTCTTTGCGCACCGGTTGTCGAAGGCGATCGCCGGGCTGGTGGTGGGGCTTGGGCGGCTGGACGCCCTGGTCTTCACCGGCGGGATCGGAGAAAACAGCCCGGTGGTTCGCAGCATGGTGCTCAGCCGGCTCGGATTTCTTGGCCTGACCGAGGATCCGCGTGCGAATGCCCGCCATGGGCGAGACACGGCCGGGCGGATCAGCGTTGCCGGACCGGTAGTCGCGCTGGTTGTGCCCACCGACGAGGAGCTGACGATCGCCCGGGATACCGCTCGCGTTATCGCCGAGGCTTCCTTGAGACCGACGATCGCGGTGGCGTGATGGCGCGCACGTTGCTCGTGGTGCCATGCGCGGCGGGGGTTGGCGTGGCCAGGACGTCCATCGCGGTGCTGCGAGCGCTCGATCGGCGGGGGGTCAGAACCGGATACGTCAAGCCGGTAGCTCAGCCCCGGCCAGACGGTGGCCCCGACCGCTCGAAGGCACTGGTTACCGCTGTGACTGCGCTCGATCCTCCCGATCCCTTGTCCTCGGAGGCTGTCGAGCACAAGCTTGGAGAGGGAGGACTCGATGCCGTGCTCGAAGACATCGTTGCGGTCTGGCGGCCGGTACAAGACGCCGCTGACGTCGTCGTTGTGGAGGGGCTCAGTCCCTGGCCGACCAAGGTGTACATCAGCGAGCTGAACGAGGCGCTGGGCGCAGCCCTGGATGCGGATGTGCTGCTGGTCGGCCGGTGGCCGGCGAACGCAGAGCGCGGAGATGACGGGGCCGGTCCCGCGTCGGGCAACACGGCAGATGGGCGCGCGGCCAACGTCGAGGGGCTGGCCGACCTGCTCGCCCTCACCGCCGCCGGCTACCGGGACGATGAGGACGCGCGCCCGATCGGCTGTGTGGTCCACGGCTTGCCGGCGACCGACCCGCAGGCCGCCACCCAATTGCGCGAGGCGCTCATCAAGAGGGGATTGCGTCCAATTGGCGCGGCGTTACACCGTTCCGAGTTGACGCGCCCGCGAGTCCTCGACCTCGTGCACGAACTGAAACCGCGGATCATCAACGAAGGCGACCTGTCCCGGCGCATCAAGAGTGTCGCGGTGTTCGCCCAAGCCGTCCCGGGCGGCCTGCACGTCCTCTCCGACGGCGCGCTCGTGGTGGTGCCCGGTGACCGCCACGACGTGATCATGGCCGCCTGTCTCGCCGCGGTCAACGGCACGCGCCTGGCGGCACTCGTGCTCAGCGCCGGGGTCGAGCCAGACCCCCGCGTCTGGGCGCTGGCGAACGGCACGAGCGCCAACGACCTGCCGATACTGCTCGTGCCGGATAACAGCTACGAAACCGCCACACGAGTGGATCACCTCGATCCAGGGTTGCCGGTCGACGATCTCGTACGGCTCAAAGCTGTGACCGGCGCGATCGCCGACGCGCTTGACCCGGCTTGGCTCGAGTCCTTGTCCAGTTCGTCCCGTCCCCGCCGACTCAGCCCTGCCGCGTTTCGCTACCAGCTCCGGGAGCTCGCCCGTGCGGCGAACGCGTGCATCGTCCTCCCCGAGGGCACCGAGCCCCGGACGTTGCAGGCCGCGGTCGCCTGCGCTGAGCGAGGGATCGCGCGCAGCGTGCTCCTGGGGCGGCCGGACGACGTGATCAACGCGGCACGCAGCCTGGGACTCGAGCTGCCCGGCGGTGTAGCTGTCATCGACCCCGAGGCCGTAGCCGACCGCTATGTGGCTCCGCTGGTCGAGCTCCGGCGCCATCGCGGCTGGAGCGAGCAGATCGCGCGAGACCGCCTGACTGACGCGATCTGGGTCGGCACCATGATGCTTCAACAGGGGGAGGTCGACGGACTTGTTGCGGGGGCCGTCCACACCACCGCGGCGACGGTGCGGCCCGCGCTCCAGATTCTCGGTACCAGGCCTGGTACTCGTCTGGTGTCATCGGTGTTCTTCATGTGTCTGCCCGATGAAGTGGTGGTCTACGGCGATTGTGCGATCAACCCGCAGCCGAGCGCCGAGGACCTCGCCGACATCGCGATCCAGAGCGCCGCGTCGACACGGAGCTTCGGGATCGAACCCCGTGTGGCGATGATCAGCTTCAGCACCGGCACGTCAGGCGCGGGTAGCGAGGTCGAGAAGGTCGCCGAGGCGACACGGCTCGTGCGGGAACGCGCTCCCGAGCTCGCGGTGGATGGGCCGCTGCAATACGATGCGGCCGCGGTCGATTCGGTGGCGAAGACCAAGCGGCCCGGCAGCAGTGTGGCGGGACATGCCAACGTCTTCATTTTCCCTGACCTCGACGCCGGCAACACCACGTACAAGGCCGTGCAGCGCAGTGCCCACGTGGTTAGCGTTGGCCCGATGCTCCAGGGTCTCGCCAAACCCGTCAACGACCTCAGCCGGGGCGCCCTGGTCGAAGACATCATTTACACCGTGGCTTTGACCGCGATTCAATCACGCTCCCAATCTGCTGCCCTGAACGTTTCCGGGCCCAGGTAGCGCGAGCCTGATCCGGCCCGCGACTCAGGCGTCCAGAGATGGCACCGGCGACGGCGCTGACACCGCCTCAACGCGTACCTGAGCGTCCACTATCAATGCGCCGTCTGGGCTGGCCACAACGGGATTTAGGTCGAGCTCGGCGATCTCGGGATGAGCTTCGACCAGTGCACTAACGCCCATGAGCAACTGCTCGACCGCCGCGAGGTCGTGATGCGGTCCGTCGTCGCCACCCTCGAGGATCGAGAACGATTCCAGTGAGCGCAGCATCTCGTGGACATCGAGGTCGGTGACAGGCGTGATCCGAACGGCGATGTCCTTCATCATCCCAGTGGTCTTGGCACCCGGTCCACAGGCCAGAACGGGCCCGAAGTTGGAGTCGTGCACCATGCCGACGATCAGTTCGATCCCGCCGGTCGACATCTTCTGAACGATCAGTCCGTCCGGCCGATAACCCGCTCGACCGACGTTCGCCTGGATCTCCGCCGCGGCCGCCAGTATCGCCGCGGCATCGGGGAGCCCGAGCTTGACTGCTCCGACAGCGCTCTTGCCGACGAGTCCTCGGGCGTTCGCCTTGAGCGCCACGGGAGTCCCCAGCTCGACGGCCGCGGCGACGGCCTCCTCGGCGCTGGTGACGACGCGCGTCTCGACGACGGGCAGCTCGTAACAGTCGAGCAGGGCGACCGTGCTCGCCGGGGACAGCCAGCCGCCACCGCGCCCAAGCTCATCGCTGATGATCGACGCGGCCCGGTCCGGTCGTGCGTGGGTGGGCTTCCAGATGGTCCCCTCTCCCCGTGCGCGCCAACGACCGTGACGCGCGGCGAGCGCGACCGCGCGCGCGGCATCCTCGGGGAAATCGAACGCCGGCACCTCGACCCGCTCGGAGCACAGCTCCGTCGGCGGGCCGACGCTGGTCATGAACACCGTGGAGATGAGGACGTCGTCGGTGTCTTCGGCGACCTCGCGGATCGCCGCGCCTACGTCGGTTCCGTGCGTCACCAGCGGCGGAACGAAGATCGCGATGATCGCGTCGGCGGCCTCCGCGGCCAGAAGCACGCGTAACGTCCGTCGATAGTCGTCCGCCGACGCTGTCGCGAGCATATCGACGGGATTACCGACGGACGCCGCTGCCGGCAGAAACTTCTCGAGCTCGGCCTTCAATTCGTCCGGGAGCTGTGGCACTGCCACGCCGTTCGCCTGGCACGCGTCGGCGCACATGATCCCGGGTCCTCCGCCGTTGGTGACGATCACGACTCGCTCACCGCGCGGTATGGGCTGTTTGGTCACGAGCATGGCGACGTCGAACAGCTCGTGGAGCGTGTCGGCTCGAATCACGCCGGCTTGCTCGAACAACGCGTCGACCGTGACGTCCGAGGCCGAGATACGGGCCCCCGTGTGCGAGCTCGTCGCTCGTGCGCCCGCCGCGGAGCGACCGCTTTTCACCGCCAGAATCGGTTTAGTCCGAGCGATCCGCCGCGCCAGGCGCGAGAACTTCCGCGGGTTCGCCACCGACTCGAGGTACAGCATCGCGCTGTCGGTCAGGGGATCCTCCTCCCAGTACTGCAGGAAATCGTTGCCGGTCAGATCCACCTTGTTGCCGATCGAGACAAATGAGGACAGACCCACGCCGAGGCGCTCGGCTGCCTCGATGATCGCGATGCCAAAACTGCCGCTCTGCGACATGAACGCGATCCGGCCGCGAGCGGGCTGGCGCGGTGCGAACGTAGCATTCAAGCGCACGTCCGGCGCGGTGTTGATAACGCCGAGGCAGTTTGGTCCGACGAGGCGCATTCCGCTCTCGCGGCACAGTTCGACCAGCTCCCATTGCCGACGCTCTCCTTCCTCTCCGGCCTCCCCGAACCCAGCCGAGATGACCAGTAGCGCGCGGACCCCTGCGAGTGCGCACTCGTGTGCGACGTGGACGACACCTTCGGCCGGCACCACGACCACGGCAAGATCGACGGGGGTCCCGATCTCGCCGATTGAGCGATAGCTCGGGAGTGACTGGACGACCTCGGCCTCGCGGTTCACCGCATACACGACCCCCTGGAATTCCGCCTCCAGCAGGTTGTGCACGATCTCTCCGCCCACGTTCCCGCGGTGTCTCGATGCCCCGATGACAGCGACCGACCGCGGCGCGAGGAAGGCGCGAGCCGCGGCGATCGCGGCGATTCGATCGCGCTCCTGAAAACGCGTTACCCCCTCCGCGGTCAAGGAGGTTGGCAGCTCGACCTCGATCGCGTCCGGCGTCGAGCGCATATCCACCGGAAACCCGCTCGCCCGAAACACGCCGATCATCCGATAGTTGTGTGGCAGCACCTCCGCCAAGAAAGTGGTAATCCCGTGACGGTCGGCGACCTCGGCCAGGTGTGCAAGGAGGATTGTCGATATGCCGCGCTGTTGCCATGCGTCGGCGACAACAAATGCGATCTCGGCCTTATGCTCATTGATCCGTATGTACGTGGCGTGGGCAACCACCCCGGGAGGATCCCCACTGACCGCCACGAGGCCGAACCGGTCCGCGTAGTCGACGTCGACCGACCACCCGGTCGCCCACTCGATGTTCGGATAGCCAAAGAACCGAAAGCCGATCGAGTCAGGGGACAGCCCCTCCAGAAACGCCCGCACCGCCTCCCGGTCCTCCACGCGAATCGGACGCACGTGAACTGTGGTTCCATCGCGCAAGGCAATGTCCGCCTCCCGCTCGCCCGGATACCTCAGCTCGCTCGCCGGAGACTCATTCACGACCGCCCACTATCGATCGCCTCCGGCGAGACGACATCGGCAGTTGCTACTGATTCGCAACCAATCTAGACCGTATTCCGCCCAATGCGGGGTCAGCTCGACCCGCCGCCTGCGTCGCTACGCGACCCGAAGCTTCTCTCCGTCGGCGGGACCATTACGAGGCCACATCGCGCAAATCCGCTGTCGCGCCGGGAGCGCACGCTTTGGCCTCGCTTGGGATCGCACGACGTGCAGCACTGGCAGCACGTCGTCGCCGGCTGGTGCGCTCCGCCGGCACTGCGAACGCGATCGTCAGCTCGACTGGCCGGCGAGCGACTCCCCTGGTGACGTTCCGCCGCCGGCGTCCGCCACCGCCGGTTCGCTGGTTCGCTCGACGCGTAAGGAGATCGAGAGCGCCTAGTCTTGGCGGCCTTGATCGTGCGCCGCCCACTAGTGCGTCTGATCGGACCGCCCCAGGCCGACGGCGAATACCTCGCTCTACGCAATGTCGGCTCGGATGAGGAGATCGTCCATCTGCACGACTATGAGCGGCTGTATGGCGTTCCTGGCCTTTATGAGCACATCGTGCAGGAGCTCCTCGCGTGCCGCTCGCCCCAAGTCGCAACCGACGCGCTCGCCGACGCCCTGACCGAGCTCGCGCTCGAACCCTCGGAGGTCGTGTTGCTCGACCTCGGCGCCGGCACCGGCATCGTCGGCGAGCTCGCGAGCGCAATCGGAATCGCCACGATCGTTGGTCTCGACGCGCTCGACGCCGCCCGCACCGCGTGCCTGCGCGACCGGCCAGGCATCTACCGCGACTACCTAGTCGGAGACCTCGCGGCTCCCCCGCCGGAGCTGCTCACAATTCTGGAGCGCCACCGGCCAACTGCGCTGATCTCCGCGGGCGCCCTCGGCGGTACGCACGCCTCGGGTGCAGCTCTCGTCAACGCGCTCGCCCTGCTTCGGACCGCGAATCCCGTGGTCTTCACTATCGACGAGCGCTGGACGCGAACCGACGCGCCGGGAGGATTTCGCACGCTCGTCGCGCGTCTGCTCGCTTCAGGCCAGCTTCGGCTGCTACGCCGCTCGCGGTTCCAACACCGCATCTCGACCAGCGGGAACCCGATCTATTACGAGCTGATCGTCGCCGTCACCGGGCGAGCCGGCCCTAGCGATCGCTGAAACGAAGCGGTCCTCGACGACCGAGAGGCATGTCGCCGCTCAGTGTCCAGCGAGCCGGGACCGGCCCTTTCCGTCGCGCCGACGTCAGGTTTTCCCAGGCCTGGTGGTTGACCGGAACGCGAGGCCGAGCGTAGGCTCGCCTCAACGACAAGACGGAGGTGGATCAACATGTCCAGCGATGCGATGACTGGCGCCGCCGCCGCGGCCACCACGGGCACCGCCGATCACGCCGACGCCTCACGCCGGCTTCTGGAGCAGAGCTTCAACGACGGCAACTATGCGCTGATCGACCAGTTCGTCGCCCCAGACGCTCTCAACCACGATCCCGCCCTGCCCGCCCAACTGCGCGACGTGCGCGGTCCCGATGGACTCAAGCGCATCGTGACCATGTACCGCGAGGCGTTCCCGGACCTCCGGATGACCGTCGACGACGTGATCGCGTCCGAAGACAAGGTCGTCCTGCGATGGCGCAGCGAAGGAACCCACCGCGGCGAGCTTGCGGGTCTCGCACCCACCGGCGTCCACGGATCGGTTACAGGCATCAGCATCGACCAGTGGAAGGGCGGCAAGATCGTCGAGGCTTGGGCCGAATGGGACAACCTCGGTCTCGCGCGCCAACTCGGCGCCGCGCCACCGGAGGGCAGCGTCGGCGAGAAGATCGGCATGAGCCTCCAGTGGCTGATGGCTCACTGGATGCGCAGAAAGAACCCGCTCTAGCCCGAAGAACTTCGGTCTAGCCCTCCGACCTACCCGAGCTCGTCAGCTCGTTTAGAGCGGCTCATCCCTACGCGAGCACATACTCCGCCGGCTGGCATCGGCCGCAGCCCCAGCCGAGTTCGCCGGTCCGGAGGCGCCGGTTGACGTTTCCTCACCGGGCCGCCTCGTAGTGATCCAAACCCGCGGATGCATCAATCGTGATCCGGCGCGGCGTGCTTACGATCGCGCCAGAAGAGGCTGGCTGGCGATCCTCTGTCTGGCTGTCAGCCGTGCATGTATCAGCGCGTGCGGATAGGGCTCTATAAGACATGTCGACCGCGTCGGCGGGCTGCCGCTCGGCCGACATTGCACAATCATCCTTCATTCGGAGTCCTGTGACAGGAGGGAATACACGCATGTCAAACGAAACTCGACACGCCCTCAAGGTGATCCGCGATTACTTGGCGGGGGAGAACGAGGCCGTGCAATATTGCTTGGAATACATGGCGGACCTGGTTACCCAGGGCGCCAGTGGGATCACCGGAGGGATCCAGGCCGGGAGCGTGCCCGCAAACGATGTGGTGTCAGACCCGAGCGCAGAGGTTTTCGAGTTCAACGCCTCTCCGCCAGGGTCGCCGACCGGCTCATTGTCCCTGAACTTGAAGAATGGACAGGTGACTGCGAGCTGGCCGATCAATGGAGTCAACATCGACGTGTCGGGCGAGGTGCGCTGTGTTGAGTCGATCTCGGGCCCGCCCACTGATCGGTTCCTGTTCGTCATTGAGGAGCCAAGCTCCGGCTTCTACGTTCTTAGCACGACTAATATCTAGCTCCCGTCCCAGGCGGAGGGCCAAACCCGCAAAAATCGCCGCTCGAGGTCGACCGAGAAGGTCGGCTTCGGCGGCCCGGCCTGCTCGTCCCGATCGTCGCGTTCGTGTCGGTTGGTTACCACGGACGCGTGACCCTCGGCGCCCCCCGGCGTGCGTACCTCTGCGACCGCGACGGGAGGTGCCCGGTGTGCCTGGAGCCGCACAATGCTCGCGCCGATGCGTCGTCGCTCGTCACTCTTTACGGCATCGGAGCGTTCAAACTGTGGGTGCCGTGAGTCGCACGCTTCTCCTCCCGGTACTCGTCGCCGGCCACCACGGCCGAGTGACGCATTGAGCGGGAGGCTGGGCAGGCGGAGGGAATCGCTCGCTCAAACACCTTTTCCCTCGGGGCCTCGCCCACCCGAGGTTATGCTGGGATGCGGCCGGCGGCAGCTCACGTGGTCAGAGCCGGGTTGGCACGGGTCCGTCTCGCTGCACGCGAACGACCCAGCCGCTCGACTTGCTGCAGCACGCGGCCAACCGTTAGGGTGGAACCTAACATGGGTTGGCCCCGGAGTCAGTTTTCATTCGTCGCAGTGCTTGTCGCGGGTTTGGTGCTCGCGAGCACCGGTGCGACCGCGCGTGCGACAGTGCCCTCCGGTGATCTGATAGTCAACGGCGGGGCCGAGGTGGGGACCGGCTCGTCGGATTCTGCGACGACCGCGCCCGCGCCGATTCCGGGCTGGACGAGCACGACGAACTTCACCGAGCACACCTACGATCCCGCAGGGTCGACGAACTTTCCCGATACGAACGCGAGCGCCGCGATCGCAGGAGGGATTCAATTCTTCGCCGGGGGCCCAGCCAACGGCACCGGCAATTCCGTGGAAACCGCGACGCAGGCCGTCGACGTGTCGATGGGCGGTGCTGAGATCGATGCGGGTGGTGTGGTCGCGACCCTATCCGCGGACCTTGGCGGCTTCGCCAGTCAGGAGGATCAAGCCGAAGTCACCGCCACGTTCCTCGGTGCCGCGGGGCAGCAAGTCGGGGAGCTGACGATCGGCCCTGTGACGGCCGAGGATCGAAGCGACACCACCGAGTTGTTGGCGCGCACGGGCTCAATCAAGGTGCCGCACGGCACGCGGGCGATCCGGGTCACGATGACCGCGACCAAATTCGCCGGGGCGTACAACGACGCATATCTGGACAACATCTCGCTCTCGCTGGCTCCGGCTGTGGCCGGCGGCGAGCTTCCGCCTCCGGCGATTGGTAGGACGGTGAACGTGTCGCTGGTCAGCGGCAAGGTGTTCGTGCGACTGCCGCACGGGGGCGGTGGAGGCGCGGGCGGGTCGACGGGCCCGGGCTTCGTGCCGCTGATCGCGGCGCGTCAACTGCCGGTCGGCTCCCAGGTCGACGCGCGCGCCGGAACGATCCAACTCGTTACCGCGTCGACGCGTGCCGGGAAGACACAGACCGGGACGTTCGGCGGAGGGGTGTTCGGGCTTGCCCAGTCGACCACGGGTCCGCAGAAGGCACTGACGATCCTATCGCTGCTCGAGGGCGCGTTTCCCGGCGCGCCGTCATACGCCAGGTGCCGGGCGCAGCCCGCCGACGATCGCACCCGTGGGACCGCCGCGGCTCTCGGCGGCCGCGTTCTGCAGCTCCTCCATGCCACCGCCAAAGGTCGGTTTCGGACCCGCGGGCGCTACAGCGCCGCGACTGTGCTCGGTACAGCCTGGGACACGGCCGACCGTTGCGACGGCACCCTGACCCGTGTGCGCCGCGGCACCGTGGTCGTGAACGACTTCGTGCGGCACAAGACGGTCGCAGTGCATGCGGGCCACAGCTATCTGGCCAGAGCGCGCGGACGCTGAGCCTGCGAGACCCGGCGGATTCGTGAAGCAACCGCAGCCGGGCCGCCGTCTCCCGGGCCTCTCGGACGGTCCGACGGGCGCGAGGATGGGCGGCGATGCGCGGCATGACCTCCGACGAGATGTTGATTGGGGGACCGTACCTGCGCGATCTCGGCGGCAGCACGGCAGAGTCCGAACTGCTACCGCTCACAGAGAAAGCGGCGGTCGCCCGAGATCACTGGTCCTCGTCTAGAGCATCTGCGTCCTCGGTCATGCCCGCGTCCGTGGGGAGCAGAATCTATCGTCTGTGGTCCTGACTGTCGCGTCAGCGTTCAGCGGCAATCTCATTGCGCACGTCGAGTCGGCGCGCGTCGTCGTCGCAACGCGCCACCGAACGGCCCTCCCGATCGCGACGGTTTGATACTGCGCACACCTGTGCGCGGGAAGCAGCGTGCCCTTCGCGACCTCGCGATGCGTGGGGGCTCCCGTAACAATTTTGCTGCAGAGCTCTAGCCGTGTAGTCTCGGTGGCCTTCATCTCTGGGGACGAGCTGGCGCCGCCCTCGGTCGGGGTAGCTTCGCCTGCCTGCACGGTCTGGGCACGACGCAGGCGCTGGCCGAGCCAGCGCTGAGCAAGAGCGGGCCGCGCCCTCCCCTCGGCGGTTGGTGAGCTGGAGGGAGACAAGGTGAGAAAGCCCCGGTCGATTGGGTCGGCCGGGGCTTTGGGTGCGCTCGGGGACGTAGGGAGACTAGGGCAGCGGCGGGATCGTGTTAAACACGCCCCACGGGGTATGCGTACCCGCCCCGTTGATGCTCTTCGTGCCTGTAACGCCGGCGATGTAGGCGTCGTTGTTGAACAGGTACAGGGGGCGCCCGTTGTATGTCACCTGGTGGGTGCCGTCGGGCCTGTCGATGGTCCCGAGGGCATGCTCGTCGACGCCGGGCCCGACTTCGGGCCGCCCCGAGGTGAGGACTGGTGGCCAGTAAACGGCACACTGATCCTGACAGGCGCTCTCGTGGTCCCTCTCGTGACTTCTCGCGTTGCCCCATTCGTGGCTGCGATGCCTACTCAAGGTGTAGACGGGGAAGCTCGCGTCGGGGAAGACGCTGAAGTCATTGTTCATCGTTGCGGCCTGCACGCTCTGGTCGGGCCCTGTGCCGCCGACGGGAGCGGTCTCGAGCTCCAATTGAGCCCGACCCGTTGCGGGAGTGCCCCCACGCGGGTTGACCAGGTACCAGATGCCCGGGGTGCTGGTCACTGGATCGTCCAAGTTGGCGCCTTGCGTGTCTCCCGCCGCCTCGTCCAGGAAGAACCGGTACAACGGCTGACCGGCGTAGGTCACCTGCTGAACCGCCGGCAAACCCGGCAGGTCGGTGCGGGTCACCGTCCCAAGAAGGTGCGGGTTGACCCCTCGCCCTGCGAGGGGAGCGCCCTTGGTGAGGAGCGCCGGCCAGAGGCCAGTGTCGCAAGGCTCATTTAGGACGTTTGCATTATCGCTACACGCGAACTGTGCGCCAGACAGCGCATGTAGCTGGTCTGATGTGAGGACGTAGAGAGAGCAACCGGCGTAGGAGCCGGAACCGACGACCAGCACCCTCCCATAGGACGTCGATGCCACCGACACGGTCGCAGGGCCGGTCGCGGCGCTCGTCACATCGTCAGAGCAAGGCCTGGTTTGGGCGCTCGCGGGTGAGCTGAACATGAGGGCCACGGCAACGAGGCCAAGGGCCAGAGTGGCGGCTGCGGCACGGCCGGCAACGGGCCTCCCGAGCCGAAGAAACGGTCTTGTCATTATGTCCTCCATTCGTCTCTCGGGACCGGCTGACCCGACCACGACGATCAGGCCTCGCATCGGCACCCCGAGCTGAATCACGGCGACCAACGCGCCGACGAGCGTCGGCGCGAGACCTTCTTCACATGAGCATCACGCCCCCTCACCTGTGTAGAAGTACGGATCGAGTACTTGGACCTGTGTGATCTGATCGACAGGCAGGTCGTTGCGAGCGGCCGTCTTCCGGATCGCCTCCGGGGTGGGCGCGTCGTAGACGCAGAAGCTGGTGCGCTTGTCGGCGCTCACGTACGAGTGCACCCAGGTAACGCCCTCGTCGGCGTTTCGCTCAACGACGGTGCGGCAGATCTCGCCGCCGCCGTCGGCGACCGGGATCTCGAGCCCCTGCGGGAAGGTTCGCTGCACCATGTATCGCGGCATGTAGCGCCTCCTGATCGGTTGGCCTGTGGCATGCAGCGAACCTACGAGCGCCTGACCAGCGTCGCATCGGGAGTAGCACCTATGTTGGGAGGCGGCGTTCCCTAGCTTGGGCCGGCCAAGCCGAGCCGCCCGGCCTCTGCAGCGGCCTGGCCCCGCGTGCGCACGTCGAGCTTTCGGAGGATCGCCGCGACGTGATGATCGACCGTCTTCTCGGACAGCACGAGCCGATCGGCGATCTGGGCGTTGCGCAGCCCCTGCGCGACGAATGAAAGGACCTCGAGTTCGCGCCGCGTGAGCCCGGCTGGATTCAGCTGGGTCGCAGGCCGCGGCCCGCGCGGCAAGCCGCGAACCCCGCGCTCGCCAGGCGGCGGGCGACGATTGCCGCCGCCGCACGGGCCCCGAGTTGCTGCAGCTCGTCGAGCGCCCGGCGCATCAGGTCTTTGTCATCCGCGTCGGCCAAGGCGAGCGCGGCCTCGTAGGGGCAGCCAAGTTCGGTCCAGCACTCGGCTGCGCGGCGCCACTCGCCGCGGATCGAAAGTGTGTAGCGCTCGTCCGCGCCGGCCGGAACCTCCTCGACGATCCCTGCGCGCCAGCGCCAATAGGCGAGCTCGCCGACGGCCCACCCCGCGTCCGCACGAACCGCGAGATCGAAGGCCTCCTCGGTCACCTGGAGAACAGCGGTTGGCTGGCCCTTGAGGCACGCGATCTCCGCGCGCGCGGCGGCGAGGTACATCTTGCTGGTTGGAGGAGCGCCCGGTACTGGTCGCTGACGAGCACTTCCCGCGTCGTCGGCAGGCAGTGGGAACTTAAGGGCATCGTCCACGCCGGGGTCACCGCGCCGAGCACGGACCAGCGCAAGCACCGAACGTGCGAGTGCCGGTGCCGATCCCTGCGTCCGAGCCGTACGCAACACGCGTGCGGCGCCGGCGGTGGCGTCGCTCCAGCGTCCGCGGTCTAGATCGGCGCGCGCTCCGAGTGCGACGAGCGACTGACGCCAGTTACCCAGATCCCGCTCGCTGCAGTAGTCGACGCCACGCGCGAGGTAACGGTCCATTGCCGCAAAGCTCCGGGCTCGAACGGCCGTCCTCACGAGGCAGTCAAACGCGCGTGCCGCAACCTCCTCGAAGCCGGCGTCGATCGCGGCTTCCAGTGTCCGCTCGAGCTTCGCGCTCCCTGCCGGGTCGCCGCGCTGCGCTTCGATCGCGCCGATGGAGACGTCCGCGTGGCTGGCCGTCTCGCTGTCTCCGAACTCGTGCGCGAGTTCAAGCGCGCGTTGCCCCCACGCGATTGCCTGCCCGGGATCTTCGCGCGTCAGCGCAAGCTCGGCCAGATTTGCGTATGAGACTCCGAGATCGCGACCTGGTGGCAATGTCTCGAGCAAGGCGACCGCCCTTCTCCCCGCTGCGATCGCGTCCTGGTCGCGGCCCAGCATCAACAGCAGACGCGCGTTCAGACGCAGCGACGCCGCCTCTTTGCGCACTGCTCCGGCCGCACGATGGCCTGCGAGCGCCTCGCCACACGCTTCGAAGGCCTCCACGAAATCTCCCGTCAGATACGCCTCCCCAGCTAGCGAGTCGAGAAGATCCGCTCTATCGGCGGGTTCATCGGCGAAACGCACCGCGCGCGCGTACAGCGCGGCAGCCTCACGATGCGCTCCCACAGAAGCTGCACGCACCGCGGCCGCGGGCGCGTACTTCAGGACAGCCTGCGCATCGGCCACGGCCTCGGCGTGGTGCGCGAGGCGGGCGAGATCAGGCGCGCCCGCGGATGGGGTCGCCAGCACCGTCAGGGCGTGGCGATGCAGTGCGAGGCGCCGGTTCGGCGGGAGAGACTCTTCGAGCGCCAACCGCGCCAGCTCGTGGCGGAAGACGAGCCCGCGCGGTAGCGCTTCGAGCATGCCCGAGGCCAGGCACTCCTCAAGCCGCTCGAGCGCCCGTCCGGCAAGCGCTTCGAGCAGCCACAGCTCACACTGCGGCGGCGCGATGGCAACCGCTTCGAGCAACGTCCTCGCCGCCGACGACAAACGAGACGCGCGCGCGAGTACCGCATCACGGACCGACTGCGGCATCTCCTCCCCTCCCGTCGCGAGCACCTCAGTGACGAAGAACGGATTGCCGCCCGTTTGGCGGTACAGCTGTTCGGCGTCGGCGCCCTCGCGTTCGGCGAGCGTCGCGACTGCGCTCGACGAGAGTGGCAGAAGCCGCAACCGACGCACGCGGCCGCTCGGAAGCTCGCCCAGCACAAGCCTCAGCGGATGCGCGCGATCAAGCTCGTCGCGGTAGGTGGCGACGAGCAGCGCGGGAAAACTCTCGATGCGCCGCCCGAGCAACCGCAGAACATCGAGCGTCGCCTCGTCGGCCCAATGAACATCCTCGAACACGACAATCGTCGGCGCCCGCCTGCCTGCCTCGCGCATCAACCCAGCCGCAACGACCGACGGCCTAGCTGCCGCTCTCCAACGAGCGGGCGAGCTCGCCGCCTGTGAGCTGCGCGATGTCGAGCAGCGGTCCGAGCGCGCGCGGCGTGAAAAGTGAGTCGCAGCCACCCCACAGGACACGTGCAGAGCCGCCGTACGCCTCACAAAACCGCCGCAACAACACGGTCTTCCCGATCCCCGCCTCGCCACTGACGAGCACGAGGCAGCCGCGCGAACTACCCCGCACCATCCCCAAGCACTCATCGAGCACCGCTAACTCGCCACCGCGTTCCAGCAGCTCGCTCACGGTATGCGAAACGCCGGCAGACGGAGCCTGTCCCATGAAGCACCCATTCTGGCCCCGCCCCCGCAACGTGACAAGCTCGCGCTCCGACAGTCGACCACGCCGCCATGCCGATCCGGCCACGGCGCCGCGTCCGACCTCGTATCGTGCTCGCCGTATGGCGGAGCCTGGTCGCCGGCGACACATGGGAGATGAGCGTTGCTGATCGCGGCCGTGAACTGGGCCGCGGTAACGGCGATCGCCACGTCCATCCTGGCTATCGGCCTGCTCGGGGGTTTCGCCGCAGCGGTGTTTGCAGCGCAGCAGGCGCGGGAGACGCGCAGAAGCCGCGAGGCGCAGATGGCGGCCGAATTCTTCCGGCGTTGGAACGACGACGCGCTCGTGGAGACGCGGCGGATGGTCGCGCGGTTCAAGTCCCCCGACGAGCTGCGGGACGCCTTCGCTGCGTACGTCGCCGCGGATGCCCCCGAGGCGTATGTGCTCTACCGCGAGCTCGACTACTTTGAGCAGCTGGCCGCGCTCGAGCGCTGGGGTGCCTTCGACCTGGAGCTGATCAAGCTGCTGCTGGGGCGCACCCTCGTCGAGCGGTGGGAAATGTGGAGGCCCGCGATTCGCCAAGCGCACGGCCCGGGGGCGTACCCGCTGTTCGGGGGGCTCGTCGAGAAGTTGCGCCGCGAGTTGGACGGTCCGGCCGGCGGCGCGGGCTCTTAGGGGCGTCAATCCGTCCACGCGTCGGTGGCCACCAGCGCCGCTGGCTTGTCCCCGGACGAAACCGTCCCGTCCAGGTCACACCAACTGCCGGAGCACGCGCTCGACGTCCTGGGGATAGAACGGCCACGCGAACACCGCCCGCTCGTGACCGGTCGCGTCGACCAGGTAAGCCGCCTCGGTATGGGCGACATTGATCGTCGTGACGCCCGCGACCCTCGTGGTCGTGACCTTCACGGTAATGCCGTAGTGGTTCCACACGTTGGCCAGCTGCGCGGAGCGCAGCCCCCGACCGCCCAGCGCCACTGTGGGACAAGGTGCCATTCCTGTTCGTCCTGGAGAAGGTGCGACCGGGCGTCACCGTACACATCAACGCTCACCGCGAGGATGACCGGCCGCTGCGAGGGCGGCATCTCGCGCACGGCCTGGTTCAGCACCTACGCCTCCAGCGGACACAGGTTGCGACAGAGCGGATCGATGAACGTCACGATCACAGTGCGGGTTCGGTAGGCAGCGAGCGACACCTTTTTCCCGTTCTGATCGCGTAGGACGAAATCAGGCGCAGCACGCCGACCAGCGGGCCAACTGAGCAGCGGGGCCTTGACGGCCGCACTCTCCGACACCTGCGAGCTGCCCCGGTGTAACACCACGAGCGGCGTCGCCACCGCGAGAGCGCACACCGCCGAACCGGGCAGCGCCCACCGGAGTCTGCCGGGGAACCCGGCACGACCTGCCAGCCGCCGCCTCTCGCGGATCGCCGCAAACCTCCGTCGCGCTCGCGGGAGAGCGATCGCAAGCGCCGCCAGCGCGACGAGCACGCCGAGGCCGGCGCCGACGATCGGAAGCAGATCGGCGCTGCTCGCGCGGGCGGGCCCTCCTCCAGACGTCGGGACGGGCGCGAGCCTAAGGCCGGCAGCGGCTGCCAGCCTGCGGACGGCAGCGTTGCCCGCCGCCGCAAGCCCGTCGGCCCCGGCGTCAACCGGCACTCGGAGCGGCCAGTAGTTCGGCGTCGGCACCATCCCAGGCCAGCTGAAGCCGAGGCCATTCGGCATCACCACGAGCAGACGCCCTCGGTATGAGAAGGGCCTCACTCCGACCGGATGCGCCGGTGCCGCGCTTCCAAGTGATCCGCGTCGGTGGACGACCGCCGCGAGCGCGACACCAAGCGCCGCCAGTGCGCGAAGCTCTCTCAGTGATACTCCGAATTGTGCTCCTTGATGAACCGCTACGGCGTGCGACAGCAAGGGCGGAGGCGGAGGTCGCCGGGCACGCAGGGCTAGGCTCGAGACCTGGAACCCGGGGCGGCCACCGTCGCCGCTGATCTCGTACTACCCGGATATCGATGGTCGCGGCTAGCGATTCCCTCGAAGCAGAAGCCCGCTTGGACCCCGAGCTCGCTAGTGGAAAGGCCGACCGCCGGCAGCGAGCTGCACGGCGGCGCGCTCCTGCTCGCCCAGCAGAAAGCAATGGCCGTCGCGCCGAACGATCGAGGACCCGTTCGGCCCACAACGAAATGCCCGCTCACTGGGAGCCGCTCGCGGGATGTCGGCGACGATGGGAGAGTCATCGATCTCCGGAACGGTACGCGGGCGCCCGCGCGGTTCGCCAACCCGCAACAGTCGACGTTGTGATTGGCTCCCGCCCTACGTATCGTGGCACCGGCTCGCATACGGCCCTCCGTCCTGGAGGAGGCTATGCGGCAGGACATGCTGAGCCAAGACAGAGGATTCGAATGATCGATGGCCGATAAGGAGAGACCCGCTGCTGTCTTTGCCCCGTCGATCCGCTCGATCAAGGTGTATCGAAGCGGACGCATCGAGTATCAAAAGAAGTCCGGGTCGATCATCGGCGCAACGGCGCGCGTTGACTCGTCCGGGAGCAAGCACAGACTCCGCGACACGCGCAGGGTCGTCCTGACGATCGAGGGGCCGCGCGTCGCCATCTCAGCAGTGTTGCCGGCCGGCGCGTTCCGCGTACACCGGGAAGCGCGGGAATTTGCGGCAACCGTCAACGAAATGGCGACGCGGCTTGCCGAACCCACTTCGCTTGCCGAGCCCACTTCGCTTGCCGAGCCCACTCCGCTTGCCGAACCCACTCCGCTTGCCGAACCCACTCCGCGTGCCGAACCCACTCCGCTTGCCGAGCCCACTCTGCGTGCCGAGCCAACTCCGGTCGGTGATCCCAGTCGAGCTCAGACCGCCCAATCGCCGCCAAGTTCGCCGCCGCCAGGAGACTTACTCGACTACCTTGAACGCCTCGGCAGGCTTCGCGACTCTGGAGTGCTCACTGAGGACGAGTTCCAGGCACAGAAGGACCGGCTGCTACGGGCGGCGGAGCCGTAAGGGCCTGGCGGGCGATCGTGCCAGCGGGCCGACGATGTGCTCGTCTCGGCCTTGCTCGCGAACGTGTCTGCGATGCTAGTCACTTCCCGCTTCGATCTGCCGGAGCGGTCGGAACGCTGCGCGCATCTCTTCTGAGAACAGTTGCGGCTGTTCCCAGGCCGCGAAATGGCCGCCTCGGTCGAGCTGGTTGTAGTAGATGAGGTTGTGGGGATATGCGCGCTCTGCCCAGCTCCGAGGGGCCTGGTAGAGCTCGTCGGGGAAGACGCTGATGGCGTACGGGATGGTGATGGGCTTGGCGTCGAAGAAGTCGGCTTTGTTCTCCCAGTACAGGCGAGCGGCGGAGATCCCGGTGTTCGTGAGCCAGTAGAGGGTGATGTTGTCGAGGAGGTCGTCTCTGGTGAGGTCGCTCTGGTAGGTCCCCTGGAGGACCTTTTCCACGAGCCCGGGCTGGCCGGTCCCGTCGCCGTGGTCAAGCGCGAACGCCGCGAGGTCGACGGGTGAGTCCGCCAGCCCGTAGAGGGTCTGTGGGCGGGTTGTCATAATCTGTGCGTAGGCCACGTGCTTGGCGTAGAAGTTGCTCAGCTGCTGGTACGCGCGCAGTTCCTCGCCTGAGAGATCGGATGGCGCCGGGTCGCCGTGCTCGAACCCCGGTACGAGATCGGCTGGAGCGGTACCGGGCATGTTGGAATGAATCCCGAGCAGCTCCGGGGCTGCTTGTGCTCCCATCGTCTGCGTGACCGCCGCGCCCCAATCGCCGCCCTGCGCGACGAACCGGTCGTATCCGAGTCGCTTCATCAGCACCACCCAGGCGCGGGCGATGCGGACGGGATCCCACCCCGTGGCGGTCGGCTTGGCGGAGAACCCGTGGCCCGGAAGCGAGGGGATCACCAGGTGGAACGCGTCCGATGCGCTCCCGCCATGCGCCGTGGGATTGGTGAGCGGTTCGATGATCTTCAGCTGCTCGATGATCGAGCCGGGCCACCCATGCGTGACGATCAGCGGCAGCGCGTCCTCGTGCTGGGAGCGGACCTGGATGAAGTGGATGTCGAGCCCGTCGATCTCCGTCATGAAGTTCGGCAGGGCGTTCAGTTTTGCCTCGCACCCGCGCCAGTCGTAGTCGGTCCCCCAGTACCGCGCGAGTTCCTGGATCATCGCGAGCGGCACTCCTTGGGAGTCGTCGGTGACCGTCTCGCGCTCGGGCCACCTGGTCGCGTTGATGCGCCGGCGCAGCTCCGATAGCTCCGCCTCCGGAAAACCAACCTCAAACGGCCGAACAGCGGTCTTGTCGCTTCCGGTCTGTCCTGCAACTTCAGTGGCGGACATCTCACCCTCCATAAGGTTGCATCGCGCATCGCGGCCCTCGGTCCGCGGCTCGCCGTGTAGTACCTGCGCACAATCCTCCCACCTGCGGCCCTCGCCCCCGTGAACTTTCTGGTCAACGCCCTCGCGGACGACTGACGGGGGCGTTTGGCGGTGGACTGGTTCGTGGGCAAGCTCGCGGTGGTGACCGGTGGTGGCTCGGGCATGGGCCGCGAGCTCGTCCGGCGGCTGGCCGCCCAGGGATGCGCGGTCGCGGCCTGCGACTGGAACGCCGTCGCCGTCGCGGATACCGCGGCTAATCGCCACGCAAGACTGATCGCCGACGGCTCTTGCTGCTCTACTGGGATACTACGGCGCCGATGTTCGACCGCTTACGGCCCGCTGTGGTAGCGACGCACGCGCCCTCCTCGGAGGTCATGGGGATTGAGGAGGTGCGTCGAGTCGCGATCGTCGGCTCCGGGACGATGGGCCAGCAGATCGGTTTTCAGTGCGCGGGACACGGCTACGACGTCGTGCTGTATGACATCGATCCGGCGGCGCTCGAGGCGGCGAGCGCGCGCATCGATGCCTACGCGGAGATGCTCGAGACGGGCGGGGTGATCACGTCCGAGGTGCGGGCCTCGGCGCGGGCGCGAATCACCATGACGACGGATCTGTCGACCGCGGCCCGGGACGCCGATCTGGTCAGTGAGGCCGTCCCGGAGGATCCGGAGCTCAAGGGCCGGGTGCTGGCCGAGCTCAACGCCGCATGCCCGCCGCGGACGATCTTCATGACGAACACCTCGACGTTGCTGTCTTCGCAATTCGCGCGGGCGTCGGGACGAGGCGATCGGCTGCTGGCGCTGCACTTTCACCTCCCAGTTTGGATCAATAACCTCGCCGACGTGATGCCGCACCCCGGTACCGCACCGGAGGTCACGCAGCTAGTGCTCGCGTTCGCCCGGCGCATCGGTCAGGTCCCGCTCGAGCTGCGCCGGGAGCACCACGGGTACGTCTTCAACGCGATGTACAACGCGCTCAACCGCGAAGCCATCACGCTGGCCGAGCAGGGCGTGGCATCGATCGAGGACATCGATCGCGCCTGGATGCTCGTCACCAAGGCGCCAGTCGGCCCGCTCGGCGCCCTCGACGCAATCGGCCTCGACACGGTCTGGACGATCACCGACTACTGGGCGCGCCAGCTCAACGACGAGCAGCTGCTCGCCAACGCGAGATTTTTGAAGGCGTACCTCGATCGCGGGGATCTCGGCGTCAAGAGCGGCCGCGGCTTCTACACCTATCCGGACCCGGCCTACGCGCAACCGGGCTTCATCCAAACACCAGCGGGGTGACCGCAATGAGCGGCCTGGGGACGGGTTGCTAGGGCGGCTGGATGGCTCCGCCTAGGTGCTGCGGCACAGGAAGGCGGCAGATGCGGGCGGCGTCGCGAAATGCCGGGGAGTCGTGGTTGATGCTTGCCGCAGGTCCGCCGCCGAGCTCGACGATGCCGGCGCGGAACGTGGGATCTGGATAGTTCGGCACACCGTGCTTGCGCATGCATCGAGCGGCGGCGACCAGTTCGAGCTGCTGGCTCTCGGGGATCTCCGCACTGGAGCCGCCCGGGACTGATTGGCCCTTGGCGCACGCCGCTTCGGCCGACCGGAACGCCGGCGACTGCTGATCGAGCGCCGGCGGGAACACGACGCGGCCGGTGGCGTCGGGATCCGGGAATTCCCGCATAGCGCTAGCACGCATGCACTTCGAAAACGTGAGAGCGCCGATGCGTACCCGGCCGCGTTCGCTGTCGCTCTCGGTCCGCTCGACGCACCGCATGCAATGACGACCACCGCACCGCTGAGGACCCAACCGCGACCACACCGCGGGCGCATCGGCCGGACGGTCTGCTCGCCGTTGTCGCATCGAGCCCATCGTTGCCGCGCGCATTCTCGCCCCCAGCTCATAACACGGACATAACGCTCCAGTCGGCGCGGCGGCGTGGAAGGCGGGCGATCGGACGTTGAGCCCGGCGCCGCGCAGGTCGGCCAACCCCTGGCCGCCCGTGCCGAGTCGCGATCAGGCCGCGGCGAAGAAGCCGGGCTTGGTGTCCCAGCGAAGCCTGGGCGCGTCGGCGCCCGAGGACATGAGGTCGGCGTAGGGCGCGAAGCGCTCGGTGGCCACGGCGATCTGCTCGGCGGTGAGCTCACTGCGCCAGTCACGGCGCGTGCCCTTATCGACGTGGTTGGCGTGCATGAACGTGACCGGATCGTTGATCCCGTTCAACAGGGCCTCGGGCGGCTGCTCGGCGATGCGGGCCGAGCGCTCGCGCATCTCCGAGAAGGTGAACTGCTCACGCACCGTATCGATGAGCTGGGGCGCCAAGGTCAGACCCATGAACTCGACGACCCGCTCGAGGCTCGCGGCCTCGCCGTCGCGATGCAGGTCCACGAACACGACCTCTGCGCGACCGGCGACGCGGCGGGCTAGTTGCAGACCGCCCTCGACGTGGCCGAGCGCGGTCTCGAAATTCCAGTGGTGCGAGAAGGGCTCGCGGTTAACGAACTGCTCCATGCACGAGGCGAGCGACGCCATCGGATCCCGGAGCGAGAAAACGATGCCGTTGACGAACTGGGCGTCGAGCGCGGAGAGGAAGCCCCCGCTCTCCTCATGGCACTTGATCACGTGGTGATCGCTCCCGAGCGTGCTCCATACGACGGAGTCGAGCTCGGCGCCCTCCGCCCACTGCCAGGAAACATGCCGCTCTGGCGGCGCCAGCTCCAGGAGGCGCCGCACGACATTGAACGCCCACATGCTGCCGCTGCGGACGACGCCGGCGCAGACGACCCGGACGGCCGGGTACTGGGCGGTGGTGAGCGGATCAGTCATGGAGCCTTAGGCGGTTTCATCGGCAAGGCGCCGAGGTGACTTGAGCAGCGGGCGCGAGTCAGTGCCCGCAGCGCCTTGGCCTGGTGTGAGTCGGGCTGATGCACCCGGAGGCCCTGCTGGAACGACCGCGACCGCGGCGGGCGCGCGCGTGGTTGGTCGCTGCGCGGTGTCTGTGATCAGGCGGGCGCCGCGGCCGTGGGCGATGAAGCTGAAGGCCCAGCGGGTCAGGACGAGGAGGCGGTTCTCGAACCCGATCAGGTACCAGAGGTGCACTGTCAGCCAGGTGATCCACGCCGGAAAGCCGCTCAATCGGATGGGCCCGATGTCGGCGACCGCGCTCGCGCGTCCGATGGTGGCGAGGTTGCCTTTGTCGCGGTAGCGGAAGCGCCTTCCGGGGTGGCCGTGGAGGCGGTCGCGGACGACCCGAGCGGCGTGGCGGCCCTCCTGCATCGCGACGGGCGCGAGCCCGGGAAGCGCGATCGACGAGCCGTCGGGCTGGCGGATGCGAATCATGTCTCCGATCGCGAGCACGTTGGGGTGACCGGGGAGCGAGAGGTCCTCGAGGACCTCGACGCGCCCGGCGCGGTCGACCTCGAGCGCGGCGTGTTCGGCGAGCACACCGGCGAGGCTCGACGCGATCACCCCGGCGGCCCAGATCACGGTGCGGGCGGGGATCTGCTGAGACGCGTCGTCCGCGTGTTTGAGCGTGACGGACCGAGCGTCGAGCTCCACCACGGTGTGTTCAAGGAGGGTGGTCACCCCAAGCCGCGCGAGTGAGCGCCGCGCCTTCGCCGAGAGAGCCGCTGGAAAGGCGCCCAACACCCGGTCACCGGCCTCGACGAGAAGGATCCGGGCCTTGCTGGAATCGAGCGACTGGAAGTCGGCGCGCAGGTCGCGGGCGATCTCGGCGATTTGGCCTGCCATTTCGACTCCGGTCGGACCAGCTCCAACGACCACGAACGTGAGCCAGGCTGCGCGTCGCTCGGGGTCGTGCTCAAGCTCGGCGGCTTCGAACGCCCGCAGGATCCGGGCGCGGATCTCCAGTGCGCTCTCTAGCGTCTTGAGGTCCGGGGCGACTTGCTGCCAGTGATCGTGGTGGAAGTAGTTGTAGTGCGAGCCGGCTGCGACGATCAGGGTGTCGAATGGCACCGAGTCGTATTCGCGCTCACCAGCGGCTGGGCGCACCCTGACCAGCTGAGCGTCGGGGTCGATGTCGGTGACCTCGGCGAGGAGGACGCGAACGTTGTGGCGACGGCGGAAGATGCGGCGTAGGGGGTAGGAGATCTCCGCGGGCGATAGCGCTCCGGTGGCGACCTGGTAGACCAGCGGTTGGAATAGGTGGAAGTTGCGTCGGTCGATGAGCGTGATGTCGACCGGGAGTCGCGCGAGCTTCACCGCCGCTTGTAAGCCGCCGAAGCCGCCGCCGACGACGACCACCCGGTGGCGAACCGGCTTTCCCCCGCCCGGCTCGAGGCCGCGGGTCCGCCGCGTGAACAGGGCTGAGCACACGACGGCGCTGACGGCGAAGATGCCGGCCGCCCATGCGAACCCGACGGCGTACCCGTGGACGGCGGCGTGCCCGACCGGGTCGGGGACATGGTGCGCGCCGGCGAGGTAGCGCGCGGTCGCGCTCGTTGTGATGGTCGAGAGCAAGGCAACGCCGAGCGAGCCGCCGACCTGCTGCGAGGCGTTGACGGTTGCCGACGCCACCCCCGAGTCACTCGGCTCGACGCCCAGTGTGGCGTTGGCGATTGCGGTCGAGAACACGAATCCGAGCCCGGCGCCGATCACGATCAGCGCCGGGAGAATGTCTACGGCGTAGGAGGAGTCGACGCGAATCTGGGTCAGGTAGAGCGTCCCGGCGGCCCCGAGCGTCATGCCGCTGGCGATCAGCGCTCGGGGCCCGAAGCGGTGCTGGAGCCTAGTCAGGCCGAGAATCGCCGCGCTCATGATCGTCGCGGTCATCGGCAGGAACGCCAGCCCGGTGGTGATCGGCGAGAAGCCGCGGGTCTGCTGCAGGTAATAGGTGAGGAACAGGATGACGGCGAAGATCGCCCCGCCCGCGATGCCGATCGAGAGGAACGACGCGCCCCGGTTGCGGTTGGCGAGAACCCGCAACGGGAGGAGCGGGGTCCTGACTCGTCCCTCGAGCGCGACGAACACCCCGAGCAGCAGCACGCCGGCCGCGAGCATTCCAATCGTCAGTTGGTCGCCCCAGCTAGTCGTCTGCGCGTGTGCAAACCCGTAAACGAGCGCGAACAGGCCTGACGAGACGGCAACCGTGCCGGGAATGTCCAGCCGCGGTCGCGTCCGTGGCCGCGAGTTGCGTACCAGGATCATCGCTCCCGCGGTCGCGACCGCAGCGAAGACAAGGTTGACGTACATGCAGTAGCGCCAGCTGAGCGCTTGTGTGAGCGCGCCGCCGAGCAGCAGCCCGATCGAAGCGCCGCTGCCGGCGATCGCGGCGAAGATCCCGAATGCCTTTGCACGCTCGGATGGCTCGGTGAACGTAGTGGTCAACAGCGACAGCGCCGCCGGGGCGAGCATCGCCCCGAACGCGCCCTGGACGGCTCGGGCCGCGACGAGCATCCCGAAGGACTGGGCGGCGCCGCCGGTAGCCGATGCGAGCGCAAACCCCAATAGTCCGGCGATCAGCGTCCACTTGCGTCCGAACCAGTCGCTGAGCCGGCCGCCGAGAAGCAACAGGCTTCCGAACGTGAGCGCGTACGCGGTGATGATCCACTGACGGTTGTGGTTGCTGAAATGAAGCGCCTGCTGGGCTGAGGGAAGCGCGATGTTCACGATGGTCGCGTCGAGCACAACCATCAGCTGAGCGGTGCCGAGGATCGCGAGGATCATCCAACCGTGTCTTTGGTTCGAGCTGGGAAAGGTCATTTGTGGGCTCCAATCGGAGAACTGGCGTGCAGCGCACGCTAGGTCGCCGTGCCCAAGATGTGAAAGACCGCTTTGCGCTCTCTTCAGCACAGCCCGGCATCACCGCGGGGGGCCAGCACGAGTTGTTGGGGATGTTTCGCTCGGGTGGCGCGGAGGCTCGGGCGTCTCCGACGTATCCTGGCCGATGATGCTTGAACCAGTGCTGGTCGACGGTCTGGGGCGGCATCTGGAGGAGCACTATGGCGTCGGGGTGGTGGAGGTCGCGGCGCTTGACAGCGGGGTGTTCCGGGTCGATCGTCGCGATGGCTCGCGTTGGGTGGCGCGCGTATTCGCCGCGAAGCGGCCGCTCGTGGGCGTGCGGGAGGACGCTGGGATTCTGCGAGCGCTCGAGCGAGCCGGCTTCCCCGCCGAGCGCTGTGCGCACCCGGAGCCCGTGTCCGAGTTCCTCGGCCAGAGCGTGCTGGTGACCGGTTTTCTGGAGGGTCATGGGCCGCTGCGACCGGGGCGACCGGCGGCGATTCTGGGGGCGCTATTGGGGCGCCTGCATGCGCACCCGGCAACGAACGTACGACCGGGCGGAGCGTGGCATCACCTCTCCTTCTTCGGCGGGCCCCGCGAGGAGATTGCTAGCGCGTCCGAGCTACTGGAGGACCACCTGCCCCGAGTCGGAGTCCGCGAGCTGGGGCTGTTCGATCGCATTCGGGACGAGGTTGCGCGAACGGATGACTGTCACGACCTGCCCCACGCGTTCGTGCACCCGGACTTCGTGCCCGCCAATGCGATCTCCACTGCCGACGGCAAGCTGGCTGTCGTCGACTGGACCGGCGCGGGGCGGGGACCGCGACTGTGGTCGATCGGTTTCCTGTTGTGGGCCGCGGGCGCTCGCGATCTGCGACTGGTCGATGTGGTCGTGTCGCGCTACCGGCGCTCGGTCGAGCTCGAGCCGACCGAGCTTGACCGGCTGGAGGGCGCGATCCGGGGTCGGCCAGTCATGCTCGAGAGCTGGTCGGTATGCGCTGGTCGCCGTGAGCTCGCGGCGGCCGTAGATCGGATCGAGCGCGCTGGCGAATTGGCCCGGTCGATCGCGATCCAGGCACGACGGTCATTCACCACGCAGATCGACCGCTGAGCGTCGCCCGGGCGCGACCGTCGCGTGGGTCAGTCACCGGGGCTCGGCACGTGGAACTCGATTCGATAGACGAGCGTGTCCTCGTCGACCGGCCCGGCGTGGGCGGCGCGCCGGCGCAGGGTCTCGCGGTCGGGCTCGCCGGATCGTCGCACGTCCGCCCGGGTGATCGCCGCGAACGGGACAAGCTCGATGGCGTCGACCTCGATCTCACCGGGGCCGACCCGGTAGCGGCCGCCCTGCTTGACCCGTGGCCGCTTCCACAGTCGGACCGAGAGCGTGATGTCTCCGGCCAGGACGTCGTTGCGCAACTCCCGGCTGAACTCCATGACCTGGACGCTAGCCGGCCCGTAGCTCGCGCCGATGGACTAGTCGCCGCGGGGTCAGCACTGACAGTCGGCGGGCTGGGGATCAATGGTGAGAACTGAGGCTCACCGGTGGCAGCGCTTCGATCTCGTCTTTGGTGAGGTCAACCCGTATCTCGCCGCCCACGCGACTGGCGGACCCGATCGGTATCGCGACCTGTTTGCGCCCCCACACGTGCCCCTCCTGGAGGATCACGTGCGTGACGTGATGGTCTGCAGGGTCGATCACGAGACCCTGTACCGCCCCGATCAACCCATCCCGCGCGTGCACGGGGTCGCCGCGACGTATCTCGACCTCGCCGACCGGCACGCGGTCGCTGAACATCGCTTCGCGATGATGGCCGAGCGGCATGCCCAAGCCGTAGTACGGCCACGCGGAGGCATGAGTGCCGTACCCCGTGGCTATCGGGTCGGCCGGAAGAAACTGAATGTCCTCGGCTGCATCGAGCTGCTCGAAGTGCTGCTTTGTGCAGTTGAGCCGGATCACGTCGTCCTCGACGCGCACGACGAGGTCGATTCGCACCAGCCGCGCAAGCTCCTGATGATGCCCGGGTTCGACGATCAGATGGGTGAGCGAATCGGCAACCGGGTCGAAGATCACCCGGGTCAGCTTCCCGCACCGCCCATCGGTCGCGTCGACGTGGGCGCCAATCTTGAAACTTTCCCCTTTGTCGCGTGAGCTCATCCCTATCGCCTGACGTGTAGATTTGGGTGTGCGGTCGGAATCCTACGGCTAGTGGACACGCCGAACCATGACGTATGTCCTCCGGACGCAGATCCAGACGAGACCGGTGGTGCGACCGCTTATGCGCGAGGTTCGGCTCATGCACGGTCGCGCCGGTGCGGGTGGCCCTCCGATGTTCGGCGAGCGTGCCCGGCGGCCGGGCTTGTCATCGGTAGCCGCACCTGAACCTTGGCCGTTGGGCTGCTGTCCGGCGATAGCCCGGGGCACCCGCCCATGCGCTCGGGCACCTCTCCGAGATGACCACGCTGGCCACGGACGGGCGCGAGCTGGAGGAGCATTCCGCACGGCGTGGCGACGGCTGGTCGAGCGGCTGGTCCGCAGTTCGGCGAATCCCGACGTCGAGTTGCTCCCGGGGTCCGCGCGACTGGCCGCGCCGATCGTGCTCGACGCCGGCGAGCCCGTCGGCTCGGACGCTCGCGCTCACCTACTGACAACGTTGTCGATATATCACTTCAGCGCCTCAGGTAAACGTTGTCATCGCAATTACCGTCGGAGTATGCTCGCGCCATCGCGCGGTCATGAGGGACAGCGAAACCAATCACGGAAAGTGGCGGCGGGCAACCATGGTCGACGTCTGCGCTGGAGGCGGGCGTCAGCCTTAAGACTGTCTCGCGCGTCATCAACGGCGAGCCTGGAGTCAGGTCGCCACCGCGGAGAGGGTGCTCGAGGCGTCGAGGGCGCTCCGCTACGAGCGCAACGACCTGGCCGCGAGCCTTCGGCATCGGGCACGATCGTTCACGCTCGGTCTCGCGATCGAGGACGTCGCGAATCCGTTCTATTCCGCGATCGCGCAGGCCGTCGAAGAGAGCGCACGGGAGCGCTCCAGCCTGCTGATCACAGCGTCGGCGCGCGAGGATCCGCGCCGCGAGCGCGAGCTCGTGATGGCGTTGCTACGCCGGCGCGTCGACGCGTTGCTCGTGGTTCCGACCGGGAACGACCACCGGTACATCCGCGACGCGGGCTTCTCCACCAAGACCGTGTTTCTGGACAGGCCTCCGGCCAAGACCAAGGCAGACACCGTGTTGGCAGAGAACGGCGCGGGGGCCCGGCGCGCCGTCGAGCTGGCGGGCGGTCACAGCCGGATTGCCTTCGTCGGCGACGATGCGCGGCTGTTCACCGCCCGCGAGCGCCTGACTGGCTACCGCGGTGCCCTCCGACGCGCCGGTGTCGATGTCGAACCGCAGCTCGTGTCGGTCGGAAACGGCACCTCCGCCGCGGCCAAGCCGGTCACGGTCGACCTGTTGGCGCTCTCGCCGACGCGGCGGCCGACGGCGATCGTCGCCGGGAACAACCGCTGCACCGTCGGAGTCCTGCACGCTCTGAACGGCCAGCGCAAGCGCGTCGCCCTGGTCGGTTTCGACGACTTCGAGCTCGCCGATCTGCTGGGTGTCACCGCGGTCCGCGCCGACCCGTATCGACTCGGCCCGCTGGGCGCCGAGCTCGCCTTTGATCGCATCGATGGCGAGGAGGGAGAGCCCCAGCGCGTGGTCGTGTCCGTGGAGCTGGTGCCGCGCGGCTCGGGCGAGATTCGCGCCTGAGCGCGGGTCGCCGGTAGCGTCCGGCTCCGCCGCCGAGGCTTCGTACCACAAGCGCCGGGCCACGCGGGCCCGGGGTCCCAGTTGGCTGCCAAACTTCCCGATTGACAACCTTGTCAGCGTGAGATATAAGCCTCCTGACAACGTTATCATTTCTTCGGCGGGGGTCGACCAGTTCTGCGTGCTCAACCTGTCCATTGAGCAGGCACGAAGAGGCTCGTCAATGCCCGCACGCTTGAGGAGGAGGGGAAGCGGTGAGAGGCAAGCTTTCAAGCCGATTCGTTCGCGGTCTGGCGTTGCTGATCGTGGGCGGAGCGTGTGCTCTCGGGGTTGTGGCGATGCCGGCGCTGGCGGGTACGTCGTCCTCGACCCCGACCTCCACGGCGCCGGGTGTCACGACCGCAGCCCCCAGAACCCCCGCGGCGACGGGCGTCAGGACCGCAGCACCTGAAACCGCGGCGGCGCCCGCCGTCAGGCGAGCCGGCGGCTTTCTGCACCCGGGCTGCGTCAACACCGTTACAGGACGTCCCACGCATTGCGCCAGGCCGGTGCCCGCCTCGCGGCGGCCCGCCGGAGCGCGCAATCGGAGCACGGTGAGGAGCGCTCTCGCGGCCGGAAGGCTGGCGAGCCTCGTCGACACCCGGACCTGGACCTCGGGTGGCGGCAACACCTTCCCTGGGGCCGACGTGCCTTTCGGAATGGTGCAGTGGAGCCCCGACACGATGCCGACGTACAACGCGGGTGGCGGATACGACTACTCGGACACCAAGCTGTGGGGCTACAGCCTGACCCACGTCTCCGGTCCCGGCTGCGGCGCGGCGGGCGATGTGCCGATGGTGCCGACGACCGGATCACTCCCCACCACAGGCGTCGATCCGAACACGATCACGACTGCGTTCAGCCATAGCGCGGAGGTGGCGCAGGCCGGCTACTACTCAGCGCAGAGCAACCAGCCGAATACCGTCACCTCAGAGTTCACCGCGACGCCGCACAGCTCGATGGCGCGCTTCACCTACCCGGCCACGAATCAGGCCGATTTCCTGATCAAGCTGATGGCCAGCCAGAACGGGGACTCCGGCGACACCGCGCAGGTCGTCGGGGACAATGAGGTCGAGGGCTCCGACACCAGCGGCGACTTCTGCGGCGAGGCCAACAACGACGGCCAGTCCCAGCTATACACGGTCTACTTCGACATCGTCTTCGACCACCCATTCACCGGGTCCCACGTGATCACCAATTCCGGTCAGAGCGACCCCGCCGCGGTGAACCTGACCTTCGACACGACCAAGGACCCGGTGATCCAGGCCAAGGTCGGCATCTCGTATGTGAGCGCGGCCAACGCCAAGCTCAACTGGCAGACCGAGAATCCGGGCTGGAACTTCAACACGGTGCGCCGACATGCCCAACGCACCTGGAGCAGGCTGCTGGGCAGGATCCAGGTCTCGGGCGGTAGCTACGCGCAGACCCAGGAGTTCTACAGCCTGCTGTACAAGGACTTCATCCAGCCCAACATCACCAGCGACGTGAACGGACAGTTCATGGGCTCGGACATGAAGGTCCACAGCCTGGCGACCGGGCAGCAGAACCAGTACGGCATGTATTCGGGCTGGGACATCTACCACTCGCTGTCGGAACTGCAGGCGATGCTCGACCCACGGCCCGCGGGCGACATGGTGCAGTCGCAGCTCAACTACTACAGCGAGGACAAGCTCCTGCAGCAATGGGGCTACGACAACCTGAACAACTACGTGATGGTCGGCGACCCGGAGGACTCGATCCTCACCGACTATTACACGTTCGGCGCGCGCAACTTCAACACCAAGGCGGCACTCGCCGACATGCTCGCGCAGGCCACGACGGTCAACGACGTGCGGCCCGGCGAGGCGCTCGAGCAGCAGTATGGCTACCTGCCCGAGGACGGGACGTACGGCTGCTGCAATCCGCACGGATTCATGTCGACGCTGCTCGAGTACGACAGCGAGGACCTGGCTCTGGCGCAGTTCGCCGCCGACATGGGCGACCGCTCCGACGCGGCGATGCTGACGCGCCGGGCGAACAACTGGGAGAACCTCTTCGACCCCGACAACGACTTGCTGACCTCGCGACTCGCGAACGGCCAGTTCGAGCCGGGCGTGACCCCGACGTTCACCGGAACGTTCCCGACCGACGGCGAGCCATATGTCGAGGGAGACCCGTACGAGTACCTGTGGGACGTCCCCAACGATTACGCGGCGCTGTTCTCGCTGCTCGGCGGCAGCGCGAAGGTCCGGCCCATGCTCGAGCAGTACCTCTCCAAGCCGAACGGCTTCGGGATGTACGCGCAGATCACGAACGAGTTCGACCAGGGCGAGCAGTTCGCGCCCGACTACGCCGGCGACCCGGCGGCCACTCAGAACGTGGTCAACGACATCCGTAACAACACATACCAGCCTGGCCCGGATGGCCTGCCGAACAACGACGACCTCGGCGCGGAGAGCTCGCAGTTCATCTGGGAGATGCTCGGCATGTATCCGGAGAACTCGGGCCGCGGCACGCTGGTGTTCGCGAGTCCCGGGTTCGCAAGGGAGACGATCCATCTCGGAAACGGGAACGCGATCAACATCAACGCGCCCAGTGCGTCTCCCAGCACGTACTACGTCCGGTCGCTGAAGCTCGACGGACGGCCGTACTCGAAGACCTGGGTCGACTACAGCACGCTCGCCTCCGGCGCCTCACTGGACTGGACGCTAGGCACCACGCCGACCTCGTGGGGCTCGGCGGCGGCGGATGCCCCGCCGTCGTACACCGACGGCTTGCGGCCGGCGGTCGGCTACCTGTCCGATCAGAGCGTGACGATCGCCCCGGGCTCGAGTTCGACCGTCCAGGTCGGAGCGCAGAACGCCACCGCGCAGGGCCAGAATGTACACGTCGACGTCTCGGCTCCGGCCGGGAGCGGCCTGGCCGTTTCGCCGTCGAACGGCACGATCTCGGTTCCGTCGAACGGGAGGGGCACGCTGCCGCTGACCGTCAGCGCGAGTTCGTCCGCTCCGTTGGGCTTCAACTGGGTGACGGCCACGCTCACTATGCCCGGTGGCGCAACGCAGACCGTCAAGCTGCAGGTCCTGGTCGCGTATCCGGGGAGCCTGCTGGCCGCGTTCAACAACGCCGGCATCTCCAACGACAGCAACGTCGGCCAGGCCAACTTCGACGGCGGCGGGGCGAGCTATTCGGCGCAGGCACTCGCGGCCCAGGGCTGGACACCGGGCGTCACGAAGGCAGTCAACGGCGTCAACTTCACCTGGTCACAGTCCACTCCGGGCTGGCCGGACAACGCGATCGCCCAGGGACAGACGATCACCCTGAACGCGCCGTCGGGAACTCAGACCCTCGCTTTCCTGGGCTCGGCGACGAACGGCCCCAGCGAAGGCGTGGTGACCGAGCACTACTCCGACGGCAGCACCGCGCAGTACTGGCTCGGCTTGAGCGACTGGACGCTGAACGCCGGCAGCTCACAGCCGTCCTACGGCAACCAGACGGCGATCAAGCTGAGCTACCGCAATTGCTCGTACTGCTCGCCACCGCAGCAGAATGTGGCGACGTACGTGTTCTACGCCGCGGTCCCGGTGGATGGCGGCAAGACGCTCACGAGCGTCACGTTGCCGGACGGAGCGACGATGGGCGGGCTGCACGTCTTCTCCATCGGCACTTCGACGTCGCCGCCCAGCCCGCCGGTCGCGAACTCGGTGACGCCCAGTGTCGTCTCCGGCGGCCAGCAGGTCACGATCAACGGCTCCGGGTTCGGCGCCGGCCAGGGCTCCGGCTACGTCGAGTTCAGCGACAACGGCTCGAGCTGGGGCGGCCCGGGACAGTCCGCGCTGCAGGTCGACAGCTGGAGCGACACGGCGGTCACGTTCACCGTGCCGTCGTCGGTCTACCCGGGCTCGCCGGCGTCCGTGACCGTGGTCGCGGGCAGCGGGTCTATGTCGGATAGTCCGGCGTTCGAGATCACGCCGACCTCGAATCCGAGCGACTACTACGACGACACCGGCGCCTCGCCGGACGGCAACGAGAGCTGCGCCAACTATGACGGTGTGGGCTATAGCTACTCGGCCGATGCGCTGGCCGCCGTCGGGTTCACGCCCGGCGCCACCGTGAAAGCCGACGGGTTGACCTTCACGTGGACGAATGGGAAGCCCTGCTCCTCCGACAACATCCTGGCCGCCGGGCAGACGATGCTCGTCAGCGGGCCGGCAGGGGCCAACACCCTCGGCCTGCTCGAGTCCTCGACCGACGGGGGCACGCAGGGGACGATCACGATCAACTACAGCGACGGCAGCTCATCTACGGCGACGATCACCTCGAGCGACTGGGCGGGTGGCCCGGGCGCGACAGAAACCGCGGCCGCGACGCTGCCGTATCGCAACAGCACCTCTGGCAGCTCACAGCAGTTGACCGTCTACGTATATGCCACGACCGTCCCCGTCGATCCAAACAAGACGGTCAAGTCGATCACGTTCCCCGACGTGAGCAACACGACCAGCGGGGGAGCGACCTCGATGCACATCTGGTCCGTCAGCCTCGGGACGACATAGGCAGGGCCGAAGACGGGAGCGACGGGTCGAGGGTCGGGAACTTCCCGGCCCTCGATTCTGGTTGGTCGAGAGGCCCGCCCGCGGAGGCACTGTACGTCGGGCGGAAGCGGGCCGGACGGCTGAGTCCACACGCTGACGGCACGTCCCGCGTTCCGAACAGCGGCGCGGGGGCACGCGGCAAGAGCACCGAGGTTCATCTCGCCGACTCGAGTAGCGATGTGAGGTCGCCGACTGGCCCGAGGTGGGTCAGCTTGTCGGGGTTGACGATCGAGCTGATCGTTGTGATCCGATTGCCGGCGATGCCGAGCGCGACTACGGCGATCAGCCGCTGCTGTGCGTCGAGGTAGAGCGCGCCTGGCCCGCCGTTGACCTCGACGCGGCGCAACGACACCCCCGGAACGCGGGCGCTGAGGAGGGAGTTGATCAGCGTGCGCGCGACACGGCTGCGGCCGTGCAGCGACCGCGCGAGCGCGGGGGCCTTGCCGCCGCCGTCGCCGGTCAGCGCCACGTCGTGAGCGAGCAATGCCTCGAGCCCGGCGAGATCGCCTTGCTCGGCGGCCGCGAAGATGATCGCCAGCCGGGTGATCACGGTCGCGACGAACGCGCGCGGCGCCCTTCTCACTCCAGACGACAGCAGCCCCGGCTGTTACACCCTCGAGCACCCCGGGCGCGGCTCGGCGCTCGCGGCCCTGGCCCCGGGCGCGCAGACTTCAGTCCGGATTGGGCACGGCGATCCAGACGTGCACATTCGGGCGACCGTCGACGAGCTGCGGCGGGTGGGTCTGCCAGTAGTGCAGCGTGACCCCGCGCTGGCTGGGGGTGTGCTGGGTGATGAGCGGCTCGCCTCCCTTCATGCCGGTGACGATCCCCACATGGTCGATTCCGGCGAAGCTCGAGCTCGTCCAGTCGACGAAGATCACGTCGCCGGGCCGGGCATCGCGCCAGTAGCGCAGCCATGTGCTGTGCAGCAGGTTCAGGTGCACGGCGAGGTCCTCGGCCACGCTCCAGGAGTGACTCCACCAGCGCCCGTATCGGAAGGTCGAGAAGTACCAGTAGTGATCGTTGCTTGTGCTGCGGTCGTTGAGGACCGTCTCCGGGTCGCCACCGCCGATTGCGAGCGCCCGGGAGACGAAGTCGGTGCAGTCGTCGCCGAAGCCGTCGTTGGGGCCGAACAGACCGGGAGAGCCAAAGACGTCGTTCAGCGCCCAGGAGGCCGCACCGCCGAGGTCGAGCTTCGTGCTCGGAATCGTTTCGCGACCGGAGCCGTTGGTCGCCTGCGGCGGCGGCGCGGGGCCAGTGATGGGCGCCGCCGAGCCGCCGGTCGACCCACCGTCTCCGCCTCCGCCACCCTGACCGGCACCAGAGGACCCCGTCCCACCGCTCGCATCCGGCAGGCTGACCGGTGTCCCGCAGTGCCATCCCCCATACGTGCTGCAGACCGTCACCTTGATGTCGACCGGGACGAGCTGCAGTGGGACGGTCGTGTAGTTGACGCCGTCGGTCGCCGACTCGTCGGCCGCCTGGACCTGGATGTTGTGATAGCCGGGGCTCTGCCAGGCCAGCCACACCGACGTCGAGCCCGGGCACGAGTTGTCCCACACCTCGCCGTAGAGCTGCAACGTGGGCGTCGATCCGTCGGACACGACCACGTGCCCGTTGAAGCCGCCGCAGTTGTCTCGTGGACTCACCGTCTGATCAGTCGACGCGGCGGCGCTCGTCGCGGTCAGCAGAGCCACGGTGATCGTCGCGAGCGCGGCCATCAGTTTCGTCGCGGCCCCCCGCGGCGCTCGGGTGCGCATCGTCGGCGGGCGGCCGGCCCCGCGGCGCTGCCGACGTGCAATCGCCTGCTGGGTTCGCATCCGTCATCCCTCCCGGGTCGCCCGGAGGCGGCCGTGTCGCCCGCACTGTCAGCGGCGGGATCACTCCTTAACGACGCACCTTTGCTCTCGCCTATTCCAATCACGGCGGCGCGCGCCGAAACCGCTCGATCGTCTCGAGCACCCCCTGCCTGAGTGGCGTAGTGACCGGCTGCGAGGCCTCCATGTCCTCGGGCAGCGGCAGCAGCACGTCTTGGTTCACAGTGATTTTGCCGACCGCCGCCGGAGCCACCGACTCGATCGCGGCGACCACATCCGTCACGTCCTCCGAGGGTCCACCCAAGTTGCGCACCACGGCGTCGCCCACGGCCATCCGAGCAGCGTCTATGAAACGTGCCGCCACATCGGCGGCGTACTGGAACTGGGCGCGGCCGCCGAACGGGATCTCGTAGGCCTCCCCGCGGGCGGCGGCGAGCATCGCGAGCGTCGGGCCGGCCGTCAGTCCGTGGTCTCGTCCGGCGCCGTAGACCACATGCGGCCTTAGGCCGACGCTCGCCAACCCGTCGTCTCGCCAGTACACACGCGCTGCTCCCTCGTTCGCCTGCTTGTGCACGCCGTAATGGCTCGCCGGGTGCCCGTCAGCGTCCTCGGCCACGCGCACGCCGTCGGCGCGGTCGTACACGGCGGCCGAACTGGCGTAGGCGAGACCCGCCACGCCGCGGCGCTTGGCGGCCTCGAACACGTTCACGGTGCCGACGACGTTCACAAGCGCCCCGCGCGTCGGATCGGCAGCGGCCAGCGGAATGAGCATGGCGGCGAGGTGCACGACATGGGTGACCCCGCGGTTGGACAGCAGGCGCTCCAGCGCCGAGAGGTCGGTGATGTCGCCGCGCACGAACTCCAGAGCGGCCAGCTCTTCGCCGCTCATGATGAGCTTGGCCCGTCGCCGGTCGGACTCGAGGTCCAATCCGACGACCGTGTGACCTTCGCGCACGAGCTGACGGCAGCACCAAGCGCCGACGCAGCCGAGCGCGCCCGTGATCAGCCAGCGCTCGTTAGACATTGCATTCAGAGCCGGTGTACCCGAGGCGCGGCGTGGGCTGCTCCGTGGTGCGGCCGAGTCCGACACGAGGCGCCGAGTCCGACGGGTAGCCTTGTCGCGAGTCAGCCCGACGGCTCAGCGAGGAGGCTGGAACGATGGCATTCAACCGCGAAGACATTCGAGAGTCGATCGAACGGGCGGGGGATGAGCACTGGGAGGCCCTCGTCCGCCACCATACAGACGTTTACCCGGAGAGCAATCCCACCCCCGGTGACGTGTGTAGGGCCGAGGCCGGGCGCCTGAACGACCTCGGTTTGGGAGACGATCCCAACCTGGAACTGGTGGAGAGCCGTGTCGAGCGGGTTCCGCCCGCGGTTCGGATCACGCATGTAGTCAAGGATCGCGAGAAAGGCACCCGGTTCGAGACCGAGCCGTTCACTGACTACGAATGAGTCTTGCCCTCGCCGGCGCTGAAGGTACTGAGTGCAGGATCGGCGACGTGGCCTTGCGATGTCGTCGCGCATGGCGCGAACTTCTTTCGAGCGGACGTGCCGGCGAGTTATGCTGCCTCGCCGCGAGCCGACTGGCTCGAGAGCCCCAGCACTGCACTGCGTCCGGGGTCGAGAATGACCGACACCAAAGAGATGCTGGATACCGTGAGGACTCCCGCCCCGCTCCCTACCGCGGACGTGGCGGCAGCCATCGATGCCTGCTTGCAGTGTGTTCAGACGTGTACTACCTGCGCAAATGCCGATCTCGCGGAGGAGGAGTTCGACGAACTCCGCATGTGCGCCGCGTGGTGCCTGAACTGCGCGGACGTATGCGACGTCACGGCCCGAGTTCTTTCTCGGCCGGCCCACTCGGACCAGCTCGTCATCCAGCGCTTGCTTGAGGCCTGCGTCCGCGCATGCGAGAACAGCGCGGAAGAGTGCGCTCGCCACGCCCACGATCACCGTCATTGCGCGATCTGCGAGGGGGTCTGCAGGGCCTGCGCCAAGGCGTGCGCCGCGTTGCTCGAGGCCCAGACGGACGACTAGCCGGAAAGACCGGCCCGGGGGCTGAGTCACAACCTGTGTAACGATGTTCGGGTGTCGAACGGCGACGCAGACCAGCGGTCCGCTCGGGTTGAATCGCACCTCAGCGTTCAGCTCGTGGGAGGACCGACCGCGATCCTGGAGTACGGCGGGCTCCGCTGGCTGACCGATCCGGCGCTCTCGCCCCCGGGTGAGTACGGAGGTCTCACGAAGCTGACCGGCCCTGCGTTCGACATCACCGAGCACGGCCCGATCGATGTCGTGGTGCTCTCTCACCATCATCACAGCGACAACCTCGATCCGGCCGGAAGAGCGTTCCTTCCCTCCGCGCAGCGCGTCCTGTCGACCACGAAGGCCGCCGAAGAGCTGGGCGGCAACGTTGTGGGCATGGAGCCCTGGTCAACCGTCGAGGTCGAGAGTCCTCACGGAGGCACCGTGAAGGTGACCGCTGTGCACGCGCAACATGGCCCGGACGGCAGCGACGATATTCAAGGCCCAGTACTCGGGTTCGTGTTGTCGGCGCCCGGAGCCGAGGAGGTCTACGTCTCGGGCGACAACGCTTCCCGGGCCGTGGTGCGCGCGATCGTGGAGAAGACCGGTGAACTCGGGATCGCGATCCTCAACGCCGGTGCGGTCCAGCTTGCCAAGTTCGACGGCGCTTACCTGACGCTGTCCGCCGACCACGCCGCGGATGTCGCGCGGATCCTCGGAGCTCGGGTGGTGATCCCGTTGCACTTCGAAGGATGGGCCCATTTCACCCAGGGCGCCGATGAGCTCAAGGCGGCGTTCTCGGGCAACGGAATTCGCGACCGCCTGGTCATGCTCGAACGCGGTCAACGGGCCGACGTTTGAGAAGAGTCCTCGCGTCCTAGCACGCACGGGCGTGGACACGGTTGTTGCTCGCCCCACGTGTCCGCGATCGCTTGACACGAGTCAGGCAGTCGCGGTCCTTCTCCTCTTCTCCCCTTCTCCCTCCTCTGTGCCCATTCGGCTTGGGGGATGCATCGTGGTCCGCGCTTGGACGCGCGGCGCTTGCGTGCCGGTCGTCGCCGGCTTGCTCGTGTGCGTCTCGGTGGTGCGCTCGTGGTCGTGTGGCGCGGCGGCGGGGGTCGCCGCGATCACCGCGCCCGCGCTGCTGCCCGCGCCGACCTGTCCGCCGCCGGCGGCGAGGCGGCCCTGGCCGATCCCGTTCGGCGCCGACTGGCGCAGTATGTGATCGACGACCTCGAGAACCCGGCGTCGACGCTGTATCAGCAGGTCACGGACCCCCACGCAGACGACGTTGCAGCGGCTCGAGGCGGCGATCGCCAGCGGGACACATCGTCGCCGCCAGCGGGGCGGACCTCCCTGCTCGCTCTGTACGGGCTGACGACGAGGGCGGCGGCGACGACGGCGCGACCGGCGGCGGCGCGGGCTGGCCTTCCCTCGCTCGCCCTCGGCGCGACCTGGGACCGTCGGACGCATCGGCGTACGGGACGATGTTCGGCCAGGAGTTCCACCGGACCATCTGAGCGCACGCTCGCGCCGGTGATCGACATCGACGCACGTGGCACACCGGGCGGGCGGATCGGCGGGATCCGTCCTGACCGGTCGTGGTCGCCCCCGGGTGCGGCCTCCAGGCGCGGGCGGTGACCACGGTCAGCACTGCTGCGCGTACACCCGGGCGGGCCGCGCCGGCCAGGCGCTCGCGTGATCCACGCCGATCCCCACACGGGCGGACGGCAGGTGTCCGGCGGGCGCTCGGGAGATCTACGGCCCGGCGTGGCAGGCCGCGGTGGGGCCGCCAGGGCGAGCGATGTCGGTCAGTGCGGCTACGCGATCGTCACGGACCTGCCCCCGCCGTTCACCGGCGCGGACCCTGCGGCACAGCACCTCAACGACCTGATCAGGGTCAGACGGGTCCGGGGACGCACCCCCGACGCCGCCACCGCGAGCGCGACACCAGCGCCTGATTCGAGACGGCAGCGACGGGGCGACGTCCCTCACGCTGGCGCACTGCAGGCGACGCGGCGACGGGAGCGGCGGCCAGACACGCCACGGAGCCAGACACACAGCCAGCCGCCGCGACGAGGCGACGCGCGCCTCCACGACCAGACGACGCCTCCCGCCGACCAACACCGGCATCGGCGACGGGGTGCTCATGAGGCGACGCGGCGGCGATCGAGAGCCGCGGGCTGCTCAGGACCAGGGCACTTTGCCTATCGGTCACCGCACGCGCCATCGCGGTGACGGGACGCACCCCCGTCCGTCCGACCGAGCAGCCTCAGCACAAACGGCTCGCCGCGAAACCGGCCAACCAGCACCGACACCGCACCGCAGAGCGGTACCGGCGCGCTGGGGACCGCTCCGCCGCAGACCAGACCGCACCACCACCAGCCGACCCGGCGCCCCGCCGCGACGCACCACCCTCGCCACCCCCCCCCGCCGGCCCGCCACCACACGCGCACGCCCACCACCCCTGACACACCCCGCACCCGCACCGCAACCCCCCCCGCCCCCCCGCCCCCCCCGCCCCCGACCACCCACGCAGCCAGCAACAACGCAGTCCACCAGGGACACGCCGCCGACGACCGGATACAACTTCTCGTGACCGAGTCGGGGACGAAGCTGTTCGTGGGCGCAGCTCGTCGAGCAGCGGTACGGGATGACTTCGGCTACATCACCACGTGACCGGCCGCTGAAGGCCGGCGCCCGGGTCGATCGGCTCGACTACCCCCGATGGCGGCGGCGGCCGCGTCGCGACCACGGCCGATATCACCGCCATATCAACACGTCCTCGGGACGAGGGCACTCGCGCGGCGCTCCCGCCGTCCACCGCCCGACGCTGATAGAGCAGGCGGCCCAGGCGGCCCGCACGCCGACGTCGCGATCGCGTCGCCGGGCGCGAGGCGGGTGAGGGGCATGACATCGAGAACCTGTCGCTGCCCGGGATCAGAACGCGCTGATCGACGCCGTGGCGGCCGCTAACCGCCACACGGTCGTTGTGTTGACCGGAGGACCGGTGGCGATGCCGTGGCTGAACCACGTCGACGGCTCCTCGAGATGTGGGAGCCTGGAGCGACGTTCGGCACCGCTCTGGCGTCGCTGGTGTTCGGCGATTCGGACCCCTCGGGCAAGCTGCCGATCACGTTCCCGGCCAGCCCCAATCAAGGACCGGCCACCCCGGCGGAGTACCCCGGCCTCACCGACCCGGGGAGCGTACGTCGGACGACTTCGACCAGCTCGAGCAGGGAGCTACACGAAGCGTCGACGTGGGCTACCGCTACTACCACCCATCACGAGACGCCGCTGTTCCCGTTTGGTTACGGACTCTCATACACGTCGTTCGACGCGCATCGTCAGCACCCGGGGCGCGACGGCACGGTGACCGTGGTCATCAAGGACACCAACCGCGGTAGCGTCGCGGGGCCGACGTGATCGAGGGGTACGTCCACGACCCCGTACACGGGCGAGCCGCCGGCAGCTGCGCGCCTTCACCAAGGATGCTCGCGCCAGGTCAGAGCAAGGAACACGCTGACCTGAGGCCCAGCTCGTGCCTACTGACTCGGGACCGGCCACCGGCACCACGCCGCTACCACCTCCCCCTCGACACCCGGTGTCGACACCTCCACCAGCCCGGGGGTCAGGGCGGATCGCGCCCGGCGTATACAGGGTGAGCGTGGGCGGCTCCTCGACCAGTTCGACGACAGCACGTCGTTCTACCTCTCCGCCGGTCCGGCCTGGGGAACTAAACGGGCTGTTCGCTGGACACTTCCCTACGGACTCGACTTCCGCCCGGTCTCGCCTCACGCGAGCCGGGCAGCACGGCGAGTGGCCGATCGGAGCAGGCTGGTGGCGACGTTGTATCCGCTCACCGTCCGCCGCTGAGGCGCTGCGCGTCAACCCGTGGGTGGAGAGATCCACCCAAGTGGAGGTGCCGGGTGGGGTGAAGATCAACCCGCGCGCCGATGACAGAACGCGCGTCCAGACCTAGGCTGCCGGCAGCCGATTTCAAACCCTAAGACCGAAATCGGCCCTCACCAACCGGCGAACAGTCACACTGCGATGGCAACGACCCCGACCCAGGCCCAGACCCGACGCGCCGGGTGACGGCCGCCGTTTCTGGCCGGCGGCTCACCTCGCGGGGCTCCTCGGTCTCTGGCGCTCTCGTGTGCTGTCGCTCCCGAAGCCTGCGGCGGTGCGTTCGATCGAGCGCGTCAACCCCTTCTGGATGCGTCGCGTGCGCTCGAGCTCGCGTCTGACATCAGCTTCGTCGTCGTCTACAGCGTTCTTCGACCGCGTGGAGCGCCGCGACGCCCGGCCCTCGCCTGACCTCGCAGCTGCGCGCTGCTTCCCGCGCGTCGCTACGCCGTCAGCGTGTTGACCCCTACCCAGCCACCGCTGATCGTCCGTCGCTCAGCGCTCTGTTCTCCTCACGCGCGTCAACGCCGCTGCCGTACGCCCCCGCCGCACTCGCTGGGCCCACCACAGTCGCCCCACTCCCCCCCACCCCCACTACCTGCTCTCCTGCCCCTGCTGCCCCCGCTCGCCACCACCCAACTCCACCACAACACCCCCACCGCTCCGCGCATCCAACCCCCACCCACACACCCCCCACCCCCCCCCCCCCCCAGCCCTATCATCCTTGGCCAACACGCTCCCGATCCCCGGCGGCATCGGTGTGCTCGACGCCGGCCTCACCGGAGCGCTCGTCCTGTGCGGCGCCTCCCCCGTCCACGCCGCGTCGGCCGTCCTCCTCTACCACGCCATCGCGCTCTGGGTTCGCGGCCTCGGCGGCTTCTACGCCTACGTGCGACTGCGCCCCCGCCTGGTGCAGGCCGGTGCGGTGTCAAAGTGGAGCGCGCGCGAACCGCTCTCGGCCCCGCCCGCGGACGTGGCCGCGAGCCCGGCGTAAATCGGCGAGCGCTACTCGAGCACCATCGGGCGGCTCCCGACGGGCGAGGTGAGCGGACGGCGCCAGCCCGAGAGCGCCATTCCGACGGCCGGGATGAGCGCGACGAGGATGAGCACGAGTGCCCACAGGAACGTTGAGGCGAAGGCGTCGGCCAGCGGACCGGCGATGGCGGCGTGCGCGCGGGCGGGCAGGTGCTGGAGGGCGGCGATCCCGCCTGAATGTGAACCCGAGGCGCTGCTGCCGAGGATCGCGCTGAGGTTGCTGGTGATCGCCGAGGCGAGGATCACGGACAGCACGGCGGTGCCGATCGACGCCCCGGCCTGGCGGATGATGTTCATCGCGGTGCTCGTCCGAGCGATGGCGGCGGCCGGGACCGCCTGCATCGCGGCGGTCATGTTCGGCATCATCGCCAGGCCCATCCCCAGGCCCTGGACGAAGTTGCCGGCGCACAGCAAAACGTAGGAAGTGTGGGCGCCGACGAACACGAACGGGATCAGCCCGACCGCGACGAAGGGGAGACCGGTGGCGGGGAGCCAGGTGGGTCCGTAGCGGTCGGTCAGGCGGCCTGAGAGCGGCATCATCAACATCGCGCCGAAGCCGCCCGGCGCGAGCAGCAGGCCGGCCTGGAGCGCCGAAGCGCCGCGCACCGCCTGGTAGTAGAGGGGGACGAGCAGCATCGTCCCGAACACCGAGATGGCGAACAGCAGGAATGTGCCGGCCGCCGCCCCCGCGCGCGTGTGCGCGAACGTCCGCAGGTCGATGAGCGGGTTCGGGGTGCGCCAACTGTGGATGAACCAGGCGGCGATCAGCACGACGCCGGTGAGGGTCGGTCCCCACGAGCGCACCGAGCCGAACCCATAGGTCGAGGACTCGGCCAGGCCGAAGATGAACACCGCCAGCCCGGGTGAGAGCAGCAGCATCCCGAGCCAGTCGAGCCGGTGGGCCGGCTGTGGCTGATCGGGCTCGAGCACGATCAGTGCGAGGATGAACGCGACGATCCCGATCGGCAGGTTGATGAAGAAGATCCAGCGCCAGGACGCGTTGTCGACGAGCCACCCGCCGAGGATCGGGCCCAGGATCGGCGCGATCAACATGGGAACGCCGAGCACTCCCATGACGCGGCCCATCCGGTGAGGACCCGCCTTCTTGGTCATGATCGTCATCACCGCCGGCATGATCAGCCCGCCGCCGAATCCCTGCAGGACGCGGAAGAAGATCAGCGAGCCCGCACTCCACGCCAGGCCCGACAGCACCGACCCGAGCGTGAACAGCACCAGCGACCACATGTAGATGCGCTTGGTGCCGAACCGGTCCGCCGCCCAGCCGCTGACCGGGATCACCGCGGCGAGCGCCAGCGTGTAGCCGGTGATCACCCACTGGATCGTGGTCAGCGAAGAGTGGAACACGACCGCCAGGTGATCGATGGCCACGTTGACCACGGTCGTGTCGAGGATCGACATGACCGCCCCCAGCATCACGACGCCGGCGACGATCAGCGTCTCGCGATCGAGCCCCTCGGGCTCCGATGCTTGTGCTGGAGCATCAGCCATGCCGCCATCGTAGCGGACCGACGAGTCCGGTTATCTCCCGGGACCGGTGGGCCCTAGGATCTGCTTGATGTCCGTCGTCAAGATCAACGCGATCACCGTGCCGCGGGAACGCTTCCCGGAGTTCGAGCAGCGGTTCGCGACACGAGCCGGCAAGGTCGAGGGCGCGGCCGGCTTCGAGGGGTTCGAGCTGCTCCGGCCGAACGACGACCGCGAGGTGTGTCTGGTCGTGACCCGGTGGCGCTCTGAGGAGGACTTCCGAGCCTGGCTCGAAAGCTCCGATTTTGCGGCCGGGCATTCTCAGCATCGCCAGAGGGGCCCGGTCGGGACGTCGAGCGAGGTGTGGTCATTCGATGTGCTCGAGCGCAGGGACGGTCCACCGAGTCGCTAGCCACGCAGATTCGTCCGAGCTTATGAGTTCGGTAAGTCTTGCGTCTGTGTCGGTAACCCGGTTGCTACACCGGAAGTACCTCATGTAGACACAGCGACCCAACCGCGTGGCCCGAACAACCGGGACGCACTGTCGGAGCGAGGCGGTAACGATGAGCATCACCCGCGGTAACAACAACTTTCCAGGCACCGACGCACAAGCCTCCACCAAGCTGAAGGCGCTGCTCCGCCGGTGGCGCGATGCCTTGACCCAGATCCGTGGCGCGCGGCAATCCACGGACGGTGAGTTACCTCAGACTGCAGATGCGACATCTGACATGAAACCGATCACGCCCGCTCCTCCGGACGCCGACGGCGACGCCGACGGCGACGGCGACGGGAACGCTCGCGAACGCGAGCTCGTGCCGCTCCCGGATGAACGTTCCCAGGCGCTCGCGGTGATGTGCGACCGGCTACTCCAAGAGCTGGACGGGGACGACGTGAGGGCCGCTGAGATTCGCTTCGTTGTTCACAGGCACGAGCACCCCACCTATCCGCGGCTGGATCCGGGGTCGGCGGCCGATCCCGTCGACGGTGAGCTGGTCTGGGAATTGCGTCGGCTGATCGCCTGGTCGGGGGGCGCCATCGCGGATGTCGCACGCGCCCTCGAGACTCGCGGGCCCGACCTCGACGAGAACGCTCGCGCGCTCCTACAAGACGAGCTCGCGGCCCTAGACGTCGACCTGGCGACGCTCAGCGTCCACCTGGCCGACCCCGTCGACTGGGACCGCGAGTTCGACTGCCTGCTCGCCGGCGAGGTCGCGCCGTTCGACGATTTCGGCGCCGACGAGGACGACGACAGCGACGAGTGAGCCCCGCGGCGTAATTGGCATCGGCGGCGGTGCTGCGAGTAGATTCCTCGCAGCCAGAACCCCCGGAGAGGACCAACTATGCCCGCGCCCACGACCTTGCGAACCCTCGCCGGCCTGCCGTCGACCCCGCCCAGCCTGGCGGACTCGACGTTGATCATGATCGACTGCCAGAACACGTACACGCGGGGGGTGATGGAGCTCGACGGGGTGGCGGCCGCTCTGGATGAGGCGGCCAAGCTCCTCGAACGGGCTCGGTCAGCGGGTATCCCGATCGTGCACATCGAGCACGACGACGGCGAGGGCTCGCTCTACGACATACGGGCCGAGATTGGGCAGATCGTCGAGCGGGTGGCGCCGCAGGGCGACGAGACCGTGATCGTGAAGAACTTCCCGAACTCGTTCGTTCAAACGGAGCTCGACGATCGGCTCAAGGCGGCCTCAGCGCGAAACCTGCTGCTCGCCGGGTTCATGACGCACATGTGCGTGAACTCCACGGCAAGGGGGGCGTTCAACCTGGGATACGCGCCGACTGTCGTCGCCAGCGCCACCGCTACCCGCGCGCTGCCGGGACCGACTGGCGTCGTATCGTCCGAGGCGCTCCAGGCTGCCAGCCTCGCCGCCATCTCCGACCTGTTCGGGATCGTTGTCCCGGACGTCGCCGCGATCCCCGACTGAGCCTCCGGTTTGGGCGCGGCGCCCGCGAGGCTCAGAACGGAGCCTTGCATGCGGTCGCCGCCTGCCTGAACGTCGGCGACTGCATGTCGATCGTGATCGGTACCGCGACGTAAGCCCCGGGACGGCCCCAGATCACGCTGTAGGCACCCGAGGTGATTGACGGCTGCGAGCTGGTCGGGTCGGGGAAGCCGGACACACGGTGCGCGCGCATGCACCGGGTGAGCGCAAGAGCCCGTGCCGCCTGCTCGGAGGTCGCTTGTCCCGGACCCTGGCCGCTTGGCAGCAGCGCTTGGCAGTGCTGTTGAGCGGTCTTGAAGGCCGGCGACGCCGGATCGACCCCTGATCCGGCCGTGCCCTGGATCCCGCCGCCGGTCGGGTCGGCGAAGTCCGGGACGCCGTGCGCGCGCATGCAGGCCGCGAACTTGATCCCCTGGCTGTTGCCGTTGGAGGCGATCGTCGTCTCGGATTTGCTCGATGAGCCACACGCGGCGATCGTCCCCGCGCAACAAATGGTGACGACGACAACGGAGAGGCGACGGCAATGGTCGCCGAGCGTTTCAAGCGTGCTGGTGTCGTGCATCACGCCGGCGCCGGTCGTTCGGTCGGCCGCCGGCCTGGGTTGTACGTGAGGATCTATAACGGCGGCGTAACGGTGTTACGCCGCCGTTATCCGCATCGGCGCCGGCCCGCCGGCGCAACCTCACCTGGGACTCGGTTGCACCACGAGCGCGCTACCGCCGCCGAGACGCACCGGCTCGGCGATCGCCTCGGCCCTGCCGTGCCCGAGCATCTGCAGCGCGGTCGCATCCCCCGGATAGTTGTCGAGCGGGAGGATCGACCCGGTGGCGAGCGAGAACTTCTCGCCGTACTGGCTCGTGAGCTGCTGGGCGAGCGCGCTGTTGTAGAAGTCCGGCTCGGCCAGCGAGCTGTTCGACGACGAGTTCGTCTGGCTCACCCGGGGCGCCGCGAGCGCGGCGGGCAGGCTCATCCCGAAGTCGACGTGGTTCATGAGGATCTGGACGACGGTCGTGATGATCGTCGAGCCCCCAGCGGCGCCGATTGCGAACTCGGGACGGCCGTTCCGCAGCACGATGACCGGGCCCATGCTCGACCGCGGCTCCTTGCCGGGCGCCGGCAGATTCGGGTCATGAGCGCCCGGCGAGGACGGGGCGAAGTCGAAGTCGGTCAGCTCGTCGTTGAGGAGGAAGCCGTAGCCGGGCACGACCTGGCCGCTGCCGCCGAAGAAATTGATCGTGTTCGTGTAGGCGACGATGTCGCCCCACTTGTCCTCGGTGACGATGTTGTTCGTGTGATGGGCCTCTGGCGACGCCGAGGATGACTGGGTTGACGCGGGGGTGCCGCTGCAGCCCGAGAACGGTGCGAACGGCGAGCCGGCCGCGACCGGCGACGTGAGCGCGGTATTGCCGATGAGGCAGCGACGCGTCGCCGCGAACGCCGGATCGAGCAGACCGGCCAGCGGCACGTGCACGTAGTCGGGGTCGCCGACGTAGGCGTTGCGGTCGGCGTAGGCGAGCCGCGACGCCTCGAGGTAGTGGAACAGGGCCTCCACGCGCGACTCGGAGCCGAGCGGGTAGCCGTTCAGGATGTTGAGGATCTCTCCCTCGGTCGACCCGCCGCTCGACGGCGGCGCCATCCCGTAGACGCTCAGTCCCCGGTAGTCCACCCGGGTAGGCGCGAGGATCCTGGTGCGGTAGGACTGCAGATCCTTCATCGTCATGATGCCCGGGTTCGTGACGATCGTCTGTCCCGGGGTGAGCACGGGATGATCGTCCGCTTGGACGATCGCCCGTCCGATCGGCCCGTCGTACAGCGCGGACGGACCTCGGCGCGCGAGCAGCTGGTAGGTGTGCGCTAGGTCCGGGTCGCGCAGCCAAGTCCCGATCGGTAGCGGATCACCGGACGGAGTGAGCAGGAGCGACCGGCTCGCCGGGTATGCCTGCAACGTCGACAGGCCCGACTGCTCGAGCTGGTTGAAGTCGAAGTTGACCGCGAAACCGTGGTTGGCCAGGGCGATGGCCGGTTGCAGGTCAGCGCCGAGCGACAGCCGGCCGAAGTTGCGCGCGGCGGTCGCCCACGTGGCGACGTTCGACGGCACGCCGGTCGAAAGCGGCTGATCGGACGCCGCCGTGTAGTTCATCGGCTGGCCCGTCGTCGGGTCGATGAACAGGCTCGTCGTGCAGGCCGACGGGCAGGTCTCTCGACCGTCGATCGTCGTGACCGTGTGCGTCCGCGCGTTGTAGATGACCATGAAGCCGCCGCCGCCGGGGCCGGCGACAAACGGAACGGTCACCCCGAGGGCGCTAGCGGTCGCGACGGCGGCGTCGACCGCGTTGCCCCCTCGGCGGAGCACGTCGATGCCGGCCCGACTGGCGCCGACGTCCATCGAAGCGACGGCACCCCCGGTTCCGACAGCGAGCGGCTCATCCGGATAGCGCGCGCCGTGTCGCGCGGCGGACGCGCCGGCAGACGCGCCGGCCGGTGCCGCGGCAAAGGCGGCGGCGCAAAGCACGGTGACGACAGTTGCGATTCGTCGATGACCCATCAACACCCACCTCCGAGCGACCTACAGGACACCTTGAACGTTTCCCAGCCGAGGCGAGTCGGAAACCGCAAGATCGGCGCACGAAACGGCCGTGTACGAGCACGCCCCCCGCGTGGGGAGCGGGCGCGACGGATCGGAGCGGCCGCCGGCTATAACGGAGGGCGGCAGGTCACTCGGTCCCGGCCCACAGCTCTACGAGCGGTCCGTCCCGTCCCCGGACCGGGTCTAGCCCGGGCAACGGGACGCGGGCGATGTTGGCCAGCACCTCGTCCCGCTCGGCCGGATCGCCGCGGCGCAGATCCCAACGCATCCCGTTCGGGTAGGCGCCGACGACCAACAGGTCGGCGCTCGAACCGGTGTTGCAGTGGCCGGTTCCTGCGGGCAGGACGACCACGTCGCCGGCGGCAAGCGCAAGCTGACGACCGTTCGGCCCGCCAAGCGTGACGTCGACCGTTCCCCGGGCGATCCCGAGCACCTCGTGGGCGGTCGAATGGAAGTGGTGAAACGGGAAGATCCCGTCGCGCCACGCGCCCAGCCAGCCGTGGCCCGCAAACAGCTCCTCGTAGTCGGCAGCGTCCGCCGCGCCGTCGAGCGCGCCGTGGTAGAGCAGCACGGGGAGGGGAGAGTTGGGGATGCTCCCGTCATCGTCGAACGTGTAGGTTGCGAGTCGCATCTCTGCAGCTCAGGTTATGGTGCTGCACGGTGTCCGCGGGGATTGAACGAACGTGGTGACTCGTGAGCTCGAGGCGTTCGTGAGGGCCGCGCTGCCGGCGCCACCGGCGCGCGTGCTCGAGGTCGGGGCCGGGCGCGGGGAGCTCGCGGTCGCGCTGAGCGATGCGGGGTACGCGGTTACCGCGGTCGATCCGGCGGCCGAACCCGGCGGAATAGTGCAGCCTTGCTCGCTGCTCGAGGCGAGAGGCTCGTTCGATGCGGCGGTCTCGGTGGTCGCGCTGCATCACGTCGATCCGCTCGAAGAGTCCTGCGCGCACCTCGCGACGATGCTCCCGCCCGGAGGACTGTTGGTGATCGACGAGTTCGACATCGACCGCTACGACGAGCGGGCGATCCGGTGGTGGACCTCACAGCGCCAAGCGCTCGGCGCCGACGCACACGAACAAAATGAACACGAGGACATCCTCGGCCACATGCGTGAGCACATACACCCGCTCGAGAGGATGCTCGCCGCGCTCAAGCCGCACTTCGACCTCGGGCCGCCGGTACCGGGTCCCTACCTGCATCGTTGGGAGTTGCGCCCCAGTCTGTACGAGGCCGAGGTCGACCTGATCGCGAGCGGACTCCTGCCGGCCGTCGGCTGCCGGTTGATCGCCACGCGGAAGTAACCGGGCAGGGCGCTGCGATTGCCGCCTAGAACAGCGGCTCGGATTCGCGGTACAGCGGCTCGACGCCGGCTGCGGCCAGCAACTCGCAGTATCCGATCACGTAGTCGAGCGGGCGCTCCATCGCCGCGGCGTGGGGGGGCGCGATGCAGTAGGTGCGCTCGGTCAGGTGCGGCCCCTGCCAGCCGTCGAGGAGCTTCGCCGCGGTGGCGCCGCGGAGCATCGCGCGGATGTGTCTGTCGCTCATCGGTCCGAGCCGGTGGGGAGGAGACACGACATTTCTGCCCGCTCGGGCGGCTTTTGAACCAGGGGTGGCGGAATCCATGCACGCCGGCCGCACCCGGGGGCCGGCGTACGCGATCAGCGCTGGTCCGCCACCCACGTCAACGGGATCGCTTCGCCGTGAGGAATCTCGCGCTCGGGCGGTGCGGCCCTACCCAAGGCGATCAGGGCAGCGCGGATCGTTCCCGCGTGAGCGACCACCAGTGCGGGCCCCGGGCCAGACGTGACGAGATCGAGGGCCTTGCGAGTGCGCTTCACCTGGTCGAGCAGCGACTCGCCGCCGGGGAACGCGAAGTCCTTCTCACCGGCTTCGAACGCGGCGTGGAGCGCGGGCTCGGTCCTGGCGAGGTGCGCGACCGATTGGCCCTCCCAGCTGCCCCGCGCGGACTCGATCAGGTCGTCCAGGATCGTCGGCCCGACACCGATCGCGTCGGCGACGACCGTCGCGGTCTGCCGGGCCCGCAGCAGCGGAGAGCACCAGATTGCGACCACCCCCAGCGTGGCCACCTGCTCAGCGAGCCGCGCCGCTTGCTCCCGACCGATCTCGGACAGCGGCGGATCGCGCCGGCCGACGATCAGACCGTCGGCGTTGTCGACCGTCTCGCCGTGCCGAGCGATAAACAGCGATACCGGGGAGGTGTGCAACGCGCGGGCACTCGACTCAAACAGTCGGTGCCGGCGAGCAAACCCCGCCGGCACCGACCCGCGACCTCACGACTAGAAGATGCGCACCGCCACTTCGGCGGGCGCGTCGAACAGCTCGTTCAGCTCGTCATCGAGCTTCACGAGCGTCAGCGATGCGCCGGCCATGTCGAGCGAGGTGCAGTACTCGCCCACGTAGCTGCGCGTCACGTTGACCCCACGGTCGGCCAGCTGCTGATGAGCCCTGCCGTAGAGGATGTACAGCTCGGAGATCGGCGTGCCGCCGAGCCCGTTGATCATCAGCGCGACGTCGTCGCCCGACGAGTACGGCAGATCGGAGGCAACGGCCTCGAGCAGCTCGTCGATGATCGCGTTTGCGTTCGCGAGCTTCTCCCGCCTGCGCCCGGGCTCACCGTGGATGCCGACGCCCATCTCCATCTCGTCGTCGCCGAGCTCGAACAGCGGGGAGCCCTTGGCGGGCGGCGTGCACGACGTCAGCGCCATGCCCATCGTCCGGGTGACCGAGTTCACGCGCTCGCCGAGCTTGACGAGATCGTCGAGATCGGCGCCGCGCTCGGCCGCCGCACCGACGGCCTTGATCACGAAGAAGTTGCCGGCCACGCCGCGGCGGCCCACGGTGTAGGTGGAGTCCTTCACCGCCACGTCGTCGTCGACCACGATCGTCGCGATCTTGATGTCCTCGGCCTCGGCCAGCTCCCGTCCCATGTCGAACGACATGCGATCGCCCGTGTAGTTGTTGATGATGTGCAGCACGCCCTTCGGGCTCGCGAGCAGCTTGGTGGTCTCGTACACGTAGTCCGACGGCGGAGCCGCGAATACGTCGCCGGGGCACGCGGCGTCCAGCATGCCCTTGCCCACGACCATCACGTGGGCCGGCTCGTGGCCCGACCCGGATCCCTGGACGATCGAGACCTTGTCCTCGCGCGGGGCGTCGGCCCGCATGATCAGGTTGTACTCGGGGACGTACTTGAGCGAGCCCGGGTTGGCCAGCTCGATTCCTTTCAGCATCTCCGGCACGAACTGCTGCGGGTCATTGACGAACTTCTTCACCTGATCTCCTCTCGAGTGTCCTGCCTCTTAAACCGCGCTGAACGGATCTCGCCAGCGTCCAACCCGCGCCCCTCACCCGCCTGCCGCCGTGACCGTCAGGCCAGCTCGAGCTCGGCCTCCTGCCAGGCCTTGCTCACCGCTTCGAACATCACCGCGATGCCGATCGCTCCCGCGTCCACCGAGTCCCGGCTGCGCTCGCCGGTGTACGAGGCCCGTCCTCGCATCGCGACCATCCCTTTCGTCGCCTCGGCCTTCTCGCGCGCCGTCGCTGCGGCCCGTTCGAGTGCGCTCTCCCCGCCCTCGGGCAGCGCGGCCTCGAGCTCGTCGACCGCGGGGACCAGCGCATCGAGCAGCGTCTTGTCGCCGAGATCCGTGTTGCCGCGCTGCCTGATTCCCTCGATCGCGGCCCGCATCGCGGCGATCACCTGCTCGCCAGTCGGCTCGGGTGCGTCGTTGAGCGCCCCGCCCGCGCGGAGGAACGCGGTTCCCCAGATCGGACCCGACGTCCCGCCGATGCGCTTGGACAGGACGATCGCGGTCTTCTTCAGCAAGCCGCTCACGTCGCTGTACTCCATCGAGTCCCAGTCGCCGAGCACGACTTCGAAGCCGCGCGCGAGCGAGTACCCGAAGTCGCCATCGCCGACCACGGCGTCGAGCTCGCAGAAGTAGGTCTCGTTGTCGACCGCGGTCTGGGCGATGACCCGCACGACCATCTCCGCGCGGGTCAGCGCGTTACCGGATGTGTCGGCGGCGCCTGACGGCGGCGCCTTATCGCTCATACAGCCTCCTTGTCGCGTAGGGGTTGGGTTCGGCACGCGTCGAGATCCGCGAGCGTGACGAGCTCGCCTGGGTCCGCGGCGCCGCGATTTGCCAGAACCACCGCCGGCTCGTCCGGATCGCCGAGGCTGGTGACGACCAGCACGGCCTCGCTCATGTCCTCGTCGGTGGTGTAGCTCGAGACCGTGACGACGCAACGCAGCCCGGCGCCGACCGCCGCGAGCAATCCGTTGCGCGAATCCTCTATCACGAGCGCATCGCCAGGCGCGAGCGAGAGCCGCTCGAGCGCGAGCGTGTAGATCGCCGGATCCGGCTTCTTGGCCGCAACGATGTCGCCGGCGAACACCCCGAACCGGGCCGCATTGTCCGTTCCGACCGCGTGCTCGAGCACCGCTCTGACCGACTCCTCGGCAGACGTCGATGCCACCGCGAGCGCCCAGCCGGCGCCGAGTGCCTCCTCGACGATCCGTCTGATGCCGGGGCGGGCGGGCAGCCGGCCCGCGAGCACCATCGCCTTGTAGCGGACGGTCTTCCGCCGGTGCCAGTCCGCGAGCAGCTCCCGCTGCCCGTCAGCGTCGGTGGGGAGCTCGTTGACGCGCACGAACTCGTCGGTCAACAGCGAGGCCATGCGCTCCTTGCCGCCCCCGATCTTGAGCTTTTCGCCGTACTCCTCCTCGGACCAGTTCACCGGCAATCCGACCTCGGCGAACGTCTCGTTGAAGGCGGGACGATGACCGTCGCGCTCGGTGTCGGCGAGCACGCCGTCGCAATCGAAGATCAGTGCGGGCATTGCTCAGCTGACCGACGCGGACAGTGCGCTCGCCCGCCCCGCGGACCCGAACATGCCGATGTGGTGTTCGGCCATCTTCTTGACCGCCGCCCTGACGTGGCTGAGCATCGCCGGCGGATCGTGCTTGCCGGGATTCGCCTCGAGGTACTCCCGGTGCGCATCCACGAACGCGATCTTCAGCGCCGTCGAGATGTTCACCTTGGCGCAGCCGCGGGAGATCAGGTCGCTGAACTGCGCTTCGGTGAGTCCGGTGCCGCCGTGCAGGACCATCGGGATCGGGTGCAGGTCGACCAGCTCGGTGACGCGCTCGGGCTTGAGCTCGGGCGAGCTCTTGTACAGGCCGTGGGCGGTGCCGATGGCCGGCGCGAACGAGTACACGCCCGTCTCCTCGATGAACCGCGCGGACACCTCGACGGGGTGAACCTCGCCGGCTTCGTCGGAGCCCACGCCGTCCTCGACGCCGAGCACGGTCTCGATCTCGCCCTCGACCTGTGCGCCGTGGCGCTCGGCTTCGGCGACGACCTCGATCGTCTGCCGGGTGTTCTCGGCGACGTCGAGGTGGGACCCGTCGAACAGGACCGAGTTCCACCCGGCCCGGAGGCAGATGCTGATCCAGTCACGGTCCGGGCAGTGGTCGAGATGCAGCGACACCGGCACCGGCACCTCGTCTGCCCGGGCTCGCCACATGCTGTAGAGCGGTTTGGCGCCGATCGACTTGACGGTCTTCACCGACGTCTGAACGATGAGCGGCGAGTCGAGCTCGGTCGCGGCCGCGAGCACGGCCTCGAGTGTGAGATCGTCGACCACGTTGATCGCCGCGACGCCGTAGCGCTCGGCGAAAGCCGGGTCGAGGATCCGACGGATGGGCACAACCGCCATCGACAACCTCCCTCATGGCCCCCGGCGCACCCCGGTGGAGCGAACACTGAGCGCCCGGTCGTAGGCACACAATTTACCGCTCAAGCGTTTTGTGCTCAACCACTGCTTATGTACACGCGCCCGAGTTCAGCGCGGAAAACCCGGTTCGCCTGCACGGATTGGCGAGTGCCCCCGCGACTGCGGCCGAGAGAGCAGTCCGCGGCGCGGCGGCGTGTCAGTCGCCGCCGCGCCGGCGGTCAGACCGACCTACGGGAGCGGGTTCTTGCCCTTCTTGACGACCGTGACCGTGCCCGAGCTCTCGGGCTTGGCGGCGGGCGCGTAGTCGTAGACGATCCCCGTGGCGAAGTTCATCACGAACACGTCAACGAGGGCGTGGGTCTTGGGATCGAGCCAGGTCACGTAGATCTCGTGATTGCCGATCGGCATCGCGACGTAGTCCTCGACCGGGAACTTCGTGCCGACGAACGGGCCCTTGATCGGGACGCCGTGGACCGTTCCGCTCTTGTACGTCTGCTGGAACGTGTTGCCGGTGTTGCGCCCGAGGCTGTAGGCCGTGTCGATCACGTAGCCGTTGAGGTTGAACCGCTTGATGCTGGGGGCGGCTTTCGCCGCGTGAGCAGGAACGGCGGCCGCGGTCGCGGCGGTGACGGCGGCGTAGGCGCCGATCGAGGCGGCGGCCACGACCACCGCTGATGCGAGCCGAAGCTTTGCTGAACGCATGCATCCTCTCCTCTGTGGACGATGGGCGGCGATCGTAGGGCATGTCCACACGCCGCTCCAGCACAGTTGGCGGTATCTGGCGCTGAAGATCAACAATCGGGCGGCTCCGGCGGCGTCACGCCGGGCGGCTCTTTTGTTCACGGATGAGCCCGCGACGCGAGCCGTTTACGCTTGGCGCATGTGCCGAAACATCCGAACTCTCTACAACTTCGATCCACCCGCCACCGAGGAGGAGGTCAGAGCCGCGGCGCTCCAGTACGTGCGCAAGATCAGCGGCTTCACGAAGCCCTCGCGCGCCAACGAGGAGGCGTTCGCGCGTGCGATCGACGCCGTGGCCGCGGCCTCCGAACAGCTCCTGAACGACCTGCGAACGCCGGCGCCGGCGAAGAATCGCGAGGTCGAGGCGGCGAAGGCCCGGGCCCGCTCCGCGCAACGCTACGCCGCGTGAGCTGACCACCGGCGGCGACCGTCCCACCGCGTGGCGAGCGCCCAGCGCGCCCCGACGGTCCATGCCTGCCGGCGGTTTGAGAGCGCGATCGGCTCGAGCTCGCCGGCCCGGGTGACCGCGTACAGCTCGGGCGCCTCGCCGAGCCGCTCGAGCGCCGCGAGCACCCCGGTACGGACCTGCTCGGGGCGGGCGCACCACGCCGCCGCCCCGGTCAGGCACGCTAGAGCCTTCGCCTGACTCGAGGCCGGCCAGATCGGGATCGCTGAATCGAAAATAGCCGTTGGGGAGCAGCAGCGCTTGGGGGTTCGACGGCCTCCTTGGCCGTTTGGGGTGTCGGTAGCGCTGGCGGTTAGGCGGCCTCGGGTAGGGGTTCGAGGGTGACTTGGTGGCCGAGGCGTTCGAGCTGTTTGATGAGCCGGCGGCGGTAGCGTTCGGTGTTCTCGGTGTCGCGGCGGTAGAAGAACTCTTCGCCGAGTTCGTTGTAGGGGACGCCTTGCTGGAGCACGTGGTAGGCGGCGGTGAGGATCTTGTGGGCGGTCGCGATCGTGGCTTTGGCGTGGCCGCGGCGGCTTTTGATCCGGTGGTAGCGGGCGGACAGGTAGGTGCCCTTGGTGCGTACGACCGCTTTGGCGGACTCGGTCAGCGTGCCGCGCAGCCACTTTGAGCCTTTGCGGGTCTTGCCGGAGTGCTGCTTGCCGCCGGACTCGCGCTGACCGGGGCACAGCCCGGCCCAGGACGCGAGGTGATGTTCGGTCGGGAACTGGCTCATGTCGGGGCCGATCTCGCCCAGCAGCATCTCGGCGGCGCGCCGGTCGATGCCGGGGATCGTGTCCAGCAGCTCGAGCTCACGCGAGAAAGGGCGGGTCAGTTCCTCGATCCGCTCCGACAGCGTGGCGATCGTCTCATCGAGGAAGTCGATCTGGGCGAGCATCTGGCCGATCAGCAGCGCGTGGTGGCCGGTGAAGCGGCCCTGGAGCGCCTCGCGTAAGGCGGGGATCTTCTTGCGTAGCGTGCCCTTCGCCAGCTCAGCCAGGATCTCGGGGTCATGCGTGCCGGAGATCAGCGCCTCGAGCATCCGCCGCGCCGAGACGCCGAGCACCTCCGAGGCGACCGAGGAGAGCTTGATCCCGGCGTCCTGCAAGGTCTTCTCGACCCGTTGGACCTCGCGGACACGCTCCTGGATCTTGGCCTTGCGGTAGCGGACCAGATCGCGCAGCTCCCGCAGCGGTCGGGGCGGAACGAAGCTGGGGCGAACCAGCCCGTGCTCGACCAGCTGACAGCCCCACTCGGCGTCCTGGACATCGCTTTTTCGGCCGGGGACGTGACGAAGATGGCGAGCGTTGTACAGCCGGCACTCAAACTCGTCCTCGAGCAGGTAGTACACCGCCCGCCAGTACACGCCGGTGGACTCCATCCCGACCACCGTCACCGCCCAGCTGCGCAGCCAGTCGGCGAGCAACAGCAGCCCCGACGTCGTGCTCTGAAACTCGCAGACCTCTTGCCGGCGGCCGCCGGCGTCGTCCGGGACGCGCACACACGCAGTGATCTGCGACTTGTGGATGTCGAGCATCGCGCACCGCTCGATCAAACGATTCATCGAACCCTCCCAACGTCTCGGAGAACAGGATGACCGCCCGGGAGAGCCTCATGCTGTGGAGTCTGAATCACGTGCTCAAGGCAACAGTTCGGGGTGCCCGAGACTCTCGCGTCACACTCATAATCGGGCTCGCTGGCACCAAGCAAGACCGACGTCGACCAAAGCGGCCGTCGGACATTTCAACCGCTCCCGGCGTGCCAGGCCAGCGGCGCACAAACATTTTCATCCGCTCCGGGCGGGCCCGCCAGGGCGCATGATCACTCATATGGGAAGGATCCCGGGGACCGGGCCGTCTTGCTCTTTCATGATGATTAAGAGTCATCAGACGTCCGAGGAGCGAGGCGGGATGCCATTGCCCGGGCTCGAGCTCCGGCCGATCGGTCCAGGCGATCGTGACCGCATGGCGTTGATGTTCAGCCGGATGAGCTTCGAGTCGCGCCTCATGCGTTTCAACACCCCGAAGCCGCGGCTGACGCCGCGGGAGCTTTCCTTCCTCACCGACGTCGATCACTTCCGGCACGTGGCGATGGCCGCGATCGATCGGCGTGATGGATCGATCGTCGGGACCGCCCGCTACGTCCAGGAGGCCGGTCGCCCGGGAGTCGCGGACGTGGCCGTCGAGGTCGTCGACGAGCTTCAGAATCGCGGCATTGGCACCGCGCTCGCGACCGCGGTCATCGAGCGGGCCCGCGAGAACGGGTTCAGGCTGCTCACCGCCACGACCCTGTGGGAGAACCGGCCGGCGCGTGCCCTGCTCCGGCGGCTTCGGTTCAACACGCGCGGTGCACACCGCGGCGAGCTCGAGCTCGAGCTTTCGCTCGAGCCCTAAACGGATACGCCCTGAATTCGTGCGCCGGCCCGGCGCACCGGGTACGCTCCTGATGATCCCCGGGGGTCTAACCATTTTCGCGCAGCTATATCACCCTACTTTTCGGCGTAGTCGAGGTGAGTCTGCGGCCGCTCCACCAGAGGACGGTGGTGTCGGGGAGGTCGCTGCGCGGAGGACGGGTGAGTAGGCGCGGCGGTCGAGCCGGACGGTGATCGTGTCGTCGGTGGTGTGGATGACGCCGCTTGTTTGGAGGAACCGTCGTTGGAGGGTGTCGGGGGTGGCGGTGTGGTAGCCGGGGAGCCTGCGGCGTAGCGCGGCGCAGATCGCTGAGGCCAGGACGGAGAGCACTACGTCGAGGTCGACGTTGAGCGGCACGGAGGAGGAGAGTGAGTCCAGATGGAAGGCGCGGACCTGTTCGGCGAGTCGTTGCTCGATCGTCATCCGGCGGGCGTAGCGTTCGATCAGGTACTGGGGGTGGCGGTGGTGTGGTTGGTGATCAGCACGTCGGGCTCTCGCGGCCGAGGCCGCGAACGATCAGCTGGCGGATCGGGTGGGGGTAATCCGACAGCCGGACGGTTTCGTCGAGGACCTCGGGCTTGCGGTAGTTGCCGTCGCGGTCCAGGCGGACCGTCCTGAACGCTTTCGGGTCGAGCGCGTCGATGTGCGGATCAGGGCGGGGGAGCGCATCCGCAGCGTCATGAACGTGACGCCGCGCTGGTCGAGCTCTGAGAGCACGGCCTGGGTGGTGAGTTTCTGGTCGAACACGAGCAGCCCGGGGTCGGTGCCGGTGAGCGCTCGCCAGTGCTCGCAGAAAGCGATCACCTCGCGGGCCTGGGTGGCTTTGGAGATATCGGCGTTGGCGTAGATCAGGTTGTGGGTGCCGGCGTCCTGGGCGAAGAACGTCAGCACCGAGCGGGGCGCTGCGAGCGGCTCGGGACGTAGTGTTTCTCGAGCGCGGCGTCTTCGCCCCAGTGCATGATAGCGTGGAAGTCGAGGTCGAAGTCGGTACCGTCGATCAGCCCCGCGCGGAGCATCGCGGAGTTGAGCGCGGCCAGGAACGCGTGCTGGTGCTCGTGCGAGAGCTTGTAGGAGTAGCTCGTCAGCGCGGTTGTTTTCGGCAGCGAGGAGAGCCCGGCGAACAGCGCCGCGCCGTGGTCGGTCGCGAGATCCTCGACGTGCGAGGTGCGGCGGATGTTCGCGAGCTTGAGCGCCAGCAGCGACAGGATCGATGAGAGTGCCGGGATCACGGTCGTGCCCGGATACCCAGCCGCCTTGACGATCGCTGGTAGGTCCAACGCGACCAGTCGCCCATGCACAACAGCAGCCCGGCGTGCTTGGTCAGCACCCGCTCTGGCCAGGTCGCGAAGTCGATCACGCCGGTGCGCGGCAGCTGCTCGCGCCGAGGCGCGCCGCGCAACGCCTCGGTTCGGCGCCACAGCCGACCGAACCCTTCCTCGTCTATCACCTCCGCGATCCCGGTGCTGTTCAGTGCCATCCCCTCCCGACCGAGCACCAGTGCGATCTCGTCGATCGAGTGTCCGGCCGCGCGCAGCTCGACGATCCGTCCGTGCGCTCGCTCCTTGGCCGGCGCCCGCTTCGGTCCCGGGCGCGAGGAGACGAAGAACTCGCGCCGCCCGGCGCGGAAGTCGCGCACGTCGAGTTCAGCGTCTCGACCGTGTAACCAAACGCCTGCGCAACCTCGGCCGCCGACCGGCCCTCGAACAGATACGCGCGCAGCGCCTCATAGCGGCGCTGGGTCGCGTCGGCGGGCCGGGCGAAGAACTCACCACCAGAACGAGGTTGGAGCGATCTCGCTGACTGGACGATCCCAATGTACAGCTAACCGGGCGGACGGAACCACCCCAGACGCCCACCCAGCCTCAGTCAGGATGGCGATACGCCACAGATTCCGCGCCTTCTGAGCCAGATACTCGCTCGCGGCGAGCGCTTTCGGCGACCCACCATTCACCGAGGACTTCTAGGACCGATAGTAACCAGTCACCGAGACCGACCCCACTCGACATCGCCGACGACGCGCTCTCGCACCCAAAACCCAGCACAGCAACAGGTTTCGCGCCCCCCGAACAGACACAACCAAGCAAGCCGCCGCCGCTCAACCCCCCACGCGAAAATCGGCGCTAAGGGCTTGTAGATAAATAACTCAGCAGGTTTTGTGGTGTCTGTGTAGAACTGTTGAGGCGTGATCGATGAAGCCGCGATCGGTGAACGGTTCAGGTCGATGGCGCCGGAGTTGAACGAGCGTCAGCGCCGGTTGTGGGCTGCGAGTGAGGCGCGTGCTGCGGGCCGGGGCGGGATCACGGCGACGGCGCGTGCGACGGGGATGGCGATTGACACGATCCGTAAGGGCATCGGTGAGCTGGAGTCGGGTGAGCGGCTCGATCCGGGGCGGGTGCGTCGTCGGGGTGGCGGTCGCAGGTCGCTGCTTGAGAGCGACCCGACGATCCTGGATGACATCGAGCGGCTGGTCGATGAGGACTCGCGCGGCGATCCCGAGTCGCTCCTGCGCTGGACGGCGAAGAGTGTGCGGCAGATCGCCGGCGCGTTGCGCGAGATGGGCCACGATGCGCACTTCACCTCGGTCGCTGCGTTCATGCGGCTGTTGGGCTACTCGCTGCAGGCCAACGTGAAGACCAAGGAAGGGGCCTCTCACCCGGACCGCGACGCGCAGTTCGGGCACATCAATCAGACCGCGACGGCGGCGGTCGCGGCGGGTTGGCCGGTGATCAGCGTGGACACCAAGAAGAAGGAGCTGGTCGGCGACTTCAAGAACGCAGGCCGCGAATGGCGCCTGAGAGGACAGCCCGAGCGGGTCCGCGTCCACGATTTCAAGGACAAGCAGCTCGGCAAGGCGATCCCCTATGGCGTCTATGACCTCAAGCTGGATGAGGGGTATGTCAACGTCGGGATCGATCACGACACCGCCCAATTCGCGGTCAACTCGATCCGCAGCTGGTGGCAGTACCTCGGATCCGAGCGCTACCCGACCGCGCCGCGGCTGACGATCACCGCCGACTGCGGCGGCTCCAACGGCAACCGAACGAGGCTGTGGAAGGTCGAGCTGCAAAAGCTCGCCGACGAGACCGAGCTTGAGATCGAGGTCTGCCACTTCCCGCCGGGTACCTCGAAGTGGAACAAAATCGAGCATCGCCTGTTCTCGTTCATCACGATGAACTGGCGCGGCAAACCCCTGGTCTCGCTGGAGACGATCATCAACCTGATCGCCGGCACCACGAACAGCACCGGGCTTGAGGTGTACGCCCGGCTGGACGAGAGCGCCTACCCGGACAAGATCAACGTCACAAACGCCGAGTTCAAGACCATCAACATCGCCGGCCACGAGTTTCATCCCGAGTGGAACTACATCATCAAGCCACACGGTCACTAAAACCGCTGTCGGCATGTTGCATCCCGGATGGCAATCTACCGAGTTATTTTTCTACAGACACTAAGTGGAGTCAGACCATGTGCGCGCGCTTGTAGGTCGTGCTCGCGAGCTTGCTGAACTCGAGGAAGCACTCGATCAGCTGGCCGCCGGCGACCCTTGGTGCGTGCAAATCGTCGGCGAGCCCGGCATCGGCAAGTCGCGCCTGCTCGCGGAGCTGTGCCGGCGTGGCGAGGACCGTGGCTATCTCGTCCTGAACGGCCGCGCGGCCGAGTTCGAACGGGACATCCCGTTCGGGCTGATCGTCGACGCGCTGAACGACTACTTCGGATCGCTCGAGCCGGCGGTGCTGCGCGCCCTCGACGACGACGTGCCGCGCGAGCTCGCCGCGATCTTCCCGGCGCTTCCGCGCGACCCCGACAGCCCGGTGAGCCGGGGCGAGGGCGCCGAGCGCTACCGGCTGCATTACGCGGTCCGGAGCGTGCTCGAGCGATTGGCGCGTCGCCAGCCGCTGCTGCTCGCGCTCGACGACGTCCACTGGGCGGACGCCGCCTCGGTGGAGATGCTCGCGCATCTGCTGCGCCGCTTCCGCGGGCCGGGGTTGATGGCGGTCGCCTATCGCCAGGCGCCATCGCGGCTGCTCGCGGCGCTCGAGGGGGCGGCACGGGCGGGGCGTGGGAGCCGCCTCGAGCCCGCGCTGCTCACCCCGGAGGAGGCCGAGCGCCTGATCGGATCGGATATCGACGACACCACTCGTGCGATGCTCTACCGCGAGAGCGGCGGCAACCCGTTCTACATCGAGCAGCTCGTCAGGACGGGCCTCTCGCGGATTCGGGCGCCGAGAGTCGCCGCGCGTTCGCACGAGGCGGTTCCGCGCGCGGTGCTCGCGGCAATCCACGAGGACGTGGTCGCGATCTCCGACGCGTCGCGCTGCGCGCTCGAGGCGGCTGCGGTCGCCGGCGAGTCGTTCGAGCCCGAGCTCGTGGCCGCGATCGCAGAGCAGAGCGAGCCGTCCGTGTTCGCCGCGCTCGACGAGCTGCTCGAGTCAGACTTCATCCGGCCGACCGAGATGCCGCGGCGGTTCCGCTTCCGGCACCCGATCGTGCGGCGGGCGGTGTACGACGGGATCCCGCAGGGCTGGCAGATCGGGGCCCACGCACGGGCGGCGGCGGCGCTGGAGGCGGCTCACGCTCCGGTCGGCGCGCGCGCCCACCACGTCGAGAGCTCCGCCGCGGTCGGCGACGAGCGGGCGATCTCGCTGCTCGTGCAGGCGGGCCGCGACGCTGCCCCGCGGGCGCCCGAGACGGCCGGTCGGTGGCTGCTGGCCGCCGCGCGATTGCTTCCGCCCACCGACGAAGACGAGCGGCGCCTTCAGCTGCTCGGAGAGGCGGCGACTGCGCTCACCTATGCCGGCGCCTACGACGAGGCGCTCGGCGTGCTCGACACGGTCAGCGGCCTGCTGCCGCCCGAGCGCGTCGATGAGCGGGCGGAGCTGGTGGCGCGGATCGCGTTCGCCAGGCGCATGAACGGGCATCCGTTCCAGTCGCGCGCGCTCGTCGAGAGCACGCTGCAGAGGCTGCCGCCGGGCAGCGCGGGCGCGCTCGGGCTGACGATCGAGCTCGCGCTCGAGCACTACTGGCGGGGCGAGTTCGCGGCGATGTACGACATCGCGCGCGACGTCGCGGACCGGGCTCGCGCCGGCGACCAGACGCTCTACTGGACATGGGGGGCGGCGCTGTGCAGCCTGGCCAGCAGCTCGCTCGGCCGGCCCGGCGTCGGCCTCGTGGAGCTCCGCGAAGCCGAGGTGGCCTACGACGCGCTGCCCGATGAGCAACTCGCCGAGCACCTCGACGTCGGCGGGTACATCGCGCAGGCGGCGGCCGCGCTCGAGCGCGCGGACAACGCGCTGGCGTACGTGCGCCGCGTCCTAGAGCTCGCGGAGAAGACGGGCCAGAGCCCGCTGGTCCCCGGCCTGCTGGTGATCGAGGCGAACGCGCTCGTGACGAAGGGACGGATCGCCGAAGCGATGGCGGTCGCCGAGAGCGCCACCGACGCCGCGGTGCTGACCGGCAACGATCAGGTCGCGGTGTGGGCCTTGTGGGCGGACGCGATGGTGTGCTCGCTCGCCGGGGACACGTCGAGGGCGCTGGGGAGCGCGCGCGAGGCAGTGGCGCGCTCGGAGCGCCTCACCGAGACGTTCTTCTCGAGCCTGTCGCGGCTACATCTCGCCGCGGCGCTGAACGCCGCCGGCGATCCGGCGGGGGCTCGAGCCGAGCTCGCCGCGGTCGAGACGGGGCCCGGTCAGCGGCTGCTCGATCTTCGCGGCGGCAACGGCTGGGAGCTCCTGACCCGCACGCTGCTCGCGCTCGGCGAGCTCGACGCGGCCGCCGAGACAGCGGCGACGGCCGACGCGCGCGCCCGGTCGAGCCTGCTGCCCCAGCGCACTGCCACCGCGGTCTGCGCCATGGCCGCGGTGCTGCTCGCCCGCGGCGACCCGGCGGCCGCGATCGACACGGCGAGGGAGGCTCTCCCGCTGGCGGAGTCGGCCGGCAACCCGGTTCTCGGCGCCCGCGCCCGGGCGCTGATCGGCACCGCCCTCGGACGCGCCGGCTCCACCGAGCAGGCGATCACCGAGCTCGAGGAGGCCGAGCGCACGCTGTACGGCGCCGGGGCGCTGCGCGAGGCCGATGCGGCGGCACAGGAGCTGCGCCGCCTCGGCCGGCGTGGGCCGCGGCGGATCCGCGACACTCGCGGCGCCGCCGGTGGACTCGCCGCGCTCAGTCCGCGCGAGCGGGAGGTCGCGACGCTGGTCGCCGCCGGCAAGCGCAACCGAGACGTCGCGGGGGCGCTGTTCGTGAGCGAGAAGACCGTGGAGAGCCACCTGGCCCGGATCTACGACAAGCTCGGCGTGCGCTCGCGAGCTGCGCTCGCGGCGATCATCGCCGGCGAGCAATCGGAGGCCGCCAGGCCGGCGCCGGCGCTGCGCTGAGAGCCCGGCCGGTCAGGCGACGGTTGCGGTCGCCTCGGTCAGGACGCGGGCGATGTGCTGGCGCCCTCGGTGCAGCCGGCTCGTGATCGTGGCCTCGCGGGTGTGCAGGGAGCGAGCGGCCTCGCGATAAGAGAGGCCGACCAGATCGACGGCGATCACGGCATCCCGATACGGCGCCGGCGCGCTCGCCACCGCCTCCATCAGCTCGCGCGAGCTGATGCCGTGCTCGGTGAACGGGGCCGCGGGATCGTCGTCCTCGAACAGCTGACGCTCGGCCGGCTTGCGCATCGCGCTGCGGTAGCCGCTCGAGTACGTGTTCCGCAGCGCGCGGAGCAGGTAGCCGATCTCGCTGCCGTCGCGAACGAACCGGGGACGCTTGAGCACGTTCACGAACGTCTCCTGGACGAGGTCCTCGGCGTCGTGGCGCGAGCCGCAAAGCGCCCAGGCGGCGCGGTACATCGGCCCGATGTACTCCCCCAGCCGGTTCGGATCGAGCATCATGGCAGCGGCACCTCCTGCACCTCCTCCGCCACGGTCCGATGCGCGACGTAGTGAGGCAGGAGCGACAGCGCTGCGTGCTCGTCCTCGGCCTCGACGGTCCACCAGATCTGGTGGCCGCCCCGGGCGCAGGAACCGAACGGGCGCCCGTGGCGCAGCGGGCTCACGAACCCCTTCCACGAGGCGATCGCGATCGCGCACTCCTCGGGCTGGTGGCGGTGCGTGAGCACGTACTTCGGCATGTCTGCAGCTTGCCCAACATCCCCCAATTGCGGTATGGGGAGATTCCCTGGTTGTGCCGGTCCGCGTCCCTGAACTTTCCCCGGGATCAGCCCCGCACTTGCGCGGGGCGGTCAGGCCAGGGCCTGCTCGACCCCGTCGTACAGCCGGCGGTAGGCGCGATACGCCTCCTCGTACCGCTCGCGCGCCTCGGGTCGAGGGAGCACCGGCTCCTCCGCGATCCGGACCATCCGGGCCGCGGCCTCGGGCAGGTCGGCGAACTGCCCCGAGGCAACACCGGCGAGCATCGCGGCGCCGGCGCTGGTCGTCTCACCGTGCACGACGCGGACCGTCCGGCCGGTGACGTCGGCCTTGATCTGGAGCCACAGCGGCGAGCGGGCACCGCCGCCCACGACCCTGATCTCCTCGCCGCCGAGTCCCATCTCCGCGAACCGGTCGACGATGTCGCGCAGTGCGAACGAGCAGCCTTCGAGGATCGCGCGGGACATATGGGCGAGCTCGTGGTGGAGCCCGATGCCCGCGAAGCACCCCGCATCCGGTCGTTCCAGCGCGGCGAGGTGGACCCCGACAGCGTCGGCAGGAACAGGGCGCCGTCGCTCCCCGGTGGAGCGAGCGCGGCCTGCGCGAACACCTCACCTTGCGGGATGCCCTGCGCGCGGGCCCACCAGCTCGTGCTTCCCCCGGAGACGAAGCCGGGATTCTCGATCAGCAGCATGCCGTCGACCGCGTGGGCGTGCGTCTCGACCAACCGATGCTCGTCGAGCAGCAGCTCCCGCGATGGGGCTGCCACTGGTTCGGCTGTTCCGGTCACGTCGACCACGATCCCGGGCGCGACCGCGCCGGCGCCGAGCGCCGCTCCGTGGTCGTCGCCGGTTCCGACGGCGACGCGACAGCGCCGTGAGAGCCCGAGCTGATCGGCCACCTCCGCCCGCAGCGGCCCGATGACCTCGCGCGCCGGGCGGATCGCCGGAAGCTTGGACTCGTCCAGACCAGCGAGCTCGACGAGCTCGCTGCACCAGTCGCGCGAGGCCAGGTCGTACAGCAGCGACGAGGACGCGTCGGCGTGGTCCTGGACGACCTCGCCGGTCAGCCAGCCGTTGAGGTAACCGACTGTCGAGACCAGCCACCTGGCCGCGCGGAAGTGGTGCGGCTCCTCATCCCGGAGCCACATCGCCTTCGGGGCGGTGTGGGAGGCGTCCGGGTTGAGCCCGGTGCGCCGGCCGCCGTCCGCAGCTCGCGCACCGACTGCGTGATCGCGTGCTCCCAGCGGTGTGGATCCTGTTCGGCCCAGCCGCTCGCGGGATACTGGGTGTCGCAGGGAGCGCTCGCGGTCGCGTGGGTGGCGCCGCTCTCGTCGACCAGCACCGCTTTCACGCTCTGCGAGCCGACATCGATGCCGACGACGTACGTCATCGGGTGTGTGACGCAACCCGGCGGCGGATCCTTCCAGGAGCTAGCGGCGCCGCGCTATCCCTGGGACTGGCCGGCGACGGCCGCGCTCAGGTCCATGCGCGTGTTCACTCCCAGCTTGCGGTAGCCGGCGGCCAGGTGGGTCTCGACGGTCTTGATGCTGAGGAACAGCTGCTGAGCGATCGCGCGGTTGGGCTTGCCGGCGGCCGCCAGCTCGATGATCTGGCGCTGGCGGGGGGTCAGCGCGGACGTGCCCTCGAGCGCCGCGCGGCGCGGGCGCAGGCCGGTGGCGACGAGCTCGCGGCGGGCGCGCTCGGCGAGCCGCGAGGCTCCGACCGCATCGGCGTCGGCCAGCGCCGGGCGGAGAAGCTCGCGTCCCTCGATGCGCCGGCCAAGCCTCGCCAGCGTGCTTCCGAGTTCGAGCCGGAGACGGACGGACTCGAGCTCGGCGCCGGCGCGGCTCGCCTCCAGCGACGCCAGCGCCCGCCGGCAGATCGAGATGCGTGCCTGGTCGCTGCGCTCGGATACGGCGCGCGCCACCATGGCCCTGGCGATCGCCACCGGCGCGCCGAACCGTTCCGCCAGCGACAGCTCGACCTCGGCCAGCGCCGCCGCCTCCTCGCGGCGGCCGAGGTGGGCGAGCGCGAGCGAGGCGGTCGAGCGCCAGCCGGCGAAGGCCGGATTCGGGCGGCCCCGCTGGTCGTCGCGCGCGCCGGCATCGCGGGCATCCGCGTGCGCTCGCTCGAAATCGCCCTCCGCCAGCGCCAGCCGCGCGCGCGTGTGAAGGTCGCCCCCGCCGCTGGCGCGCAGCAGCTCGCGGGCCTCGTCGAACGCGCCTCGCTCCCCAAGGGCGGCCACCAGCACTCGGGTGGCGCTCGCCGACCATGCGCTCGGGCTCGCAAGCTCGAGCGCGTCGCGAGCCTCCGCCTCGGCCTCGCGGGCGCGACCGGTGCGCAGCGAGAGCTGTGCGGCATACGTGGCGGCGGCGGCGCGCATCGGCGTCGATCCGCGAGCGAGCGCCTCGTCGCGCAGCGCGGCGATAGCGCGGCGTGCCTGTCGTGCATGGTCGGTCGTCACGAGCACGGCGACGCACAGGTGATAGGCGGCACGGTTTCGCGCCTCACGGAGCAGGAACCCGCCGTCGAGTGCCTCGAGCGCCATCGCCGCGCACTGCTGCGCATCGGCGGTGCCGAGCTCGGTCGCGAGCCACGCTCGATGGGCGAGGACGACCCGGCGCAGGACCGGCTCGCTTCCGGCGCCGGGATCGATCGCGGCCGCTCGCCATGCCCGTTCGGCGTGGCGCTCGGGAAACGCGAGCAGCGCGTCGAGCAGCGCGGCCTGCAGGCGCAGCTGAACGCCGGGTCTCGTTCGGGGGTCGGACAGCTCGCTGGTGAGCAGCTGTACGTCGCCGGCGTCGCCGCCGAAGATCACGTCATACGTGGCAAGGCGCGTAAGCAGGTCCACCCGGCCCGCTCGGTCGCGGGTCTCGCCGAGCGCGTCTCGCAGCCGCGCGCGGGGGTCGGGCCTCCCGGCGTCGAATGCGGCTGCCGCCAGGTTGGCTGAGAGGCGACCACGGTCCGCCACCGGAGCGCGCTCCTCGAGCGCACGCTCGAGGTAGATCGACGCGGTGCCGGGCGCGCCCCGCCGGGCGGCGTCGGTACCGGCCCGCTCGAGCCAGTCGCTGATGTCCGCATCGCGCTGAGGTCGGCACTCGAGCAGATGGCGCGCGACGACCTCATTGGAGGCCCCGAGCTCGATCAAGGCCCGCGCCGACTCCCGGTGCAGCCGCTCGCGCTCGGCCGAGGTCAGTTCGTCTCTGATCGCGCTCGCGATCAGCTCGTGGGCGATGTCGTTGCCGTCCGCACGCAGGAAGCCCGCCGCGGTCAGCGCATCATGGGCGCGGCCGAGTTCGGTCAGCTCGATCGTGGCGGCCTGCGCGATCGCATGCGGCGGGGCGCCGTCGCCGATCACCGCCCGTGCGGCCGCGACCGCTCGGTCCCGAGGCTCGAGCTCGGCCAGGCGCCGGCGTACGACGGCACGCGCGGCCGAAGTCACCAGCGGCGCGAAGCCGTCCGGCCGCTCTATCGCGGCCGGACCGTGGGTCCGCATCTGGCGGGCCAGCTCACCAAGGAGCCAAGGATTGCCGGCGGTGGCGCGATGGCAGTCGCAGCACACGTGAATCGAGGCCTCGGGCACGAGCCCGCGGATCAGCCGGACCGCCCCCACCGATGTGATCGGCTGCGGGTACAGAACGGTCGCCGACCGGGCGCCGGCGAGCAGCGCCAGCAGATCGTTCGCCGCACGAGGATCGCCGACGCGCGCGGCCACCAGGATCAACAGCGGCAGGTCACCGGTCCGGCCGGCGAGGTAGGAGAGGACCTGGAGCGAGGGGCGGTCGGACCATTGGCCGTCATCCACGATCAGGACCAGCGGCTCGGTGCGAGCGAGGCCGGTGCACAGCCACATCACGCCGTGGGCGATCGCGGTGGCGCCGCCGGCTGCGGGCAGCTCGCCGCCGCCTCCGGGCAACTCGCCGCCGAGCAGCAGAGCGCCGGCGGGAGCCGCCGCGCCGGTCAGGAGTGCCGCGCGCTCACCCTCGGGCACCCGGCGCAGGAGTGGCTCGAGCAACGTGCGAACGACGCCGAACGGGAAGTCGCGCTCGTGCGGGCCCGGGGCGGCTTGGCGGACGAGACAGCCGGCGTCCGCCGCGAGCCGAGCGGCATGCTGGAGCAGCGCGGTCTTCCCGAGCCCGGCGGCGGCCTCGATGACGACGACGCCGCCGGTTCTGCCGGCGAGGACGGCGACAGCGCGCTCGAGCGCGTCGAGCTCGGCCACGCGCTCGATCAGGACGGTCTCGCTCGCGGTGCTCACCGAGCCCCCTGACCGGCCAGCGCGGCTCGGTGGACGCCGACGCGTGTGCTCAGCCGCCACACGGCGACGGGGTGTTCGACGCCACGCAGCGCGATATCGCACCTGGTCTTGTGCGACCAGCTGAGGTCGTCGAGAACGGCCCCACCCGTAGTCCAGCTGATCAGCGCCTCGTTGGCGTCGGCCTCGCGGGCCAGGCGCGCCGCGACGTTGACCGAGCTGCCATACCAGTCACCGCCGCGCATCACCGCTCGTCCCGTGTGGACGCCGACGCGCACCGGCAGCAGGTCGGGGCGTGCCCCGACTTCCTCGACGACGCGGGCGGCGAGCGCGACTGCCCGGCCCGGATCAGGGGCCCAGATCATCGCACCGTCTCCCATCGACTTGACCTGCCAGGCGCCGTGAGCGCGCGAGAGGGTGTCGATCATGCGCCGGAACTCACGGGCGACCTGCGCCGCCGTCTCGTCGCCGTGCTCCTCGGTGAGCGCCGTGTAGCCGACGAGGTCAGCGAACACGAACGTCGGCGCGGGGTGGCGGGCCATCCAACGGCGCCGGCGCGCCACACGGACGCGGCGCAAGCCGACGAGCGCCGCGCCGGCCGCGCACCCGGTCAGGACCTGGACGATCGCCGGATCAAACATCAGATGTCTGATGAGTCGCCTTGCATGGTAGGCAAGGACGCTGACAACCGGCAGATCCTTCCGTCGTCGTGAGCGCGTCGAGCGTCGGCCGACTCGAACGTATCGCGGCGAGGCTCAGGGTCGCGTCCGCCAAAGATCAGGGGACCGTCCCGATTGCCGCCGCAAGGGACGCGATCTAGCTTCGGCCGCTCCCGCTTACGAGATCGAGAGGAGCACGATGTGGATTCATGTTGATCGGCGCCGAACGAGGGCGCTCCTGGCAGGCGCCGTCGGCGGCGTATGCCTGACCGCGATGCTGGGCTTCGCGGCTGATCCGGCTGCGGCCGCGTACAAGGCTCAGGTGCAGAGCGGGACGCTCCAGATCGTCGGCGACGCCGCAAGCGACAAGCTCGAGCTGCTGACCGCGCCTGACAATCCCAACATCGTCCAGCTCGACGTCGGCGAGGACGGCACGATCGACTTCTCGTTCGATCGCAGCACGTTCAGTGCGATCAACGTGCAGGCCGGCGGCGGCAATGACGAGGTCCGGATCGCCCCCGGGGCCCAGCTCGGCGACCTGACCATCGACGGCGGCGCCGGCGATGACACGCTGATCGGAGGCGACGGCAACGACACGCTGATCGGCGGTCCCGGGAATGACGTGATCGACGGCGGGCGCGGCACCGACACGGCCCTGATGGGCTCCGGCAACGACACGTTCGTCTGGAATCCCGGCGACGGCAGCGACACCGTCGAAGGTCAGGGCGGCAAGAACGTCCTTCAGTTCAACGGCTCGAACGCAGCCGAGCATTACGACATCTCGGCGAACGGCTCGCGCGTGCGCTTCTTCCGCGACGTGGCCAACGTGACGATGGACCTGAACGGGATCGAGACCGTGAACCTGAGCACGCTCGGGAGCGCGGACACGGTCACGGTCGGCGATCTCACTGGCACGGACCTGACCAGGGCCAACGTCGACCTGAGCGCCGTGCCCGGATCCGGCGCCGGCGACGGCGCGGCCGACACCGTCATCGTCGACGGCACCGACGGTGCCGACGACGTCGACGTCAGTTCCGCCACCGGCGGCATCCTGGTATCGGGGCTGTCCACCGACGTCCAGGTCACCGGGGCCGAGGCGGCAAGCGACAACGTCGACGTCAACACCCTGGGCGGCGACGACACGATCAACAGCGGTCTCGGGATCTCGGGCCCGGCGGCGGTCAACGTCGACGGCGGCACCGGGAACGACACCGCGATCTACTCGGGCACCCCGGCCGACGACACGATCGGGATCGGGCCACTCGGCACCGGAGTCGCCACGTTCGGCGCCACCGGCACGCCGTTCGTGGTCACGGGTGATGTAGAGAATCTCGACGTGCGAGGCCTCGCCGGCGACGACACGATCACGGGCAGCAACGGCATCGCCGGGCCCACCCATCTGACGATCGACGGCGGCGCCGGCGACGACACGCTCCACGGCGGCGACGGCGACGACACGCTGATCGGCGGCCCGGGCAACGACTCGGTCGACGGCGGCCGCGGGAGTGACGTGGCGCTGTTGGGCGGGGGCAGCGACACGTTCACCTGGAATCCAGGCGACGGCAGCGACACCGTCGAAGGCCAGGGCGGCAACGACACGCTCGACTTCAACGGCTCCAACGCCCCCGAGAACATCGACGTCTCAGCCAACGGCTCACGCGTGCGCCTGTTCCGCGACGTCGCGGACGTGACGATGGACCTGAACGGGATCGAGGGGCTGAACGTGGCCACGCTCGGCAGCGCTGACACGGTCACCGTCAACGATCTCACCGGCACGGACGCGAAGAGCGCCAACATCGACCTGAGCGGCACTCCGGGCTCGGGGACGGGTGACGGCGCGGCCGACACCGTGATCGAGAACGGTACGGCGGGAGCGGACCGCGTGAAGGTCGTGCGCTCGGGCCCACAGGTGCAGACGAGCGGGCTCGTGCCGCGGCTCAGCATTCTCGGCAGCGAGCAGGCGAACGACACGCTCCAGGTCAACACGCTCGCCGGCGACGACCGCGTGACGGTGGCGCCGGACGTGAGCCAACTGATCGCGCCGATCGTCGATCTCGGCGCGGACCAGTAGCGGGCCAGGGAGTCACGGGGCGCCGCCGCGTGCGAGCGGTGGCGCCTCCGACCGCTGTCTACGGCGATCAGGGTGGCGGCTCGGACCCCACCGTGGTCGAGAAAAACATCGCCCGGGTCACGCCCGCGATCTCGACGAGCGCGTCACGCGCGGCGCGGCTGACGCCGGCGGCGTTGATGAAGCCGTGGATGAGGCCGGGGAAGCGACGTAGCGTGGCTGACGTGCCGGCTTGTTGGAGCGCGCGCGCGTAGGCCTCGCCCTCGTCGCGCAGCGGGTCGAACGCGGCGGTCACGACGAACGCCGGCGCGAGCCCGGACAGGTCCTCGGCGAGCAGCGGCGACGCCCGCGGATCGCCCGCGTGAGTTCTCGCGTCCCCGAGGTAGTTGTCCTCGAACCAGTTCATCTCGCCGTCGGTGAGCAGGAAGCCTTCGCGGAACAGCTCGCGCGAGCGGTGGCGGGTGGTCATGTCGGTCGCGGGATAGATCAGCAGCTGGAGCGCGGGCGCGGGTCCGCCGTCTCGGGCTGCGAGCTGCGACACGACCGCGGCCAGGTTGCCCCCGGCGCTGTCGCCGCCGACGCCGACCCGGCCGGGATCGGCGCCGAGCCGCTCGGCATTCGCGAACGCCCACCGGAGGACCGCGTGCGCATCGTCGACCGCGGCGGGAAACGGATGCTCGGGCGCGAGACGGTAGTCGACCGCAAGCACGTGCGCGCCGGCGTGGCGGCACAGGACGCGGCAGACGCCGTCGTGCGTGTCGAGGTCGCCGTACGTGAAACCGCCGCCGTGGTAGTACACGAGCAGCGGGTGGGGGCCGCCGGGCTCGGGCGGCGAGTAGTGGCGGCCACGGATCCCCTCGATGTCGAGACCGCGGACCGACGCGACCGGCACCGGCTTGCCGGCGTACGCGGCGGTCAGGCGACGGCGCGCCTCCCTGGCGTCGGCCGGCGGGAGGCTCTCGAGCGGCGGCTCGCGCCGGCGGTCGAGCACCGTTAGGATCAGTTGCGCCTCGGGCGCGAGGGTGTCGCCGTCGATCCTCACCGGCGGTTTGCCGGACAGTCGCACCTGCACCCGGGGCGGAAGCGCACCGAGTATCTGCGCGCCCCACTGTTCCAGTTTGGGTGGCACGGAGGTGCGGGGCACGCGGCGATGCTACCCGCCGCGTGCCCCTGCCGCCTCAGCTCACGGCCGAGCGGGAGAACATCCGGCTCGAGATCGCCGTCAGCGCGGCTGCAAACACCGCGACGACTCGAGGCTGAGCCAGGCCTCGGTGGTCACGTTGCTCATCCCCCAGATGTCGTGCAGTCCCTTGCCGCTGGGGTCGACGAACGCGTACCGCATCAGCGCCAGCGCGAGTCGGCTCGTCGAGGAGCAGCACCTGCGGCTCCGAGCAGAGCGCCCGCGCAATCTCCACGCGCCGGCGCTAGCCGCCGCTGTAGCCCGCCACCGGCAGCTCGAGCAGATCCGGCAGCCCCATCTCTTCCACGAGCTCGTCCCATCCGCCGCTTGGCCCGCGTCGGCGGCACACCCCACAGCCGGGTGTGCAGCTCGAGGTTCGCGCGGCCGCTCAGGCTGCGGTCGACGACCGCCTCCTGAAAGACGACGCTCGAGACGCTCCTGGCCAGGAGCGGTGACCGCGCCACGTCGTGCCCGGCGAGCCGGGCGGTCCCGGCGGTGGGGACGATCGTCGTCGTGAGCATCCCCACGGTCGTCGACTTGCCGGCGCCGTTGGGGCCGAGCAGCCCGAACATCTCGCCGTGTGAGACCTCGAAGTCGATCCCCTTGGCGGCCTCCACTCCGCCCGGATACGTCTTGCGCAGGCCTTCCGCTTCGATCGCATACATGTTCAATTCCTCCAGTCGGTGATCCGTCCGGACTGAGCTGTCACTTCCGTCTCGTCCGGTTCGTCACCCGGTTGACGAGAGCCGACGAGAGGATGTGATCGATGGACTCACAGCAATGGCAAACCGAGCAGTTCGAGCAAAACCGGAAGCATCTGCGGGCGGTGGCGCAGCGGATGCTGGGGTCCACCGGCGAGGCGGACGACGCCGTGCAGGAGGCGTGGCTCCGCCTCAGCCGCTCCGACGCGGCCGAGATCCAGAACGTGCGCGCGTGGCTGACGACGGTCGTCAGCCGCATCTGCCTCGACATGCTCCGCGCCCGCCAGGGCCGGCGCGAGGAGCTGGTCGACGAATGGTCCGAGGAGCCGATCGTCGCCCTGTACGGGGAGGGTGATCCCGAACGCGAGGCTCTGATCGCAGACAGCGTCGGCGTGGCCCTGATGGTCGTGCTCGACACGCTGTCGCCGGCCGAGCGCCTCGCGTTCGTGCTGCACGACATGTTCGGCGTTCCGTTCGACGAGATCGGTCCGATCGTCAACCGCAACGCGGCCGCCGCGCGCCAGCTCGCCAGCCGCGCCCGCCGGCGGGTCAGGGGCGCACGGGAGCCCGACGCGGCGAGCCTCGCTCAGCAACGCAAGGTCGTCGAGGCGTTCCTGGCGGCCTCGCGGAACGGTGACTTCGAGGCGCTGCTCGAGGTGCTCGATCCGGACGTGGTGTTCCGAGCCGAGTCCGGCGCCACCGGGCCGCTCGTGCCCGCGTCGGTGCGCGGCGCCGAGGAGGTCGCGACCGCGGTGCTGACGCGCGGGAGGCCGTTCGCTCACCTGGGCCGGCCGGCGATCGTCAACGGGAGGCCCGGTGCGGTGGTGGCGTTCCCCGATCGGGTGGTGTCGCTCGTCGCGTTCACGATCGTCGGCGACCGCGTGACCGAGATGGACCTACTCGTGGATCCGGTCAAGCTCCGGCAGGTGCGGGTGCGAGGCGCATGACCGCGGCGCGGACGCAGCCCGGCTCGTCCAGCCACGGAAAGTGGCCGCCGCCGGGGACGACCTTCAGGAATGCGCGCGGGGACAGCTCGACGGTGGCGCGGGCCGCCTGGCCCCACGGCATCGGGCTGGCGCCTCCCGCCAGCACGCCGTAGGGCACCGCCGTCGCGGCCAGCGCCGCCGCCAGGCGATCCGTGTCCGCGGCGGCCTCATTGATGATCCCCGAGTAGGCCTCGACCGACAGTCGCATCGGCGGCATCGGCGGCACGTTGTCGGGATCGGCGAAGTACGCAGGCCACACAAGCCGCAGCGACTCGAGGAAGTCCTCGGTCGTCGCCTGGCCGTCCATCGCGCGGCCGTCGAGCTCGCGGTGGCGGTCCCGGTCCGCGCGCGGGGTGCGCGCGCCCATCTCGGCGTCGAACGCGGCCATGCCGCCGTCGCCGACGACGCCGAGCGGATCGACCGCGAGTACGCCCTGGAGCCGCTCGGGGTGTGCCGCGGCCAGCCGGAGGGCGAGCTGGCCGCCCCACGAGTGTCCAACGACGAGCGCTCGCTCCCATCGCAGGCCGTCGAGCACGGCGAGCGCATCCTCGACCGCCTGCGCGATCGTGAACGGACCGTTCGGCGTGGACGGCTCCAGGCCGCGCTGCTGGTAGGCGGCCACACGGAATTCCGGGGCGAGCTCCTCGCCGAGGGAATCGACGTACTCGAAGCTCATGCCCGGTCCGCCGTGGAGCAGCAGCACCGCAGGTCCGGCCCCTTCGAGCCAGCCCCCGAGCGAGCCGCCGGCCACGGCGATCGTGAACACGTCGCGCCCACGCACGGCCGATATCGTAGGCCCGGTCGACGCGAACGGACAGGAGGGGTTGTGACCGCCCGGATCAACCACGTCAGCGTGAACGCGCGCGATCTGCAGGAGTCGGTGGACTTCTACGTCGACCTGCTCGGGGCGGAGCTGATCCCGACACCGAACTTCGGGCTGCCGGTTCAGTGGCTCGCGCTCGGCCGCACCCAGCTGCATCTGTTCGAGCGCGACATCCAGCCGACCAGCCACCATCACCTGGGGATCACGGTGGATGATCTCGAGCCGGTCTACCGCGCGGCCGAGCGGCGCGGCGCGTTCGACAAGGACGCGTTCCGCAACCATCTGGTCGAGCTGCCGGGCGACGTCGTGCAGCTCTACGTCCGCGACCCCGCCGGCAACCTCGTCGAGATCGACCACTACGGCGTGGCCCGGCTCCCGGACGATCTACGCGCTCAGCTCAAGGGGCTGTGGGAGTTCAACCCGCAGACTGAAGAGCAGATGCGAGGTCGGCTGTTCGTGCCCGACTAGCGGCTCGGCGCGCGTCCACGCTCTCGAGCATGAGCAGGGCGAGCCCGATCGGCACGGTCGCCGGCAACAGGTGCGCGATCGGCAGCAGCAGCAGCCCGTAGGCGGCGCCGAGCACGGTCACGAGCACCGCCGCCAGCAGCTGGCGGTGCCGGCCGGCGAGAAAGCCCCCGAGGACGGCCGCTAGCACGAGGTCCGGGTAATCCGTAGTGACCCGGCCGATGTCGGCCTGGCTGAACACCGGCCCGTGCACGTCGCGGGTGGCGCTGGCCATCAGCTGCGCGGCCGAGGTGCCCACGCCCGACGCCAGCAGAGCGACGTCGGCCAGGCACATCCCGAGCACGCCGAGCACGAACCAGCGTCGCGGGATTAATCGCGCCAGCGCGGTGCCCACGGCGAGGCATCCGAGCGCCGTCAGCGCGGTGGCCGAGATCTGGCCCTCCCAGCCGCTGATCAGCGCCGCGATCACCGCGAGCGCGAACGCGAACGCCAGCAACGCGGCTCGGGGCCCTCGCACGACCTCGAGGACCGCGACGGCGGCGAGCAACGGCGTGATCACGCCCGCCATCAGCACGAGACCGAGCGCCATCGAGGGCATCGCCAGCGGCAGGAACGTGCCGGCGACGATCGATCCGGGTAGGAGTGCAGCCCAGGCCGGCGATCGCAACGTCCTCAAAGGCTCGAGCGCGTCCGCCCTCGGCAGCGCGACGAGCGCCCCCTCGAGCGTCGCCAGCGCGATCACTGCGGTGTAGCCGGAGGTGGTCATCGTGCCCAGCGCATCGGCTGGCGGCGACCGGGTAGATCAAGGGGCACATTGGGTTGATACCCCGTTCTGCTAACACGAAGCTAACACAACACTAAACTTTTACAAAAGGTCGGCGAAGGGGGGCGAAGCCCTGCGGAACCGGTCAGCCGGCCGAGTCGGCCTCGAGCGCCTGAGCGGTGAGTGCCATGTAGTCGCCGGCGCTCCCCTCGGGGAACGCCCAGCCGTCCGCCGGCCCCTTCAGCGCCAGCACGGTTCCGGTGTCGAGCTGCTCTGCGACCTCGCGGAACCGCATGGTCGAGACCAGCAGGTACCGCGCCGGCGCGTCGGCCACGTTGCGCAGCCGGTGCGCACCATCGGCGCCGGCCGGGAACGCGACGACTGCGCCCTTGCCGACCTCGCGCGTGCCGTCCGGCGTGCGCAGCTCGAGGACGCCGTCGAGCACGAGCAGCAACTCCTCGTTGGCGTGGTGCATGTGGTACGGCGAGGCCTGGCCGCCGGGATCGAGCTCGTACAGCGTGGCGCCGAGCTCCCGGGCGCCGGCGGCGGCGCCGACGCGCGTGCCTCGGGCCGCCCCGATGTCGCGCTCCCACGCGGTGGTTTCGAAGACGTTGGAATTGTCGGGCATGGGCATAGGATCGCGGATCGGCCGCGGGCCTTGCCGAACTTGCCGATGCGTGCACGGTTGCTCACCGTCGGCGCCGAAACCCGGCGACGCCGGCTCCGGTTGCGATAGAAGTCGCACACGCCGTAGTCCTGACTCGAGAGGTGGAGAGATGGCAGACCGAATCCTGACCACGCACGCCGGCAGCCTGCCGCGCCCCGACGACCTCGCAGACATGGTGTGGGCGCGAATGGACGGCGAGGCGGTGGATGACGGGGAGCTCGAGGCGAAGATCGGCGAGGCTGTGGTCGAGCTGGTCGCCAAGCAGCGCGAGGTTGGCCTCGATGTGATCAGCGATGGCGAGATGAGCAAGCCCGGGTTCAGCTCGTACGTCAGCGACCGCTTCTCTGGGTTCGCGGGTACCTCGGAGTTCCAGTCCGATGACGTCGCCCCATTCCCAGAGCTCGCGATGAAGCTGTTTGCGAACCCGCAGACGGCCCACCTGGGCTTCTCCAACTGTGTCGGGCCGGTGGAGCTGACCGACAAGGACGCGGTACATCGGGATATCGCCCGGTTCAAGAGTGCGCTCGGCGATGGCGATCCGTCGACCGCGTTCATGGGCACGATCAGCCCCGGCCAGATCGCGTTCAACTATCCCGATCAGCATTACGGGTCGCATGAGAAGTATTTGGCGGCGTGCGCGGACGCGCTCGCATATGAGTACCGCGCGATCGTCGATGCCGGGTTCAATCTGCAGATCGATTCGCCGGACATGGCGATGGCGGCGCACGCGCGGTCGGTCGGGAGCAGCGTCGGCGACTGGCATCATCATCTTCCGCTCGCGGTCGAGGCGCTCAACGGGGCGCTCGAGGGGATCCCGCCGGAGCGGGTCCGCTTCCACGTGTGCTGGGGGAACACCGGCACCCCCCACCATCTCGACGTCCCGCTCGCGGACATCATCGACCACGTGCTCGAGGTCAACGCGGGCAGAATCTACGTCGAGGGCGGCAACCCTCGCCACGCGCACGAATGGCGCGTGTTCCGCGACATCGAGCTACCAGACGACAAGTCGGTGATCCTGGGTGTGATCGACGTCAAGTCGAACTACGTCGAGCATCCGCGGCTCGTCGCCGATCGCCTCGTGCAGGTCGGTCAGTTCGTCGGCAAGGACCGGTTGATGGCGGGCACCGACTGCGGCTTTGGCACGTTCATCCGGTGGTCGCTGGTCGATCCGGGTGTGATGTGGTTGAAGATGGGCTCGCTCGTGGAGGGCGCCGAGATCGCCTCCGGAGAGTTGTAGAGCCGGCGCGCTGCACGGATAATCGCCTCGTGGGCCAGGAGGTAGCTGCAAGAACCTTCAGCCGCGAGGACCGGCAGCGCTACCGCACGAAGGTGCGGGCGAACCTCGACGTGTTCGCCCGGATGCTGTCCGAGGCGCGGTTCCATCCCGAGATGCGGTCGTTCGGCCTCGAGGTCGAGCTGAACCTCACCGACGACGCCGGCGAGCCGGCGCTGATCAACGCCGCCGCGCTCGAGGCGATCGCGGACCCGGCCTTCCAGACCGAGCTCGGCCAATTCAACATTGAGATCAACGTGCCGCCGCGGCTGCTCGAGGGCGAGGTGTTCTCGGAGCTCGAAACGGCTGCGCGCGCGAGCCTCAACGACGCCGAGGAGCGGGCGCGGACCGTCGGCGCTCACATGATGATCATCGGAATCCTCCCGACGATCGACGCGACCCATCTGCGCGCCGAGTCGTTCAGCGCGAACCCTCGGTACGCGCTCCTCAACGAGCAGGTGTTCGCGGCGCGGGGCGAGGACCTCGAGATCTCGATCGCCGGCGTGGAGCGGCTCTCGACCCACGCCGATACGATCGCGCCGGAGGCCGCTTGCACGAGCGTTCAGCTGCACCAGCAGGTCGAGCCCGAGGCGTTCGCTCGTTACTGGAACGCGGCGCAGGCGATCGCCGGCGTGCAGGTCGCGGTGGCGGCAAACTCGCCGTTCTTCTGCGGTAAGGAGCTGTGGCGCGAGACGCGAATCGCGCTGTTCGAGCAGGCGACCGACACGCGGCCGGAGGAGCTGAAGATCCAGGGCGTGCGACCGCGAGTGTGGTTCGGCGAGCGGTGGATCACCTCGATCTTCGACCTGTTCGAGGAGAACGTGAGCTACTTCCCGGCGCTGCTGCCCGTGTGCGACGACGAGGATCCGCTCGCGACGCTCGAGCGCGGCGACACACCGAGGCTGGGCGAGCTCCGTCTCCACAACGGCACGATCTACCGCTGGAACCGGCCGATCTACGACGTCGTGCGCGACCAGCCCCACCTGCGCGTCGAGAACCGGGTGCTCCCGGCGGGCCCGACGGTGGCGGACATCATGGCCAATGCCGCGTTTTACTACGGGCTGCTGAAAGTGATCGCCGAGGAGGAGCGCCCGGTGTGGTCGCAGATGTCGTTCTCTGCCGCGGAGGAGAACTTCCACGCGGGCGCGCGCGAGGGGATCGACGCTCGCGTGTACTGGCCCGGTCTAGGGGAGGTGCCGGTGGCCGAGCTCGTGGTCAGGCGCCTGTTGCCGCTCGCGCGCGCGGGCCTCGAGCAGTGGGGAGTCGACTCGGACGACGCCGACCGCCTGCTCGACATCATCGAGCGACGCTGCGTGTCGCTCCGCAACGGAGCCTCGTGGCAGAGCCAGGTGTTCCACCGCCTGTACGACGGCGAGGGAATGGACCGCTCCGAGGCGCTGCGCGAGATGACCAGGCGCTACCGCGAGCACATGCACAGCAACGAGCCGGTCCACCGCTGGCCGACGGACTGATCGGGACGGTCCGGCCGCCGGGCGATTAGCCTTGGGGGCGTGGCCGACCCCGGAACGCCAGGCAGCTCCGCCTACCGTGCGGCCGGCGTCGACTACCAAGCGCTCGACGCCGGCAAGCGCAACGCGCTGACCGAGGCGCTCGCGACCTCGGCGCTCCTCAGCGACTCGGGCGGACGGGCGGTGGACGAGTCGCGGGGCGAGCCGGCGTTCGTGTTCGAGGCCGGCGGGCAGACGCTCGCGTTCGTGGTCGAGGGGCTCGGAACCAAGTCGATCATCGCCCGTCAGGTGGAGGAGCAGCTCGGGGTGAGCCGGTTCGACAGCGTCGCCTACGACACGGTGGCGGCGATCGTCAACGATCTCTGCTGCGTCGGGGCGCTCCCGCTTGTGGTGAACGCCTATTTCGCGACCGGATCGTCCGACTGGTACGCGGATGAGGGCCGGAACGGCGGCCTCGTGAGCGGCTGGCGCAAGGCGTGCGTGGATGCCGGCGCGACCTGGGGAGGCGGGGAGTCGCCGTCGCTGCCGGGGCTCGTCGCGCCCGACGACATCGAACTCGCCGGCAGCGCCGTCGGCATCGTACCGCCCGGACGGCGGCCGATCTTCGGTGCCGACCTGGTGCCGGGCGACGAGATCGTGATCGTGAGCAGCAACGGCCTTCACGCGAACGGCTCCTCGCTGGCTCGTCGGGTGGCGGAGGATCTGCCGGACGGCTACCGGACGGCGCTGCCGAGCGGGCGGACGTTCGGGGACGCGTTGCTCGACCCGACCCCGATATACGCCCGGCTCGTGCGCGCACTGCTCGAGAGCTCCGTCGAGATCCACTACCTCAGCCACATCACCGGACATGGGCTGCTGAAGCTGATGCGCCCGCGCCGGGAGCTGACCTACACGGTGGCGCGGCTGCCCGAGGTGCCCGAGGTTCTCGCGTTCCTGGTCGAGCGGACGCAGATGTCGCCCGCTGCCGCCTACTCGACGTTCAACATGGGCTGCGGATTCGCCGTCTACTGCGCCGGCGGGTCGGGCGACGACGTCGTCCGGCTCGCTGCCCGGGCCGGACTCTCCGCCACGGTGGCGGGGACCGTCGAACAGGGCCCGCGCCGGGTCGTGCTCGATCAGATCGGCGTCGTGTACGAGAGCGGCGACATGGATCTCACGCCGCGCCCCACCGTCTAATGGACCGGGGTTCCATTCTCCATCCCCGGCGGCGTGACCGGGACGGCGCGGGAGGGGGCGCTCGGGGCGGCGGCGCGCGCCGGCGCCACCGGGACCACATGGGACGGGACGGCGTGCAATGGCGTGGCGGGTGCGGCGTGCGACGGCATGACTACGCGTCGGACCCCTGGCGGCGGCATCCCCTTCGGTAGCAGCGGCAGGCCGATCCGGATCTTCACGACCCGGCCAAGGTAGTGCAGACCGGTCGGGACTGACGGCGTCACCGCGAAGTCGGTCACCCCGCGGCCCGGAACCCAGATGAACTGTGCCGAACTGCCGCGCGGCGCGGACGCGCCTGACGGGCGGCTACACGACCGGCAGACGAATCGCCCATGCAGCACGATGAGGTACGCCCGCGCGTTGGATGCCCCCGCCGGGACGGATCCGGGCTCGAGCCAGTTCTCCGCGGCTTCCTTCGTGGTCGCGACGACCGATGCTGACGTGACGGTCGAGTCGCCGAGCCCAGGCAGCGAACCGCGAGCCACGGCGACGAGCTGAGCCACGGGCACGGGAGCGCTGGTGGCGGCATCGTTAGTGGTGGTGGTGGTGGTGGCGGTGGTGGTGGTCGTAGCCAGGTCCGCGGGCGCCGTCGCGGAGCCGCACCCGGCCACGGCGCCGGCGGTCGCCATGACCGCGAGGGCACTGGCCGTTCGGAAGCGGGGGGCGTGAAGGCGGCGCAACGTTCCTCCACTGAGACTACGTCCGACGACGCCGTACGTCACGCGTGACCCGAACGTGGTCAAGCAGGCTGGACCGAAACCGGTGCGGCGGCGGCGCACGCGACCGCCCCGAGCACTTCGGCCCGTCCCCGGAGACTGGTGGTGATCACCGCCGTATGCGCCGGCCCCGGCTGCGCAAGATGCTGTACCGAGTCCCGTACGCCGGCCGTGAAATGGGCGCCGGTCGACGCGAGGTCACCGCCGAGGATCACGGCCTCGGGATTGAGCGTGTTGCACAGGTTCGCGATCACGACGCCGACGGTGCGCCCCGATTCGGCCAGGACCTTGGTCGCCACCGGGTGCTCCATGTCACCGGCGTTGAGTGGATCGAGGCCGAGCGGCTCGAGCTGCCGGCGCACGACGTCGATCGAGACGGTCGCCTCGAGGCAGCCACGGTTGCCGCAGCGGCACCAGGCTCCCGTGGGGTCGATCTGCGTATGCCCGATCTCGCCGGCCATGCCGTGGGATCCGCGGTACAGCTGACCGTTGAGGACGAGCGCGGCGCCGATCCCATTCGACGCCTTGACGTAGATGAAGTCGGCCAGATTGCGGGCGGCTCCGTAGGTCATCTCGCCCAGCGCTCCGAAGGCGGCGTCGTTGCCGAGCGTGGCCGTCAGCCCGGTCCGGCGCCTTAGCTCCTCGCGCGGGTCGAGCTCGGCCCAGCTCGCGAGGATCGTCGGCGATCCGACCCGGTTGGTCCGGTTGCTGAGCGGAGCGGGAATGCCGGCCGCCGCGGCGCGGATATCCGTGAGCGACACGCCGGCGCGGTCGAGCACGACCGACAGCAACTCGCGCGCTGCGTCCAGCGCGCTCTCGGCGTGGCCGTCGACGTCGAGCTGAGTGCTTTCCTCGGCCAGGATCTCCCCGCCGCTGGTGGCGACGGCCACGTGGATGTGGCGGTGACCGAAGTCGAATCCGGCGACGAGGCCGTCTGGTCGGTGCAACGAGAGCAGCGTCGCCGGTCGCCCGCTGCCCGACCCGGCGCCTCCGCTGCGCGCCGGTGCTTCATCGATCAGCCCCTCATGGAGCAGTTCCGCGACCAGCGCTGTCGTCGTGCTCCGCGGCAAGCCGATCGCGCGCGACAACTGCGAGCGGCTGATCGGGCCCTCGTTGCGGATCATTGCGACCAGGTGAGCACGTAGCAGGGTGTGCGCCGTCGCCGGGGCGAACGCGGCGTCCGAGGTTTGGGCCACGCGAGCAGAGTATCCGACGATCGGCCTTTTTGGCTTCCTAAAAGCTAAAAAGCCAAAACATTCCTCGCCTTGACGCAACATCACCAGGGGTGTTAGCGTGCGGACGCCTCGTCCTCGGGGTCTTTTGACTATTACGCGCTCGATTCCGCCCGGCCGGGCCCTACCGTGCAACGGATCCTTCGAACAAGCTGCGAGGTCCTCGTTGACGCGGCTACCGCTACCCACAGGAAGGGATCGCGTTGATCGACGGCGCACGTAGCCCTCCCTCACGCGCGCGCGTGTAGCTACGTCCACGGCCCTGGGCGCGGGTCGGTGCAGGACCTCGGCCGAACATGCCGACGGGTGTGTTTATGGTCTGTTAATCACAGTGGACGATGGCTCCGCCGTTTGCCAGTGTGTTTCCGGCCGGGGTGGAGGACCGGCGAGAACTGTTACTAGAGTCGACGTTTCGCGCCGAGTGAGAGGAGCGCGCAGTTATGAATACTCGTTTCTTACGAGTGTGTTTGTTAACCGTCGCCGTGGCGGCGGTGGCCGGAGGATGTGGCAGCTCGAAGAGCAGCAGCAGTACCAGTAGTGCAGCCGCGAGTGCTACCAGTTCCACCAGTACGTCCTCGGGTGGTACGGCTACGCCGGGCATCTCGGTGACATCGTTCACGAGCGATTTCTCCGCGATGAATTCGCTCAAGTCGCTGACCGCGGCGGGCAAGGGCAAGGTCGCGGCGATCCTGCCGGACACGACGAGCTCGACCCGCTACGTCGAGTTCGATGCTCCGTACCTGAAGCAGGCGGCGGCGGCCGCCGGTCTGCCAAGCGGGGACATGACCGTCGAGAACGCGCTCGGCAGCGACTCGACGTTCGTGACCGACGCCGAGAGCGCCATCACCAACGGCGCGACCGTCCTGCTGATCGACCCCGAGGATTCGGGTACCGGCGTGACAGTGCAACGCTACGCGAAGGCGCACGGTGTCGCGGTCGTCGACTATGACCGGCTCACCCTCGGGGCGCCGGCAGGCACGGCCGACTACGTCAGCTTCAACAACGTGCATGTCGGCCAGCTGATCGGCTCGGGCTTCGTGCAGTGCGTCAATCAGTGGCATGTGTCCAAGCCGAACGTCGTCGTGATGCACGGCGCGGTCACCGACAACAACGCCACGCTGTTTGCCCAGGGCTACAACGGGGTCCTCGCGTCCTACTTCACGTCCGGGAAGTACGTGCTCGTCACCCGCACCGCGGGAACGTGGATGCCGCCTGACGCTCTGACCGAGTTCGAGGGCGCCTACACCGCGCATCACAACATCAACGCGGCGGTGATCCCGAACGATGAGACGGGTGCGCCGATCATCTCGTATCTGCAGAGCCACGGCGTCAAGCCGAAGACATTCCCGACGACCGGGCAGGACGCAACCCTAACCGGTCTGCAGAATGTCCTCTCCGGCTACCAGTGCGGGACGGTCTACAAGCCGATCTACCTGGAGGCCCAGGCGGCGGTCGCGCTCGCGATGTACCTCCGGGCCGGCAAGACCGCTCCGGCGTCGCTGCTCAACGCCAACACCGTCGACCCGACGACGCACGTGTCGGTGCCCTCCTCGCTGCTGGTTCCCGAGTGGGTCACGCCGGCGAACATGAACGACACGGTCATCAAGGACCACTTCGTGCCTGCGGCGCAACTATGCTCCGGGAAGTACGCGGCCGACTGTAAGGCCGCGGGGATAACGAGTTGATCGATCGGTTCGTGTCGAAGCGATAGTGTGTATGGGCCCTTCCGGCGCACCGGAGGGGCCCGTCGCACATAGGGAGGGAGATGAGCACTTCGGACAGTCCCGCCACCGAGCCGGCCCCAGCCCCCAGCAGCTCGAACGGTGTGCCGCTGCTGGAGCTTCGCGGGGTCACCAAGCGGTTCGGCCCGGTACAGGCGCTTACGCGGATCAACCTCGAGGTTCCGCCGGGCCAGGTGACGGCGCTGGCCGGCGACAACGGCGCCGGGAAGTCCGTCACGATCAAGACGATCGCAGGGCTCTGGCCTCCCGACGAGGGCGAGCTCTTGTGGGAGGGAAAGCTGGTCCACTTCCACGGGCCGCGCGAGGCCGAGGCCCACGGAATCACGACGATCTACCAGGACCTGGCGCTCGCCGACAACCTGGACATCGTCCAGAACATGTTCCTCGGCCACGAGCCGACTGAGCGCGGGCTGCTCAATGAGGCGACGATGGAGACGTCCGCCAAGCAGACGCTCGAGGAGCTCTCGGTCAAGACGATCAGGTCGATCCGACAGCCCGTGGCGTCGCTGTCAGGCGGCCAGCGGCAGTCGGTCGCGGTCGCCAAGGCGGTGATGGCTAAGGCCAAGCTCGTGATCATGGACGAGCCGACGGCCGCGCTCGGCGTGTCGCAGACCCGGACGGTATTGAGCCTGATCAAGCGGCTCGCCTCGCAGGGCGTTGCCGTCTTGGTGGTATCGCACAACCTCAACGACGTGTTCGCGGTCGCGGATCGCGTCGTGATCCTCTATCTCGGCCACATGGTTGCTCAGGGTCCGGTGTCCGAGTTCGACCCCAGCTCGGTCGTCGACTACATGACGACCGGGCGCTCGTCGCGTACGGTGGATCACGCGGCAGTCCCACGCTCGGCCGGACAGGAGGGCTGATGCCTGACGAGTTCTCAAGCCCCAATGTGCCGTCCGAGCTGGAGGAGCCGCCACTCTCGACCGAGCTGGCCGAGGACGAGACTGCCACCCCGGAGACCGAAGCCGACCTCGTAACCGCGGCGCCCGAGGTGCTGGCCGACTCGCTCGGCGACTACCTGCGCGCGCAGTGGCGACGGATCAAGAGCGGGGAGAGCGGCGCGCTGCCCGTCGTCGCCGGACTGATCATCATCGTCGTCTTCTTCCAGATCGAGCGATCCAGGTTCGGTTCCGACGGGAATCTGGTCAACCTGTTCGACCAGGCGTCGATCTACATCCTGCTCGGGGCGGCCCAGATCTTCGCGCTGATCCTGTCGGAGATCGACCTGTCGGTCGGGTTCGTGCTCGCCGTCGGCGGGATGGTGATCGCCGAGTTGATCGCTCCCCCCGTCAACTTTCCGTGGTGGCTCGGGATCATCTGCGGCGTCGGTGTGACGGCGGGAATCGGCTACCTGCAGGGGACCCTGATCACGAGGCTCCACATCCCATCGTTCGTCGTCACGCTCGCCGGACTGCTGTTCTTCGAGGGCATCCTGATCGAGCTCGCCACCATCGATAAGCAGGCGGTCGGCGGCGTGATATCGGTCTCGACCACGAGCCCCGTCTTCAAGCTGGTGAACGGCAACATCAGCGTTGCCGCCAGCTGGATCGGCCTGGTGGTGGTGCTCGCGATATACGCGGCGGTATCGATACGCCGCGTGGCGCGCCGTCGCGCCCAAGGGCTGAGTGCGCCACCGCTCAGCATCACCCTGTTTCAGATCGGCGCCGCGGCGGTCGGGGGAATCTTGCTCGTGTACGTGTGCACCCAGAACCGCGGCCTGCTGACGCCGCTGAAGGGGGTCCCGTACGTGGTTCCGTTCGTCGGGATCGTGCTGCTCCTGTACTCCATCTTCCTCGGGCGGACACGGCTCGGGCGGTACATGTACGCCATCGGCGGGAATCCCGAGGCCGCCCGTCGCGCCGGCATCAACGTCCAGCGTGTGCGCAGACTGGCGTTCGTGTTCAGCGCGATGACCGCAGGGCTCGCCGGGCTGGTCTACGCGTCCACCCTGGGATCGGTGTCGACCGGGGTCGACGGGGGCACCTACACGCTATACGCAGTGGCGGCGGCCGTGATCGGCGGAGCCAGCCTGTTCGGCGGCCGGGGTAAGCCGCTCCACGCGCTGCTGGGCGGGCTCGTGATCGGAACTGTCTACAACGGCCTGGCGTTGATGGGAGTCAGCGCGGCCGGCCAGTTCATCGCGACCGCGCTCGTGCTCCTGGTCGCGGCGGCGATCGACTCGCTCGTCCGCCGGCGGGGCTCGACCGGGGCCTAGCTCGATCTCGCCGGGAGCGAGGTGGGGGAGGTCGGATCGGCGCGGGTAGGCTCAGTCGGATGACCCTGGTCGCATTGATGCCTTGAGACGGCTCGGTCCCGCGCTCGAGGTGCGCGATTTCCGCCTCTGGTGGCTGGCCCTGCTCGGGATGGGGATCAGCCTCCAGGCGATCGAGGTTGCGATCGGCTGGGAGGTGTATGCCCTTCACCGGAGCGCGCTCGATCTGGGCTGGATCGGGCTGGCCGAGTTCGTGCCGCTGTTCGTGCTCGCCCTGCCGGCCGGGCAGCTGGCCGACCGCGTACCCCGGCGGCTGATCTTCGCCGGCGCGCTACTGCTCGCCGCGTGCATCAGCGTAGGCCTGGCGCTGGTCAGCGGCTCGGGAACGACCGAGGTGTGGCCGTATCTTGCCCTCGCGGTCGGCGCCGGAGTCGCGATGGCGCTGGGCTGGCCGGCCGCGCGGGCGATGCCTCCGACGCTCGTGAGCGTCGACCTGTTGCAGAACGCGATGACGCTGCGCTCGATCGCCAGCCAGGCTGGAATGGTGATCGGTCCCGCGCTCGGCGGGCTGCTCTACGGCGTCTCGCCGTCGCTCGTGTACCTGCTCGCGGCCGGCTCATGCGTGATCTCCTCCGGGATCGTGATGGCCATGCATCCCCACCCGGCGGCCGACCTGGACGACGATGGCAAGGTCCAGCCGGCCAACGTCGAGAGCGTCCTCGAGGGCCTTCGGTTCGTGCGCCGGACCGAGATTCTGCTCGGGGCGATCCTGCTCGACCTGCTCGCGGTCCTGTTCGGCGGCGCGGTCGCGCTGCTGCCGGTGTTCGCTCGATCGATCCTGCACGTCGGCGCGACGGGGTTGGGAGTCCTCCGGGCCGCGCCGGCGGTCGGTGCGCTGCTCGGGGCGGCGTGGCTCACCCGGCACCCGATCGAGCGCCGCGCCGGCCGGACGCTGCTGCTCGTCGTCGGCCTGTACGGCGCGAGCATGATCGTGTTCGGCCTCTCGCGCGTGTTCGTGATCTCGCTGCTCGCGCTCGGCGTGAGCGGGTTCGTCGACCTCTACAGCATGAACATCCGCTCGACGACGGTCGCTCTCGCCTCGCCCGACCGGCTGCGGGGTCGCGTGAACGCGGTCGAGATGGTGTTCATCAGCGCCTCGAACCAGCTCGGCGCGTTCGAGTCCGGGCTCGCCGCCTACCTGGTGGGCACGATTCCCGCGGTCGTGGGCGGCGGCGTGATGACGATCCTGCTCGCGGTCAGCTGGGGCCGCCTGTTCCCGGCGCTGGCCAACGTGGACCGCCTAGAGGACGTCCGACCCCCCGAGCCGGCGCCCGCCGAGCCGGAGCTCGTGGGTAGTGTGCGGGCGTAATGGACGCTACCCGGCGCCGGCTGGTCGACGAGCTGTACGCGAGGAGCAGGGAGCACGACCAGTCTCGCTCCGATCGGCTCGAGCGCTTCCGGAACGTCGAGCCGCCGACGGCGGAGCTTCTCGGTGTGTTGATCCGGGCGACCGGGGCGCGCCGGATCCTCGAGCTCGGCACCTCCAACGGCTATTCCACGATCTGGCTCGCTGACGCGGCGCAGGACACCGGGGGGACGGTGGTCAGCGTCGACGTCGACGCCGACCGCACCGACCTGGCGCGGCAGAACCTGCGCGACGTCGGGCTCGAGGAGCGGGCCGAGCTCCGGACCGAGGACGCGGCCGAGACGCTCGCCCGCTCGGGCGACGCCGCCTGGGAGTTCGTGTTCCTCGACTCCGAGCGGCCCGCCTATCCCGGGTACCTGCCCGATCTAATCCGAACGCTGGCGCCCGGGGGCCTGCTGGCGGTCGACAACGTCCGTTCGCACGAGCACGAGTTGATCGAGTTCACCTCGCTGATCGAGGCCGAGCCGGCGCTGACGCAGACGGTCGTTCCGGTCGGGGCGGGGCTGAGGCTCGCCGTGCGCTACCGCCGGTCGTGAACGGCGGGCACCTGGAGAATGCGGGCGGTTGTTGCCGGAGCGATCCCAGGCCCGAATCACCCTGCATAACGCGTCAACCGAGCGATTTCGACGAGACCGTGCCGTACTAGGCATCTATGGCACGGGTTACACGGCAAGGTCATGGACTCACGGGCCCGTTGTCGCGTTGTGCAGGTCGGGACGAGCGCCTCGCCGGCGACGCGGCTGCTAACGGCGCCGGCGGTCGCCGCGTCCCCGCCGAGTGAACCGGCGCCTGTCGCCAGGCCGTACGCGCCGACTCTCGGCAAGCGCTCGGCGGAAGAAGGTAGCGAGTTCGCGGTCGCCGATACTCTCGGCGTGGATGACGTAGCTCTCGAGCGGCGCCCCGTTGCTCAAGCACTCCTCGGCGAACCAGATGAGCCCCGGATGCCGTTCGGAATCCTCGCGCGCGTCGGCAGCGCCATCGTGAATATTCGTCAGCATCGTTCTCTCCTCGACGACGACAGCATTTGACTACCCAGCGGCACCGGATTTCCAACGGCCGCGTGCCGATTCGCCGATTCGTCCGTCCGGATAATTTCACCGGTCGACAACACGGTTCGGCGGACGCTCGCTTACGCTCGTACCCACGCGAGCGCGCGTGGCTCGCGCAGTAGGAAGCCGGCGCCGCCGTGGTCCCCTCGCCGCAGCGGTGCGCGGCGACGTGCGTCCCACTCGACGTCGAAAGGCGTGCCTCGGAGGCTGGCGAGCCGCCGAGGCTGTAGGGGCAAGCGCATGAGCGCAACCAGCGGCTCACGTGTCCGACCTCACACGTCGAGCCGGGGCGGCCCGGCCGGACTCGAGCCCGGCCGGGCCGCCGGCCTCGGTGGCGGTCAGCTTCGCGCGGTGGCGCGGGAGCGCGCGCTTCGAGTCGATCCGGTGCTCCGCGGGCGGGTCGATCGTGATCGGCTGGTCGAGCGGGCGCGAGAGGTGCTCGATGACCGCCTCGACCGCGTCCGCGTCGCCGTCGCTCGCTGGTCGCGCGGGATCTCGGCGCGGACGACGTCCTTGACGAGCCGGCTGAGCTCGGTGGCGAGGTACTTGGCCATCCGTTCCTCGTCGCGGCGGATCTCGCGGGCGAGCTGCGCCGTCTCGCGGTCCCCCACCTCGGTGGCGAGCACCTCGATGCGGGTGTAGATCGCGATCTCGGTGTGCTCCTCGCGCAGTTCGTCCTGAGCGTTGCGCAGATGCGTCTCGGCTTGCTCGGTGACAAGCGCTCGAGCCACCCCGACCTGGCCCTTGACGGCGGCGACGGTCTTGCCGGCGACCTCGCCCACCGTGGCCGGGACGGCGAGCAAGCCCTGTCCGGCCGGCCCGCCGAGCTTCTTGATCCGCGCCGCGACACGGCGCTTGTGGTCGCGCGTCTCCTTGAGGTGCTGCTGGAGGCGCTTCTTGTAGGCCGGCTTCTGGGTGAGCGCGATGTACGCGTTCAGGTCAGCCTCGAGCTCGGCTTCCTTGGCGTGGGCTTCGGCCAACCAACTCACCAGCTTCGTGTCACGCTCGTTCAGGGTCTTTGCTTCAGGCACGTCGCCTGCTCCTTTCGTCGGCGGTGCGGGTCAGGCCGGGCGGCTGCCGGCCGCCAGCTTAAGCTGGCGATCGACCGCGGCGAGCACGGTCCGGCGGCCGCGATGTCGGGCCTCGTACAGCCGCAGGGCGGCAAGCTCTGCGACGCTGGCGGTCCGGACACGGTCGATGACATCCCTGGCGTTCATCCGGCGGTATCCGGTCCACGGCTCGATCACCGTGATCCTGGCGCCGGCGCCTTCCTCGGCGCCCGGCTCGGCCGACTCGGCCACCAGGACGGGCTCTTCAGTCACGTGAACCGGCTCCGCGGAGATGGGTGTCCGCGCCTCAAATGCCGGCGCAGGCACAGTGCGGGGCTTCGCGGCCGGCGCGCGAGGCGCCGTCCGGTCCTCGATGTCAGCGGGTGATACTGCTCGTTCGACGGGCTCGTCGTGCGAGGCGGGCGCATGCCCGGTAATCGAGAGCATGCGCCGCGCCGCGCCGCCCGCGGCCCGAGTCAGGAGTTGCGCCGAACGCAGCGACGCGCGCAGCGGCAGCGTGATGAGCTTGCCGGCCATCGCAACCTCTACTACCCGTGAAGCCGCAAACGATTCATTGGTTTCGCCGACGCGATCGGGAGGCCCGCGCCGGGGCCGATGGGGGACGCCGCCGCCGCGTGGGGTCGGCGGCGGCGCCATGTCATCGCTGCAAAGACTGCAGCGATTCTGCTGCGGACAAGAGGAGTTGTCCGCTCGAGCTGTCTGCACGATCTCCGGTTGCGCACGCTCTGACCATCGCGATCGCGACGAGCGCGAATAATCTGGGCGTTCTCGCGGTATGCATGCTCTCTGACCCCCACCCCACCTGACGCCCCTGCGCCGAGAAACTTCCCGAACGAGCAAAATTGCCTGAAGCCGTGCCACAGCTGTAAGAGGAGGAGAGTCCCATCGTCAACCTGGACCCGAAGGCCATCATCAACGCCGCTCGCGACCCCAAGGGTCTGATCGGGGGCGCGACCAAGCTCGCCGAGCGCGCCGGCGACGAGGCGTACTTCGCCGCGATCTCCGTCCGGAGCGGATTGCTCGGCCCCGAGCCTCCGCAGCGCCTCGCGCAGCTCGTTCGCGGCTTCCAGCGCTACGGGCTGATAGGCGGAGCGGCTGTCGCCGGCGGGCTCCGTTACGGCGACCGAGCCGCGATGATCGACGAGCGCGGCGAGCTGACCTACAAGGAGCTCGATGAGCGAAGCAACGCGCTGGCGAACTCGTGGCGCGAGCACGGGCTCAAAGCCGGCGAGGGCGTGGCGATCCTGGCGCGGAACCACCGCGGCTTCCTCGAGGCGGTGTTCGCCGCCGCCAAGTGTGGCGCGCGGATCGTTCTGCTCAATACCTCGTTCGCCGGACCTCAGATCAGGGAGGTCGCGACGCGCGAGGGCACCGACCTGCTCGTCTACGACGAGGAGTACGGACAGATGCTCGAGGGGATCGACGACCCTCCACGCGGCCGCTACCGCGCCTGGGCAGATGAGCCCGGCGACGACACGCTCGACGCGCTGATCGATGGCGCCGATCCGGGTGCGCCTCCCAAGCCCGCCGAGTGGCCCAGGATCACGATTCTGACCAGCGGCACGACCGGAGCGCCGAAGGGGGCTCCGCGCGCGGAGCCCCACTCGCTGTCGCTGATCGGTGGCCTGCTCAGCAAGGTGCCGTTCCGCGCTAGAGAGGTGACCGAGCTGTGCGTGCCGATGTTCCACGCGTTCGGGTTCCTGCAGTCGATCGTCGGCGTCGGTCTCGGGTCGACGCTGGTCGTGCGCCGGCGGTTCGACCCCGAGGTCACGCTCGACAGCCTCGAGCAGCATCGTGCGACCGCGATGGTGGTCGTTCCGGTGATGCTCTCGCGGATCGTCGACCTCGGCGAGGAGGCGATCAAGCGGCGCGATACCTCGGCGCTGCGCATCATCTTCGTCAGCGGCTCGGCGCTCGGCGCGGACCTCGCGCAGCGCGCGACGGACGCATTCGGGCCGGTGATCTACAACCTGTACGGGTCGACCGAGATCGCCTACGCGACGATCGCCACCCCGGAGGATCTGCGCGCGGAGCCGAGCACCGTGGGCAAGGTCGTGCGCGCATCGATCGTCAAGCTGCTCGACGAGCACGGCAAGGAGGTCGCCCTGGGCGAGACCGGCCGGATCTTCGTCGGCAACATCTCGCAGTTCGAGGGGTACACCGGCGGCGGCAATAAGGACATGGTCCAGGGCCTGATGTCCTCCGGAGACGTCGGCCATTTCGACTCCGCAGGCCGCCTCTACATCGACGGGCGCGACGACGAGATGATCGTCTCGGGCGGGGAGAACGTGTTCCCGGCCGAGGTCGAGGAGCTGCTCAGCTCGCACGAGTCGATCCAGGAGGCAGCGGCGATCGGCGTCGACGACGAGAAGTTCGGGCAGCGGCTGAAGGCATTCGTGGTCCTGCAGAATGGCGCCCAGCTCTCGGAGGACGAGGTCAAGAGCTACGTCAAGGACAACCTCGCGAACTACAAGGTCCCGCGCGAGGTCGCGTTCCTCGACGAGCTGCCCAGAAACCACACCGGCAAGGTCCTCAAGCGCGAGCTCGCCGAGCAGGGCTCGGACGCGAAACCCGAGACCGATGCGGACGCGAAACCCGAGACCGATACGGACGCTGAGCCCGATGCCGAGAAGGAGACGTCTACGAGCTGAGCGTCAGCCCGTGTGGCGTTCGAGGAAGCCGAGCATCCGGCGCCATGCGTCTTCGCAGGCTTCCGCGTACTCCTCGAAGCGCCGGTCGAAGAACGAGTGTGGGGCTCCCGGATAGACGTGAATCTCGTGGTCCAGGCCGGTCTCGGTGAGGCGCGCGTCGAACTGCTCGACCTCGTCCACCGGGATCGCCTGGTCCGCGCCGCCGAACAGGCCGAGCAGCGGCGTCCGGATGTCGCCGGCTCGCTCGAGCGGACCGGAGACGCCGAAGCGTTCGCCCGTGAGGACGCCGTAGAAGCCGATCACTCCTGCGAGGTCGGCCATGTCGGCGCCGGCCAGGAACGACTCGAAGCCGCCGAGGCAGAACCCGACCGTGGCGACGGCCCGCGCGCCCGTACGCTCGCGGAGCGCCGCGACTGCGGCGGCGGCGTCCTGCTGGACTCCGGGGACCGTCAGCTGCTCGACGTGCGGCATGTACTCGAACTCCTCGTCGCGCGGGCCGAGCCCGGCGGTCCGGCCGAAGTAGTCCATCGCGATCGCGTGGTAGCCGGCCTGCGCGAACCGCTCGGCGAGCTCCGAGTAGAACGGATACAGGCCCCGGACGTCGGGGAAGATCATGACCCCGCCTCCGCGGTCCGACGAGGCCTCCGCGAGCGCGGCCGAGAAATGGGTCCCATCGGCTGAGGTGAGCTCGAGCAGTTCCGCTCCCGCGCCTCCTGCGATCGGGGCGAGCAGCAGGTCCTCGGGCGGCGCCGGTGGCCGCGCGTCGAAGTCGAAGCACATGCGGACCGACAGAATACGGGTATGACCGAAGCTACGACCTCTGCCATTGACCCAACTACGTTCCGGGCCCAGTTCCCCGTGCTGGAGCGGCTCTCGTACCTCAACGCCGGGACCGAGGGCCCGATTCCCCGCGCCGCCGCGGACGCGATTCGCCGCCGGATTGAGACCGAGACCGACGGCGGCCGCTGCGGGCGCCCGTACTTCGAGGAGCTGATGGGGCTGGCCAATCGGGCGCGGGCCGGATACGCGACCGCGCTCGGCTGCGAGCCGACCGACGTCGCTCTAACCGGCTCGACCACCGACGGCGTCAACACCGTGATCGCGGGTCTCGACCTGCGGCCCGGTGACGAGATCGTGACCAGCGATCAGGAGCATCCGGGCCTACTCGCGCCGCTCGGACGAGCGCGCCGGCGCCACGGCGTCGAGATCCGCGTCGTCCCGTTCGCCGAGATCGCCGGCGAGGTCGCGAGCACGACTCGGCTGATCGCGTGCTCGCACGTGTCGTGGGTGGGCGGCGAAGTGGCCGATGTGCCCGCGCTCGTCGCCACCGGCGTGCCGGTGCTGCTTGACGCCGCGCAAGCGCTCGGGGCGGTGCCGATCGACGTGCGCGCGCTCGGCGTCGACTTCTACGCTGGCTCGGGGCAGAAATGGCTGTGCGGCCCCGAGGGGAGCGGCGCGCTGTTCGTGCGCGAGGACCGGCTCGACGACCTGCTCGTGCCGTGGCCTGGATACGGCTCGGTGGCGGATCCGGCGAACGCGCTCGAGTTCGAGCAGGCGGAAGGTGTCAAGCGGCTCGATCACGGGTTCCCGGCCGGTATACGGAACGCGTGGGCGACCGCCTCGCTCGGCGTGTTCGAGGAGGCGGGCTGGGGCTGGGTGCACGAGCGCGCCGCCTCGATGGCCGTCCGGCTGGCGGAGCGACTGGCCGAGCGCGGGCTCGAGGTGTGGCCGCGCGGCGGCTCGACGCTCGTCTCGTGGGCCGCGGAGGACGTGGATGCCGAGGTGGCGCGGCTCGCCGGCGAGGGTGTGATCGTCCGCAGCATCCCGGCGTTCGGGCTCGTGCGCGCGTCGGTAGGGGCGTGGACTTCGGAGGAGGAGATCGAGAGGCTCGTCGCGCTGGCCGCGGGCTGAGGAACGTCAGCCGCCGGCGCGGCCGATCGCCGTGTCCATGTCCCGGGCCGGATCGCGGACGGGTGGCCCGTGCCCAACGACGAGCATCGACGGGTTCAGCTCCCGGAGCTTCTGCGCCGACTCGCGATCCTTGGTCTTGTCCCAGGTGGCCATCGCCGCGAGCGGGAACTTCAGGAAGAAGTGGTTCGATACGGCCAGGCCGCCGATCGAAGTGAAGGTGTCGCCGACGATCACGGTGCGGTCGCGGGTGTCGAGGAACGACACGTGGCCCGGGGTGTGGCCGGGGGTCGGGATGACCTCGAGGCTGCCGATGCGCTCGCCGCCCGTGAGGCGGACGTCCGGGGTCGTCTTCAGCTTGGGCCACCCTCCCGGCGGCTTGCCGTCGACGACCTGCTCGCCGGCGTGGATGCGAGCGTCGAGGTCGGGCATCAGCACCTCGACCGAGTCGCCGAGCTTGTCCCTGAGCGCGTCGAGCGAGCCGACGTGATCGCCGTGCCCGTGGGTCAGCGCGATCCGTCGGATCTCGCCACCCCCGGTCCGGGCGGCCCCGATCAGCGCGTCCGCGCCACCCCCGACGGTCGTGTCGACGAGCGTGAACCCGTCGTCCTCGCGCACCAGGAACGCGTTGACGAACTTCCATCGATTGACCTGGATCAGGTTCTCGTTGATCTGTGTCGTGCTCATGTCGCCTCCATCGGCCAGAAGTTCGCGTCGATCACGGCATCGCCCGCCTGGTGAGGCCCGAATACGACGAATTCGAGCCCGTCGGGCCCTGCCTCCAGCGCCCGCGCCGAGCTCGGAGCGATACGGATCGCATCGAGCGGGCGAACGTCCTTGATCTCATCGTCGACCCTCACCCGGCCGGTGCCGGCGAGGATCACGAACACCTCCTCGGCGTGCTGGTGGCGGTGACCGAACGCCTGGCGCACGCCGGGGCGCAGGCGCTGGTGGCTGACGCCGGTCCGGACCGTGCCGAGCGGCCGGTTCGCGAACCGCGCCTCGCCCTGATCGCCGAACCCGAACCGCTTGGCCATGTCCTCGACGTCCTCGAGATTGACGAGCGTGTACCCACTCCCGCCGGCGAGGTAGCCGACCCCGCCGAGCGGCTCGAGCTCGGTCAGCTCCGGCGGCCGGGCGAGCAGGGCGCCGACCTCCGCGACCTGAGCCTTGCCCTCGTCGGTCTTCAGCTGCTCGAGCGAGGCGTCGAGCGCCTCGTGGCTCAGCCACAGCTCCGTCACCCAGACGACGTCCGGCTCCGAGGGGGACCGGTTGATCACGTACAGCTCGCACCCGGCGACCTCGCGGAGCGACTCGGCGGCGCGCAACAAAAGCTGCGCCACCTCGTCGCCGCGACCAGCCTGCGCGGTGAACTTGACGTACCGTCCGACTCCCGACACCGGACGTAATCCTATGGGAGTCCGGGGGCCCGGCTTCAGCTGAGCGCCGGCACGGCGCGGAGCTCGTCCTCTGAGGAGAGCAGCTCGCGCTCGAGCTCGCCGTCTGGTCCGATCCGGTACGCGCCGGTCCGTGCGAGCGGAGGCGAATAGGCGTGAATCGTGACCGCAGGGACGTCGCCGGCGTGCAGCACGCGGTGAATCGCGACCGCCGGGACCGTGAATACCTGACCGGCGCCGAGCACGCGCGAGCGGGGCGAATCGCCGACGCGCAGGCGGTCCTCTCGAACCTGGCCGGAAATCACCGCGATGGCGGCGGACGACTCGTCGTGGTCGTGGAAGCCCGTGTCCTGGTCCTCACTCCAGCAGATCACCCAGGCGTTGACGTCCTCGTCGTCGACGATCTGCTCGTAGACGCGGGCGTCGGTGGCGTGCCTGACCAGGTGGCGCCAGCACTCGGGTGAGGCGGCAAGGTCCGCGACGAACCGCTCGAGCTCTGCGGGCGTGAGGGCCACGCATGTGAATATAGCACTAATTCGATCGACTTACTCTCAGGATGGGTGGGCGGGGACGGGCGGGCGCGGGATGGGTGGACGGGGACGGGTGGGCGCGGGATGGGTGGGCGGAGCGGGGGCGGTGGTGGCGGTGGGTCAACGTGGCGGTGGCGGCGCGGCGTGCTGAAAAATGCACGCTATACGTGCTTTTTCCAGCACGGCATCAGAATGGGTCTGCGATGAACGTGCTACCGCGCCGGCTGCTGTTCGCCCTCGCCACCAGCGAAAGGTTCGAGCGCTCGGTGCGCGCGGTCCCGGGTGGCGAGACGCTCGCATACCGGCTCGCGTCGCGGTACGTCGCCGGCGCCACCGCGGACGACGCGCTCGCCACTGCGCGCCGGCTGGCGGGCGACGGCGTCCTCAGCTCGATCGACTTCTTCGGCGAGAACGTGACCGACCCGGACGTGGCCGACCAGGTGGCGGACGCCTTCGTCGCCCTCGCAGCCCGCATCGACGCCGGCACGTTCCTCTCCGTCGACCTTTCCCACATCGCCATCGACAAGCCGGGCGACGGCGCCCGCCGCCGGCTCGAGCGGATCGCGGCCGCGCTCCCGGCCGGCGCCCGGATCCAGGTCGGCGCCGAGCAGATCGCGCGCACCGACCGGATCCTCGAGACGGTGCTCGCGGTGGCGCGTGCCGGAGGGCCGGTGGCGGCCACGGTTCAGGCCAACCTGCGCCGGACCCCGGCGGACGCGGACAAACTCGCCGAGGCCGGGGTGCCGATCCGGCTGGTCAAGGGCGCGTACGTCGAAACGCCCGCGCTCGCCCATCCGTGGGGGGACGAGACCGACCTGGCGTTCATCGAGCTCGCGTACGCGCTCCATGGCGCCGGCGCCACGGTCTCGCTGGGTACGCATGATCCCGTCATCCGTGAGGCGCTGTTGCCGGCGCTGTCCGGCGTCGGCGTGGAGATGCTCCTCGGCGTCCGCCCGCACGACCTCCCAGCGCTCGTCGCGCGCGAAATCCCGGTCCGCGTGTACGTCCCGTACGGCGACCGCTGGTTCCGGTACGCGATGCGCCGCGCGGCCGAGTCCCGCGGCGCGGGTTGACTCGAATTCCCGCGAACAAATCCCCGCAAGGTCAACAGCGTCCAATAGCGTTCGCTAGGAAAGGACCGCTCGGTAGGTAGCCTGCCGTGGCGTTGCCACCTCGGGCGGTGCGGCGCACAAACTTCTTTGAAGGGAGGCGTCAGATGAGGTTCAACCGAACGCGCCTTGCGTGGCTCAGCGTCGGCATTGGCGCGATCGCCTTGGGAGTGTCGGCCGCGCCTGCGGGCGCCGACATTCCTTTCACGCTGCAGCTGTCGGGGCCCTCAACCCCGCCGGCCGGCCAGCCGTTCGTCATCACCGCGAGCGGAACGTCGCCCACTGACCAGGGAGCCGTGTACCTGGACGTCTACGAGATTCCCGCGAGCGTGACCACGACTTGCCCGGCGAGCTACCTCGACGCGGGCCAGCTTGCGGGCGGATCCGGCGGGGAGGACGTCGCCTTCTACGACCGCGAGAGTCTCGGTTCGGCTGGGAACTTCTCGATGCCACTTGCGTTCACTCCGTCTGCGCCGGGCGGCTATCTGTTCTGCGGCTACACCGATGACGAGGCGACCGACACGCTTGCCGCAGCCACGCTGCTCGAGAACGTGGCGAGCGCGGGGAGTGGCGGCGGTAGCCAGGGCGGTCAGGGACAGGGCGCTGTCAAGCCGGCGAACACCGGCAAGCCGCGCGTCAACCGGTCGGGTAACCAGCTTCGCTGCACTCGCGGCAGCTGGGCCAACGCGCCCACCCACTTCGCCTACCGTTGGGTGGTCGGCGGCAAGGCCAAGGCCGGCGTGACGAGCTCGAAGCTCACGATCACGCATGGCCTGCACGGCCACAAGGTCCAGTGCGGCGTCAAGGCGTCGAACGCGGCCGGATCGAGCTCCGCGCTCAGCGCTCCGTTCACCGCATTGAGGCTCGACTCGTCTTTCGGTTCCCGCCGTGACACGGTGTAAACGTCTGGGTTGCGAGCGCCCGGTACAACTAGTGGATGCGCGACTCCGAGCTGCTGCTCCGCCGAGCCAGGCGACCGCTGGTGATCGGCATGGGTGGTGGGGGCGACGTGGTGGGCGCGCTCGCCACCGCCGAGCTCGTCCGGCTCTACGACGGCGGCGACCCGGTGCTCGGGGGCCTGACGTGGGAGCGCCGGCCGTTCGACCCGGTGCCGGGACCCCGCACGGCCGCCGAGATCACGGACGCCGAGGAGCTCGCGCCCGGCATCCTGCTCGCCGGACCCGACACCCGCCTTCGCGAGCGGGATGTGTTCTTCGCCGAATCGCGGATGGCCGAGTTCCTCGGGCAGCGCACGCTGTTGATCGACATCAACGACGGCCCGGGCCCCGTCGCGGATGGGCTCGCGCAGGCGATCGCGGCTTTGAAATGCGACCAGCTCGTGCTCGTCGACGTCGGCGGCGACGTGGTGGCGCGAGGTGACGAACCGGGACTGCGCAGCCCGCTGTGCGACGCGGTGATGCTCGCCGCCGGAGGACGGCTCTCCAGCCGCGGCCAGCCGGTTCTGCTCGGGATCTTCGGGATCGGGTGTGACGCCGAGCTGACGCCGAGCGAAGTGCTGTCGCGGCTGTCAGAGGTCGCCGCCGCCGGCGGGCTGTGCGGCGCCCGCGGCCTGACCGGGCCGGTGGCCGAGCGGATGGAGGCCGCGATCGAGCTCGTCAGCACCGAGGCCAGCGCGCAGGCGGTTCGTGCCTTCCGCGGAGCCTCGGGACGGGCGACGATCCGCGGCGGGACCCGGACGCTCGAACTGAACCCGGCCGCGGCGCTGACCTTCTACCTCGACGTCGACATCACGATCAAGGTCGCGGGACGGCTGGCGCAGGCCGTCGCCGACGCCGGCAGCCTCGAGGAGGCCAACGACGCGCTGAACCTGCTCGGGGTCGGCACCGAGCTCGACTACGAGCGGGAGGCGGCGGGGGTTCAGCCCGCCGGCCGCTTGAACGCGGACGCGTAGTCGACGCCCTCGACCTCGATCGCCACGTTCACCGTCTTGCAACGGGCGCATTTGATGCGCAGCTTGCGGTTCATGTACTCGGGCGGCATCGCAGACGCGAGCACGTTGCCACACTCCACGCAGACGTAGTCGTCGGGCCCGTTGCCGTTGAACACCGGCCGGTCGGCGCTCTCCTGGACGGCGGTCCCGCCGTCGCGCGGGACCTCGCCCTCGCGCACGTGTCTCATGGCGATGGTCGCCACCGCGCCTCTCCTAGAGCGCCGCCAGGCTCTCGGTGAAGTTCTTGATCAGCGCGTCGAGCACGCTCTGGACGACGCCCTCGCCCATCGACGCCGCCTTGCCGGTGATCTGCGCGGCGGTGTGAATAGTTCCGCCGCCGTCCGACAGTGAGAACGTCACGTTCGCGTTGGCGTAGCCCTGCCCGCCGGCCTCGCGCGACTTGACCTGGAGCACGGCGCGGTGCGCGTCGGGATCCTGCTCGATGACGGCGACGGTGCCAGCGAACGTCATCGACATCGCGCCCATCTTCACCTTTATCTGCGCCTTGACGTTCTCGGGGCCGGTCGCCTCGGTCACGCTCCCGCCCTCGACGCACGGGACCAGGCGCTCGAGATCGAGGATCGTCTCCCAGTTCTGCTCGATCGGCTTTCCGTTCGTGAACTCGTGATCCAGCTCAACCAAGTCGGTTTCTCCTTGAATCGGGGGTTGGCGTCATGTGAAAGAGTTGCCGGCCATGACACTAGAACCAGGCACATACTCGCTGGGTCCCGGTAGCGGGGTCCTGTCGATCCGGACCACCAGGCAAGGCGCCGCCTCGAAGGCCGGGCACGACCTCCGGATCGAAGTCGGGTCGTGGGAGGCCGAGCTGCGGTTAGGCGAGGCGCCCCAGCAGTCCGCGATGACGCTCGCCGCCGACTCGCGCTCCCTGCGTGTGATCGAGGGCACCGGCGGAATCAAGTCCCTTACCGGCGACGACAGAGAGAACATCCAGAAGACGATCAACGACGAGGTGCTGAAGGGCTGCGCGATCGAGTTCCGCTCGACCGAGGTCCGGGGGGCGCCGAGCGGCGGCTTGAGCGTAAGCGGCCAGCTCGACCTGGGCGGCAAGCAGGCGCCCGTCACGTTCGACCTGGCATTCGGAGACGACGGCCGCGTGTCGGGCGCGGCGACCGTCAAGCAGACGGCATTCGGGATGAAGCCGTACTCAGCTCTGTTCGGAGCGCTGAAGGTCGCCGACGAAGTCACGGTCGCGATCGACGCCAAGGCCGGCTAGTTGTCCTTGTAGACCGTCTGAGCGTCCAGTCCGCCCTCGACCCCGGGCGGCAGGACGCCGGTCCCGTGCGCGTACAGGGCGATGTCGGCGATCGTCTTCGGCTGTGACGGATCCGCGCTCGAGATGAACGCGCCGTCGTCCCACGTGATCGTGTCGGGTGTGGTGTCGAGCGCGGCGGCGGCGAGCAACCTCGCCTTCTCCAGGATCTTCCCCGTGGCGCCCTGGATCGCCGCCGGCGTCTGCGCCGACGGGCTCGTGTTGTAGCCATGTCCGGCGCCGAACCGGTCCTCGTCGGCCGGGACGACCTTGACGTCGAGCGCGGGGATGCCGAGCTCGCCGGCGACCAGCTGCGCGTACTGTGCCTCCTCGCCGTCGGACTCCGTCGTCAGGCTGAGCACCATCTTGCCGGTTGGGTGCACCCGCAGGAACACCGCCCGGTATGCCTCTTCGGCCATTACTGAACCTCCTCTCCGGTTTCATCTGATTCCGCCTCCCGCGCCAGACGCCGGCGCTCCAGATGGGCGGTCAACGCGTTGTGCTCCTCGAGGTCGCAGAAGCTCGGCGGCGGGCCGCCGAGCGGGTGCGGCGGCACCGCGGGGCGGTTGCACCCCGGGTAGATGCAGACCTTCGGCGAACTCATGTGCCTCCCAGAGACCATCCCGGCGTGGTCCTGCCGCGGCTCGGCCCGTAGCCGCTCGGCATCGCCACCGAGCTGCCCGGCACCGGCGTCGCGCTCGGCCACGGCTCGTCCTCGGGTTGCGGCGCGGGGACGTCGATCCCGGGGGCAAGGCCGCGGTTGTCCGAGCGGGGCGCGCCGATCGCCTCGGCCACCTCGTCCAGCGCCTCCAGGCTGTGGCCGCTCACGAGGGCGTCGCAGTGGGGGAGGGCCGCGACGAGACCGCCGGCGCGGGCCTCAAAGCCAGGCGCGCTGGATCGGGGGTTGACCCACACGATCCGATACGCCAGCCGGCGCAGCCGCTCCATCTCGCGTCCGACCAGCGCCGGCTCGCCCCGCTCCCAGCCGTCGGACAGGATCACGACGACGGCGCCGCGGGCCATGCCGCGCCGGCCGTGACGGTCGTTGAACGCCTTGAGCGCGTCGCCGATCCTGGTGCCGCTCGACCAATCGGGCGCCGCCACCGCGGCGCGTTGGATCGCGCGCTCGGGGTTGCGCGACGCAAGCGCGCGCGTCAGGCGAGTGAGGCGTGTGGCGAACACGAATGCCTCTGATTCGGCCCCCACCCGCCCCCCACCCACCGCGCAGGTCAGGAACTGGAGATACGCGCGCGCGTAGGGCTCCATCGAGCCCGAGATGTCGCACAGCAGCACGATCCGCCGGCGGACGATGCGCCGCCGGCGTCGGGCCAGCCGGATCGGGTCACCGGCGGTGCGCAGGCTGCCGCGGAGCGTCCGGCGCATGTCGATCCGCTCGCCGTGGCGGTCACGCTGGGCGCGGCGGGTGCGCCGCATCGGGGTGGCGATCCGGATGTGAGTCATCAGCCGGTACAGCCGTGCGAGCTCGTCCGGCGACAGCGCGTCGAAGCGCTTGGCGCGAAGCACCTCCTCATCGCTGGCCAGCGTGGGCACGGGCGCGTCGCGCGTCGGCTCCGCCGGATTGGGCGTGGATGCCCGAGTCGGGATGTCGCCCGACGGTGGACCCTCGTCGCTGCCGTCGGTACCGCGCCTAGGCTCCTCGGGTGGCGCAGGCTCGGTTTGCGCGTCCTCCGGCAACGACGGGTCCTCGCGCATGGGGGCGGAGCCGAACACGCCCGCGAACACCGCGTCGAACGCACGTACGTGCGAGCGGTCGGAGACGAACGCGGCCCGGGCGGTCCAGTACAGCCGCCGGCGTGAGATCGGCTCGACGACCGCCAGGGCCTGCGCGAACCAGGCCGCTCGTTCGACCGTCACCGGAAGGCCGGCCTCGTGCAACCGCCGGCTGAACGCTCCGGCCACCCCGGGAAGATCGAGCCCCAGCGGGCGAACTCGAAAAGGGGCGGTCATCGCCGGCCAACCAGCTTCTCTAGGCCGGCGGCGCGGATCACCTCTTGGTCCTCGGAATACTTGAGCACCGAGCCAAGCGTTCGGTCGATCGCGTCGACGTCGAGCTCGTCGACGCCGAGCACCGACAGCGCCGCCACCCAGTCGATCGCCTCCGCCACTCCCGGCGGCTTCTGGACGTCGCTGTCGCGCATCCGCGCCACCGCGTCGGCCACCTGCACCGCCAGCGTCTCCGAGGCGCCGCGGACCCGCCGGCGGACGATCTCGACCTCCCTCTGCGGAGTCGGGTAGTCGATCCATTGGTACAGGCAGCGCCGCTTGACCGCGTCGTGGAGGTCGCGGGTGCGGTTCGACGTCAACACGATCACGGGCGGGTGGGTCGCGTGGATCGTCCCGATCTCGGGGATCGTCACCGCCGCCTCGGCGAGCAGCTCGAGCAGGAACGCCTCGAAGTCGTCGTCGGCCCGGTCGATCTCGTCGATCAGCAGCACCGCCGGCCGCGGCCCCGGATGCTCGAGCGCGCGCAGCAGCGGACGGCGGATCAGGTAATCGCGTCCGAACAGGTCCTGCTCGGAGAGCTCGGTCCCGCGGGCGTCGGCGAGTCGGATGCTGAGCAGCTGGCGCGGGTAGTTCCACTCGTACAGCGCCTCGGCGGCGTCGATCCCGTCGTAGCACTGAAGGCGGATCAGCGGCGTATCGAGCACCGCCGCGAGCGACTTGCCAGCCTCGGTCTTGCCGACGCCGGCCTCGCCCTCGAGCAGCAGCGGCTGGGGCAGGCGCAGGCTGAGGAACATCGAGGTGGCAAGCCCCTCATCGACGAGGTAGTCGACGGTGGCGAGCCGCTGGGCGAGGGTCTCGACGTCAGGTACCAGGTGGCGGACCTCGTCCGCCACCTCGCCGGTAATCCGGGTCATGCTGCGTGCTGACGCTCGAACGCCTGCTTGCACCCCTCGCCACAGAAGTAGTGGGTCTCGCCGCGGTGCTCGGCGGAAAGCGCGTCCGCTCCGACGAGGACGGTCATGCCGCAGATCGGGTCGATCGCGGTGGGCGGCGCGGCGGCCCACGAGCGCGGGGTGGTGCTCGCTCGCCGGCGGACCTCGACGATCGAGGCCAGGATCGAGAGCGCTATCTCCGCCGGCGAGCGGGCGCCGATGTCCAGTCCGGCCGGCGTGTCGATGCGCTCGAGCAGCTCCTCCGCCACGCCTTCGTCGCGCAGCGCGTCGAGCACGGCCGCGCCGCGCTTGCGGCTGGCCACCAGTCCGACGTAGCTGACGCCCGCCTCCAACGCCGCCCGCAGGATCGCCCGCTCGTCGCGCCCGTGCGCGGCCACGACCAGCGCCAGGTCGTCGGACCTCGGCACGGGGGCGCCGCTATCGGAGCCGCGCGAGTCGATCGCCTCGAGTCCGACCTCCGGACCGAGTCGAAGCAGTGCGGCGGCAATCGGGGTGTCACCGGCGACGATCATCCGCGGCGCCGGCAGGAACGGCTCGAGGAACACCTCGATCGCGCCGCCCGACAGGCACGGGTTCTGCACGGTGACCGAGCCTTCGTCGTGAGCGATCTCGTAACCGGTGGTGGGGGTGGGTGGGTGGGATTCCGGGGCCACATTCGCCGCGTTTTTGAACTCCCCCGGGCCGTCGGGCAGGATCCGCAGCAGCAGGGGCTCGCCGCGCTCGATCGCCTTGAGCGAGTACAGGCGCACGCTGTTCTGCGCGCACACCCCGCCGACGAACCCCTCGATGCTCCCGTCCTCGTGCACGAGCGCGACGTTGCCCGCCCGCGCGCTCGTCGGATGCTCGACCCGCACCACGGTGGCCGTGACGAAGGCCGCGCCCTGCGCGGTCAGCTCCTGCGCTCGGTTCGAGAGCGGGCCGGTGATCATTGCGGCGGCTCGGGGCGTCCCTGCATCGCGGCCCACACGCGGGCCGGGGTGCACGGCATGTCGATGTGGTCGACGCCGTGGCTCTCGTGCAGCGCGTCGATGATCGCGTTGACGATCGCCGGCGGCGAGCCGACGTTCGGCGACTCCCCGACGCCCTTCGCTCCCAGCGGATGGTGGGGGCAGGGCGTGATCGTCTCGCCCAGCTCGAAGTCTGGGCATTCGAGCGCGGTCGGGATCAGGTAGTCCATGAACGACCCGTTCAGGCAGTTGCCCTCGTCGTCGAACGTGATCACCTCCATCAGCGCGATCCCGATCCCCTCGGCGAGGCCGCCGTGGATCTGCCCCTCGACGATCATCGGGTTGATCCGCACCCCGCAGTCGTCGACCGCGATGAACCGGCGGACCGTGACCGCCGCCGTGTCCGGATCGACGTCGACGACCGCGATGTACGCGCCGCACGGGTAGGTGAGGTTCGGCGGGTCGTAGATCACCTGGGCGTCGAGGCCGCCCTCCAGCCCCTCGGGCATCGCCTCGCCGCTATACGCATACGCGGCGATCTCCTCGATCATCGCGCCCTTCTCGGGGTCGCCCTTGACGTACCAGCGGCCCTTCTCCCAGGCGAGGTCCTCGGCTCTGGTCTCGAGCATCGTGGCCGCGATCAGACGGGCCTTGTCGCGCACCTTGCGGGAGACCACAGCCACGGCTGCCCCTGAAACCGGCGTCGACCTGGAGCCATATGTCCCGAGGCCGTAGGGGGTGCGGTCGGTGTCGCCGTGGCGGACCTGCACGTCCTCGGGCGGGATCCCGAGCTCCTCGGCGACGATCTGGGCAAACGTGGTCTCATGCCCCTGGCCCTGCGTCTGCGCGGAAATGCTGACCATCGCGTTCCCGGACGGGTGCACCCGCAGGTCGGCGCCGTCGTTCATCGCGAGCCCCAGGATGTCCATGTGCTTGCGCGGACCGGCGCCGACGCCCTCGGTGAAGAAGGACACGCCGATGCCCATCAGCTCGCCGCGGGCCCGCTTCTCGGCCTGCTCGCGCCGGAGCTCGTCGTAGCCGGCGATCCGCATCGCCTCGCGCATCGTCTTGGCGTACTCGCCGGAGTCGTACGTCCAGCCGGTCGTCGTCTCGTAGGGGAACTGCTCGGGAGCGATGAAGCTCTGCATCCGCAGCTCGATCGGGTCGACGCCCATCTCGAGCGCGAGCGCGTCGACCATCCGCTCGACGAGGTACACGGCCTCGGTGATCCGGAACGAGCAGCGGTAGGCGACGCCGCCCGGCGCCTTGTTCGTGTAGACGGCCTTGACCTGGACGTGCGCGGCCTCGAGGTCGTACGAGCCGCACACGATGTGGAAGAAGCCGGCCGGGAACTTGGTCGGCTGGGCGGTTGAGTCGAACGCGCCGTGGTCAGCGATCACGTCGACGCGCAGACCGGTGATCTTGCCGTCCTTGGAGCACATCTCGGCGTGCATCACGTAATCGCGCGCGAACCCGGTCGACATCAGGTTCTCCGAGCGGTCCTCGATCCACTTGACCGGGACGCCGGCCACGATCGAGCCGGCGATCGCGCACACGTATCCCGGGTACACGGGCACCTTGTTGCCGAAGCCGCCGCCGATGTCGTTGCAGCGGATCCGGATCATGTGCTCGGCGAGCCCGGCAACGTGCGCGTACACGGTCCGGTGGGCGTTCGGCGCCTGGTTGCCGTTGTAGATGTCGAGCTGGCCGGTCTTCGGGTTGAAGTCGGCGATCATCCCGCATGTCTCGAGCGGCGCCGGGTGGCAGCGCGGGTAGATGATGTCCCGCGTCACGATCGTGTCGGCCTCGGCGAACGCTCGGTCGGTGGCCCCCTCGTCGCCGGCCTCCCACAGCGGGCTCGCCAGGTTGTCGACCTGACCGTCCTTGTCGTCGCGGATCAGCGGCGCGTCCGAGTCGAGCGCCTTGCGCGCGTTCACGACCGCCGGCAGCGGCTCATACTCGACGTCGATCAGCGCGAGCGCATCCCGGGCCGTGTACTCGTCGACGGCGATGACGAACGCCACCTCCTGCCCCTGGAACCGGACCTTGTCGCCCGCGAGCACCGCCTGGGTGTCGTAGGAGATCGTCGGCATCCAGGCCAACCCCAGCGTCTCCAGGTCTTTGGCGGTGACGACCGCCGCGACGCCGGGGTGCGCGAGCGCGCGAGAGGTGTCGATCGAGAGGATCTTGGCGTGGGCGTAGGGGCTGCGCAGCATCACGCCGTGCACCATCCCGGGGAGGCGGATGTCGTCGAGGTAGGTGCCCTTGCCACGGATGAAGCGCGCATCCTCCTTGCGCTTGAGTCGACCGAAGCCGATCGGCCGCTCGGTGGTGGTCTCGACTGTGGCCATGCTCACGCCTCCTGTTTCATCGCGGCCTCGTGCTCGGCCGCCCAGCGCACCGCGCTGACGATGTTCTTGTAGCCCGTGCAGCGGCAGATTGCGCCCGAGATCGCGGTTCGGATCTCTGCCTCGGTCGGGTTCGGGTTCGAATCGAGCAGCGCCCGCGTCGTCATCAGCATCCCCGGCGTGCAGAAGCCGCAGTGCAGTCCGTGCTTCTCGTGGAAGCCCATCTGGACCGGGTCGAGCCGTCCGTTCTGCTCGAGCGATTCGACGGTCCGGATCTCATGCCCCGTGCACATCGCGGCCAGCGTCGTGCACGACTTGATCGGCTTGCCATCCATCAGCACCACGCACGCGCCGCAGTTGGACGTGTCGCAGCCCCAGTGCGTGCCCGTCAACCCCGGCGTGTCCCGGATGAAGTGCACGAGCAGCGTGCGCGGCTCGACGTCGCGCGATACCTCCTGCCCGTTGATCCTGATCTTCACTTCCATGTTCAATGATCCTCCTGGTGCAGGGCGCGGGCGGTCGCTTGCCGGAGCGCGCGGACGGTGAGGACGCCTGCGAGGTGGCGCTTGTAGTCGGCCGGTCCTCGGCCGTCGGGGACCGGCGCGCAGTCCTCCTTGGCGATCTCGCCGGCCTGCGCGAACGCCTCCTCCGACGGCGGCTTGCCCTTGAGCGCCTCCTCGGCGCGGGAGGCGATGATCGTGGTCGGGCCGAGCGCGCCGAGCGCCAGGCCGGCATCGGCGATCACGCCTCCCTCGATCCATACCGCCGCCGACACCGCGGCGATCGCGAAGTCGCCGGCGCGCCGCTCGACCTTCTCATGAGCGCTGCCGGCACCCGCGCGCAGCGGGATCCGTACCTCGGTCAGCATCTCATCGGCGCCGACCGCGGTCGTGAACGGCCCGATGTAGAACCCGTCCATCCCGATCGTGCGCTCCCCGGATGGGTGGGCGGGTCCTCTAATCACCACCTGCGCCTTGAGCGCCGCGCACACCGCGGACAGGTCCTCGGCGGCGTCCGCCTGGCACAGCGACCCCCCGATCGTGCCGCGATTGCGGACGACCGGATCGGCGATCACCTCCTCGGCGTCACGGAACACCGGCACGCGCCGGGCGAGCAGCTCGGACTCGAGCAGCTCGGCATGCCGCGTCAGCGCCCCGATCCGGATTTCGGTGATGCGCTCCTCGATGTAGGAGAGCTCCTCGAGGTCGTTGATGTCGATCAGGTACTCGGGGTTCGCGAGCCGCAGCTTCATCATCGGCAGCAGGCTGTGTCCGCCGGCGATCAGCCGCGCTTCGGGACCGAGTCTGGCCAGCGTGGCGATCGCGCCCTCGACGCTGGTCGCGCGCTCGTACTCAAACGGAGCGGGGGTCTGCACCAGATCTCCTTATCGGTCGTTATCGGTCGTCGCTCTTGAGACGGCGCAGGAACGCCAGCCCCGACTTCACCACTCCGCCCTCGCTTGTGCTGGGCTCGGATGCAGCGCCCACCGCCACCGGCATGCGCTTGCGAACCCCGGGCGACTCGCTCGGCTCGTACTGCACCGGCGAGTCGGTGCCGATCACCGGCGAGCGCGGCATCGAGCTCGGTCGCGTCTGGCGCGCCTCCGGGTAGAGAGACCGAGCCGCCAGGCTCCCGTATGACGGGTTGCGGAGCGCCGGGCCGTTCGGGCTGGCCGCCGCGATCGGTGCCTCCCGCCCCAGCCGGGCCAGAGTCAGCGTTCCCTTCGTGTAAACCTCGCTGATCCGCGGGGCCTTTGTCTCCTTGCTCTCGGGGAAGTTCCGGAAGCCCTCACCGGCCGCGCCCGGATACAGCCCATCGACCAGTCCGACCGCGTCGTCCATACCCGCCTTCTTGACGAGCAGGCCCTCGAGCAGGTCGACCCCGGCGTCGAGGTTCGTGTTGATCGAGGTCACAACGTCGTCGACCGGCGCGCTCTTCTCGATGATCCCGACCACTCCGGTGATCGCCTCATCCAGCGCGTTCGTGATCCGCTGGAGGGCGACGATCGTCGAGACCAGGTAGAAGACGACCGCCAACACGATCAGCAGGACCGCGATGATCATGACTACACCAGCTGCCGGCATTCTTGCCTCCTATCAGGCGTCGTCGAGGATCACGTCGAGCGAGCCGCCGTAGTCCGCGGCGACCTCGATCGTCTTCTGTACTTGGTCCTGCGTGGTCAGCAGCAGGGCGGTCGCGTCGAGGTCCTTCGAGCCGGCGGTCGCGGCAGCCGCGATCTGCTGGGCGCTCGGGACGATGCTGTTCGCGGCGTTCAGCACTCCGCGCAGCAGGTAGACGACGACCGGAAGCACGACGAGCAGCAGAATCGCGTCACCGATCCATTCGAGCGTCATCGAGGCCTCCTCTCCGCCACGATCTTGGCCTTCCGCGCGATTCCCGGGAATGCTCCGAGGATGATGTCGAACTGGCCGTTGATCGCCTTGACCGCGGGCTCGAGCGGCTGCAGGTGCTCCGATTCGACCATCTGGAGCGCGCCCGCGAGCGTGGCGAGATCTGCCGAGGTCGCTACCAGGTCCTGGCGGACCTTGATCAGCGCCGCGGCGACCACCGCGATGATGATCACCGCGAGCACGACACTGAGGATGATGAGCGTGGTCATCGGTCACCGTTCCCGTTGCCGAATCCGTCGGTGAGCGCGTTCATGTAGCCGTCCTGGATCAGGGCCTCCTCCACGATGAGTCCCAGCACGGGCGCCGTCGCCTCGAGCTGAGGGATGTTCTGAGTGTTGCCCGCGACCTTGCCGGCCACGTCGAGCAGGGCGCCCACGGAGTTCTTGATGTCGCCCACGGTTCTGACGAGCACGAGCAGCAGCCCGGCGACCGCGAGCGCCACGACGAGGCCGATCACGAGCGCGATCGTCCAGGCGTCGTGGTTGGTGAGGGCGGCGAACGCGGTCATTTCCCGACCGCCACCTTGCGGAGAGCCCGCGCCGAGTGCAGGATCCTGACCCCCGAGTCGTTGATCCGCGCGATCCCGGCGAGACCGTCGGTCTGCGCGCGCACCTTCTCGACACCGTCCACGGCGGTCCGCGCCTGGCCGGAGATCTTCTTTGCCAGCATCACGATCGTGATCACGATCGCGGCCGCGACCGCCGCCACGACGATGCCGAGCACGATCCCGATATACCAACCGGTGGAAGCACCGATCATCAAAGCCAACTCACACCTCCTGTGTTTTCGAAACGACCATCAGCCTGTTCGCGACCGGGTCGTGATGTCTCCCTCATGGACTAACGATCGGGACGCCCGGATCGGTCCGGACTTTCCCTTCGCGTTCGCAAACTTTGCCGCTCCGCCGGTGGTCCGTCAACTAATTGTCCGGATGCCGCCCGGTCGTGCGCGTGGCGGTGCCTCCGCGGGCTGATCGCGGCGTAGTCCTCGAGCGTGTTCACGTCGCGCGGGATGGGCCCGGAGACGGGCACGTCGACGACCGCCTCGGCGTGACGGTCGAGCAGCTTCCACACTCCCTTGTCGCCGTGCAGGGCCGCGAGTTCGTCGAACGTCGCGCGCGCGAACGCGAGCGGGTGTCCGCGGCCATTGTCGTATGCGCACGCCGCGAGCGGGCTGTCGCCGCGTTCGTCGATCAGCGTCTTGACCGTCGCAGAGCTGACTCCGGGTTGGTCGCCGAGCATCAGCACGAGCACATCGGCTTGCGAATCGACGGCGGTGAGCGCTGCGGCGATCGACGACGAGCAGCCCTCGCCGAAGTCCTGGTTCTCGACAACGGTGGCGCCGTTCAGGTCGACGCGTTCCCGGATCTCCTCGGCGCTCCCTCCGATCACGCACAGCAGCTGGTCGAACGCGCACTCGCGCGCGGTGGCGAGCACGTGGTCGAGCAGGGTCGCGTCGCCGTAGGGGAGCAGCTGCTTGGGTGTCCCGAGCCGGTTGGAGCCGCCGGCTGCGAGCACGAGGCCGGTGACGAATCCAACGCGCATAGACCCGAATTATGGTGGGTGCGTCAGGCCGCCCGGCGCGGCTGGTCGCGGGCGGTCAGGCCGCGCGGCGGGGGGCGACGGCCGGGAGGTTGCGACGGGCCAATTCGAGCTCGCCGGCCGGCTTCGGCTTCGAGATTACGTACCCCTGGACGAGGTCGCACCGGAGCCCGGTGAGCAGTCCGAGGCAGTGGTTGTCCTCGACGCCCTCGGCGACCACACGCAGCCCGAGGGCGTGCGCGAGCTCCACGGTCGCGCGCACGAGCGCGAGGTCGCGGCCGTCCCCGGCCTCGGCTAGGCGCGTGATGAAGCTGCGGTCGAGCTTGAGCTCCCCGACGGCGAGGCTGCCCAGATACGCGAGCGACGTGAACCCGGCACCGAAGTCGTCCACCGAGACGACGAGCCCGAGATCGTGAAGCTTCTGGATCGCCAGCTGCGATCGCTCGAAGTCGGCGATCGCGGTCGTCTCCGTCATCTCCAGGACGAGCGCGTCGGCGGTGAGCTCATGCTCTGAGAGCAGCTGGTCGACGAGGCCGGGGAAGTTCGGGTCGAGCAGGTCGGAGGCTGAGATGTTCACCGACACCGCGAGCTGCTTGCCGGCGGCGCGCCACGCCGCGCACTGCGCCAGCGCTTCGTCGAGTACGAACGAGGTGAGCGCGCTCATCAGCCCGGCGTCCTCGGCGAGCGCGATGAACTCGAGCGGGGGTACGAATCCGAGGCGCGGGTGGATCCAGCGGACGAGCGCCTCGACGGAGCGGATCTCGCCGGTCGAGAGGTCCACCTGGGGCTGGTAGTGGAGCGCGAGACGGCGCTCTTCGATCGCGACCCGGAGCTCCTCGACCAGCTGGACGCGGTTGGCGGCGCCGTCGAGGTCCTCCTGGTAGATCGCGAAACGCTTGCCGGCGACCTTGGCGCGATACATCGCGAGGTCGGCGCAGCGCACGAGATCCGCCGAGTTGGTGGCGTCGCCGGGCAGGACCGCGATCCCGATGGCGGCGCCGATCTGCGCGCGGACCGCCTCGAGCGTGAACGGCTGCTCGAGCTCGGCCGCGAGCCGTCCGGCGACCGTCGCGGCGTAGTCGGCGTCGGCGTCCAGCAACGCGACCGCGAACTCGTCACCGCCGAAGCGGACGACCAGGTCGGAGCTGCGCAGCGAGTCCTTGAAGCGGGCGCCGAGCTGCCTGAGCAGCTCGTCGCCGGTGGGGTGGCCGAACGAGTCGTTGATCTCCTTGAAGCGGTTGAGGTCGACGAACATGAACGCGACGCTGCGAGCCTCGACGTCTGGATCCGCGTGCTCGGCTGCGATCGAGTCGAGCAGCTCGAACAGCAGTCGGCGGTTCCCGAGGCCGGTCAGCTGGTCGGTGATCGACTCGAGTCGGCGCTGTTCAGTCAGCGAGCGCAGGCCGACGAGCGACAGTCCCGAGCGCGCGCCGGCAACGACGAGCGTGGCCACGGCCAGACCGAGCGACACGCCGCCGACGTGGTGGAGCGAGCCGACGAACAGGATCAGGAGCGCCGAGGCGGCGGCGAGCGCCGGGAGCACGAAGCCGGGGGGCTTCTCGCTGAGCAGCGGCTTGCTCGTGGGGGTCCTCACCCACACCGCGATCGAGACCAGCAGGATCGCGACGGGCCAGGCGATGTCGTTGAGGACAGTGCCGAGGTGCGAGGTCGTGCCGAGCACGTTGAAGATGTCGCCGACGGTGTTCAGGGCATAGCCGGCGGCCAGCAGCAGCCATGGAACCCTGCGCTTGCCGGACACGATCGCGGCGCCGCCGACGACGAGCCCGAGCAGGAGCACGTCACCGACCGGGTAGGCCAGGTTGACCGCGACAGCGGCCACGCTCCCACCGGCCTGGTGGAGCACGTCCTTGAACGCGAACGTGGCGCACACGGCGGCGGCGCCGCAGCCCGCCACCGCGCCGTCGAGCCAGCTCGCGAGGCTGAACCGCCTCACGCTGCGGCGGAGCAGCAGCATCACCGCGATGTACGTGACCGCATAGAAGGTGAGGTAGAAGCCGTCGGCGATCGATGGCGAGGGCGGCGTCGCGCCGCCGAGTGACTGGATCGTCAACACGAGGTCGCCCGCTGCCCAGCACAGGAGGCCGACCCCCAGGAGTACGGGGACGGCGCGGCCGTGCCTGAGGTCGGCGGCCTTCAGGATGCACAGGCCGCCGGTGACGACCTCGAACGCGTCGACGCCCCAGCCGTCGAGCCACGACCAGTCGACGCCGAGCGCGTCGACCACGACGTAGCTGATCACCAGGACCGCGAGGATCGCGTACGCGGCCCACACGTATCTATGCGCGTGATCCATCGCGCGGCGCCGGGGGCGCAGGGCAGGGCGGAGCGAGGCGCCCATGTGGTCGCCAGTCACTCCGTGCCGTTCTCCCGGTGCCGATCTCATGAGGGTCTCCGAACTACGAACCTAGGCCTGGTGTTCGGCCGATCGGCCGAGAACTTGTGAGGATCGGGACTTTTGGGGTCAAATGGCCAGGCGAGCAGCGTCGTCGCCGACCCGCCGGCAACGGGCCGGCCCGGGTTTCAGGCCCGGTGGACGGCCGCCAGCAGCCCGGCGTAGGAGCGGACGAGCGCCGCTCGCTCCTCCTCGATCAGGGGGCTGGCGAGGTCGCACCCCTCGCGCACCCACCGATCGGAATGGCGCATCGCCAGGGCCCGCTGTTCGGCGGCGACGGCGACCTGGGCCTCGTCCACGCTGTAGACGTACGAGTACAGGGCCGAGAGCGCCGCGATCAGCGGACCCTCGCCGTCGTCGCCGACGGAAGAGCCGTCGTGCTGATGCTCGCGGTGCACCCGCCACCATTCGACCTCGAGCTCGGATGCCCGGCGTGGATCGAACACGTCGTCGTGGCGCTCGGCGACGAGCCGGTAGAAGCGTTCCATCGCCCGCCGCGCGCCATCGGGGTCGTTGTCCGGATACGGCGCCCAGAGCTGGTTGGCGCGGAGCACCAGCCAGGCGCCGTACAGGGTGGACGGCCAGGGGAGCCCGAACGTGTGGCGGGTCAGCGTCACCGCGCCCCGCAGGAACGAGAACCATTCGCGCCGGTAGTAGGCGACCCACACGGCCGCCTCGAGCCCGCCCACCCGGCGGGGGTCGAACGACCGGTGCGGCTTGACAGGATTGGCGGACGCGGCGGATCCGGGCCGGTGGCGCGGCCGGCGTTTGCGGACGGCGGTTGGCATGTGCGCTGCCGACCGTAACCGATCCGGACGGGGCGGTGATGTGGAGGTGTGGGGCCCTGCACCTAGGGTGTGTTTGCATCGCGCGCCCACACGCGTAGGTTGCTCGTCAATCACCGTCCAATCAGGAGCAGCGCACAAATGACCCGCATCACCGACCCGGACTTCCGCCTGCGCGACCACTACACGCCGCCGACGCTGCCCGCACTGCCGAAGACCGGGCTGAACCTCTCGACGCTTCACAAGCCGGCGCTGAAGCTGTCGGACTACATCCACGCTGAGCTCGCGAATCCGCCGGCGGCGATCTCACGCCCGCACCCCGGCTTTCAGTGGGGCATGCTCGCAAACGACAAGATCGGCGACTGCGTGATCGCGATGATGCTCCACTCGATCGAGGACTTCCATCTCGACGCCGGCACGCCGCCCCCGGCCTTCACGGATGCTGACGCGATCAGCATCTACTCGGCGATCACGGGTTACAACCCAAATGATCCCTCGAGCGATCGGGGGACCGACGAGGGCGCGGCCATGCGCTATTGGGAGCATCCCGGTTTGCAGTCCACCGACAACGGCAGCCACACGATCGTCGCGACGGTGGCGGTCGATCCGAGCAACCTCAACGAATGCCGGATCGCGATCGACGAGTTCATCGATCTGCAAATCGGCATCGCGCTTCCGATCAGCGCACAGGGGGAGACGGAGTGGACGGTCGTCGGCGACGGCAAGACGGGGCACAGCGCCCCGGGCTCGTGGGGCGGCCACGGCATCCCGTATCGGGAGTACGACGCGGCGACCTTCAAGTGCGTAACCTGGGGCGCGGAGCTGTTGCTCACCGTCCCGTTCCACCAGGACTACGCGCAGGAGGCCCACGTCGTGGTCACCCAGGAGATGCTGAACAAGCAGGGTGTGGGACCTTCCGGCGTGGCCTGGGACGAGCTGATCGCCGACATCAAGGCGCTGCCTCGTCAACAAGGCGCGGGGGATCCTAAGACTGCGCTCGCATGAGCGAGGCCAACTCTCTCGTATGAGCGAGAGTGAGCCTGCTTGCGTTTGAGCGGTCCGAGGACTGCGTAGAAGACCCCGGGGAGGCGCATCCTCAAGTGCGCCTCCCCGTACCTGTCATTAGCGAGGTATTGCTGCTGATTCTTTGACATCCCTGCTCCGTTGCGGCGCAGGCCCACTCACCGATGTCCTACCCTGGCGCAGTGCGCTGGGGGAGGCGCACCGAGCTGGGCCACGAGCCGAGCGCTGAATCGAACCCCACCAGGTAGGGAGCGAGGTATGCATTCGCGCGCCAAGAGCAGGATTGTGATCACCATCGGACTGTTTGCCGTGCTGGCGTTGGCGGCCTGGACCAGTACATCGGGTGCTTCGGGGACGCCGCGCGGGCTGCCGGAGGCGCACCCGGCCGGCAAGTGCTCCTCCAGCGACACAGGCCCAACAAACCCGGCCAACCCGCTCGACACCCCCGGGTTCACCGGCACCGATCCGCTCTCGGGCGCGCACCTGTTCGTCGAGAGCCCCTGGCAGTACGGAGGGGATGCTGCCGACGCGATCGCCGACGAGGTCGGCCTCGGGTATCTCAGCACCGAGGAGAGCGGCACGCCGATCCCCTGGGCGCGGTTCGAGGCGCGCGTCGACAAGATGCACCTGTCGCGCGCGGTCTCCTACCGGGTCCACGAGCTCGAGAAGATCGGCAACTATCCGCAGGCGCACCAGTTCAGCCTGTACACCGCCGGCGGCTCAGGACCGGCGATCTTCACCCAGGTGCAGAACTACCTGTGCCGGATACTGCGGACCGATCCGGGCGCCGCCGCCGAAATGACCACGTACTTCGTCAAGCACGGTGGAGGCTGCAACTCTGAGGACAACCCGAACTTCGACGCCGAGGTCAACGCCTTCAAGGACGCCGTGGGCAACTTCCCGGCGCTGATCTTCGTCGAGGAGGACGCGATCGACACGATCTGTTGGAGGAGCCCGGCGGCGGTGAGCGAGCGAGAGGCGCAGCTGAAGTACGAGATCGACCAGCTGTCCCAGCTGCCGCACGCGCTGCTGTACGTCGAGGGCGGCACGTCCGACGCCAACTCGCCGGCCGAGGCGGCCCGCGTGCTGAACGCGAGCGACGCCTACAAGATCCGCGGCTTCTTCACCAACGACACCCACTTCAACTGGGCATACAAGGAGATCAAGTACGGGAACAAGGTCTCGGCGCTCACCCACGGGCTGCTCTTCGTCGTCGACACCCGCGGCGACGGCAACGGTCCGCTGCTGAACCCGCACCCGGTCACGCAGGGGATCGAGCAGCTGTGCAACCCAGCCGGTCGCGGGCTTGGGCCGAAGCCGGGCGCGAGCAACGGCCAGTCCTACGGCCTGTACTCCCCGCACCTTGACGGGTTCGTGTGGGTCACGACCCCCGGCGAGAGCGCGGCGCCGAGCTGTCCCGGGCGCTCGGCGCACTACGCCGCGTCGGGCATCTTCGACGAGGGGATCGCGATCGGCTATGCGTCGCGCGCGAACAACCGGATCGGTCCCTCGCCGCGATTCAATAGCGATAGGTGGTAAGCCGGTCGCCAGGCCGCGCCGGCGGACCGGCTCGGATCGCGGGAGGGTGATCCGAGCCGGTCGCTCGCCGACGCCGCGTCAGCCCTGCTGGACGATCATCAGCGTGTTGCCGTCGGGATCCCGGAACCAGAACATCGGCGGCACGGGGTCGCCCATGCGCGCGACCTCGGCATCGACGTGGACGCCGTCCGACTGGAGCTCGGCGTGGGTGGCGTCGATGTCGTCGGTGGTCAGGATGATTCCGGTCTCGACCCCGGTCTGATCGATTCCCGGTCGGGGCGGTGCGAGCGCGATCCCGGTGGTGCCGCTCGGGGGGTAGACCTCGACCCAGCGGTATTTGTCGCCGAACGGGATGTCGGTGCGCTTCTCGAAGCCGAGCGCCTCGTAGAACGCGATCGAGCGATCCTTGTCGGTGGCCGGGACGGCCACCAGGCTGATCGTGCCGATCCGGCTCTTGGTCGTGCTCACTTGTGGGCCTCCTTGGGAGTGGAATTCACTCGCTACGACCCTCGCCCCAGCCAGAAGTCATCGGTCTCGTTGACGGTCCAGATCGGCGTCTAGTAGGTTATTTACCTAACACTCCCCGAGCGATGCGAGAGGTGCGATTACGCGGCGGCGCTGATGCTGGGCGTCGCCGCGCGCGCCTCTCAACGAGCCAGACGGGGCGAACGACCCTGGGGACGTCGGGACCTAGCGCCGCGGGCCCGGCACCGCGCTGCGGCATCGACCTTTACGCGCTGTGACATTGGTCCTCCACCGCGCGATCAACCATCCGCGCGGTGGAGGACCCAATTGCCCCCGGGTCTCCCGAGGACCGGTTGCCCCCGGTCTCCGGCTAGAGCGTGTCTGCCCACGCCTTCGCACGCTGGGAACCTACGGACCGCGTCGGGCGGGGTTAATGGGGTCGAGCCCCCATCTTGAGGAGGCGAAGGGTGGTGTGCCGCACCGCGAGTTGACCTGTGGGCATGCTTGTTCGGGCCTGGCGCGGCCGGGATTGTGTACCACGGTGGCCCGCCGTACCAAGACTGCATCCTCGTCGCGTACGCCGAGCTCGGCCCGCCGGCGTTTTCGGTCCAGAGGCGCCGGCGCGATCGTGCTCGACGACGCCCCCGTGATCGCCGGCGCGCCGGCTGCTCCGCCCGTGCAGGCTGCCGGCGCGTCCACCGATGCGCCTGCCGGCGCGCCCACGGATTCGCCTGCCGGCGGGGCGCACGGAACCGCACGGGGCCGTACGGGCGAACCCCCGGGCAGCGTTGCGCTGCTTCTCGGCGACGCGACGGGGGCGTTCCTGCTGGCCAACGAGGCTCGTTACCGCACGCTCGAGCGGACGTTCGGGATCCGGCGGGAGGACGCCAACCTCGCGACCGTGATCGGGCTGCTGCTGCTGGCCAACGCCGTCTACGAGCGGGCGCACCGGCCGCAGGCCCCTAAGCCACCGACGGCGGTCGCCAACCTCGCGATCGGGGTCGGCGCGCTCAGGGAGTCGATCTACGGCGTCGCGGGACCGGCCTCGAGAGACACGCCGCTCGGCGGCACGCTGATCGCGGTCGCGGTCCTCGGAGGTCTGGCGCGACAGCCCGTGGGCAGATCGCTCCACGGCATCAGAGCTTCTTCGCGCCGGCTGAAGGGCGCGTTCCGCGGTCGGTACGGACACGTCGTGAAGGTCGGGCGCGGGAACTGACCACCGCGGGCTTCCCGCCCGAGGTCGCCCCGGCTGGGCCGGATCGGGTCGACCGCTTCGCCCGCGCCTTTGTTGCTCGACGCTGTGGATTCTGAGAGGATCCTCATGTGCGCGTTTGGTCGGCGCTTACCGGGCCCGCGGCGCTCGTTTTGACCCTCGCGGCGGTGGCCGCCTTGCCCGCGGTCGCGGCTGCTGCGGCCAACCCGATCGAGTTCGACTCGGGGCCGCCGCCGAGCACGAACCAGACAGCGGCGACTTTCAGCTACCACGACATCAACGGGCCGACGACGTTCGAGTGCCAGGTCGACTCCGGGGCGGTCATCAACCCGTGCCCCGCGCCGCACACCGTCTCGGGTCTGGCCGAGGGCCCACACACGTTCACGGTGCAAGAGACCTCTACGGCCGGCGCTCCTCCGAGCAACAGCTACACCTGGACGGTCGACCTGACGCCGCCCACCACTGAGGTCACCGGGCGCCCGCGGGCGCTGACGAACTCGACCACGGCCACGTTCACGTTCACCTCGCCGGACCCGACCGCGACGTTCCAATGCTCGTTGAACGGCGCCGCGGCCCAGTCGTGCTCGTCGCCGGTCGTGTACTCGGGACTCGCCGATGCGACCCGGTCGCTGCTGATCGAGGCAGTCGATCCGGCCGGCAACGTCGAGCCGACGGCGCAGCCGATCGTCTGGACCGTGGACAGCACGCCGCCGGACACCACCCTCGCGAACCCGGGGAACGTGGTCGCGAAGGACCTGGTGGTGTTCTCGTTCGCCTCGACCGAGGCCGGCTCGACGTTCCAGTGCGCGTTCGGCAATGCGCCGTTCGCTGCGTGCACCTCGCCGGATGTGGTCGACGTGCCGGGATCCGGCGCGCACGCGTTCAAGGTCCGGGCGATCGACGGGGCCGGCAATATCGATCCCACCCCGGCGGTGTACCGGTGGACGAGCGACCTGACGCCGCCGAAGCGGCCGAAGGTCACGATCTTCGCCGACCCGGTGGCCAGCGCCAGTGCGTTCACGCCGGTGCCGGTGGCCACGAGGAATCCCGGGCTCGGCGTCACGTTCACGAACCCTCTGGCGAAGCTTCTGAGCACTCCGACGTTCACGCTCGCTACCCGGCTCCGAGCCCAATGGTCGAGCGACTCGACCGCCACGTCGTACGACGTCACGATCGATTCGTTCCCGCAGGACTCGACCGGCATGGGGTTCCACGGCGAGGACCTCGACCTCCACAAGGAGTACACCCACACCAAGCGCACGGCGCTCGTCCTTCATTTCTACGACGGCACCACGTTCTGCGTGAAGGTGGCCGCACGGGACAAGGTGGGGAACCTCTCGCGGAGCCGGACGGCATGCACCACGGTCCCGGTCTCGTTCACGCCCCTCGACATTGGCCCTCCGCCCCACAAGGACTCGAAGGCGTTCCGCGGCTACTACATCATCCTCGGCGAGAAGGGCTACGCATTCACGCAGGACATCGGCGATGAGTTCTTCTTCTCGCCCTCGCACGCCGCGCTGGTGGCCGAGCGGTGCGGCACCTGTGGCGTCGTCGAGTTCGACTTCAAGAGGTACGCGAGCGCGAAGCTCCACAAGCTGGCGGCCGTCGATCTGAACAGCTCGGACAAGAGCGGCGATTTCAGCCTGATCAACGTGTCGCTCCCGGTGCACCAGCTGGAGCGGGACGGCATGGGACTTATCGTGATCAGGGCAGTCTCAGGGCGCCCTCGGATCTCCGGAATCGGTATCACGAACTAGCCGAGCGTTCACCGCTCGGCCGGGGGCACGTCGCGGAGCTGCTCCACCAGTTCCTGTACCTGCTCCATCGAATACCGGAGGCTGCGGCGGCGCTCGTCGGGTGGGTCATGCGTGAGTCCGGCGCCCTCGCGCCACGCGCGCTGCGGACGGATCGGGCGGGGCGCGAACCCCCCGCCGCAGTTAGGACAGACGTTGTGCAGCGTGTTATCGACGCATTCGGCGCAGAACGTGCACTCGTAGCTGCAGATGCGGGCGTTGGGCGCGTCCGGCGGGAGATCGGCGTCGCACAGTTCGCAGTTGCGGCGGAGAGCGAGCATGGTGTGGGACCCTACAAACCATGAGCGTGCTGATCTACGGAGATACCGAAACCTCGCCGGCGCTACGGCACGAGGTCCCACTCGCGATCGGGGACGCGTTCCTCTACCTCGAGACCGACGGGCGGCGGGCGGTGCTGACCAACGCGCTCGAGGAGGGAAGGATCGCCCGCGTCGCACCCGAGTTGGAGCGTCTGCTCGGGGAGTCTTTCGGGAGGGACGAGCTGATCGCGTCCGGCCACCCCTGGTGGTCGATCGACCAGGAGGTGTGCGTGCGCGCGGTCACGTCGCTGGAGATCCGCGAGGCGGCCGTGCCGCCGAATTTCCCGATGGCCCTGGCCGACCGGCTGCGCGCGGAGGGCGTCGAGCTGACTTCCGCGGGGGCCTTGTTCGCCGAGCGCCGGCGACACAAGACCGACGCCGAGATGGCGGGCATCCGTCGCGCCACCGCGGCCGGGCTCGAGGCTCTGCGGGAGGCCGGGACGATGTTGCGCGAGGCCGCGATCCGCGGAGACGAGCTCTGGGACGGCGACGAGCGGCTGACCGCGGAGACCGTGCGCGCGCGCATTCGCGAGGTGTGCGGACGGTTGAGAGCGCCCGCGCCCGCGGACATCATGGTCAAACCGATGGGGCCAGATCCGCGCATCGGCCACGATCCCGGTTCGGGCCCGCTGCCGGCGCACACGCCGATCCTGATCGACCTGTGGCCCCGTGACGAGGAGTCGAGCTGCTGGTCGGACATGACGCGGACGTTCGTGCGCGGCGACATCACCGACCGGATCGCCGACCTGCACGCGCTCGTGCTGAGCGCACACGAGCAGTCGTGCGCCGCGGTCCGCCCCGGCGTCAAGGGCGTCGAGCTGTACGGAATCGCGTGCGACGTGTTCGAGGCGGCCGGCTACCCGACGGGCCGCACCAAGCAGGCTGGTGAGACGCTCCGCGAGGGCTTCTACCACGGCCTCGGCCATGGCGTCGGGCTCGCGGTGCACGAGCCGCCCATTCTCGGGAGGACCGGGACGGCCCCGCTGATCGCCGGCGATGTGATCGCGATCGAGCCGGGGACCGTCGACCGGTCCGTCGGGGGCGTCCGCGTCGAGGACCTGTTGGTCGTCACCGACGACGGCGCCGAACGGCTGACCCGAGGCTTTCCTTACGGGCTCGTGCCCTAGTGGGCTCGTCCGTGAGTCGTGCCGCTCGAATACCGTAGGACTCACGGACGGGTCCACCAACCTTGACTTGGATCGGGCGAGTTGTACGGTCCGGCCCAGGGAAGGGTTACGCCGGAGCGAGGAGATGGGTATGCGATTTATGAAGGCGCGCGTGGCCGGAGCTGTCACGCTGGCTGTCTGCGTGGTGGGATTCAGCGCGGGAGGCGCGTCGGCGTCGGTGGCGCACAACGGCCCAGGCCAGAACTCGGCGCGAACGTGATCGTGCTCGACCCGAGCATGTCCCAGTCGACGATCCAGTCGACGCTCAACATGATCGCCGCGCAGCAGGTGCCGAACCAGTTCGGCACTCGGCGCTACGCGATCCTGTTCGAGCCCGGGACGTACGGGTCTGCCTCCGATCCTCTGGTCTTTCAGATCGGCTACTACACCCAGGTGGCGGGGCTCGGCGCGGAGCCGGGAGACGTCGTCATCAACGGGGCCATAGATGTGTTCAACGGAAGCGGTGGCACCGGACTCGACAACTTCTGGCGGTCGCTCTCGAACCTGACGCTCAACGTGACGCTCCCAAGCTCACCGCCCAACTACGCCCCCGCGCCGCCCGAATCGTCCGGGTGCGCAAACCAACAGGAGTTCTGGGCGGTCTCGCAGGCGGCGCCAATGCGGCGTGTGATCATGAATGGGAACGTCTTTCTCTTCGATTACTGCATTACGGGGTTCGTCAGCGGCGGGTTCTTCGCCGACAGCACATTCCAGAACGGCGCGGTGATCAACGGCTCACAACAGCAGTTCTTCACCCGCAACAGCAGCATCGACTCCTGGACCAACGGAGTGTGGAACCAGGTGTTCCTCGGCGACAACGGCGCGCCGGCGACGGCCTTCGGCGCCGGGACCAACCAGTACACGACGCTTCCGACCACCCCGGTGTCGGAGGAGGAGCCATTCCTGTACACCGATTCGAACGGCGCGTACAACGTGTTCGTGCCGGCCGTCCAGCATGGCTCCGTCGGTCCGTCGTACGCGACCGGCGCCACCGCAGGTACCTCGATTCCGATCCGCCGGTTCTTCATCGCCGACCCGCGCACGCCGCTGTTCGTGATCAACGCCGCGCTGGCGCTCGGGCAGAGCCTGATCCTGACTCCCGGCATCTACAACCTTCACGGAACGATCGAGGTCACCCGTCCCGACACGGTGGTGCTCGGGCTCGGCTTCCCGACGCTCATCCCGCAGGACGGGAACGTGTTGATGCAGACCGCCGACGTTCCGGGGATCAAGCTGTCGGGGATGATCTTCGACGCCGGCCGGGCTAACTCGCCGGCGCTGCTCGTCGTGGGAGCGAGGCGGGGCCATAGCGGCTGGCAGGCGGACCGCACGGACGACCCGACGCTCGTGCAGGACGTGTTCTTCCGGGTCGGTGGTGCCGAGCCCGGAGAGGCGACCGACAGCCTGGTCGTCAACACTGACAACACGATCCTCGACGACATCTGGGCGTGGCGCGCCGATCATGGCGCCGGGGTCGGCTGGACCAGCAATCGGGCCGACACGGGCGTGGTCGTAAACGGCGACCACGTGCTCGCGTACGGATTGTTCGCCGAGCACTACCAGAAGTTCGACGTGGTCTGGAACGGGCAGGACGGCGAGGACGTGTTCTTCCAGAACGAGATGCCCTACGACCCGCCGAGCCAGCCAGCCTGGATGTCGAGCCCGACCACCGACGGCTTTGCCGCGTTCCTCGTGCCTCCGAGGGTGAAGACCTTCCAGGGCTACGGGATGGGTAGCTACTCGTTCTTCAACCAGGGCGTGCAGATCTTCGCGGCGCAGGCGTTCCAGTCCCCGGACACCCCGGGCGTGCAATTCCACGACGTGTTCACGATCTTCCTGAACGCGACCGGAGGGAGCGGCGGGATCAACAGCGTGATCAACGGAGCCGGCGGGTCCTCGACGGCGGCCAACCCGGACACGCCAGTCGACGTGGTCAGCTATCCGTAGCCCGGATGGACGCGGCCATCCGGGCGATAGCGTCCGAGACGTGCGCCGGGCTGGTGGCGAAGTTCAGGCGGACGTGTCCGGCGCCAGGCGCGCCGTAGTCGAGGCCGCGGCCCAGAGCGACCCGACCCGATCTCAGGAACACCTCTGCCGGTTCGGCGCCGAGCCCGAGCCTGCTGCAGTCGAGCCACGCGAGATACGTCGCCTGCGGCGGTCCCCAGGTGACCTCGGGGAGCTTGTCCGCGAGGTCGCGACCCAACAAACCGCGGTTGGCCGTGAGTTGCGCGATCACAGCGTCGAGCCACTCATCGCCGTCGTCGAACGCCGCCTCGGCCGCGATCACCCCGAGCAGCCCGGCGTGCTCGTGCAGCGAGGGCATGCGCTCGACGAGATCGCGCGCGGCCGGATCGGCAGTCACGACCAGCGCCGCCTTGAGAGCCGCCAGATTGAATGCCTTCGACGCGGACGTAACCGAGATGCCGCAGCGGCGGGCCGCGTCCGAGACCTCGAGCCACGGGATATACGTTGCCCCGGGCAACGTCAGCGCTCCGTGGATCTCGTCGGCGAGCACCCACGCCTCGCGCTCGGCGCACCGCTCAGCGATCGCCTCGAGCTCGCTAAGGCGCAGAACGCGACCGGTTGGGTTGTGCGGGCTGGCCAGCACCAGCGCCCGCGCGCCGGCGTCGAGCGCCGCATCGAGTCCATCCATGTCCAGCGAGCCGTCGGCCAGCAGGCCGATCTCGCTGAGCTTCACGCCCGCCTCGGGCAGCATGCTGAAGAACGGCGGGTAACAGGGGGTCGCGAACGCGACGGTCTCACCGGGCGCGGCGATCACCCGGCACAGCTCGACCAGCCCGATCATCACATCGGGCACGAGCACGATCTGCTCCTCGTCGACCGTCCAGTTCAGGCGCCGAGCGGCGAAGCGAGCGAACGACCGCCGCAGCGAGGGCGTCGCGGGCTTCGGGTAGCCGAGGTCGGACCGATCAATTGCTTCGCGCAGCGCCTCGGTCACCGGCGGCGCCAGCGGAAAGTCCATCTCGGCGATCGTCGCGCTCAGCACGTCGGCGTCGTACGCCGACCACTTCGCGCCGGCGCGCTCGTGCATCGCCTCGATGCCTGGAACGGTCAGATCGATGGTCACGGCGTGCTGGAGCTTCTCAGATACCGTCTGCTCGGTCCGCAGTGACTCGGGAACGCTGAACATCCGTGGCTGAGGTGGTGGTGCAAGCATGCCTGAACGGCGGCCGCACGCGGGCCGAACACGCAGCCGTCCCGCTGACGCCGGCCGAGCTGGCAGCGGACGCGGTGGCGGTCCGGCGGGCCGGTGCGTTCGCCGTCCACCTGCACCCGCGCGACGCCCGCGGCCGCCAGACGATCGCGCCGGGCGCCTGCGACGCCGCGGTCGAAGCGATCCGGGCCGCGGCTCGGAGGCTGCCGGTCGGACTGACGACCTCGGCGGACGTCGATCCCGACCCGTTCGCGCGCGCCGCCGCAGTGCGGGCGTGGCGGAAGGCGCCCGACTTCGTCTCGGTCAATCTGTCCGAGCTCGGCTGGGCGGGAATCGTCCGCGCGGCACTCCATGCGGGCATCGCGGTCGAGGCGGGCCTGAGCACGCCCGACGACGCCGAAGAGCTGGCGAGAAGCCCGTTCGCGCATCAGGTCGTGCGCGCGCTGGTCGAGGTCGAAGGCGGTGCGGACGAGGCCCGGGCGATTGCGGAGCGCATCCCCGACGAGGTTCGTCAGCTATGGCACGGCTACGGCGAGCGGACCTGGGAGGTGCTGCCGGCCGCGATCGCCGCCGGACACGCCGTGCGCATCGGCCTCGAGGACGTGCTCGTGTTGCCCGACGGGCGTCCGGCCGAGAGCAACGCCGAGCTGGTCGAGGCCGCGATGGCGCTGAGCGCCGCGGGCTAATTCACGTTGACGGGCGCCGGCACGTGCACGTCGAGTGGCGGCGCACCGACGACACGCTCGAGCCAGGCCGCGAACAGCGCGCGGGCGAGGCTCGTCATCTCGTCCTCCGCCGCGGCGATCCGATCGAGCAGGCGCGGCAGCGCGCGCTCGCCCATCAACGCCTCGAGGCTCTGGGCGTACTCGGGTACCTCACCCCACTCGGCGGCGAGCGCGGTCCCGACCTCGATGTGGAACTGCAGTCCGTAGGCGCGGTCGACCACGAACGCCTGCTGCTCGTACGCGTCTGATCGCGCCAGCTGAACGCCGCCGGCGGGGAGCCCGAACGTGTCGGCGTGCCACTGCAACGCCTCGATTTCATCGGGCATCGTCGAGAACACGGGATCCGAGGCGCCGGCGTCGGTCCGGTAGACCGGAAGCACGCCTACCTCGGGCGACGGGCCGGGGGCGACGCTCGCGCCGAGGCTCGCCGCGAGCAGCTGCGCCCCCAGGCACACGCCCCAGACCGCCGTTCCCGCGGAGACGGCGTCGGCGATCAGTCGCTTCTCGTCCGCCAGCCACGGCAACCGATCGTCCTCGTAGGTCCCCATCGGTCCACCCATCGCGATGATCCCGTCGAATGCGCGCCAGCCCGGCAGCGGCTCGCCCCGGTCGACCATCACGCGGCGAAGCCGCCCGCCGCGGTCGAGCAGCTCGTCCTCGTAGGCTCCGGGTGGCTCGCAGGCGATGTGCTGCAGCACGAGCAGGTTCGGGCCGGTACCGCTCACCTCACGTAGCGTCCGCGTCGCGCAGGCACTCGACGAGCCTACTCAGCTGGTCGATGAACCGCTCGGCCTCGGCGTCGTCGAGCTCGGACAGGAACCGGCCGAGCGCGCCGGCGTGGCGGTCGCGCATCTGTGCCACCGCGGGCTTCGCCGTGTCCGACAGCGACACGATGATGCGCCGGCGGTCGTGCTCGTCGTGGTCGCGGTCGACGAGTCCAGCGCCGGCGAGGTCGCCGACGACGAGGCTGGCGTGGGCGAGGCTCATGTCCATCCTGTCGGCCAGCTCCGACACTGTGGCGGGGCCGGCGATCGCGAGCGAGATCAGCGCGCCGATGTGGCGCTCACCGAGCCCGCCGGCTTGCTTGAGGGCCGCCGGCAGCTCGCCCCGGCGCCGCCTGAGCGCAAGCCCCAGCTGCGGGAGCAGCGGTGCGAGCCTGGCAATGTGGATACGGATGTTGGAAGGGGTCAAAATGAAAAAATAATCCTCAAAAGTCCTTGACTATCTAGGCCGCTTGAGTAAAGTGTACGCGTGTGTCAATCCCGATGGAAGGGAAGTAGAGATGGCTCATTACGGACCTCACGACCGGAGCCTCCGCGCCGCCGATAGCGATCGTGAGGCGGTCGCGGACATCCTGCGCGAGCAGCACCTCGCCGGCCGACTCGACAGCGACGAGCTGCAGGAGCGCATCGATCGCTGCTACTCGGCCAAGACGTACGCCGACCTCGACGCCGTTGTCGCCGACCTCCCGCACGAGCAACCGCAGCCGAGTCGCGTGCGCGGCCCCTGGCCGTGGCCGAGGCTCGCGTTCGCGCCGCTGCTTTTGATCGCGATCATCGCGCTCAGCCACGGGCATCTGTTCTGGCTGGCGATCCCGCTCGTGTTCTTCTTCTTCGTCCGCCCGATGCTGTGGCGCGCGAGCGCTCGCCGGCTCGGCCCAGGCGCGTTCGGCTGTGCGCCCCGGCACGGAACGTACGTATGAGCGGTGGGGTGGATGACCTCCTCGTCGCGGAGGTCGAGCACCACGACGCGGTCGTGGACGGTCGAGCAGCGCAGGATCTGTCCGATCGCGGCCTCGCTGTGCTCGCTATAGAGCGCGACGCGCTCGGCGACGTCCGGCGAGGCGCGGCGATGAAGCTTGAGGCTGCGCTCGGTCGCCGGACGGAGGATCGGCTCGATCCAGCGTCCGGTTGTCGTTAGGCTGGACCCGAACAGCGTCCCCTTGGAACAGCGAGGTACGGCTTCGTGCAATTTGGCATCACCGACCACGTTGACGCATCCGGAATCCCGCCGGCCGAGCAGCTCGAGCAGCGGCTGCGATTGGTGGAGCTGTACGACCGGCTCGGTTTCGACCGGTACATGCTCACCGAGCATCACGGCACGCCGTTGTGCCTGGTCCCGTCGCCGCATCTGTTCCTGGCGGCCGCGTCGCAGCGCACGAGCCGGATCCGGCTGGGGACGCTGGTGACGCTGCTGCCGCTGTACAACCCGGTGCGCCTGATCGAGGAGGTCGGGATGCTCGACCTGCTCTCCGGCGGGAGGCTCGAGCTGGGGATGGGACGCGGCGTCTCGGCGCCCGAGATCGCGACCTACGGGATCGAGCCGAGCGACACCCCGGCGATGTTCGAGGAGGCCTACGAAATCCTGGTCGGCGGCCTCACCTCGGAGGTGCTGTCGCACGACGGCCGCTTCCACTCGATCAAGGACGTCGCGATGGTGGTGCCGCCGCTGCAACAGCCGCGGCCGCCGCTGTGGTACGGCGTCGGCTCAGTGGAGCGCGCGCAGTGGGCAGCGCGCAACGGGATCAACATCATGGCGCTGCGGCCCGGCAAGGTCGTTCGGCCGTTCACCGACGCATTCCTGGAGGCGTGGGAGGAAACCGGCCGCCCGGTGGCGGACAGGCCGCTGCGCGGCGTCGATCGGCCACTGGTGATCGCCGAGGACGGGGCCGAGGCGAGGCGGATCGCAGCTGAGGCGCACGTCGGATTCCACCACTCGCTGCACGTCCTGTGGGAGCGCGCCGGCATCACTCCCCCGACCCACTTCCCACCGACGTTCGAGCTCTGGCAGCAGGCCGGCGGAGCGTTCGCCGGGACGCCCGAGGGCGCCCGCGACTTCGTCGCCGAGCAGCTCGAGGTCGCGGGCCTCGACACGATGAACTTCCACATGGCGTTCGGCAACATCAGCTACGACAACGTGTGCCGGACGGCCGAGCTGTTCGCGGCCGAGGTGATGCCCGTGTTCGCCGAGGTCGGCGTCCGGCCGTAGCCCGCGGGCGGTCTAAGCGCGCTGCCGCACCAGGCCGGCGTCGTGCCCGAAGAATTCGGCTTCGGCCTCGCCGAGGGCGGTCGCCGGCGGTGCGGCGTGGAGGTACTCGGCGGCGATCGCGCCCCAGTCGGCGCCGGCGCGCAGCTGCCACAGGACGACCGCGACGATCCCGTGCATCCGGCGGATCAGCACGGTCTCGGGCGGCAGCGTGAATTGGTTCATCTGCTCGCGGACGTTCGCTCTGCGCTCCGCGTTATCCGGCTCCCGGTCCCGGTCGCGGCGCCGGGCTCGCCGCTCCTCGTCCTCGGTTCCGAACCGGTGCTCCCCGGGGACCGCATACCACCGGGTGGCGTGTCGCATCATCCGCAGGGCGAGCTCGGCGTCGACCATGTCTGCGCGCTCGGGGGGCAGGTATCCACCGGTGATGAGCGCCGACCTGAGCGCCGGCGCGTCCTTGTCGTGCACCGCTCGTGCGATCGCCCGCTCCGCTTCCACCCGCTCGGGAGTGACGTCGCGCAGGAGGCCGTAATCGAGGAAGGCGACGCGACCGTCGGGGCGCAGCAGGTAGTTGCCCGGGTGGGGATCCCCGAGAGCCATCCGATCGCGGTACAGCAGGCCGAAGTAGAAGCGGAAGACGATCTCGCCATATCGGTCGCGCTCGGACTCGTCGCGCTCGCGCACGGCATCGAACCGCTCACCGCCTATGAACTCCGACACGAGCACCCGTCGCGTCGACAGGGCCGTGTCGACCCGCGGCACGGAGATGAACGGGTGGCCCCGCAACAGCCGTTCGACGCGGCGCTGATGCTGGGCCTCGAGCTCGTAGTCGAGCTCCTCGCTGATCCGCTCGCGCAGCTCGGAGAAGAGCGCCTTCGAATCGATTCCGGGGGCGAGTCGCTTGACCAGCGGCACCAGCAGCGTCGCGTTACGCATATCGGTCTCGACGGCCTCGGCCACCCCCGGGTACTGGACCTTCACCGCCACCTCGTCGCCGGCGACGGTGACCGCACGGTGCACCTGGCCGATCGACGCGGCGGCGAAGGCCTGCTCGTCAAACTCCGAGAACACGTGCGAGAGCGGCCCGCCGAGCTCGTCGCGCATCATCCGCTCGAGCTTGGCGAACGGCACGGGCGGAATGCTGTCGCGCAGCGATGCCAGCTTGGCCTGAAGCTGCTGGCGCTGGTCCTCGGGGAGCCCGTCGAACTCCACCATCGAGATCATCTGACCGACTTTCATCGCGGCCCCGCGCATCCGCCCGAGCTGCTCGACCAGTTCGTTCACGAGCGCCATGGTCCGCTCCTGCTGCGCCGCCTCCGCCCGCTCCGGCGTTCGGAGTCGGTTCGCGGTTCGCATCCCCGCCCATCGCAAGCCCTGGCCGGTGACCAGCCCGCCCACTCGAGCAGTCCGCCCGAGCCGGCCGGTCGGCAGCTTTCCCGCCTCGGGCGGCGGGTCTTCGGCGCGTCCGCTCATCTCAGGTCCAGGCTAGCGACGGGCGCTCGCGGGCCGATCCCGTCAAACGCTTTCGTTCGGCTTACACATCCCTCATGCGGTTCTCACGCCATGGGCCGAAGCTTCTGCATCCGAACGTACGAACCAGAGGCTTCGCACATGCAGACAGTCACCGCAGACCCCGCCTCGGCGGGAGTGAGGGGGTGGGGCATCCACGTCGCGCCACCGCGCGAGCTCGACGTCGAGATCGTCATCCCCGTTTACAACGAGGAGCGCGCGCTCGCCGGATCGATCCACCGGCTGCATCACTTCCTCGACAGCCGGCTGCCGTTCTCGTGGCAGATCACGATCGTCGACAACGCCAGCACCGACATTACGCCCGAGATCGCGCGCACCCTCGCTGCCGAGCTCGATCGGGTGCGCGTACTGCGGCTCGAGCGGAAGGGTCGCGGGCGGGCGCTGCGGGCCGGGTGGTCGGCGAGCCGCGCGCGCGTCGTCGCGTACATGGACGTCGATCTGTCGACCGATCTGCACGCGCTCCTCCCGCTCCTCGCGCCGCTCCTCTCCGGCCACAGTGAGGTCGCGATCGGATCCCGCCGGGCGCCGGGATCGCAGGTGACTCGTGGCCCGAAGCGCGAATTCATCTCGCGCGCCTACAACCAGATCCTGCGCGTGGTGCTGCGCGCGCGGTTCACCGACGCGCAGTGCGGCTTCAAGGCCGTCCGCGCCGACGTGCTGCCGCAGCTGCTCGACGCGGTGCGCGATCAGTCGTGGTTCTTCGACACCGAGCTGTTGATCGAGGCGCAGCGTCGCGGAATGCGCATCTACGAGGTTCCGGTCGACTGGGTCGACGATCCCGACTCGCGCGTCGACATCGTGTCCACTGCGCTCGCCGACCTGTGCGGCGTCGCGCGCCTGGCGATGGTGACACCGGTGGCGCGTTTCGCCGCGATCGGCGTCGCGTCGACGCTCGCGTACTCGCTGCTGTTCCTGCTTCTCTCCGGCGCGGTCGGCTCCGCCGCTGCCAGCGCGGTCGCGCTCGCTGTGACCGCGGTCGGCAACACCGCGGCGAACCGGCGCCTCACCTTCGGGATCCGCGGCCGTGACGGCCTGGCCCGGCAGCAGGCCGCCGGCTTCCTCGTGTTCCTGCTCGCGCTCGGGCTCACGAACGGCGCGCTGAGCGTTCTGCACGACGTCGACCGGCACGCTCCGCGGCTGCTCGAGGCGGCGATGCTGGTGCTCGCCACCTTGGCCGCCACGGCCACGCGCTACATCGCGCTCTCGTCGTGGGTGTTCCGCCGGCGTTCTCGAAGCGATCGCCCCGACGCTGCCCTGTCCCTCGACACGCGAGGAAACTGAAATGAGCAGCACAACGTTGCCTCGGCCGGCTCGGCCGGCCGGGTTCAGGTTCGGCGGTACGGTGCGGTCGCTGGTGCGCGGGCGGGCCGAGGATCCGGCGTGGGCGCGCGTGGCTTTCATCGGCCTGCTCGTCGCGACCGCGGTTGCATATCTGTGGAACCTGACCGCCTCCGGTGACGCCAACAGCTTCTATGCGGCGGCCGTGCAGGCGGGGACGAAGAGCTGGAAGGCGTTCTTCTTCGGCTCGCTCGACTCGTCGAACTTCATCACGGTCGACAAGCCGCCGGCGTCGCTGTGGGTGATGGGTCTGTCCGGGAGGGTCTTCGGGTTCTCGAGCGCGAGCATGCTCGTGCCACAGGTCCTCGAGGGCGTGCTCGCCGTCGGTCTGCTCACGGCCTCCGTGAAGCGGTGGTTCGGCTCCGGCGCCGGGCTTCTCGCCGGCGCGGTGCTCGCGGTGACGCCGGTCGCGGCCCTGATGTTCCGCTTCAACAACCCCGACGCGCTGCTTGTCTGCCTGCTCGTTGCGTCGGCGTACTGCCTCGTGCGTGCTCTCGAGGGCGGCTCCACGCGCTGGATGGTCGGTGTCGGGACGCTGATCGGGTTCGCATTTCTCGCGAAGATGATGCAGGCGTTCCTGGTCGTGCCGGGCTTCGCGCTCGTGTATCTCGTAGCCGCTCCTGGTGCCATGCGTCGGCGAGTGGTACAGCTGCTGACGGGCGGAGCCGCGATGATCGTGAGCGCCGGCTGGTGGGTGGCGATCGTCGCGCTATGGCCGGCGGCGTCGCGGCCGATGATCGACGGCTCGTCCAGCAACAGCATCCTCAACCTGATCGTTGGGTACAACGGCCTCGGTCGTCTCACCGGCAGCGGCGGCGGGGGTGGCGGGGCCGGGAACTTCGGCGGAGGCGGCGGGGGCAACTTCAGCGGCCAGGTCGGCGTGCTGCGACTGTTCAACGAAGTCATGGGCGGGCAGGCATCGTGGCTGTTGCCGGCGGCGCTGCTCGCGCTCGTAGCCGGTTTGGCGTGGCGGCTCGGCGCGCCCCGTACCGACCGGACCCGCGCCGCGCTCCTGCTGTGGGGAAGCTGGCTCGTCGTCAGCGGCCTCGTGTTCAGCCTCAGCGCCGGGGTCATCCATACCTACTACACGGTGGCACTCGCGCCGGCGATTGCGGCGCTCGTGGCGATCGGCGCGGTCGTCGCTTGGCGCCGGCGTGAGCAGTTCGCGGTCCGGGCGCTACTGGCGCTCGGCGTGCTGGTGACCGCGGTCTGGTCGATCGTGTTGCTTGGCCGTACGCCATCGTGGGAGCCGTGGCTCGCACCGCTCGTCGGCGTCACGGGCGGCGTGGCGGCGATCGGCCTGCTGATGCCGGCGCGGGTGGTGCGGCGGCTCGGCGCGGCGACGGCGGTGATCGCGCTGGTTGCCTGCCTCGCCGGGCCGGTGGCGTATTCGGCGCAGACGATCGGCACGGCACACACCGGGTCGGTCCCGTCGGCGGGACCGTCGAGCGCCGGCGTCGGTGGAGGACCCGGGGGAGGCGGCTTCCCGCGCGCCGGCGGCCCCTCGGGGGCTGCGGGCGCGAGTGGAGCGCCGGGGAACGAGGCGGTCAGCAGTGCGCTCGTCGCCGCGCTCAAGTCGGGAGCATCCGGGTACCGTTGGGCGGCCGCGACGTCGGGCTCGCAAAGCGCCGCCTCCCTCGAGCTCGCCACGGGCGGAGTCCCGGTCATGGCGATCGGCGGATTCAACGGCCAGGGCGGGAACCTGTCCCTCGCGCAATTCGAGGCCTATGTCAAGGCCGGCGATATCCACTACTACATCGGCTCAGGTGGCGGCGGCGGTTTCGGCGGCGTTGCCGGGGGGCCCGGCGGCGGCTCGAGCACGAGCGCGATCACCAGCTGGGTCAAGGCGCACTATCGCGCCGAGACCATCGGCGGCCAGACCGTGTACGACCTCTCCCGTCCGCTGGCGTCGTAGCCGGACTTGCTCGTCATGGGACGATCTTCTCGATGACGGGGTCGTCGTCGTACCGGCTGGATGAGCTCGGTTGGCTGCAGTTCGATCGACTGTGCTCCCTGCTGCTCGAGGCGGATGCCGGGTTGAGCGGGCTGCAGTGGCGCGGGCGTGGCGACACCGTGCGGATAGCGCGGGTGGACGGCCCGCTCACGCTCCGGGATCGGGGGCACCGACTCGGAGGTCCTCTCACCGTGGCGGGCGTCTGGGTCCGGAGCGGGCCCGTGCGGGAGGGGCGTATGTCGGAATTCGGGGATCGCGTCGTGAGCGTGCCTGCCGACCGGACGGAGTGGCTGCTGGTCATGACGAATCTCGACACCGCGGACGCGCGAGCGGCTCTGCGCGCGGATGAGCGGGCGCGAGATCTGCGTGTGGTCATATTGGGAGCGGCGGAGATCTCGACAAGCCTCGATCGCGATCCGCAGCTGCGGGCGGCGATGCCGTCCGTCCTGGGGCTTCGGGATCTCGACGGCTTGATCGACTCCGATGTTCGTAGTCGTTCCTCGCTCGACGTCAGCCGGGCTCAGGAGCTGGCGCGAGTGTTCTGGCCGACGCGCGCGTATGAACGCGCCCGGGATGTGCTCGGAAGGCACCGATTCGTCGTCCTCACCGGCCCGCCCGAGATGGGCAAGACCGCGATCGCGGGGATGCTCGGGCTCGCGTATCTGACCGACGGGTGGGAGGCGCACGAGTGCAACGACCCCGAGCAGGTGTGGAGCGTGTTCGATCGCGAGCGGCGCCAGCTCTTCATCGCCGATGACGCCTTCGGGTCCACGGAGTACCGCCCGGACGCGGCGGAGCGTTGGGCCCGGGGGCTCGGGCGGTTGCTCGAGATGCTGGATGCGCAGCATTGGCTGATCTGGACGTCCCGGCCCGCGCCGTTGAAGGCGGGGCTGCGGCGGGTTCAGCGCGAGAGCGGCTCGGAGCGGTTCCCCGCACCGGGCGAGGTGCTCGTCGATGCCGGCGACCTGGATCTCGCCGACAAGACGCTGATCTTGTTCCGGCACGCCAAGGCCCACGGTGCCGGGGGCATGGCCCGCAGGCTGGTGCGCTCCGCCGGGCTGTCGATCGTCGAGCACCCGCACTTCACGCCTGAGCGGATCCGGCGGTTCGTGACCGACCGACTCGACGAGTTACAGGGTCTCGTCGCCGAGGACGAGCGCCGAATGCTGCGCATGATCGAGGAGGAGCTCGCGAGCCCGACGGAGGCGATGCGCACCTCGTTCAGGGCGCTCGAGTCAGAGCACCGTGAGTTGCTGATCTCGCTCCTCGACGCGCCGGCGGGGCTGATCGACGAGCGCGAGCTTGCCGCGGTCGTCCGTCGTCACCATGCCGGCGGCCTCAGCCGACCGGTGTGCGAGCTCGTCGACCGTCTCACCGATCACTTCCTACGGGTCACTCCGCTCGGGATCGGCTGGGTCCATCCCAGCTGGCGCGACCTCGTGATCGATGAGCTTCGCGAGGATCGGGACGCGCGCCTACGTTTCCTATCCGTGTCGGCCGTCGACGGAGTGACCCTGGCGGTCTCCCGTGCGGGTGGGTCGACGGGAGAGCGGATGCTGCCGCTGTTGATCGACGATGCCGACTGGGACACGCTGGGGGATCGGCTTCACGAGCTGCGGCCGGAGCTCGAGGACCGCGAGCTGGCGCGAGTCCTGCTCGCGTTGAGTGGCGCGATCGCCGTCGTGCACGATCCGTACCAGGCGCGCGAGCTGGACAGCCTTGCCGCGAACCTCCTGCGTACGACCCGGCGGGCGTGGGACGAGCGGCACGGGCCTGTGCCCGTATTCCTGCTCGAGGCGTGGTACGGCGCGAACGCATGCCTGGCCAAGCCGGTGGCCCATCCCCAGCTCGCGCCCACCTGGGCCGAGCTGCATCCCGGTGCGCTGCTGCTCGAGCATCCCAACCCTGCCGAACTCGCTCGGACCGAGGAATGGCTCGAGTTCGCGGAGATGCTCCGTCGCTACGACCTGGCGGCGCTCGAATGGTTCGGCTTCTTCACCAGGGATCGAGATCTCCTGGAGCGGCTGATCGTGACCCTCACTCGCGCCTCGGCCGACGAGGAGCTGCGGCCGCTGACCGAGAGCGTGCTGGCGCGGATCGAGCGATTGGTCCCTGGTCTGGCGTTGGGGGCGCAGAGCGCCCGCGAGATCGGGCGGCTCGTGGAGGGCCTCGGTCGGAGGCGCTGGTGGGTCCCGGAGGACATCGCCGCACCGCCCAGCACGGAGCCCGCGATCGCGAGCGCGAGCGATTTCCACCGCAAGGACGTCGACCGCGTCCTTCGCGATCTCTGACCCGCGGTACACGGGCGGCTGAGCCGGGTTAACGCAGCGTACGCGCGACCAGAGTCGCGCGATCAACGGAAACGAGCGCGAATGCTCGTTCGTGTCGTCGGCTATCTCCGCCGCAACCATCTCGCGCTGATCGCGCTGTTCTTCTCGATCGGCGGCACCTCGTACGCCGCCGCGCGTCTCGCGCCGAACAGCGTGGGAACCCGGCAGCTCAAGAACCGATCAGTGACGATCGTGAAGATCAGACGGGGGGCGATTGCGGCGTTGCGCGGAGACACAGGGCCGCGCGGGCCGACCGGCCGTACGGGGCCGACCGGCCACACTGGCCCGAGGGGTCCGGCCGGCCCCAAGGGGTCAACCGGCGCGCAGGGTCCCGCCGGGACGTTCGGCACCGTCACCGTTCGGAACGAGACCCTCTCCGTCACCGCCGGCGCGCAGTCGGCCATGGTCGAGACGTGTCCGTCCGGCGCGATCGCCGTCGGGGGTGGGGCGTCCTTCGGTCCGTCGAATGGGACCGGCGAGGGCAACGTCTGGATCGAGTCGAGCCGCCCGGACCCTGCGACCGGAACGTCGCCCACGGGCTGGTTCACGATCGTCAACAACGCGTCCGGCGCGACCCAGGATGTCACCTGGTACGCGGAATGCGCCACCAATTAGACCTCAGAAGCGCACCGTCACCTCCCGGCTCACGACCTTCGCGGCGTCGTGCCGGCCTCACGTCGGCCTCAGGTCTGAGACGAGCCGGCTGGCGTCGTCCAGCCAGCGCGCGGTCGCGCGCGCGGCCGCCGGTGAGACGAGGTCGAGGTTCTGGATGAACCCGTGGACCATGCCCGGCTCGCAGCGATCGAAGACTTGAACCTGGGCCAGTCGCAGTGCTCGGGCGAGCGCGTTGCCCTCGTCGCGGAGAGGGTCGTGGTCGGCGGTGAC
>CAWCMG010000002.1:0-369530 GCA_963796575.1 uncultured Solirubrobacterales bacterium | reverse complement strand
GGCCTATCTCCACGACCTGCGCGTGCTGGCCAACATCCTCTATGCACGTCCACGACTCGAAGGAGCGCCAGGACCTCGCCGGCGAAGCTGCGCTCCGGTGCTTGACGACCCAGCCGTCTTCGCGGGCGTCCTGCCGCGCGTGCTCGCCCTGGCCGACCTTCCAGATCAAGACACGCTCGCTGACGCGCTTCGGGAGGTGATCGATCAGCGGTATCACGAGACCGGCGAGACCCTTCAAGCCTCGACGCTGAAGCGCCCGTCGCCGCGGCTCGGCGCAGCGCTGCGACGCGCCGTCAACGAGAGCGCCTGGGCGCCACCGTCCAGCCGCCTCGGGTTCTCCGCAGGCAACCACCGACGGCCCCGCGATCTCCACGATGCGCTTCAGGCCCGGCACGTGCCGCAGCTGTTCTGGGCATCCGATTACCACCGCAAGCTGACGGAGCTGCTCGCGCTCGCCGACTGCGCCCCCATCGCCGGCCGACGGTTCTGCTCCGTCCTCCTCGCGCGGCTCCTCACACCACTCGATTGGGCCGCGGCCGTTCGCTACCTCGACCTGCCCGAGCAGTTCATCCACGACGGATACAACACGACATTCGCCAAGCTGCGCCACGCGGGCGTGTTCGAGGAGATCACTCAGCGGATCAAACGAATCGCCAACGGCCACGCCAAGGATGAGCTGATCGACTACAAACAGCGCAGGGCAAACCTCGCCGCCTGGACCGGGATCGACGCCTACAGCTGGCGGCTGATCCAACCCGAACCGCTACCACCCAGCCGCCGCTGGGACCGGCCCAGGCGACGGGCCCGCGCCTCCGTCTGGCTCTGGTGCCAACTCACAAGCGGCCACGAGCACGCAGCACCCATCGCGCTCCCCCACCGCGGACTGCGGCATCAGCACGCGTTCGTGCGCACCGTCATCCCGGCGCTGCGCGAGCGGCTGCTGCTATTCGGCAAGATCCTGCTCACGACCCCGCCCGACGCGCTCGACACCGTGCCTGCCCGGTTCGCAGTCACGCTTCAGCGCCAGCGACACCTCCCCCCGCATCGCTACCTGACGACCGTCAGCCCGCTGATTCGCGATCGGGTCCTCGCCCACACCAGCGCCCACACCGGCGTCGACATCGCCACGATCACCACACCGCCATCCGGCAAGCCGCATCCCGCAGCTGTCGCGCACGCTCGCCTGCTCGCGGGCGCGCTCCTGCACGAAGTCGCACTCGCCTCCCCGACCACGATCGCGTCGATCCTCAAAGGCTCCGCAGGCCGACTCGGCGACAACCACCGCGCCTATCGCACCACGCTCGCCAGAACCCCGATGCTCGCGGCCGAACTCGCGCAACTCACGCACGCGATCGAGGCCTGGGACACACCAGCCCCGACACCTCCATCCACACCTCACCACGAGCGGATGACCGGCGTCGCGACAGCAATCAAAGCCCACGCCAACGATCTCTTCGCGGACAGCTGGGGAACCGACCTGGCACGACGCGCCAGCATGCTCGCCTGCACGAAGCACACGGATCTTGCATGGCCAGACATCACAGCCCTCCACGACCGCCCGACAGCACGGCGGGCGAACAACCATGCCAGCGTCACCTACCGCCGCCGCAGCGACCCCGACGTCAACGACCGCTACATCCAGCTCCTCGAGCACGCCCACGGGCTCTGGCGAGCGGCCGGCTACACCAACGCGCGGCTCACAGGCGGCCTCACGCCAAGGCTGACAACGCCCTCGGCTCGCAAAGGGTCCAACTCCATGTCAAATGGGAAACTAGCTTGAGCGGCAACAAGAACTCCACCTCGCCAACCCGCCCCAGCCAGACCGCTCGCCGTCCGGGCGCCCGGTGGTGTCCGCCCCCGCACGGCGGCGGTGATCAGCGCACCAGATCGCCGGGCAGCAGATCGACCGCCCGCCAGCCAGTCGGCTGGCGGCTCAGCACCACCGCCCAATCCCGAGGCCGTACCGTCTGCCGCAACTCGAGCACGGCCGTATCGCCGTCCTGCAGCACGCGACGCACGATCACCGAGAAGCTCGTGATCCGCGCGAAATAGCTCGTGCAGCTCCCTTGGACAGCCGTCCCGTAGGCCCGGGCGAGCGGCGGCGCGAACAGTTCGGAGCACACCCGCGACGGGTTATCGATCGCCGCCGCCTCATAGGCATCCAGCCACGCCCGCGGCGTCGCCGGCAACCGCCGCTGCGCTGGCGCCGGCGAGAGCACGCCGGTGACCGCAGCAGACGCGGCGACGCTCGCTACCGCGAGTATCCCGAGCGCGCGCAGAACCAGCCGGTGCCTCGTTCGCCTGCGTTCCGACCGGCTCGGGCCTCCAAGACGCGTCGGCCGGTCTGGAGCGGCGGTCTGGCGTGCTGTCGCGGTGGCGCCCTCACGGCTCGCGCGGGAACGCCAGCGCTCCCAGTCGGTGTCGTGCTCACCCCGGATCCGAGCGCTCATCGCTTCCGATGGTGCTTGGCGCGGTGACGCTTGCGAGGGCCGGGGTTCGTCGACCGCTTATGCCGCGCACGCTGCCGGTGGTGGTGGTGAGGCGTTGGACGTCCGAAGGTGACGCGGATCCACGAACTTCGCGATGCCGTGAACGGAAAATCGCTCTCCGTCGCGGTCGTCGCGACCGCCAGCGGGTAGGTCACGACTCCCGATCCGGTCCCCCACGACCAATGGATGACGAAGTTCCCCTGGGCGTCGGTTCTGAACGCCAGCGGCTCATACGGGTGAGCCCGGTGTGGCAAATCGATCAGTAGCCGCAGCGCGACGCCGTCCGGCGGGACGTAACCGCCGTCGAGATGTCCGCGCAGGGTGACTGTCCCGTCCCATGGGACGGCATGCGCACTTACGGAGAGACTTATCCGGGCGGGCACGTTCAACTCGACCGGCGTCGAGGTCGCCGGCAGCAGCGCGGCGCTGCCGCCGTACACGGCCTCCACCAACCGTGAGGGACCCGGACCGATCGGGGCGGTCCACGCCCCGTCGGCCGCCGTCGTGGTCGCAGCCGTCACGGTGAACTGCCCCTGTCCGTTGTTCGGGGCGGTCAAGATCTCCACCGGCACGCCTCCGATCGCCACACCGCTCGCGGTCCCGAGCCACCCGCTCACCGTCGTTCCCCGACCGTATGCGACCTGCTTCTTGGCCTGGATCACGGTGTGCGGGATCAGCGGTACGCGGACGCGCTTGGTCCGTTTCACGGAGACGAGCTTGCCGTGTCGGCGGACCGTGATCCACACCGTCCGTCGCTGCCACACGATGCGCGGGTGGCAGCGCTCGACGGTTACCGTCTTGGCGTGCGCCCGCTTGTGGACGTGCACGAGCTTGTGGTGCCGGCGGACGGTCACCCAATGGGCCGGGATCGTGCGCCGCTCGCGCGCGCGGCCGCACTTCAGGGCGTCGGCGATCTTCGCGAACCCGATCGCGCTGACCGTCGGCTGGCCGATATCCAGCGACCACTTCTGGGTGGCCGAGTAGGCGTACTGACCTTGCGGGTCGATCGCGCCGTTGTGAGCTTGGCAGGAGACGACATGGTCCCCCGCTCCGGCGATCGGGACCTGCTCGACGGTTCCGTTTTGCCACCGTTGCGGGCCGCCGTCGAGCGAGCAGCCGATCGCGACGCCGCTCGGCGCGGCGCTGGCGGTCGCCGTCACATACTGCGTCCCCGAGCTCGTCGACGCCGTCGTCGGGCCCGACAGACTGAGCTGCACCGGATCGTTGTCCACCTCGAGTGTCTCCGCCGGCGCGCTCACCACCCCCGCCGTGTTGCTCCCGGCCAGCGTCAGCGACAGCCGACCGCTCGCGGCCACGTAGTTGCGAGTGTCGATGCTCGCGTTCCACGTCCAGTCCGGGCACTGCTGCCACACCGCCGTGTCCGGCGTCTGCCCGGGCGAATCGATCTGCACGCCGTTCAGCGTCGCCCACATCTGGCACACCCCCGACGGGTCACTTCCCGACAGTCCGATCGACCACAAATCCCCCGGGGGATTCCACACCCAGTGACCGGCCTGATACCACAAGTTGTCGCTCCCCACCGCCGTCAGCGATGGACCCTGATCCTCCTCGGCGGTCAGCTGGATTGAGTTCAGATAGATAGACCCGAAATTCGAGCAGCTCGACCAGCCGCAGATCATCTGAAAACCCCAATAGCTCGAGTTAAACCCGGAGTCGGATTCAACTGCCGCGCCAGAGTCCCATCCGCTGCCGCCGCCGGCATAGTACGAACCGCCGCCCCACCCCTGGTTGTTGTTGATGTTCTCTATCTCGTACGGGTCGACCAATGCCGCGATGATTGCTACTCCGGGCGGCGCATTCGTCTGCATCCCGATCCGTGCGCCTGCCGGCATGGCCCCTCCTCCATAAAAGCCCAGCGGCTCGCCGCTACACGGCGGGTCATACCCGAAAGTCGTCAAACCGTTCATGGCCCAGACCCCGCAGCCGGGCGCCTGATTGTCATAGGCGTCGAACGTCATCGTGTACTGCCCAGCCACGGCAGAAGCCGCGCTCACAAGCGCAATGAGAGTCGCGATGATCGCCGCCAGGGCGGCGCGCCGTGCTGGGCTTCGAGTGCGCGTCGCGGGGTTCCTGTCCCGGTCGGTTCGCCCGCGTCGTAGACTCGGCACGCGTGACGCGACCGCCAGTCTCACGAGCAGGGCACCGCCACGTTGAACGGTTCGTCGGTCGCCGTGAAGGTGCCGCCGGCCACCACCCCGGTGAACACCGTGAACGTGTTGTTCCCGCTGCCCGAGTGCACCTCCCACGCCTCCGGGAACTGTCCGGGGGTAGCTGACGAGATCGCCGTGTCGACGGTGATCTGCGGTGCCGTCGTGACGTTCGCGCACTGGGAGAGCGTCGCCGTCACGTTGTAGACACCTGTCGACACGTGGTTGACTGTGATTCCCCGGGTGCCGTCACCTGTGAAGCCGACCGCGTTGACAGCGGCCCACGCCGTGACTTGGCCCTGCGGCGCCTGCTGGGTCCACACCAGCCGGGTTTGCCCGCGGCCGCAGCGCTTCTGGATGTAGAGCACGTGAGTGCTCTTGTTGACGCAGCCGTGAATCGTCTTGGTTTGGGTAGCGGCGAAGGCGTAGCCACCGCCCCCGCCGATCGCGAGGAACAGCGCGAGGTAGGCGATCACGTTGCGGCGGAGATGATGCAGTGGACGAGTCAGCATCAGAGCCTTTCTTTGGTTAGTCCGCTGCACTAGCGGCACTTTGGGTTGCAGTTGCTTCCGACCGCGCCGCCGAGGCTCGTGGGCCCAGCTGGATGCGGCGCGCTGGTAGCCGCTTGCGCTGGCGCGCTGGTAGCCGCTTCGGTCCGCGGGGTTTGAGAACTGTACGCGGGCGAGGAACTCGAACTACGATACGAGCTCGTACTCGGCACCTTCGCCGAGACAACCGGCGCTGACGTGCTCCCTTTCTGCGTTGCCACCGTTTCCGAACGACTGCTCGACGAGTGAGATCGGGTACGAACCGGGTAGGGGTGGGGGTGGCGGCGAATCGGAGCGACGCGATTCACGATCGCGCTCGCGCGAACCTCACGCCCGACGATCCCGAGCGCCAGAACGACACGGTCGGTCGCCATCGTCAGAGGACCTTGGGTCGGTCTTGAAGCTCCCTCGAGGGCCCTGGCTGGAGATCGCTTGGGCGAGCTCCGGCCCGTCTCAGACGCGATCGCGATCGTCGCCGCCGCCGCGAGCGAAAGCGCAATCGCCCCGAGAATCGCAATCCATCGCAGTCGCGGCCGATCGCTTCGCGCAGAAGTAATCGCACCAGGCGGGGACCGCCACCCCAAGCGCTCGGACGTCCGTGGCTCCGCATCGTCCCTCGCCGAAGACGCCGGATTGCCCCGCCCTCGGCTCGCGACCGCTGCCGTCCCGCCCTCATCTTCACGCGAACCGAAGCCTTGCGACGCTACCTCGGGTGCAGCACGTGAAGCGGTCACCGGGACATGCCCCTCAGTAGCTGTCGCCCGTCGGTTCCCACGCTCAAGCCTCCGTCGGAGACGCACGAGCCGGTTCGGAGATGGCGAGACCTCCGCGTGGCGCCACTCCAGAGCGAGCGGAACTCGGTGTTGCGCGGGTTCTCGCCGATCCGTCGCTCCGGCGCGCCCCGTGATCTGGCCGGTTAGGCGCTCGGTCTCATACCACTCCTCTGCAGCGATCGCTCCGCCTTCCGCCTCGTCCGCGAATAGGCTCCGGACGGAGCCTCTCGCCGACCGCTCCTCCGGCCCGGTTTGTTTCCCCGTGCCCATCCGATTGCTCATAGGCGACTCGGATACGTTAGCATCAATGATGTCGGATAACGTAAAGCCCATGTTGGGCCCGTAAAGACCGAAACCTTATGCCCGAACGGACCACATTTGAGGAGCTGATGACGGTCGCTGAGGTGGCCGAAGCGCTCCGCTACACCGAAGGCACAGTCCGCCACTGGATCCGCACAGGCAAGCTCCGCGCGATTCAGGTCACCGGCGGCCGCGAATACCGCATCCGGCTCCCGGACTTCCTTGCATTCGCCGAAGGCCTCGGCATACCCGTACGCGCTGCCGGCCCCGACGCGGAGGCCAGCCTGGAAGATGAGCCGCTGAGCGCCCAGCTCCGCCGTAACGATGAGCGTTGAACGCGCCATAAACAACATGAACGCCGCCGACCACACGTTCCGATCGGCGCTCCGCCAGCATCGGCTCGCCCCGCCGGACGCCGGCTTCCCACGACGACTCAAAGACTTCGCCGACGCGTGCGAATCGCAACAGATCGCCTGCGAATACGCCGCCCAGGAAGGGCTCGGATGGGAGCCGCTTCCCCCGGCCCGTCGGCTGCCGCCACCGGAGCTGCGACCCGACAGCGGCCGGCGCGGGCCCGCTGAGCTGTGGGCGAACTTTGATCCCGCATGGGAGGACCTTGGCAAAGCGCTTGAGGGCATCAGCCTGCCCGCCGTAGCGCGTGCCTTTGGCGAGCTAGCGACGATCGCGCGTGACCTATCCGCCGCGGTCGCCGAAGAAGACAGGCAGAAGCTGGCTGGCGTGCAGCACGGCTGAGCCCATCGCTGAGGGCCCGCTCGGCCGGCAGCCGATATCCGGGATCGTGGCGCGGACCGCCGCGGCATCCGGAAGGCTCCGCCCGCTGTACCAGGAGAGTCCGGTGTTTCTGTTTGACGGCGCAGCTTGGTCCTCGCCGGCCGCTCGGTCATGGCCGCCGACCGAGCAAGCACATCGCCACGCGAACTCTCTGCGCCGGCTCACGTAGTCGACGCCGTCCGCCAAATCGCCTGGACAATCGTCCCTGCGCCGCCCCGACATCCCTTCATGCCGCCCGATCGCTACGGCCTCGCGCGGCTTTCGCGCTTCCTCTACTCGCACAGTCTCATTGACGGAAACCAACGTCATTGACGCATAAACGGTATCATACGCCTGTGCGCGTCGTTAGCGACCAGCTTGGGCTATGCGCCGGCCGGACTGCGACCCTTCCTCCTCGTTCATCCTGTTGGCGGGTCGTTGTCGACATCGATTGCGACGACCAGGGGCGCGCAGCAGCAGCTACTACCACGGACATCAAGCGCGTCAGCCTCGTACGGGCTCGCGACCTCGCTCCTGAACGACCTGCTGGCTACGACCTGACAGATCAACTCGTTGGTGGAGAACCACCGGAGATCCCCTGGCCATGAGTGAGGTCGCGCGCGACCCTCTCGCCGAGTTGGCCCGGTTGCTGCCGACGGTGCTCGATGAGTCCGCGCTCCACGAACTCGCCGCTCGTCTGCAGCCGCTCCTCCCGGCAGGCGAACCGCTGGAGGACACCGGCAAACGCCTGTACACCGCTACGGAGGCCGCCGAGCTCGTTGGCGTCAACATCGAGACTGTGCGGCGCGCGATCCGAGCGGGCCAGCTCGGGGTCGCCGGCCGTATCGGCCGTTCGCCGCGGATCAGTCGAGACGCGATCGACAGGTGGCTTACCAGCACGATCGAGCTGACCGACACCGGCCCGCGCCGTCGGCCGCGGCAGCTGCGTTCGCTGACGCGGTGCCTGCCAACGGCTGAGGATTTCAGATCGCCGAGGGCACCTCGAAGCCTCTGGTGCCTTGCACGGCGAACGCTGCGCGAGGTCGCGGACATCGCCATCGGCTCATTCGCCGAACGAGCACAGCGCGTCGGGTTCGCAGGCTTTGGTGGCAATGGACCACGCTGTCGGGGAGACGTGTGAAGGCTGTCTCTCCGCCCGCCTTCCGCACCGTGCCCTCTCTTGAGCAGGTGCCCGGTGCTCGTGAGCGGGGCACCCAGGAAGTCCTACGTCGGCTCTCCGTCCGGCACGGCGTCAGGTTCGTCGTCGACGATGAAGCTGAGCCGCGCTCGTGGGTTCCGATATCCCACGACCGGCCGGACCAAGGCTCCGAGCGGTGCCATGCTGCGTAGGGTCGCCCAGCGGTCCTCCTCGCTGAGAGTCTCCCATCCAACCGCATGGGCGAGCAACCCGTGCTTGCGGCGAACCTCCTTAACCGTCTGCTCTGCGGAAGCCTTCTGCTCTCGCAGCCGACTGATCATTGGTAGCCAGTCGTCGCCGAGCTCGCGGCGGGCGACTACTGACGCGAGATCATGCAGCGCGGCCGTCGCCTCCTCCAGTGCCGCGTGGGCTCGTTCCAGTTGCCCGTCGTCCCCGCCCACGGGACGCAGTACCAGGCTGGCGTGCAGCGCCTGGGCCTCGCCCATGGCCCACTCCTCGGCCGCCGGTGCGCTGATCGCTTGGCGGGCGTTGCAGCCGTTGCGGTTGCAGTGGTATATCGAGTACGTCCGGTTGTTGGGGCGCTGCAGAACGGAGCCGCCCATCGTCCGCCCACAGCCTGAGCAGCGCAACCAACCAGTCAGGGGGAACTCCCGCGACCTCGCCCCCCGACGGCGCGGCGGCGGTTCCAGCACGGCGACGTCGTTGGCGCGCCTCCACCGGCTTTCGGACACCAGCGGCTCATGAGCGTCGGTCCGGACCTCATCACGCCAGCGCGTCTCGCCCAGGTAGACCCGGTTGGTGATGATCCGCTCCACATCCTTGCGCGTGTAGCGGCTCGCGCGCGGTTTGCGCTGCGTGAGCATTTCTGCCAGCTCTCGCCACGACGCTCCCGCTGCCCGCGCTTTGAACAGCTCGACGACGAGGTCAGCCGTCTCTGGGTCGCGGATCAGAACCCCGCCGGTGCCCACCAGGTAGCCGGTTGGCGCAGCGCCCAGGTGGCTCCCGCGATCTCTGACCGCCTTCGTCTTGATCACCTCCCAGTGCTCACCGAGGACCTCGTGCTCCCAGTTGGCCAGCACGAACAGGATCCGCAACATCAGGCGGCCCCCCGTCGACGCGGTGTCGAACCCCTCTTCGGACAAGAGATCCTTCCCGTTGTCGAGCAGGAGTTCCACATCCTCTGCCGCCTCTCGCCAGTTCCGGGAGAACCGGCTCACTTTCCAGACGATGATCGCGTCCGCGCCGCCAGCGAGAATGCGCTCCATTGCAATGCCGAACTGCGGCCGATTCCGGCTGCGACCGGACTGATCCTCATCCGTCAGCACGTCGACAAGCTCGTAGTCGTTGTTCCTTGCGGTGCGCTCGATGCTCGCTCGCTGGATCTCCAGGGTGTGATACTCCGGGCCCGAGCGCCCGCCGACGCTGGAGACGCGGATGTATCCGATCGCGCGCTTTCCCACGCAACGGCAGGCTACTCTCTATGCTGCGTTCTGTTGGGGTTCATGACTCGTCGGCGACGTTGATGAGGCGCTCGCGGCCGGGGCGCTCGGCCATCCGAGCGAGCAGCGCGCTCATCCAGGCGGTGGCGCACGCCATCAGGATGCCGACCGCCGGCGAGTCCTTGACCGCGTGCAGATCGAGCACGAGCAGACGGGCATCGAGGTCGAGACCCGGCGTCGTCGGGCCATCGAACATCCCCCGCAACGGCCCCTCGCACAGATCCTGGATCGCGAGAGCAGCGCGCCGTGCGTCGTGCGCGAGCCGGTCGCAGGTGGTCCGCAGGCGCTCCGCCATCTCCGCCACCGGGTCGAACAGGACCCTCGCGATCTGCGGCAGCGTCGGCTCGGCGACGCCGCTGACCCTCATCGTGTGCAGAGCCTCGCGGAGCGCCGCCGCCTCGATCTGGCTGAGCGGCCCGCCGACCGCGGTCATCGTCACGGCCCGCAGCAGCTCCAGCTGGGCGTGCTCCTCCGGCCGCGAGGCGAGCGGGTTCAGCCGTATCCCGCCACCCGGCACGAGCGACACCGGAGTCACGCCGACCGCCGCGCACAACGGCCCGTACTCGCGCTTGACGTCGAGCACGAGCGCACGCCGGCCGAACAGCAGCATCCGCCACAGCAGCGTCTTGACCAGCGCGCTCTTGCCCTGTCCGAGCTTGCCGAGCACGATTGCGTTCGGGTCGTCGAGCATCCCGTCGCCGTACAGGACCCACGGGTCGTAACAGAAGGCCCCGCCGCTCGAGTCGCGGCCGACGAACACACCACGGCCGCCGAGGCCGCCGGTCGCGACGAACGGGTAGATGGCCTGCGCGTGGCGGGTCGTGCAACGGTGCCCCGGGCGTTCGGCGGTCATCGGAGCCCCCTACACAACGGCAGCGTGAACGCGAACGCCTCAGCCTGCTGACCGTACATCCGGTGCAGCTCGAGACGGGCACGGGCGGCGTGCCTGTGGATCTCCGAGCAGGCGTGGCGCAGATCGTCGCGGTCGCGCCCAGAGACCGTCACGAACCCCGCGAGCCGGACCTCCGCGTGGCCGGCGGCGAGCTCGGCCTCGCGTCGTATCGCCGCCTCCTGTGCCTGGCGCTGGCGGGCGGTCTCGGCCTGGCCGAAGCGGTGGCGCAGCTCGCGGTCGGCGCGGTCTCGGGTCACCGCGGCCTCCGCATCCCTGGTCGAGCGCTCGGGCGCGATCGGCTCGAACGTGACCGCAACCGTCCGGACGACGTTCGAGCGCTCGAGCAGCGCATCCATGAACATCGGCGAGACGTCGACCCGCGGCCATCCGCCGATCCAGAAGGTCGCGTGCACGGCGCCGTCGCTGCAGTAGTCCTCCCAATGCTCACGCGCGCCGAGCGGCCACGCGTTGGCCTCGGCGAGGCCGTCCCGGCCGGGCTCGGCCGCCTCGACGGCCGCGAGCTCGGCTCGGGCGTATGGATCGAACGCGGTCCTGAAGGTCCGCGCCAGCTGTCCGCCGCCGAGCGCGCCGAGCACCGTCACCTCGGCCGCCTCGAGCCCCTGCGCGACCCGCTCGGTCTGATCGATCAACGCTCTCGTCGCCGGCTCGTGCCCGGCGACCCGCCGGGCGTCGATCTGGACGGCGATCAGGACTTCGTGCTCCTGGGTGGCCTTCGTCGTCGCGCCGATCAGCTCGAGGTAGGACTCGATCATCGGCGTTCCCCGCAGGGGGACCCGCGGATCGCGTTCGTCGTGGAGCCACCGCGCGAGCTCGTCTCCCTGAGCGGGGGCCGTCCGCTCGATCCACTGGACCCTCCTGATGGCGCCCGCGGCCGCGCCGGCGAGGATCAGGCCCCAGCCCGCCAGGCGCCGCTCCTGGGCCTCGGCGTCGAGCAGCGAAAACGCCAGCACGCGACAGGCGATGACCGCGGTGAGCCGGCGGCCTCGGTGCTCGCTGAGCACCCCAATCGGGCGGTCGCGGTACGGCGCGTCGGCGATGCGGACGCCCTTCAGGGCGGCGGGGGCATCCGGGCGGGGATATCTCAGCAGCCGACGCAGCGGCCCCCCGTGCTCGGTCGCCACCATCCCGCCCGCGGGAGCGCGCGAGCAGAAGCGCAGCCGTCCGCGCGCGAACCGAAGGCCGAACGAGACGACGACCGGTACCCATTCGTCGACGGTGCGGCGGCCGACCGGCGCGAACGCGACGAGCAGCGAGCCGGCGACGAGCAGCGTTCCGAAGAACGCTCCGGCGGACGTCGGGGCACGGTCGAGCACGACGATCGCAGCCAGCGCGCCCGCGGCCACCGCGGCCGCCTGGCCGGCGCGGATTTGCCCGAGGATGCCCCGCCGCTCGAGCGGCCCGAACCGGTAGGTGAGCCGCTCGCCGGTCACGAGGCATCCGCGTGCGGCCAGACGGGCGTCGAGCCAACGCCGCCCGGACCGAGCTCGAGTTCGGGCATCCCTGCCCAATCGAAGACGGGCTCGGGGGTTGCGTCGTCGCCGGCCGGACCGCCCCCGCCTGCGTCACCGCCACCGCCTGCGTCACCGCCCCCGCCTGCGTCACCGCCACCGTCTGCGTCACCGCCCCCGCCTGCGCCACCGCCACCGCCTGCGTCACCGCCCCCGCCTGCGTCACCGCCACCGTCTCCGACACCCCCACCGCCAGCGCCGGCGTCGTCGCCATCTCCGGACGGGCGATCGAGATCACGGGCGGGAGCCGGGCCGGGGTCGGGGTGTCGGTCCTCGGCGGCGCGCCTCATCGCCGCCGTGGCAATCGCGCTCCAGTCCTCCGCGGCCGTCCTTGCGGTGTCGAACGCGGCGCCGGCCGGGCGGAGCTCGGCGCGGAGCGCACCGACGGCCCCGCTCGCCAGCTCCGCGAGCGGCACCAGGCGCAGCACCGCCCACGGCGAGAACGCCGCGAGTGTGACCAGCACGGCCCCGGCCATGATCCCGGTGATGCTCGAGTGCCCGGCGCTCGTGCTGATGGCGGCGCCGCCGAGCGACAGCACCGCGACGATCGCGAACTTCGACAGGATCAGCGCCACCAGCAGCTCGACCGCCCGGACGGCCCAGATCCGCCGCGCCGGCCACACCATCGCGGCGAACGCGAGCGGCAGCATCAGCACGATCACGTACACGGCCGCTTCGCGCATGAGCAGCTCGATCCACAGCGCGAACGCAGCGCCGATCATGAACAGCCCGACGAGGAACGCGAGGAAAGGAGACGTGGTGAGCGAGGTCAGGCCGGCGATGACGACGGATGCGCTTGTGAGGAAGTGCGCGCTCTCGTCGCCGGCGGCCGAGGAGATGAACCGGCACAGCTGATCCGAGGCGGCGAGCAGGAGCATCGTCAGCGGCGCTGCGATCGCAACCGCGAGCATCGCCAGCGGCAGGTAGCCGAGCGCGGCTCTGGCCAACAGCCCGAGGTCCGATCGAATCAGCGCCTGGACCGCCGCCGCGAACAGGAACGGCAGTGTCAGTACGGCCCCGATCGCCGCCATCCGCCAGTACGTCGAGGAGAACCAGGTCGTGTGGAGTTGAGGGGCGGTGCTCTGGCCCAGCGCCGCTGCGGCCTCGTTCAACACCACGCCTCCACCCAGGACCCAGGCCCCGATCGACGCGAGGCCGAGCGCGGTGCTGGCGGTCGACGCGACCGCCTGGGCGGCGCCCCCCACCGCGGTGTTGACCGCGCCGCCGACGTTGCCGCTGACGAGTTGCTTGCCGGCCGTCAACAGCCGGCCCCCGTTCGAGATGCCCCCGCATCCCGTGGCGGCCGCCCCGCTGAGCACCCCGGCGGCGCCGCACACCGGGTTGTCCGGGCTCGGCGCGGCCGCGGCCGGCGGTACGGCCCAGAGCGAGCACACGACGATGACGAGGCCCAGTGGCGCGACGCGCGCCGGTCGGGAAGCGAGGCTCATCTCGCGGTCGTCCCCAGGTGCTGGAAGAAATTCACGAGTCCCGGCCCCGACCCGATCACGAGCGCCGAGGCCGCCGAGATCACCGCGGCCATCCGTCCGCGCGCGGCGTAGTGGGGGTTGTTGGCGTGCGAGGCGACCGCCCACAGGCCGGCGCCCACGAACGCCCCGATCAGAGCGATCGCGAGCGACCACGCCTCGGCGCCGTTGACGAGCTGCTGCAGCACGTTGCTCCCCGGCAGGCCGGTCGGATCGGGTTTGGCGGTTACGTCTGCCAGCAACTGGAACATCTCTACCTCCTTCAGTCTAATTGAGCCAATTGAGTCTAATTCACCCTAGCAATAGTAATTGAATTATGCTAGGTTCACTCGCATCAATTTAGTCTCAATTAGACTGACTATGACCCTCATTGACGAAACGCCAGGCCGTGGCGTCGGAGACGTCGGAGAGCTGTACGGATCGCTCGCGGGCCGGCTCGAGCAGATCGTGCGACTCGACGTCCGCGCGTCCGACGCCGTGATCGAGGACGCCTGTCAGTTCGCCTGGTACCGGCTCCTTCACCACAGCCACCGGGTCCATCGCGAGACCGTGATGGCCTGGCTGGCGAGGACCGCGGTACACGAGGCGTTCAAGCTGATGCGTCGGGGCCGGCGCGAGCTCTCCCTGGACGCCGCGCTCGAGGACCGCGAGGAGCCCTCGTGGGCGACCGCCCCGGCGACGCCCCAGCAGCTACTCGAGTACCGCGAGCGGATCAGCGAGCTGCGCCGGCTGCCGGAACGCCAGCAACGCGCCGTGTGGCTCCATGCCTTCGGGCTCAGCTACAGCGAGACGGCCGCGCACGAGCGGTGCACGCGCCGGACGGTCGACCGCCAGCTCCTGCGCGCACGGGCCGCTCTCCGCGACCAGAGTTAGGCCGCCTCGAGGGCGTTGCCGAGTGCTCGGCGGCGCCGCTTACCGCGCCCGGCCGCGCTTGCGCCGGCGCTTCTCGGCCTGGCTCAGCTTGCGGGGCTTCGGTCGCGGCTTCGAGCCTGCCCGCTTGCCCTCGGCGTCGATCGGAGCCAGGGTGCGGTGACCCTTCGGCGCGCGCCGGCGCGCGTCGCGCCAGATAAAGAACGAAATCCCGCCAAGCACGACGATCGCGCCGATCGCGATGATGATGGCCGAGCTCCCGCTGAACCCGCTGCCGCCGCCGGCGGTCGCCGTCGTCTGGATCGTCGGAGGGGCGGTCGTGCTCGTCTGGGTCGAGACCGACGGCTGGGGAAACCCGGGCGTCAGTGGATTCGACGGCGATTGGGCACCAGCCGCGGACGGCAGGGCGAGCGCCGCTCCCGCGAGGAGCACCGGCACGATCCGGACTGCGGCTCTCAACATCCGGCCCTACGCGAGCGGCTGTTCCATCGCCGGCGTCTTGGGCGCGTCGGCGTAGGGCTGCTCGTCCGCGACGTCCTCCTCGTGGTACACGCTCTCGGCGTTGACCGCCCAGATGTCGTGGTGCGACCCGGTGAGGATGTTGTCGACCGCGCGCATCGCGGTCAGCATCGAGTGGTCCGAGTTGTTGTAGCGGTGCAGCCCGTTACGGCCGACCTGGATCAGGTTGTCGATGCCCTCGAGCCACCCGCGGATCGTCCTGACCCGTTCGGGATACTCGACGTCGTACATCGGATAGGCCTTGTGCACGCGCACGACGAAACCGAACTTCACCTGGTCGGCGCGCGCCAGGTGGAGCTGCGCAAGCTCGCGCGTGGCCATCGCGACGAGATCGTCGTCGTTCATGTTCCAGATCTCGTCGCCCTCGAAGCAGAAGTACTCCATCCCGATCGACGTGTCGGTGTCGTTCGGAACCATCCATGGGCTCCAGGAGCGGAAGTTCTGGATCCGCAGCACCTTGACGCCCGGCTGGTGGATGTAGATCCAGTTGTCGGGGAACAGCTCGGGGCTGTCGATCACGAGCGCGACCGTGAGGAAATCCCGGTAGCGAAGGCCGCGGGCGGCGTCACGCACCTCGATGGGGGCCTCCGGCTCGGCGATCCCGACCGTCGTGCGCAGCGGTAGCGACGAGATCACATAGCTAGGGGTCAACGTCTCGCCGCCGGCGACGAGCTCGACGACGCGGTCGTTCTCGATCCGCAGCCGCGTGACCGGGGCGTTCAGCCTCACCTCGCCGCCTTGGGCACGGATGTCCTCGGTCATCTGCTCCCACATCTGGCCCGGCCCGTAGCGGGGATAGTTGAACTCCGAGATGAGCGACTTGATCTTGTTGCCCTTGTTGCCGAGGAACGCCGCCTTGGCCGCCGCGAAGAACGACAGGCCCTTGATCCGCTGAGCGGCGAACTCCGACCGGATCTCGGTGCAGGGCACGCCCCACAGCTTCTCGGAGTACGTCTTGAAAAAGTGCTGGTAGAGGCGCTTGCCGAAGCGGTTGGACACCCACGCCTCGAACGTGTCCTCCGGGCCCTTGGGCTTGACCGCCGCCCACAGATACGAGACGCCGCAGCGGCACAGCTCGACCGGTCCGAGCTTCCGGATCACGTCCATCCCCTGGAGCGGATAGTCGAGGAACTTGTCGTTCCAGTAGATCCTCGACTGTCGCGGCCGCCTCAGGAACTCCTCTTTCATGATCTCGTGCCAGAGGTCGTCGACCTCCTTGGACTTCGTGAAGAAGCGGTGTCCGCCGAGGTCGAACCGGTAGCCGTCGCGAACCTCCGTCCGCGCGATACCACCGACCTGATCGGTCGACTCGAGCACGATCACGGGCTTGCCCTGCTTCGCCAGCAGGTAGCCGGCGGTGAGGCCCGCCGGACCGCCGCCAAGCGCCACGACGGGCCGCTCGGGGGTGATGTCCGAGCCCGGGGGTGTGACGGCTTGACGACCGGGGGTGGGAGTCGGATCAGTCATCTCGGGATCTCAGGAAACCTTCTCGTACAGGACTGCTGAGTAGGCAAGGATGCTGGCGCCGCGGTAGTTGTGAGGCGCCGTGGCTATCTGTTTGAGCACTCCGCTGTTGACGTCGTCCTGGAGGATCTGTCCCAACTGCGCGGCGCGGCGGCGGGCCAGTCGCGTCCAGGGCGCCTTCCAGTTCGTCGCACCCTCGGTCAGCGGTCGCACATACAGCAACTGCTGGCCGGGCTTGAGGCTAGCAACCAGCGGATCCAGCGTCGGCGCGGGCTGGGCGTTCTGGAGCTTCTTCAGCGCGTCGACCCAGTCCATGTAGCTCGGGTCTTTTACGCGCCCGAGCGAGGTCGCGTACTGGAGACCGGCCGGGAGGTAGTACCAGGCGAGCGGGGTCGAATCGGGCTGGGCGTTCACCACGAGGTCGCCCTTGTGCAGGAGCGGCGTCATCTCGCCGCCGATGTCGCGCATGTCGCTCTTGAACTGCGGGGAGTACGACGACAGGTGAACGACGAACACGACGCAGAGTGCGATCGCCACCAGTCCGACGACGCCCGAGCGCGCAGCCCCCCAGGCCGCCAGCAACAGGATCCCCGCGAGAATCGGGGCCATGTAGCGAGCCACGAACGCGGGCGTGATCTGCGACGCCAGCCAGGCCACGATCAGCGTCCCGGCGATCAGCGTGATCAGGGACCACATCACGGTTCCGTCGCGGCTGCGGCGGTAGCGCTTGGTGAACAGCGGGGCGAGCCCGATGACGATCGCCACCAGCAACGCCACTGTGATGCGGTCGCTGCCGAGCAGATCTCGCGACAGCAGGACCGGCACGCCGAAGCGGATCGTCGGCGCCCACGGCGCGCCCGTGTGCGTGGCCTGGTAGATGAAGTTCGGCAGCCACGGGAGGAACAGAATCCCGGCGCCGACGTACGCGAGGACCGCGTCGCGGACGATTCCCCGGCGGTCGTCGCTGATGCGCCAGATCGGGATCAGTGCGAGCACCGTTCCGACGCCGAAGAAGATGCCCCAGCCGTGCGTGTACAGCATCAGCGCCTGGCAGACGGCGAACAGGATCAGGTAGCCCCGTCGCCGGTAGACGAACGCGTGAATGAACGCCGCCGTCTCGAGGATCCCGAGCAACGCCATCAACTCGTACATCCGGGTCTCCGTGGCGTACGCGGTCAGGAACGTGCTGAACGCGAACAGGACCGCCGCGTACAGGCCGGCACGGCGGCCGAACAGGCTCCAGGCGGCCCAGGTGCCCGCCGGAATGCAGAGCAGCCCGAACACGACCGACAGCGAGTGCGTCGCCGTCTCGCTCGGGCCGAACACGCTGATCCAGACGTGCAGCAGCATGTAGAACAGCGGCGGCGAGCCGTCGTGGCGCAGGACCCCGGGAATCGCGCTCAGCGAGTGCGAGGCGATGCCGGTCGTGATCGCCTCGTCCTCCCAGAACTGCCCGGTGATGTACTTCGTACGGAGGTACGCGGAGATCGCGGTGACGACGACCAGGATCGCCGCCGTGCTCGCCCACGTCGGCACGCGCTGCAGCAGCTTCGGCTCGTGGACGTCGAGGACTCGGGGGATGCCGCGCGGAGGGGCGCTGACGGCCACTACTGGGTCACCTTACCGGCGCACGTCGAGAACACCCGGAATGTCCGCACGTGAGCGATCAGCTTGTAGTTGGCGCCCTCGTGCTCCCAGGCGAGGATCTGCGCCGGCGTCGGCAGCAGCGTCGACTTCGACTGCGCGCGGGTCTGAAGGATCACCGCCGGCCACGGCGGCCCGGCGAGCTCGCTCGGCTCGGCCTCGACCCGCAGCGTGCGGACGCCGAGCGTCCAGGCAACCATCGGGACCTGGAACCCCTCGGTCATCACCGCACCGCAATTCAGGAGCGCTTGCTTTCCGCCGGCCTGCTTCACGGCGGCGGTCAGATCCTCGCGCAGATGGGCCTGGTAGACGAGCGCATGGTGGGTGCGCGGGAGGCTGATGATGTTCGTACCGATCCACGGTGGCACCGCGAGGAACAGCGCGATCGCGACGACGACGCCGGCGGCGAGGGTGAACGCTGGGGCGGTGAGGCGCCGAAAACCTGAGCCGAGCAGCCCGGCGAGGCGGCGGATCCAATCCGCGAGCGTTCGCGAGAACCAACCCCAGGCGACCCCTCCGGTGATCGCGACCGGGGCGGTGCCGAGGACCAGGTAGCGGTTGTTGCCCGAGAACCCCGCCTGCGTCTCGAACGCGATCCCGAGCCACCAGACCAAGCCGAACGCGCCGAGCCCGAGCAGCCAGGCCCGAGCCCGGATGCCATGGTCCACGGGACCGCTGTGCCGCCACCACGATGCTCGCGTGCGCCACAGGCCGAACGCGGCGACGAACAGCGCGATGATTCCCGGGATCTTGACCCGGTTGAGCACGGTCGGCCAGGCCTCCTTCTTGAACACCGTGCACACCGGGCACTTCGCGAACGCGGCGCTGTTGGAGCGCGGGTGCTGGGCCCGCGTGACGCCGCGCAGGAGGTGGCCCGAGCCCCACAGCTCGGGGAGGAACCAGAGCACCGGGATCAGCGCGAACAGGCCCACGACGAGCTTCCGCGCGCCCGGATCGCGCCAGAACAGGTAGAGCCCGTACGGGCCCCAGAAGAACCACAGCTCGGGACGGTCGAGGGCAGCGAAGAAGCCGAACACGAACGCGCGCTGGCGCGCCCCGTCCATGTAGCTGTCGACCGCGATCAGCGCTAGCGCGGTCGCCAAGCCCTCCGAGTACCCGAGCGCGTTGTCGGAGATAAACCCACCCGAGTTCACGAGGCTGCCGGCGGCGATAACGCCGGCGAGCAGCGGCGCGATCAGCCGCATCCAGCGCTGGGCGCTGCCCGGCTCGACGGTGCCGGCGACGAGATCGCGAGCCAGTCGCCAGGCGATCTTGAACACCATCGCCACCGCCATCACCGCGCCCGCCCGCGCGACGATCAGCCACAGGTCGGGCTGGGCCTTGCCGAACACCGCGAACACCGTCGTGAACAGCATCGGCAGCGGCTTCCACGACGGGCCGCCGGTGGTGTGAAGGCCGACGTGGATGATCTCGTGTCCCCACACGAGCCAGGCCCACGGGTCGTAGCTCGGGGTGGACGGGATCAGCAGCGACAGCGCGGCGATGATGAGCGCAGCCGCGCCCAGCGGGATATAGAGCCGAGGGCCGGACAGCCGACCGGCGAGCGCGCGTGCTCGCGCCGTGACGTCGGTCGACGGCGCCGGCGCAGTCAGCTCAGCAGTGGGAACGGACAAAGGGACCGGGAAGATCTGATTGGTGCCGCGCTCGCCAAGTTACGCACGGCAGCGGCAGACGCGTACATAAGCCAGCGCACCGGGCGCCGGCGTCGCGGGCATTCTAGACGGCGTCTATCCCTGTACGCCCTGATCCAGACAGTCCTCGATGCCGGTCAGCTCCGAGTCCGAGCCCTGGTTGGGGTACAGCAGAGCTGTCCCGATCACCTCGGCACCCTGCGCGGTCGCGTCGATCTGCCGCGACTGGGCCGCGCCGGCGGTGGGCGTGAACACGATCGTCGGGCCGGCCGGCGCCGGGCCGACCTGGAGCTTCGTCGAGCTGAGGACCTGGACCGCAAGGTGCTCGCCCCGCAGGCACTCGAGGTGGTTGTGCATGTCGGTCAGCGGGCTGTCGACCTTGCCGCGGCTGACGAGCTTCGTCGAGCCCGCGGGCGCCGTGGGCTGGACCTTGACGGCGCCGCACCCGGCGAGCGCCACCAAACCGAGCACGACCCACGACCAGAGACCGGCGCGGCGAGCGATTGGAAGCTTCTTCGAGGACATGCGCCAGACAAAGGTAGAGGATCATTCTGACCGTGCTCGTCTACGGAGCCCTAGGTGGGCCGCTGCCGGAGATCGGGATCGTCGTGGCCGCGGCGCTCGCGGCCGTGGTCATGCTGCACCCGTCCGTGCGGGTCCAGGCGCTCGCGATGCTCGGGGCGCTCGTGCTCTCCCCGGTCCTGTTGCTCGGCGACATCTGGCATTCCCCGCAGCTGAACATCGTCCACCGCCATCCGCTCGTGGCCGCGGTCGGCGCGGTGGTCGCGCTGGCCGTCGTGGTGGCGGCCGGGCTGGCGATCGTCCGATGGCCGCAGTTGCTCGCGTGCGCCGTGATCGTGGCGCTCCCGTTCCGAATCCCGATCGAGGCCGGCGGCGTCACCTCGAACCTGCTCGTACCGCTGTACTTCGTGGTTGCGGCCGGCTCGGTCGCGTTCATCGTCACTGGCCTGCGTGGCCGCTCGCCCCCGAGCGCCGCCACGCCCTCCGGGAGGGCGGCGCCGCCCGAGGGGAACGCATCGCCGGCCGCCGGCAACGCCGCGCTCGGCGCCGACTCCCGGCTGCCCGCCCGGCATGGGCCGGCTCACTGGCTCGAGTGGCTGCTGGCCGGATACGTCGTCCTTTACGCGCTCCAGGCGGCGTACTCGCCGAAGTTCACGACCGCGCTCCAGCAGGTCGTGTTCTTCGACGTGCCGTTCGCGCTTGCCTACTGCCTGCTGCGCAGGCTCGACTGGACCCAGCGGCTCACCCGCACCTGCCTGGCGCTCGTCGCCGGGCTCGCGGTGGTGTTTGCGCTGGTCGGGTTCGTCGAGTACGAGACCAAGACGATCTTCCTGAACCCCAAGCTGATCGCCGCCAACCAGGTTCACGCGTACTTCACGGTCAACTCGGTGTTCTTCGATCCGAACATCTTCGGCCGGTTCCTCGCGCTCGTGATGATCCTGCTGGGTGCGGTGATCCTGTACGCGCGCCGGCAACGCACGCAGGTGGTGACGATCGTCGTGCTCGCGATCCTGTGGGCGGCGCTCGTGCTGACGCTGTCGCGGTCGTCGCTCGGCGCGCTGCTCGTCGGGCTGGGAGCGCTCGCGGCGCTCCGCTGGAAGGTCGGGCGGGCCGTGTTCATCGCCGCGGGCGTCGTCGCCCTCGCGGCCGCGGCGATCGCGATCTCGCCGACGACGTTCGGGCTCAACCAGGGGCTGAATGGGGCCTCGAGCGGCCGTCCGGGCCTGGTCTCGGGCGGGATCGATCTGTTCGCCGCCCGCCCCCTGTGGGGATACGGATCGGGCTCGTTCGAGACCGAGTACAGCGCCCACCATCACCAGATCGGCCAGACACTGTCAGCGTCGCACACGATCCCGATCACGATCGCGGCAGAGCAGGGCCTGATCGGGGAGCTCGTCTACATCGGGCTCGTGCTGGCGGCGCTGGTCGTGTTGCTCCAGCGGTGCCGCGCCCAGCCCGATCGCGTGGCGATCGCGGCGGCGTTCATCGCCCTGCTGTTCCACACCCTGTTGTACGCGGACTTCCTCGAGGACCCGATCACGTGGACGCTGCTCGCGATCGGGATCGCGCTCGCGGTCCGTCCCCCGGCCGACTCAGCTCGGCGGGGAAGTGAGCTCGCCGCTGGCGATCGCGAGCTTCAGCAGCAGCTCGCGTAGCTGGGCGCGCTCCTCCTCGCTGAGGGGCGCCAGCAGTTCAGCCTGGGCCTCCCGGGACAGCTCACGGCCGCGGGCCAGCGTCTCATGCCCGTGCTCGGTGATGTGGAGCGCGTACGCGCGCCGATCTTTTGGATTCCGGCGTCGCTCGACCATGCCCTTCGACTCGAGCTCGTCGATCGTCGACACCATCGAGCTCGGATCCAGGTTGACGGCGCCGCCCAGGGCGCCCTGGGTGATCGGGCCCTCCGCGTCGAGGACGTTTAGAACCCCCCACATACGCGTGGTGAGGCCGATCGACGCGATCCGTTCGCCGAAGTGCTTGGACGCGATCAGGCCCATCCAGCTGATCAGAAAGCCCGTGTTTCTGGTCAACGCGGCATGGAGGAGCTGTGGTCCAGGCATCGATGTGAAAAGTATAACGGTCGCACTGTTGACATCAAAAATAGTTTAGAATAGCAATGATATGTCGTACAAACTAACTGATGAGGTGGCAAGCATGTTGGGGTCGGTCGCACGCTGGGTTCTGGCGCACAAGCGGATCGTCGCGTCATTCTGGGTTCTCATCACGCTCGTGGGGATCGCGACCGTCGGGTCGTCGACCAAGTCGTTCAGCAAGCAGTTCTCGGTTCCGGGCGGCGAGGGGTTCGTGACCAATGACCGGATCGCACGGATCTTCCACAACGGCGGCAACAACGCACCGCTACTCGCGGTCGTCACCCTGCCCGCGGGCACGCAGCTCTCCTCACCGGCAGTGCGCGGCGGTCTCGATCAGGTCGCGGCGAAGCTGCAGCGAGCGATCCCCGGTAGCCGGACCGCGTCGTTCGCGTCGACCGGCGACCGCGCGTTCGTGTCCGCCGACGGCCGCACGACGTTCGTACTCGCCTACCCGCCTCCGGACAGCGAGTCGTTCGGGACCAACACCAGGGCCGCGAAGACGGCCGCCGCGGTCCTCGCGGGGGACCGGATCGCGGGCGCCCCGGTGCATGTGACCGGCCTCGATGCGCTCCAGAGCCAGACCGGCGGCAGCAGCGGGCCGGGCGTCCTGCTCGAGTCGATGCTCGGCGGGCTCGGCGCGCTGGTCGTGCTCGCGTTCGTGTTCGCGTCGCTGCTTGCGTTCGTGCCGATCCTGATGGCGATCGTCTCGATTATGGCCACGTTCCTGGTCCTGTGGGGCGTGAGCGTCTTCACCAGCGTGTCGATGATCGTCGAGTTCCTCGTCGCACTGATCGGGCTCGGCGTCGCGATCGACTACTCGCTGCTCGTCGTCGTCCGCTGGCGCGAGGAGCGAGCCCACGGCAATACCGGGGAGGCCGCGGTCGTGCGCGCGATGGAGACCGCCGGCCGTGCCGTCGTGTTCAGCGGCACGACCGTCGCGATCGGTCTGCTGGCGATGATCGTGCTGCCGCTCCCGTTCCTGCGCTCGATCGGCTACGCCGGGATGCTGATTCCGCTGATTAGCGTGATCGTCGCGGTGACGCTGCTGCCGATCGTCCTCGCCAAGGTCGGCGACCGGCTCGATTGGCCGCACGTGCGCAGCGACGACAAGGCAAGCCGCTCGTGGACGTCTTGGGCGCGGTTCGTCGTGCGCCGGCGCTGGGTCGCGGCGGGGGTGGCCGCGGTCGTGCTCGCCGCGCTCGTGGTGTCCGCGACCAATCTTGCGCCCGGAACCGCCAACGTCGACACGCTCGCCAAGCAGGGTGACGCGCACGCCGGCCTGGTCGCGCTCGAGCGTTCGGGAATCGGCGCCGGCGCACTCCAGCCGATCGAGGTGCTCTCGCCGGAGAGCGCCAACCCCGCCCGCGTCGCGGCGTCGCTGCGAGACGTGCCGGGGGTGCACGGCTCGATCGCCCCGACCGGGCCGCAGTGGCGCCGCCGTGGCCTCGCGGTCCTGGACGCGTTCCCGGTGTCCGACGGCTCGACGTCCGCCGGCCGCGACACGATAACGAACGTCCGCACCGCGGCCCACGCGTCGGGCGCCGGCGTCCGCGTCGGCGGGATCGGCGCCGAGAACGCGGACTTCGTCTCGGCGATCTACGGGAGCTTCCCGGAGATGATCGCGCTGATCGCGATCCTGACGTTCCTGCTCCTGGCCCGGGCCTTCCGCTCGCTGCTGCTCCCGCTCAAGGCCGTGGTGCTGAACGTGATCAGCGTCGCCGCCGCCTGGGGCGTGATCACGCTCGTTTGGCAGAACGGACACGGCTCGAGCCTGCTGTGGGGGATCGCGGCGACGCATTCGGTGACCGCCTGGATCCCGTTGATGGTGTTTGCATTCCTGTTCGGACTGTCGATGGACTACGAGGTGTTCATCCTCTCGCGCATGCGCGAGGAGTTCGACCGGACCGGCTCGACCGACGTCGCGGTCGTGCGCGGCATCGGCCGCACCGGCCGGCTGGTCACGAGCGCCGCGCTGATCCTGTTCCTGGCGTTCGTGTCGATGGCGTCAGGGCCGGACACCGACGTCAAGGTGTTCGCCACCGGGCTGGCGGCCGGGATCATGCTCGACGCCACCGTGATCCGGGCGCTCCTCGTGCCGGCGGTCGTGTCGCTGTTCGGGCGCTGGAACTGGTGGTTGCCGGCGCGCCCCGCGAGGTGGTTGAGGGTCGAACCTTCGCTACCCCCGCGTGTCGCGACCGATCCCGCCCATTGACCGAACTGGCTCGAGAAAGCGAACTGTGCGTTCGCTTTCTCGAGCCGCCCCGCGCGGGCGCCTACTGCCGCTCCTGGTCTCCGAGGGCGTAGTGCTGGATGTCGTTGTCCAGGGCCGCTTCGCTCTGGTACTGACCGGTGTGGACGAACACCACCTTGCCGGCTGGGTTGATGAAGATCGTGGTCGGGAACCCCTCGAGCACCGCCAGCGACGACAGGTCGGTCGACGCGACCGGATAGCTCGGATAGCTGACGGGGTGCTTCGCGAGGAACGAGCGCGCGTCGCCAGCCGAGTCGTTCGTGTCGGCGCCGAGGAATGCGACCTTCCGTCCGTACTGCGCCGAGGCCGCCGCCAGCAGCGGGAACTCCTCACGGCACGGCGGGCACCACGCGGCCCACGCGTTGAGCACGACCGGGTAGCCGCGCAGCGAGCTCAGGCGATCGGACAGCGTGCCGCCCGAGGTGATCAGCTGCCCGGCCTGCGCGTGTAGCGACGCGAGTGACCCCGGCGACCCGGCCAGCACGCGCCGCGCGTCGGCCGCGCTCGGCGCGGTGACCTTCGGGACCGCACCCGCGGGCACGTTCCGGTTCATGAGGAAGTACAGGTCGTCGAGGGCCTCCGTCGGGGTCCACGGGAACTGCGGATGCTCGAGGTTCTGAACTCCCTCGCTGCTGAGCAGGCTCTTCAGCACCGGCGACAGCTGACCGTCGACGTCGGCCATGCCCTCGTCGACGATCCGCTCCCGGCCGGACGGATCAATGAAGAAGATCGCGTCGGTGTGCTGGACGTCGAACGTCTCGGGCTTGTGGGTGAGCCAGTCGATGTCGGGCGGCTTGCCCTGCGGCACCCGGACGTAGTACACGCCGAAGAACTTCCAGAGCCGCTTGATCTCCGACTGCGTGCCCGTGAGCATCTCGAAATCGGCGCCGGTCAGCTTCCGGTAGGCACGCAGCCGGTACGGGCTGTCGCGCCACGGATCGACGGTCGCCTCGGCAATCACGACCTGCTTGGACAGGCCGGCGAGGCGCACGTCGTTGACCAGCTCCATCAGCGCGCCGGTGGTCAGCGGGCAGACCTCGTGGCACAGGGTCATCGAAGGGGCCAGGATCACCCACTTTCCGCGCCATTGGCTCAGCGAGAACGGCTTGCCCTGCTCGTCGATCAGCGACACCGAGGGGACCGGGCGAGGCTTCTGGAGCTCGGTGCCGATAGCCAGCGGGGCGGGCACCTCCACGCTCGCGGTGGGGGCCGGTTTGATGTCGAGCCGGGCCAGCAGCGCCAGCACCACCAACAGCGCCAGCACGGCCACCATGCCAATGAGCGAAATCAGGCGAAGTCGGCGAAGCGACACGTCTTGCGCACATTAATAGGTCCCGTGTTCGATCTCGGTTTGGACGGAAACGGGCGCCGCCGGGTGGCGTCCACGGGTCGCTCGGCGAACGCCCCCGGGCGCCCCGTCCGTTCGTTCGGGCAGCACGCTGACGCGGCGCGGCCTGCCGGCGTGACATCGCGCCCCGATCTCGGTAGGATCGACTGCCGTGACTTGGGGACTCATCTGGTTGATGTTCGCCCTGAAGATCCCTCTCGCCGGACTGATCTACATCGTCTGGTGGGCGATCAAGCAAGAGCCCGACGAGACGTCTTCGCATGACGACGACGGCGGGATCAAGCGCTATCCGCCGCATCCGCGCAAGCCATTCCCGCGGCACCCCCGCCGGGGCCCGCACGGAGATCCAGCGCCGCCCTCACCGCCCCGGGTGCGGACCGCGCGGGCGCGGACGCGCACGGTCGAGCGTTAGATCCCCGGGAGCCTTCGCCCTGCGAGTCCTGGCTGGGAGCGCCCGGACCTCCAGAACGCGCCAATTGCGACGCGCGCGGCCGACCGCGGCGCGTCGTGCATGCCCCCCATGCCCGCTATGTCATGGTCTCGTCCGAGCGCGCCAAATGTGATCGCGGGGGGCCGCCAGCAATGGCGGTCGCTACCGCGATCCCAAATGTCGCACTTTGCAGGTGATTTTGGTCCCGCGCCGGCCCCAGAGCCCGCCGACCATCCCGCGGCGCACCCGCCATCCCCAGCCGCTGGCAGACTTGCGCACTAATGAGCGCGCTGGTGTCTGTCCTGTCCGACGCGACGATCCTCGAGCTGGTGGACAACGGCCGGATCAGAATCGACCCGTGGGATCCAGCCCTGGTCCAGCCGGCGAGCGTCGATCTGCGCCTCGGCGACTCGTTCCGCGTGTTCCACAACCATCGCGCCTCGGCGATCGACCTTCGCGAGCCGCCGGCGGGCCTGACCGAGGAGGTCCGGCTGGCCGAGGACGAGTCGTTCGTGATCCACCCCGGCGAGTTCTGCCTCGGCCGCACGCTCGAGTGGGTCGAGCTGCCCGACGACATTGTGGCGAGAATCGAGGGCAAGTCGAGCATCGGCCGCCTCGGTCTGATCGTGCACGCCACCGCGGGCTTCTGCGACCCTGGCTGGAAGGGCACGCTGACGCTCGAGCTCAACAACCTGACCCGCGTCCCGATCAAGCTCTACCCGGGGCTGCCGATCGCGCAGCTGTCGTTCATGGCACTCGACAGGCCGGCGCTCCGGCCCTACGGCAGTCCGGAGCTCGGTAGCCATTACCAGGGTCAGCGCGCCGCGACCGAGAGCCGTTACGAGGGGGCGCGGGGCCGCGGCGCGGCAGCGTCCGGCATCGAGTAGGCTCGCGCCCGTGCTCACGCTGATCGTTGCCGCCGGCGAGCCCTCGAAGGTCCCGTTCTACATCGCCGGCGGCCTGCTCGTGATCTGGGCGCTGGGCCTTGCCGCCGTTGGCCTCACGCGCCCGGCCTTCCCGTACAGCGAGCGGGGTGCGCGCGGCGTGATGGCCGTCAGCTTCGTGCTGATGATCGCCGCGATGGCGGCGGCCGTCCTCACGAGCGCCTTCCCGAAGTAGCCGACCCGCCCCCTCCGCCGGGGACCCGCCCCCGCCCGCGGTTCCGCCCGGGACCCGTCGCCGGCGGCCACGCGCGATCCCGCCCGGAGCCCTCCGCCGGCGGCCACGCACGATCCCCGCCGGCGCCACCAACCAGACGTGGTTCGTACACAGTCGGGACTAGCGTTCGGTCCACGGTGCGCGGGTACTAAATTGATTGTTGGTATTCCGCTCGGCTACGCCCCGGAAGACCCGCCCCCCGGCCCCACCGCGCGAGAGGAGCGCCATGACGACTGAGATGCAGCAACGAGACGGCGCCGGCGCAGCGACGGCGACTGAGACCCTGACCATCACCGACAACCGAACCGGGAAGCAGTACGAGATTCCGATCGAGGACGGGACGATTCGCGCCACCGAGCTTCGGAAGATCAAGACCGATGACGACGACTTCGGCCTGATGAGCTACGACCCCGCCTACATGGCGACGGCGTCGTGCCGCTCCGCGATCACCTACATCGACGGGGAGAAGGGCATCCTCGAGTACCGGGGCTACCCGATCGAGCAGCTCGCCGAGCAATCGAGCTACCTCGAGGTGGCCTACCTCCTGATCCACGGCGAGCTTCCAAGCCAGGAGCAGCTCGACGAGTGGACCCACCAGATCACGATCCACACGTTCGTGCACGAGAACGTCAAGGAGTTCATGCAGGGCTTCCGCTACGACGCCCACCCGATGGGGATGCTCCTGGCCTCCGTCGGCGCGCTGTCGACGTTCTATCCGGAGGCCAGCGCGATCAAGGACGAGGAGATCCGCTACATCCAGGTGATCCGGCTGCTGGCCAAGATGCCGACGCTGGCGGCGTTCTCGTTCCGCCACAACCAGGGTAAGCCGTACGTATATCCCGACAACGAGTTGTCGTACGCGGGCAACTTCCTCTCGATGATCTACAAGATGACCGAGATCCGCTACGAGCCGGACCCGAGGCTCGAGCACGCGCTCGACGTGCTGTTCATCCTCCATGCCGACCACGAGCAGAACTGCTCGACCAGCGCGGTACGGAGCGTGGGCTCGTCCCAGGTCGACCCGTACTCCGCGGTGGCCGCCGGCGTGGCCGCCCTGTACGGACCGCTCCACGGCGGCGCTAACGAGGCCGCGCTGCGGATGCTGCGCCGGATCGAGACCAAGGACAACATTCCCGACTTCATCAAGGGCGTGAAGGACGGCAACGAGCGGCTGATGGGCTTCGGCCACCGGGTCTACAAGAACTACGACCCGCGCGCGAAGATCATCAAGAAGGCAGTCGACGACGTGCTCGAGGTCACCGGGACCAACCCGCTGCTCGACATCGCGCTCGAGCTCGAGAAGATCGCGCTCGAGGACCCGTACTTCATCGACCGCAAGCTGTACCCGAACGTCGACTTCTATTCCGGGCTGATCTACGAGGCGCTCGGGATGCCGATGGAGATGTTCCCGGTGCTGTTCGCGATCGGGCGCACCAGCGGCTGGATCGCGCAGTGGCTCGAGATGATCGACGACAAGGAGCAGAAGATCGCCCGGCCACGCCAGATCTACACCGGCGCGCGGGGCCGAGCATACGTCGCGATGAACCAGCGGTAGAGCACGCCTGCCACCGAGATCTGGACGCTGACCGTCCGCGCCGGCGCGCGCGTCGAGCACGCGAGGTTCGACGCGCTCGAGCCGGCCCTCGACGCGATGAAAGCCCGAGTTGATGTACTCGCTGACGACGCCGCGCAGCAACCGCAGAAAACCGAGCTGAAGCGCTATTCATCCGCGGATCAGGTCGTCGCCAGGGCCGAGCTCGCCGGCCCCGAGCGCCGCCTCGCCAGTCGCCACGCCGGGATCGACGTTCATGGTGATGGCTCGTCCGAGCCGTACGTCGGACGGGTCAGGCGCAAGCGCCTCGACACGCCCGCCGGCGAGGACGTGTTCTCAGCGCTCCGCCGGGCACTCGACGGTTAGCGGCTACCCACGCAAACGCCGCACCGACCACCAACGAGCCGGGGGTTCAAGGGTCCGTGAGATATCGTTTAAGTTTGATGAAGAGGCTTGATCCCATGGTTCCGGTCCGCTTCCTCGTCCGTCCGCTTGGCTATCTCGCGTTCGTGCTGGCGCTGGCCTCGCTGTCGGTCGCGGCCAAGCTCCTCGGTGAGAAGGATGAGCTCGGGTTCTTCACGGGTCGTCTCGCCAACATGCTCTGGCGTTATCCCGAGGTCACCCGGAAGGGCGTTCAGATCGCGTGGGTCGTGTGGGCGCTCGCGTTCGTAATCGCGCTGCCGCCGCTGGACCCGCTGTCTACCCCGTGGGACGAGGTTGTGCTTGGGGCAGCTGCGATGGCCGTGCTCTGGCGCCGGACTGTCGGCGGGCGCCGAGCCGAGCGTTGAGGTTCTCGAGCGCCTGCTCCAGCCCGACTTCCGTCGGGTCGAGCTCGCGCATCGCCGCCGCCAGACGGTACTCGGCGAAGTAGTCGGCATCGACGCCGCACGCCGCCGCAATCAGCTCCATCGCGCGCATCGACGGCTTGTCGTGCCCGTTGGCGAGCATGTTGATGTGGGCGTGGGTGATGCCCTTGCCGTCGAGCTTGCGCGTTGCCTCAGCCAGCCCCCGATATGTGAGCGAGCGCTCGTCCATCAGAGCCCGAAGCGACTCTCCGAACGGTTTCGTGCTTGGACGTGTCATCGAATGTCCTCTTCCACTTCCGGAGGGTACCGCCCTCACCAGACTGTCATTGCCGCATCAAACTTGACAGCGGCGTCTACAGCTTGGTAGGTTACCTAACAATGCAGCCGCAGGCAAGCCTCAAGCTCCAGCGGCGCTCCTCCTTGCGCAGGCGATAGACCGGCAGGCAGGCGCAAGGGGCTTACCGGACCGAGACCTCAGACCTCGCAGGGGGTCACAGACGCAATACGTCTGAGCGAGGTCCTCGGTCCGGTATATGTCATCGATCCGCAACAACATGCTCACTCGATCACGGCCCCGCGTGCGTCTGCCGTCTACCGCGTGTGCGCGCGTCAGTCCCCGAGGGTCCTTCCACGGCGAGGCGCGAGCGCGAGCCTACCAGCGGTTGTCAGGTCGGACAACGGCTTTACATTGCCGTGTGGTTACAACACGAGTGCCGCGCCGTTAGCGCGTAGCCAGCGCAAGGGCTCCCGATAGCCGGGGCTGCGCGCCGCGAGCAAGCGCCAGAAGCGCGGCGAGTGATCCATCACCTCGAGGTGGCACACCTCGTGCCAGACGACGTAGTCGAGGACGGGCTCCGGCGCCAGCAGGAGCCGCCAGTTGAAGCTCATCGCCCCGGACCGCGAGCAACTCGCCCAGCGTGTCCGCTGCCCGCGGATCGTGAGCCCCGAAAACGAGGTGCCGGCGAGCGCGCAGGCCCGCTGCAGACGCGGCTCGATCTCGGAGCGGGCCGCACGGCGGTACCAGCGCTCGAGCGCCGGCGTCCGCGTCTCCCCGTCGGGCACCAGCAGCACGTCGCCGCGACGCGTGACCCGCGACCGTCCGGTCTCCCCCCGCAGCGCGAGCGTCTGCCCCAGGTACGGGACCGTGTCACCCCGCGCCGCGACCGTGGCGCGCACTCCCTCGAGCTCGGCGACCCGCCGCTCGATCCACGGCCGGAGCTCGCGGATCGCGGCCGCCGCCTCGCGCTCCGGAGCCCGGCGCGGCAGCACCACCTCGATTCCGCGCGCGAGATCGACGGTCACGCGCACCCGGCGAGCCCGGTCCGAGCGACGCACCTGATAGACGACGGGTTCCACGGCGTGACAGGGTACGGTCCGTTTCCGACGGCAGGACGTCGCCCCGGTCGCGCCCCGGACCAGCCCGCCGGACCAGCCCGCCGGACCAGCCCGCCGGACCGGCCGCCAACCCAGCCCGCCAACCCAGCCCGCCAACCCAGCCCGCCAACCCAGCCCGTGAGGTCTTTCCCCCTACTCGACGCCTCGCTGACCGACGACACCGTCGTATTGCGCGATTACGCCGAGCGGGACATCCCGGAGATCCTGATCGCCCATCAGGACGATCCTCGGATGCACGTGCTCACGGGTGACGACCGCCCTCCAAGTGGAGCCGAGCTCGGGCGCGCCGCCGAACGCGAGGCCGCCGACCGCGCGATTGGGGAACGCGCCACGCTGACGATCGTCGCCCCGAGCTCCGACACCTGTCGGGGCCAGATCCGCATCTACCCGGTGGACTGGGACCAGTCCCGCGCCGAGATCGGGATCTGGCTGGCGCCGCAGGTCAGGGGGCGTGGACTCGGGCGCCGAGCGCTCAGGCTCGCCGGCGAATGGCTCCTCAGGCCCTGCGGCCTCGCCCGAGTGGAGCTCCTCACCGACCCGGACAATGCACCGATGATTCGCGCCGCAGAAGGTGCCGGGTTCGTCCGAGAGGGCATCCTGCGCGAATATCTGCGCAGGCGCGGCAAGGGAATCAACGTCGTGATCATGTCCCTCATCTCGGCCGACGTGTAACACGCCATGCAGTACTGGCGCGTCAAGCTTCCGCCCGGTGTCCGCTCGCCGTTCGAGGTCTACGTCAACGGTGTGCGCCAGGAGCTGGGCGTCGACTACCGGATCTCATCCGGCGAGCTGCTGTTCGAGCGCGAGCTGGTCCGGCAGAAGCTGAGCGGCTGGGCGTGGTTCCTCGGCTTCTGGGGAATCGGGACCTACAAGCGCAACGACGAGATCGACGTGCGCTACGAGGTCGACGGCGAGCCTAGGCTCGCTCACGGGCTCGACGTTATTCCTCCGTCCTGAGGGAGTGCTCCGCGGGTCATCCAGACCCGCGTCCTGAGACGAATGCTCCGCCTCCGGCTTCGCTTAACCGGCCGTGCTTCGCACGACCTGCCGACGAACCCACGGGCGCAGCAGCCGCAGCGCCGCCAGGATTGCGCGCGTCGCGGGCGAGCGGTTCAGCGTGTAGAAGTGGATGCCGGGGGCGCCGCGCGCCAGGAGCTCGGCGCACTGGAGCGTGGCGTAGGAGACGCCGAGCTGGAGCACCTCGTTGGGGAACGGAGCCCGCGCCTCGAGCTGCCGGAGCAGCGTCTCGGGGATGCACGCGCCGCACATGCCGGTGATCGTCTTGATCTGGGCCACGTCGGTGATCGGCATGATCCCGGGGATGATCGGGACGTCGATCCCGGCCGCACGCGCGTCCTCGACGAACTGGAAGTAGACGTCGTTGTCGAAGAACAGCTGGGTGATCAGGAACGAGGCGCCGGCCTCGACCTTTCGCTTGAGGAAGCGCAGATCGCTCGCCATGTCGGGCGCCTCGGGATGGACCTCGGGGAAGCAGGCCGCGCCGATGCTCATCGGATACCGCTCGTCGATCAGCGCCGCGAGCTCGCTCGAGTAGTTCAGACCGCCCGGGTGCGGCCTCCATTCGGTCTCGCCTCGCGGCGGGTCGCCCCGCAGCGCGAGCACGTTCTCGACCCCGGCATCGGCGAGGCTGTCGAGGATCACGCAAAGCTCGTCGCGGGTCGCGCCGACGCAACTCAGATGCGCCATCGCCTCGACCTTGAGCTCCTGCTTGATCCACTTGGTGAGCTCGAGCGTCAGGGCGCGCGTGGATCCGGCCGCTCCGTACGTGACCGAGACGAAATCAGGCTCGAGCTCGCGCAGCGCTCCGAGCGTCGCGCGCAGATTCTGCTCGCCCTCGGCGGTCTTGGGGGGGAAGAACTCGAACGAGAAGACCGGCTCGTCGGCGGTGGCGAGGATGTGATCGATCCGCATGGTGCGGGCAAGATACCAACCTTGACAAGGTTGTGTCAAGGTTTAGTTCGAGATCCCTCCCCACGTGGCCAGGTCCCCCTCCGACTCGCGCGAAACCCGGCCCTGGAGCTCGAGGTGATTCAGATAGCACAGCGTCTCCTGCAGCCGCCATCCGGTGTTGGTCTCCGTCAATTCCTCGCCGTAGACGCTCGGGACGATCTCGACCGCCGTCTTCGGCTCGTGCGCCACCGCCGCCAGAACGGCATCGAGCCGTTCGCGCACGAGCTTGCGATTGGCCTCGATGTGGCCGTGGACGTCGATGAACGGCTTGCCGTGGCCGGACAGGGCCAGCCGGGCCCCGAGCTCGTCGGTCACGTCCAGCGAGCTCACGAACTCGCCGATCGGGTCGTGCGTCCAGCCGTAGTCGAAGTACAGCGAGATCCGCCCCAGGAGGTGGTCCCCGGAGATCAGCAGTCGCCGCTCGGCCTGGAACAGGCAGACGTGCGAAGGGGCGTGCCCCGGGGTCTCGAACACCCGCCAGGTGCCCAGGTTGGTTTCGATTTCGACGCCGTCCACCAGCGGCCGGTCGGGCTCGATCACGCGGGCGATCCCGGAGGCCATCCCCCGCGAACGCTCGGCATAACGCTGCAGGACCGCCTCCGGCACCCCGCTCTGGCGACCGATCTCGAGCCGGCGACCGAGCGCGAGCTCGCGATCGGTCGCGGTCACGAAGCCATGCCGGTGGTTGGGGTGCAGCCAGAACTCGCATCCCGCCCGGTCACGGATCGTCGCCGCCTGCCCCCAGTGATCGATATGCGCATGGGTGCACGCGAGCAGCCGAACCTGCTCCACGCTCAGCCCCACCTGGGCCAACGACCGCTCGAGCTCGGCCATCGACCCCGGCTCGTGCATGCCGGTGTCGACCAGCACCACGCCGTCCCCGGCCGCGATCGCCCACGCGTTGCAGTGTGGGACCCCCGGAAGCGGCAGCGGAAGCCGTAGGCGCCACAGCCCCGGTACCACCCTCTCTCCACGGCCGAGCTCCTGTCTGCGCGGCATGCCCGCGCACGATAATCCCCGCAAGCCTAGACTCGGCGCCTGGATGTCCAGCGCAGACGTCGCCACGCGTTACTTCGAGGCGCTCGCCGCGCGCGACATCGACGCGGCGATCGCCCTGTGGGCGCCCGGCGGGGTCGAGCGCGTCGTCGGGCAGCGGGAGATGACCGCCCCGGCGGACATCCGCGCCCTCCTCGGCGAGATGCTCGGCGCGTTTCCAGACCTGCGCTACGAGCTGCTCGACGTGATCGCGTCCGATCACCGCGCCGTCGTCCGGTGGCGGGCGCGCGGCACGTTCGCGGGCCCAGCGAAGTTCCAGGGGTTCGCTCCCAACGGCGCCCGCCTCGACATGGAGGGCTGCGACGTCCTGACCGTGAGCGCCGAGGACAAGATCGAGCACCTCGACGCCTATCTCGACAGCGGCGACGTCGCTCGCCAGCTCGGCGTGCTGCCCCCTGCGGGCTCCCGCGCCGAGGCTCGGCTGACCCAGCTCGCCAACGCGCGCACCCGCGCGCGCTCGTGGATCCAGGGGTCCGAGCCCGAGCGAATCGCCGAGGGGGTCTGGCTCGTCCGCGGCGGCATTCCGAAGACGATGAACGTGTACCTGATCGAGGACGACGGCGGCGTCACCGTGTTCGACTGCGGCGTCTCGGACATGACCGCTCCGCTGGCCGCCGCGGGGGCGCGGCTCGGCGGGATCAAGCGGATCGTGCTCGGCCACGCCGACGCCGATCACCGCGGCGCGGCTCCGGGCCTGAACGCGCCCGTCTACTGCCACCCGGCCGACCGCGAGGCCGCCGAGTCGCCATCCTCCTACCGGGACTACTGGGACCGCGCCAAGCTCGATCCGCGCGGTCGGACGGTGCTCTGGCGCCTGATCGCGACCTGGGACGGAGGGCCGGTGCAGATCGCCGGCACGGTCAGCGAAGGCGACGACGTCGCCGGCTTCAAGGTCGTCCACCTCCCCGGACACGCCCCGGGGCTGATCGCCCTGTTCCGCGAGTCGGACCGCCTCGCACTCGTCTCGGACACGCTGTACACGCTCGACCCCCAGAGCGGGCGCCGGCAACCGGCGCACGTTCCCCATCCGGCCTTCAACCAGGACACCGAGCAGGCGCGGGCGTCGATCCGGAAGCTCGCGGCGCTCGAGCCCGCCGCGGTCTGGGCGGGCCACGCCGACCCCGTCACGGGCGACGTCGGTGCGCAGCTCGCACGCGCCGCCGACGCGCCGGCATGAACACGATGGCCAAGCGCGACCGCAAGCAGCGCGAGAAGCTCGCCGCCCCCACTTCCGAGTACCGCGACGCCGACGGCAACGTGCTCACCTTGCGCGGGTCGCTGACCCCCGGCTCGCGCCGCCGCTACGCCGACACGCTGGGCGGCGGATTCGAGCGTGAGGACGCCTGGCAGCGCGCCACCGAGCTGCTGTTCGAGTTCCTCGCGGTCTCGTGGACGATCTCGGGCCTCGAGATCACGCGCCAGAAGGAGCTGCTCGGCCGCTACCGGATGGCCACCGGCGACGAGCGGCAGTTCGTCCGCGACGCGCTCCGCGAGCACGTCTCAGAGCATTTCCCGGAGCTCCAGGCGCCATGATCGATCCGGACGCGTTCGCGAACCTCCTTTGCGACTGGTGCCTGGACGTGCGCGAGCGCGACTACGTGCTGGTGTTCACGACCACGCTCGCCGCGCCCCTGATCCGTGCCTTTCACCGCGCGCTGATCGCGCGCGGGGCGTGGACGCCGGGGGTTCGGATCGCGATCCCGGGAGTGGCCGAGGACTTCTACCGTCTCGCCTCCGACGATCTGCTCGACAACTTCGCACCCCAGGATATGGCCGAGATGGAACGGACGGACGCATACTTGAACATCCAGGCGCCCGAGAACACCCGCGCCCTGGCCGAGATCGACCCCGCCACGATCGCCCGTGCCGCCCGCGCCCGCCGGCCGATACAGGAGGTGCGGCTCGGTAAGCGATGGTGCGGCACGGTGTGGCCGACGTCGGCGCTCGCCCAGGAGGCGGGCATGAGCGACGACGACTACGCCGCGTTCGTGGAGCGCGCCCTGTTCCTCGACCGCCCCGACCCGCTCGCCGCGTGGCGCGAGCTCAGCGATCGCCAGCAGCGGACCGTCGACCGCCTGACCGAGGCGCGCGAGATCCGCATCGAGGCGCCCGGCACCGACCTCCGGCTGCGCGTCGGCGGCCGCACCTGGATCAACTCCAACGGTCGGCGCAACATGCCGAGCGGCGAGGTCTTCACCGGCCCGATCGAGGACTCGGCCAACGGCACAATTCGCTTCACGATCCCGTCGAGCCCGCGCGGCGTCCTCGTCGAGGGCGTCGAGTTGACGTTCGAGGACGGTCGCGTCACTCGCGCCACCGCCACTCGCGGACAGGACTACCTCGACGCGGCGCTCGCCACCGACCCCGGCGCGCGCTTCCTCGGCGAGCTCGGGATCGGCACGAACTCCGGCATCGACCGCCCGACCGGCTCGATCCTGCTCGACGAGAAGATGGCCGGGACCGTCCACCTCGCGCTCGGTCGCTCCTATCCCGAGACCCGCGGGACCAACGTCTCAGCCCTGCACTGGGATCTGATCTGCGATCTGCGCGCCGGGGGCCGGCTGACGGCCGACGGCGAACCGATCGCGCTGGAGCCGCAGTAGACGGTATGCCCGGAGTCCGCGAGCTGGCCGACGCCTTCCACGAGCGCTGGCTGGAGACGCATCCGTTCGCGGCCAGCACCTTCGGCGTTCCCGGCTACGACGATCGGGTGCCCGATGACGGCGAGGCGGGCGAGGCCTCCCGGCGTTCCGAACTCGAGTCGACGCTGGTCGAGGCGGACCGGCTGGAGCTCGCGAGCCTCTCCGAGCCCGCCGGCATCACGCTCGCGTGCCTGCGCGAGAACGTCGCCGGCGAGCTGCGGGATCTCGACGTCCGTCTGATCGAGCACACGGTGACGGCGATGCCGTTCAGCGGTCCCGCCGAGTTGCTCGCGACCGCGGCACGTACGATGCTCGTCGACGAGCGGGCGGCCGCCGATTACCTCGAGCGCCTCCGCGCGGCCGGGACTTGGATCGACCAGCAGACCGAGCGTCTCCAGATCGGCGCCGGCAAGGGCCGCCTTCCCGTAGCCCCGCTCGTCCAGGAGGCGATCGAGTGGGCGGAGTACGTGCTCGGGCCCGCCGTTCCCGAAGCCCTCGCCACCCCCGAGCCTCCGGCGGGATGGGACGGCGAGCCGGCCTGGCGCGAGGAGCGGGACGCACTGGCCGCGGGCGCCGTGAAGCCGGCGCTGGCTCGGTGGCTCGAGCTGCTGCGCGAGCTCCTGCCCCGCGCCCGCTCGGGCGCCCAGCCGGGGCTCGTCTACCTACCCGGCGGCGAGACCGACTACGCCCTGTGCGTGCAGTCGGCCACCACGCTCCCGTTGGCTCCCGAGGAGATCCACCGCATCGGGCTGAGCGAGATCGAGACGCTCGAGGCTCGCGCGCTCGAACTCGGCGCGCAGCTGCACCTGGATTCCCTGCCGGAGTTCCATCAAGCGTTGTGGGAATCGTCCACACGACGGTCTCCATCAGACGCGATGGCAGCCGCGACCGCGGCCATCCGCCGAGCCGAGGCCCGCATCGGCGAGTGCGTGCCCCCGCCGCTGCCGCCTCCGTGCGAGGTGACCCCGATGCCCGACGTGGTCGCGGCGAGCGGAATGGCGGCCCATTACACGGCGCCCACGCTCGACGGCAGCCGGCCCGGGACCTTCTGGTTCAACCTCGAGCGGCCGACGGCTGGAACGGGTTGGGATCTGGAAGGGGTGGCCTTCCACGAGGGCGTGCCGGGCCACCATCTCCAGATCTCCCGCCTCCAGATGCTCGATGAGCTGCCCGCGATGCAGCGACAACGCGGCCTGACGGTCTACCTCGAAGCGTGGGCGCTGTACGCCGAGCAACTGGCCGAGGAGATGGGCCTCTACATCGACACGGAGAGCCTGCTCGGATCGCTCGCAGCATCCCTCCTGCGCGCGGCACGGCTGGTCGTCGACACCGGGCTCCACGCGCTTGGTTGGAGCCGCCGGCAGGCGCTCGAGTTCATGGTGGCTCACGTGCCGATGCCCGAAGCGTTTCTGGCCAACGAGATCGATCGCTACATCGTCATGCCCGCCCAGGCTCTGTCTTATCTGATCGGGAAGCGGGAAATCGTGCGTATGCGAGCTGACGCGAGCCGGAGACTCGGCCCGCAATTCGCGCTTCCCGACTTCCACGCCGTCGTGCTCGACAGCGGGTCGCTGCCGATGTTGGTGCTCGAGGAGAAGATCCGGAGGTGGGCGGGCGCCGGCCTCACGGCCGCGTAACGAGGGTGGGCGGGGGTCTAATTCCCGAGTGCAGTAGCTTCCGAGGCCGCAATGCGCCGCACGAAGATCGTTGCCACCATCGGACCCTCCTCGCGCGATCTCGAGACGCTCACGCGTATGGCCGAGGCGGGCATGGACGTCGCCCGCCTCAACTTCTCGCACGGCAACCGCGAGATCCACGCTGAGAACGCCGAGCTCGTTCGCCGGGCCGCGTCCGCGGCCGGCCGGCAGGTCGCGATCCTCCAGGACCTGCCCGGCCCGAAGATCCGCATCGGCAGCCTCGAGGAAGACATCGCCGAGCTCAAGCCCGGGGAGAAACTCGTCCTGCTGTGCGGCGCGAACTCCGTGGGCAACGGCGAGCAGATGTCGGTGTCCTGGGGCGGCCTCGCCAGCGCTGTCGACCCCGACGACATCATCTACCTCGCCGACGGGGCGATCCGCCTGCGGGTCAAAACGGTGCGCGAGGGCGACGGCGAGGTCGAGACCGCGGTCGAGATCGGAGGGACCGTGGCCTCGCGCCAGGGCCTCAACATTCCCGGCTCGACCCGCGGGCTGCCCGCCGTGCCCGAGGAGGACCTCGACATGCTGCGGTTCGGCGAGTCGATCGGCGTGGACCTGGTGGCGCTGTCGTTCGTGCGCACCGCCGAGGACGTGACCAGCGTCCGCCGGCACACGCGGCTGCCGCTGATCGCCAAGATCGAGAAGCCGCAGGCGGTCGACGCCGCCGAGGAGATCATCCGCGCCGCCGACTGTGTGATGGTCGCGCGCGGCGACCTCGGGATCGAGCTGCCGATCGAGGACGTCCCGATCGTCCAGAAGCAGCTACTGCGGATCGCCGGCAAGCTCGCCCGCCCCGCGATCACCGCTACGCAGATGCTCGACTCGATGGTCAACTCGTCGCGGCCCACCCGCGCCGAGGTCGCCGACGTCGCCAACGCGATCCTCGACGGCACCGACGCCGTGATGCTCTCCCAGGAGACCGCGATCGGTTCATATCCGGTTGGCGCGGTCGAGATGATGGCCTCGGTCGCCGAGCGGACCGAGCACACGCTCCCGTACCGGACCTGGAACGAGGAGCGCGTCCGCCGCGACGCGCGCGACCCGGCGTACACGGTCGCGTACAGCATGTGCGCGGCCGCGCGCGATCTGCACCTGGCCGCGCTCGTGGTGCCGACGCTGTCGGGCCGGTCGGCCCGGCTGATCTCAGCCCACCGGCCCCAGGTCCCGATCTACGCGCTTTCGCCCGGCAAGGAGACCGTCCGGCGCTGCAGCCTAATGTGGGGCGTGCAGGCCGGGTCGATGCGCCGGCACGAGGTCACCGAGGCGCTGATCGCCGACTCGGCGCGCCGCGTGGTCGAACTCGGCTGGGTCAAGCCGGGGGCCCGCGTCGGGATCACCGCCGGCCTCCCCAGCGGCCGTCCGGGGACCACGAGCCTGATGCAGATCCAGCGGGTGTAGTGGGGCCGCGCCTGCGGCGCGTCATCCCTGGGGCCGTTCCGCCAAGGGAATTCGGCTCGACGCCGTACTCGTTCGGTGCACGTGCCTGAGCCGAATTCCCCGCGTCCGTGCCCGGCGGCCGCTGTCTGGATCGGGAACGCCGCGCCCACCGACACCTCCCGCTCGCGACAGCTGGGGAGCTTCTAGGCCGCCTTCTCGGCGTAGAACTCGGCCTCCTGGGCGCCGGGCTCGGTCGCCGGCGGATCGCCGTAGAACCACTCGCGCGCGATCCGGTGGAAGTTACCGCGCGCGTGCAGCTGCGACAGCACCGCGAGCGTGAGTACCTCCATCCGCCGGCCGAAGATGTGGTCGGGCGGGGCGGACTCGTGACGGAGCTGGCCGAAGTACTCAGAGCGCGGGTCGCTCATGTCGATCAGCACCTGCGTGGCGTAATCCGGCGTCAGCTCGGTGTACTGGTCGACCGTGTACCACGACGTCGCCGCCTTGAAGTGGGCGAGCACGCGCTGGGGGTCGAACTTGTCGGGCTCGGGGAAGAAGCCGACCTCGGTGCCGAGCCGCATGATCGTGTCGGTGTCGTTCTCGATGATCGCGCGCGCGACCCGGATCTCGAGCTCGACCGCGCCGGGCGGCATCCGCTTGAACAGCCCGAAGTCGAAGAACACCATGCGGCCGTCGTCGAGCAGCATCGAGTTGCCCGGGTGCGGGTCGCCCGAGAACTGGTGGTGGCGGTACAGGCAGCCGAAGTAGAAGCGGAACAGGATCTCGCCGATCCGGTCGCGCTCGTCGGGGGGGTAGTTCTTGAAGTCCTCGAACCCGGTGCCGGAGATGAACTCCGAGATCATCATGCGCTCCCGTGACAAGGAGGTCACGACCTCCGGAATCACGATGAACGGATGGCCGCGGAAGATACGCGCGAGCGTGCGCTGATTCTGGGCCTCGAGCTCGTAGTCGAGCTCGTCGTGGATCCGCTCGGAGATCTCGCGGCCGATCGCCGCCGGATTCAGTCCGGGCGCGATCCGCTTGGCCAGCCGCAGGATCAAGCCGAGGTTCTGCATGTCCGAGCGGACGGCTGCGGCGACGCCTGGGTACTGGACCTTGACCGCCACCTCTCGGCCATCCTTGAGTCGTGCCCGGTAGACCTGGCCGATGGAGGCGGCCGCCACCGGCTCCTCGTCGAACTCGGCGAAAACCTCCTTGAGCGGCTCGTCGAGCTCCTCTTCGATCACCTTGCGCATGTCCTTGAACGCAACGTTCGGGGCGGCGTCGCGTAGCGCGGCGAGCTTGTGCTGGAACTCCTCGCGGTACTCCTCGGGGACGAGGCCGACGTCCAGGAACGAAAGCACCTGTCCGACCTTCATCGCGGCGCCCTTCATCGTCCCGAGCGCGGCCACGATCTGCTCGGCGGCCTCGATCTGACGCTTCTCCAGTGCGATCTTGCGCCCCTCGTCGTTGCGCGTCACGTTGGCCGCGAGCGTGCCCGCCTGCCGGATCGCCTGTCCCGCAGCCAGTCCCCCAATCCTGGCAGTCCGCCCCACGCGCGAGGTGGGGATCTTGTCCTTCGCCACTTACGAGATGGTAGTGGGGGCGGGCGGGCCTCTATTCACGCGGGACCCGGCGACGATGTCGTCGGACCCGTCGGGCCAACGGACCCAGGCCTTGTGTCCGCCATCGTAGTCGTCGCCGAACAGGATCAGCGTCGCGGGCTCGCCGAGCGCCGTGCACGGCTCGTTGCCCTCCGGGTCGAGCCCGCGCCAGATCCGAACGAACCGATTGTGCTCGAGCTCGTCGGCGACGGTCGTCGGGTCCGTGTGACCGGGGTGGATGTGGGTGTCCGGCGGGAGCTTCAACAGCTTGTCCATGATCGAGGTCTTGATATCGGCGAACCCGCTGCTGCCAGGCGCATGCACGCCGCCGACTGACCCTTTGAACAGCGTGTCGCCGGTGAACACGTTGGTGCCGCCCACGAGCAGCGACAACATCCCGGCGGTGTGACCCGGGGTGTGAATCGGCTCTATCTCGAGTGCGCCGCTGTAGATCGTCTCGCCGGGGGCCATCGTGCCGGTGGCGGTGGGCACCTGCGCGCGCTCGAGCTCGTGGATCAGCACGGGCGTCCCGGGGTGGCGCTCGAGCACCTGATCGACCTCGGAGACGTGGTCGTGATGGTGATGGGTCAGTAGCACGTGCGTGAGCGTCAGCTGCCCCCGGCGCAGATAGTCGAGCAGCGGTCCGACCGGACCGCCGGCGTCGATCATGACCGCGTGCCCGCCCGGCTCGTCGGCCACCACGTACGTGTTGGACAGGAACGAGTCGTTCATCGACCGCTCGACGATCACGGGGAGCAGCGTACTCTTACGCGCCATGAGCCTCCTCCACACCTGTTACCGAATCACCGACGTCGATCGTTCGGTCGCGTTCTACGAGGCGTTGGGCTTCGAGGAGCGTCGCCGGGCGCCGATCCGCGACGAAGCGATCAACGTGTTCATGAGCTTGCCCGACGACGGCCCCGAGCCGCGGCTCGAGCTGACCTACAACTTCGGCGTTGACTCGTACGATCTCGGGACCGCCTACGGCCACATCGCGATCAGCACCGAGGACCTGGACGGAACGCTGGCACGGCTGAAGGATCAGGGGATCGAGCCCGAGCGCCCGCCGTACACGGTCAGCAAGGGCGGCAGTCGTCTGTGCTTCGTACGCGATCCGGACAACTACCGGGTCGAGATCATCGAGCGCAACGGCTCGGGCTGACCGAAGGCGACTCAAGCGCTAGCCTGAAGTCCTCGATGTCGGATCCGAGCAAGATCGGCAAGCTGTTGCAGCAGGTCGCGATGGGGGTCGCGGCCCACGACCGTGAGAACCCCGACCACAACACGTGGGGGATCGGCATGGCTCACTTCGACATCGAGCGGCTCGACCTCGAGGAGGGCGAAGAGCTCATCCCCGGCATCGTCCTGCAGGCCGACGGCGGGCAGACCGGCCAGTTCCGGATCCTGTGCGATGGCCAGCACGATCAGGGCGAGGTCGAGGAAGAGGAAGAGGTCGTCGACGCGGTCGCCGAGCAGGAGCTCGCCGAGCCGCTGCAGGCGCCGGGTCAGGCACCCCGGGTGCGGCCACCTTTCTAAGCGACCCGCCGGCTTGACGTACTCGATCGTCGCGCGCGATCCCGACACCGGCGAGCTCGGGGTCGCCGTCCAGTCGCACTGGTTCTCCGTCGGCTCGATCGTGACCTGGGCCCGCCCCGGCGTCGGCGCCGTCGCCACCCAGGCCAACGCGGATCCGGGCTACGGCCCGCAGCTCCTCGACCTGCTGGCCGCGGGCGTGCACGCCGAGCAGGCGCTCGCGACGCTGGTTGCGAACGACCCGGCCGGCCACTCGCGCCAGGTCGCGGTCGTCGATGGCGCCGGGCATGTCGCGGCGTACACGGGCTCGACCTGCACGGCGTACGCCGGCCACGTCACGGCCGCGGGCGTCTCGTGCCAGGCCAACATCATGGCCACCGAGCGAGTGTGGCCGGCGATGCTCGAGGCGTTCACCGCCGCCGCCGGCTCGCTAACGAGCCGGCTGCTCGCCACGCTCGACGCGGCCGAGCGGGAGGGCGGCGATCTGCGCGGCCGCCAGTCGGCGGCGATCCTGGTCGTGGCCCCCGATGCCGAGCCCTGGCGGACCGTCGTCTCACTACGCGTCGAGGACCACGCGGACCCGCTCGGCGAGTTGCGGCGGCTGGTGGCGCTCCAGGGTGCGTACGCGCTCGCGGGGCAGGCCGACGAGCTGATGGGCTCCGCCCACCACGACGAAGCCGCGCGCCTCTACGTGCAGGCGAGTGAGCGCGCGCCCGGCAACCACGAGCTGCTGTTCTGGGCCGGGCTGGGCACGGCCCAGGCCGGCGACCTCGACGGCGGCGTGGCGAAGGTCCGGGCGGCGATCGCGCTCCAGCCGAGCTGGCGCGAGCTGCTGGGCCGGCTGCCGGTGGACGTCGCGCCGGCGGCGGCCGCGGTGCTGGCGCGGCTCGACGCCGCCTAGCGCCGGCCCCGGCGCGGGGCCTGGCGATCGCGGTCGCGGTTGCGCGCCTGCAGCTGGCGCATCGCCTCGTGCTTGCGCGACTGCTGCTCGCGCATCGCCTCGCGGGTCTCCTCGCGGATCTGGCGCCACGCGGTCCGTGCCTGCCGGAGCGCCTGGACCACTTGGGCGCGAGCGTCCTCGGCGGCCTTCGCGGCGTCGAGCACCTGCTGCTTGGTGCGCCGGCCATGGGTCAGCAGGTTGAACGACCACAGGCCTGTCTCGAGCAGCCGGGCCGCGCGCTCGACGTCTCCGAACACCGCGTTCCGCAGCTCCGCGCCCCGCAGCCCCTGCTCGATGTGGCGCACGCGTGACGCGAGCGCGACCCCGCCCAGTCCGCTCAGCGCCCGCGCGGCGATCATCGGCTCGGGGTCGCGCGGGTCCACCTCGGCGCGCGCCGCCAACGCCTCGGTGGCCACGGTGACGATGCGGTCGTACATCTCGAGCCACGCCGCGCGCAGTGCCGGCGTCGAGTCGATCAACTCCATGAACCTCGGCAGGAACACGACGAGGTCGTCGGGAACCTCGTCGAAGCGTTCCATGTCTTCCTTCATCGCCCGCACCACCGCGGTGGTCAGCGACTCGCTCGGCGGGCACTCACGGATCACGCGGGCGAGGCTCTCGACCGTCTCGTCGGCCCAGTCGAGGACCATCGACTCCTTGGTCGGAAAGTAGTTGTAGACGGTCTTCTCCGAGACGCCCACGATGTCGGCTACCTCTGAGACCTTGACGTTGTCGAAGCCGCGCGCCCCGTACAGGATCGTCGCCACGTCCGATATCCGCTGGCGGGTCAGCCTCCGCTTGCGCTCGCGCAAGCCCTCGTCGGGATGGCGCTGCAGCTCCGCCGCCTCCTGGAACCGCCGCACCCGGCGCAGCGAGTCCGCCATCTCCTGGCCGAGCTCGGCGATGAACACCCGGTGAATCCGGTCGTCGCTGAACGGGTCGTCGAGCAGCTCTTCGTCGTGGTCCATCGCCAAACAGGATATGACGAAAAGTTTAGTTGCAGAATTTTTTCAGTGACTGTAGAGTTCTCGGCATGAGTCAGATAACAGCGATTGAAACCAAGGGCCTGACGAAGCGCTTCGGCGAGTTCACCGCGGTCGCGGATCTTGATCTGTGGGTCGATACCGGGACCGTCGTGTCGCTGCTCGGGCCAAACGGCGCCGGCAAGACCACGACCGTGCGCATGCTCGCGACGCTGTTGCGCCCGGACGCCGGGCACGCGCGCGTCGCCGGCTACGACGTCGTCCGCGAGGCGGCCCAGGTCAGGGCGCTGATCGCTCTGACCGGACAGTTCGCCGCGCTCGACAAGAACCTCACCGCGCGCGAGAACCTCGTCCTGATGGCGCGGCTGCGCGGTCGCGGCCGGCGCGAGGCGGCGCTTGTGGCCGACCGCCTGATCGAGCGATTCGCGATAGGCGAGTTCCGCAACCGGCTGGTCAAGAACCTGTCCGGTGGCGAGCGCCGGCGCGTGGACCTCGCCGCCGGCCTGATCGACACCCCGGACGTGCTTGTGCTGGACGAGCCGACGACGGGTCTGGACCCGCGCAGCCGCCAGGTCGTGTGGTCGACGATCCGTTCGCTCGTCGACGACGGCGTGACGCTTTTGCTCACGACCCAATATCTCGAGGAGGCGGATGCGCTCGCCGATCGCGTCGTGCTGATCGACCGTGGCCGCGAGGTCGCGGCCGGCACGCCGGCGCAGCTCAAGACCCAGGTCGGCGCGCAGCGGGTCGACGTGATCGCGGCCGACGGCAGCGAGTTCGCACGCGTAAGCGAGCTCCTCCGCGACCGGTTCGACATCTCCGAGTCGGCCGAGCAGCGGACGGTTTCCGTGGCCGCGCCCGACGAGGCGGAGAACCTCGCCGAGGTGGCCGCCGTGGTCGCTCGGGCCGGCATCGAGGTCGACGAGATTGCGCTCCGGCGTCCGACGCTCGACGACGCGTTCCTCGCGCTCACGGGTCACATGGCGCACGAGGATCCGCGACCCGACTCGCGAATCGACGAATCCCAACCCACGGAGGTGGCCGCATGAGTGCGATCGCAGCTCCCGCTCCTACCCCGGTCCCGGGGTCGGGCGCCGCGGCGCCCGCGCGCTTCATCCGCGACACCGCGCTGCTGACGGTCCGCAGCCTGCGGGCGATTCCGCGCGTGCCCGAGCGCCTGCTCGACGTCACGATCCAGCCGATCGTGTTCATCCTGCTGTTCCTGTACGTGTTCGGCTCGGCGATCCACGTCCCGGGGGTGAGCTACAAGGACTACCTGTTCCCCGGGATCATCGGCCAGTCGCTCGCGTTCGGGATCATCGGCGCCGGCGTGGCCACGTCGCACGACATGACCGAGGGCGTAATCGACCGGTTCCGCTCGATGCCGATCAGCCGGCTTTCGATCATCAGCGCTCAGGTCATGGGCCAGTTCTGCGAGCAGCTGCTGGGTCTGACGATCGTCGTGGTGTTCGGCCTGATCCTCGGCTGGAACCCGGACCTGACCGCCCCGCACGCGATCGAGCTCGCCGGGCTGATGTTCCTCGGGATGCTCGCCTTCACGTGGATGGGCGTCCTGCTCGGGATGCTCGTCCGCTCACCGGACGCGATGCAGGGCGTCGGCTTCATCGTGATCTTCCCGCTCGCGTTCCTGGCCGGGACGTTCGTGCCGATCGCCGGCATGGACGCGGTGCCGCGCGCGATCGCGCAGTGGGATCCGATCTCGGCGCTGGTCGGCAGCGTCCGCGGGCTGACCGAGGGCGTGCACTCGACCGGGTCGTGGCAGCTCGTCCATCCGGAGCTGGCGATGGCCCTGTGGTGCCTGCTGATCATCGCCGTGTGCGTGCCGCTCGCTCTGCGGCGGTTCAACCGCACGCTCGCCGGCTGACCCGTTGCTGGAAAAGGCCCCGGGGTGGGGCCTTTTCCAGCACGGCCCACGGGCCCGGGTCAGGCCGGCTGGGGCGCCGGCGCGTTGACGACGCCGTCGCGCGTCCGCCAATCCTTGAGCACCATCAGCGAGCCATCGATGATGCGGTCGACGAACATCTTGCTGTCGTTCAGCCGGGGGAACTGCACCTGCGGCACGTCCACCTCGAGGAAGCGGCACAGCGGCTCCCATCCCTCCTGGACGCTCCACACCAGCAGCCGGTCCTCCGGAATGTTCCGCTGGACCTGCTCTTGGTAGCGGGAGATGGCTTCGGCCAGCTGACCCGGCCGAAGCTCGGTTCCGCTGAACACGCCCTGGGCCGCCCACATCCTTCGCATTAGGTCCATATACGCCCGCCAGTCGGGATCGATCTGCTCTCGCGCCTTCGAGATGTAGGCCATCAGGGAGTGCCCGTAGAGCACGTCCCAGATCGTGTCGAGCATGCTCTTCTCCCACGCCTCCGGATCACGGACGCTCAGCACCACCTTCGCGTCCGGGTAGGCCTCGGCCAGCTCGCGGTAGAAGAACGAGCCCGGCCAGTCGACGGTCGACTCGTGCTCGCCGAAGATTGCGTCCCAGTCGGCCTGTTCATCCAAAGCCTCCGCCCACTGCTCCGCCAGCGGCAGGTCGGTGAGCACGTTGACCATGTGGTAGCAGGGGCCGAACCCGAGCATCTCGAGCGCCACCTTCTGCGAAAGCGTGCCGGTTCGCGGCAGCCCCGCGCCGATCACCTTCATGTACTTCCTCCTGTTCTGCTGGCTGGCTCGGCGACGATCACGTAGTAGCCGAGGTGAAGCTCGCTTAGCTCGAGCAACGCGCGATGGCTCCGTTGCCACCGACCGGTTTCCAGATCCGCGCCGAGCGCATCGATTGCGCGGTCCGCCGCGGCGGAGGGTACCTGCGCAAAGACGGAAATACCGGCTCGCACGTCCAGGTCAAGATAGGCGTCGGGGCGGCGCCAGAACGCGCCGTAGAACCCATCGAGGCAATCGTGCGGGATCGGGACGGGCACCCGCCTGACCGTCCCCAGCACCGACCGAAGCTCCTCTGCCCACGCCTCGCGCCGCCGGTACCGCGGCGGGATCAGCTCGAGGAACTCCGGCAGGTACTCGTTGGTCAGCCAGAACAGATCCGCCTCGCCCGGGTTCGCGTTGAACAGCACCACCCGAGCCCGGGCCACGCGACGCAACTCGGCGAAGCCCCGCCGCCGGTCGGTCCAGTGGTGGTCGGACAGGACCGCCATCACGGCATCGAACGACCCGTCCGCGAACGGCAGCTCCTCGGCGCGCCCCCGCACGACGGGTGCCGCCCCGGGCGGACGCTGCGCGATCATCACCTCCGAGGGCTCGAGCGCCACCACCTCGCGCTCCGGCGGTTCGTAGGCGCCGGCGCCGGCACCGACGTTCAACACGGTGCGGGCGTCGCCGAGCGCGTCCCAGATGGCCGCGGCGATTCGCGGATCGGGGTGGCGCGTGCCCGTGTACGTCTGCCCGATCCGGTCGTACAGCTCCGGACCCGCACCGGTTATCGAGAACGGTTCGGGCATCACGGATCGATCAGGACTCCCGGGTTGAGCAGGCCTCGCGGGTCGACGGCCGCCTTGGCGCCGCGCAGGGCGGCGGCGAAAGGCTCCGGACGCTGCCGGTCATACCACGGACGGTGCGCGCGCCCCACCGCGTGGTGGTGGGTGATCGTGCCGCCGCCCGCGATCACCGCATCCGAGGCGGCCCGCTTGAGCTGCGCCCACTGCTCGAGCTCGCCGCCGCGGCGGGCCGGCGCCAGGATCGTGTAGTAGGGCGCCGGGCCGTCGGGATAGACGTGTGTGAAGCGGCAGGTGACCGAGCCGCCACCGCACACCCCACGGAGCACGCCGCTCACCTCGCTGATCACGTGCTCGTGGAACGCCGGGAAGCGTTCCCAGGTGATCGCGGTCTCGAACGTCTCGGAAAGCACTCCAATCGCTATGAACACATCGCGCAGGTAAGGAGCGCGCAGAAACGCCTCGCGCCAGCTCCCGACCGCCGCGCCGCCGGCCTGACCGCCGCCCTGGCGCTCCCACGCCCCCCCGTGATCGCCGCAGATCTCGAGCGCGGTCGTCATCCACGGCCCGACGTCGTGATCGGCGGACTCGAATCCGAGCACGACCAGCGTGTGCGAGCCGTCGCCGGCCCCCGTCAGCTCGGCCTCGTGGGCATCGATCAGGCGGCAGTTCGCCGGATACAGCCCGGATTGCGACAAGGCCCGCACCGCCTCCACGCCGGCCGCAAACTCCCCGAACCGCACCGGGGCCGAGGCGCGATGGAGCGGGCGCGGGCGGACCCTGACCCACGCCTCGGTGATCACCCCGAGCGTGCCCTCCGAGCCGATCAGCATCCGGTCGGGCGAGACTCCGGCGCCGGACCCCGGCAGCCGGCGCGACTCCCACGCGCCGACCGGCGTCAGCGCCCGCACCGACTCGACCAGGTCGTCGATGTGCGTGTAGAGCGTGGCGAAGTGGCCGCCCGCGCGGGTGGCGATCCAACCGCCGAGCGTCGAGAACTGAAACGACTGGGGGAAGTGGCGGAGCGTGAGCCCGTGCTCGCCGAGTTGCTCCTCGAGCCGCGGACCAGTGGCGCCGGCCTGGATCCGCGCCGACAGCGACACGGGGTCGACGTCGAGCACCCGGTCGAGCGCCTTCAGGTCGATCGTCACGACTCCGCCGTAGTCCTCGCACCCCGCCGCCTCGACCCCGCCGACCACGCTCGTGCCGCCGCCGAACGGGATCACGGCGGCGCCCGCCGACAGCGCCCACTCGAGCGTGGCCTGCACCTCGTCCTCGTCGCGCGGGCGCGCGACCACGTCCGGCGGGTGATCGAACCGTCCCCGGAACCCGCGCACGACGTCGACGTAGGACCGACCGTAGCAATGGAGCGCGCGCTCGTAGTCGCTCGTCGAGCAGATCGGCGCGAGCGGCTCGGGCGGGCACAGCCGCGGCGCCGGCAGCGAGACCTCGTTCAGCGGCACCGGCAGCTCAACCTCGCGCGAGCCGAACCCGAACCGCTCAGAGAAGAACCCCGCCGCACCCCGCAGCTCATCCGACGAGGGCTGCTCGTCCTCGTACCCCCATCCCCAGTGCTTCAGCGCTCGTGCCACGGGAGCCGACCTTATCCGGCGAACGTGTGTCATACGCTTGGCGTATGGACTTAGACCAGCTGCGCGCGTTCGTGACCGTGTCCGAGGAGCTTCACTTCGGGCGAGCGGCGCTGCGGCTCGGATGCTCCCAGCCGCAGGTCAGCCGCCGCGTGCGGGGGCTCGAAGACGAGCTCGGACTGCAGCTGTTCGTGCGCACGGCTCGCCGCACCGCGCTGACCGACGCCGGCGTCCGGCTGCTCGAGGACGCGCGGGACGCGCTCGCCGCCGCCGAGCGGCTCGAGCGGCGCGCCGCCGCGGCGGGGCGCAGTGCCGCCGGCCGCGTGGTCGTCGGGTTCGTGTGGAGCACGCTCGGCGCCCACGTGGCGCCGCTGGTCGCCGCCGCCGCCGAGCGATACCCCGAGATCGAGCTGTCGGTCGGCCAGCTGCGATTCGTCGAGATCGTGCCGGCGCTGCGCCGCGGTGACGTGGACCTCGCGATCGTACGGTCGCTGTTCGAGGAGAGCGAGATGATCGAGCTGACACTGCGGCGCGAGCCGTCGGTGCTGGCAATCCCCGCCGACCACCCGCTCGCGCGTGCCGAGAAGCTCGTGCTCGCGCAACTCGACGAGTTGCCGATGGTCGCGCTCGAGCGCGATCTCGCGCCGAGCGCGTACGACGCGGTGACCGCTGCGGCCGGCGAGCGCGGGGTGCGGTTGCGGATCGTCCAGCAGACGCGCTCGCCATCGGAGGCGCTGGCGCTGGTCAGCGCCGGGATCGGCGTCTACCGGCTTCCGTCAAGCGCCGCGCTCCCGCACCACGGGATGTCTATCGCGAGATCGAGGACGCGCCGAGCCGCCTCGTCCTGATCCGGCGCCCCGAGCCGCCGGCGCCGGCCGTGGCGGCGATCGCCTCGCTGGCGGGCGAGGTGTTCAGCGATGCGGATGATGCATCGAACGATGGCGCCGGCGGCCTGGAACTGAGCGCGGCCGCGATCTAGCTTCGGGGGCGGTGATCGCCACCCTGGGAAGGCGCCTGAGGGCATCCACGCGGCTACGCGCGCTCGAGCTGCTGTGGCACGCGAGCCGGACGCTGAGCGTGCTGGCGGTCGTGTTCGTTCTCGCCGAGGGCGTGCTGCCGGTGCTCGTCCTGATCCTGATGGGGCGCGTGACCGGCGCGATCCCGGACGCGGTCACGTTCGGGCTGTCCTCGCTGCAGGGGCACCGGCTGATCGTGGCGCTGGCGCTCGCGGGCGCCGCGTACGCACTGTCGCTGATGCGCGGACCGTTCGAGGACGTGCTCACGGCCGCCGCCGCGGCGAGGGTCGACGTGCTGATGCAGGGGAGGCTCATCGAGGCGGTGTCCGCGCCGGCGGGCATCGAGCACCTGGAGGACGGACAGGTCCTCGAGCGGTTGTCCTCCGCCGGCGGCGAGCTCCTCGGCGGCAAGCCCGAGGGTGCGCCGATGGCGCTCATCTCGATGCTCGGCGACCGCCTGACCGGGGTGCTGGCGTGCGCGGTGCTGGCGACGTTCCACTGGTGGCTCGGTCTGGCCATGCTCGTGATGTGGCTGCTCGTTCGGCGCCCGCTCGGCGCTCGCGTCGGCTTTGAGGCCACGCGCGCCAGGCAGGCGGCGACGCCGCTGCGGCGCAGCTGGTACCTGCTCGGGCTCGCCTGGCGACCGCCGGCGGCCAAAGAGATGCGCGTGTTCGGTCTCGGCGAGTGGACCGCCGACCGTCACCGCGAGGAGTGGCTCGAGGGCATGACGCCCACGTGGCAGGAGCTGCGGCGGCTCTCCAAGCAGGTGTGGGTTGCCGGCGGGCTCGTGCTCGCGGCCTACGCGCTCGCCGCGGGCACGATCGGCTGGGCCGCCGATCACGACGAGATCACGTTGCGGACGCTGGCGACGATGCTGATGATGCTGCCGGCGAGCATGGCCGTGGGGTCGATCACACTGGCCGACATCAGCCTCGCGCAGATGCTGGCGTCGCTGCCCGACCTCGACGCGCTGACGAGCTCGCTGCGGGCCGGCGCGGAAGTCGCGGATGTCGGCGAGGAGCCGCTGCCGGCGGCCGGGCTGCCGCGCCGGAACGTGCGCTTCGAGCGGGTCGCGTTCACCTATCCCGGGCGCGGGGAGCCCGTGCTGCGCGACCTCGACCTCGAGCTGCCGTTTGGGGAGTCGCTCGGGTTGGTGGGCGTCAACGGGGCGGGCAAGACGACGCTCGTGACCCTGCTCGCGCGCATGCGGGAGCCGACCGGTGGCGCCGTCACGGTTGACGGCGTGCCGCTGACCCGGTTGGGTGAGCGCGAGTGGCAGCGCCAGGTGTCGGTCGTCTACCAGGACTTCGCGCGGTTCCCGTTCAGCGCCGCCGAGAACATCGGGTTGTTCGGCGACGGCCGACCCGATCCCGAGCTGCTGGAGACCGCGGCCGGGCGCGCCGGCGCCGCCGACCTGATCGCGGAGCTCCCCCGGGGCTGGGACACGGTGCTCTCGCCCCACTACGAGGGAGGCGTCGGCTTGTCCGGCGGTCAGTGGCAGCGGATCGCGCTGGCCCGGGCGTTGTACGCGGTGCAGAACGGCGCGCGCGTGCTCGTGCTCGACGAGCCGACGGCCCAGCTCGACGTGCGCTCCGAAGCGGCGTTCTACGACCGCTTCCTCGATCTGACGGCCGGCGTCACGAGTATCGTGATCTCGCATCGCTTCGGCAGCGTCCGTCGCGCGCACCGAATCGCGGTGCTCGACGAAGGCAGGGTCGCGGAGCTCGGCAGCCACGAGGAACTGCTCGCCGCCGACGGCGCCTACGCGGAGATGTTCCGCGTCCAGGCGGAGCGATTCGCGACGGCGCCCGCGGCCGCCACGGGCGAGGCGGCGTGATCGCGACCTGGCGCCGCCTGGCCGGCGTGCTCGTCGGCACCGGCTTCCGCGCCGCGAGGTGGACGGCGATCGCGTGCCTGATCATGAGTCTCGTCGCGGCCCTGGTGTCGGTCACCTACAGCATCGGCTACCGCGTGATGATCGACGGCGCCACGGCGCATCGCACGAGCCAGATCGTGCTGGGAGCGGCGCTGGTGGCGGGTCTGTTCACGCTGAGCTGGCTGCTCGCGCTCGTGTCCGGCACCGAGGGGTCGCTGCTGACCGACAAGACGAGCCTCGCGCTCGGCGTGCGGATCGCGCGGATCGCGGCCACGCTGCCCACGCTCGAGCACTTCGAGCGCCACGAGCTGCTCGCGCGGGTCGAGCAGCTGACCCAGAACCGCCGAACGCTGGCGGGTGCCCCGCGACAGCTGATCAGCCTCACCGGGCAGGCGGCGCGGACGCTCGGCATCGTCGTGCTGCTGGCGACGATCTATCCGCCGGTGCTGGTCGTGCCGCTGCTGGCGCTCGCCCCCGCGCTGTCCGATCGCGCCGCCGGCGCGGTCCAGCAGCGTGCCGACAACGCGCTCGCCTCGGGCCGACGCCTCCTCGATGAGCTGTTCGTCCTGGCCACGAGCGCCGAGGAGGCGCGCGAGCTGCGCACGTACGGGATCACCGATGCCCTCGCGGCGCGCCACGCGGCGCTCGCCGAACGCGTCCGCCGGCGCAAGGTCCGAGCCGCGCTCATGAGCGCCGCCTTGGAGGGCCTCGGCTGGCTGGTGTTTGCCGTGGGCGTGGTGGCGGCGATCGTCGTGCTCGTGCTGCGCGCCGCCCACGGCCACGTCAGCCCCGGCCAGGTGGTGATGGCGGTCACCCTGCTGCGCCGTGCCCAGACCCAGATCTCGCGCTCGACCGACACCGCCGGAAACCTCAACACCTCGCTCGGGGCCGCGCGGCAGCTGCTGTGGCTCGAGGACCACGAGCGCTCGCTCCGCGTCACGGGCCCGCAACGCGCCGCCGCGCCCCCGCGTCTGCGGTCGGGGATCGTGCTCGACGCTGTGCGGTTCGCGTACCCCGGCAGCCCGGAGGAGACCGTGCTCGGGCCGCTCTCGCTCGAGCTGCCCGCCGGCCGGGCGATCGCGCTCGTCGGCCACAACGGCGCCGGCAAGACGACGCTCGTCAAGCTGCTGTCCGGCATGTACCGGCCGTCGGAGGGCGCCGTCCTGATCGACGGCATCGACCTCGCGCGGATCGATCTCGCCGAGTGGCGCGGGCGCGTGAGCGCGGCGTTCCAGGACTTCGTGCGCTTCCAGCTGCGGCTGCGCGAGAGCGTAGGCGTCGGCGATCTGGCGCACATCGACGACCGCGACGTGGTTCGCGCGGAGCTCGCGCGCGCGGGATCCGGGGAGCTCGAGCCCGAGCTTCCGGACGGGCTCGAGACGCACATCGGCAACCGCTACACCGCCGGCCGAGAGCTCTCCGGCGGACAGTGGCAGCGGCTCGCCCTGGCCCGCGGCCTGATGCGCCAGGCTCCGCTGCTCGTCGTGCTCGACGAGCCGACCGCGAACCTCGATCCGCCGACCGAGGCGGCTCTGTTCGCGCGCTACGCGCGCACCGCCCGCGAGCTCGGCGCCGCCTACGGCACGATCACCCTGCTCGTCTCCCACCGCTTCTCGACCGTGCGCACCGCTGAGGTGATCGTCGTGCTCGAGGACGGCCAGGCCATCGAGTCGGGCTCGCACGAGCAGCTCATCGCCGCTCGTGGTCAGTACGCCGAGCTGTTCGAGCTGCAGGCACGGGCCTACGCCTGACGGCTCCGAGGGCTCTGCGGGTACCGTGTGTGGCGTGGCGGTGTCAGCCGGTGTCCTCGCCCGTGGCCCATGGGAAACCGATCAGGTGGCGGTCGCCTGGCGCCCCGATCCGTTCGAGCCGCCGGGCGAGGCGACCGATGCCGCCGACGTCGCGCTCGACGCGCTGCGCCGTCGTGGTTCTCCGAGCTACGACGGGCTCGCGGCGCGACTCGTCGATTTCGAGACCGGGCCCGACCGGCTGGCGCTCGAGCTCCAGCCCGCCCGCTGGGCGCTTCGTCTGATCCCGGCCGGAGGGGCCCAGAGCCTGTCGATCCTCTGCATGGTCCGCGCCGCCGACGGCCGCTGGCTCGCGGGGCGGCGGGCGGATTGGGTAGCCACGTGGGCCGGACGGTGGGCGCTCGGCGCCGGAGGATCGGTCGAGGTCGACGAGAACCCGGCCGACACGATGAGCCGCGAGCTGCTCGAGGAATGGTCGGTCGAACCCGAGCGACTTCGGATCGAGGCGCTGTTGCAGCTGCCGAACGAGGCCGTGCACCTCGTCGGCCAGGCGTGGCTGGCCGACGGCGCCACGGTCATGCCCGATCACGAGCACGACGAGTTCGCGTGGTGGCCCACCGACCTCGACCGCTGGCCGGCCGAAGCGGATGAGCCGCTGCGTCGGCTCGCCGAGCTGGTCTCGGGCTGATGCCGGGGCTCGCAGCTCGGTCGAGGCCCGTAAAAAGCTCCCGGTTCACGCGGGTGGTCACGTTCGGGCGTCTCGAGATCGTCTCGTTCTGCCACTCGTGCGTGTATACGGCGCTGCTGATCTGCGCGTTCGCGCTCCACAGCCCGCAGCCCGAGACGTTCATCTTCGGCATGGCGCACGGGCTGCTGTGGATCGGGATGTCGCTCGTCTGCATCGCCGCGGCCCGCACGCGCGTCATCCCGTACTGGCTGGCCGTCGACGTCGCGGTGCTCGGCGGGCTCGGGCCGTTTGCGGGGACTATTGGGTTCGTGGTCGAGCAGCGCCGGCGTAGGCAGAAGGCCGTTTCCCGGCTACCCTCTTTAGTCGATGGCAGTCACTAGCGGCACTGTCCAAGTCGTCATGCCGGCGATGGGCGATTCCGTCGCCGAGGGCACAGTGCTCGAATGGCGCAAGCAGGAGGGTGACGCAGTCGAGGTCGACGAGACGCTCGTCGACATCTCGACCGACAAGGTCGACGCCGAGGTCCCGTCGCCGGCCTCCGGCACGATCGTGAAGATTCACGCGACCGAGGGCGAGACCGTGGCCGTGGGCGCCGTGCTCGCGGAGATCTCGACCAACGGAGACGGCGCCGTGTCCGGCTCGCCTGTATCCGCCGAGTCCCCTCCCGTCACCCCGGAGGAGGCGATGGCCGGTGCGACCACCGAGGCCGAGGGGCTCACCGCCACCGAGGCCTCGACCGGTGAGCTGATCGACATCGTCACCCCGACCGGCGGCGAGTCCGTGACCGAGGGCACGATCGTCGAGTGGAGCGTGAAGGTCGGCGACGCCGTCAAGGAGGGGGACACGGTCGTCGAGATCTCGACCGACAAGGTCGACATGGAGCTTCCCGCGCCCGCCTCCGGGACGATTGCCGAGATCCTCGCGCAGGACGGCGAGACCGTGAACGTCGGGCAGGTGATCGCGCGGATGACCGCCGGCGCCGGCAACGGCGCGTCTGCTCCCAGCGCTGCGCCCGCCGCACCCGCCGCGCCGACTGCGACCCCGGGGATCGACGGCGGCGCGAACATCTCACCGGTCGCGCGCCGCATCGCGACCGAGCAGGGAGTGGACGTCAGCGGGCTCCACGGCAGCGCGCGCGGCGGCCGGATCGTCAAGGCCGACGTGCTCGCGGCGAAGGATCTCGCCAACGGCGCGCTCGGCGTCCAGCCTCGCTCGACCGCGCCTGGCTCGATTCATCCGGCTGGCGCGACCGCGGTAGCCCCATCAGAAAAGCCCGCCGGCGCGCAGCTGATCAAGGGTGGCGCGGCCGCGCTCGCCCGCTACATGGACGAGAGCCGATCGATCCCGACCGCGACCTCGTTCCGGACGCTGACGGTGACAACCCTCGCGCAGCGGCGTGAACAGCTGAAGGCCGCTGGTCACCGGGTCTCGTTCACGCACCTGATCGCGTACGCGATCGCGCGCGTCGCCACCGAGGACATGGCCGTGATGGCTCACCACTTCGCCGAGATCGACGGCAAGCCGCACCGGATCGACGACGGCGCCTGCAACCTCGGCCTGGCGGTGGATGTCGAGAAGAAGGACGGCACCCGCACGCTGATGGTGCCGGTGATCCGCGACGCCGGCCGGAAGAACTTCGCCGAGTTCCTCGACGCCTACAACGCGCTCGTCGAGAAGGCGCGGACGAACACGCTCACCGCCGACGACCTCACCGGCGGAAACATCTCGCTGACCAATCCGGGCGGGATCGGGACGATCGCATCCGTCCCGCGGCTGATGGTCGGCCAAGGGACGATCGTCGCGACCGGCTCGATCGCGTATCCGCCCGGCCTCGGCGCGATCGGCGAGACCATAGGCGCGGAGAAGGTCATGACGATGACCTCTACGTACGACCACCGGATCATCCAGGGCGCCGAATCCGGACGATTCCTACAGCGGATCGACACGGTGCTCCAAGGCGAGGACGGCTTCTACGAGGGCGTGTTCGCGGACCTCGGCGTGGCGCTCGGCCCGCTCGCGCCCGGCCCCGAGGCGCGGGCGATCACGCCGCCGGCCGGCGTCCCGGTCGTCGCAGCGTCGCCGGGCATGGTCGATGAAGAGCTGATGCAGGCGGTGCAGGCGGCCACGTCACTGCTCAAGGCGCACCGGACGCATGGACACCTCGCGGCTCGGCTCGACCCGCTCGGGCGGGAGCCCGAGGGCGACCCGGCGCTCGACCCGGTGCCGCTCGGGCTCACCCCGGAGATGATGGAGCGGATCCCGGCCCGGATCCTGCGGATGTACGTCGCCGGGCAGACGCTCGCCGAGGCGCTGCCCCACCTCCGAGAGACGTACTGCGGGCCGATCGCCTACGAGATCGAGCACATCTCTTCGCACCGTCAGCGGCTGTGGCTGCGCGAGGCGATCGAGTCGGGCAAGTCACGCGCGCCGCTCGCCACCGCGGAGCAAAAGACGCTGCTCCGGCGCCTGACCGAGGTCGACGCGCTCGAGCGGTTCATGCACAAGGCGTACCTCGGGCAGAAGCAGTTCTCGATCGAGGGGCTCGACATGACGGTCCCGATGCTCGACGAGCTGATCCAGCTCGCCGCCACCCGGGGCGCGCGCGAGGTCGTCATCGGGATGGCCCACCGGGGGCGGCTGAACGTGCTTGCCCACAACCTCGGCCGCCCGTACGACTCGATCTTCGCCGAGTTCGAGGGCTCCTCGACGCTCGAGCCGATCACCACGATCCCACAGGGCGGCACCGGCGACGTCAAGTACCACCACGGCGCCCAGGGCTCCTACCAGCTCCCGAGCGGCGAGTCGATCATCGTCCGGCTCGAGTCGAATCCCTCACACCTGGAGTTCGTTGCGCCCGTCGCGGCAGGCGCGACGCGAGCCGCGCAGACCACGCGCCAGGGCCCGCACGCCCACCGCGAGACGAACGCCGCCGTGCCGGTGATCCTCCACGGCGATGCCGCGTTCCCCGGTCAAGGTGTGGTCGCAGAGACCCTCAACCTCCAGGCGCTCGATGGCTACACCGTCGGCGGGACGATCCACATAATTCAAAATAATCAAGTCGGTTTCACCACCGATCCCGACGATTCGCGCTCGACGCACTGGGCCTCGGATCTGGCCAAGGGCTACGACGTGCCGATCATCCACGTCAACGCCGACGACGTGCCGGCCTGCATCAGCGCGGTTCGGCTCGCGTTCGCGTTCCGCCAGGAGTTCGGCCACGACGTGCTGATCGACCTGATCGGCTACCGGCGGTTCGGGCACAACGAGGCGGACGAGCCCGCCTACACGCAGCCCGAGATGTACCAGGTGATCAAGAAGCATCCGCCGGCCCGCGAGCTGTTCGCGCGGCAGCTGATCGAGCAGGGGGTCGTCACCGAGCAGGAATCCACCGAGTTGACCGACAGGGTCTGGGAGGTCCTCGCCGAGGACCACGAGCGGCTCAAGGCGAAGATCGCCGCCGCCAAGGAGCTCGAGCATGCCACCGGCGAGTACGAGCTCGACCGCACGCCCTCGCCGGAGGTCAAGACCGCGGTCTCGGCCGACCGGCTGCGCGTCCTCAACGACGAGCTGCTGGCGGTGCCCGACGGGTTCACGATCCATCCCAAGCTCGTCCGGCAGCTCGACCAGCGCCGCGAAGTGTTCGCAGCCGGAGGCTCCGACGACGGGCGGGATGACGGCCGCGCCGCCCGATCAGGCGAGGCCGAACGCCGAGCGGGCGGCGAGCCGCCCGGGATGGTGTGGGCCCACGCCGAGGCGCTCGCGTACGCCTCGCTGCTGACCGAGGGGATTCCGATCCGCCTCACCGGCCAGGACACCGAGCGCGGCACGTTCAGCCAGCGCCACCTCGTCCTGCACGATCCGAAGACGGGTCAGGAGCACTGCCCGATCCAGCATCTTCCGGGCGCGCTCGCCCCGATGGAGCTCCACAACAGCCCGCTGTCCGAGATGGGCTGCCTCGGGTTCGAGTACGGCTACTCGCAGGAGGCGCCGGAGACGCTGGTCCTGTGGGAGGCGCAGTTCGGCGACTTCGCCAACGGCGCGCAGGTGATCATCGACCAGTTCATCGTGTCCGGGCTGGCCAAGTGGGGCCAGACGTCGCGCCTGACCCTGCTCCTGCCCCACGGCTACGAGGGCTCGGGCCCAGAGCACTCCTCGGCCCGGCTCGAGCGCTTCCTTCAGCTCGCCGCCGAGGGCAACATCCGCGTCGCCAACCCGACCACGCCGGCGCAGTATTTCCACCTGCTCCGTCGCCAGGCGCGCGTCGCCAAGCAGCGGCCGCTCGTGGTCATGACCCCGAAGAGCCTGTTGCGCCTGCCGCAGGCGACGAGCACGGTCGCGGAGCTGTCCCAGGGACGCTTCCAGCCGGTGCTGGCCGAGCCCGAGCACGACCGCTCCCAGGTCCGGCGGCTGATCCTGTGCTGCGGCAAGATCTACTATGAGCTCGCCGCGCACGAGATGCGCAAGGAGAACCCGTCCGTCGCGATCGGCCGCGTCGAGCTGCTGTACCCGTTCCCCCAGGCCGAGATCCTGTCTCTCGCGGAGAGCTATCCGGCGCTGGAGGAGGTCGTGTGGGTCCAGGAGGAGCCGCGCAACATGGGCGCGCGCGCACACATGGGTCCCCGCCTGATGCAGATCCTCCCTGCGCACCTGAAGTTCGGCTACATCGGCCGTCCCGAGCGGGCGGCGTCGGGCGAGGGCTATCCGGTCGCCCACGCGAACGAGCAGAACCGCATCATCACCACCGCGCTCAACGTCGGCGACCCGGTTTCTCAGTACCCGCGCAAGCTGCCGGGCGAGCGATAGCGAGCAAGCCGTTCCCGTTAGCGGTGGTTTTCACGCGCGCCGCGCGTTTCTGGCACCCTTGTCGCCATCGGCTTTCGCAGAGACGGATCCAAACGAGACAACTCCAGACGCCATCTCACGCCGGCGCTCGGCGTGCACGACATGGCGATCGATCTCGGCACCGCCAACACGCTCGTGTACGTGGGCGGCAGGGGGATCGTCGTGTCGGAGCCGTCGGTCGTCGCCTCCGACGTGGACACGGGCGAGGTCCACGCGGTCGGCGCCGACGCCGAGCGGATGATCGGCCGCACGCCGGCGACGATCGCCGCCACGCGCCCGCTCCGGCACGGGGTGATCGCGGACTTCGAGGTGACCGAGCAGATGCTGCGCTACTTCATCCGCAAGGTAATCGACCGGCGGATGGCCCATCCCCGGCTGATCGTGTGCGCCCCGTCGGGGGTCACCGAGGTCGAGAAGCGCGCCGTCGAGGAGGCCTCGCTCGCGGCCGGCGCCCGGCGCGTACACCTGATCGAGGAGCCGATCGCGGCGGCGATCGGGGCGGGCCTCGAGATCGACGAGCCGGTCGGGCGGATGGTTGTAGACGTCGGCGGCGGCACCAGCGAGATGGCGGTCATCTCGCTCGGGGGAATCGTGGTCTCGCGCTCGGTCCGCGTCGGCGGCTACGAGATGGACGAGGCGATCGCCCAGTACCTGCGCATCGTCCACCAGCTCGCCATCGGCTCGAGGACCGCCGAGCACATCAAGATCTCGGCCGGCTCCGTCGTCCCGCTGCACCCCGAGGAGACGATCGAGGTCCGCGGCCGGCACCTGGTCACCGGGCTTCCGACCGCGGTCCAGCTGCGCAGCGAGGAGATCCGGTCGGCGATCATGGCGCCGGCCCGCGAGGTCCTCAGGGCGATCCGCGACACGCTCGAAGAGACACCGCCCGAGCTCTCGAGCGACATCGCCAAGGACGGGATCCTCCTTGCCGGCGGCGGCACGCTGATTCGAGGCTTCCAGGAATTGGTCGCCGCGGAGACCGGGATGCCGGTGTACTCGGCCGAGTCGCCGCTGACCTGCGTGGCGTTCGGGTCAGGCCAGGCGCTGGACCATTTCGACGAGCTGAGCCGGGCGGGCCGGCATCGCGTCCCGACGCTCACCTACGACTGGCGCACCGCGTAGCCGGCCGACGGCCGTCGCCACACCCGCGGCCGCCAGCAGGATCAGGAACGGGTCGATCGGCTCGCGAAAGCGCGGCGTCTCGACGTTGACCACGACCACGCTGAGAGCGAGCACGATCGGTACCCACCAGATCCATTTCGGTGCCGCCCGAGCCAGCTTCGTGAACGCGCCGGCAAGGGCGAGCAGGCACAGCGCCCAGAAGCTTAAGATGCCGACCCTCGCCGTGTTGGTCGGCAGTGAGATCGCCGAAGCGGACGCCTGCCAGGCGAACGCCCCCTCGAGCTCGAACATTCGCAGCGTGTTGTGGTACGCGACCGCCAGCGGCGCGAACGGGTGGTCCGAGATGTAGTGAGCCGCCTGGCTCTCCAGGCGATCGCTGATCTCCGGCTCGGTGAGGGTGGATTCCTCGCGGATCAGGCTGCGCTCGCCGGGGATGCCGTAGAAGATCCGCCACTTGTAGGGGAGCTGCGGGTCGGATGCGGAGGCCACGTTGTAGGTGCCGACCAGTGTGATCCCGGTCTCGTCGGACACGGGGATGAAGTGGTGTATGACGACCGCGTTGCGGATCGTCCAGGGCAGGACCATGAGCACGGTGACGGCGATGAGCAGCGCCGGCGCCGCCAGCGACCGCGGCGCCGTGCGCGGGCGACCTGTCCACACGGCCACGAGCAACGGGAACAGGATCACGATCGCGTTCTCGTGCGTGAGCGTCGCCAGCCCGGTCAGCAGTCCGGCGCCGGCAACCCAGGCGTAGGTCGTCCGGGCGCTGCGGGCGCGGCGGACGCGCAACCCCGCGTACACCGTGGCCAGGACCAGCAGCGTCAGGAGGTTCTCGGCGACCAGCGTCACCGACAGCTCGATCAGCACCGGATAGATCGCGGCGAGCACGAGCGCGATCAGACCCGTCTCCTCGCCGAACAGCTCGAGCGCGACCAGCCCGATCAGCGCCACCGTGATCGTCCCGAGCACCGCCTGGGAGATGCGCGCGGGATGGATGGCGCCGTCGCGACGCGTCTCGTGGCCGTCGATGATGTCGACCAGCGCGAGGAAGTACGGAAACCCGGGCGCGAAATACGCGCTCGGACCGCGGGTTCCGCCCGCGCCCGAGCCCGGGTTGTGGCTGAGCGAGTAGTCGCCCGTGCGCGCGATGTAGCTCGCCAGCGTCAGGTAGGAGCCGGCGTCGTTGCGCGGCCGGTACGACGTGCCCTGCACCTCACCGATCCGCAGCGCGAGCGCGCTGAGGAGGATCGCCGCGACCAGGCCGCCTTTCACGGCTCGGGACACGTCGGGGAGGTTATGCCCTGTGCCGGGTGCCTGTCAGTGGATTCCGACGATTCCGGCGCACACCCAGTTGGATGCGCCGGCGCCGCCGTTCCAGATGCGGCTCGCGACGGCGTCCTGCTCTGCCTTGCTCGCCAGATACGCCGCCGGTCCGGTGCCGCCGAACAGCTTCCAGGTGGCCGGCATGATCTGGTAGTAGCCGGACGCGCCGGCGTAGTTCGGAGTCAGGTTCTGGCCGCCCGACTCGCACAGCACGATCGCGTACGGGATCGCCCAGCCCCCGGACGGACCGTACGTCGGGCCGACCGGCGTCGGGGCGCCCGAGCTGCTGCTGCTGCCGCTGCCGGCCGGCTGCTGCTGTTGCGCGGCCAGCGCCGCCGCCCGCTCGGCGGCGGCCTGCTCGGCCTCGACTCTGGTGATCTGCGCCTGCAGCGCCGCTCCCTTTGCGTGCTCGGCCGCGAGCGCTCCCTGCTGGGCGCTCCGCGCCTGCGCGAGAGCCGCCTGCTTGGAATGCAGCAGCACGTTCATGCCCACCAGTGCGCGGACCCGCTGTGCGGTCTCGATCGTGATCTGGCGAACGCTCGCCTCGAGCGCGGCCAGGCGCGTGGCGGCCGCATCCGCGCGCTCCTTCGCCTGAGTGGTGATCTTGATGATCGCCTGCTGCTCCTGCTGCGCGTCGCGCAGGTAGGTGAGCTTGTCGAGCAGGTCGGTGAACCCGTTCGACTCGAGCACGACCGAGACGAGATTGGGCTTGGCCTGCTCGTAGTTCGAGACGAGCTGGCGCCCTAGCAGCATCCGGGCCCGCGCCAGGCGCGCTCTGAGCAGCGCGAGCAGGCGCCGCTCGCGGGCCAGGGCGCCCTCGACCTGGGTCAGCTTGGCCCGGTCGCGTTGGAGGTCGGCGCGGACGGCGGCCTCGCGCGACTCGACGAGCGCGATCTGCGAATCGAGCGAGCTGATCAGGTTCGACAGGCTGCCGATGCTCGAGGCGAGGCTCTCCTCGCGCGCCTGGACGGCGCCCAGCTGCGAGTGCAGCTGGCCGAGGCTCGGGTCGGCGGCCGAGGACATCGGTATTGCGGCAAGGCCGACCGCAGCGGCAACGGCGGCCGCGCCGGCGACCACCCAGGTCGGGATCGTGCGCCTTCTGGAGTTCATATGCGGTTGCCTACGGGGTTAGCTGTCGGGCTCGCGCGGCGGCTCGCGCTACACGGTCATCAGACCGCGATTCGCCCCAGGGAACCTGGGTCCCCCGCTTTCCCACGCGTAAGCTGGGAAATTCGGCGTGGGCACCTTATCAGGACTTGACGCGCGCGCGGGTCTCCGGCCTATGCTGCGTCGCCGTGAACGCTGACGAGCGCACGTGCCTGATCCTCGATCGCGTCCGAGCGGTTCCGGTCGGTTTCGTCCGTACCTACGGAGACATCTCGCCGGGCGCACCGCGGGTCGCCGGCGCCGTGCTGCACGGCTGTGACGACCCGACGGTCCCGTGGCACCGGATTGTGCGCGCCGACGGCTCGCTGGCCAAAGGGGCGCGCCAGCGGGCGCTGCTCGACGCCGAAGGCGTGCCGTTCCACGGCTCGCGGGTCGACATGCGGGTCGCGCGCGTTCCGGAGCTGTGATGTGGGCCCAGCGCGAGATCGTGCTCGATCCCCGGTCACGGGGCTTTCACCTCGTGACGCGGGAGGTTCTCGGTGCGCTCCCCGAGGTGGGTGACGTCGCCATCGGCTTGCTGCACCTGCTGATCCAGCACACCTCGGCGTCGCTCGCGTTGAACGAGAACGCCTCGCCGGACGTCCGCCGGGACTTCGAGTCGTACTTCAACGCGGCCGTCCCCGAGAACGCGCCGTACTGGACCCACACGCTCGAGGGAGCCGACGACATGCCGGCGCACATCAAGGCGGCGCTGCTGGGGCCGTCGCTGACGCTGCCGATCTCCCGAGGCCGGCTCGCGCTCGGCACGTGGCAGGGGATCTACCTGTGCGAGCACCGCAACCGCGGCGGGTCGCGTTCGGTGGTGGCGACTCTGTGGGGCGAGGCCGCCTCTTAGCGGCCCTTCCAGACCGGGTCCCGCCGTTCCGCGAAGGCCATCGCGCCCTCGCGGGCGTCTTCGGAGTTGAACACCGGGTTGTAGATCGGCTGCTGTCGCTCGAAGAACTCCGAATCGGGCCAGTCGGCCGACTCGACCATGATCCGCTTCGTGGCCGCCAGCGCCAGCGGGGCGTTGGCGGCGATCGTGTCGGCCAGCTCGAACGCGGTTTCGAGCGCCTTTCCCGGCTCGGCGAGCCTGTTGACCAGGCCGAGCTCGTATGCGCGATCGGCGTCGATCGGGTCGCCGGTCAGCGCCAGCTCCATCGCTACGTTGCGCGGCAGGCTTCGCGGGAGACGGAGCAGGGCGCCGCCGGCGGCGACGAGCGAGCGCTTGACCTCGGGGATGCCGAGCCGTGCGCCCCGGCCGACGACGATCATGTCGCAGGCCAGCGCCACCTCGAGCCCGCCGGCGACAGCGAATCCCTCGACCGCCGCGATCAGCGGCTTGTCCGCAGCGCGCTGGGTGATGCCGGCGAACCCCCGGCCCTCCACGTAGGGCCGCTCGCCGCCGACGAACGCCTTCAGGTCCATGCCGGCGCAGAACCCCTTGCCGGCGCCCGTGATCACGCCGACGCTCAGCTCGGGATCCGCGTCCAGCGCGTCGAGCGCGCCGGCGATCCCGGCGGCGACCGCCGCGTTGACGGCGTTGCGCTGGTCGGGACGGTTGATCGTGATCAACAGCACCCGGCCGCGGCGCTCGGTCAGGACCGCGTCGTTTTCGGCACTCACGCTGCGAACAATCTTAGATCCGGCTGCCGCTCGCCGCGCAGAACCGCGAGGTCGACCTCGACGCACGCGATATCGCGCGCGCCCGCGAGCACCGAGGCCTGCGGCTTGATCGTCTGCGCGGCCAGCACACCGCGGCACGATCTGAACGCCGGATCGAGCCGGATCCGGTCGAGGTAGCGCGTGAGCTGCTCGACGGCCTCGATCCCCGCGACGCGCTTGATCTCGACCGCGACCCAAGCGTCGTCGGCGTCGCGGCACATGAGGTCGACGGGGCCGATGTCGGTTGGCCACTCCCGGCGCACCAGCCGCAGGCCCTCGCCGCACCACGCCGGCTGCTCGGCCAGCAGCTCCTGGAGGTGGGCCTCGACGCCGTCCTTGGTCAGCGCCGCGTCCTCGTCGGGCGAGCCCATGTCGTGCGACACGTCGGAAAGCACCTCGGCGACGGAGATCTCGAGCCGGTCGCCGTCGGCCTGGCCGCGCTTGCGGACAAGGATCCGGTCGGGCGACTCCTCGATCACGGTCGGCGGCGTCATCCAGTTGAGCGGCTTGTAGCCGCCGGCGTCGGCGTGGACGAGAACGGAGCCGTCGGCCTTGACGATGATCAGCCGCAGCGCCTCCGGCAGGAGGGCGTTGAGACGGCCGAAGTAGCGGACCTCACAGCGGGCGACGATCAGGCGCACGTCGAGAACCGTACGGGCCTCACCGGACCGATCTAGAATGCGGCCGCACCTGAGAGCGGTAACGAGACGGGAGGACTTCGATGCCGGACCCGACAGGCCGCTGGATCAAATCTCGCGAGTGGCAGTGCCCCGCGTGCGGGACGGTCAACAGCGAGGACCGCGAGCGTTGTGAGGGTTGCGGCGAAAGCATCCGCCCCCTGTTCGACGAGCCGATTCGGCCGCCCGATCCGCTCGATGTGATCGGCAAGGGCAAGAAGCCTGAAGGCGAATAGGCCGAGACGTCGGCGCGCCGGGGCGCGACGGTCACCGCATCTCGCCGTCCTATGATCAGCGGCGGCGAGAACTATGCGTAACCAGCTGCGCCCGCTATTCGACCGCGTCGTGATCAAGGAGCTCGACCCCGATCGGGTCCGCCGCTCCGGGCTGATCGTCCCGCCCGGCTCCGAAGAGCCGCCGCCCCAGCACGGCATCGTGCTCGCGGTCGGCCCCGGGCTCGACTGGTGGGAGAACGTCGGCATCGCGATGCCGGTCCGGCCCGGCGATCACGTGGTGTTTCCGGCGTCCGCCGGCGTATGGATCGAGGTCGAGGAGGAGCGGCTGCTCGTGTGCCGCGTGGGCGAGCTGCTGGGCGTCCTCGAGGCCGTCGAGAACTGCCCGGGCTGCGGTGGTCGGCCGCTCGCGGCCGGCGAGTCTTGCCCTGTGTGCGGGCGCGAAGGCTCGATCGCGTAGCGCTCCGGCTGCTCGCCGCCGGCCCTACGCCGCGCTCCGCTCGGAGCGGAGCTCATCGGCGCTCGGCTCTGACAACGCCCGGGGCCGCGATGCCTCGACCCGCGCCAGCAGGTCGGCGACCTCCGGGTCCTCGCCGAGGGCGAGCGCGCGGTGGCAGGCGTCAAGGCACTCGTTGACCCGGTCTGTGCGCGCGAGTGCGTGCGCGTAGCTGCCCCACGCACTCTGCGAATCGGGGTCGAGCCGGGTTGCCCCCTCGGCCGCGGAGACCTCGGCGCCGACGTCGCCGGCAAGGTGGTACGCGAGCGCCAGCGACAGCAGCCCTTCGACCGTCGGCTCCACGAGCCTGGCCTGCTCGAGCGCCGAGATCGCGCCCGCGCGGTCCATCAGCCGCAGGCGCAGCCGACCGACTCGCTCCCAGGCCGAGGCGTCGTTCGGGGCGCGGTTGGCGGCGCGCGCGGCCGCCTCCGCCGCAAGGTCGATCGCGCCCATGTCCTCGTAGATCCGCGCCGCGAACCGCTCTGGGGTCGGGCGGTCGGTCTCGACCCGAGCCCAATCGCGCACGGTGCGGGCCGCGGCGGGCAGGTTGCCCGCCTGCCAGAAGGCGCTGGTGAGCAGCCTCAGCACGATCGGGTTAGAAGGATCGGCGTCGCGGGCGTACACCAGCCGCTGCGCCGCCAGCGCCGCGTCGCCCTCGGCGAGCGCGTGCTGGGCGGCGGTCATGAACCGCTGCACGCGGTCCGCGGCCGGATCGGGCCTGGAGAAGTCGACGAACTGCAGCGAGCCGGCCGGAATCGTCCGTACGCCGATCGAGAACTTGACCCGTGCCCACTGCTGGACGTCGTCCTCGGAGCCAGAGAAGTAGATGCCGGTCACGCTGCCGACGCCCCACTCCGGGTACGACAGGCAGCGCGCGTAGCGGTGGACGACCGAATGGTCCGGGACACGCGAGCCGAACGGATCGTGCTTCTGGCGCTCCTCGTCCCGGACCCGCTGGCGCTGCTCGGCCTCGTAGGCGCGCCGGCCCTCCTCGGCACGCGCCTTGCGTGCCGCGGCCGCCGAGACCTTGACCGCGTTCCGGCTGACCTTGCCGCCACGGGACGACTCGGCGAGTTGCTCGAGCTGGTCGGCGGCCTCGTTGATCGCCTGCAGGTGCCGCTGGTGCTCGTGCTGGCGTCCGGGGGGCGCGATGTCCGGATGCCAGCGCTTGGCCATTCGCCGGCGCGCGAGCTGGACGCCGCGCTGGTCGAACGGTGGCTCGAGCTCCAGGAGGAGCAGTGCTTGCTCTACATCGAGGATCCGAGCCATGACCTGTTTACGTTAGCGTCGCAGCCAACTGACAGTCGCCCCGGTCACGCAGGCAACCCCGATCCGCGCGGGCATCGGTCTGTAATAAATTAGCTTCAATTAGTCTCAGTACCACTGAGCTGGACGTATTCTGGCGCCATGGTCACCAGGCGCTTCACCGGCGGGGTCGTCGTTTTCGGGGTGATCGTGGCGGTTATCGCCGCCGGTCTCGGAGCGGGCCTGCTCGCGCTCCTGACGAGCGTGTTCGGCGAAGGGGATGAGTGCGGATCGCCGGCGGGCGCGGCTGCCGGCGCCGGCAACGCGACCGCCACCGGCGCCGGCAACCCGACCGCCACCGGGATCGTGCTGGCGGCGCCCGGCGCAGGCCAGCTCGTCGGCGCCACCGAGTACGGCGGTCCCGGGGACGCGAGCAGCGGCGTGATCGGATCCTCGGGCGCGAACCTCCTCGAACAGCCCGACAGCTACGCCGAGCTCGGCGGCGACACGTTCCAGACGGCCACCGCGATGGGCGGCCTGCCGTACCTGACGCCGCTCCGCATCACGTGGGGCACCCGTTCCGCGGTCGCCTACAAACGGGACGTCGGCCTCGGGGGAGCTCCGATCGACGGCCTGCCGCGCGTCCTCGACCTGTGGTGGGAGCTCGCCGGCCGGCTCGGCATCCCGTACGAGGACGGGTTGTGGTCGGGGCCGGTCCGGATCGAACGCCCAGCGGAGACCGGCGCCGGAAACCTGCTCGACCAGACCGCCGAACCCGCGCCGGCGCTGATCGCCCCGTCGACCGCGGAGCAGGATCCGGCGACGTGCGCGCCGGCGGCCGTCGAAGGTGTGCCGCTGGCGAGCGGCGACCGCGCCCAGCTGCTGCCGAACGGGCTCGCCGCGGCACCCGCGGATGCGCCGCCCGCGGTCAGGGAGCTCATCGCCGCCGGCAACCAGATCGTCGGCAAGCCGTACCTGTACGGCGGCGGCCACGGCCTCCCGCTGTCCGACATCGCGCCGGCATACGACTGCTCGAGCAGCGTCGAGCACCTCTTGTACGGCGCGGGCCTGCTGCCGGTCGACTACGACGCGCCCTCGGGGGCGCTCGAGTCCTTCGGGCAGCCCGGCCCCGGTCGGTGGGTCACGCTGTACGCGAGCGCGGACCACGTGTTCATGTACGTGGCCGGGCTGCGTTGGGACACGCACAACGCCGGCGGCGCGGGGGACGGGAGCACGGGAATCGGCTGGCACCCGCTGATCCGCAGCGACGCCGGGTTCGTGGCGCGCCATCCGGTAGGGCTGTGAGCGGCCGCCGAGCAGCGGCCGCCCTCCTGTGCGCGGTCGCGTGCGTCGGGTGCGGGCACTCCACGCGGCGCCCCCCGTCCCCGGTCGCCCGGGCCGACGCTACCCACGAATACCCGTCTAAACCGGCGCCACCCGAGACCGCGACCAGCACCGCGCCAACCGCGGTCGGGGCGATCCGCGCGTTCGTGACCGCGTACGTCAACTGGAACGCGCGGACGGTGTCCGTCGACCTGCGGACGCTGGCCGCGCAGAGCGTCGGCCAGGCGCGCGCGGCAATGACCCTCGCCGCCGCCGAGACCGCCGACGACTACGAGCTCCGCCGGGGTGGGATCGCGAACAGCGGCGCCGTCGAGGCGGTGGCGCCGCTGCCGGGCGAGCGCAACCAGTACGTCGTGGTTACGCGCGAGTCGACGACCGCGACGAACACCACCGCCTATCAGGGCTTACGCCCCGCGTGGCACGTGGCGCTTGCCACCGTGCAGCAGGTGCCCGGCGGCCGCTGGGTGCTGAGCGGCTGGCAGCCCGAGAGTTAGTGGGGCTAGAGCCGTTCAGCCGACCGGCTGCCCGTTCGCGGTCAGCGTGACGTCGACGTTCCCGCGGGTAGCGTTCGAATACGGACACACCCGGTGGGCCTCGGCGACGATGCGCTTCGCCTCCTCGGGATCGGTTACCTGAGGGAGGGTGACGTCGAGTTCGACGGCGACGTTGAAGCCGCGTTCCTCGGTGGTGATCAGGCTGACCTTGCTCTCGATCGAAGCGTCGCCGACCTCCTTGCGCTCGCGCCGGCCGACGACGCCGAGCGCGCCCTCGAAGCACGCCGCGTAGCCGACCGCGAACAGCTGCTCGGGGTTGGTGCCGCCGCCGTTTCCGCCCATCTCGTTCGGCAACCGGAGCTGCACGTCGAGCGCTCCGTCGGTCGTCGTGCCGTGACCTTGATCGCGACCTCCGGTGACGGTCGCCTCAGCCGTGTACACCACCTTCGCCATCGTCTCTCCTCGGTCTCGGTTGAGCACACAAGGATACGCCCGGTCAGTGTGCGGCGATGTTCAGGACGACGGCCGTCACGAAGCACAACACCGCCACCGCGCGGACCGCGAACCCGGCGCGGTCTCCGGGCCGTCCGGTGACCATCCCGACAATCGCCACCGTCATGCAAACGACGGCGATCAGCGCGAACACGGCGGCGAGGACCCGCAGCACGGACGGGCTCCTATCCTCTGCTTGACCACATGTCGACCCAATACATCTTCACCACCTACAAGCTCTCGCGCCGCTACCCGCCTGACCGCGAGGTCCTGAGCGATATCTCGCTGTCGTTCCTGCCGGGTGCCAAGATCGGCGTGATCGGCTACAACGGCGCCGGCAAGTCGACCCTGCTTCGGATCATGGCCGGCCAGGACACCGAGTTCGGCGGTCACGCCCAGCTCGGCGCCGGCGCGACCGTGGGTCTGCTCGAGCAGGAGCCCGCGCTCGACGAGAGCAAGAACGTCCTCGAGAACATCGAAGAGGGCGTGGCCGAGACGAAAGCCCTGCTCGACCGCTTCAACGAGCTGTCGATGAACTACTCCGACGAGACGGCCGACGAGTTCTCCCGGGTGCAGGAGCAGATCGACGCGGTCGACGGCTGGAACCTCGACACCACGCTCGAGATCGCCATGGACGCGCTCCGCACGCCACCAGGAGATGCGGACGTGTCGACCCTGTCGGGTGGCGAGCGCCGCCGCGTCGCCCTCTGCCGCCTGCTGCTCCGCCAGCCGGACTTGCTGTTGCTCGACGAGCCGACCAACCACCTCGATGCCGAGTCGGTCGCCTGGCTCGAGCGCCACCTACAGGACTACCGCGGGACGGTCGTCGCGATCACCCACGACCGGTACTTCCTCGACAACGTCGCCGGCTGGATCCTCGAGCTCGATCGCGGGCGCGGCATTCCCTACCAGGGCAACTACTCCGGCTGGCTCGAGCAGAAGCGCGCGCGGCTCCAGCAGGAGTCCAAGCAGGAGAGCGCGCGCCAGCGGACGATCGAGCAGGAGCTCGAGTGGGTCAGGCTCAATGCGAGCGCGCGCCGCAATAAGCCCAAGGCCCGCCTCAACGCCTACGAGGCCCTGCTGGCGCAGGACCGCAACGTCAAACTCGACCAGGTCCAGATCCACATTCCGGCCGGTCCGCGCCTGGGCGACACCGTGGTGGAGGCAAACGGGCTGCGCAAGGCGTACGGCGATGTCGTGCTGATCGACGACCTCAGCTTCAACCTGCCAAAGGGAGGGATCGTCGGCGCGATCGGCCCCAACGGCGCCGGCAAGACGACGCTGCTGCGGATGATCACCGGCCAGGAGCAGCCGGACGCCGGCACGCTCCAAATCGGGGACACCGTCGAGCTGGCCTACGTCGACCAGTCCCGCGACGCGCTCGACCCCGACAAGAACGTCTGGGAGGAGATCTCGGGCGGTCAGGATCAGATCAAGCTCGGCGACCGCACCGTGAACAGCCGCGCCTACGTGGCCGGGTTCAACTTCAAGGGATCCGACCAACAGAAGAAGGTCGCGAAGCTCTCGGGCGGGGAACGCAACCGGCTCCACCTGGCGAAGCTCCTGCGGACGGGCGGGAACCTGTTGCTGCTCGACGAGCCAACCAACGACCTCGACGTGGACACGCTGCGCGCGCTCGAGGAGGCGCTGCTCGCGTTCGCGGGCTGCGCGGTCGTCGTCTCGCACGATCGCTGGTTCCTGGATCGGATCGCCACCCACGTGCTCGCGTTCGAGGGCGACTCGCAGGTGCGCTGGTTCGAGGGCAACTTTGAGGCCTACGAGAGCTTCCGGCACGAAAATTTGGACCCCGCCCACCCCGACGCCGACCGGCCCAAGCGCATCACGTACAAGAAGCTCGTCCGCCGCTGATCACGTCGCATCCGGCGGCGGCTCATTCCTGGCGCAGGAGCGCGCGGAGCAGCTCATTGAGCTCCTCTCGATTCTGCCGGCCTCCGAGGGTTCGCTCGAGCTGATGGTTGACCTGCGCGATGGCGGTCCGGGCCTCGCGTAGCGTGGCCCGTCCGCGGCTGGTGGGCTCGAGCGCGTACGAGCGGCGGTCGGCGGGGTCGCGTCGGCGTTCGACGAAGCCGGCCGCTTCGAGCCGGTCGACCGTCTGGACGATCGCCGGGCCGGTGAGCCCGAGCTGGTCGGCGATCGCCTGTTGGGAGATCGGGCCGCGCGCGATCGTGCCGAGTACGCCGTACAGAGCGGTCGTGATCCCGAGCGCTCCCAGGCGCTCGTTGGTGGCCTCGCGTACGCGGTTGTGGGCGTGGGTGAGGAGGAAGCCGGCGCGACTCGCCAGCCCGGCCGGGAGCTCCAGCGGCTGGTCTGCGGCGAGCGCGATCGCGCCGAGCAGCTTGCGCAGCGCCGTCAGCTCCTGGGCGGACAGCGGAGCGGTGAGGCCGGCTTCGGCCGCGTCGGCCGCCGTCGACAGCTCGGCGCGGGTCTGCTCGCCGGCGGGCGTGAGCTCGAGTGCGTAGGAGCGGCGATCGGCGGGGTCGCGCCGGCGCTCGACGAGCCCGTCTGACTCGAGCGCATCGATCAGCTTGACCATGATCGTGCGGTTGACCCACAACAGCTCCGAGAGCCGGCGCTGTGAGCAGGGACCCAGATCGGCGAGCGTCTGCAGCGCCTCGTAGTCGCGGATCGCGACGCCCTCGGGCATCGCCGCGGCCGCCCATCGTCCGGCGTGGACGTACGCGCGCCTGAGCAGATAGCCGGTCTCGTCCGCGAGCGACTCCGGGATCGGCGCGGGGCTCGGGGGGCGCGAGATCGCCCCCGGCCTGCCGCCGGAACGAGAAAGTCGGTCGGTCTGGATGCTCGTCACAGCGAGCCAGGATAGCAAAGCTAAATGACGATCAGTCCTCTATATCAATAAGTTAGTTGACAGATAAGTTAGTTGACGATATCTTGCCTTCAGCGAATCGGACTGAAGGAGCCACGCATGTCTTCCACCACCACCACCAACTCTGATCCCGGCGCAGGCGCCCACCACGAGTCACGCGACGATCGCCGTCGCTGGTGGACGCTCGCGGTGCTGTGCCTGAGCCTGCTGATGACTGTCCTCGACACGACCGTCGTGAACGTCGCGCTCCCCACCTTGTCCCGCGAGCTGCACGCCGGCTCGAGCGGGCTCGAGTGGATCGTGGACTCCTACACGCTGTTGTTCGCCGGGCTGCTGCTGCTCGGCGGCGCGATCGGCGACCGCTACGGCCGGCACCTCACATTGCCGGCCGGGCTGGTCGTGTTCGGCGCCGGCTCGGTCGCCGCCGCGGTCTCCTCGAGCGCGGGCGAGCTGATTGCCGCCCGAGCGGTGATGGGAACCGGCGCGGCGCTCGTGATGCCGGCCACCCTCTCGATCCTGTCGGGCGTGTTCCCGAGCCCCGCCGAGAGGGCGAAGGCGATCGGCATCTGGTCGGCCGTCAGCGGCCTCGGGATCGCCGCCGGGCCGACGCTCGGCGGCCTCTTGCTCGAGCACTTCACATGGAGCTCGATCTTCCTCATCAACCTGCCGGTGATCGCGATCGCGCTGATCGCGGGTCGCGCGCTGATCCCGGCCTCCCGCGCGCCGCGGCCGGCGCGGCTCGACCTCCCCGGCGCCGCGCTCTCGGTCGCCGGGCTCGGCGCCCTCACCTACACGCTGATCGAGGCACCGAGCAACGGCTGGACCTCGAGCACCACGATCGCGACCGGCGCCGTGTCGCTGATCCTGCTCGCGGCGTTCGCGCTCGTGCAGCTGCGGTCCGCCGAGCCGATGGTCGACCTGCGGCTGTTCCGGAACCGACGCTTCGCCGGGGCCTCGGCGGGGGTAATGGCGCTGTTCTTCGCGCTCACCGCAGCCACGTTCGTGCTCACGCAGGTCTACCAGTTCGTGCTCGGCCTCTCGCCGCTGCAGGCCGGGCTGAGGGCGCTGCCGCCCGCGCTGATGGTCGCCGTCGTCTCGCCGATCGGCGCCCGCCTTGCCCAGAAGACCGGCCCGCGCGCCCCGATCGCGGCCGGGCTGGCGCTTGCGAGCGCCGGACTCGTCCTTTATGCGAGCGCCACCGCCGCCGCGGGCGCTCTGCACTACATGCTGGCGATGAGCGTGGTCGGCACGGGGATCGGGCTGGCGATGGCGCCCGCCACCCAGTCGATCATGAGCGCGCTGCCGCCCGCCAAGGCCGGCGTCGGCTCGGCGATCAACGACACCACCCGCAACCTCGGGAGCGTCCTCGGGATCGCGGTGATCGGCAGCATCGTCACCTCCGCCTACAGGACGGCGCTGGCGCCTGCCCACATCGCCGCCGGCATCCCGCAGGCCGCTCGCCAATCGGTCGGCGCGGCGACCCAGATCGCCCGAAGGCTGCCTCACCCGATCGGACATGAGCTGGCGACGGTGGCGCACCACGCGTTCGTGCACGCGGCGGATCGCGGCGTGCTCGTCGCGGCCGGGATCACGATCGTCGGGGCGATCATCGCCGCCCGCACCCTCCCCGGCCCGGTGCGCGCCACCGAGCCCGCATCCGCCCAGCACGGCGCCCTCGCGCGCGCCTGACAACCGCACCTAGGAGATAAGCAATGGGAAGCGACACGACAGCACCGGAGGCCGGATCGGGGCCGACGCCGGCTTGGTCACGCTGATCAACGTGTTCACGGTTGACCCGGCCAGCCAGCAGCAGCTCGTCGAGCTCTGGCAGCACGCGACGGAGGAGGCCATGCGCCACCAGTCGGGATTCGTGTCCGCCAGCATCCACCGAAGCCTCGACGGCACCAAGGTGATCAACTATGCCCAGTGGGAGAGCCGCGAGGCTTTCGCCGGGATGTTCGGAAACCCGCAGGCGAGCACGCACCTCGCGCGCCTTGCCGAGATCGGGACGCCCGATCCAGTCGTGTGCGAGGTCGTCTCCGTCCACCTCGCCCGTGGACGCGAAGACGACGCATGACCGCGAGCCGAGCCAATCCGCAGCCTAGCCATAGAATTGTCCGCCGGAGCTGTCGTGAGGAGCGAGGAACGACGGTTGCGATCTGAATGACGCGCGTTGCGATCATCGGCGGTGGGATCGGTGGCTTGCTGGCGGCGCGGGCGCTGTGCCGGCGCGACGTCGAGGTCGCCATCTACGAGTCCGCGCCCGAGTTGCGCGAGATCGGCGCCGGGGTCGCGCTCGGCCCGAACGCGATGAAGGTGCTGCGATCCCTCGGTCTCGAGGACGATGTCCGCGCGATTGCCGGGCGGTGGGAGTGGGCGGTGACGCGCCACGGCAAGACCGGCCGGGTGATCTCGAAGACGAGCCGCGACCAACAGGCGACGTTGTTCGGCAGCGCGGGCGCGACGGCCCATCGCGCCGACCTGCTGGACGTGCTGGCGCAGTCGTTGCCGGGCGATATCGTCACGCTCGGAGCGCGCTGCGTCGGAGTCGAGTCGAACGGCGCGCTCGCGGTCGCGAGGTTCCAGGACGGCACCGAGGTCGAGGCCGACGTGGTCATCGGGGGCGACGGGATCCATTCGGCCGTGCGAGAGTCGCTGTTCGGACCGGACGCCCCGCGCTTCACCGGCAAGATCTGCTACCGGAGCGTGGTACCGGTCGACGCCGTGCCCGGTGGACCGCCCCCGGCCGAAAACGTCCAGTGGTTGGGGCCTCACGGCACGATCGTCCTGTACCCGGTGCGGCGAGACGAGCTGATCAACGTCGTCTGCCATTACGACGACGAGGGCTACCGGCACGAATCTTGGGTCTCGGAGTGCGAGCGCGACGAGGTGCTCGAGCGCTACAGCGGCTGGCACGAGTTGCTGCTTCGGATCTTTTCGGCGGGTGAGGTCTGGTACAAGTGGGCGCTCTACGACCGGGACCCGATCCCCGAGTGGACGCGGGGGCGTGTCAGCGTGCTGGGCGATGCCGCGCACCCGATGCTGCCGTACCTCGGGCAGGGCGCGTGCCAGGCGATCGAGGACGGCTGCGTGCTTGCGGCGGCGCTCGCGGCCGAGCCCGATGATCCGGTGGCGGCGCTGCGCCGCTATGAGCGCTCGCGCCGTCCGCGAGCGAGTCAGGTCGTCCTCGCCTCGCGCGAGCGCGGCGTCAGCAATCATCTCGCGTCCCCGCTGGCGACCTGGAGGCGGGACCTCTCGATCGCGCTACGCCGGCGGCTGGGCCGTGATCCCGACGGTCGTGGCACCGGGTGGATCCCGGAATACGACGCGAGCTCGCCCAACGTGCTGGCCGGCTGAACGCGGGACTTCTCAGCAGCCCACGCGCGGTGGGAGGTCGGTCGGAACCTCGCCGACATCGATGAACCGCGCGGCGAACGCCCTGAACCGCTCGACGTCGTGGAAGTTCGAGACGAGACCGAGCGAGGCTCGGATCGCGCCGCCGGAAGGCAGTCCGATCGCGGCCGCGTAGTCGTCGAGGCTCATACCTTCGCCGAACTCGCCACCGAGGAGCGTCTCGCGCGAGATCGTGAACGCGACCTCACCCGCCCCCGGGTTGCAGAAGCAGCCGGTGCGAAGCGACACGCTGTGCTCCGACGCGATTCGGTCGACGAATCGCTCGTCGACGATCCTCCCGTCGGGATCGAGGAAGTTGAAAGCGATGGTGGCGCCCCGCCTCTGCCACGACCGCGGTACGTAGATCGTCGTCGCGGGCGCGCCGCTCTCGTGCCGCATCGAACCGAGCTGCTCGACCAGCCACTCGGCGAGCGCGGCGACGCGGCGATGGATCGTGTCGATGCCGACGCGGTCGAGATATCGCAGCCCGATCTCGACCGCCGGCAGGTTCAGGTAGTTGACGGTGCCGTCCTCGAAGTGTGCCGCGCCTGGCGCGGAGTGAAAGTACTCGCGCTGGACGAACGCGGCGACGATCGTGCCGCCCGAGAACCACGGCCGCTCCAGCTTCGCGAGCGCGTCGCGCCGCGCCAGCAGACACCCCACTCCGGTCGGCCATCCGAACATCTTGTAGAACGAGATCGCGACGAAGTCCGGATTCCAGACGCTCAGGTCGAGCGTGCTCGTCGGCACGTAGGCGGCGGCGTCGAGGAGTACGTCCCACCCGTGTGCGTGCGCCTGCTCGATCCACTCGAGCGGATGCTGCACACCCGAGAAGTTCGACTGCGCCGGATACGCGAACAGGTTGTGGTGGTCGCCGATCGTGTCGGTGAGATACCGCGGGAACATGCTCTCATCGACTCGCAGATCAGGCGCGACGCTGGGTATGTACGTGGTGTCGGCGCCGCGCGTGCGCGCGAACTCACGGATGCCGTTGACCGAGTTGTGATTGTCGAACGTGAGCAGGAAACGGTCACCCGGGCGGAACGGATATGCCTCGCCGACCAGCCGTAGCGCGCCGGTGGCATTCGGAGTGAAGATCGCCTCGTACTCCTGTGGCGATGCCCTGAAGAACTCGAGCACGTAGGCGCGGGCGCGATCGACAAACTCGCTGCTGGCCGCCGATGTCGGATTGATCGAGTGCGGGTTGCCGAACACGCCCGACTGGAGCAGCTCGATGTGCTGCGCCACCTGAGAGCTGCCGAACATGCCGCCGCCCGTGTAGTCGAGGTACACCTGACGATCGCGATCGAGCCGTGCGAAGTCAGTCGCGCGGAGGTCGTCGAGGACAGCCGTAACAACGGCGCTGAGCGGTCCGAGGTTCGGGGGTCTTCCCTTCCCGATCACATGATCGTCGACCATGTCGGCCCGTCTGGGCACGCGTTGGGAAGCGGAGGACCGGCGTGACTGACGTGGTGATTTCCGAAACGCAAGCCGCCTTTCACAGCGACAGGCGCCGGATCTCCGCGGCCCGCGGGGTTACGTCGCTCGCCTCGAGCAGCCGGTGGCCGACGAGCGAGGCGCTGCGTATGTCCGCTTCGGTGGCGAGCTCGGGGATCGGTGGCAGCGGCACGTCGGGCGTCCGCGTCACGTTCGCGGCCAGCATCACCAGGCCGGCGCCGGGCGCGGCGAACCCCTCGCCTTGGCGCGCGCTGCGCTCTTGCAACTCCAGCAACGCGAGCACGCTCCGGCACACCTGCGTCTCGGGCGCATCGTCGACGCCGATTGTCACACGCCAGCCGTGCGAGCGCCAGCGGCTCATACCCGGTGTCCCCGAGCAGCATTCGGCTGACGCCCAACAGCAACATCGCGTTGACGCGCTCGAGCAGATCGACGGCCCCACTCGACTGGCACGGACGGGCGGTCCGAGACCGAGCGGATCCTTTCCCTCGAGCAGGCGCTCCAGCTGACCGCCCGCGACCGCACGCAGTCGGTCAGCGTCCGCGCCGGCCTGGAGCGCGGTCCGGATCACGCACGTGGCGATCAGCATCGGAGTGAAGTGCGGGTCGACCCTACAGAACGGCACGAGCCGCCCGGCCGACCGCTGGCACTCTTCCAGCACGCGGTCGTTGGCGATGGAGTAACCGTCTGGCTCGTGCAGGGGAGTGACCACCGACCGCGCATGGATCGCCTCCATCGTCTCGATCAGCTCGCGCGCCGACAGTCCGAGCCCGTCCGGATCGTTGAAGCCGATGTGCGCGTGTGCGTCGAACAACGACAACCCCGGCACGCACTCGACCGCGGATTCGAACCAGGGCCGAGTCAGCGCGGCGTCGTACACGAACCCGATTCCACCTCCGCCCTCACCAACACCCGGCCCACACCTAACCCTCCACACGGAACGCCCCAAGGGGTCCGGCGCCCACCACCTCATCCCCAATGCTAGCGGCGTGGCGTCACGGCCTCGGGTTGGCAGGGATGGCCGCCGGCGTCCGTGCCGGCGGTCACCTATTCCCCGCCCCCTTTAGGCCCCCCCCCTTGATCTCTCTGCTCCCAACCCTCCCTGATCTCTCGGCTCCCAGCCCTGCGAAGGACCTTGGTGGTCCGCGACGTCAGCGCCGCGGGTGAGAAGATCGGCGATCAGTAGGTTTTCGGCCGCTCATCGCTACGAGCTGCTCGACCGCACGCTCCAGAGCACTAGCTCTTCCAGCCTCGCTCGCAACTCGCCGGCGTCACCTGCCACCGCGTCGGCGCCCGCGAGCTCGTCCGGTCCGAACTGGCCCGTCGCGACCGCCACACAGCGCACATCGTCCGCCCGCGCGCAGGCGATGTCGCGAGGGGTGTCGCCGATTACGATCGTCTGATCGCGCGGGACTGGGATGCCCGCCCGGCCGGCGCGCCGGCGGGCGATCGCCGGCAACGCCGCCCGGTCCTCTGAATCGGACCCGAACGCGCCCTTGCCCGCGGCGAACCACCGTCCGATGCCGGCGCGCGAGAGCTTCAGCCGCGCCACCGGCTCGAAGTTCCCGGTGAGCAGCCCGAGCGTCACGCCGTCGCGGCCGGCCAGCCACGGCAGCAGGTCAGCGATGCCCGGGACCACGTGGTCGCTCAGGTCGGGCGGACAGATGCGGGCGTAGATCCGGCAGCACGCCTCGCGCACCGCGCCGGTGAGCTCGTCGATCCGCCGCGCCGAGACGCCGAGGTCGAGCAGGATGAGCCGCGCGATCTCCCCGTCGGTCCGGCCGGCTGGGCCGATCTTCGCCCGGAGGTCATCGGTGTTGACGCCGTGCACCTCTCGGATCGCGCCGTCCAGGGCCCGGCTGTGCGCTCCGGTGGCCCCCGACAGCAACGTGCCGTCGATGTCGAACAGCAGCAGCACTCCGGCGCGCGCTCAGCGCTCGAACGAGACGCCGGGCTCGAGCCGGCGCGCAAAGGCCGCGATCAATCGGGCGGTCGCATCGACGTCCGCGATCGACACCATCTCGATCGGTGAGTGCATGTAGCGGCACGGAATCGAGACGAGCCCGCTCGGCACGCCGGCGCGGCTCAGATGGATCGCATCCGCGTCGGTGCCGGTCCCCTTGCCGAGCGACTCGAGCGTGAACGGGATCCCCTCGGCCTCGGCAGCCTCGTACAGCAGCTCGAACACGAGCGGGTGCAGCGACGTGCCGCGCGCGATCACTGGACCGGAATCGAGCGGATGCTTGGTGATCTGGCCGAGCTCGACGCCCGGCTGGTCGGTGGCGAACGTCAGGTCGACGACGATCGCGAGGCCCGGATCGTGGGCGTACGCGCTCGTGTGCGCGCCCGCGAACGTGGTCTCCTCCTGGGTGACTGCCATCGCCAGGACGTCGCCGGGCGCGCCGCCCGCCTCGGCCACGAGCCTCGCGGCCTCGGCGGCGACGTAACAGCCGACGCGGTTGTCGAGCGACCGCGACACCACGCGCTCGTGCCGGAAGTCGATCGGCGCGGCATCGATCACGGCCACGTCGCCGATTCGGACAAGCTCGGCGGCCTCGTCGCCGTCCTTGGCGCCGATGTCGATGTGGAGCTCCTTGAGCTCGGGAACCTTCTTGCGGTCCTCGTCCTTCAGCAGGTGAATCGGCTTGCGGCCGATCAGCCCGACGAGGTCGCCGTTCCGGGTCTTCAGCTTCACGCGCTGGCCAATCAGCACGCCGGCGTCCCAACCGCCCACCGAGCCGAACCGCAGGTAGCCGTCGTCCTCGATGTGCGAGACGTGGAGCCCGATCTCGTCGATGTGGCCGACGATCGCGAGCGTAGGCCCGCCGGCGGTTCCCGGCACCCGGGCGAACGACGATCCCACCCGGTCCCCACCGACCTCCTGCGCGAAGCTCGAGCAGTACTCGCGCCACACCCGTGCGGCGGCCGATTCGTGCCCGGATGGGCCGGGGGTGGTCAGGAGCTTCGCGAGCAGTTCCGGGATCGGCATGCGACTGAAGGCTATTCGCTGACGCGCTCGATTGCCGACTGCGGCCTAATCGCACCGTTTGCAGGTGTCGGCCCTGGCCGCCGCGGGTAGAAATCTAGGGAATGTCACCGGAGGTAGGGATTCACCGCCGCGGGGCTGACTGCGAGTCGATCCGTGAGCTACTCGCCCACCGTGGGATCGAGCTCCACGGTGAGCGGCCCGATGGCGATCACGAACCGGCGCACGATGCTCGCCCGGTGAGCGAGCCGGCCGAGCGGACGATGGACTCGATGTCGCTGTTCATGGCCCAGGTTCGCCGCCACCGCCTGCTCACCCGGGACGAGGAGGTCGAGCTCGCCCGCCGGATCGAGCGGGGCGATCTCGCGGCCAAAGAGCGCCTGGTCAACTCCAACCTCCGCCTCGTGATCTCGAACGCGCGCAGCTACGAGGGCCTCGATCTCCCGCTGCTGGATCTGATCCAGGAGGGGATGCTCGGTCTGATCCGCGCCGCCGAGAAGTTCGACTGGCGCAAGGGATACAAGTTCTCGACCTACGCCACCTTCTGGATCCGGGAGTCGATCCAGCGCGCGATCGCCAATCGGTCCCGTCCGATCCGGGTCCCGGTTCACGTCGGCCAGCGCGAGCGGCGAATCGGGCGCGCCCGCGCGGAGCTGGCCGCGAAGCTCGGCCGCGAGCCAACCGACGAGGAGACCGCGGCGGCCACCGAGCTCGAGGTCCGCGAGGTGCGCGCCACCCGGGGCATCGCCCGCGTCGTGACCAGCCTCGACCGGCCCGTCGGCGGCGAGGACGAGACCACGCTGGGAGCGCTGCTCGCGAGCGACGCAAGCGCGCCGCACGAGGACGTCGAGATCGCCGCCCGCGACGACGCGCTCCGCCGTGCGCTCGAGCGTCTGCCCGAGGCCGAGCGGAACGTGGTCATGCTCCGCTACGGGATCGACGGCGACGAGCCGACGCCGCTCCGCGAGGCGGGCAGGCGGCTCGGGATCTCCTCTGATGCCGTTCGCAACCTCGAGCGCAAGGCGCTCGCCGAGCTCGCCACGAACCGCGAGCTCGAGGCGCTCCGGCCCGCCGCGTAGCGAACCGCCCGGGTACGGGCGACGCCCGTTGCCCCGCCGCCGGACTTTGGCGATGGAGCTGACACATATGTAGCCCCAGCGCCAAAGTCCCGATAGCGGGCCTAGCCGAGTAGCTGGCGCAAGACGTATTGCAGGATGCCACCGTGCTGGAAGTAGCGCTGCTCCTTCGGCGTGTCGATCCGGACGATCACGCCGAACTCCAAGGGGGCTTGCGCCCCGGAATCCGCGCGAACGGTCAGCTCGCGAGGGATCGGGTCGGCGTCGGCGATGCCCGCGATCGTGAACGTCTCGCGACCGGTCAGGCCCAGCGACTCGACCGACTCGCCGGCCGCGAACTGCAGAGGAAGCACGCCCATCCCGACCAGGTTCGAGCGGTGGATTCGCTCGAAGCTCTCCGCGATCACCGCCCGCACCCCCAGCAGGCGCGTGCCCTTGGCCGCCCAGTCGCGCGACGACCCCGAGCCGTACTCCTTGCCGGCGAGCACGATCAGGGGGATGTCGGCCTCCATGTACCTCATGGCCGCGTCGTAGATCGACATCTGCTCCCCTCGGCCGTCCGCGCCCAGATAGACGGTCACGCCGCCCTCAGGAAGAGGATGCCCGCCCACCCCCGCCAGCCGGTTGCGCAGACGGATGTTGGCGAACGTGCCGCGCATCATCACCTCGTGGTTGCCGCGGCGCGCACCGTACGAATTGAAGTCCCGGGCCTCCACGTGGTGCTCGTTGAGGTAGCCGGCGGCAGGGCCGTCCCGCTTGATCGAGCCCGCCGGCGAAATGTGGTCGGTGGTGACGCTGTCGCCGAGCACCGCCAGCACCCGCGCCCTCTCGATGTCTTCCGGCGGCACCGGCTCGCGAGGCATCTCTTCGAAGAACGGAGGGCGGCGGACGTACGTCGACCGCGGGTCCCACTGGAACAGCTCCCCGGTGGGGACGGGAAGCGTGTTCCAGCGCTCGTCGCCGTCGAACACCTCGCCGTAGCTCTTGCGGAACATGTCCGACTGCACGGCGTCCTCGACGGTCGCCGCGACCTCGGCGGCGCTCGGCCAGATGTCCTTGAGGAACACGGGCTCGCCGTGTCGGTCCTCGCCGAGCGGCTCGTCGTACAGGTCGATGTCCATCGTCCCCGCGATCGCGTACGCGACGCACAGCGGCGGCGAGGCGAGGTAGTTCATCTTCACGTCCGGGTTGATCCGGCCCTCGAAGTTGCGGTTGCCCGACAGCACTGACACGACCGCGAGGTCGCTGTCCTGCACGGCAGCCGAGATCTCGGGGGGCAGCGGGCCGCTGTTGCCGATGCAGGTCGTGCACCCGTATCCGACGAGCTGGTAGCCGAGCTCGTCGAGGTACTCGGTCAGCCCCGCGCGGTCGAGGTACTCGGTGACGACCTTCGACCCGGGCGCCAGCGACGTCTTGACCCACGGCTTGACCGTGAGACCGCGTTGCACGGCGTTGCGCGCCAACAGACCGGCCCCGAGCATCACCGACGGGTTCGAGGTGTTCGTGCAGCTCGTGATCGCGGCGATCACCACGTGGCCGTGGTCGAGGTAAGTCTCCGTCCCGTCGGCCAGCGTCACCGGCACGCGCGTCTCGCGCCGCTCGGCAACCTGAGCACCACCCGTGCCACCGCTCGGCTCGTGGCCCAAACCGTTGGGGACGTGGGTGGATACCGGGTCGCTCGCCGGGAAGCTCTCCTCGATCGCCTCGTCCTCGGGATCCTCTTCGGGCAAGTAGCCCTCGAGCGCCATCCGGAAAGCGGGCTTCGACTCGGTCAGGGAGACGCGGTCCTGCGGGCGCTTCGGGCCGGCGATGCTCGGCACCACCGTCGACAGGTCGAGCTCGAGCAGGTCGGTGAACGTCGGCTCATCGGAGTGCTCGTCGTGCCACAGCCCCTGCTCCTTCGCGTAAGCCTCGACCAGGTCGATCAGCTCGCGCGGGCGCCCCGAGAACTCGAGGTACCGGAGCGTCTCGGCGTCGATCGGGAAGATCGCGCAGGTCGAGCCGAACTCCGGCGACATGTTGCCGATCGTCGCCCGATCGGCCAGCGGCAGCCTCGCCAGACCCTCGCCGTAGAACTCGACGAACTTCCCGACCACGCCCCGAGCGCGCAGCATCTCGGTCACGGTCAGCACGAGGTCGGTAGCGGTCGCGCCCTCCTGGAGCGCGCCGGTCAGTTTGACGCCGAGCACCTGCGGGATCAGCATCGACATCGGCTGGCCCAGCATCGCGGCCTCGGCCTCGATCCCGCCGACTCCCCAGCCGAGCACGCCGAGGCCGTTGATCATCGTCGTGTGCGAGTCGGTGCCGACGAGCGTGTCCGGATACGCCAGGGGCGGGCGGGAATCCAAGTCAGAGTTCACGAACACGACTCGGGCGAGGTACTCGAGGTTGACCTGGTGGACGATTCCGGTGTCGGGCGGGACCACCGAGAAGTTCTGGAACGCACCCTGGCCCCAGCGCAGGAACGCGTAGCGCTCGCGGTTGCGCTCGAACTCGAGCTCGGCGTTGCGGGCGAACGCGAGGCTCGAGCCGAACACGTCGACCTGCACCGAATGGTCGATCACGAGCTCGGCCGGCGCGAGCGGGTTGATCTTGGCGGGATCGCCGCCCATCGCGCGCATCGCGTCGCGCATCGCGGCGAGGTCGACGACCGCCGGCACCCCGGTGAAGTCCTGCATGATCACGCGCGCCGGCGTGAACGAGATCTCGGTGCTCGGCTCGGCGCCGGCATCCCATTTCGCCAGCGCCTCGATGTCCTGAGCACGGATCGACTCACCATCCTCGTTGCGCAGCAGGTTCTCGAGCAGGACCTTCAGCGAGAACGGCAGCCGGGCGATGTCGTATTTCGCCTGGAGCGCATCGAGTCGGAAGATCTCGTACGAACGCCCCCCGACTGTGAGCGTCGCCTTGGCGTCGAAGCTGTTCGGTATCACGGTCTGATTCTCCTGGTCTAAGGGTCCTTCTAACTCTAGGACTCAGGTCCCGGCGAGGCGCTCCTACGAAGGTCTTAGGGACGTCTTCAGTCGGCCTTCGCCCGGTCTCCGATTCTCCTCCAAGACCACTCCACGCAGATCCGGGAGACCCGATGATGAACATTCTCAGTTGGACCCTCGTCGCGGCGGCCGCCGGCGTGTTCGCCGCGATGGCGGCCGCGGGCTTTTACGCCGAGGCGCACCGCGCGCCCGACCAGCCCTGATCGTCATGGGCGCCTCGCACCTCACCACGCCATCTCCGGAGCGCGTGCCCGAGCTGCCGCGCCGGCGCTCGGATCTGCTCGAGGTCGAGATCGTCATCCCCGTCCACAACGAGCGGCTCGCGCTCGAGGGCTCGGTCCGGATGCTCCACGGCTACCTGTCGACCACGTTCCCGTTCTCCTGGCAGATCACGATCGTCGACAACGCCAGCACCGACGGGACGTTGCAGATCGCTCGCCGGCTGATGTACGAGCTGCCCGAGGTCGGCGCGATCCATCTGCCCGCGAAGGGCCGCGGCCGGGCGCTGCGGACCGCGTGGTCGGTGAGCCGGGCGCGGGTGCTCGCCTACATGGATGTCGACCTCTCGACGGACCTGAACGCCGTGCTGCCGCTGGTGGCGCCGCTCATCTCCGGGCACAGCGACCTCGCGATCGGGACGCGCCTGGTGCGCGGCGCCCGCGTGACCCGGAGCCGTAGGCGCGAGCTGATCTCGCGCTGCTACAACCGCCTGCTCCGGCTCTCCCTTCGCGCCCATTTCTCCGACGCGCAGTGCGGGTTCAAGGCGATCCGCGCCGGCGCGGCCGCGGAGCTGCTGCCGCTCGTCGAGGACGAGGGTTGGTTCTTCGACACCGAGCTGCTCGTGCTCGCGCAGCGCCGCGGGCTGCGGATCCACGAGGTTCCGGTCGACTGGGTCGAGGACGGCGACTCGCGCGTGGACATCGTCCCGACCGCGGTCGCGGATCTGCGCGGAATCATGCGACTGCTGTGGGATCGACCTTCGGCGCGTGATCACCGAAGATTGCCCTCGCCCCGCCGACCGATGCTCGCGCCGTGAGCTCGGTCTCGTATCCGACATCGCGGTGGGCGCGCGCCCGCTCCGAGCGCCGGCCCCGCCTGGCTTCGCTGTTCGCCTACCCCGAGCTGCTCGCGCTGCTCGCGCTGACCGCGGTCCTCAATCTCTGGGACCTGAGCATCAACGGGTGGGCCAACACGTACTACTCGGCCGCCATCCGGTCGATGAGCACGAGCTGGCACGACTTCCTGTTCGCCTCGCTCGACAAGACGGGACTGATGACGGTCGACAAGCCGCCGCTCGCGTTCTGGGTCCAGGCGCTCTCGGTGCGCGTGTTCGGCTTCCATCCGCTGAGCATCCTCGTTCCCGAGGCGCTGATGGGAGTGGCGGCCGTCGCGCTCGTGTACGACATGACGCGCCGCATGTTCGGGCGCGTCGCCGGATCGGTGGCGGGCCTGACGTTCGCGCTGACTCCGATCACGGTGGCGATCGCTCGCCACAACAACCCCGACGAGCTGCTGATCCTGTGCTGCGTGGCGGCGCTGTGGTGCGCGGTGCGCGCGCTCGAAACCGGGCGGACCAAGTGGCTCGTGCTCAGCGGCGCGTGCGTGGGCCTCGGGTTCGAGGCGAAGATGGCCGTGGCGCTGTTCGTGGTGCCGGGGATCGCGCTCGCCTGGATGTGGAGCCGCTGGGGCGAGACATGGCGCGCTCGGCTGACCGCGTTTCGTCAGCTCCTCGCGGGCGGCGTCGCGATGATCGTCGTCGGCGGCGCCTGGCCGTTGCTCGTCACGCTCACGCCCGCCGCCGACCGGCCGTGGATCTCGGGCACGTCCGACAACAGCATCTGGTCATTGATTTTTGGATACAACGGCTTGGGGCGCGTCGCGGGGCAAACGGGAGGACCGGCGGGCGGGGCCGGCCCCGGCGGCGGGGGCGGCGGTGTCGGCGGAAATCTGTTCGGCGGCGCGACCGGCCCGTTCCGGCTGCTCCAGTCGGCGCTCGGCGACCAGGCCGGATGGCTGCTCGGGTTCGCGGTGGTGGCCGGGCTCGCGCTGCTGGTGCTCACGCGGTTGCGCCGGCGCGATCCCCGGACCGGCTGGCTGATCGCGGTCGGGGGCGCGTTCCTGACCACGGCGGTCGTGTTCAGCTTCGCGTCGGGCATCTTCCACCCCTACTACGTGTCGTTCCTGGCGCCGTTCGCGGCGGCGCTGGTCGGCGCCGGCGCCGGCCTGATGCTCCCGCGGTCGCTCGGCGGCGCGGCGGACGGTCGGGCCGTCCGCGTGATCGCGCCGCTCGCGATCGCCGCCGGCGCGATCACCGAGCTCGTCGTGCTCGGCGAGCTCGGCGGCGCGATGCCCTGGGCGAAGCCGGTCCTCATCGGCGTCGCCGGGGCGTGCGCGGTCCTGCTCGCGATCGAGGGCGCCGGCCGGTATCGGGCGATCGTGGTCGCGGTGGCGTTGGCGGCGCTACTCGCGGCGCCGTCGGCGTGGGCGGTGCAGACCGCCGGCCACGCGACCAGCAGCACGTTCCCGGCCGGCGGGCCGGCGAGCGCGTCGGCCGGCGGCCCCGGCGGTGGCAACGGGCCGGGTGGCGGGTTCGGCGGCGCCCGCGCCCGTTTCGGTGGCGGCGGCGTCGGCGGCGGCGCGAGCGGCTCCGGCGGTGGGCCGCCGGTTGGTCAGCTTTTCCAGAATCCTGGCCAGGGCGGCTTCGCTTCGGGCGGCGGTGGCGGGTTTGGCGGCGGCTTCGGCGGAGACACCGCGTCGCTCAATGCCGCGGTTCGCTACGTCGAGCAGCACGGTGGCGGGGAGATCGGCGTCTCCAGTCAGAGCACGGCCGCCGCCGCGATCCTCGATGGCTACACGAACGTCGCCGGCCTCGGCGGCTTCTCCGGGCGGGAAAGCTCGGTGAGCGCGAGCTGGATCGCGATGGAGGTCCAGGAGGGCCGACTACGCTGGGTGATCGTCGACAACACCGACGGAGCCGGCCTCCCGGGCGACACCCGGACCGGCAGCCAGGCCGCGATGGATGTCGTCGCAAAGACGTGCCGCGCAGTCACGTTAAATAGCAGCGGGACAACCGGACAAATGTACGACTGCCTGGGGCGCACGACGGCGATCCTTCAGGCCGCCAAGGGGTAGGCATTTGAAGAACATTCTCGACGGGGGAACCAGGACGGCGCTCACCGCGGCGGTGATCGTTGCCGCCGCCCTGTGCTCCGCGCCGGCGGCGCTGGCCAAGACCACGACGAGCTCGAACTGGGCCGGCTACGCCGTCCACCGTCCTGGCGTCTCGTTCCGCCAGGTGTCCGGGACCTGGACGCAGCCGACCACTTCCTGCATCCCCGGCCAGTCGAGCTACTCGGCGATGTGGGTCGGCATCGGCGGCTTCAAGCCGACCTCCGATGCGCTCGAGCAGATCGGCACCGAGGTCGACTGCAACCCCGCGGGGAACACGGTCTCGAGCGCGTGGTACGAGCTTGTCCCCGCACCGTCGAAGACGATCTCGCTGGCGGTCCATCCTGGCGACGTCATGCACGCGACGGTGACTGTCATGGGGTACAACGTGACCGTCGTCCTCCGGAACCTGACCAGCCACAAGACGTTCCGCAAGAGCCTGAACGCGCCCAGCATCGACGTGAGCTCGGCCGAGTGGATTGTCGAGGCGCCCTCGGAATGCATCAGCCAGTTCGCGTGTCAGGCGCTCCCCCTGGCGAACTTCGGATCGGTCGGGTTCGACTCGGCTACGGTCACCTCGACCAACGGAATCGCCGGCTCGATCGTCTCGCCGAGGTGGTGGCGCACGAAGATCGATCTGACTCCGGGCTCCCAGCGGTTCATCGTCGCCCGCCAGACGAGCGACACCGCGGGGTCGGCGACGCCGTCACCGCTGGCGGGCGCCGGCAGGGCGTTTAACGTGACGTACTCCTCGGTCGCCGCTCCGCCGCAGCAGGTCAACGGAATGCAGCAGAGCCGGCTGCGCGCCACCTACATCGAGCACTGACCGCTTCGCGCCGCTCTCAGACCGCGGGCGGACCCGGTTGGTCAGGAGCGGCGACGGTGGAGTGTCTCGACGAACTCGATCGCCACGGTCGCGCTCGAAGATTCCCCCCAGCCCAGCGACGCCGCTCCGCCCATATCGAAGCGAGCCCGCCGAAGACCGACCGAAGAAATCGCGCCGCCCGAGCTGGCAACACCGGGCGTCCGCCGACCCGCGTCCCTAAGTCCATAGGAACCTCTTATGCCGCCCCTACGCGGCTCTACCGCGGCGATCCGATGCTGTGGGGCATGACCACGGCTCTGACACCTCACCTCTTCTGGATCACCAGCCGCGCCGCCGGCTTCGCCGCCCTCGTCTTCGCCAGCCTCGCGGTCTCGCTGGGGCTGCTGATGAGCACCAAGCTGCTCAAGGGCAGGACGACGGATCTGCGCGTGGCTCACGACACGCTCGCACTCGCGACGATCGTCGCGATCGTCATCCACGGAGTAGCGCTCCTCGGGGACTCGTTCTTGCATCCCTCGATCGCCGACATCGCGATTCCGTTCGTCTCGAGCTACAAGACGATCTGGACGACGCTCGGGATCGTCGGCGGCTGGAGCCTCATCCTGCTTGGCCTCTCCTACTACGTACGCCGCTACATCGGCGCCGTGCGCTGGCGCAAGCTCCACCGGTTCACCGCGTTGGCGTGGCTCGCCGGGCTCGTCCACGCGCTCGGCGAGGGGACCGATGCCGGCCAGCTGTGGTTCCTCGCGATGGTTGCGGTCGTGGCGGTCCCGGCGCTCGCGCTCCTCGCGACTCGGCTGGCTCGCAGCGGCGGCGGCGCCGCGGCTGGACCGCCGGCGAGGCAGCCTCAGATCTCGAAGAACCGCCCGTCGGGCCCGACGTTGACCACGGGCGTGGTTCCGATCGCCGCCTCCCGGCCCCAGCACTGATGAATGTGTCCGCAGACGGCGAGCACCGGGCGCTTGCGCTCGATCGCCGTCAGGACCGCCTCGCTGCCGAGATGGTGACCGTGAGCCTCGTCCACGTATCCCTTCGGTGGTGAGTGGACGACCAAGACCGCGTCCTCCGGGCAGCTCTCGAGCTTCGCCGCCGCCTCGTCCTCGCTGAGGTCGAAGCTCCACGGGAACGGAGTCGGCGGGACCCCGCCGCCTAGGCCGAAGAACCGAACGCCGGCGACTTCCCTGGCCTGTCCGTGGAGCACCTGGGCGCTCTTCCACGGGGCGCAGGCCTGCCATAGCTCGATGTCGGTCTCGGCGTTGCCCGGAACGAGCACGGCCGGGACGGCGATCGCGCTCAGCGCCTCGATCGTAGTCTCGAGCCCCTTGTGCATCGTCGCGAAGTCGCCGGCGCCGATTACCACGTCCGCCTCCGCTGCCATCTGTACGAGGCGCTCGGCCGCCCGGCGGTCCCGGTGCAGGTCGCTGAAAGCAAGAAGCTTCATCGTTTAGCTACATTTGTGCAGCAAATGGGGCATGCCGGTAGCATGCCCGTCGCGCGACCTCCGCGTTCTGCTCCACGCCTCGAAGAGAACGGCCGGCGTGGTCGGAGCCAGGGCTGGAGGACTCCCGCTGAGAAGGACATCATCCAGAGGAGGTTTTCTGCCAAGTGTCTCTACGACCACGGCGAGCCCTGCTTGGGCTCATAACTGCAGTTGCGGCGCTAGCTGTGCTCCCCGCCGCGGCGTCGGCGTCGATCAGTCCGACGCTGACTCTGACCCAGTCATCGGGTACGACTGCCGGTAGCAATCCGGCGACTGTCGGCTTCGATGCCGCGTTCGGTCCGTCCGCCGGCGACTCGGTCAAGGACGTCACGTTCGCGCTGGCGCCCGGCCTACTCGCCAACGCGGACATCAACGGTGGCGCCTGTCTGCTCGCCGCCAGTCCCACCGCGGCCTGCCAGGTCGGCACTGGCACGGTCACGGCCGGCGGCGCGCCGGTCGCCGTCACCGAGTATCTCGTGGTAGCGCCAAGTGGTTCGGGCGGCGCCGCCGGAGTGGAGGTCGTCAACAACGCGACGCAGACTCCGGTCACCACCGGGGTGGCTACCGTGACCGCCACCGGACTCGACGTGGCGTTCACGAATCTGCCCGCTGCGCTCGACATCAGCGAGATGAAAATCACGCTCACCGACCTGCGGCTGCCGACGAGCTGCCCGACCCCGGCCGCGAACGTCACGATCAGCGCGGACTCGCAGACCGATTCGACGTCGAAGACCGCGAGCGCACCGCTCAACGTCACCGGTTGCTCCGGCCTGCCGTACGCCCCGCAGCTGACCGCGGCGGTCGCCGCGACCAAGTCGGGCGGTGCGGCGCTAACGCTCGGGATCACCCAGGCGGCGAACGAGTCGGCAAACAGCAACATCGTGCTCCACCTCGGTGGCAGCATCACGCCCAACGCCGGCGCGGACATCCCGTGCCTGACGGGCACCGGCTGCACGATCGGCACCGCCACGGCGACATCGCCGCTGCTGCCGAGCGTCGTGCTTGCCAACGGGACGGTCAAGCTCGGCGGTTCGGCGACGACGCCGACGATCACGATCTCGTGGGGAGCGCCGTTCCCGCTCACGATCAACGGCACGGTGAGCCTGTCCACCAACTCGGTCACGTTCGCGAACGTGCCTGACCTGCCGCTGACCAGCCTGCAGCTGAAGATCACCGGTCCGAACGGCCAGAGCGCGTTCATGACCAACTGTGCTCCCAGCAGCCTCGTCGGCAACTTCACGGCTCAGGGAACCCAGACGGCCACCTCGACGGCACCGATCACGTTCACCGGCTGCGTCGTGAAGCCGAGTGTGTCGGGTTCGACGAGTGGCCTGGCCAGCGGGCATCCGTCGGTCAAGTTCAAGGTCGCTCACGGCAAGAACGGCCCGAACGTCTCGTCGGTCTCGATCGGCCTGCCGACCGGGCTCAAGTTCTCCCACTCGGCGTTCGTCACGAAGAAGACGTGCGTCACCAAGGGTGGCAAGAAGAAGTGCACGTCGACGACCCTGATCAAGGGCCTGTCGGTCAAGGGCGGTACGGCCAAGAGCGTTGCGCTCAAGGGCGGCAAGCTCGTGATCACGCTCAAGAAGGCCTCGGCCAGCGTGAGCATCACGGCCAGCGGTCCGCTCGTCACCGAGACCAAGGCGCTTCAGACCAACGTCAAGAAGCACAAGACCAAGACGCTGAAGTTCGCGCTCAAGGTCACCGACGCCAAGCACAACACGACGTCGACGACCCTGAGTCTCAAGGCCCACTAGGGCTATTCGGCCGCACGTCGCGTCCCGCGGCACCGCGCTCGTTCAGGCGGTGCCGCAGGGCGGGGCGACGGCCTATGCCTCTCGATTCACCGAGGCCGGATCCGGCTCGGAGCTCGGCTCGGTCTGAGGAGCGTCGCTCCCCGACGTCAGCGCGCGAGACTCGCCGGGCTCGAGCGCGCCGTTCTCCGGCGAGGACAGCTGCGGCGTGCTCGCCTCGGCGCGCGCCTCGCTCGGGCGCATCGCCTCGAGCACAGGCTTGATCAGGTCGATCGGCATCGGGAACACGACGGTCGAATTCTGGGTCGCGCCGATCTCGCGGAGCGTCTGCAGATAGCGAAGCTGGAGCGTGGTCGGGTTGCGCCCGATGATGTCCGCCGCGTCGGCCAGCCGCGTCGCGGCCTGAGCCTCGCCCTCGGCGTTGATGATCTTCGCGCGGCGCTCGCGCTCGGCCTCGGCCTGGCGGGCGATCGCGTGCTGCATCCGCTCGGGGATCTCCACATCCTTGATCTCGACCGTCGTCACCTTGATTCCCCACGGCTCGGTCTGCGCGTCGATCACCTTCTGGAGAGATTCGTTGAGAGTCTCCCGCTCGGACAGCAGGTGATCGAGGTCGACGCCGCCGAGCGTCGACCGCAACGTCGTCTGCGCGATCTGGAGCGTCGCGTTGTGGAAGTTCTCCACCGCGTTGACCGACTTGTTCGGATCCACGACGCGGTAGTACGTGACGGCAGTGACGCGGACGGGGATGTTGTCGCGGGTGATGATCTCCTGCGGCGGAACCGTCAGCGTGACGGTCCGCAGGCTCACCCTCACCATCCGGTCGATTGTGGGCACGAGCAGGATCAGCCCGGGCCCGCGCAGGTCCATCACCCGTCCGAGGCGGAACACCACCCCACGCTCGTACTCTCTCAGGACCCGGACCGACGCGCCCAGGACCGTGAGCCCGATCACGAGCAAGATGGCGAGCAGGATTCCAATTGCCAGGATCACCAGATCTGCTCCCATTCCTCGGCCCGCCGAACGCCGACCGTCAGGCCGTCGAGATGGTCGACCACGACCTCATCTCCCTCATGTAGTTCCTTCGGATCCTCGTCGTCCAGGACCGACCGACGGGCGCGCCACAAGGCGCCGTCGACCAGTACTGAGCCGCTCGAGTTGGTCCAGCTGCGCACGACTCCCATATGACCGATCATGCTCTCGGGCCCGGCCCTGATCCGGCGCCGGCGCACCGCGAGCCCCTTGCCGACGGTCAGCAACATGACCCCGCCCGCGGCGCCGGCGAGCAGCAGCGCCGCCACCACGCCGAGCGCGAGCCCGCCGCCGAGCCCCATCACCGCCAGGACCGCGCCGACCGCCAGCGCGATCACTCCGGGTCCTCCCAGCGCCCCCATCGTCGGCACATGAGCTTCGACGAGCACCATGATCGCCCCGACCATCAGCAATGACACGCCTAATGCGGTCATGTTCATATCGTACGCCCCTCTCCTCGCCCTTCACGACCGTGGAAAGCCGAGGAGCCGGTCAGGAGACCGCCCCGTCGGCCGCGGCCGGTGCCAGCGACTCGGCCGCCCGCAGGATGATCTCGACGCAGGCGTCGAAATCGATCGAGGTCGAGTAGAGCACGACGTGGTAGAGCGCCGGATCCTGGATCTGGACCCCGTAGAACTGCCGGAAATACGCCTCGAGCCACCCGGCGCCGACCTTCTCGTCGTACGCCGCGCGAAAAGCGCGGATCAGCGACTGCGGCCGGGGTGAAGCGCGCGGGAATAGGTGCTCCGCTTCACGCTGAACATCGCCGCGTCTGCGCAGCGCAGCAGCCCGTCCGCGTCGTCGGCGTCGATCGGAAATACCGCGCGGCCGATGCTGATCCCGAGGTGCAGTTGATGGCCGTCGATCACGAACGGCCGCATAACGGCGGCGGCCAGGCGATCGGAGACCTCCTCCGCATCCGCCGGCGCGGTCTGTGATGCGATCAGGACCGCGAACTCGTCGCCGCCGAGGCGGGCGACGGTGTCCTCGGCGCGTGTGCACGAGGCCAGGCGCTTGGCCACGGCCACGAGCAGCTGGTCGCCGACGTCGTGTCCGAACTCGTCGTTGACCGGCTTGAAGCCGTCGAGATCCATGTACAGCAGCGTGACGGGTTGGATCTCCTCGCGCGCGCGGCTGAGCGCGTCCCGGAGCTGGCCGGTGAACTGCAGCCGGTTGGCGAGGCCGGTCAGCTGGTCGTGCATCGCCTGGTGGGTCATCTCGTCGACCAGACGGCCGTTCTGAAGGGCGGTGGTGGCCTGGGCGGCGACGCCGGACAGGCGGTCGAGCAGGTCCGGAGTCGGCCTGAGGCGCTCGGGATGGTCGAATACCGAGACGATCAGGAGCCCGAGGAACGAGTCGGCGCTGACGAGCGGCACCAGGATCGTCGCGGCGAGCCCGAGGACCGTGAGCATCTCGAGCAGCTGGGGGTCGTCGATCGTGTCGTCGACGAACAGCGGTTCGGCGCTCAGATCCCTGATCATGCGGTGCAGCGGAGTGCCGGGAATGGGGTCCCACATGGTGTCCTCGGCATCGACGGTCCCATCGAGGGTCGTCGTCACCGCGCGGCGCACGAGCACGCAGTGGGCGGGGTCCCACAGGCACACCCCCACCCGGTCGCAGTCGACCACCAGCGGCACCGCATCGGCCAGCCGGGCCGCGACCTCGCGGCTCGTGCCGGCGGCGGCCAGCGCGCGCGCCAGCGACAGCAGCGCGCTCGACTGCTCCGAGCGCCGCTTCGCCTCCATCAACGCCGACGCGCCGTCCAGCGCGGTTGCGGCGTAGTGCGCGTACACCTCGAACAGCTCCCGCTCCTGCGCGAGGAACTTCTGACCGGCCGGGCGGAGCGCCAGCAACCGGCCGTACTCGCGCCGGTTGGAACGCACCGGCACGACCAGCCACGAGTCCGGATGCGTCGAGGGCCGGCGGTGCAGGAGCTCGTCCACATACTCGGCGACGCCCTCCTCGTCGAACCCCTTGTGATGGCAGTGCAGCTCAGCCCAGGGGCCGACCTGTACCGCCAGCAGGTAGCGGACCGCCCTGACCTCGAGCGCGGCCCGAGCGGTGATCCGGGCCAGCACGTCGTCGAGGTCGTCGGCCGCGATCAGGTCCGAGGCGGCCGCGAACACGCTGTGGAGGCGCTCGGTCATCGCGTCGAGCTGGTGCTGGAGCGCGGCGATCTGCTCCGGAGAGTGGTCGCCCACGTCCACGGCGGTATCCCATTTCACGCGATAGACGCAGGCCGGCGCTCCCATCGCCTGACATTCCTCGTGCTCGACCACCGCAGGATCGAGCCCGAACAGAACCGTCCCGCACGTGAGCAGCCCGCCCGTCCAGGCGCAGTGCTCGGGGCTGCGCGGGAATCCCCCGGTCGCCACCGCGACGACGTCGGCAAAGCCCGGGCCGGAATCGGTGACGTCGAGCTTCGTGACCGTGCTGAACTCGGCCGTGCTCGTCGCGATCGCGCGATACAGGCTCTCGGGCGAGCCGAGCGAACGAAGCATCGAGGCGACCTGCGATGCGCTGAGCCGGCGAGCGGTGTCCTCGCCGACCGCTCGGGGGAACTGCGGATGGTGTGTGACGAGTGCGCCGGCGCGCCACAGGGCGACGGCCTCGTCATACGCGATCCAGTTCGTGATGTCGCGCAGGTATCCGGGGGTTCGCTGGCTGCCGGCAAGCCGCAACACGTCGGCGACGGCGTCGCCGCCTCCGAATGCCTCCACTCGTGCGAGCAGCACGGCGCTCATAGAGCACGAGAAGTGGTCTCCACGTTCGGTCTCGGGTGCCATATGAGCCTGCGGGCGCATCATCAGGCACCTATCGGTGATGCGGAGCTAATCGATGCCATGGCAACTACGGTCTGGACGAACGGCCTCCCCGATTCGGCGCTGAAGCGTTTCCACGCCGTTTCCAGGCCGCGACCGGCCGGCGTTGATAGCGTCCGGTCCCCGGACCTTCGACCCTCTGGAGCGGCACATGACGAGCGCGAACTCCCTGGTGACCGACATCGCGGGCTTGCGCGAGCGCGCGGGTACGCACATCGGGTACACCGACTGGCAGGAGATGACGCAGGGGCGCGTCGACCAGTTCGCCGACGCGACCGACGACCATCAGTTCATCCACGTCGACGTCGAGCGGGCTAAGCAGACGCCGTTTGGGGGCACGATCGCCCACGGCTTCCTGACGCTGTCGCTGGTGGCGCCGGTCAATCAGCAGCTTATGAAGGTCACCGACGCGGTGATGGGCGTCAACTACGGCCTCGACCGGGTCCGCTTTCCGGCGCCGCTCCCGGTCGGCGCGCTCTGGCGCGGCGGGATGGAGATCGTCGAGGTGACCGACATCCCCGGCGGCGTGCAGATCAAGGCCCGGGTGACGATCGAGGTCAAGGATTCCGAGAAACCGGCCTGTGTCGCCGACTCGCTCGTGCGCTTGTACGGCGGCCAGTGAGCATCGACGTCGAGAGGTTGGTGGCGATCGACGTGCACGTGCACGCCGAGCGCAATCACTCACAGCCCCAGGATCCGGTCACGACGGAGATCCTCGATGCCGCCGCTCGCTACTTCGGGGGCAGCCCTCCGCAGCCGAGCGCGCGTGAGGTCGCCGACTACTACCGCGACCGGAACATGCTCGCTGTGATCTTCACCGTCGACGACGAAGCCGGGATGGGCCGCAACCGCCTCGGCAACGATGAGGTGCTCGAGGCCGCTCGCGCCAACCCTGATGTCCTGCTGCCGTTCGGCAGCGTCGACCCGCACAAAGGCAAGCTCGGCGTCCGGCAGGCCTGCGAGCTGATCGAGGCCGGAGTCCGCGGGTTCAAGTTCCACCCGAACACGCAGGCGTTCTGGCCCAACGACCACGCGTTCTACCCGCTGTATGAGGTCATCGCCGCGGCCGGCCTGATCGCGCTGTTCCACTCGGGTACCACCGGCATCGGCGCCGGCATGCCCGGCGGCGGCGGCGTTCACCTGAAATATTCGAACCCGATGTGCCTGGATGACGTCGCCGCCGACTTCCCCGGCCTGGACATCATCCTGGCGCACCCATCGTTCCCGTGGCAAGAGGAAGCGCTCGCGGTCGCGGTGCACAAACCCAACGTGTACATCGACCTGTCCGGCTGGTCCCCCAAGTACTTCCCCGAGATCCTCGTCCAGTACATCAACACCCGCCTGAAGACCAAGATGTTGTTCGGCTCGGACTTCCCGCTGATCACCCCGGACCGCTGGCTCGCCGATTTCGAAAAGCTTGCGATCAAGGACGACGTCCGACCGCTCGTCCTCAAGCAAAACGCCGCCAAGCTGCTCGGGCTCTAAGCGGCGGAAGCCGTCGACGTTTCGCGCCGAAAGCACCATACTTCGACCCGCGTAGTGCAGAAAATCGGTGCCATCTGGGGCTACTCCTTGTGCAACTTCAGCGCAAAGGGGTTTACAAAGTGTGCCGTCGGGTATCGCCGCGGCAGCCGGTGTGGCCAAATCACTTGAGAGAAGCGGCCTGGGCCGCGCTTGCCTCTCCTCTCCTCCCTCACTCGGCGGCAGTCCCCAAGGCTGTCGCCGGGTGTCGTTTGGCGCTAACGCGACAGAATCACCTCGGCGTCGTGCCTCGGGGTCTCGGTGATCGCGCGCCGGTAGACGCGTTCCGGTCTGGCGCGGGCCGGACCGATCGCCGTCCGGGCGGCCAGCTCGCGCAGCACGACCTCCATCTCGAACTGCGCGAAGGCCCCGCCCAGGCAGCGACGGATCCCGCCGCCGAACGGGATCCAGGTATAGGTCCCCGGCGGCCTCGACAGGAATCGCTCCGGCAGGAACCGCTCGGGCTCGGGATAGACGTCCGGCCGGCGGTGGACCAGGTAGATCGACGGGACGACCTTGACGCCGGCGGGGAGCTCGTATCCGCCGAACTCCATCGGCGTCTTCAGTGTGCGGTTGACGAGCGAGATCACCGGTCGCAGGCGCAGCGTCTCGTACACGACGGCCCGCAGGTACTCCTCCTCGCCGTCGCGAACCCCGCGTGAGAGCCGCTGCAGCTTGTCCGGGTGGCGCGCGAGTCGCTCGACGGCCCACGCGAGCGCGGTTGCGGTCGTCTCGTGGCCGGCCACCAACAGCGTCAGCAGCTCATCACGCAGCTCACGATCTGTCATCGGCGAGCCGTTCTCGTGCGCTGCTGACAGCAGCATCGACAGGACGTCTTCCCGCTCCTCGGTGCCCCGATCGGCCCGTCGCGCCGCGATCACGGCGTAGATGAGCCGATCGACGCGTGCGATCTCTCGCGCGAACGGCGGAAAGCGCGGGATGCGCTCGGGCCCGAGCGCGATCAGGAACGCCACCCAGCGCGGATCGGTCAGGTGGTCGAGCACGCGCCGGAGCTCGACCCGCAATGTGGCGAGCCGCTCCCCGTCGGCGAGCCCGAACACCGCGCGGAGGATGATCTCGAGCGTGAGCGCCTGCATGCGCGGGCGGACGCGGATCGGCGTCCCGCTCGGCCAGCGCTCGATCTCCGCACGGGCTATGTCTGCCATCAGCGTGCCGTAGCTCTGCATCCGCGCGCCGTGAAACGGTGGAAGCATCAGCTTGCGCTGTGCCATGTGCTCGGATCCGTCGAGCAGCAGCAGTGAATGCTCACCGAGAATCGGGAGCAGGATCCGGTTCGCCTCCCCGGCGTGCAGCAGGCGGGGATCGCCGGTGAACACCGCCTTGACGTCCTCGGGGTTCGAGAGCATCACCCACGTCCCCTCGTGGGCGATGCTCAGCCTGAACGTCTCGCCGAAACGCTTGCGGCACTCCGCCATCATCCACTGGGCACGCCTGAACCAGATCGCGGTCTGCAGCGCCCGCGGCATCCGCGGGCCGGGAGGGAGAGCGGTTTGGGTCATCTCGGACGAAGTGAGACTAGTGCGCCGTCCGCGTACCGGCGCCGGGCAATGGGTATAACGGGCTGCTCATGGCCACCGAAAAACACATAACAGTGCTCGGCGCAGGCAGCACCATGGGCCTGCCGATGGCTCGCAACCTCGCGCGCGCCGGATTCGAGGTGCGCGCCTGGAATCGGACCGGCGAAAAGGCCCGTCCGCTCGAGGAAGACGGCGTGCGGGTGCTCGAATCCCCGGGGCAGGCCGCCGACGGGGCCGACGTGCTCCTCACGATGCTGTCCGACGCCGACGCCGTGATTGACGCGGTGCAACACGCGCTTCCGAACGTCCGCGACGGCACCGTCTGGCTCCAGATGAGCACGATCGGCGAGTTCGGGACCGAGCGTTGCGCCGAGATCGCCGGCGCGCACGGGGTCACCTTAATCGATGCTCCAGTGCTCGGGACCAAGCAGCCCGCCGAGCAGGGCAAGCTCGTGATCCTGGCCTCGGGGCCGGACGACGGCCGAGGCGCGAGGGCCGCGGTCCAGCCGATCTTCGACGCGGTCGGGCAGAAGACGATGTGGTTGGGAGAGGCGGGCGAGGGCACGCGACTGAAGCTCGTCGTCAACAGCTGGGTGCTGACGGTCGTCGAGGGCGGTGCCGAGACGATCGCCCTGGCCGAGGGACTCGGGCTCGACCCCGCGCTGCTGTTCGAAGCGATCGAGGGGGGCGCGCTCGACCTTCCGTACCTGCGGCTGAAGGGCAAGGCGATCGCCGAGCGCGACTTCGAGCCGTCATTCCGGCTGACGCTCGCGGCCAAGGACGCGCGCCTGATCGAGGAGTCGGCGCAGCGTCGCGAAATCGACGTGCCGTTGTTCAGCACGATCCGCCGCCGGCTGGCTCAAGGCGCCAAGGACCATGGCGACGAGGACATGAGCGCGACCTACTGGACGAGCGCGCCCGGTTCGGGTGCCGGCGCCGGATCCTGATCGGCTCAGGGACCGTCGGGCGCGCGGTTCGCCTCGAGCAGCTGCTCGGGCGACTCCACGATTCTCACGAGGTCGGCGACGCCCGTCAGGTCGAGCAGCCGTTGTACCTGTTCGCCCCCTCTGGTCAGCGCGAGCCGGCGGCCGGACTCCTCGGCACGCTGCTGGGCTTTGACCAGGAGATGCAGGCCGGTCGAGTCCATGAACGCGAGCCCTCTGAGGTCGAGCAGGATCCAGTCGGCATCCAAGCCATACGCCTTCTCCAGCTCTCGCTCGAGCACCGGGCTCGACACCAGGTCGAGCTCGCCGGTCACGGCCAGCTTGGTCAACCGATCGGTCGTCTGCGTTTCTACGCGGAACTCGTTGTGCACCACGCTTCTCCCCACGCCCCGCTCTCGGGCCGGGGCCAAAGCTACCACGGTGCAGCGCGGTTCAGTGGGAGCGGCGATGGTCGCGCATCGCCACCCGCAGCAGCTCGTGGCCGCCCGAGTCGCTCACGGTGAGCTCGTCGGTCAGAGAGGCCAGCGACTCGGGCCGCCTGATCCCTGTCGCTCCGGCGTCGAGCCGACGGCTCGTGCCGGCCCGCAGTGGGGACACCGCGAACTCGAGCAGCTGGTCGTGAGCCTCTAGGGCCACGCTGATCGATGCGCTCTCCGCGGCCTGCTCGGCGTAGGCGCCCAGGGCGTCCGTGACCAGATAGACGTCGGCGCAGCGATCGAGCGAGAACCCGGCGCTCGGCGCGAGGGCTCGACCGATGCGCCCGAGGACCGGCGCCAGCAACTCGACGGGCGACACCGTCAGGACGATGTCGCCCGACAGGCCGGTCGGAACGCGCGCTTGCCAAACCTGTGGTGGGTCGTCCGCCTCGCTCGACGCCTGGCCCGAGGTGGTGCGAGCCCCGGCCGCGCCCCTGAAGCAGAGCCGCACCTCGGTTCCACCGTCGGGCGCCCGTATGAACTCAGCGCGGTCGGCGACGGCGCTCATCAGCGCCAGGCCGACCTTCAGCCCGTCGTGATCGGCAGCGGCCTCTCGAATACCTCGTCCGTAGTCGCGGACCTGTACCTCGAGCCCAGCCGCCGTGGCCGCGAGGTCGACCGAGAACGGTCCGGGCTCGCCACTGTAGGCGTGCTGGATAACGTTGTTGCAGGCCTCGCTCACCGCGGTGTTTATGTCGCTCATCAGCTCGGGATCCAAGCCGAGCGCCTCGCCGGCGGCCGACGACATGCTTCGGACCAGCCTCGCCGCCTCGGGTCGGCTGGTCATCTCGAGGCGCACCCTCGGTGAATCGATCTCTCCGCTCATAGTCCTCGCGTCCACAGCGTCGTGTGATTAAGCAATGGCTACCCACAGCGCCGGACCGCAAGCGCCCGAATGCCGACATGTGGTGTGTACTTCCTCCGCGGGGGCAGCCCGCTCGGAGCTCAGCCGGCGACGGCGGCCGCGTCGAGGCGGATCATCGATCGGCGCAGCAACCGCGAGACGTGCATCTGCGAGCAGCCGATCCGCTGGCTGATCTCGCGCTGCGTGAGGTCGTGCAGCAGACGCAGGCTCACCACCTGGCGCTCGACGTCGGTGAGCGAAGCCCAGCCGGCGGCGAGCATCTGACGATCCTCGGCAAGCTCGAACCCCTCGTCCTCGCTGCCCAGCGTCTCGCCGAGCGCGGCTCGATCGTCGTCTTCGCGCGCGATCGGGGCGTCGAGCGACGCTGGGTGGTAGTTGTGGGCCGCGTCGAGTGCCTCTATCACCTGCTCGGCGGAGCAGTCGAGCACCTCGCCGAGCTCGTCGACCGTCGGCGAACGACCGAGGCGCGCCGACAGCCGCTCGGTCTGCCGGCTGGCCGCCAGGGCTCGCTCCTGCAGATCCCGAGGGACGTGGACGCTCCATCCCTTGTCGCGGAAATAGCGCTTCAGCTCGCCCATGATCGTCGGGGCGGCAAAGCTCGTGAACTTCTTGCCCAGTCCGGGCTCGAAGCGGCCGAGCGCGTTCAGCAGTCCCAAGCTCGCGACCTGCACGAGGTCGTCGAGCGGCTCGCGGCTGTGGACGTACCGGAGCGCCAGCTTGCGTGCGAACGGGATGAAACGCCTGACGAGCTCGTCGCGGGCGTCGGGGTCCCGATCCTCGTGGTAAGCGAGGAGTAGTTCCTCGTCGGGGAGACGCGCGACATCGTGCGCGAGGGCGGTGACGGACATCGGACCTCCGTTTGGGGCTTTCCAACGCGGGGTCCGTACGAGAGCCCGCGGGTGCGACCGCGACCCGTCCGTCCGTCCCACTGCTCTTACTCACGACGCAATGCGGCTACTGGCCCACAACGCGCCGGCTATGCCTTGATTCTGTCCCCGAGACCCGTTCGTAAAACCCCCGCAGGGCCCGTTCGGTACGTGCCAGGATGATTTGGCTCGGCCGGGGACGTCTTCAGGACTCGGGCAGCGCGAACGAGCTTGCGTGCCGATCCCCGGTCCCTCGCAGGTCTTCTTCGATCGCCGCGGCGGTGCGCAGCGCCCGCGGCAGGAAGTCGCGCCGGAGCGCCGCGATCGAGGCGCGGCTGGCGTGGACCGAGAGGTTCAGAGCGGCGGTGACGGTGCCGGACGAGTTGCGCAGCGGGACGGCGAGCGAGCGAAGGCCCTCCTCGAGCTCCTGGTCCGTGGCCGCGTAGCCGTGCCGGCGCACGGCGTCCAGGATCGTGCGCAGCGCATCCTTGTCCTTGACGGTATACGCGGTCAGCGGCACGACCTCGATCCGCTCGAGCCGTTCTTCGAGCTCGTCATCCGGCAGACCGGCCAGGAGCACGCGCCCCATCGAGGTGACGAACGCCGGCAGGCGTGTGCCGACGGCGAGCGTGATGCTCATGATCCGCCGCGTGGGGACGCGGGCGACGTACACGATGTCGAGCTCGTCGAGCACCGAGATCGAGCACGACTCGTTGACCTCGGCGACCAGCGCCTCCATGTGCGGCAGCGCCACCTCGGGCAGGCTCAGGCTCGACAGGTATGCGTATCCGAGCTCGAGCACGCGCGGGCGCAGCGAGAAGCGGCCTTGGGAGAAGTTCACGTAGCCGAGCCTGACGAGCGTGAGCAGAAACCGGCGGGCGGCGGCGCGGGTGAGGCCGGTCGAGCGCGCGACCTCGCTGAGCGCGAGCTCGCGGTGCTCGGAATCGAACGCGCGGATCACCGCGAGGCCGCGTTCCAGCGACTGCACGAAGTCTGAGCTTTGGGGAGGTTTGTCAGGCACGGTGATCTGTCGTCGCCGGGCGTTCGGCATGCGAACACTAGCGGACCGAGCGCGCAGTAGGATCCGCGCGATGGCCGACTCGACCTCGGTGCAGAGCGCCGAAGCGCAGGGCAACGGCACCCCTCGGCGCGTGACCGGCGCGACCGTGCGAGACGCCGCGTTCGACGTCATGCGCCGCCACGGGTTGACCACGATCTTCGGCAACCCCGGATCGACCGAGATCGCGTTTCTGACCGATCTGCCGTCCGACATCCGGTTCGTCCTTGGCCTCCACGAGGGATCGGTCGTGGGAATGGCGACGGGCTACGCGCTGGCCCGGGGGGAGCCGGCGTTCGTCAACCTGCACACGGTCGCCGGCCTGGGCAACGCGGTCAACGCGATCGCCAACGCGCGCGATTGCCGCGCGCCGCTGGTGATCCTCGTGGGCCAGCAGGACCGCCGCCAGATCGCGTTCGAGCCGTTCCTCACCGGGCGAGCGCTCGAGCGGCTCGCCGGCGAGTATCCGGTGTGGAGGCACGTCCCGAGTCGCAGCCAGGACGTGCCCGGCGCGATCGCCCGCGCCTACCACGAGGCAAAGGCCGCCAAGGGGCCGGCACTGCTCGTGGTGCCGATGGGCGACTGGCTCGAGCCCGCCGACGAGCTCGCGGCCGGGGCGCCGGCAAAGGTCTTGCGCCCGCACTCGGTGGAGACCTCGCAGGTGGCCGAGCTCGCCGATCTCCTGGCCGGCGCGCAGTCGCCGGCGCTGGTGGTCGGCGCTCCCGACGAGCAGGACTGGGATGCCGTGATCGCGCTGGCCGAGCGGCTGCGCTGCCCCGTGTGGCAGGAGCCGTTCACGCGGCGCGTGGGCTTTCCCCAGGACCACCCGCTGTTCGCCGGACACCTCGCCTGGCAGCGTCGCCTGATGCACGACGCGCTGGCCCCGTACGACGTGGTGCTGACGGTCGGCACTAACGCCTTCCGCGCGTATCTGTTCGACGAGCCGGTCGCCCTCGTCGAGCCCGAGACGCGCGTCGCCGTGCTCACCGCCGATCAGGCGGAGGCCCACCGCAGCCCGTGCGATCTGGCCGTCGTTGCGCCGGTTGCCGCGGCTTGCCGCGCGCTCGTCGAGCAGCTGCCCGAGCGCGCGGGCAATCCGCCGGAACCGGTGCGCCGGCCGGCGCGTCTGGCCCCGCCGGCCGCGGGCGAGCCGCTCCGTTCCGGCCACGTCCTCGACGCCATCGCCGAGCGGCTTCCGGACGACGCGCTGCTGGTCGAGGAGTGCCCGTCGAGTCAGCCTGAGCTCTACCAGCGCGTTCCGGTGCGGATCCCGTTCGGCTACCTGAGCACGGCCAACGGCTGTCTCGGGTTCGGCGTGGCCGGCTCGATCGGGCTGCGCATGGGGCTGCCGGATCGTCCGGTCGTCGCGGTGCTCGGCGACGGCTCGACGATGTACGCGATCCAGGCGCTGTGGAGCGCCGCCCGGTACGACGTCGGAGTGCTGCTGATTGTGTTCGCCAACGGGCGCTACGCGGTGATGGACGCGCTCGCGGGGCGGCATGGCGGCGTCGGAGCATGGCCTGGATTCGAGTCGGTCGACATCGGCGGCCTGGCCCGGTCGCTCGGCTGTCCCTCGGTGCGAGTGGAGACCCACGACGATTTGCTCCGGGTCCTGGACGAGGCGCTGCCGGGCCTGGCCGAGCGGCGCGCGCCGCTGCTCGTCGAATGCGTGGTGGGGGAGTAGCGGTGGCCGCCACCGGATCGACTTCGAGGACAACGCCGGCGGACATAACCGCGGCGGCGGTGGCGAGCTTCGACGGCTGCAGCGATCCGCGACTGCGGGACCTGATGCGGAGCCTCGTCCGCCACCTGCACGCGTTCGCCGTCGAGACGTCTTTGACCGAAGAGGAGTGGCGGCAGTTGATCGCGATCCTCACCGACACCGGGAACATGACCGACGAGCGCCGGCAGGAGTTCATCCTCTGGTCCGACGCGCTCGGCCTGTCGATGCTGGTCGACGCGCTCACGCACGAGCTGCCCGCCCGCGCCACCGAGTCGACCGTGCTCGGGCCGTTCTACGTGCCCGGTTCGCCGCGCCGCGAGTTCGGCGAGAGCATGGTGATCGAGAGCGGCGCCGGCGTTCCGGCGTGGGTCTACGGTCGGGTGCTCGATGTGTCGGGGGAGCCGATCGCCGGCGCCGAGCTCGACGTATGGCAGAACGGCGCGGACATGCTGTATGCCGTCCAGCGACCCGAGGCAGAGGAGGATCACCTCCGCGGCCGTTACCTCACCCGTGAGGACGGCAGCTATGCGTTCGTCGCGGTCCGCCCGGTCCCGTACCCGATCCCTGACGACGGCCCCGTCGGCAGGATGCTCGCCGCCACCGGTCGCCACCCGTGGCGTCCGGCGCACATCCACATGATCGTGCGCGCCTCCGGCTACAAGACCGTCACAACGCACGTGTTTGACGCCACCAGCAAGTACCTCGACTCGGACACCGTGTTCGCCGTGAAGGGGTCGCTGCTGCGCGACTTCGTCGAGCGCCCGCCCGAGGACCCCGAGCGGCCGGCGGGAGTCGAGGGCGAGTGGGTGTCGCTCGAGAACGACATCGTGCTGGCGCCCGGCGACGACGATGGCGCCGTCGTCGACCCGGGCCGCACCGCGTAGCGCCGGTCCACGTCACCGCGTAGCGTCGGTTCGGGTCACCACATAGCGCGGGTTCGGGTCACCGCGTAGCGTCGGTTCGGGTCACCACATAGCGCGGGTTCGGGTCACCGCGTCGCGTCGGTTCGGGCCAGGCCGGCCTCGCACAATTCGGACCCCAAACCGCTTGCGGGGCGCGTTACAATTCCCGATCGTGGTTGACAAGATTGTTGACAATTCGGCCGACAGCCGACCGGAAGACCGACTGCGCGAAGCGATCGTCACCGGCCGTTTTCAGCCGAGCGAACGACTGGTCGAGACCGATCTCACGCAGGTGCTGGGCGTGGGGCGCTCCGCCGTACGCACCGCGCTCGCCCGGCTCGAGCACGAAGGGCTGGTCGAGCACGAGCGCCACCGCGGCGCGCGAGTGCGGCTCGTGGAGGCGCAGGAAGCCGTCGAGATCCTCGAGGCGCGCGCGGTGCTCGAGGGGTTGTCCGCCCGGCACGCGGCGCTCCGGGCCACGCCCGAGGACGTCGAGGGCCTGCGAGGGATCCTCGACGAGATGCGCCGGCGTCTCGACGCGGGCGACCTGCTGGGCGCCTCGGACGAGAACGCGGTGCTCCATCGCACGTTGCTCGAGATCTCCGCTCACGGGACGGCCGCTCGGCTGATCGCGACGCTCAAGTACCAGCTGGTTCGATTCCAGTACCGCACGATCATGCTGCCCGGGCGCGAGCGCTCGTTCCGCGAGCACAAGGCGATCGTCGACGCGGTCGCCGCCGGCGATCCCGACGCGGCGCAGACCGCGATGCGCACCCATCTGTCACACGTGGCCGAGGCGTTGAGAGGAGCAGTGGAATGACGGATTCACCATCGGACCGCGCGCGGGAGCTGCTGCGCGGGGCGTACGACACCCACATGCACGTTTCCCCGGACGTCGTCGAGCGGATCATCGACGACGTCTCGCTGGCCCAGACGTTCAAGGAGCTCGGGATGGATGGGTTCGTGCTCAAGTCGCACTATGGCTCGACCGCCGAGCGAGCGAGCGTGGTGCGCGCCGCGGTGCCGGGCGTGAACGTACTGGGGGCGATCTCGCTGAACCGGGCCGTCGGCGGCATCAACCCGCTGGCGGTCGAGATTGCCGCGCGCGAGGGTGCCCGCACCGTCTGGTTGCCCACGGTCGACTCGGTTAACGAGTCGCACGAGCGCGAGGTGGGTGGGCGGGAACCTCAATCAAAGGTGCCGGTGTGGGTCAAGCTCCAGCTCGAGCTGCGCGAGCAGGGGATCGAGATCCCCCCGGTGCCGGTCGTCGACGAGCACGGTTCACTCGTACCCGAGCTGTACGAGGTCCTCGGGATGATCGCGCGGCACAAGATGTGCCTGGCCACCGGTCATCTCGGCCGGGACGAGATCTTCGCGGTTGTTGACGCCGCCGTCGATGCGGGCGTCGAGACGATCGTGATCACCCACCCCGAGTTCCCGTCGCAGAACCTGTCGGTCGAGGATCAGAACGCGCTGGCGGACAAGGGCGCCCTGCTCGAGCGGTGCTTCACGACCCCCCACACCGGGAAGGTCACCTGGGAGCGCTGGATCGAGAACATTCGTGCCACCGGACCCGAGCGATCGGTCCTGTCGACCGATCTCGGTCAGGTGTTCAATCCGCCGGTCGAGGACGGAATGGCCCTGATGGTCGACCGGCTGCTCGACGCGGGCTTCAACGAGGAGGAGATATACGTGATGGCCGTGGTGAACACGCGCCTCGTGGCGGGAGCTGAGGCTCGGTGAGCGCGCGCCGGATGATGGTGATCGGCGCGCACTCCGCCGACTTCGTCTGGCGTGCGGGGGGAGCGATCGCGGTTACGACCGCCGGCGGCGGGGAGGCCGCGGTGATCGCGCTCTCCTACGGTGAGCGCGGCGAGTCCGGCGAGCTGTGGAAAAATCAGGATCCCGCCCACCCCCAGACGATCGAGAACGTCAAGAAGATCCGCCACGGCGAGGCCGAGCGCGCCGCGGCCGCGCTCGGCGCGACGTTCGACTGCCTCGACCTCGGCGACTATCCGCTCGAGATCGACGGCGACGGCCTCCGTCTGATCTCCGACAAGATCCGCGAGTTCGGGCCGGACGTGCTGATCACGCACACCGACACCGACCCGTTCAACCCGGATCACCCGATCGCCCACCACGCGGTCGACCGCGCTCGGGGGCTCGCCGCGGGCGCGGGAGTGGCGAGCGCGTTCAAGACGATCAGCCCGCCGGCGCTGTTCCTATTCGAGCCCCACCAGCCCGAACTGTGCAATTTCACCCCGACCACGTTTGTCGACATCACGAGCGTGATCGACAAGAAGCTCGCCGCGATGTCGGAGATGAAGGCCCAGAAGTACCTCCAGACCTATTACGCCGAGCGTGCCGACCATCGCGGGAACCACGCGCGACGCTCGTCCGGGAACGCGGACGTCCGGCAGGCGGAGGCCTTCCAGCGCGTCACGCCGCAGGTGGTGAGCGCGCTGTGACCTCCGTTTTCGGTGAGCTCGCCGAGCTGGGGTCGGCCACCGTGTACGAGGCGGGCGGGCGGCGCGGATACGTCGAGGCGGACTTGGTTCAGGTCGTCCCCGGATCCCGCGTCGCCGGCCCTGCGCGCACGGTCAGCTGCGGCCAGGACGACAACCTGATGGTCCACGCGGCGATGGCGGCGGTCCAGCCCGGCGAGGTGCTGGTGCTGACGATGCCCGAGCCCCGGCCGGTCGCGCTCGTCGGCGATCTGCTCGCGACCCAGGCCAAGGTCCACGGAGCCGCCGCGATCCTCGTCGACGCCTCGGTCCGCGACGTGGAGGAGCTGGCCGAGCTCGGGTTGCCGATCTGGACACGCTGGGTTCGCGTACGTGGCGCGGCGAAGGATGTTGCGGGCACGATCGGCGAGCCGGTGGTGATAGGCGGCGCGACGATTCGTCAGGGGGACGTGCTGGTACTCGATGCCGACGGCGTTGCGGTCGTCGAGTCCGAGCGCGTACAGGAGGTGCTCGCGGCCTCGCGCGAGCGCGCCGAGCGCGAGGTGGTCAAGCGCGCGAAGCTGAAGGACGGCGCGCTGTCATACGACCTCGACGGCCTGCGCGATAAGGTCGAAACGGCGACGTGACCCCCGAGCCTAAGGCGCCGCCGTCAGGCGCCGCCGACCATCCTCCAATCGCGCCGCCGTCAGGCGCCGCCGACCATCCTCCAATCGCGCCGCCGTCAGGCGCCGCCGACCATCCTCCAATCGCGCCGCCGTCAGGCGCCGCCGACCATCCTCCAATCGCGCCGCCGTCAGGCGCCGCCGACCATCCTCCAATCGCGCCGCCGTCAGGCGCCGCCGACCATCCTCCGATCGCGCCGCCGTCAGGCGCCGCCGACCATCCTCCAATCCACGATCTGGCCCACATCGCCCACGCCGAGCTCCTGACGCCGTTCCCCGAGGAGAGCCTGCGGTTCTTCGTCGAGCTGTTCGGGATGCAGATCGAGCACCGTGAGGACCAGTCGGTGTTCCTGCGCGGGTGGGGGGAGTACCAGCCCTACGGCCTGAAGCTGACCGAGTCCGAGCTGCCCGGCCTCGGTCACACGGGGATTCGCGCGTGGAGCCCTGCCGCGCTCGAGCGGCGAGTGGCGGCGATCGAGGCGGTTGGGCTCGGCATGGGCTGGAACACGGGGGACCATGGGCACGGACCTGCGTACGAGTTCCGCGATCCCGACGGTCATCGGTTCGAGATCTTCTACGAGCAGGAGCGCTACGTGCCGCCCGAGAACCTGCGCCCCCGCCTGAAGAACGTGCCTCAGCGCCACGTCGACCGCGGCGCCTCGGTCAAGCGCATCGATCACGTCAACGTCCTGGCCTCGGACGTCGCCGCCAACCGCCGCTTCGCCGAGGAGCAGCTCGGGTATCGCGTGTATGAGCAGGTGATCAACGATGACGGCAGCGAACAGGGGGCGTGGATGAGCCTTTCGATCGCCGCGCACGAGCTCATCTACACGGCCGACCACGCCGGCGGCAACGGCCGGCTTCACCATCTCGCGTGGTTCGTCGACACCCGCGAGGAGCTGTTGCGGGCCGCCGACCTGTTCCTCGACGCCGACGTCCCGATCGAGGCGGCCCCGTCGAAGCACGCGGTCGCGCAGGGGATGTTCCTGTACGTGTATGAGCCCGGCGGCAACCGCGTCGAGGTGACGACCGGAACCCATTTCATCTACGACCCGGCGTACGAGCCCGTCGTCTGGACCCAGGCAGAGCGCGCCCGCGGCCAGGCCTGGGGGGTCAAGACGATCGAGACCTTCCACACCTACGGGACGCCAGATCTCAGCGGCAAGCCCCCTGGCCCGCCGATCCCGCCGACGAGCCAGGTGCCGATGTTGGTGCAGGATGTGCACGCGTGAGGTGCACGCATGAGCGACGACCGCGCTGAGATCCGCGAGCTCATCGAGAACTGGGTGGTGTGGCGCGACGCCGGCGACTGGGAGCGGTTCGCCACCGTGTGGCACGACGACGGCTTCATGATGGCCACGTGGTTCCAGGGCCCTGCCACGGACTTCATCCGCGTCAGCCGCGAGGGTTTCGAGCGCGGCGTGAACATCCTCCACTTCCTCGGCGGCAATTCCGTCGAGCTCGCCGCTGAGGCGCCGCCGTCAGGCGCCGCCGACAATGCCCATCGTCGCGCGATCTCGCAGACCAAGATGACGATCTCGCAGCGGGCCGACGTGCATGGGGTCTCGTGCGATGTGGTTTGCACCGGCCGTTTCTACGACTTCCTCGAGCGGCGCGACGGCCGATGGGGGATCGTGCTGCGCCAGCCGATCTACGAGAAGGATCGGCTCGACCCGGTCGACCCCACCGCGACGCTCTCGCTCGACGCCGATGTGCTCGCCGGGTTCCCGATCGGGTACCGCCACCTCGCTTATGTACAGACGCAGATCGGATACGACGTCAAGCGCGACATGCCCGGCCTGGTCGGCCCGGGCGTCGACCGGCTCTATCGCCGCGGAGCCGACTGGCTCGCCGGTGGAGAGCTCGGCGATCCGCGGGAATTCGGCTCCGGGCTCGCATCGCGACCTGACCGGGATGCAGCCGAATTCCCTTAAGGGAATCCGGCGGTGCGGAATCGAGCGGCGTACGGCATCGCGCCGGATTCCCCACGGTCGATTGAACCGCCCGCGCTTCTCGTGGCCGCGGTCGTCTGTCCTGCTGGCGATCGGGATGGTGCTGGTCGCGGCGAACCTGCGTCCGGCCGCCGCCGGCATCGGCCCTCTGATCGACCGGATCCAGTCGGACACGGGCCTGTCCAACGGCGGCGCCGACGTGCTCGTGGCGCTGCCCGTGCTGTGCTTCGGCGCGCTCGCGCCGCTCGCGCCGGCGCTGGCGAGGCGGTTCGGAACGCGACCGAGCATCGCCGGCGCGCTCGCCCTGCTCCTGCTCGGCCTGCTCGTCCGGCTGCTGCCGGGCGTTGCGTTTCTATTCGTCGGCACGGCGATCGCCGGCACCGCGATCGCGGTCGGGAACGTGCTGCTGCCGGTCCTGGTCCGGGGGAACTTCCCCGATCGAGTCGGCCTCGTCACCGGGATGTACAGCACCACGCTGATCGGCTTCGCCGCGCTGGCGGCGGGCGTGTCGGTGCCGGTCGCCGACGCGTTCGGCGGCGGCTGGCGACCGGGGCTGGCGGTCTGGGCGATCCCCGCGGCGGTCGCGCTGGTCGTGTGGGCGCCGCAGCTCGCGCGCCGTCGTGACGTGAGGGGGTCGCCGGCGGATCAGGTGGCCGGCGCCCGTTCGCTGCTCCACGACAAGGTCGCCTGGGCGGTCACGATGTTCTTCGCGATCCAGTCGGCCGGCTTCTACGCCACTCTCGCCTGGCTGCCGAGCGTGTTCCACAGCCACGGCGCCAGCACCGCCCACGCCGGCCTCCTGCTCAGCATCGCCCTGGTCGTCGGCCTGATCCCCGCCCTCACGGTGCCGGCGTTTGCGGCCCGCCGGCGCGACCACCGCGCGTTCGTGTGCGGGTTCGTGGCGTGCATCGCTGCGGGCTGGATCGGCGTGATCGTCGCGCCGATGTGGGCGTCCTACCTATGGGTGGTGCTCCTCGGCCTCGGCCAGAACGCGGCCTTCCCGCTCGCGCTGACCCTGATCGTGCTGCGCGGGGGGACGATCACGAGCACTGCCGGCCTCTCGACCCTCGTGCAGACGGTTGGCTACCTGATCGCCGCGGTGGCGCCGTTCGCGATCGGTGCGGTTCACGACATCACCGGATCGTGGACGCCGGCGCTGTTCGTCCTGCTTGCGCTGCTCGTCCCGCAGTTGATCGTCGGCCTGGCGGCGGGGCGCGACCGGCTGGTGGTCCCGGCCGGCGCGGCCCGTGCGCCGGCGCTCGACCGCGCCTGACCCCCGAGCCCGGACCGTCACCGGCTCGCGCTCCGTCACCGGCTCGCGGTGCGCCACCGGCTCGCGGTCCGCCACGGGCTCGCGGTCCGCCATCGCCTCGCGGACCGCCACCGACCCGGTCGCGCCTGGTTCCATCCCCGCCCCCAGCGCCGGCCCCCTCATCAATGCACCGGAAATCAGGGCCGAGAACTCGACACTCGACCACGTCGCCGAGCCGAGATGCGCCTAAGGGCCGGTATAGCGCCCAAAACGACTCACTCGAGCCAGGGAGGTCGTCGAGTGCGCACTTATCGTCCCCACCCAACCGGCCAGCCACCGACCGCCTTCAGGCCCTCTGTGATAGCTATTCGCCGCATCGAGCGCCTTGGTATAGTTCGGCATGTGACCCGTTGTTCTCATCGCGAACACGGCAGGGTGAGTCGTGCCGCGCGGTGGGACCGGCGTGGGTGCGACCGTAGGCCGAACCGGGTGGACCTCGCGCCGCGGCGCGCGCGCCGGGGGGAAAGGGGCCGGTCGTGGCGCAGGTGATGTCACTGTCGGACGCCGTCGAGAGCCTCGTCGGCGACGGCGACGCGGTGGCGCTCGAGGGGTTCACGCACCTGATCCCGTTCGAGGCGGGCCACGAGATCATGCGGCAGGGCCGGCGTGAGCTCGAGCTGATCCGGATGACCCCGGATCTTCTCTACGACCAGATGATCGGGATGGGCGTGGCGCGCCGGCTGGTGTTCTCGTACGGCGGCAACCCGGGAGTCGGGGGACTGCATCGCTTCCGTGACGCGATCGAGAACGGGTGGCCGCGGCCGGTCGAGATCGAAGAGCACAGCCACGCCGGGATGGCGAACCGGTACGCGGCCGGCGCTGCCGACATGCCGTGCGCGGTGATGCGCGGCTACGTCGGAACCGATCTGGTGGCGCACACCACGGTGGCGCCGATTACCTGCCCGTTCACGGGCGAGCGGCTGACAGCCGTGCCGGCGCTGCGTCCCGACGTCGCGATCGTCCACGCCCAGGAGGCCGACCGGGAGGGGAACGTGCAGCTGTGGGGGATTCCCGGCGTGCAGAAGGAAGCGATCCTGGCCTCGGAGCGATCGCTGGTGACGGTCGAGCGGATCGTCGACGAGCTCGAGCCCCGGCCCGGCGGCATCACGATCCCCGGATGGGTGATCGGCATGGTCGCCGAGGCGCCCGGCGGCTCCCGTCCCTCGTACAGCCTCGGCATCACCGATCGCGACAACGACTTCTACAAGTTCTGGGACAAGATGAGCCGCGACCGCGAGCACTTCACCCAGTGGATGAACGCGAACGTCCTGCACAACAACCACGTCTCCACGACATGACCGTCGAGACCCGCGATGCCCAAGCCCAGGACGCGAGCGCCGGCGAGATCCAGACGATCGTCGCCGCCCGCCGGCTGCGCGACACGAGGACCGTGTTCATCGGGGTCGGCCGGCCGAGCACGGCGGCGATCCTGGCGCGGATGGTCCACAACCCGGACCTGGTTCTCGTGTACGAGTCGGGCACGATCGGCGCCAAGCCGTTCCACATCCCGCTCTCGATCGGCGACGGCGAGCTCGCGGAGACCGCCGACGCGGTCGTGACCGTGCCCGAGATGTTCAACTACTGGATCGGTCCGGGGCGGATCGACGTCGCGTTTCTCGGCGCCGCCCAGATCGACCCGCACGCGAACCTCAACTCGACCGTGATTGGCGACTACGACCACCCCAAGACGCGCCTCCCGGGCGCCGGCGGCGCTCCCGAGATCGCGGCGAGCTGCGGTGAGGTGATCGTGATCGCGCCGCACGTCAAGCGCACGTTTGTCGAGAAGCTCGACTTCTGCACGACCGTCGGCCACGGCGACGGTCCGGGCGGGCCGGTTACCCGCGAGAGCCTCGGGTTCCGCGGCAAAGGCCCGACCGCGGTGATCACGGACCTCGGGGTACTCGAGCCCGACCCCGAGACGAAGGAGCTCGTTCTGACCCAGATCCATCCGGGGGTCGACGTGACTCGAGTCAAAGAGCAGACGGGCTGGGAGCTGAAGATCAGCGACGCCCTCCAGACCACCGAGCCGCCGACCGCCGAGGAGCTGTCGGCGCTCCGGGAGCTGCTCGACCGATGAGCGCCGCGTACGTCCTCGATGCGGTGCGCGCGCCGTTCGGTCGCTACGGCGGAGGGCTGGCCAAGGTCCGCCCCGACGATCTCGCGGCGCACGTCGTCAGGGCCCTGCTCGACCGCAGCCCCGACCTCGAACCCGAACGCGTCGACGAGGTCCTGTTCGGCGACGCCAACCAGGCCGGCGAGGACAATCGCAACGTCGCCCGGATGGCCTGGCTCCTCAACGGCCTCCCGACGTCCATCCCCGGCTCTACGGTCAACCGTCTCTGCGGCTCGAGTCTCGACGCGGCGATGCAGGCAAGCCGGATGATCGAGACCGGCGAGGCTCAGGTCGTCCTCGTCGGCGGGGTCGAGTCGATGAGCCGCGCGCCGTGGATCCTGCTCAAGCCCGAGCGCGCGTTCCCTTCGCAGCAGCAGGAGCTCTACTCGAGCACGCTCGGGTGGCGGATGGTCAATCCGAACATGCCCGACCAGTGGACGATTTCGCTCGGGGCCAGCGCCGAGAAGCTCGCGGACATCTACAACGTCTCGCGCGAGGCCCAGGACGAGTTCGCGCTCCGCAGCCATCGAAACGCGCAAGCCGCGTGGGAGAGTGGCTTCTACGGCGAGTGGGTGGTCCCGGTGCCCGACACCGAGCTCGAGCGCGACGAGAACATACGAGCGGACACGTCGCTCGAGAAGCTTGCGAAGTTGAAGCCGGCGTTCGTGAAGGACGGCGGGACGGTCACCGCCGGCAACTCGTCACCGCTCAACGACGGCGCCGGCGCGGCTCTGATCGCGGACGAGAACGGCGCCGCGGCTGCGGGCAGGGAGCCGATCGCGCGAATCGTTTCGCGCGGGGCGGCGGCGGTCGATCCCGATGTGTTCGGGATCGCCCCCGTGAAGGCCGCCAACGTCGCGCTGGAACGCGCCGGCATCACATGGGAAGACGTCTCTGTGGTCGAGTTGAACGAGGCGTTTGCCTCGCAATGCCTGGCCGACATCGGCGAATGGAAGGGGTTGGATCCCGACAAGGTGAACCCGAACGGTGGCGCGATTGCGTTGGGCCATCCGCTCGGCGCGTCGGGCGTCCGTATCCTGGGGTCGCTCGCCCACGAGCTGCGACGCCGCGGCGGCGGCTACGGAGTCGCCGCTCTCTGCATCGGTGTCGGTCAAGGCCTGGCAGTCGTACTGGAGGCATAGAAATCACATGACCGAGGAGCTTCAAGCCGAGCCGCGCGAGGTGCGTCAGATCTACGATCCGATTGCCGAGACGCCGACGAGCTACCTGCGAGAGCCCGACGGCGCCCATCCGCCGCTCGACTACCCGCCGTACAAGTCGACCTCGCTGCGGCACCCCAAGCAGCCGCTCGTCTACCTGCCGCAGACGATCACCGAGATCACCGGGCCCCAGCTCGGCTCTCCCCAGGTCGGCGAGTCGGACAACGACCTGACGGTCCAGCACGCCGGCGAGCCGATCGGCGAGCGGATCATCGTGTCGGGGCGGGTGTTCGACACCGAGGGCAAGCCGCTGCGCGGGACGCTCGTCGAGATCTGGCAGGCCAACTCGGCCGGGCGCTACAAGCACCGCTGGGATCGCTGGCCGGCGCCGCTCGATCCAAACTTCAGCGGCGCCGGGCGCTGCGTCACCGACGACGAGGGCCGCTACCAATTCACGACGATCAGGCCCGGGCCATATCCGTGGGGTAACCATTACAACGCGTGGCGGCCTGCGCACATCCACTTCTCGCTGCTCGGCCGGGCGTTCAGCCAGCGGCTCGTGACCCAGATGTACTTCCCGGGTGACCCGTTCTTCCCGTACGACCCGATTTTTAATTCAGTGCGTGACCGTGAGGCGCGGCAGAGGATGATCTCGAGCTTCTCGATCCACGGGACCGTGCCGAACTGGGCCCAGGCGTTCGAGTGGGACATCTATCTCCGCGGACCCGGGGCGACGCCGTTCGAGGAGGCGCATTGATCTTCGAGACGACACCCTCGCAGACGGTAGGCCCGTATTTCGCGATCGGGCTGCCGTTCGACGTCGGGCCGTTCGCCGTCCCCGAGGGCACTCCGGGCGCGATCCACATCTCGGGCACGATCTACGACGGCGCCGGCGTGCCGATTCCCGACTTCCTGCTCGAGACCTGGCAGGCGGACCCCGACGGGAAGTTCGCCGACATGTACGAATACGGCGGCCCCTCGGAGCTGGACGGCTTCCGCGGCTTCGCTCGCTACGGCGTCGAGGACGGCGACGGGACGTTCGACATCCTGACCGTCAAGCCCGGGCCTGTAGCGGGCCCGCCCACCCTCGCCGGCGCGACGCAGGCGCCGCATATCGACGTCTCGGTTTTCGCCCGCGGCATGCTGCACCGGTGTGTCACCCGGATCTACTTCGCCGACGAGGCCGAGGCCAACGCGGCCGACCTGGTGCTGGCGCGTGTGCCGGTCGAGCGCCGTGCGACGCTGCTCGCGGAGCCGCACGACGGCGGCTACCGGTTCGACATCCGCTTCCAGGGCCCGCACGAGACCGTCTTCTTCGCGGTCTGAAGTCCGAGCCGGAGCGCTTGGGAAGAAACTCGGACTATTTCCGGGTTTCTTCCCAACCACGCTCGCGCCCCCGTGCGGTGAGATCGCTCTCGACGGCGGCAGGGCCCGGAAGCGGCTCGCTCCCCGGCGCGCGCAGCGCCTGGAGCGCGAGCGCGAGGTAGCGGTGGCGCAGCGCCCGGCCTCGGTCGGCGCCGGGGAGGTCGACGAACGTGATCATCTCGAGGACGAGCACGACGTCGGCCGGGCTGACGTCCTCGCGCAGAGCCCCTGCGTCCTGAGTGCGGCGGTGAAGCGCGACGGCTAGCTGACTGGCCTCGCCGGCGAGCCGCCCGAGTGACTCCGTGGGCGTGAACGTTCCGGCGACTCGCTGCGCGAGCGCCTGGCTCTGCCCATTCACGACGCGATGTAGGCACTCCGAGTACGCCTGCCACTTGTCGCCCTCGTCTGAGAGCGCGGTGCGCAGGTCCTCGATGTAGCGGGTGAGCCCGTCGCGGGCGAGCTCGCGTAGCAGCTCCTCCTTGCTCGGATAGCGGCGGTAGAGCGCGCTGATGCCCACGCCGGCTTCCTTGGCCACGTCGGCGATCGGCGCCGACGGGTCGGCGAGGAACACCGCGCGCGCCGCGGCCAGGATGCGCCCGTCGTTGCGCGCCGCCTCGGCCCGCCGTCCGCCCAGGGATGAACGAGGCAACGTCATGATTCGCACACTATCAGAACAGAACGGACTATTCCGTTCTGATAGAATCACGGACGTAAACCCGAACAGGAGACACCGCCATGGACTACCGCCTCGAAGTCGTCGGCATCCCGGTGACCGACGTGGACGATTCGATCGACTTCTACGTCAACCGCGTGGGGTTCCATCTGGACCACGACATCGAGCCCGGGCCCGGGATGCGCGTGGCGCAGATGACGCCGGCCGGTTCGCCGACATCGATCGTGATCGGACGTGGCCTGCCGCTCGGCGATCCCGGCACGACCAAGGGCCTGCAGCTCGTCGTCGAGGACATCGATGCCGCCCAGGCCGAGTTGGCCGGCAACGGCATCGAGATCACCGACGTCCAGCAACTCGGCCCGGAGGGAAGCCCCGGTTCGCGGTTCGCGTTCTTCAGCGATCCGGACGGGAACGGGTGGTCGTTGCAGGAGCTCAAGCGCGGTTGATCGCGAGGCGCTCGGGAAGAAGCGTCGACTATCTGGACGTTTCTTCCCGAGACCCCCGCGAGGGCGGCGCCGAGCTAGGGCACCCGCATCCCCATCAGCCGCAGGTAGCGCGTCACCGCCTCGGCCCGGTTGGCCGCGTGCAGCTTGCGCAGGATGCTGTTGACGTGGAACTTGACGGTCCCGCTCGAGATCACGAGCGCGTCGGCGATCGCGCGGTTGGTGGCGCCCTCGGCCAGCAGCCGCAGCACGTCCAGCTCGCGGCGCGTCAACAGCCCCTCGAACACCACCCGGTCATCGCGCCCGCGTCCGGCCGGCGAGGCGTCGGGCAACGGCGGAGGAGGGGGCAGCGGGGCGTGGCCTCCCGCCGACAAAGTCACCGGCGCATCCGTGAGCTCGCTCGAGCGGGTGCCCAGCCAGTCTAGGAACTGGCGCATCTGGTCACGCTCGCCGCGCAGCGTGCGGCGCAGGGTGGTGCTCTCGTACGCCTGGGCGAGGCCGGTGGCGAACTCCCACAGGACGTCACGGTCGAGGACGTCGAGCGGCTGCCCGGGACCTCGGTCGGCGTGGATCACGCCCGCGACCTGCGAGCCGACGACGAGCGGCGCGGCCGCGTACGACCGCCACCCCATGAGGCGCGCCGTCTCGCGGTCCACGCGGGGGTGGACGTCCGCGTCCACGACGATCGTGGCCCGGCGCCGCCGCAGCAGCTCGGTCTCGATCAGCGTGTGCTCGAGTCGCAGGGGGTTCGCCTGGAGCTGTGCCAGGGTCGTCGCTGCGGCCCGGTCCTGCCCTGCAAAGAAAGCGGCTTCCGCGACCATCCGCCCGCCCTTTACCAGGCTGAGGATCGCGCGCTCGAACACCGACCCCGCGCAGAGTGCCGCCGGCGCTCGCAAGAGCATCTCGCGCGGCGAGGTGACCTCGCGCACCTCGGCGATCGCAGCCGCGATCTGCTCGAGCGCCTCGAACCGGGTCTCGAACCGGTGGCGGAGCCGCTCGAGCGCCGCCTCCTGCTCCGAGATCGCAGCGGCCCCGAGCTCGTCCTCGGGCATTTGCGAGCGAAGCGCCGTGATCAGCGCCTGGACCGCATCCAGATCAACCTCGCGAAAGCCCGGCTCCGGATTGGGCAGCCCGAGCAGCTGCCGCGCCTCCGCACTCGCGCGCTCGAGTCGCCGCAACAGCTCATCGCCGAGCGGACCCGAGAAGAACTCGGAGGCGGCGCTCATCACACGGACGCTCCGCCGGCGCGCGCGTAACGCGACACAGCGTCGGCGCGGCTCGTCGCGCCCAGCTTGCGCAGGATGTTCTTGACGTGGTATTTGATCGTCCCCTCGCGGACCACCAGCGTGCGGGCGATCTCGAGGTTGGTCTGGCCGCGCGCCAGCAGCCGAAGGACCTCGACCTCTCGCGCGGTCAGCGCATCCGCGAGCGATGCATCGAAGCCGGCGCGAAGCGCGTTCAGCTCGCCGGCGTCGGTCGCAAGCTGGCCGAGGCGGTTGCTCATCCACTCGACAGCCGACCGCAGCTCGTGGTGGTGCAGCTGCAACATCTCGCGCAGGACGGCGCGCTCGAACACGCCGGCGAGGCCCTCGGCGTACAGCGACGCGACCTCGACGTCGAGCGAATCGAGCCTCCGCCCGCTGACGAAAGCGTCGCCATGCAGCAGTCCCACGCTAACCCCCTGCACCACCACCGGCGCCACCACGTAGCTGTCCCAGCCAAAGACGTCGATGAACCGACGAGCGCCCCGCGAGCGCGCCACTCGCGTCTCCACGATCTCGGTCCGCTGCGCTCGTGCCACCTCGTCCTCGACGACCGGATACTCGAGCCGGATCGGCTCGCGGCGAAGCTCCTCCAGAGCGGCCACCGCGCCGTCGCGATCCGAATCGTTCCAGACGGATCGCACGACGAGGCGGTCGCCGCGCACCTCCCCGACCGTCACCCGGTCGAACGAGGAGCTCGTCCCGAGCTCCTCGGCGGCGCGGTCGAGGATTCCCTGGGGCGAGCCGATCTCCCCGAGCCGCCGGACGGCGTCTCCGACCCGCTCGAGCGCATCGGACCGCCGCACGTAGTCGGCCTCGACGATCTCCCGCTCGAGCGCGAGCAGCTCGACCAGCACGCGCTGGACGTCCGCCATGTCAGCGCCGCCCCGGGGTGAGCGCCGGACTCAGCCCAACGGAAGCGCCGCTGGACGCGTACGCTCCAGCAACGCGTACCGGCAAGCCGCCTCGTGCCCGACGCAGCTGATCCCGAACGGCCGCCCCGCGCGCTCGATCGCCAGCCACGCCTCTCCGGCGTGCTCGCGCGGCACGAGAGCCAGCGCCCGGCGGTCGGACTGGAGCAGCCAAGAGACCGGTACGCCGGCGATCGATCCGTGCGCGAACGGGGGCACCGCGCGCGGGTCGCCGGACTCTCCGAAGCCTCCGAGCGCGCGCAACACCTGGTCCGCGTTGCGACCGAGGAGCCCGATCGCAGCCAGTTCGGCGGAGGCGTCGCGCACGGTCGTCGTCACGAACCGCCGGGCATCCGTGTGCAGACGATCGCGCAACCGCGAGCCGGTATTCGGATCGGACAGCACGATCACGCGTCCCGGCGCGTCGCCACACCACCACGCGTTGCCGGCGGACAGCACGCCGCCAGGGACGACCGAGTCGCCGACGAGTCGCGAGGTGAGCGCTGCCAGCTGCGCCGGCGGGGCTTCGAGCACGAGCTTGGAGAGCTCCGAGCGGTCGACCAGGCCCACCGCGCGGACGCACACCGCGAGCTCGGCTGCCGCCGACCCGAAGTTCATCGCGACCGACCTGCCGTCGCGGGTCGCGAGCACAGCTCCCGCCCGGCGCAGGACCACATCGAGCGGAGCAGCAGACCCAGCGGATCCGGTGGTCACTGACACGGCGCAGAAGGTACAGGCGACGATTCCCGCCCGCCCTGCTCTTAACTCCTAAATTTCCCATCCGATAGAGAGGCACGCGCGCGGATGTCTCGACCGCCCTCGAGTCACCCTAGTCTTCAGACCCTCTCTAAAGTCTAGGGTAATCCGGCGCTGCGAGAGTGGCGAAGCGGCCGGCCCGTCGGCAAGCTGTGGCGGTTCGCGAGCCGCACAAGACGGCACGGGAGGGAGATCCAATAGTGAGCACGCATGTGACCCCGACAGACGGCTCCGGAGGCTCGACGGCGGCCGCGCACGCGGAGGCCTTGGCCAACGGCGAGCAGGGCGAGGGCCGCTACGCCCGTCTGACCCGCCTGATTGCCACCGATCACCCGGTGATCATGGACGGCGCCACCGGCACCGAGCTGATCCGCGTCGGCGGCGAGCGACCCGAGCTCGAGGAGCATCTGTGGGGTCTAACCGCGATCCTCGAGAACCCCGGCGACGTCAAGGCGGTCCATCGCAGCTACGTCGAGGTCGGGTGCGACGTGATCTGCACCGACACGTGGGGTCTCGCCACCGCGCTGCGCAATGGCCAGGCAAGACTCTGGGAGACGAGCGAGCCGATCCACTGGATGGATTTGGCACGGCGCGGCGTCCGCCTCGCTCGCGAAGCCGCGGCCGAAGGCGGCCGCGCCGACGAGGTCGCGGTGGCTTTCAGCATCAACGGCGACGTCGACACCCCCGACGGGCGCGAGACGATCCGCCTGCTCGCGCGGGCGTTCGAGCAGGACCCGCCCGACCTGATCCTGGTGGAGACGCTGACTCTGATTCGCAGTTCTACGTACGCGACGGTCGAGGCTCTACTCGACACCGGCCTGCCCGTGTGGCTGAGCTTCCGCCGCTGCCGCCACGGCGTGTGCGGCGTGTACGGAGAGCACTGGGGCGGTCCCGAGGGCGACGCGTTCGGGCGGGCCGCGCGGAGGTTCGAGGAGATGGGGGTCGGCGCGCTCGCGCTCAACTGCCTGCCTCCAGATCACGTCACCGGCATGCTCGCTTGGCTGCGCGACTTCACTGATCTGCCGCTCGGCGTGTACCCCAACCTCGGTTATCTGTCAGCCGCCGGCTGGCGTCAAGAGTCCGGCGTCGGCGCCGAGGAGTACGCCGAGCTCGCGCTGCGCTGGCGCCAGGAAGGGGCGCAGATCGTCGGCGGTTGCTGCGGCGTCGGTCCCGCGCAGATCGCGGCGGCCAGAACGGCGCTGGCCGATACCAAGCCCGGCCACACCCGCCCCGAGGCGCTGCCCGACGAGGGCGTCAGGTCGATCACGACCGAGTCGAAAAGAGCGCCGGCGCCGCGCTGGGCCGACGCGCGCGGCCGGCTCATGTACCCGCTCGACCTCCCCGACATCACCGTCGAGCCGGGGGTGTTCGCGCCCACGCAGGGGAGCTTCCTGGTCTGGAAGTACTTCTACCGCGAAGGAATCGGCGCGCACGAGCGATGCTTGGACATCGGCTGCGGGACCGGGCTGCTGACCGTTCAGCTGGCGCGCAACGGCGCCGCGCATGTGCACGGCATCGACATCGATCCCGCGGCGGTCAAGAACACGATGGCAAACGCATTTCGAAACGGAGTGGCCGACCGGGTCAGCGCTGCCGTGCAGGATCTCTACCCGTGGGTCCCCGAGGAACGCTACGACGTGATCGTGGCCAGCCTCTACCAGACTCCGGTGGATCCGTTCGAGCCGGTCGTATCGCACCGGCCGCTTGACTACTGGGGCCGCGGGCTGGTCGACCACCTGCTCCGGATGCTGCCCGAGGCGCTAGCGGACGACGGGACCGCATACGTGATGCAACTCTCTATCATCGGCGAGCGGCGAACCACGCAGCTGCTGGACCGCCTTGGCTATCGGGCTCGCGTTGTGGACTTCGGCTTGTTCGAGTTCACGGGGCTCTTCAACGATGCGCGCGACCAGATCGCACGTGTGGAAGACCTCTCCGACGCCTATCACCTGAAGCTCGGCGCGTCGGATGTTATGGCCGCCTATCTACTCGAGATCACCCGAAAGGACAAGGAAGGTAGAAGACCATGACCTACGCCGACAACGAGTTTCTGTTCACCTCCGAATCGGTAACCGAGGGTCACCCTGACAAGGTCGCTGATCAGATCTCGGACGGCGTGCTCGATGCGGTCCTGCGCGACGACCCGCTCGGCCGGGTGGCGTGCGAGACGCTGGTGAACACCGGCCTTGTCGTGGTCTCCGGCGAGATCACCACCACCACCTATGTTGATATTCCCGAGGTGGCTCGCGAGACGATCAAGCGGATCGGTTACACGAACGCCGAGTTCGGGTTCGACTACCACACGTGCGCGGTGATCAACGCGATCGATAAGCAGTCGCCGGACATCGCCCAAGGCGTCGACCGCGCGTACGAGACGCGCACCAACGCAAAGGACGAGGACGAGCTCGACATCGCCGGCGCGGGCGATCAAGGGATGATGTTCGGCTATGCGTCCAACGAGACCGAGGAGCTGATGCCGCTGCCGATCTCGCTGGCGCATAAGCTCGCCAAGCGACTGGCGGACGTGCGGCGCGCGGAGATCCTGCCCTACCTCCGCCCCGACGGGAAGACGCAGGTGACGGTGCGGTACATCGACGGGCGCCCGGTTGAGGTCGAGAAGGTGCTGATCTCGACCCAGCACCGCGACGGCGCCGAGTCGCTGCTCAAGGAGGATCTCTGGGAGCACGTGGTCGAGCCCGAGCTCCCCGACGACCTCTACGACCCCAAGAAGCTTCGCCGCAACCTGCTCGTCAACCCGACCGGCCGGTTCGTGATCGGCGGCCCGATGGGTGACTGCGGCCTGACCGGCCGCAAGATCATCGTCGACACGTACGGCGGGATGGCCCGCCACGGCGGTGGCGCGTTCAGCGGCAAGGATCCGAGCAAGGTCGACCGTAGCGCCGCCTACGCCGCCCGCTACGTCGCCAAGAACGTCGTCGTCGCCGGCCTCGCGGATCGCGCCGAGGTCCAGGTCGCGTACGCGATCGGCGTCGCCCATCCCGTGTCCACGATGATCGAGACGTTCGGCACCGAGAAGATCTCCCGGTCGAAGATCCTGGAGCTGATCAACGAGCACTTCGACCTGCGGCCGGGCGCTTTCCGGCAGTACCTGCGGCTCCACCGCCCGATCTACCAGAAGACCGCTGCGTACGGACACTTCGGCCGCGACGACAACGACTTCACCTGGGAGCGGACCGACAAGGCCCCGGCGCTCCGCGAGGCCGCCGGGCTGGGCGCCGCCGCCGGCGCCCCCGAGGTTCTCCGCGCGTGAGCATCACGGTCGTCGGGTCGGTCGCGTTCGACGCGGTCAAGACGCCGTTCGGCGAGCGCGAGCGGATGCTCGGCGGTGCCGCCACGCACTTCGCGCTGGCGGCCTCGTTCTTCGACCAGGTTCACGTCGTCGGCCGCGTCGGCGCGGACTTCGGCGACGAGGACCTGGACGTGCTCGCCACCCGCGGCACCGGCATCGACGACGTCGAGCGCGTGCCGGACGGCAAGACGTTCTTCTGGGCGGGCGAGTACGGCTGGGATCTCAACTCGCGTGAGACGCTCGACACGCAGCTCAACGTGTTCGAGGACTTCCAGCCCCGGCTGTCGGGGTCCTCGCGCGACTGCGACGTGCTGTTCCTGGCCAACATCCAGCCCGAGCTCCAGCTGAGCGTGCTCGAGCAGTGCGGGCAGGTGCAGTTCGTGGCCATGGACTCGATGAACCTGTGGATCGACATCGCGCGCGACGCGCTCGTCGAGGTGATCCGCCGCGTCGATTGCGTGATGCTCAACGACGCCGAGCTGCGCCAGTTGACGAGACGGCCGAGCATCCTCTCGGCGGCGCGCGACGTGCTCGAGATGGGGCCGTCGCTGATCGTCGCCAAGCAGGGCGAATACGGCGCCGCGCTGATCACCGAAGACCAGTTCTTCGCGCTTCCCGCCTATCCGCTGGAGATGGTCGTGGATCCGACCGGCGCCGGCGACACGTTTGCCGGCGGGTTCGTCGGCTACCTCGCCCGCCATCGCGACAGGCCGTTCACGCAGCCGGTCGTGCGCCTGGCGATGGCGTACGGGACGGCGCTCGCGTCGTTCAACGTCGAGGAGTTCGGCACCGAGCGCGTCGAGCGGCTCACCGCCGGCGAGGTCGACGCGCGTGTCGAGGAGCTACGGCGCATCACGCAGTTCGAGCATTCGCCGGCGCCACTCGAGACATCGTGAGCGGTGGCCGAGCCCCTGCTCCGCCTGCTGATCTCCTGCCCTGATCGGCCGGGCATCGTCGCCGGCGTCTCGCGATTCCTGTACGAGGTGGGGGCGAACATCGTCCGCTCGGACCAGTACTCGACCGATCCCGGAGGCGGGACGTTCTTCCTGCGGATGGAGTTCGCGGTCGCCCACGACAAGCGGGATGGCCTCGGAGAGCAGTTCGGGCTGAAGGTCGCCGAGCCGTTCGGCATGACCTGGCGGCTGTGGGACACCGCGCGGCGCAAGCGCATCGCGGTGCTCGTCTCGCGCTACGACCACTGCCTGCTCGATCTGCTGTGGCGTTGGCGCCGCGGCGAGCTCGAGGGGAACATCGTGCTGGTCGCCTCCAACCATCCCGACCTGCGCCAGGACGTCGAGCTGTTCGAGGTGCCCTACCACCACGTGCCGGTCGACCCCGAGCACAAGTCCGAGGCCGAGGCGAAGCTGCTCGAGCTTCTCGACGCTCAGTGCGAGCTCGTGGTCCTGGCTCGCTACATGCAGATCCTGTCGGGCGAGTTCCTCGAGCGGCTCGCCGTGCCCGTGATCAACATCCACCACTCGTTCCTGCCGGCGTTTGCCGGCGCAAACCCACATGCCCGGGCCAAGGCGAGGGGGGTCAAGCTCGTCGGCGCCACCGCGCATTACGTGACCGAAGAGCTCGACGCCGGTCCGATCATCGAGCAGGACGTGATGCGGGTCAGCCACCGAGACGACGTTGCGGCGCTGGCGCACATCGGGGCCGACGTCGAGCGGACGGTGCTGGCGCGCGCCGTGCAGGCACACTGCGAGGACCGGGTGCTCCGCCACGGAAACACAACCGTGGTCTTCTGAGGGTCAGGCGCGACGAACGCCGCGGCGGCCCGGCTGCTCGGCCACGATCGTCGCCCCCGCGTGACCCGTCGACCGGTGCCGGACCTTCGTGCGGTGGCGGCGGGTCGTCGGCGCGAGCGCGGGCGCGGACGTGGCGGTCACCCGGGGCGCGATTCGCACGCCCACGAGCGCCGCGCTGCGCCGGGGCACCGTCAGCATGTATCCGCGCGCGCCGGCGGTGATCGTCTGGGTGAGGCGCGTCCCGATCCACGTGCCGTCCGGTCCGAGCCGCTGGCCATCGAGCGTCTCGCCGGCGGTCGAGCTCGCCGATGGGGCGAGCAGGCGCTGGACCGTCGCCGGGCCCGTGGCCGGAAGGTGGAGATCGACGCGGACCGTTCGGTTGCTCTTGTCGATCACCAGCACGTGCAGCATCTCTCCGCGTACCCGGACGGCCCAGGCGCTCAGGTTCAGCGACCGGGGGTGCGACATCTGCAGGCGCACGAGGCGCGCACCGGCGCCGAGCGCCCGCGTGAACATGATCAGGCCGTAGAGCAGCGGCCGCGGGGTCAGGCCCTTGCGCGTAAGTGAGAATGGCGCGTTGATCGCGTAGGCCCGGACGTGCAGGTTCACGCTGTCCACCCCGGCCCGCATCAGCGTGAACAGCGCGTCCGGCGCCCACAGGGCGGTCGCGAACGTGTTGCTGACGCCTGCCTTTCCGCCGCACGTGACCGAGTTGAGCTCGGTCAGGCGGAACCTCAGACCGGCGTCGTGCGCGACTCTGACCGCGCCCGCGACGTCCTTGGCCAGCGCGCCCACGGCCTGCCAGCTGAGCAGGCGCGCGACGGTCGGATAGCTCGAGTTGGACGCGTGCTTGACGCAGGCGGAGTAGGGATACAGGTGCGCGCTCACGGCCCCGAGCTCGGGGCGCTCATCGGCGATCAGCGTCTTGATCCACTTCAGGCTGACCCTCGGGTGCGCCACCGCCGGTCCGATCAGCGGCACGCCGGGCGCGCCCTCGCCGAGGACCTGCGCGTACGCGTCGAAGTCGTTGACGTAGCTGTCGGGCGTGAGCTCTAGTGGCAGCGGCCGGGCCTCGAGCGGCGACCGCGCGATCGTCGCCACCCAATAGGAGTGGGCGTAGATGTCTGGCTCGTTGCCGACCTCGAAGCCGATGATGCTTCCGCGCGGGAGCGAGGTCTCGGCGGCGTGCGCCCAGGTCGCGGCCGTCAGCGGCGTGTCCGTGACCAGGTTGAGGTCGACGATCAGCTTGACCCGGTCGCGCTCGACGAGACTCCGCAGCTGTGCCAGGAACGCGGGCGTAACCGCGAACGCCCATCCCGGCATCCTCCTCGTCGTCTTCTTCGGCATCCAGAACGAATGGTCGGCCGAGTCGCCGCCGATCCGTAGCATGAGCGGCCCGTTGCCGGGCACGTGCAGCAGCGCGAGGACGCGCTCGAACACCGGCATGTTGCGCTCGAACAGGGGAAGCGCCCAGTACTCGGTCGACAGGCCGAAGTACAAGGCGGGTACGGGGGTCGTGCTCGCATTCGGGCCGATCGTCAGCACCGCGCGCGCCACCGCGACGGGCCTGGCCACGCGCCTCCGTGCGGGCGTCGTCACCTGCGCGGAGGCGAACTCGGCGGGATGCTGAGGACGGGAGGCCATGCCGGTGGCGCCGTCGCTGCCCGGCAACGCCAGCGCGATCCCGGTCACGAGCAGGGCGAGCGGCGCGATCGCGGCCGCGAGCAGCGCCAATACCCGCCGCCGCCCCGGGCGGGCACCGCCCTCGCTAAGCATCACGCGTCGCACCTGGGCTCCCTCCCGTCGGAATCGATCTGCCTGGTGGCCCTAAAGGCCCTATCGGCCGAGCATACGCACGCCCTTACCCCTGCCGGGGCTCCGACCCCAGGCTTAACCCCCCCGCGCGGAGGAGCTAACACGTCTTAACGGAGTGCAGGCGGCCGCTAAGCCTCGGCCGCTGTTGCCGCTGCCCCCGCGGCCGACCGGATCAGGTCCGCGGCGCGCTCGGCGACCATGATCACCGGCGCGTTCGTGTTGCCGCGCGTGACCTCGGGCAGGACCGAGGCGTCGACCACGCGCAGGCCCTCAACCCCGTAGACCCGCAGCTCGGAGTCGACGACCGACCCCATCGCGCACGTCGAGGTCGGGTGGTAGACGCTCTGCCCGGCGCGCTCGGCGAACCGCATCAGGTCCTCGTCGGAGTCGGACTCGGGCACGCTGAACGGGGCCCGCTGGACCGCCCGCAGCGGCGCCTGGGCGGCGATCTCGAGCGCGATCCGCATCCCCGCGAGCATGCTCTCCCGGTCCTCCTCGGTCGTGAGGAAGTTGCAGAGGATCCGCGGCTTGGAGTCGGGCAGCGGTGCGCGCAACATCACCCGCCCGCGGCTGGTTGGGTGGATCACGACCGGGCCGAAGCAGTAGCCGTGATCCGAGGGCGCGGTCAGTCCCTCGTCGAAGAACAGAGAGGGCGCGAAGTGGAACTCGACGTCGGGCGCGTCGACGCCGGCGCGGGCGCGGAAGAAGCCCGCCGCCTCGGGGATGTTCGAGGTCAGCGGCCCCCGGCCCTCGTTCTCGAGCAGCGCGATGTTCTCGGGCGTCACCACTCCGAACAGCGACGGCTCGTTGGTCAGGTAGTTGACCTGCGCCATGCAGTGGTCCTGCAGGCCGTGGCCGACCGGGAGCACCTCGCGGATCTCGATACCGAACGGCGCGAGCTGGTCCTCGGGCCCGATCCCCGACAACATCAGAAGCACGGGGGACTGGTAGGCGCCGGCGGCCAGGATCACCTCGCGCTCGGCGCGGATCGCCTCGACGCGACCGTCGCGCACGACCTCGACGCCGACCGCGCACGCCCCCTCGAACACGATCCTCGTTGCCATCGCGCGCGTTATCACATCGAGATTGGGACGGTCACCGGCGGGGCGCAGATAGGCGTCGGCGGTGCTCCACCGCAGCCCGTCGGACTGCGTGAGCTGGAAGCGGCCGACGCCCTCCTGGCGCGCGCCGTTGAAGTCGGGGTTGTGCTCGTGACCGGCCTGGCGGGCGGCGTCGAGCATGGTGTCGACGAGCGGGTGCATCGAGCGGCTGTCGGACACGCGAAGCGGTCCGCCGACGCCGTGGAAGGCGTCCTCGCCGCGCTCGTTGTCCTCGGCGCGCTTGAAGTACCGAAGGACCTCGTCGTAGCCCCACCCCTCTACGCCGTACTGCCCCCAGCCGTCGTAGTCGGCGCGGTTGCCGCGGATGTAGATCATTGCGTTGATCGAGCTGCAGCCGCCGAGCATGCGGCCGCGCGGGAGGTACAGCCGCCGGTTGCCGAGTCCCGGCTCGGGCTCGCCGAGCAGGTCCCAGTCCCAGCTCGACTTGAACAGCGCCGGGAACGCGGCCGGGATGCGGATCTCGGGCTGGGTGTCCTCGGCTCCGGCCTCGATCAGGGCCACGCGCGCGTCGCCCTCGCTCAACCGCGCCGCGAGCACGCACCCCGCGGAGCCGGCACCGACGATCACGTAGTCGTAAATCCGGTCAGCCTCACTCATCGCCGATCACCACCTTCATCACATCGGTCGGGTTCTCGATCGCAAACCGGATCGCGTCGGGTGCCTGGTCGAGAGCGAACCGGTGGCTGATCAGCGGGGCCAGTAGCGGCGTGTTGCGCTCCACCACCGCCACCGCCTCGCCGAACTCGTCTGCGCCACAGCAGCTCACCCCGAGCACGTCGAGCTCCTTCTCGGTCAGGCTGCCCAACCGGAGCACAACCTCCTCGCCCGACATTCCGACCTGCACGGCCCGCCCGGCCGACGCCACCATGTCGACCATCGCCCGCACCGCCGCCGGGGCACCGGTCGCGTCGATCGCCACCGGCGGGCCGGCAGGCGCTGCCCTCGGCGGCCCCGCCGGAGCGCCCCTCGGCGGCGCCGCCGGAGCGCCCCTCGGCGGCCCCGCCGGAGCGCCCCATTCCCGCGCGAACGCGACGACCTCGTCGGGGCCGGTCCAGACCAGCGTCTCCGCTCCCATGTCCCGGCTCAGCGCCAGGCGGGTGTCCTGGAGGTCGACCACCAGCACCTCTGCGCCGCGCTCGCGCGCGACCAGGCAGATGCACTGGCCGATCGGTCCGGCGCCCAGCACCACGACCCGCTCGCCGGGCAAGACATTGGCTCGGTTCACGGCCCGCACCGCGATCGACACCGGCTCGGCCAGCGCGGCCACCGCAGGGTCGTCGGCCTTGATCGGGTACACCTGCTCGGCGGGGACCGCGAGCCGCTCCTGCAAGCCGCCGTCCGAGTGGATCCCGATCAGCTCGAAGAAGTCGCATGTGTTGGGACGACCGACGCTGCACGGATAGCACTTGCCACACGCCCGCAGCGGCCACACCGCGACCCGCTGTCCGACCGCCAGGTCCTCGCGGCAGTCCGGGCCGACGGCCGCGATCGTTGCTCCGATCTCGTGTCCCTGGACGCGCGGGAACTGCGATCCACCGGCTTCTGCGGACAGCTCGCCGAGGAAGAAGTGGTAGTCAGAGCCGCAGATCCCAACCGCCTCGGGCTTGATCACGACCTCGCCCCGACCAGGTTCCGCCGGCTCGGGGCGCTCGACTAAGCCCATCGCCTGGACGCCCTCGGTAACTGCGGCGCGCATTCAGTCCCCCCAAACCTCGGTTGCGGTTTCGACGATCAGCTCGAGCTTTGCTCTCTCCTGCTCGCGGGTCAGCACGTTGCCGTCGACGGTCGAGGAGAAGCCGCACTGCGGCGACAGGCACAGCTGGTCGATCGGCACGTACCGAGACGCCTCCTCGATCCGGCGCTTGAGCAGGTCCTTGGACTCGAGCTCGCCGTGCTTGGTCGTGACCAGCCCGAGCACCACCTGCTTACCCTTGGGCACGAACCGCAGCGGCTCGAACCCGCCCGAGCGGGCATCGTCGTACTCGAGGAAGAAGCCATCGACGCCGAGGCCGCCGAACAATGCCTCGGCGACGAAGTCGTAGCTGCCTTCCGCCGCCCATGAGGAGCGGAAGTTGCCCCGGCACAGATGGGTGGTGACCGCCATGCCGTCGGGCTTGCCCTCGAGTGCGCGGTTGATGTTGCGCACGTACCTCTCGTGGAGGTGCTCGACGTCGCCTGTCCCGCGTTGCTTGATCTGCTCGCGCTGGCGCGGATCGTTGAGGTAGGCGAGCGAGGTGTCGTCGAACTGGAGGTACGTGCACCCAAGCTCGCCGAGCGCGCGGATTTCGTCGGCGTAGGTCGCGCTCAGATCGCTCCAGAACTCCTCCATGTCGGGATAGATGCGCTCGTCGACGGCGAGGCGGCCGCCCCGGTAGTGGACCATGTTCGGCGACGGGATCGTGAGCTTCGGCGTCGCGCCGCCGTTGACCGTCGACTTCAGGAACTCGAACGCCTCGGCGAAGATCGTGTGATCGAGATGGATCTTCTCGGCCACGCGGATCGCCGCCGGCGTCCACTCGACGGTTCCCTGCTCGTTGCGGAACTGCACCTTCGTGTCGCCGGGTGCGTGCTCGATCCCGCCGAGCTGGTAGATGAAGTCCATGTGCCAGGTGGCGCGGCGAAACTCGCCGTCGGTGGCCGATTGAAGCCCGGCCGCGCGTTGCAGCTCGACCACCTCGCGGATCGCCTCGTCCTCGGCCGTATGAAGCTCATCGGCCCCGATCCGCCCGGCGTCGAACGCATCGCGGGCCTCGAGCAGCTCGGGCGGGCGGAGCAGGCTGCCGACGTGGTCGGCGCGGAACGGCGGGGTGCTCCGCGTCACAGGGGTTCAGCTCCTCACGTTGATCTCGACGCGCACGCCGTTGGGGTCTTCGATGAACACCTGGCGCGGACCCCCCGGCACCGTGTTGGTGACGGCGCCGACCCCGCAGCGCGCGAGCCGCTCCGTCAGCGCGTCGTAGTCGCCGGCGTTGAACGCAATGTGGTCGACCGGGCCGACGCCCGGATCCCGCTCGGGAACCTGCAGCCCGAGCCGGGCGGCGTGGGCCGCGTACGGACCCCGCTCGGCGATGTGGACGCAGGCGGTCGCGCCGGCGTACAGCCAGTAGCCGGGGAACTCGAGCGGGGGCCGCTCGCCCACCTCGAGCCCGACCACCTCGCGGTAGAAGTCGCGGGTGCGGTCGATGTCGTCGCTGAGCACGAGCACGTGCTCGATCGACGTGACGCTCATGTGTGGCGCGGCTCGGCTCCCGCCACCGCCTGAGCGGCGGCCGCACCGTTGGCGCCGCGCAACAGGTACGCGGACTGGAGCAGCTCGGGATTGTCGCGCAGCTCCTTGGCCATCCCCGAGAACTGGATCCTGCCGCCTTCCATGATGTAGGCGCGGTTTGCGAGCCCCAGCGCGAGCGCCGCGAACTGTTCGATCAGCAGAACTCCGGCGCCTGACTCGGCCACCAATCGGATCGTCGGGACCAGCCGGTTGACGATGACCGGCGCGAGGCCGAGCGACAGCTCGTCGATGATCACGAACCGCGGGTGCGACACGAGCGCCTGGGCGAGCACGACCATCTGCTGCTCGCCGCCCGACAGGGAGCGGGCCGGATAGTCGAGCCGCTTCTCGAGCTCTGGGAACAACTCGAGCGCGCGCGCGTGCCCGGCGACGGCATCGGCGCCCGTCATCGTGTACGTGGCGACGCGGAGGTTCTCGGCCACGGTCAGCTCGGGGAGCAGCCGCCGGCCCTCCGGGACAATCGCGAGTCCCGCAGCGCGGATGCGCTCCGGGCGCTTGCCGGCGTAGTCGTGCTCGTCGAGCATCACCCTGCCGGCGACCGGCTTCAGCACCCCGCCGATCGCGAGGACCATGCTCGACTTGCCGGCGCCGTTGGGGCCGAGCAGCGCGGTGATCTCGCCTGAGGGGATCTCGAGCGAGACCCCGCGCACCACGTTGCGCCCGCCACGCGCGACGACGAAGTCCTCGACCCGGAGCATCTCGCCCGAGGTGGTCATACGACCTCCTCGGTCCCCAGGTAGGCGCGGATCACGCGCTCGTCGCGGAGCACCTCCGCAGTCGGGCCCGCCGCGATCATCTTGCCGAAGTCGAGCACCGCGGTCACCTCGCAGCAAGAGGAGACGAGGCTCATGTCGTGGTCGACGAGGATCGTCATCGCGCCGGTCTGCTCGGGAATCTTTCGGATCACCTCGCCCATGTGGCCGGTCTCCTCGTCGGGGAGCCCGGCGGCGGGCTCGTCCAGCAGCACTAGCCTGGGTCGTCCCACGACCGCTCGAGCGAGCTCGACCAGGCGGCGCTGGGCCGCGCCGAGGGTGCCGACGCGGGAGGCCGGATCGATGTCCATGCCGACGAACGCGATTGCGTCGAGCACATCCTGGCGCCGCGACGAACCGCTCATCTTGGAGTTCTCGTGGATCATCGCCACGTTGTCGAACACCGATAGCTCCTCGATCGCCTGCTCGGTCTGGAAGGTGCGGCGCACCCCCCAGCGGGCCCGGCGGAAGTGGGTGATCGACAACAGGTCGTCGCCGAACGCGGACACGCTGCCCGCCACCGGCTTGACGAACCCGCTCAGCACGTTGAAGAACGTGGTCTTGCCGGCGCCGTTGGGCCCGATCAGACCGCACGTCCCGCTGTCGAACTTGACGGTCATCTTGTCGAGCGGCGTCACTCCGCCGAAGCGGACCGTCAGATCAGAAACCTCGATCATGGCTCACCGCCTGCCGGGGCCGAGGAGCGGCCTTTGAACAGCCGGCCGATCAGCCGGCCCAACCGGGCCATGTCCTTGGGGAACTGATCGACGATTCCGCGCGGCGCCGTGGTCAGCACCTGGAGCACGCCGACCCCGAACAGGATCGTCAGCCAGTCGGGGGAGATGCCCCAGTTCGTGAACAGAGCCGGCAGGAACTGAAGCAGGATCCCGGCCAGGACCGCCCCATACAGGCTGTAGGCGCCGCCCATCAGGACCACCGCGAGCAGCGTGATCGAGTCCTGGGTCTGGAAATCGATCGAGTACAGGTAATGGAGCGCGCCCGCGAGCAAACCGCCGGCGACGCCCGTCACGAACGACGCCAGCGCGAACGCCCACAGCTTGTACAGCGTGGTGTTGATCCCTCCGGCGAGCGCCGCGGCCTCGCTCTGGCGGATCGCCGCCCAGGCGCGTCCGGGTCGCGTCCGGATGTGCGCTAACACGAGCAGGAACATCAGCACGGCGACGATCACCGAATAGCGGAAGTACGAGGTCTCGCCGGTCGCGATGCTCGGCCGGCGGAGTGGCGGGATGTGGACCGTGCTGCCGTTGTAGCCGAGGAAGCCGTGGCCTCCGTTGGGGAAGTTCGTCGTGGCCAGCACGACCGTGATCGCGCCGGCCAGCATCAGCGTGATCAGCGCGAGGTACAGGCCGCTCAGCCGCAGCGCGGGGAGACCGACCAGCGTCCCCAGCACCATCGTGATCAGGCCCGAGGCGAGCAGCACGAGCGGGAACGGCATCGAGCTCGCAAACAGGATCCTCGCGGCGACCCAGGCGCCGATCGCCAGCACCGCCGCCTGGCCGAGCGACACGAGGCCGACCCGTCCGACCAGGAGTCCGAGCCCCAGCGCGACGATCGCGTAGATCGCCACCTGGGTGCTCGCGTCTATGTAGTACGTGCTGAACAGCGACGGCACCACCAGCAGCACGAACAGGAGCAGGATCAGCACCACTGCGGGTTGCACCATCGCGCGCGGCTCGACTCTCCGCATCGAGCGCGCCGGCCCGCCCGAGACCGCAGACGCACCCGCCTCCTGCGCCGGCGCCGGGGTCTCGTCAGTTTTCACGCCGGTGGGCTCGATCGCCTACACCCCCTGCCGACCGACGGTGATCACGCGCCGGCGGTTCTGGAACAGCAGCGCGATCGCCGCGAACACGAACGGCGTCATGTCACGGTAGTTGGTGAGCGACTGGATCGGAGTGATCAGCGCGTCGACCGTCCCGACGACGATCGCGGCGATGAACGTGACCGGGATCGACCGAAGTCTCGCGATCAGCGTGGCAGCCAGCGACGACAGCACGAGGAACGTGAGCGTGGTCGCGTCGAGCGCCACGAGGTCGGCAAGCAGGATCCCGGCCAGACCGGAGAGGACGCCGCAGCCGAACCACGCCGACGCCTCCACCCGTCGCACCGGCACGCCTAAGGTAGCGGTGATCTCGCGGTCGTTCGCCATCGCCCGCATCGCCGTCCCGAGCTTCGTGAAGCGCAGGAAGCACGCCGTCCCGACCGTGATCACGAAGCCCAGGATGAGCGCGATCACGTTCGTCCACTCGACCAGGATCCCCGCGACCGTGAACGTGTCGTTGTCGGTCGGGAACGAGATCGAGCGCGACGCGCCCCCGCTCGAGGTCCACAGCAGGTCCATCACCCCGAGCAGGATCAGCGTCAGCCCGAGCGTCGCCGTCGCCTTGACCAGCGGGTCGCGTTTGGCCAAGGCCGGGCCGAACACCATCCCGTAGAACAGCGTCAGCACGCCTCCGAACAGCACACATATCAGGTATGCGAGCCACTCGTTCCAGCCCGCATGGTTGATCAGTTGCCACGCGATCAGGGCGCCCATCGCGCCCACCGCCCCGAAGGCCAGGTTCAGCACCCCGGTGGCCCGGTACAGGACCACCATCCCGACCCCCGACAGCGCGTACACCGCACCGAGCGAGACCCCGGTGACGAGGAACGGCTGGAAGTCCTGCCAGCTCGGCAGGCCGAGGATGCCGGAGGTGATGAGCACTTGCGCTATCTGGACGCCCTGATCGTTTGTGGATCCTACTTACTCAGTAACTGACCTCGCTCACCCCGCCGGCTGTCCCGGTGCGGTCGCAGCCGTACCGGCGGCGCTGCGGTATTGAGCGATCTGCGGGTCGACCGAGGAGATGTTCGTGCAGCCCTGCTTGAGCACCATCTTCCCGTTACTCGGAGTGACCGTGTAGTCCTGATTGTTGGGGATATGGAGGGGATAGTCGCCGAACGTCCACAGCTGGCACAGCATCCCGGTGTCGTAGTTCTTCACGGCCTTGAACGCGGCGTTCACGCTCTGGGTGGTGTACGGACCGTTGATCGACTCCAGCGCGTGTGTCGCGATCTCACCCATCGTGAAGCCCATCTCGCTGAAGCTGCCGATGCCGCCGGACACGTCCGTGCCGTACTGCTTGAGGATTGCCTTGTACAGGTTCATCGTCGGCGTGGTCGTGTCGTCGGGGTCGGCGAGCTCCGCGTTCACGAAGAACTTGCCGTCCCACTTCGGTCCCAGCGACTGGGCCAGGAAGTCGGTGTTGCACGGCGTGGAGCAGGCCCACGCCTTGACCCGGTTCTCCAGCCCGAGCTTCTGGGCGGCCTGAAGGATCACGAGCGCCTCGGGCGGGGTGAAGTTCAGCACCACCGCGCCGTTCGGGCCGGCATCGTCGACCTCCTTCAGCGCCACCGAGTTCGCATCGTTGATCGGCACGTTCTCGGTCAACTGCGTGATCGGCACATGGGCCGCTCCCGCCAGCGCCGCCGGGCCTGCCGCGATGTAGCCCGTCCCCGGCACGTTCGACTGGTCGAAGACGATCTTGCTGGGATGCAGGGTGAGCACGTACTGAACGGCTCCGTCCGAGCTGTAGCGCGGCCCCATGTTCACGTCGGCGATATTCGGCGTGGAGTAGCACTCCGGCGCGATCCCCGCCGCGATCACGTAGAAGTTCTGCTTCTCCCAGTACGCGTGGTTGATCGTGCACTCGAGGATGCTGGAGTTGCCCGACTCCCCGACCACCTTGTCGGTCTGGACCAGCTGGGTCGCGTCCGCGGCGATCTGCGCCGGCTGCGTGGGCTCCGTCAGCTTGTACAGCTTGATCGGATGGCCATTCACGCCGCCGTTCGCGTTCACGCAGGCGAAGTACGCGCCCTCCATGTTCTCGATGTCCGTGAAGTCCGTCCCGGGCTGCTTGGTGTTGATCGCACCGAGCGGGATCGGGGTGCCGGTGGCGGCAACGCCGGGCTTGGGTCCGCACGACGATGTGCTCGTGGACGCGCTCGTCGCGGCTGCTGTGCTGGTGGCCGAGGTTGACGAAGCTGCGGGGGCCGCGGCGCTGCTGGTGGTGCTGCTGCTCTTGCTGCTGCCGCAGCCTGCCATGAACAGCACTCCGAGGACCGCGGCGCACGACAGGCCAAGCCGCACGCGCGAAACGTGGTGGTACTTCCTCACCGATCTCCTCCTCCTCGAGGATTTGTGTGTGTAACCCGCCCCAGGGGTTTGGCGAGCCGGGCGATACTAATGCGTGGCCTAGTTGCATGCAATAGGCCCTAACACGACCCCAAGAATGAGAGTTCTAAGAGGTTCGACTGTACGTTTTGCATGCAATCGCGCGCCCGGATTAGACTGGCGCCACGCCGCATCCGCGGCGTCGAGGAGGAGGAGAGAGGTGGCCGGCCGAGACAGCAAGACCCAGATGACGCGAGCGCTGCTGCGTCTGCGGGAGCTGATCCTGCGCGGCGAGTTTGCGCCTGGGGAGCGCATGTCGGAGTTGCGGTTGGTGAAGACGCTGGGCGTGTCGCGGACGCCGCTGCGCCTGGCGCTGGCGGCGCTCGAGCACGAGGGCCTGTTGCTCAGCCTGAGCTCGCGTGGGTACGTCGTGCGCGAGTTCAGTCAGGCCGACATCAGCGACGCAATCGAGTTGCGCGGCGTGCTCGAGGGCACCGCGGCCAGGTTCGCCGCGGAGCGCGGAGCCGCCCCCGAGGACGTGGCTGCGCTGCGCGAGATCTGCGACACGATCGGGCAGGTGGTCCACCGGGCTGACTACGAGTCGTTCGAGCTGTTCGTGGACCTCAACGAACGCTTCCACGCCGGAATCCTCCGGATGGCTGGAAGCCCGATGCTCGAGCGCGCCCTCGACGGGATCATCGCGCTTCCGTTCGCCAGCCCGAGCGCGTTCGTGATGGCGCAGGCGGTATTGCCCGAATCGCGCGACATCCTGCTGCTGGCTCACCGCCACCACCTCGGCCTCCTCGACGCGATCGAGCGCAGCCAGGGCACTCGCGCCGAGAGCCTCGGCCGCGAGCATGCGCTGCTGGCGCGGACCAATCTCGAGGTCGTGCTCGATCATCCCGACGTGCTCGAGCGGATGCCCGGCGCGTCGCTCCTCGCCCGCCCCGACCTCGAGCGAGCCCGCGACGGCCGGCTCGCACCCTCCCGAGCCGCCCGGCTCGAGCAGGTCTGACGCAAGCCCGACGCCATGCGACCAGGGCGTCCTTACCCCTGGCTGCCCTGATCGCATGTGCGTCACGTACTTCCTGATGCGTCCGTGCTCTCCTACTGCGTCGGCGGATTCGTCGACTGGGCCGTCCCCGCGACCTTGCGGTAAGCGGCGATCTGCGGGTCCGCCGAGGAGACGTCGAAGCATCCCTGCGCGGTGACCATCTTCCCGTTGTCCGGCGTCGTCGTGAAGTCCGCGTTGTTCGGGATGTGGAGCGGATAGCTCCCGTACACCCACGGCTGGCACAGCAACTCGGTCTTCTCGTTCTTGATGTTCTTGAACGCGGCGTTGACGTTCGCGATCGTGTACGGGGGCGTGACGGTGTCGAGCGCGTCGACGGAGAACTTGCCGAGCAGGTAGCCCATCTCGCTGAACGAGCCGAGGCCACCGGCGACCGCCTGGCCGTACTGGGCGAGGATGTTCTTGTAGAGCTGCATCTCCGGGCCGTTGTGGTCATCCGGTGAGGTCAGCTCGGCATTGACGAACAGCTTGTGGTTCCACTTCGGCCCAAGCGCCTTGGCCAGGAAGTCGGTGTTGCACGGCGTCGAGCAACCCCATCCCTTGACCCGATCCTCGAGCCCGAGCTTCTGCGCCGCCTGGAGGATCACCAGCGCCTCGGGCGGGGTGAAGTTGAGCACGACCCACCCGTTCGGGCCGGCCCTGTCGACGAGGTTCAGCGCCACCGAGTTCGCGTCGGTGATCGGCACGTTCGCCGTCAGCGTGGTGATCGGTACGTGCGAGGCCGCCGAGAGCGCGGTGGGCCCGGCCGCGATGTAGCCGGTGCCGGGGACGTTGGACTGGATGAACACGATCTTCGACGGGTGCTGAGCCAGCCCGTACTGGACGGCTCCGTCGGAGCTGTAGCGCGGCCCCATGTTGACCGCGGCGCTGTTCGGAGTCGACCAGCACTCCGGGGCGATGCCCGCGCCCATCTCGTAGATCCCGAGCTGCTTCCAGTAGCTCTGGTCGATCGTGCATTCGAGCAGGTCGAACACGCCGACGATCCCGACCACGTGATCGGTCTGGATCAGCTGCTTGGCCGCCGCCGCGATCTGCGCCGGCTGCGTCTGGTCGTAGATCACGTACAGCTTCACCGGGTGGCCGTTGACGCCGCCGTTCGCGTTTACGCAGTTGTAGTACGCGATGATCATGTTCGGCCCGTCGCTGAAGTCCGTGCCGGGCTGCTTGGTGTCGATCGTGCCGATGTTGATCGGCGTGCCGGTGGCCTTTACGCCCGGCTTCTTGCCGCAGGCAGACGTGTTGCTCGAGCCGGCGCTCGCGCTGGTGGTCGAGCTAGTCGCGCTCGATGCGCCGCTCGCGGCGCTGCTCGAGCTGGTTGAGCTGCTCGAGCTGCTGCTGCCGCACGCGGCCAGCGTCAACGCCGCGCCGATAAGCGCGGCCAGCGCGATCATGCGCACGCGCAGCCCCTGGTGGTCCGTCCTCACCTCTGTCTCCTCCTCGAAATGATTTGGTTAAACCGCCCCGGTTTGGCGAGGCGAGGATCTTATTCGGGCATGGAGCTGTATGCAACACACGCCTAACGAGACCAAAAGAATCGTTTGCAGTCCCCCGCAAACGACGTTCTTGCATACAGCGTTTGCGGCAGCAATACTCTCGCCCCCGAATGGTCAACCAAGCCAACCGGACGCAGATGATGCGCGCGCTCCTGGCGCTGCGTGAGCAGATCCTGAGCGGCGAGTTCAAGCCCGGCGAGCGCATGTCCGAGCTGCGACTGGTCGAGCGCCTGGGGGTGTCGCGCACGCCGCTACGGCTCGCGCTCGCCTCGCTCGAGCACGAGGGCCTGCTGCGCGTGCTGCCCACCGGCGGCTACGTCGTCCGCGAGTTCACCCAGACGGACATCAGGCATGCGATCGAGCTCCGCGGCGTGCTCGAGGGCACCGCCTGTCGCTTCGCCGCCGAGCACGGAGCCAGCCGGCGCGACCTCCGTGCGCTGCAGGAGATCAACGATGCGGTCGAACCGCTCGTCCACCGCGCCGACTACGAGTCGTTCGAGCGTTACGTCGCGCTCAACGCGACGTTCCACGCGCGGCTGGTGAAGATGGCGCACAGCCCCCTGCTCGAGCGCACGCTCGCCGCCGTCCTGTCGCTGCCGTTCGCCACGCCGAGCGCGCTCGTGCTCCAGCATGCCCAGCTGCCCGAGTCGCGCGAGATCCTGATCGTCGCCCACCGCCAGCATCTGTGGCTGGTCGAGGCGATCGCCAGTCGCGAGGGCGCGCGCGCAGACAGCGTCGCCCGCGAGCACGCCCGCCTGTCGCTGACCAATCTCGAGATCGTGCTTAGCCGGCGTGGCCTGCTCGAGCAGGTCCCGGGGGCGTCGCTCGTCGCGCTGGACGGCGAGCTCGAGCCGGTTTAGGGCGTCGGGTGCGGCGCGGCGATCGCGCCGTGCTCCCACGGCTCCGCGTCGTACTCGCCCCACTCGAGCGCGACTCGCACCGCTGCTTCGATGTCCTGCGCCCCTGGGCGATATGCATCCTCGAGCGAAGGGCTGACCGGGATCGGGGTGTACGGCGCGCCGACGCGCTGGATCGGGGCCTCCAGGTAGTCGAACGCGGCCGCCTGGAGCTGAGCGGCGAGCTCGGCGCCGAACCCGCCGGCCGTCACCGCCTCGTGGGCGATGACGGCGCGGCCGGTGCGCCGGAGCGACTGCGCGAGCGTGTCGAGGTCCAGCGGGACCAGCGTGCGCGGATCGATCACCTCGGCCTCGATGCCGTCCGCCGCGAGTCTCTGCGCCGCTTCGAGCGCGTCGCCGACGAGGCGGGACAGCGCGACGATCGTGACGTCTTTGCCCGTTCTCAGCGTGCGGGCGCGACCGATCGGGACCGGTTCCGGAGGATCGGGAACGGTCTCGCGCCGGAAGTACAGCGACTTGTTCTCCACGAACACCACCGGGTTGGGGTCGGCGATCGCGCTCTGAAGCAGGCCGGCCGCGTCCGCGGCGCCGCTCGGCATCACGACCTTCAGCCCCGGCACGTGCGTCAGCCACGCCTCGAGGCTCTGCGAGTGTTGGGCGCCGTTCCGCTGGCCGGATCCGCCCTGGGTGCGGAGCACGAGCGGCACCGACAACTGGCCCCCCGACATGAAGTGCGCCTTGGCCGCCTGGTTCACGAGCTGGTCGAGCGCGAGCGTGATGAAGTCGATGAACATGATCTCGACGACGGGCTTGAGCCCCGATTGGGCTGCACCCACGGCCACGCCGCAGACGGCCCCCTCGCTGATCGGGGTATTGCGGACGCGCTCGCGGCCGAACTCGTCCGCGAGCCCGGCGGTGACCAGGTAGGGGCCACCCTCGGCGACGTCCTCGCCGAGCACGATCACCCGCTCGTCCTCGCGCATCGCGCGCGCGAGCGTGGCATTGACCGCCTGCACGAACGTGGTCTCGATCTGTTCGGTCATTCCGCGTAGACCAACTGGGCCGACAGCTCAGGCTCTGGGAACGGGCTGTCACGCGCGAATCGCACCGCCTGCTCGATCTCCTCAGCAGCCTCTCGCTCGATGGCGTCCGCGGTCCGCTTATCGATCAGGTCATCCCCAATCCCAAAATCGATCAGGCGGGCGAGCGGGTCGCGCTCGGCCCACTCCTGCTCGGCCACCGGGTCGCGGTACTTCTCGGGATCGCCCTCGTAGTGGCCCCGACGGCGGTAGGTGACGCACTCGAGCAACATCGGGCCCTCGCCTGCGCGCGCGGTTTGGAGGAATCTGGCGAACGCGTGGTGCACCGCCGGCACGTCGCTCCCGTTCACAGTCGTTCGCTCGAACCCGTACGGAGCGACGACGTCGCTGACGCGCTCGATCGTCGAGTGCTCCTCGCGCGAGGTGAACTCGGCCATGCCGTTGTTCTCGCACACGAAGATCACCGGCAGTCTCCACAGCGCCGCGAGGTTGATCGACTCGTTGAAGTGCCCCGCCTGGACCGCCCCGTCGCCGAAGAACACGACGGTGACCCGATCGGTGCCGTTCAGGTGTTGCGTCAGTGCAGTACCCAGGGCGAGCGGGAGGTTGCCGCCGACGACGCCGGTGGCGCCCATGAACCCGTGCTCCTTGTCGACCAGGTGCATCGAGCCTCCAAGCCCCTTGCAGACTCCGTCTGAGCGGCCCATCAGCTCGGCCATCAGCCGGTTGAGCGGCGCTCCCTTGGCGATCGCGTGGCCGTGCGCGCGGTGGCCGCTGTAGACCGCGTCGTCGTCGCGAAGCTGCCGGCACACCGCCGCGGCGACGCCCTCGCCGCCGATGCTCAGATGGATCAGACCGTGGACCTGAAGCGTGCGCTTGAGCTGGGCCACCCGTTCCTCGAACAGGCGAATCCGCCACATCGTGCGCAGCAGGTCATACGCCGTGTCGGCGTCCAGCGCGGATGCGGGCACTGCTTATGCCGCGACGGGCGCCTCGCCCAGAACCTGGCGGACGGCGCCGGCGATCTTCTCCTCGTTGGGAAGGACGTACGCCTCCATCGGCTCGCTGTAGGGCACGGTCACGTCGAGCGCCGTGACCTGCCTGATCGGCGCCTTCAGCGATCCGAATCCGTGCTCGGCCACCTCGGCCGCGATCACCGCCGAGGCACCACCGTGACGGGTCCCCTGGTCGGCGATCACGAGCCGCCCGGTCTTCTCGACCGAGGACAGGATCGTCGCGGTGTCGAGCGGGTTCAGCGTACGGGGATCGATCACCTCGACGTCGATGCCCTCGCTGCTCAGCGTTTCGGCGGCGGCGAGCGCCCGTCCCACAGTCCAGCCCGTCGCCACGATCGTCACGTCGGAGCCTGCGCGGCGTACCGCCGCCTCGCCGAACGGGACGACGTACTCGCCCTCGGGCACGTCGCCGTGCTCGAGCACGAGCAGATAGTTGATCAGGTAGCAGACCGGGTTGTCGTCGCGGATCGCGGCCGCCATCAGGCCCTTGGCGTCGGCGGGCGTCGACGGCACCGCGATCTTGAGACCGGGGAAGCCCATGAACATCCCGTAGATCGACCCGGTGTGCTGTCCGGCCCAGCCGGCGGTGAACCCGTAGCCGGCCTTGAACACAGCCGGCACCTTGACCTGCCCGCCGCTCATGTACCGCAGGCGCGGCGCCTCGTTGACCACCTGGTTCATCGCCACCAGCATGAACTCGGCCATCAGCAGCTCCACCACCGGGCGGTAGCCGGCGAGCGCGAGGCCGACGGCCATCCCGATCTCGGCGGTCTCGGAGATCGGTGACACGCGCACTCGGTCGCGTCCGAACGCCTGCACCAGCGGGTCCTCGTCGCTGGGGGCCACGTCCTGGCCGTAGAAGACGACCGTGGGGTCGCGCTCCATCTCGACGCGGATCGCCTCCTGTACCGCCGCTATGTAGGGAATCTCTCGTGCCATGGTCTTCTCCTAGGCGTACACGTAGTCGTTGCGCGCGGCGGCTTCGGGCTCGGGGAACGGGTCGTCGAGCGCGAACTTGACCGCGGCGTCCATCTCGTCGCGGACCTCCTGCGTGATCTCGTCGGCCCGCGCCGGGTCGAGCGCGCCCTGCTCGATCAACCGCGCGCGGAAACGCGGCACCGGGTCACCGCGCAGCGCGGCCTCGTACTCCTCGCGGTTGCCGAACACCGTGATCGCCTCGTGCTCCGGGTAATGCAGCGGCACACCCGGCGGGGCGATGATGTTGCCGTGGGCTGACAGGCGGTAGACCTTGGACTCGATCAGCGTTGGCCCGTCGCCGGCGCGCGCGCGGTCCGCGGCCTTGGCGACCGCGTCGTAGACCTCGACCGGGTCGGTCCCGTCGACGGTCACGCCCGGCATGCTGTAGGCCGCGGCCTTGGTCGAGAGCGGCTCGCCGGCGGCAGCGTTCGCGTCCTCTTGCTCGGAGCGCGTGGCCACGTTGTAGTTGTTGTTCTCCATGATGTAGACGACGGGCAGCTTCCACAGCGACGCGAGGTTGAGCGACTCGTGGAACGCGCCCTGCTTGGAGGCGCCGTCGCCGAAGAAGGACAGGACGATCTCACCCTTCTTGCGGAGCTGGGCCGCGAAGCCGAGGCCGGTGGCCTGGGGGATGCCCTGGCCGACGATTCCCGAAGTGCCCATGAAGCCTCGGCCGGGATCGACGAGGTGCATCGAGCCGCCGTAACCACCGCACAGGCCGTCCTTGCGGCCGTAGATCTCCGCCATGATCGACTTGGTGTCGGTACCAAGCGCGATCGGGTACCCGTGGCAGCGGTACGTGGCCATGAGCTGGTCGCCGGGCTTCATCGTCGCCAGCGCCCCCACGATCGACGCCTCGGCGCCGTCGGCGAGGTGCGTGTGGCCCCGGATCACACCCGGATGCTCCTCGAACGTCCGCTTGACCCGTTCCTCGAACTCCCGGATCCTCAGCATCTGGGTGAACATCCAGACGAGCCTGTCGTTGTCCAGTTCCGTCATTTGGTCTCCTCTCACGGATTCGTCACGCCGGCGCGGAACTGTGCGGCGGTCGTCTCGTATGCGCGCCTGAACTCGTCTTCGATCGGCAGGTTGCGAAGCTCCTCCGAGAGGACCTCGACGCCCCACGGCCCGGCGTAGCCAACCTCCCGGCACGCCTCGACGTATCCAGTGATGTCGAACTCGCCCTCGCCCGGGAGCTTGCGCCGGTTGACGACCTCGTCGATCGGGTCGGGCATGTTCTCGTACTGCCCGTCCGACAGCTCGACCCAGCCCAGATATTCTGCCGGGATCCGCGTCAGGTCCGCCGGCGCGATCCCGAGCTTGCCCATGTGCCACGTGTCGATCGCGAGGGCCCCATTGGGCTGGGCGGCGTCCTGAACGAGGGCGAGCGCCGTGTCGAGCGTGTTCACGTTGACGTCGAACGGCATGAACTCATAGACGACCTTGGCGGCGGTGTGGCGCGCCGCATCCTGACAGAGCTCCGCGAACGCCTCAGTCAGCTTGCCCAGCTCGCACGGCGTGCCCGGGATGTTGCCAACCTTGATGTGGTGGGCGTCGAACGCCGCGGCCGTGTCGAACAGCTGCTTGCGCAGCCGGTCTGACTCGATGCGCGCCGGCTCGCCCTCGTCCACCCAGAACTCGGCCAGGAACTCGACCTCCAGGTACTTCAGCCCGGCGTCGCGGAAGATCGCCTCCATCTCCTCGAGCGAGCGCGTCTCGAGCTGGTGCGACACGTCCGCATGCCACAGCCCGATCCCCTTGAATCCGGCCTTGGCCGCCTCCGCGCATCGATCACGCCAGTCGAACAGGCTCCACTCGCGCCCGACATGGACCTCGACCGGCCCGCTCACCGTCCAGTACAGAGCCATCAGCTCGACTTCGCCCATGGTCACTCCTCTCGTGTGAGAGCGACGGTAGCGCCGCACGTTGGAACGAGTCCAGTCATCCAGCGCAGGCGTTCTTGTGTATCAGCGCTCTGGCGCCGGCGGTCAGGTCACCTCGCGCAGGCGGCCCGTCTCGACCTCGTAGAGGAACCCCCGGATCGCGTCCTTGCGCGGGATGAACGGCGATGCCTTGAGCCGCGCGATCGACTGGCGGACGTCCGCGTCGAGATCCGGGAACGCCTCGGCCGCCCACTCCGGCCTGATCCCGGTGTCCTCCTCGATCGAGCGCTTGAACTCGTCGTCTGTGAACGTGAGCATGCCGCATCCGGTGTGATGGATGAGGATTATTTCTTCAGTTCCCAGCAGCCGTTGCGAGATCGCCAGCGAGCGGATGGTGTCGTCGGTCACGGCGCCACCGGCGTTCCTGATCACATGCGCGTCGCCTTCCTCGAGGCCCAGCGCGCCGTAGACGTTGAGGCGGGCGTCCATGCACGCGACGACCGCGGCCTTCTTCGCCGGCGGGAGCGGCAGGTCGCCCTTGTCGAACGCGGCCACGTAGGCCTCGTTGTTTGCGAGTAGGTCCTCGGTGGCGCTCATGGCTCTCCTTGTAGCGTGGGACGAGGGCGGTCAAACTATCAAAAGCCGATCGGCTTCCTTGAGTTTTGGTGTTGCCGGCGCCGGACTACGATCCGACCGGTGGTGATCGGGCCGCTCAAGGCACTGGCGGTGGCGCTCGCCGCGCTCGTCCTCGTGGCAGTTGTACCCGCGTCCGCGCCCGCTGGGTCCGCCTCCGCGCGCGCCGGGCTCGCGTCCGCGCCGGCAACGCCCGCGTCCGCGCCGGCAACGTCCGCGTCCGCGCCGGCCACCCCCATGCGGACGCTCGTGATCGGCCACTCCGTCAAGGGCCGCCGGATCATCGCGATCGTGCGCGGGCCGAACGACGCGCGCCGCAAGATCCTCATCGTCGGCTGCATCCACGGCAACGAATGTGCGGGTCTCGCGATCATCTCGGCGCTCGAGCACACGCCGGTCGTCAAGGGCGTCCAGCTGTGGCTCGTCCCCGAGATGAACCCCGACGGCACCGCCGCCGGCACCCGTCAGAACGCCGATGGCGTCGACCTGAACCGGAACTTCCCCTACCAGTGGGAGCCGGTCTCGGATCCGACCTACTACTCGGGGCCGCATCCCCTCTCAGAGCCCGAGACCCGAGCCGCGGTAAGGCTGGTCCGGCGCGTCAGGCCGGCGGTCACGATCTGGTACCACCAGCACATGGACCTCGTCGACATGGCCGGCGGCGACCGCGGGGTGGCTCGGCGCTACGCACAGCTCGCGCACCTGCCGGCGACCTGCCTGCCGTTCCTTCCGGGCACCGCGCCGGCGTGGTCGAATCACGCCTTCCCGGGCACCACCGCGTTTGTGGTCGAGTTGCCGGCGGGACCCGTCGGGCCGGCGGCGCTGGCCGACCACCTGCGCGCGGTCCGCGCGATGGAGCTCGGTCAGCGTTCCGGGTCGCGCACGAGCTGCGCGCCCTAGCGGCGGCGGACGCATGGCGGCCGCGCCTTCGACCCGCACGGCGCGCCCTCGATCTCCACGGAGCACCGCCCTCGACATCGGGCGCCGTGACGGTCATCCTCGGAATCGCCGCGATGCTCGCCGCCGGGCTCCTGATCGGGGTTACCACCTGCCGGCAACATGCATTTCGCAGCAAACCGACCGGCCGCAGCGCCGCCGAGTCCACATAAGCACCTGGTGGATGCTTATGTGCGCTTGGCGCCGGCCGGACCAGGGGCTTTGTCACGCTTTACATGGGCGGACCGCGGGCGGACCCCGCTGGCGAACCCGGAGACGTCAGGCCGCGAGTGGCTCCGGAACCGACGCCGGCGCCGGCGCGGTCAGTTCGTACGCGACCTCGTCGAACCGCCGCGTCTGCTGCCAGAACCGCCACGTGAAGTCGGGCCAGATCGTGCTGTTGCGGCCGTTGCGGTCGATGTACCAGCTGGCGCAGCCGCCGGTGCTCCAGACGGTCCCGTCGAGCCGGGACTGGACGTGGTCGTTGTACGCGTCGTAAGCGTGGCGCCGGACCTCGATGCGGGTGGCGCCGCGGCGCTCAATCGCCTCGAGCGCGCCCATCAGATAGTTGAGCTGGGCCTCGATCATGAACACGATCGAGTTGTGGCCGAGGCCGGTGTTCGGGCCGACGAGCAGGAACAGGTTCGGGAAGTCGGGCATCGCCGCGCCGCGGTACGCCTGGGGGCTGCCGTTCCAGACGTCGGACAGCAAGACGCCGTCCCGCCCGCGGATCACCTCGGAGAACGCTGTCTCGGTGACGTGGAAGCCGGTGGCGAAGATCACCGTGTCGACTTCGTGCTCGCTCCCATCGGCAGCGACGACGCCACCCGAGGTGAATGAGGTCACGCCGCTGGTCACGACCTCGACGTTGGGCTGCGTGATCGCCGGATACCACTTGTTCGAGGGCAGAATGCGCTTGCACCCGATCACGTAGTTCGGCGTGAGCTTCGCGCGCAGCGTCTCGTCGGGGACCTGCTTGGCCAGGTGCCCTTCGGCCATCCTCTGCACCGCGTTCATCAGTTGCGGGCGGAACACCAGCCCCGGCACCAGCAGCTCGCGGCTGAAATACACCATGGTTCGCACGGTCCGCTGCGCCGCCGGCAGGCGCCGGTACAGGCGCCGCTCGAACTCCGTGATCGGGCGGTCGCGGTGGGGAACGACCCACGGCGCCGTGCGCTGGAAGATCGTCAGCCGGTCGGCGAGCGGCTGGATCTCCGGCACGGTCTGGATCGCAGACGCCCCCGTGCCGACCACGGCGACCTTCCGGCCGGTCAAATCCCGCGAGTGGTCCCACTTGGCGGTATGGAAGGCGACGCCCCGGAAGTCCTCCATCCCGGGCAACGAGGGAATCGAGGGCTCGCTGAGCGGCCCCGGCGCGCCGACCAGCACCTGCGCCGAGAACGAGCCGTCCGGCGTGTCGATCTGCCACACGCCCGCGTCCTCGTCCCACTCGGCGGACCGCACCGGGCACGAAAACCGGATGTGATCGCGCAGGGCGAAGCGATCAGTGCAGTCCCGCAGGTACTCGCGGATCTCGGGTTGCAACGGATACGTCCGAGACCACTCCGCGTTTGGAGCGAACGAGTAGCTGTAGAGATGCGACGGGATGTCGCACTGGCATCCCGGGTAGGTGTTGGCCCACCAGGTGCCGCCGACGTCCTCGTCGCGCTCGAACACGACGAAGTCGTCGATCCCGGATTGCTTGAGCCGGATCGCCATGCCGAGTCCGCCGAACCCGGCGCCCACGATCGCCACTCGAAACTGTCGCTCAGCTGTCGTCATGTCGCCTCTCACACACTATCGTAGAAACAGTCGTGTTCTTCAATGTACAATGATGTTCCCATGAGCGCACCGCCCCAAACCGACATCCTCGACGTTCTACCGCGCGGCCGCCACGCCGCGCCACGGCCGGTCGTCCGCCACGCCCAGCGCACCCGCATGCTCGCGGCGATGGTGCAGGCGGTCGCGGACAAAGGCTATGCCCGGGTGGCGGTGGCCGACGTGATCGAGCGCGCCGGCGTCTCGCGCAAGACGTTCTACGAGCAGTTCGCGAACAAGGACGAATGCTTCCTGGCCGCCTACGACGCCACCGTCGACGAGCTGCTCGCGACGATCGACGAGGCGCTCGAGGCGCTCGCGCCCGACTGGCTGGCGGCGCACCGTGCCGCGGTGCACGCCTACCTGGAGGCGCTCGCGGCGAGCCCGGAGTTCGCGCGAGCGTTCCTGATCGAGGTGCTCGGCGCCGGCCCCGAGGCGCTCTCCCGGCGCGCCGCCGTGCAGGACCGGTTCGCCGCGCAGCTGAGCGATGTCCATCGACGCGCTCGCGCTGACATCGCCGAGATCCCCGAGGTTCCGCCGTATACGTTCCGCGCCGCGGTCGGCGCGGTCACCGAGCTCGTCACCGTGCACGTGCTCGAGCACGGCGCGCAGACGCTGCCCGAGCTGGCCGACGCGGTCCTGGACGTCCAGCTCGCGCTGCTCGTCGGCCGCCAGGTCGCGGCAGCGCTCGCCCCGCGCGCCGGTGCCTGACCTCACCCCGCGATCCGGTTGAGCGCGGCCGCGAGCTCGTCCGGCCGCGACGCCCACACGGCATGGTCAGTGTCGATCTCGATCACCGGATCGCAGCCGGCGGTCTCGATGAAGCGCCGCTGCAACGGTGGCCGGATCGCCCGGTCCTGGAGGCACATCACGTACGCGCGCGGGAGTGCCGCGAACGCTTCCGCCCCGGGCCCGCTGAGCGTCACCGGCTCCATGAACGGGGCCACTGGCCGGCGTCCCCGCAGCGACGCGGACCAGGCGAACTGCTCATCGTCGCAGCAGTGACAGAGCGCCTCGCGCACCGCGTCGGCTCGCTCCTCGCCACCGGCGGCTCGCCCTCGACCACGAGGTTCGCCTGCACCTGGTCGCCCGCTGCCTCGGGCAGCCCCGTGATGTCGATCAGGCTCTGCCCGTCGGAAGGCAGGAATGCGGCGACGTAGACCAACCGAGCGACGTGCTCCGGAGAGCGTGCCGCTGCCTGCGTGACCACCATCCCGCCCATGCTGTGTCCGACGAGCACCGCCGGCGGGCCGCCGGCGAGCGCCTCGCACGCGCGCTGCGCGTAGCGATCGAGCGTGATCTCCTCGACCGGCGTCGGGTCGTCGCCGGCGCCCGGGAGGTCGATCGCCTCCACCGAGTGACCCGCGGCGCGGAGGCCCGGAGCGACCCGGTCCCAGCAAGCAGCCCGTCCGAACGCCCCGTGCACCAAGACGATTCTCGCCATCAGCGGCCCTCCTTGATTTTCAGTGTCACGAGTCGTGTCAAGGCGTGCGATCCTACTTGGGGGGCGATCGGGCGCGGTTTAGACTCTCCAGCGCTCGTGGCGGTTCACGAGCAAGGAGCTGAAGAGAGGGAGCAGATGGCTACAACCGCGCCGAAGGCTGGGGCATTCCCGAGCCCGTACGAGATCGATACCCCGCCGGGGTGCGAGGGCTGGGAGGAGATGTACCCCTACTACGCGCTGTTCGACGAGCGGCGGCGCGAGATCGACGAGAACCGCTTTTGGTTCTGGAACTCGATGCACTTCCCGATGGCGATGCCGGCGTTCGACGTGATCTGCATCGACTCGCCCTATCAGGCGGTGGGCTCGTGGCAGAACCGCGTGTTCGCGGTCCCGCCGGCGATGGGGATCGACTACCGGTGCGTCAACGGCTACATCTACATCTCCGGCAACCCGGTGACCGATCCGGCCAAGATCGCGGAGCGGGCGGAGTTCTTCCAAAAGCGCGCCGGCTATTACTTCGGTAACTGGAGCGAGCTGTACGGCAAGTGGCGCGCGAAGATGGAGGCGCTGATCCGGGAGCTGGGCGAGCTCCGGGTCCCCGACCTCCCCGAGTACGAGCCGGACGAGGTCGCGTTCGGCGACGACCGCAACACCGCGTTCTACGAGGTCCTCGACGCCTACGGCCGTGCGCTGCGGCTGGGCGACCTGATGTGGCAGCACCACTTCGAGTTCCTGCTGCTCGGTTACGGCGCCTACGGGACGTTCGTGGAGTTCTGCAAGGGCCATCTGCCCGACATCCCCGACCAGCACATCGCGCAGATGGTCGCCGGGATCGACGTGCTTCTGTTCCGGCCCGATGCCGAGCTGCGCCGGCTGGCGCGCCTGGCGATCGAGACCGGCGTCGACCCAGCCTTCCAGCAGGGCCGCTCGCCGAGCGAGATCGACGCCGAACTCGCCGAAACAGAAGCGGGCAAAAGCTGGCTCGAGGAGCTCGAGAAGATCAAGGACCCGTGGTTCAACATGGCCACCGGCGACGGCCTCTACCACTACTACCGCAGCTGGTTCGACGATCCGAGCATCCCCTACGCGGCGCTGATCGGCCACATCAGCGCACTGAACGCCGGCGAGCAGATCGACCGCCCGACCGAGGAGATCCAGCGCGAGCGCGATCGGCTGGCGAGCGGGTACGGCGCGCTGCTCGACGAGGAATCGCGGACGAGCTTCAACGACCTGCTGAACCTGTCGCGGACCGTGTTCCCGTACGTCGAGGAGCACAAGTTCTTCTGCGACTACTGGTTCCTCACCCGCTGGTGGAACAAGATCCGCGAGTTCGGCGCGCTGCTCGAGCGCAACGAGTTCCTGGAGAACGGCGAGGACGTGTTCCAGCTCTCGCGCTACGAGGTCGCGAGCGCGCTCGACGAGCTCGTGCTGACGTGGGCCACCGGCGGCGTGGCGCTCGGCCCCAAGCACTGGCCGCCGATCGTCGCCCGCCGCAAGGAGATCCTCGAGAAGCTCGGGGAGTGGACCCCGCCGCCCGCGATCGGCGTGACCCCTGAAGCGGTCACCGACCCGATGACAATCATGCTGTGGGGGGTGACGACCGAGCGCGTGCAGGAGTGGGCCCGTCAGCAGGACGGCGGGTCGGTGCTGAACGGCGCCGCGGCGTCGCCCGGCGTGGTCGAGGGCCTCGCGCGCGTGGTCAGGTCGGTCGACCAGATCGGCGACGTGCGCGCCGACGAGATCCTCGTGTGCGGCAGCACCTCGCCGGCGTGGGCGCCGATCTTCTCCAAGATCAAGGCGACGGTCACCGACGTCGGCGGCGTGATGTCGCACGCGGCGATCGTGGCCCGCGAGTACGGGCTCCCGGCCGTCGTCGGCACGGGCCGCGCCACCGCCGCCATCCGCACCGGGCAGACGATCAGGGTGGACGGCACCGAGGGCACGGTCACTTTGCTCTCCGCGCAGGGGGCGTAGTGCCGGACACCGCTGACCGCGCCGAGTACGTCCGGCCGTTGCAGCGGCTCACCCGGGACGACGAGCCTCGTTTCGGCGGCAAGAGCGCGAACCTCGGTGAGCTGCTCGCGGCTGAGATCCCGGTGCCGCCGGGCTTCGCGATCTCGACTGCCGCGTTCCACGGGTTCGTGCGAGACGCCGGCCTCGAGGGCCGGATCGAGGGCGCGCTGGCGCGAGTCACCCCCGGCGACCTCGAGGCGATCGCCACCGCCTCGCACGCGATCAGCGAGGCGATGCGGTTCGCGCCGGTTCCGGACGTCGTCCGCGTCGAGGTCGAGCAGCACTACGCGCAGATCGGCAAGGCGGCCGGGCTCGACTCGCCGCCGGTGGCGGTGCGCTCGAGCGCGGTCGGCGAGGACAGCGCGGAGGCGACGTTCGCCGGCCAGCAGGAGACGTACCTGTGGGTCCGCGGAGTCCAGCACGTCTGCGACGCGGTGCGCGACTGCTGGGTCAGTCTGTTCAGCCCTCCGGCGATCAGCTACCGGGCGCGGCTCGACCGGGCCGAGGAGCCGCCGGCGATGGGGGTGACGGTGCAGCTGATGGTCGACGCCGAGGTCTCCGGTGTGCTGTTCACGTGCAACCCGGTGAGCGGCGATCCGAGCATGGTGGCGATCAACGCGAGCTGGGGCCTCGGCCTGGCGGTCGTTGGGGGCGAGGTCACTCCCGACGACTATCTCGTGAGCAAGGTCACCGGCGAGGTGGTGCGCGAGCACGTGCACTCCAAGGACGTCGAGTACGTGCCGGACCCGACCGGCGCCGGGGCGGTCCGCGTCGAAGTTCCGGATGAGCGCCGAGACGTCGCCTGCCTCGATCACACCGCGCTGGCCCGGCTGATCGAGGTCGGCAAGCGCGTCGAGCGGCACTTCGGTGGACACCAGGACGTCGAGTGGGCGATGGCGCGCGGCGGGTCCGGCGAGCTGTTCGTCGTCCAGGCGCGACCGGTCACCGGGCTCGCCAAGAAGCCGGAGAAGCCCAAGCCGGCGTCGGCGATGTCGCTGATCATGAGCACGTTCGGCGCCGGGCCGCCGAAGGACTGACGATGGCGCTCAGCGACGAAGACGTCCGCGAGATCCTGCGGATCATCGATGAGTCAGCGCTGACCGAACTACAAATCGAGACCGAGGGCTTCTCGCTGTACGTGCGCAAGGGCGGGGGGGATGCCGAGGCGTCCGGCCGCCCTTGGGTTCGAGAGGGATGGGAGCGCGGCGCGGTACGGCACCCACCGGGCGGCCCGGAGGACTCGGCACCCCCGCCAGTCCGGGACGCCGAAGCCGACGGCCTCGCCACGATCACCGCCCCGATGCTTGGGACGTTCTACCGCGCCGAGGCGCCGGGCAAGCCGCCGTTCGTCGACGTCGGACAGCGCGTCGAGCCCGACACGATCGTGTGCATCATCGAGGTCATGAAGATGATGAACTCGGTGACCGCCGGCGTGTCCGGAACGATCGCCACGGTCGTTCCGGAGAACGCCGAGCTGGTCGAGTACGGGCAGCCGCTGTTCCGGGTGGAGCCCGCGTGAAGCGGATCAAGCGCGTGTTCGTCGCCAACCGCGGCGAGATCGCCCTGCGGATCGTGAACGCGTGCGAGGAGCTGGGGCTCGAGACCGTGGTCGGCACGTCCGACGCCGACCGCGACGGGCTGGCCGCGCGCCGGGCGGACCGGGCGGTGTGCATCGGGCCGGCCCCGGCAACGGAGAGCTACCTGCGCGACGACCTGGTCGTGCAGGCGGCGGTCGGCACCGGGTGCGACGCGATCCATCCCGGTTATGGATTCCTGTCGGAGAGCCCGAAGCTCGCCGCGCGCGCGAAAGAGAACGGCCTCGTCTTCATCGGCCCGCCGCCCGAGGTCATGGAGCTGAGCGGCGACAAGCTCCGCGCGCGCGAGGAGGCGGCCCGCGCAGGGGTCCCGGTCCTCCCCGGCAGAGAAATCGCCCCCGGCGACGACGCGGCCGAAGCAGCGGGCGAAATCGGGTACCCGCTGCTGGTGAAGGCGGCCGGCGGCGGCGGCGGCAGAGGCATCAAGCTCGCCCGCGACCGTGACGAGCTCGAAAACCTCCTCAGCCTCGCGCGCAGCGAGGCCGGCGCGGCGTTCGGGGACGAGCGCGTGTACCTCGAGCGGTTCGTCTCGACCGCCCGCCACGTCGAGGTTCAGATCGCCGCCGACGAGCACGGCGCGGTCGTCCACCTCGGCGAGCGCGACTGCTCGGTGCAGCGCCGCTACCAGAAGGTGATCGAGGAGGCACCCGCGCCAAACCTCGACCCCGCGACGCGCAACGCACTCACCGCGGAGGCCGTCGCGTTCGCGCAAGCGATCGGCTACCGGAACCTCGGGACGGTCGAGTTCGTCCTCGACGCAGACACCGGCGAGCACTTCTTCCTAGAGATCAACTGCCGCATCCAGGTCGAGCACCCGGTCACCGAGGCCGTGACGAAGCGCGATCTGGTTCGTCTTCAGATAGAAATCGCCGACGGCGAGCCGCTCGGGTTCTCGCAAGGAGACGTCGTGTTCGACGGGCACGCGATCGAATGCCGCCTCAACGCCGAGGACGTCGCGCGCGGGTTCATGCCGAGCCCGGGGACGTTGTCGCTGTTCTTCGTCCCAGACCTGCTGCAGCTCCGCGTCGACACCCACCTGTGCGCCGGCGCCACCATCCCGCCCTACTACGACTCGCTGATGGCCAAGCTGATCGCGCACGCCGAGGGCCGCGATGCCACGATCGACGTGCTGCTAGAAGCGCTCGAGGATCTCGACGTCGAGGGCGTCGAGACCAATCGCGCGCTTCTGATCAGCGTCCTCGCGCACGACGACTTCCGCCGGGGCGTGATCAGCACCGACTGGCTGGAGCGCGCGATCGTATGACTCCGGGCCCGGCGACCAGCGTGATCGACGTCGTCGACACGACGACCCGCGACGGCAACCAGAGCCTGTGGAGCGCCACCGGGCTCACCACGCCCGACGTGCTCGCGATCGCGCCGACGATGGACCGGGTCGGCTACCACGCGCTCGACTTCACCTCGAGCACGCACATGGCGGTGTCGGTCAGATTCCACCGCGAGGATCCCTGGGAGCGGATCCGGCTGATGAGCGCGGCGATGCCGAACACGCCGCTCAGCATGATCACGCCGGGGATGCGCTTCATCGCGTGGGCGCCTGCTGAAGAGGACGTGATGGCGCTCGCGTTCAAGCTCGTGGCGCGCAACGGGATCAGGCGGCTCCAGATCGCCGACCCCTCCAATGACGTGGGGCGGCTGCGGCGCGTCGCCGAGCTTGCGCGGCGCGAGGGGATCGAGGAGATCGTGATCGGGCTGACCTATTCGATCAGCGACGTCCACACCCACCGCTACTACGCCGAGCGCGCCGCGGCGCTGGCGGACTGCGCGGAGATGGATCGGCTGTACCTGAAGGACCCGGGCGGGCTGCTCACGCCCGATGCGGTCCGCGAGCTCGCGCCGCACTTCGCCAAGGCGGCCGGCGAACGGACGATCGAGCTCCACAGCCATTGCACGATCGGCCTCGCACCATTCGTCTACCTCGAGGGCGTCCGAGCGGGCTTCCAGGTCGTGCACACGGCGTCGGGCGCGTTGTCGCGTGGCACCTCGCAGCCGGAGGTCGTGAGCACGGTCCGCAACCTTGATGCGATCGGGTACGAAACCCATCTCGACCTCGATGCCCAGAAGGTCGTCTCCGACCACTTCAGCGGCATCGCTCGCGCCAAGGGCCTCCCGGCCGGCGCGCCACGCGAGTTCGATGCGATCTACTACACCCACCAGCTGCCGGGCGGAATGGTCACGACGACGCGCCGGATGCTCGAGGAGCTGCGCCGGCCGGAGCTGTTCGACGTGGTGCTCGAGGAGGTCACGCGCGTCCGCGCCGAGATGGGCTATCCGATCCTGGTCACGCCGGTCTCGCAGTTCGTCGCCAGCCAGGCGGCGCGCAACGTGATCGACGGCGAGCGCTGGGTGAACGTCTCAGACGAGACGATCCGCTACTTCCTCGGCCACTACGGCGAGCCGGCCGCGCCGGTCGACCCGAACATCGCCGAACGCGTGTTGTCCCTACCGCAGGCCCACAGCCTGCGCGACCTGACGCCGATCACCCTCGATGGCGCGCGCGAGCGGTTCGGCCGGCGGATCTCCGAGGAGGAGCTCCTCCTGCGGCTGACGATGCCCGAGGAGCAGGTCGACGCGATGATCGCGGCGCGCGGACGGGCGCAACCCATGCCCGCGGCCCGTCCCGGACGCAGCCCGCTTGTCACCCTGCTCCAAGAGCTCGCACGCCGACCCGCGATCTCGGAGTTCACGCTTGCGAACGACGACGGCGGCGACACGGTGGTGTGGCGCCGTGCGTGAGGCGCTGCCGATCGACGGCGTCCGCGACCTGGGACTCGACGACGTGCGCGGGTTCGTGTTCGACGTCGACGGCACGCTCGCCCACCGCGGCCCCGACGGTCGCGCCCAGCCCCAACCCGGCGCGGTCGAGGTGCTCGAGCGGATCCGCGCATCGGGACGCAAGCTCGTGCTGTTCACGAACGGCAGCCACGTCCGTTCGGAGACGATGGCCCGCGCACTCAGGGAGGACGGCCTGCCGGTCGCCGATGACGAGCTGCTGACACCGGTCGAGAGCGCGATCAACTACATCCGCCGGCGCCATCCAGACCGGCCGGCACTGCTGTTCGCGTCCCAGGTGGTCCGCGAGCGGATGGCCGAGGCCGGGATCCACGAGGCCCGCGGCGAGGAGGCGGAGGTGGTGTTCGTCGCCCATGTCGACGACGCCGACCTGCACGAGCTCGAGCGTGCGGCGCGCGCTGTCGAGCGGGGCGCGCCGCTGCTCACCGGCAGCTACGCGCGGGGCTACGCGGGCGCCCACGGGATCATCTTCAGCCGCGGAGCGATGGTGACCGCGGCGATCGCCAAGGTGACGGCCACACGGCCAAGAATCGTCGGGAAGCCCTCTCGCGCCGCGGTCGAGGAGATCCGCATCCGGCTCGGGATGCCGACGGACGAGATCGCCGTGATCGGCGACGACGTCGGCATGGACATCGCGCTCGGTCGCATGGGCGGCTCCCGCACGGTGCTCGTGCGCAGCGGCATCACCGGCGCGACGGCGCTCGACAAGTTGCCGGAGAGCCGCCGGCCGCACGCCGTGATCGACCGTGTCTCCGATCTGCTCGAAGTGCTCACCTAACCGTATGCTGGGAGGCTGAACCGATGGCCACGACCGAGCAGCAGCCGCCGACTGCGATCCTCGAGCAGGCCGGGCTGTCCGTGGAACAGCTCTACGACGAGTTGACCGATCGCTGCACGAGATCGGTCAGGCTCGAGGAGCTCGTCTACGAGGCGGCCGATCGAGTGCCGGGGCTGGCTCCGACGCGCACCGAGATGGAGCCCGAACGGGCACGAAAGCTCGCGGACAAGGAGGGGCTCGAGCTGGCGCAGGGACTGCTGATCGCCGAGTTCCTTCAGGTTCCGCGCACCGGGCGCCACCTGGTCGAGTCGATGCTGCACCCGACCCAGCTCGCGCTCGACCACCTCGACGAGCTTCGCACCAACGGATCGGTGGACCTCGGCCACGCCCGCGTCACCCGCCAGGGCCGTGCCGGGGTGCTCGAGCTGTGCAACGCGCGCCACCTCAACGCCGAGGATGGGAACACGCTGGCCGAGACGGAGGCCGCCGTCGATCTGGTCCTGCTCGATCCCGAGATCGAGGTCGGGGTGTTCCGCGGCGGCGTGGTCGCTCACCCTCGCTACGCGGGTGAGCGCATCTTCGGCGCGGGCATCAACCTCACGCTGCTCTATATGGGCCGGATCGACTACCTGTTCTACGTCGTACGTGACATGGGCTACGTCAACAAGATCTACCGCGGCGTGGCCGGCGGCGTCGACTCCCGCAACCGCGAGAAGCTCTGGATCGCCGCGGTCGAGCGGTATGCGATCGGCGGCGCGTGCCAGCTGCTCCACGTCATGGACCACGTGATCGCGATCCGCGGCTCGCGCCTGTACCTGCCGGCGCGCAAGGAGGGGATCATCCCCGGCGCCTCCAATCTGCGGCTCCCGAGGTTCGTGGGCGACCGTGCCGCTCGCCAGGCGATCCTGTCCGGCCGCGAATGGACGGCGGGCGACCCCGACGCGGATCTGATCTGCGACGAGATCGTCGAGGCGGGGGAGATCGACGCGGCGATCGACAGCCGGATCGATGCCCTCACGAGCTCGGGCCTCGTCAACGCCGCCGCCAACCGCGCCGCGATGCGCGTGGGGGAGGAGCCGCTCGACCTTTTCCGCGAGTACATGGCCACCTACGCCCGCGAGCAGGCGTTCTGCCAGCTCAGCCCCGCGCTCGTCCACAACCTCGAGGAGCACTGGAATGCAGACCGCCGTCGCGTCTGAACCGAGTGTGTGGGACGCCGCGGCCGAGGCGATGGCCCGCGAGCAGCTCGCGGGGCTCCAACTCGAGCGCCTGCGCGAGACCGTCGCCCGCGTGCTGAAGGGACAGCCGCTCGGAGCCGGGCGGCTCGCCGATGCTGGCGTCAAGACACCGAACGACATCGAGTCGCTCGACGACCTCGACCGCCTCCCGTTCGCCCACAAGAGCGACCTGAGGGAGAACTATCCGTTCGGTCTGCTGGCGGTCCCGCGCGAGGAGCTCGTGCGCGTCCAGGCTTCGAGCGGCAGCCACGGCAAGCCGACCGTCGTCGGTTACACGCGCGCCGACCTCGAGGTCTGGACCGAGCTGATGGCGCGCTCGATGACGATGGCGGGCGTCCGTCCCGGGATGCTGATCCACAACGCGAACGGCTATGGCCTGTTCACCGGTGGCCTCGGGTTTCATCAGGGCGGCGAGCGGATCGGCGCCACCGTGGTCCCCGTGTCGGGCGGCTTGACCGCCCGCCAGGCCATGCTGGTGCGCGACTTCGGCGCGCACGTGCTCGTCGCGACTCCCTCGTACTCGCTCGTGATCGCGCAGGCGCTGCAAGACGCGGGAATCGCCCCGGAGGACAACACGCTCGAGCTCGGACTGTTCGGCGGCGAGCCCTGGACCGAGGGCCTCAGGACAAAGATCGACAGCGCGCTCGGGATCAAGGCGATCAACTTCTACGGCCTGTCGGAGATGTGCGGTCCCGGGGTCGCCACGGAGTGCCTGACCGCGCGCGACGGGCTCCACGTCCAGGAGGACCACTTCCTGGTCGAGGTGATCGACCCCGCCGACGGCACTCCGGGCGGGCCCGGTACCGACGGCGAGCTCGTGTTCACGACGTTGACCAAGGAGGCGCTGCCGCTGATCCGCTACCGCACCGGCGACCTCGGCGCGGTCACGACCGAGCCGTGCGCCTGCGGACGGACGACCGCGCGGCTGATCCGGCTGGGCGGGCGCCGAGACGACATGATGATCATCCGCGGGGTCAACCTGTACCCGTCCCACATCGAGCAGATCATGCTGACCGCCGACGGGGTGGGGCCGCACTACCGGCTGATCCTCGAGCGGCCCGGCCCGATGGACGAGCTCACGCTCGAGTGCGAGCCGAGCGCGCTCGACGGCGACCGCGACGGCTTGCGGCAAACGCTCGAAAAGCTTCTAAAAGAAGGCACCGGCGTGCGAATCGCGGTGTCCGTGGTCGACCCCGGGACGGTGCCCCGCAGCGAGGGCAAGGCCGTCCGCGTCGTCGACCGGCGTTAGTCGCCGTTCTTCAGCGCGCCGTAGCGCACGTCGCTCGGGGTGACCCCGAACGCGCGCTTGAACACGCGCGAGAAATGCGCCGCGTCGCAGAAACCCCAGCGGAACGCGATGTCGGTCACCGAGCCGCCGTTCGGGCGCTGCAGGTCCTCGAGGCAGCGGGACAGCCGCTCGGAGCGCACGAGCCCCGCCACCGACGCGTCGACATCCTCGAACAGCGCGTGCAGCGCGCGCACGGAGATCGAGTAGGCGCGCGCGATCGACGCCGGCCCGAGCTCTGGGTCCTGTAGATGGTTCCTCGCGTAGCGCCGGACCTCGGCGCGCATCGCCTCGCGCGCGGCGGCCCGGCTCGTGGGCACGGACGGCTCGACCGCCGCCCGCAGCAGCTCGAGCGCCGCGTTTGCCGCCGCGAACCCGGCGGCCGCCTCGAGCTTGGGCTGCTCGAGCGCGAGCGCGTTCATGTAGCGAACGAGCAGCCGCGCCGGTCCGTTGTCTTCGAGCGGCGGGAGCGCCCTCAGCTCCGCCAGCCGCGGGCACACCGCGAGCACGCGATCGCGCGGGAACAGCAGCGTCCGCTTGTGGAACGCCTCGACGATCTCGACGTCGGTCGGCTGCTGCCCGTCCCACATCACCACGTTGCCGGGCGACAGCGACAGTCCGCGCGCGCCTTCCCTGACGGTCTCGATCCCCCTGCAGACGAGCTGGAAGCCGAGGATCTCCTCGTGCTTGGCGTCGGGGCTCATAACCGCGCGGCTGCGATGGCCGAGGAACGGCGAGGCCGCGCAGTCGACCAGCATCAGGTCGCCGATCGGCCGTCGCGTCACGGTCCCGCGGAAGTCAGCCGGGGTGCGGTCGGTGGCGTGGACCTCGAACGCGAGGTGCGTCGCGGCCAGGATCTCCGACCACGACTCGAGCCTATGCTTGATGTCGCCTCCGGCGACGCGCCAGCGCTCCGGTTCGCGACAGCCTGACGCCACGTCCGTGGCAAGCGTCTGGGCCAAGCAAATGTCCTCTCGGTCGATCTCCCTCGGGGGACTGAGGCAATCTCCGGTCCCTCGCGGGGATGGTACCGCCGCGGCCGTGCGTGCCCTGCGAATCGCCCACTACGACGAGCGCTCGGCGGCCAGCGCGACGAACGCGTCGAGCGCCGCCGGGTCGAGCAACGAGTCGCGGCTGGCGACCCGCTCGGAGGATTCGCCGCGCAAGATCCGCTTGACCGGCGCCTCGAGCTTCTTGCCCGTAAGGGTTCGAGGTATCGCGGGGACCGAGACGATCTGATCCGGCACGTGTCGCGGCGACAGCTCGCTCCGTAGCGCGCCCGCGATCCGATCACGGAGCGCGTCATCGAACTCGGCGCCGTCGGCCGGGACCACGAACAGCAGCAGCTCGCCGGCGCCGCCGCCGGCGTCCTCCAGGTGTACGACAAGCGCGTCGATGACCTCGGGCACGTCCTCGACGACCGCGTAGAACTCGCCGGTGCCGAGGCGCACGCCGCCGCGGTTCAGAGTCGCGTCGGAGCGACCGGTGATGATGCAGCTGCCGCGCTCGGTGAACTTGATCCAGTCGCCCTGACGCCACACCCCCGGATAGACGTCGAAGTACGAGGACCGGTAGCGCTCGCCGGTCTCGTCTCCCCAGAACGCCACCGGCATCGACGGCATCGGCTGCGTGATCACGAGCTCGCCGAGCTCGCCGATCACGTCGTTGCCGTCGCGGTCGAACGCGTGCGCGTCGACGGCGAGGCACGGCCCGGTGATCTCGCCCTCGTACACCGGCTGCGCGAAGCTGCCCGACACGAGCCCGGTGCACACGTCGGTCCCGCCCGAGCCGTTGTTCAGCAGAAGCTGCGGGCCGAGCTGCTCGTACGCGTACAGGTAGCCCTCGGACGGCAGCGGCGATCCCGCCGTGCACAGCATCCGGATGCTGCTCAGGTCGCACTCGCGCCCGGGCTGGATCCCCGCCTTCCGGCACGCCATCAGGTACGCGGGCGCGACCCCCATCACCGACGGCTGGAGCTCCTCGGCCAGTCGCCATTGCTCGAGCAGGTCCGGCCAGGCGGGGTCGCCGTCGAGCATCACGATCGACGAGCGCAGCTGCAGCCCCGCGACGAGCGCGTTCCACATCATCCACGCGGTTGTCGAGAACCACAGCAGCCGGCCGCCGGGCTTGAGGTCCCAGCCGAGCCCCAGGTTCTTGCGGTGCTCGATCAGCTGGCCGCCGTGGCCGTGCACGATCGGCTTCGGCAAGCCGGTGGTGCCTGAAGAGAACAGGACGTAGATCGGGTGGTCGAACGCGACCTGCTCGAACTCGAGCGGCGCGCTCTCCGCGGTCAGCTCCTCCCAGCCCACCGAGTCCGGGATCCGCGCCTCTCCGAACGGGACCCCCACCACGTGCTCGATCGACGGGATTCGGCCCCGGATCGTCTTGACCTCGGCCCGGCGATCGACGTACCGGTTGCGATAGCCGTAGCCGCCGACGGCCATCAGCACGCGGGGCTCGATCTGCGCGAACCGGTCGACGACGCTGCGGGCGCCGAACTCGGGCGCGCACGTGGCCCAGATCGCGCCGAGGCTCGCGGTCGCGATGAAGCCGATCAGCGTCTCGGGGATGTTCGGCATGTACGCGACGACGCGGTCGCCGCGCGTCACGCCGAGGCGCTGGAGTCCCGCCCGCACGCGGCCGGCCTGCTCGATCAAATCCCCGAAGGTGAGCTCGAGCGGCCCGCGCGTCTGCGAGCGCGCCACCACGGCAACCCGATCGCGGTCCTCCTCGAGGCCGACCAGGTGCTCGGCGTAGTTCAGCCGGGCGCCGGTGAACCACTCAGCGCCCGGCATCGTGCGGTTGCCGAGCACGCGCTCGTACGGCGTCGAGCGAATGCCGTAGAAGTCCCAGAGCCCGCCCCAGAAGCCTTCCAGGTCGTCGACCGACCAGCGGTACAGGTCGTCAAAGCCGCCGAACTCGAGGCCGCGCTGGTCGCGCAGCCAGTTCACGAAGCGGCCGATCTCCGTCGTGTCCCGCCAGTCCGCGGGCGGCGTCCACAGGATGTCCCCGATCATCGGCAGCGGGCAGGATACTGCGATAGATGAACGACGAACGGCGAGGGCTGGCGATCGGAGAAGTGGCCGGGCAGGCCGGCATGAGTGCCTCGCGGATCCGGTACTACGAGGCCCGGGGTCTCCTCCCGCAGCCCGAGCGCGTCTCCGGCAAGCGGCGGTACGGACCGGACGTGCTGCGTCGGCTGGCGATCATCGACGCGGCCCAGCGAGTCGGGTTCGGGCTGGAAGAGATCCGGGACCTGCTCGCCTCGCGCGACGAGCTGGCCCACGAGCGCCTCCGTGAGCTCGCGCTCGCCAAGCTGCCCGAGCTCGAGCAGCTGATCGAGCGCGCCACGTCGGTGCGCCGGCTGCTCGAGATCTGCAGCGAGTGCGATTGCGAGTCGATCGACGTCTGCCGCATGTTCGACTTGACTTCAACCCGGGTTGAGGTGTAACGCTGCGCCCATGACCTACGTGATCGCCGAGCCGTGCATTGGCACCAAGGATCTCTCGTGCGTCGAGGTCTGCCCAGTCGATTGCATCCACCCGACGCAGGATGAGCCGGGGTTCGACGACGAGGCCCAGCTGTACATCGATCCCGACGAGTGCATCGACTGCGACGCCTGCGTCGAGGCGTGCCCGGTTGACGCGTGCTTCGCCGAGGACCAGCTGCCCGACGAGTGGCAGCAGTACACGAAGCTGAACGCCGACTACTACAAGCGCAGCTAGAGGCAGCCGTCGCCGTCGCTCGGGCCGCCGTGGTTGTCCGAGTCGTCGTCGCCACCGCCGTTCTGGGGGATGCAGCCGGTGCCCGCGGGCGGACTCGCGTGGGTGGTCGTCGCCGGCGGAGGAGGCGGCGGCGCCGAATGCGTGGCCATCGTTTCGGTGGTGGGCGGGGGAGGCGGCGGCGTCGCACGCGTCGTCATCGTCTCGGTCGGGGTCGAAGCGGCGGGCGGTGCTGGGGGCGCCGTCGTGTGCATCGCGACGGCGGGCACCGCCGTCCGATGCGAAGCCGCATGGGCGTGGGCGTGTCGCCTGTGCTTGTGGGCCGGCTTTGTGGCCGCCCGCGTAGTCGTCGTCGTAGTAGTAGTCGTCGCGGGCGGAGCGGGCGTGGATGCGGTGGTGGTCGTGGTGGCGGCGCTTGCCGCGGTCTGGGTCGAGGTCGAGGACGCCGATCCGCAGGCGCTCACGAGCAGCGTGAGCAGAATTGCGGTCGCCGAGGTGCGCAGCGTTTTCATCGCGGTCTCCCTGCCCCCCATTCAGTGGCTTGTGTTCGAGGACGCCCCGAGCCCCAGGTTGCTTCCCGCGGATCGCAAACTGTGTGTTAAGCGGTCGAGGCGCGGATCTGAACAAGCGGTGAATGCGCCGCCGGCCCGGTCGATTCCACGCGCGGACGCTGCGACAATCCGCGCATGGAGGACCATGTCCGGGGCTCGGTGCTCGTGGTCGACGACGAGCCCACGATCGCCGAGGTCGTTGCCCGCTACCTGAACCGCGCCGGGTACGCGACGCGGGTTGCCGCCAACGGGCGCGAGGCGCTCGACGCGGCCGCCAGCCAGCGCCCCGATCTCGTCGTGCTCGACCTGATGCTCCCCGGGATCGATGGGCTCGAGGTCATGCGCCGGCTCCGCGACCAGGATCGCGACCGGGTTGCGGTGATCCTCCTGACCGCCAAGGGCGAGGAATCCGATCGCGTGATCGGGCTGCGCCTCGGCGCGGACGATTACGTCGTCAAACCGTTCTCGCCCGCCGAGCTGGTCGCCCGCGTCGACGCCGTGCTGCGGAGATTCGACACCTCCAAGACGCAGGAGGCGCCGATCGAGCTCAGCGACATGACGATCGACCCGACCGCCCGCCAGGTGTTCGTCCGCGGCGAGGAGGTCCAGCTGACCCACCGCGAGTTCGACGTGCTCCTGTACCTGGCCCGCCACCCCGGTCAGGCGTTCTCGCGCAACCAGCTGATGGACGCGATCTGGCAGTACTCCTTCTACACCGACACCTCGACCGTCACGGTCCACATCCGCCGGCTGCGGTCGAAGATCGAAGCCGATCCCGCCCAGCCCGAGCACATCCAGACGGTGTGGGGGGTCGGCTACCGGTTCCAGCCGTGATTGCCGGCAAGATCGCCGCCTGGGCTCGGGTCCGCGCCGGATCGTTGCCATGGCAGTTCGCGCTGGTCGTGGCGATCGTGGTGGCGCCGGTGCTGGTGGCGCTCGTCGTGGGAGGGTCGCTGATGGTCGTCTCCGACCGCGAGGCCGCGCTCGTCGCCGCGATCGTCGCGGTCGCCGGGCTGGTCGCGATCGTCGCGGCCCGGCTCGTGGCGGGGGGGATCCTGCGCGACGTGCAGTCGATTCGCGACGGGCTGGTGGCCGTCGGTCGCGGCCATCGCGAGGTCCGGATCGAGACCTCTGCCCGCGACGAGCTGGCCGAGCTCGCCGCGGCGGCCAACGTGATGATCGCCCAGCTTCGCGACGAGGAAGCGGCCCGTGACCAATCCGACGCCGCCCGGCGAGACCTGATCGCGGCCGTGTCGCACGACCTGCGCACGCCGATCACGTCCCTGCGGCTGCTCGCCGACGCGATCGGCGACGACATCTTCGAAGACCCGGAGACGCGACGGGGATACCTGCGCCGCATGACGACCCACATCGACGCGCTGAGCGTTCTGATCGACGACCTGTTCGAGCTCTCGCGACTCGAGGCCGGCGATATCAGCTGGTCGATCGAACAGGTGCCGCTGCAGGAGCTGGTGGGCGAGACGGTCGAGGCGATGCGGGTGCAGGCGGAGCGGAAGGGAGTGGCGGTCGTGGCCGAGGTTCCCGAGACGCTGTGCCCTGCGCACGCGAACCCCGAGAAGCTCCAGCGGGTTCTGTTCAACCTGATCCAGAACGCGATCCGGCACACGCCGGCGGACGGGAGCGTGGTCGTGCGTGCGCAGCCGGTGGGCGCCGGGATCGAGTTCGAGGTCGCCGACACCGGCGACGGGATCCGCCCCGATGAGCGCGAGCACGTGTTCACCGCGTTCTACCGCGGCGGGAGCGACAGGGCCCGGACGAACCCGGGCGCGGGCCTCGGGCTCGCGGTCTCGCGCGCGATCGTCGAAGCTCACGGCGGCCGCATCTGGCTCGCCGAGGCGCCGGTTGGCACCCGCGTGCGGTTCAGCCTTCCGGCTGCGACGTGACGGTCGAGAATGCCGCTAGGCGGCCGCCATCCGAGCGGTGGCGCACGCTGCATCGCGCCCGGATGCATCCGCCGACCGCCTGAATCCGCGGTCACAAGCCCACACTCGGCGAGCTCGGGCGGCCCAGAGTGCCGTTGTGACCCGTACGCGTGCCCGAATCCACGTTCGCCGCCGGGCGGGTGCCGAGTGTGCACTCATGACCCCCGTCGCCGTCGCCGTCGCCGTCGCCGTCGCCGGCGCCGCGCCGCGCCGCGCCGCGCTCAGATATTCGCGGGAAGGACTGCGGCCGGCGCGGAGTCCTTAGGCACCGAGGGCGCACCCGCACATGACCGAAGACCGCAGCTGACCCGTGCCGATCGCCGCCGATCACGCCCTCTCGGGGCAGGCCGGAGTGTCGTCGCCCGCCCGCCGGCTCGATCCCAACCATCTCGGAGACCACCTCGACCGGCTGTACCGCGCGGCCTGGGCGCTGTGCGGCTCGCGTGAGGATGCAGAGGATCTCGTCCAGGACACCTACGCGCGCGTCCTCCAGAAGCCGCGCATGCTCCGCTCCGGGGAGGACCTCGGATACCTGCTCCGCGTGCTGCGCAACACGCACTTCTCCCGCCTTCGCGCCGCCGCGCGCCGGCCGCGGGCGGACCCGCTTCCGGACGAGCTCGATCGCGTCGTGGATCCCTCGGCCCGCGAGCCCGAGGCGGCGCTCGACGCCTCTGAGCTGTACGCGCTGATCGCCGAGCTCCCCGACCCGTTCCGCGAGGCGCTGGTCGCGGTCGACGTCGTCGGGCTGTCCTACCGCGAGGCGGCTCGCGCCCTGCGCGTGCGCGAGGCGACGATCACCACGCGGCTGTACCGAGCCAGGCAGCGGCTGGCGCGCTCGCTCGGCGACGAACGCTCGGCACCCGCCGGCACATCCGGTTAGGCGCGATGCGCGTACCCCGCCGACATCCTCGCGCCACCGAGCGCGACCTCGCCCGTCTCGCTGACGGCACGCTCGAGCCCGCCCGGCGCGAGGCGGTGGAGCGGTCCGTAGCCGGCTCGGGCGAGCTTCAGTCGCGGCTGCGCGACCAGCGCCGGGCGGTCGGCGCCGTCCGCGGGCACACCGGCGAGCGGGCGCCGCTTGGGCTGCGCCTCCGCCGCCGCGCACTCCCGACGACCCCGTCACGCCGCCGTTCGCGCACCCTCGCCCTCGTCGTCGCCGGCGGGCTCGGCGCGCTCGTCTGGACGCTCGGGGCGATCGGCGGCGGCCAGGCCGGGCCCACGATCGCCGACGCGGCGACGCTCGCCGCCCGTCCAGCGACCGCGACCGTGCCCGAGCCGCCGGACGACCGCGCGACGCTTCCGCACCTCCGAGCCGCGGGGCTCCCGTTCCCCTACTGGGAGGATCGGTTCGGCTGGAAAGCCACCGGCGTCCGCAACGACGACGTCAACGGCAGGGCCCTGACCACGGTCTTCTACCGCAGCCACGGCCGGCGGATCGCCTACACGATCGTCCCCGGCACCCGGCTGCCGGCCGTTCCGGGCGCGGAGACGTTCACGCGCAGCGGCATCGTCGTTCACGTCTCCACCGACGACCGGCGGCTGATCGTCACCTGGTTGCGCCGCGGGCACACGTGCGTGCTCTCGGGTGTCGACGTCCCGCTCTCAACGCTGACCTCGCTGGCCGTGTGGCGCAGCCACGGAGCCGTTCCTTACTGATCGCTCGCGTCGGGTCGCTCGGGCGCGATAATGCCCGCGGACAGCGGGAGCTCGGTCGCTGGGTCTGCAGGAGATGCGAGGCCAGGCGATCGTCTATCGAACCCGAGAGAGAGGAGACGAGGGTCAGATGTTCAAGTCGATCGTTTGGGCTACCGACGGCTCCGAGTACGCGGAGAAGGCGTTCTCGCTGGTGCAGGAGCTGGCGAAGGAAGGCGGCGCGAAGGTGACGATCGTGCACGCCGTCGAGCGGGTCGAAGGCAGCGGAGGGACCGGACAGCCCCGGCGGGTGGACGAGGGGGAGCTCCAACATCACTTCCAGCAGGTCACCGACCAGCTGAAGGCGGAGGGCATCGACGCCACCTTGAAGATCAGGGGAGACGTGGGCGTCCGGCCGGCGCACGAGATCGTGAAGGCCGCGCAAGAGGCAGGCGCCGACCTGATCGTCGCGGGCAGCCGTGGCCACAGCGCGATCGGGGGGCTGCTCCTCGGAAGCGTCACCAACCGGCTGCTCCACATCGCGCCGTGTCCGGTGCTCGTCGTGCCTCCGGGCGCGTCCGGCGCGTAGGCGCGGGTCGAACCACCAAGGCAGGTCGACCACTAAGCGCAGCTCACACACGCGCCGGAGATCGCAAGTCTCCGGTCGGCGGCGCTCGCTCAGCCGTGCGAGTGGCGCTCCGGGGGAACCGCGAGCACCGGGCACGGCGCGATGTGCAGCAGGCGCTGCGCGACTCCTCCGAGCAGCAGCCCGGTGATCGCCGTGTGGCCCCGCGTCCCCACGACGATCACGTCCGTGTGTTCCTGGGCGGCGATCTCAGCGATCGCGGGAGCGGCCCCACCGACCTTGCCGGTCGTCATCTGGAGCGTCGCACCCGGCCCGTCGCTGGAGAGCTCCGCGACCTGCCGCTCGATCTTCGCCTGGATGTCCTCCTCGTTGGCGTGCACCGGAAGGCTTCCGCCGCCCTTGCCGGGCAGCGTGAACTCCTCGCAGTACACGACGGTCAACGGTCCGCCTCCGTCGGTCGCGAGCACCTTGGCGTGGGCGAGCGCCCGGTCGGCGTTGTCGGATCCGTCGGTTGCCCACATCACCTTCTTGTACATGGGTCTGTCTCCTCTGGTGTGGTTGCGCCTACGCCGGCCTACGGGGGCGCGACGTCACGGGGCTGCGCTACGGCTTGAGCACGATTTTCCCGCGGGTGTGCCGCTGCTCGAGCTCGCGGAACGCGTCGCGGACATCCTCCAGCGGGTACACCTTCGCGATCGGCACCTCGAGCCGGCCCTCGTCGATCAGCTGCGCCAGCTCGGCGACAACGCCGGCGCTGGACGCGAAGGCCGTTCCCTCCATCTTGACGCCGTACTTCTGCCCGGCCTCCCAGTCGATGATCGTGTCGACCCGGTCCGGTGGGACCCCGAGCTCGTCGACCGCGAGCGCGACGTAGCCCGAGCCGAACGTGTCGATGAACGCATCGACATGGCCCTCGGAGACCTCGCGGATCCGGCCCGCCACGCCGTGGCCATAGGCGACGGGGATCACACCGTGCTCGAGTAGCCACTGGTGGTTGGTCTCGCCGGCGAGGCCGATCACGGTGGCCCCGGCCAGGACGGCGAGCTGTACGGCCAGCGACCCGACGCCCCCGGCTGCCCCCGACACGACCACGGTGTCGCCGGATGACGCCCCCACCGCGCGCACGGTCGCATACGCGGTCGTGCCGGCGACGAACAGCGCGCCGGCGGCCTCCCACGAGACGCCCGAGGGCTTTCGCGTCAGCTGCTCGGCGGGCACGATCACGAGCTCGGCGTGGCTCGCGCGCTCCTCCGTCCACCCGATCACCGGCTCGTCGATCCCGAACCCGTCTACCCCCGGCCCAAGCTCCTCGATCACGCCGGCGAGGTCGCTGCCCTCGCCGGACGGGAACGTCGCGGGCCACCGCTCGTGCAGGAGCCCCTTGCGGATCGACGCCTCGCCCGGGTTGATCCCGGCCGCCTTGACCCTGACGAGCACCTGCCCCGGCGCTGGAACCGGGCGCGGGACGTCCACCACGTCCAGGACGTCTATATCCCCGTATCGATCGAACCGCACCGCGCGAGGCATCCGCGCAGTTCTATCAGTCGGCCTGTGCTGGAGCTACTCGGCCAGGTGGCGCGCCGGCAACGCCCGCTCGCTGACGCCGTCGCCGGTGGTCCGGTCGACCCGGTAGGCGCCGGCCTGCGGCCGCGACGCGACGACCTCCTCCAGCTTCGTTCCGGCGAACACGAGCGCGGCGCCGTCGTCGGCCGCCCAGCCGTCCGCGAGCTCGCCGGCGGCGACGAGCCGCGTGAACGCCGGCCGGCGCTCCTCCTCGCCGTCGTAGTGAGGGCAGGCGCTGCCGGGGAGCAGGCCGAGCCCGTCGTGGAGCGGCGCCAACCGCCCGAGGTCGAACGAATCGGTGACCGACTCGGTGAACCAGCAGTTCATCCCCGCGCTCAGGCCGCAGAGCACGATTCCCTCCTCCCAGGCGCGGCGCAGGATGCGGTCGAGCCCGTGGGTGCGCCAGACCGCGAGCATGCTCGCGGTGTTGCCGCCGCCGACGTAGACCACGTCCTGTTCGAGCACGAACCGCTCGAGATCGCCCACGGTCCGCGCGAACAGCTGCAGATCGGTGGGCCGGCAGTCGAGCGCAGCGAACGCTCGGTAGAAGCGGGCGACGTACCCCTCCGCGTCGCCGCTGGCGGTCGGCAGGAAGCACACGCGGGGGTGGGGCGAGCGCGCGAGCGACAGCACGAACTTGTCGAGCAGCGGATTGTCGGGCTCCATCGAGAAACCGCCCCCACCCATCGCGACGACCCGGCGGCTCATGGCCAAACGGACCTGGCGACCTCGTAGTGCGAAACGGTCTCCTCGCGCTCGACCAGATAGCGGTCGTCCTCGGGATAGAACACTGCGACCTCGGGCCGGTCTCCCGCGAACGCCTGGATCGCCTCCATCGACTCCCACAGGGTGAACATCAGGAACTCGGTCTTCCCGTCGACGTCGCGCCGCAGCATCCAGGCACCCCGGTTGCCGGGCGTTTTCGTGTAGCCGGTCATGCCGGTCCCGTCCATGTACTCCGCGTACGCGTCCCCGTCGGCTTGGGCGACGGCGCCGCGCCAGATCCGGGCGATCATCGGGCCTCCTGGCTAGGGGTGGACGCCCCGCAGCCTAGCTCCGCTAGGCGAGAATCGAGATGCCGCCCGAGGCGCCGGCGCGGCCCGCGCGCTGCGCGGTGGCGGTGTAGCCGGCGGAGGCGGGTTCGTCGGTCGCGGAGCCATCCGTGCCGGCGCGCTGCCCGCGGTTGTGATCCAGGGCGTGATCGACGAGCTGGTCGAGCGTCGATTGATCGAGCGGGGGCTGCCCATTCGCCTCACGCGTCTGCTGGATCTTCGTCTGAACGAACTGCACCAGCGACTCACGCGAGACGCCGTGCTGCTGGGCGAGCTCGGTGATCGAGGCACCCGGCATCGCGCCGCCGGCGGGGGCGATGTTCGCGGCGAGGCCGCTCACTGGCTGGACGTTCACGAGAGGTCTGGCGTTTCGGTCGAGGGAGACTTCGTCCCTGTGATCGGCAGGCAGCCCCCGGACCTTCACCCTCAGAGTGGAGGATTGGCGAGCACCACCGAGGTCTCGATCTGGCGGTCGGGAATCGTCCAGTAGCTCGCCAGCAACGCGGTCTTCTGCTCCGGCGTCACCGGTTCGAAACCGTGGCGGCGGTAGAAGCGGATCGCCCATTCGGCGGCGGCCCAGGTGCCGACCAGCATGCGCTGCGTGCTCACCCCGATCAGGTGGTCGAGCAGCGAGCTGCCGACGCCGCCGCGCTGCCGTCCCGGGACGACATAGGCGTGCCGGATCAGGTCGACGTCCCGCACCGCTTGGATACCCATCACCCCCAGCAGCTCGCGGTCGGACTCGTAACCCCAGAACGTCACGCCGGCGGCGATTTCCTCGTCGAGCTCACTCGCGGGCATGTACGGCTCGCGCCACCGGTCGGCGGGGATCACGCCCCGGTACGCCTCGGCGGCCAGGTTGACGATCCGCAGGATCGCCTCGCGCTCGTCGTCCCGACACCGGCGGACACGGCTCATCGTCCGGCTTCCTGGAGCTGGCGCCCGTACGCCGCGACGACGATCCGCGCCACATCGTCGGGATCGCTGACCACCCTGAGCTCGCGCAGATCCGAGGGCTCGATCCGATGGTCGGCGAGCGCTCGCGCCCGCAGCCAGTCGAGCAGCCCGTCCCACTCGTCGTCCCCGACCAGGATCGCGGGGAAGTGGCGGATCGTCTGCGTCTGGATGAGCGTCAGCGACTCGAACAGCTCGTCGAGCGTGCCGAAGCCCCCGGGCCCGATCACGAACGCGCAGGCGTAGCGCACGAACATCACCTTGCGCACGAAGAAGTGGCGGAAACGCAGCGCGATGTCGAGGTGGTCGTTCTGCCCCTGCTCGTGGGGCAGCTCGATGTTGCACCCGACCGACAGCGCGCCGGCGTCCTTCGCGCCGCGGTTCGCAGCCTCCATGACGCCGCCGCCACCACCGGTGATGACCGCGAACCCTGCCCGTCCGAGCGCCGCGCCGACCTCGCGCATCAGCGCGTAGTGCGGATGGTCGCGGTGGGTGCGAGCCGAGCCGAACACGGTCACGGCGGGGCCGATCCGGGCCAGGCGGGCGAACCCGAGCGCGAACTCGGAGGCGATGTCACGGATCCGATCGGCATCCGCGGCCCGGTCCGAGGCGGACTCGTCGCCGAGCCAGAAGAGCAGCTCCTCGTCGAATGTCCGGGGCCCGACCAGGGCCCGAGTCTAACCGTGCCGTGCGCGAGGACAGCGCGCGACGACCGTCTAGCCTTGAGCTCGACGCGATGACCGCGACCACGAATTCAACGCTCGGAGAATGCGTCCCCGAGAACGCGATGTCCGAACCCGAGGAGATCGCGCGCTTCTACGACCGCTGCAGCGATCTGATGCGAGAGCTGCTCGACGGGCTCGCCGCGGCGCCCGATCAGCCGCGTCCGTTCCCAGAGATCGAGGACGCGATCGGATGGCCGAAACGCCGGATCGCGTCGGTACTCGGCGGCGTCTGCCACCTCCGCCGGATGGAGTTCGACGGGCGCCGGCCCTACCACTTCCACGAGCCCAAGCACGCGGCGTCGCGCCGTTGGGAGATCTGGATGGACGGCGACCAGGCGCGCGCCGTCCAGGCCGAGCAGCGCACGTAGCGCCGCTCTCCCGCGCGCAGCCCCGTGTCTTCTCCCACCCTCGCCATCAGTACCGAAGGGCTCACGAAGCGATACGGGCCGACGCTGGCGCTCGACGCGCTCGACCTGACCGTCGAGCCCGGTGAGGTGTACGGCTATCTCGGACCGAACGGCGCCGGCAAGACCACCACGATCCGGCTGCTGCTCGGACTGCACAGGCCCTCGGCGGGCCGGGCCGAGCTGTTCGGCGTCGACGCATGGGGCGATCCGGTCCGCGCGCACGAGCGGGTTGCCTACGTCGCCGGCGAGCCTTTCCTGTGGCCGTCGATGACCGGTGCGGAGACGCTCGAGTTCCTCGGTCGCCTCCACGGCGCGGTCGACGTCGAGTATCGCGATTATCTCGTCAAGCGCTTTCAGCTCGATACGCGCAAGAAGGTCCGCGCGCTGTCCAAGGGCAACCGCCAGAAGGTCCAGCTGGTCGCGGCGCTCGCCACCCGGTCGGACCTGCTCCTGCTCGACGAGCCGACCGCCGGACTCGACCCGTTGATGGAGGTGGCCTTCCGGGAGTCGATCGGGGAGGCCAAGGAACGCGGGCAGACGGTGTTCCTCTCCTCCCACATCCTGACCGAGGTTGAGGCCACCTGCGACCGGGTCGGGATCCTTCGCGCCGGGCGCCTGGTCGACCAGGGCACGCTGGCCGAGCTCAGGCATCTGAGTGCGCAGACGATCGAGGTGACGTTCGTAGGCCCGCCGCCAAAGCTGGACCCGCTCCCGGGGGTCGAGGTCGCGACCGCCGGCCCGGAGACCGTGCGGTTCGAGGTCGCGGGCGAGGTCGGCCCGCTGCTCGACGAGCTCGCCGGACACCCGGTGAGGAGCCTTACGAGCCGCCAGCCGTCGCTCGAGGAGATCTTCTTGCACCACTACGACTCCTCCGATGGCCGTGTCGGCGGCGACTGAGACGCTTCCGGGTCGGGGGTCCCCCGCGGATACGCCGAGTAGGCGCCCGGCAGCCAGGCCGGTCGGAGCCCTTGCCCGGCGCACGTTCCGCGACGCCCGCATCCGGACGATCGCGTTCGCCTACCTGTTCGCGGTCGCCTCGATCCTCAATCCGGTCGCCTACCGGCACACGTACTCGACGCTCGCGGAGCGGCTGGCGTTCGCCGACAGCTTCGGCCACAACAAGGCGGTGGTGCTGTTCTACGGAAAGGCGTACGACCTCCTCACGGTCGGCGGCTACAGCGCCTGGCGAACCGGCGGGATCCTGGCGATCCTGGCGGCGATCTACGGGCTGCTTGCCGGGGTGCGGGCGCTTCGGGCCGAGGAGGATGCGGGCCGCGCCGAGCTCGTGCTGGCGGGTCCCGTGTCCCGCGGCACGGTCTACGCGAGCGCGATCGTGGGGATCGCGGCCGGGGCGGCGCTGCTGTGGGTCGCGGTGCTCGCGGGCTTGGTGATCGGGGGCCTCGCGGCCGGCGGGTCGGCGTACCTCGCTCTGGCGATCGTCTCGATGGTGCCGGTGTTCGCCGGAGTAGGCGCCCTCGCCAGCCAGTTCGCGCCGACGCGCCGGATGGCGCTCGAGCTCGGCGGCGCGGTCGTGGTGCTGTCGTTCCTGCTGCGCACGATCGCCGATACGTCCGGGAGCCTCGGCTGGTTGCGCTGGGCGACGCCGCTTGGATGGGCCGAGGAGCTCCGTCCGTTCACCGGCGCCCAACCGCTCGTGCTGCTCCTTCCGATCGCGGCCTCGGTGCTCGCGTTCCTCGGGGCCTGGCGCTTGGCCGCGCGGCGCGACGTCGGCGCCGGGCTGCTCCCCGCTCGCGACAGCGCCGATCCGCGGCTGCGGCTGCTGTCCTCGCCGACGGCTCAGGCGCTCCGGGGCGAGCTCGGCAGCCTGACCGCCTGGCTCACGGGCGTCGGCGCGTTCGCGCTCATCGTTGGCGTGATCTCGAAGAGCATCAGCTCGGCCGGGATCTCACCGCAGCTCCAGCGCGAGTTCGCGAAGCTGGGTGAGGGCTCGATCGTGACCCCGCGCGGCTATCTCGCGTTCTCGTTCAGCTTCTTCGTGCTCGTCGCGAGCCTGTTCTCGTGCTCGCAGATCGCCGCCGCCCGGCACGAGGAATCCGAGGAGCGGCTCGAGACCCTGCTGGCGCTCCCGGTGGGCCGGCGTCGCTGGCTGACCGGGAGGCTGGCGCTCGCGGCCGGCGGCGCGATCGCGCTGTCAGTGGTCGCCGGCCTGCTCGCCTGGTTGGGCGCGGCCACGCAGAACGTCGCTCCGACGCTGCCGCGGATGCTCGAAGCCGGCGTCAACTGCTTGCCGGTGGCGATCCTGTTCCTCGGGATCGCGGCGCTCGCCTACGGATTGGCGCCGAGGGCGGCCGCCGGCATCGCCTACGGCCTGGTGACGGTCGCGTTCCTGTGGCAGCTGATCGGCTCGTTGCTGGGAGCGCCGAAGTGGCTCGTCGAGATCACCCCGTTTGCTCACGTCGCCGCGGTGCCGGTGCAGTCGTTCCGGGGCGGGGCCGCCGCGGTGATGGTGGCGGTCGGGCTGCTCGCGGCCGTGGCGGCGCTGGCGGCGTTCGGCCGCCGCGACCTGACCGGCGCGTAGTTTCCTGTCAGCTCGGCCGCAGAACCGATCTCTAGCCGATTGCGCAGTTGCAACGCGACGGTGCAGCGACGAGACTCGTCATCTCATGCCGTTGTTCGGATTCCGTCGCCGTCGTGGCCGCCTTCGCTTGCGCGATCTGGCGCCGGATCGCTACCTCACCGACGGCCGCCGGCTGTTCCGGGTGGTCGCTCGGTTCGTCAACGACGGCTCGATCATGGTCGTGATCGAGGACTGCGCGACGCTCGATGCGCGCGCGTACGCGGCGGTCGAGCTTGTGCCGATGGACGTCCGCCCGGTCCGCCGCTCGAGGCCGTTGCCGGCCGGCGATCCCTCGCCCCGCTCTCGGACGGCGGAAAAGCAGCTACCGGCGGACGGCCCCGCGGTCGCTTCTAAGACGCGATCCTGAACTGCTCGACGAGCCGGTTGAGCTTCTCCGCGGTGCTAGCCGTCGCGGCCACGACGGCCGGCGCCCGGTCTTGCGCGGCGTCGAGCGGCTGACCGGCCAGCTGGCCGCCCGCGCAGTCCTGGCAGCGCACGACGCGCCGCGGGTTGCGAATCCCGGCCAGCCCGAGCAGGCCTCCGAGCGCGACCAGCGCCGCCGAGATTCCGATCGCGACGTGGAACGCTTCGACCGAGGCCGACTGCACGGCATGGGCGACCCGCACACCGGTGACTGCCGGGTCGACGCGGGCGAGCGTCGATTTGCGCGCCTGCGCCACCGCCGTCCGCGCCGCCGGCGACATCGCGACGCCGGTCAGCTTCTGGTCGAGCGTCGCGGTGAACTGCGAGGAGACGATCGCGCCGATCGCCGCGATCGCGATCAGGCCGGCGACGCGGGCGACCGCGTTGTTGACGCCGGAGGCGATCCCCGCGTTTCCCTCATCGGCGTCGGACAACACGGCCGCGGTGAGCGGCGCCACCGTCGAGGCCAGCCCGAGCGAGAACACCAAAAGCGGCGGCAGTAGATCGCTGAGGTAGTTGATGTGGGCGCCCAGCTGCGTCATCCATGCCAGCCCGACCGCGGCCGTGAGCGGGCCGAGCCCCATGAACAGCCGCGGCCCGTAGCGGTCCGCGAGCCGTCCCATCCGCTTTGACAGCAGGAACAACACGATCGTGGAGGGGAGCAGCGCGAAGCCGCTGTCGAGCGCGCTGTAGCCGGCGACCTCCTGGAGAAACAGGACCAGCAGGAAGAACGTGATGCCGAGCCCGCCGTACATCGCGAACGTCTGCACGTTCCCGACGGCGAAGTTGCGCCGCTTGAACAGGCCGAGCGGCAGCATCGGGGCCGGCGTGCGGCGCTCGTGATCGATGAAGATGCCGAGCAGGATCAGGCCGCCGAGCGCCGGTCCCCACACCTCGGGGCTGCTCCATCCGACGACTGGCTGGCGGATCAGCGCCAGCACCGGTCCGGCGAGGCCGAAGAACGTCAGCACGGCCCCGAGCCAGTCGATGCTCGCATGTCTCGTGCCCGGCGCGCGCGGCGGCACGGCGATCGAGACGATCGCGAGCGTGGCGATCACGAATGGGACGTTCACGGCGAAGATCAACCGCCATGAGACCGCGTCGACGAGGTAGCCGCCGGCGAGCGGGCCGATCACCGTGGCGATCCCCGACCACGCGGTCCACGAGCCGATCGCGCCGCCACGTTCGTCGCGCGAGAACGCGGCGACGATCACCGCGAGCGAACTGGGCATCAGCAACGCGCCGAACGCGCCCTGTAGGGCCCGGGCCGCGATCAGGAACCCGATGCTCGGGGCGATCGCGCATAGCAGCGACACGACCCCGAACCCGCCGACCCCGATCGAGAACACGCGTCTCTCGCCATACAGGTCGCCGAGCGAGCCGCCGACGAGGATCAGCGAGCCGAGCGAGAGCAGGTACGCGTTCGAGACCCACTGCTGTCCGGCGAGCCCGCCTCCGAGGTCGGCCCGAATCGCCGGTAGCGCCACGTTGACGGCGGTCGCGTCCAGCCCGGCGACGAACGACCCCAAGATTGCCGCGATCAGAGCCAGGCGCTTGCGCGGTCCGGGCACCCGCCTCACGTTACTGTGCGCCGACAAATCGCCCGAGCGGCGGCGCCCAAAACTAGAATCGCCCTCGCCGGCGACGGCAGCGCCGCCCCGCGAGAGACGGAGGAGAGAGCATGGCCGACAACGCGACCACACTGCGCGGGATCTCTGAGCTACGTGGCTTCTTCCGCACCAACCAGACCCCGGTCTACTTCATCTCGCCGATCGCCTTCAACCTCCTCGGGATCGACCGGTGGGTGCGGCAGTTCTATTACGTCAACTACTTCGACTCGTTCGACGGCGGCCATCCGTGCGTGTACGTCCCGGCCAGGACGCCGCATCCCCAATTCGGGTCGATCGAGGACGTCTGCAACTACCTGCTCGCGCACGAGGGGCTGAGCGAGTTTGTCGGTGCGCACCGGCCGGTGCGCGCCGACGGTGACCGCGACCTCGATCGCGGCAAGGCGGTGTTCGTGTTCTTCGACGAGGAGACCGAGCGCCGCGCCTCGGATGTGGGGCTCGACGTCGCGCTGCCGTCGGCCGAGCTCCGCCACCGGCTCGATTCCAAGATCGTCACCACGCAGCTTGGGGAGGCGGCGGGCGTCCCGAGCGTCCCGAACGTCCTCGGGCGGGCGACGAGCTATCCCGAGCTGCTCGAGCTCGCCGCCACGGCCGCGCTCGGCGAGGACCTCGTCGTGCAGACCCCGTACGGCGACTCGGGCAAGACCACGTTCTTCGTGCGCGGCGAGCGCGACTGGAACGCAGACGCCGGCGAGATGGCCGACCAAGAGCTCAAGGTCATGCGGCGGATCGAGCCCAAGGCGGTCGCGGTCGAGGCGTGCATCACCCGCCATGGCACCGTCGTCGGGCCGCTGATGACCGACCTGACGGGCCACCCGGAGCTGACCCCGTATCGCGGGGGCTGGTGCGGCAACGACATCTTCCCCGGAGCGCTGTCTCCTGCGAACCGGGAGCGCGCGCTCGACTTCACCCGCCGCCTCGGCGACCGGCTCGCGCAGGAGGGCTATCGCGGACAGCTCGAGGTCGACTATCTCGTCGATGCGGGCACCGACGAGCTGTACCTGGGCGAGCTCAACCCGCGGCTCAGCGGGATCAGCTCGATGACGAACGTCAGCGCCAGCGCGTACGCCGACATGCCGCTGTTCTTGTTCCACCTGGCCGAGTACCTCGACGTCGACTACGAGCTCGACGTCGAGGACCTGCGCCGACGATGGGGCAGCGACCACCTCACCGACGTGTGGGGCCAGATCATCCTCAAGGAACCCGACGACGGGATTGAGCTGCTCAGCGGCGCGCCGCGGACGGGCATCTGGCGGATGGACGACGCAGGTCAGATGAGCTTCAGCCGGCCGGCGGTCGACTGGCACGGCCTCGGTGACGAGTCGGAGGGGTTCTACCTGCGGATCCTGGGGCCGGGCGACTACCGCTATCGCGGCGCGGACCTCGGGATCCTGATCACGCGCACTCGACTCGAGACGCCCGACGGCCGGCTGACGGACCGGTGCCGTGCCTGGATCGACGGCATCCGATCCCGATTCGCCGGCACATCGATCGAGCCTTACGAGGAGCCGCCGATCCAGGACGCGCTGGCGTTCAAGACGGGCTGAGGGCCTGCCGTGCACGCTCAACCAAGGGGGGCTGCTGGAAAAGGCCCCGATACGGGGCCTTTTCCAGCACGGTCGACGGTGGGGAGAGACGAGCTGCTGGCCGCGGTCGCGGCCGAGCAGCCCGCGATCGAGCGGCTGCTGATCGACCTCGTGCAGGCGCCGACCGTGCTCGGCGAGGAGCGTGCCGGCCAGGAGATCATGCGCGCGGCGTTCGCGGACCTCGGCCTCGAGCCCCGCGAGATTGCGCTCGACTCCGACGCGCTCAGGACTCACGCCGGCGCGTCGCCGTTCAGCTGGGACGTCGAAGGCAAGTTCAACGTGGTCGCTGATTGGGGCCCCGCCCACCACCCCGCCCCCCCGGACGACCCGAGCCCTCCTGGCGAGGGCCGGTCGCTGATCCTCAACGGCCACATCGACGTGGTCGACCCGGGACCGCCCGACATGTGGGCATCGCCGCCGTTCGTCGCGCGGCGCGACGGTGACTGGCTCTACGGTCGCGGCGCCGGCGATATGAAGGCCGGGCTTGCCGCGATCGTGGGCGCGGTCCGCGGCCTGCGCCGCCTCGGCTTTGAGCCGCTCGCCCCAGTCGAGCTCCAGTCGGTGGTCGAGGAGGAGTGCACGGGCAACGGCGCGTTCCAGTGCGTGCTCGCGGGCCGTCCGGCCGACGCCGTGATCGTGACCGAGCCGACCAGCCTCACCATCCAGACCTCACAGGTCGGGGTGTTGTGGTTCCAGGTGATCGTGCGTGGACGCCCGGCTCACGCCGGGGACGCGCCGATCGGTCTGAACGCGATCGAGGCGAGCTTCCCCGTGATCTCGGCGCTGCGCGCGCTCGAGGCCGAGCTGAACGTGGCGCCGCCGCCGCCCTACGACGTGTACGAGCACCCGATCAACCTCAACATCGGGATGATCCGCGGCGGCGACTGGCCCTCTACCGTCGCCGCCGAGAGCGTCCTGCACTGCCGTCTGGCGCTCTACCCGGGCGCGAGCGTCGACGAGCTGAAGAGGCGGATCGAGGACACCGTGGCGGGCGCGTCCGCCGGCCTGGAGGGCTTCGACGCCCGGGTCGCCTACGACGGGTTCGCGTGCGAGGGCTACACGCTCGATCACGACGCGCCACTGGTCGCCGCGCTGTCCGACGCGTCCGAGCAGGCGATCGGCGCCCGGCCGGCGTTGATCGCGTCGACCGCCACCACCGACGCGCGCTCGTTCGCGCTGTACGCCGGGAGCCCGGCGGTCTGCTTCGGACCGCACGCCGAGTCGATTCACGGGGTCGACGAGCGGGTGTCGCCGGCGTCGGTGCTGCAGACCGCCCAGACGCTGGCGCTGTTCATCGACGGCTGGTGCGGGCTCGAGCGTCGGTGACGATCGGGCCGCCTGTAGCGTTGGGACCATGCCGACCCCAGAAGGCCCCGAGCTCTCGCTGCTTCCGGCGCACACCGCACCACCGGGCTTCCGGGTCGTCGACGAACCACGCCCGGGCGAGAACTGGCGCGAGGCGTTCGCCGCGATGTGGCCGGCCTATCGAGCCTTCTGGCTGAAGGAGGGCGAGTCGGCCCGTCCGGATCTGAGCTCGTGCAGATCGATGCTGGATACCTGGATGCCCGAGCTCGAGCCGACGTTCGAGCGGCTCGTGGAGCTGGCCGGGGGCGACCCGCTCGCTGCCCGGTTCCTGACGATGTATCGCCCGCCCGGATTCGTCGTCGGGTGCTCGCAGGCGGCGTTCGCCGGCGACGGCGGCCCCGTCCTGGTCCGCAACTACGACTACCCGCCCTCGCGCGTGGAGGGGATCGTGTACCGCACGTCGTGGACCGGACGCCGTGTGATCGGGATGAGCGATTGCCTATGGGGGCTGCTCGACGGGGTCAACGACGCCGGCCTGGCCGCGTCGCTGACGTTCGGGGGCAGGCCCGCGGTCGGGGACGGGTTCGGGATCCCGCTCGTGATCCGCTATGTGCTCGAGGTGTGCGAGGACGTCGAGGCCGCCTGCGGGGTGCTGGCCAAGGTTCCCATCCACGCGGTCCAGAACGTCACGCTGCTCGACCGCGGCGGCGACTTCGCGACCGTCCGCCTCGGCCCGGACCGCGAGCCCGAGGTGCTGACCGTCCCGGTCGCGACCAACCACCAGCACCGGGGCGACTGGCCCGAGTACGAGCGCGCGGTCGGTACGTTCGAGCGCGAGCGGCGCCTGCTCGAGCTGCTCAGAACCCCGGGGATGACCGGCGACCGGCTCGTGCGGGCGTTCCTCGAGGAGCCGTTGTACCGGGACGGGTTGGCCAGCGGCTTCGGGACGCTTTATACGGCCGTCTACTTCCCCGCGACCGGCCGGGCGGAATACCGTTGGCCCGACGACGTGATGATGACCCAATCTTTCGAAGAGGCAAAGGAGAGGCAATGACCAAAGTGCTGACGAACTTCGTCGACGGCCAGACAGCGGCGCTCGACGGCAACGACATGGACCTGGTCGACCCGGTCACCGAAGAGGTGTTCGCCAAGTCGGCCGTGTCCTCCGAGCAGGAGATCGACGCGGCGTGTAAGGCGGCGGCGCGTGCATTCGAGAGCTGGGGCCAGACGACCCCGTCAGAGCGCCAGCTCGCGCTGCTGAAGATCGCCGACGCGATCGAGGCGCGGGCGGAGGAGCTGGTCGCGGTCGAGAGCGAGAACACCGGCAAGCCCAAGGCGCTAGTCCTGTCCGAAGAGGTTCCGCCGATGGTCGATCAGATTCGGTTCTTCGCCGGCGCCGCCCGCGTGCTCGAAGGAACCTCGGCCGGCGAGTACATGACCGGCTACACGTCGTTCATCCGGCGCGAGCCGATCGGCGTGTGCGCCGCGGTCACGCCCTGGAACTACCCGGCGATGATGGCCGTGTGGAAGTGGGCTCCCGCGCTCGCCGCCGGCAACACGATGGTGCTGAAGCCATCCGACACGACCCCGGCGAGCACCGTCTGGATGGCGGCGTTGATGGCCGAGTTCCTGCCCGCCGGCGTGTTCAACGTGGTGCTCGGCGATCGCGAGACCGGCGCCGCGCTCGTGCGCCACCCGATCCCGCAGATGGTGTCGATCACCGGCAGCGTCCGCGCCGGGATGCAGGTGGCCGCCGCGGCCGCGGCCGATGTCAAGCGCGTCCACCTCGAGCTCGGCGGCAAGGCGCCGGTCGTCATCTTCGACGACGCCGACCTCGCGAAAGCGGCCGAGGAGATCGCGGTGGCCGGCTATTTCAACGCCGGGCAGGACTGCACAGCCGCGACCCGCGTGCTGGTCTCACCGCGCGTCCACGACGAGTTTGTCGACGGGCTCGTCGAGCAAGCGAAGGGCACGGCCACCGGCGCGCCCGACGAGGACGTGCTCTACGGCCCGCTGAACAACGCCAACCAGCTCAGCCACGTAACCGGGATGGTCGAGCGCACGCCCGACCACGCGAAGGTCGTCACCGGCGGCCATCGCGCCCGCGACAAGGGCTACTTCTTCGAGCCGACGGTGATCGACGGGCTCCAGGAAGAGGACGAGCTCACCCAGACCGAGATCTTCGGGCCGGTCATCACCGTGCAGCCGTTCACCGACGAGGACGAGGCGGTGCGCTGGGCCAACGACGTCCAGTACGGGCTCGCCTCGAGCGTATGGACCAAGGACCACGGCCGCGCGATGCGCGTGTCCAAGCGGCTCAACTTCGGCTGCGTGTGGATCAACACCCACATCCCGCTCGTCGCCGAGATGCCGCATGGCGGCTTCAAGCACTCGGGCTACGGCAAGGACCTGTCGCACTACGGCCTCGAGGACTACACGCGCATCAAGCACGTGATGAGCCACATCGAGGCGTGAGGCCGTGAGCAGCACCGGCGAGGCGGCCGAGGCGCCGGCGGCGCGGCTGGAGGCTGCCTCGCACGTACCCGAGCAGCCGGTCGCGCCGTATCTCGACGCCGTCGTCGAGTACGCGTTCCGGGGCGCCGCGCGTTACCACGTTCCGGGGCACAAGGGTGGTCCCGGAGCCGACCCCGGCGTGGTCAAGGCGATCGGGCTCGACGCGCTCGCGGCCGACGTGCCGCAGCTGATCCACGGGATCGACGTCGGTCCGTCGCCGACGCCCTACGAGCGGGCGGAGGCGATGGCCGCCGAGGCTTTCGGCGCCGCCCGCAGCTGGTTCCTCACCAACGGTGCGACCCAGGGCAACCACGCGTTGTGCCTGGCGCTTGCACCGCTGGGGGCGCGCGTCGTGGTCCAGCGCAACTCGCACGCGTCGGTCGTCGACGGGCTCGTGCTGAGCGGCGGCCTGCCGAGCTTCGTCATCCCGGAGTACGACGAGGAGCTCGGGATCACGCACTGCGTGACGCCCGAGACGCTGGCGACGGCTTTGCAAGTCACGCCGGACGCGCGGGCCGCGTGGATCGTGTCCCCGACGTACTACGGCATGGCCGCCGACATCGCCGGCCTGGCAGAGGTCGCCCACGCGGCCGGGATGCCGCTCGTGGTCGACCAGGCGTGGGGGCCGCACTTCGGCTTCCACGAGGCGCTGCCGCCGCCGGCGCTGTCGCAGGGCGCCGACGCGATGCTGACCAGCACCCACAAGATCGCCGGCTCGCTCACCCAGAGCGCGATGCTGCATGTCGGGCTGAGCGGCCGCATCGACCCCGAGGCGATCGCGCGCGTGCTTCGCCTGCTCCGCACGACGAGTCCCTCGTCGCTGCTGCTGGCCTCGCTCGACGGAGCGCGCCGGCAGCTCGCGCTGCACGGCGAGCAACTGCTCCACGAGGCGCTCGAGGCGATCGCGATCGCGCGTGCCAAGCTCGAGACGATCGAGGGGATCCGCCTGGTCGACGCGTCGCTGGTCGGGCGCTCCGGGATCGCCGCGCACGACCCCATGCGGATCGTGGTCGACGTGCGCGGCACCGGCTGCACCGGCTACGAGGTGGCCGATGCGCTGCGGCGCTCCTACGACGTCCAGGTCGAGCTGCCGACGCAGGCCACGATCGTCCTGATCGTCGGCCTCGCGGACACGGCCAAGGCGCTCCGGCGGCTGGCCGGCGACATCGAGGAGACGGTCAAGCGGATCGCCAAGCCCGGAACGACCTCCGCGATCGTCGGGCCGGCGAAGATGCTGCTCGGTGAGATGGTCGTGCCGCCGCGCGACGCATTCCTCGGCGAGGCCGAGGTCGTGTGGGCCGCCGACGCCGTCGGCCGGATCTCCTGTGAGTCGATCGCGAGCTACCCGCCGGGCGTGCCGCAGCTGCTCCCCGGGGAGCGGATCTCCACCGAGATCGTCGCCCACCTGATCGAGCTCGCCCAGACCGGCGCCCGGCTCCACGGCGCCAGCGACCCCCGTTTCCGGACGATCAACGTTCTCCGAGAGCACCCGTCCGAATGCGACTGAGGAAACCCGCGATATTCGCGGCAAACCTCAGCCGCATGGTCCCCTAGCCCGAAGGGGGAACTTCGGCCTAGCCCTTCCGGATCGCGACCCCGGTGAGGATCTCGCGCAAGATCCGCTCACCCGCGAGCACCGCCGCATCCGCGGATGCGACGCCGGTCGGGATCACCTCGACCAGGTCGGCGCCGACCAGGTCGAGCCCGGCCGCCACCGTCCGCGCCGCCCACAGCAGCTCGACCGTCGTCATCCCGCCCGGCTCCGGGGTCCCGGTGCCGCCGGGGATGAACGCGGGGTCGAGCACGTCGATGTCGACCGTGAGAAAAACCGGACCGGGGCCGACCACCGAGATCGCCTCACGCATGACGTCCCGGATGCCACGGTCGCGCACGTCGTGCATGAGCAGGCTCGTGATCCCCTGCTCGGCCTGCCACGAGAACTCCGCCTCGCCCGGCCAGTAGCCCCGCAACCCGATCTGCACGTAGCGGCGAGGATCGATCACGCCCTCGTCGACGATCGTACGCATCACGGTCCCATGGGACAGGATCGCCCCGAACACGCCCTCGCCGGTGTCGGTGTGGGTGTCGAAGTGGACCAACCCGAGCGGGCCGTGCTTGGCGGCCACGGCGCGCGTGTTCGGCGCGGTGATCGAGTGGTCGCCGCCGATGATCAGCGGCATCAGCCCGGCGTCGACGACCTCCCCGACCGTCTCCTCGATCGCGGCGTGGCTGACCTGCGGCTGGGCTGGAACGACGGCCGCGTCTCCGAAGTCGACGAGCCGCAGCTCGGCGAACGCGTCGACCTTCGCCTCCAGGTGCGGGCCCGGCGGGCAGCTCGCGGTGCGGATCGCGCGCGGCGCGAACCGCGCTCCGGGGCGATCGGATACGAGCTCGTCCATCGGGGCGCCGACGATCGCGACGTCGAACCAGGCGAGCTCGGCCGGGTCCTGCGTGCACGGGACGCCGCCGAACGTCAGCGGGCCTGCGTAGTCGGGCTTCTCGCCGTACTGGCGCCACCGTTGCATCGGATCGAGCATCGCGGCGTAAACCTACATGGCGGGGAGACATAGGATTCGCGTCCGACGATGACGACGACCATGCATCGCCACCCGCTCGATCCGCTCACCGCCGAGGAGATCCGCGCCGTCGCGGCGATCGTCCGCGCGCAATGCGACGTCACCGAGCGGTGGCGCTTCGCGTCGATCGACCTCAAGGAGCCGTCCAAGCAGGCGCTCGCGAACGGCGCCACCGGAGCCGGCGCCGGCGGGGCTTCACCTCCCCGCGAGGCCGAGGTCGTGTGCTGGAGCCGCGACGACGGCGCCGCGTTCAAGGGGGTCGTGTCGCTCACCGACGAGCGGGTCGTAGCGTGGGAGCCACGGCCGGGGGAGCATCCGCCGATGACGCCCGACGAGTTCCACGAAGTCGACGCCGCGCTCCGGAGCGATCCACGGATCGCCGACGCGCTGACCAGGCGTGGCGTCACCGACATCGACCTGGTCCTGTTCGACACCTGGGCGTACGGGGCCGAGCTCGTGCCCGAGCGCTACCGCGGACGCCGGATCGCGTGGGCCGACGTGTGGCACCGGAACTCTCCCGAGGCGAACCCGTACGCGAACATGCTCAGCGGGCTGCACCCGGTCGTCGACCTCAACACGATGGAGTTGCTCGAGCTCGAGGACCGCGACCCCGGGCCCGCGCCGAAGATCATGGGCGAGTACGCGCCGGGACTTGTCCCGGGTTTGCGGCTTCGAGACGACGTCAAGCCGCTCGAGATCACTCAGTCCGAGGGCCCGTCGTTCACGCTCGAGGGCAACCGCTTGGAATGGCAGAAGTGGTCGATGCGCCTCGGCTTCAACTACCGCGAAGGCCTCGTGATCCACACGCTCGGCTACGCGGACGGCGTCGGCGTGCGCGCGGTCGCCCACCGGCTGTCGTTCGCCGAGATGGTCGTCCCCTACCGCGACCCGACGCCCGATCACTATCGCCGGACCGCGTTCGACATCGGCGAGTGGGGGCTCGGGCTGATGACGACCTCGCTCGAGCTCGGCTGTGACTGCCTCGGCGAGATCGCGTACCTCGACGCGGTCCTGCACGACTCCCGCGGGGAGCCGTACACGGTCAAGAACGCGATCTGCATCCACGAGGAGGACGACGGGGTGCTGTGGAAGCACGTCGACGAGCGCACCGGCGCCGACACCAGGCGGATGCGCCGGCTCGTGGTCTCGTTCCACGCCACCGTGGCCAACTACGAGTACCTCGTCTACTGGCGCTTCTACCAGGACGGGAACATCCAGTGCGAGGTGCGCGCGACCGGGATCATGGTGACCACGCCGTTCGCCGACGGCCCGCCGCCGTACGGCACGGTGATCGACCAGCGCACCTACGCGTCGTTTCACCAGCACTTCATCGTCGCGCGGCTAGACCTCGACGTTGACGGTGAGCGCAACACGGTCTACGCCGCAGACGCCGTGCCGCTGGCGACCGGCCCGGACAATCCGCACGGCCTCGCGCTCACCCAGCGCATCACGCCGTTGCGCACGGAAAGCGAGGGCATCGAGGACTACGACTGGGCGCGCCAGCGGACCTGGAAGGTGATCAACGACAACGTCGCGAACGGCCTCGGCACCCCGGTCGGCTACAAGCTCGAAGCGAGCGCGGCGATTCCGGCGCTGATCGATCCCGATTCGCCCGTGGTCCGACGGGCGCACGCGATCGAGCACACGCTGTGGGTCACCCCCTACTCCGCCGACGAGCGGTGGCCGTGCGGCGAGTTTCCGAACCTGAGTGCGGACGACTCCGGCCTGCCCGCCTGGACCGCGCGGGACCGATCGATCGAGAACACCGATGTCGTGCTCTGGTACGTGTTCGGGATCAACCACGTCACGAGACCCGAGGACTGGCCGGTGATGCCCGTCGACACGGTCTCGTTCTGGCTCAAGCCGGTCGGCTTCTTCGACCGCAACCCCGCGCTAGACGTGCCCGCGCAACCGGGCCACGATGTTTGACCACGTCACGATCCGGGTGACGAGCCGCGCGGCGTCCGAGGACTTCTACAACGCGGTGCTCCGAACGCTGGGGATCGACGAGAGCTACCGGACGAACACGTTCTCGGAGTGGGACAACTTCTCGCTGGCGGCGGCGAGCGTGGACAATCCGCCGACCCGGCGGCTCCACGTCGGATTCGTGAGCCCATCACGAGATCAGGTCGATCGGTTCTGGCGAGTCGGCACCGAGGCCGGGTATCGCGACGACGGGCCGCCCGGCCCGCGTCCCCAATACACCGAGGAGTACTACGGCGCGTTCCTGCTCGATCCCGACGGCAACAGCGCCGAGGCCGTCCACGACCGGCGCCGAGGGCGCGGCGGGGTCATCGACCACCTTTGGATTCGAGTCGCCAGCGTCGCCGGCGCCAAGGCCTTCTACGAGACGATCGCGCCTTACGCCGGGCTGCGGATCGGCGCGGACACGCCCGACCGTGTCCAGTTCGTCGGCGCCGCCGCCTCGTTCTCGCTCGTGCCCGGGACGCCAACCGAGCATGTCCACATGGCGTTCGGAACCGACGACGACGCCGTCGTGCGGGGATTCCACGACGCCGCCACGGCCGCCGGCTACCGCAGCCACGGGTTGCCCGGCGGGCGCCCCCGGTATCACCGCGGCTACTACGCGGCCTACGTGCTCGACCCGGACGGCAACAACATCGAAGTGGTGAACCACCACCGCGGCTAGGATTCCTACATGAGCGACGAAAGCATTACGACGCGGATCGAGAGTCTCGTCGCCGAGGAGCACGAGCTTCGGTCCCGCGAGCAGTCCGACGACGACAACGCGCTCGAGGCCGATCAGGAGCGGCTCCGGGCGGTCGAGATCGAGCTCGACCGCTGCTGGGACCTGCTCCGTCAGCGGCGCGCGCTCCGCGATGCCGGCGGCGATCCCGACCAGGCGCACGTCCGCGACGCGGATACGGTCGAGCGCTACTGGCAGTAGCCCCGAGGGCGAATTTTTCCCTTGTTCCCTTGACGACTTTGTCAAGGTGGGAGGTGCGCGGCAGCGCGACCGATCTCACACGAAACGAGGGACCATGGAGCTTGACGGGATTCACCACATCACGTGCATCACGGCGGACGCACCCGGGAACGTCGACTTCTACGCGCGCGTGCTGGGGCTGCGGCTGGTCAAGAAGACCGTCAACTTCGACGCCCCGGACGTGTACCACCTGTATTTCGGGGACGAGCGGGGCGCGCCCGGCTCGATCCTGACCTTCTTCGAGTTCCCCGACGCGGCGCCCGGTCGCGCCGGCGCGGGCATGATCCACCGGCTGATCTGGCGGGTCGCCTCCGACGATGCGCTCGCGTTCTGGTCCGAGCGGCTCGCGGCCGAGGCGATCGAGGTCCAGCACGACCAGATCGGCCGCGCGATCGTCTTCCAGGATCCGGAGGGGCTCGCGCTCGAGTTCGCGGCGGTCGACTCGGGTGACGAGCCTCTGCGCGCTTGCGCGGAGGACATCCCGCCCGAGCACGCGCTGCTCGGGTTCGAGGGCGTCCGTGCGTACGGCGAGGCCGGAGACGGCCAAGCCGAGGATCGGCTCCTGACCGGGGGAATGGGGTTCGAGCGCACCGCGCCCGGCCTGTACATCCTTCAGGGCCGCCGGCGCGCGACCTACACCTACGACGACCCGCCGCCGGCGAGCGGTTTCCAGGGGGCCGGCACCGTGCATCACATCGCCTGGTGCGACCGCGACGACGAGCACGCGGAGTGGCGCGAGCGCGTCGCCAAGTTCGGTCAGCACCCGACGCCCGTGATCGACCGCCAGTACTTCCTCAGCATCTACTTCCGGGTGCCGAGCGGGGTGTTGTTCGAGCTCGCCACCCCCAGCCCCGGCTTCGCGATCGACGAGGATCCCGCCCATCTCGGCGAGGCGCTCCGGCTGCCGCCCCAGCACGAGCACCTGCGAGAACAACTCGAGCACACGCTCACGCCGCTGACCAATCCGCGCGTGAAGGCAACGCGGTGATGAGCCAGATCTGCACGCATCTGGACCAGATCCTGGTGCCGCGACCGGATCACGTCGCGGGCTGCGAGGACTGCCTGAAGATCGGGGGGACGTGGGTGCATCTGCGGGTGTGCCGGACCTGCGGCCACGTCGGGTGCTGCGATTCGTCCCCGAACCGCCACGCCACCCATCACGTCCACGAAAGCGGTCATCCGATCGTGACCTCCGTCGAGCCGGGGGAGGATTGGTCCTACTGCTACGTCGACGAGGCGATGTTCGTCGTCCAGCACGCCTGATGGCCGAACCACTCGGGGCCGGCCTCGAGGAGACGGTCGACCGCCGCGGTGCGTTCCCGCGGCTTGGCGACGAGCAGTGCGCGCGGCTTCGCGCGGTCGGGGAGGTGCGGAAGGTGCAGTCCGGCGAGGTCCTGTTTCGAGAGGGCGAGGCCGGCTTCGACTTCTTCATGATCGAGTCGGGCGTGGTCATGATCGTCCAGGGCTACGGGCACGAGAACCGGATCGTCGCCGTCCAGGGCCCGCATCGGTTCCTCGGCGAGATCAACCTGCTGACCGGCTCGCCGCCGTACTTGTCCGCGGTCGTCCGCGACGCCGGCGAGGTCATCCAGGTGTCGGCCGAGCGGCTGCGCGCGCTGGTCGCCGAAAACGAGGAGCTGAGCAACATCATCCTGCGCGCCTACCTCGCGCGCCGCGAGATCCTGATCGACGTCGGGGCAGGTGTGAAGCTGGTCGGCTCGCGCTACTCGCGGTGCACCCATCGTCTGCGAGAGTTCCTGGCCCGCAACCGGATGCCCTACCAGTGGATGGACCTCGAGCAAGACGAGGAAGCCGATGCGCTGCTCCAGGCGCTCGGCATCGACGCCGCCGAAACGCCGGTCGTGATCAGCGGCGAAGGCGTGCTGCGGAACCCATCCAACGCGGAGGTCGCGAAGCTGCTCGGGTTCGGCTCTCGTGGCGCTCCGCCCCCGCTCTGCGATCTGGTCATCGTCGGCGCCGGGCCGGCCGGTCTCGCCGCGGCCGTGTACGGCGCCTCGGAAGGACTCGACACTCAGGTGATCGACACGATCGCGTTCGGCGGCCAGGCCAGCACGTCGGCGCGGATCGAGAACTACCTCGGCTTCCCGACGGGGATCTCCGGCAGCGAGCTGGCCGAGCGGGCGACGCTGCAAGCGCGGCGGTTCGGCGCCCGCATGGTCGTGCCCGCGCAGGCGGTCGGCCTGGCGCAGGACGACGGCCACTATTCGGTCGAGCTCGCCGACGGTTCGGCGGTCCACGGCCGCACGGTGATCGTCGCCACGGGCGCCCAGTACCGAAAGCTCGACCTGCCCGAGCTGGAACGCTACGAGGCGGTCGGGATCTACTACGCCGCGACCCAGGCGGAGGCGCAACTGTGCGCGGGGGACCCCGTCGTGATCGTCGGCGGCGGCAACTCCGCCGGGCAGGCGGCAATGTTCCTCTCCCGCCATGCCGCGAGCTGCCGGTTGATGATCCGCGGCGGCGATCTCGGCAAGTCGATGTCCCGCTATCTGATCGACGAGCTCGATCAGCGTCCGCAGGTCGAGCTCATGACGTACACCGAGATCGTCGCGCTCAAGGGCGAGCCCTCGCTAGAGGGGGTCGTAGTTGCCGACAAGCGCACCGGCGAGCGCCGGGAGCTGGAGGCCAAGGCGCTGTTCGTGTTCATTGGCGCGGACCCCCACACCGACTGGCTGCGCGGCGACGTCGCGATGGACGAGCACTGCTTCCTGCTCACCGGGCGCGATCTGCACGGCGAAGATCTCGACTCGCACGAGGACCGCCGTCCGCTGTTCCTCGAGACGAGCCGGCCCGGCATCTTCGCGGTCGGCGACGTTCACTCGGGCTCGATCAAGCGCGTCGCCTCGGCGGTCGGGGAGGGCTCGATGGCGGTCCGGCTCGTGCACCAGCGTCTCGCGAGCCCTGAGCGGAGGATCGAGGTCGCCCGGGAACTTGCCAAGCATCGCGAGATACATCAGGATCACATCGCGTCTGCCGGCGATCCCCGATGATGCGCATTGAGGTGATCCGATGACAACAAACAAGAACCTCGTGCTCGCAGCGATGGTGTTCGCCGTCGCGATGACGTTCATCGACCAGACGATCGTCGCGATCGCGATCCCGAAGATCCAGAGCGAGCTGTCGCTGTCTGCCACCGGCACGCAGTGGGTGATCAACAGCTACCTGCTCGCGCTGTCGGCGCTGTTCGCGTTCGGCGGGAAGCTCGGAGACGTGCTCGGGCGCAAGCGGATGGTGCTGGTGGGCGTGACCGGCTTCGCGATCGCCTCAGCAGCGTGCGGGCTCACGCCCAAAGGCGCGATCGCCGAGCCCTGGATCATCTTCTTCCGCTTCGTCCAGGGTGCGACCGCGGCATTGCTGTTCCCGTCGGCGGTGGCCATCGTCGTGGCCTCGTTCCCGCTGCGGGAACGAGGCAAGGCGATGGCGATCTTCTTCGGCATCTCCGGCGGCCTCACCGCGATCGGCCCGATCGCCGGCGGCTTCCTCACGGAGTGGACGTGGCGGGCGATCTTCTGGATCAACATCCCGGTGGCGATCATCGCGGTCGTCCTTACCCAGATCTCGTGCCCGCAGGACGAGCCTCGCCCGGAGAAGCTCGACTACCGCGGCGCGGCTCTGATCACCGGGGCGATGGCGCTGGTGGTACTCGGCTTCGAGCAGTCGAGCGTGTGGGGGTGGAGCAGCCCCGCGACCTGGGTGTGCGTGATCGTAGGTCTGCTGCTGATGGTCGTGTTCGTGCGCTTTGAGCTGAGCATCAAGCGGCCGCTGCTGCGTCTTGCGATCTTCGCCGACCGCGGCTTCGCGACGGACACGGCCGTGCTCGGCCTGATGTCGATCGTGTTCGTCCCGTTCTTCTTCTTCGGGAGCGTCTATGCCCAGGTCGCGCTCGGCAAGAACTCGTCGCAGGCGGGCGAGTACATCCTTTGGTTCTTCATCGGGTTCGTGATCGCGGCGCAGATCGGCGGCCGGATCCTCGACAAACGGGGCGCGAGACCCTCGGTCGTGATCGGGGGCGCGCTCGCCGCGGTCGGGTTCTTCCTGCTCGCCGGGAAGATCACGGACCTGTCGCTCGCCGCGCAGCGGCTCGACATCGCGCTCGCCGGCGCGGGCCTCGGGCTGATGCTCGGTCCGGCCAGCACCGACGCGGTCAACCGGGCCCCGAGCACGAGCTACAGCGAGGTCACCGGAATCACGCAGACCGCCCGGAACTTCGGCGCCAGCTTGGGCTTGGCGGTCCTCGGCGCGATCCTGATCAGCCGCAACGACACGAACGTCACCAATGCGCTGACCAAGCACGGCGTTCCCAGCGCGATCGCCCACAGGGTGGCGGCGTCGTTCGGCGCGAGCAGCGCGGCGTCCGGCTCCGGCTCGGGGCGATCGCCGGCGCTGATCCACGATGTGCAAGTGGCGTTTGCGCACTCGACGCAGACCGTCTTCTACATCATGGCCGGGGTCATGGTGGCGACGTTCATCGTCGCGGTCCGCTGGTTACCACGCGGGCGACTCGAATCGGTCGACGGAAAAAGCTCGTCGCGCCCGCAGCGGCGGAGCGGGGGACGGCGATCCGGTGAGCGACGAGACGCTCGTGACCAAGCTGAGTCCGCGCTCGGTAACGGACACGTTGGCACGGTTCTCCGAGGTGCTGGCGGCGAAGGGCGTGAAGCTGTTCGCGGTGATCGACCACAGCGGCGAAGCGGAGAAAGCCGGCCTCGAGCTGCGCGACACCAAGGTCGTGATCTTCGGAGCGCCGAAGGCGGGGACCCCGGTGATGCAGGCCGTCCCGGTCGCGGCGCTCGACCTGCCGCTCAAGGTGCTCGTGTGGGACGACGACGGACAGACCAAGCTCACGTACACCGCGCCCGCGGCGCTCGCCGCCCGCTACGGCCTCAGCGACGACCTGGCCGCAAGGCTCGGCGCGATCGACCCGGTGACCGACGCGGTGATCGCCGGATAGCCATGTGTTCGCGGGGCTAGACCGCGTCGGCGAGCGCCGGGTGCCGGACCGGCACGGCGGCGCGCGCCTCGAGCTCGGCCCTCAGCTGCCGCACCAACGGCGACTCCGCGAGGTGCCGCTCGAGCATCTCCAGGCAGTGCCGGTAGTGGGTCAGCCGGCGCTGCCTGGTGCGGGACTGGGTCTCCGCCTCGCTTCCCGACCGCTCAACTGCTAGCTCGCGGACCTTCGAGACCTTGTCGGCGGCGAACACCATCAACGCATCCGGTCCCGCGGCCTCGGCCTGCCGGCGCAGCGCCGACTTGCGCGTCGCATAGCCGTTGATGTGCTCATCCTCGGTCACGGCCGCCACGAGCGCGGCGGTTCGCGTGCCGAAGCGCCGGCAAAGCTCGGCCGTGTCCGTGTCGCCCTTCTCGATCGTGTCGTGAAGGACGCCGGCCGCGATCACGTCGTCGCTCGCGCCGGCGTCGTACAGCAGCAGACCGACCTCGATCGGGTGGGAGATGAACGGCGAACCGTCCACCTTTCCCCGCTGACCGGCATGCTGCTCCTCGGCATACGCGAGCGCGGCGCGCGACCGGGGCAACCCCGCTACCAGATCGGGTAAGCCTCGTCCACTTCCCACGAGCACGCCAGCATACTTGATCGCGCAAATTCCGCGGAAATTCTTTACAGCATCTGCATTAGGGCTGGCCGAATTCTCGGGGCCGTTTACGTCTGGGCCGCCACCTTGGGCTCGGGCTCCGGTTCTGGCTCCGGCTCGATAGGCGACGGAAGCTTCACCCCCGCCGCGGCGTACGCGGCGGCGGCATCGAGGGTCTCGGCGAGCAGCAGCGCGTGCGCGAGGCTGTCGAGCTGGCCGCGGTGGCCGGTGAGCAGCTTGGTCACGTCGGCATGGGCGTCCTCGACCATCCGCTGCACCTCCTGGTCGATCAGCCACTGCGTCTGCTGCGACGTCTCGCTGGCACCGGGCAAGAACGGACTCGCTCCGTCGCTCGGCAGCAGCGTGATCGGTCCGAGCTTGTCGCTCATCCCCCACCGTCCGACCATCTGCCGCGCGATCTGGGTCAGCTGCTGGATGTCCGACTCGGCGCCGGTGGTGATCTTCCCGTACACGACCTCCTCGGCGACGCGGCCGCCGAGCGCCACCTTGATCTTCGCGTCCAGCTCCTCCTCGGAATAGGAGACCCGGTCGGCATCGGGGCTGGAGAGCGTCACCCCGAGCGCCTGCCCGCGCGGGATGATCGAGACCTTGCGAACCGGGTCGGCCCCCGGGGTGAGCATGCCCACCAGGGCGTGGCCGGACTCGTGGTAGGCGGTCCGCTCGCGATCGGCGCGGCTCAGCATGATCCCGCGCGGGGCGCCGAGCAGGATCTTCTCGAGCGCGTCGGTGAAGTCGGCGTTCTGCACCTTCGGGTGCTCGCGGCGGGCGGCCAGCAGCGCCGCCTCGTTGCAGAGGTTGGCGAGGTCGGCTCCCACCATCCCGGGGGTCGAGGAGGCAAGCTGGCCGAGATCGACGTCATCGGCGAGCGGGATCGAACGCGTGTGGACCTGGAGGATCTTCAGTCGTCCCGCCCGGTCGGGCGGCTGCACGGCCACGCGGCGGTCGAACCGTCCGGGGCGGAGCAACGCCGGATCGAGGATCTCGGGGCGGTTGGTCGCGCCGAGCACGACGACCGCCTCGGTCGACTCGAACCCGTCCATCTCGGTCAGGATCTGGTCGAGCGTCTGCTCGCGCTCGTCGTTGGCGCCGGTGATCCCGGCCGTCCCCTGGCGCGACCGGCCGATCGCATCGAGCTCGTCGATGAAGATGATCGCCGGCGCAGCCTCCTTGGCCTTCGCGAACAGGTCGCGGACGCGCGCGGCGCCGACCCCGACGATCGCCTCGATGAACTCCGAGGCGGCGATCGAGAAGAACGCGGCGTGCGCCTCGCCGGCGACCGCGCGCGCCAGCAGCGTCTTTCCGGTCCCCGGCGGGCCGAACAGGAGCACGCCGTGCGGCATCCGCCCGCCGAGCTTCTGATATCGCTCTGGGTTCTTGAGGAAGTCGACGATCTCGGTCAGCTCGGCCTTGGCCTCGTCGATCCCCGCGACGTCGTCGAACGTCACCATGATCTTCTGCGGGTCGACCCGGCGGGCCTGCGAGCGGCCGAAGTTCCCGAGCCCGCCGAGCCCGCCGCCGGCCCCGGCCCTCATCGCGCGGCGCGCGATGAAGTAGATGACCGCGAACAGGAGCAGGGTCGGGCCGAACCCGACCAGGAGCTCGGTCAGCAGCGACGTTCCGGGGTTGGGGTTCTTGGCGTTGACCTGGACGTTGTGCTCGATCAGGAGGTCGGTCAACTGGTTGCTGTTCCAGAACGAGGGAACCTGCGTCGCGAACAGCGTCGTCGCCGTCGCCTTCGAGTCGTTCGCCGGGTAGCGGAGCTTCTCCGTGAACGTGCCGTTGATCGCACCGCTGCGCGACGAGATCGACTTGACCTTGCCCGCCTCGAGCTGCTGCAGGAAGTATGGGCTGAACGGGACCGTCACCCGTGGCTGCGTGGACGGCTGGCTGATCAGCACGAACAGCCAGTTGATCGCCAGCAGCCCCAGGAGCAGCAGCCAGAAACCGCGCATGCGATGCGGTGGCGTCGGCTTGTGCTCGTCGGGCATCCCGCGACCGTCGGGCGCCGGCGCGACCCGCCAGCCGCCCTTGTCACGCGGCATCGGGGCGGGCGGGACAGACTTGTCGGCGCCCTGGGGCGGCGCTGCGGAAAGATTCGAGTCGGCCACGACACTCATTCTGGCGCGTCACGAGGATCGCGCGTAAACATCTCCTCCGAGGACCGCTCGTCGTTAAGCTGGACCCCGCGGGAGGAGGTCGCAGCTCACCGAAACTTCGAGCAGGAGAGGGACATGTCTTCAACCACGCAGAGCGCACATCTTCCGGCCCTCGGAGCGCACCAGCGCGAGGACGTCGGCAACCATCTGCAGGCGATGCTGGTCGAACTGATCGACCTCGCCCTCGTCGGCAAGCAGCTCCATTGGAACGTCACCGGGCCGCTGTTCCGTCCGTTGCACGAGCAGCTCGACGAGCTCGTCGACTCGTGGCGCGAGCTCTCGGACGTGGTCGCCGAGCGAGCGGTTGCACTCGGCTACGCGCCCGACGGCCAGAGCGGCGCGGTCGCGGCAGTGACCGAGCTGAAGCCGATCGCAAGGGGCGCGCTCGAGGATCACGTCGTCGTTCGCGAGCTCAGCGAGCGCATGAACGACGTGGCCGATCGCGCCCGCGAGCGGATGGACCGTCTCGGCGAGATCGACGCCGCCTCCCAAGACGTGATCATCGAGGTCGTGCGCGCGCTCGAACAGCAGCTGTGGATGATCCGGGTCCAGTTCGGGCACGCGGTTCAGAGCTGATGTCACCGGTCTCCCGCGGCTTCCTGGGCCGGCGGCGGCCGGTTGCAGATCCGGCGCGCCTGCCGCCCGGGCAGTACCTGGAGACCGGCTTCCCGGTGCTGTCCGCGGGTCCGACGCCCCATACGCCGCTCGACGAGTGGAGCTTCCTGATCAACGGCGAGGTCGAGGAGCCCGTCTCGTGGCCGTGGAAGGAGTTCCTCGAGCTGCCGGCGGAGAAGGTCACGGTGGACATCCACTGCGTGACGAAGTGGTCGAAGTTCGACACGCGCTGGCGGGGCGTGTCGGTCGACACGCTGCTCGAACACGTCAGCAGCGAAGCCGCGTACGTGACCGCATGGTCGGACGGCGGGTACACGACGAACTTGCCCCGCGAGCACGTGAGCGACGGCAAGGCCTGGGTGGCGTATGAGTACGACGGCGAGCCACTCCACCCCGAGCATGGGGGCCCGGCACGCCTGCTGGTCCCGCATCTGTACTTCTGGAAGAGCGCCAAGTGGGTGCGGGGCCTGACGTTCAAGCTCGACGACGAGCCGGGGTTCTGGGAGAACTACGGCTACCACAACCTCGGCGACCCGTGGCTCGAGCAGCGCTACCAGGGAGACTGACCTGGCAGGTCCTGTCCGTGGTCGAGCTCGTCGAGGAGACCGCGCGCGCGAAGAGCCTCGTGCTCGCGCAGCCCGATTGGCCCGGGGGGTATCGAGCCGGGCAGCACGTCGACGTTCGCCTGACCGCGGAGGACGGCTACCAGGCGCAGCGGAGCTATTCGATCGCCTCCGCTCCCGGGGACGACCACCTCGTGCTGACCGTCGAGCGGCTCGAGGACGGCGAGGTCTCGCCCTACCTGGTCGACGAGCTGAGACCCGGCGACGAGCTGGAGCTGCGCGGACCGATCGGCGGCTACTTCGTCTGGGTGCAGGAGCTCGGCGGCCCACTCGTGCTGATCGCCGGAGGGTCGGGGATCGTGCCGCTGCGCTCGATGCTCCGCCATTGGTCGATGACCGGCCGCGGCGTGCCGGCGCGACTCGTCTACTCATCGCGACGCCTGAGCGAGGTGATCTACCGCAAGGAGCTGGTCGGCTACGCCGACCACGACGGGGTCGACGTTCGCTTCGTGCTGACCCGCGAGTGGCCTGAGGACTGGCAGGGGCAACGCGGCCGGATCGACCGCACTCTGATCGACGAGGTTGCGGGGCCGCCGGAGGAGCCGTCGCGTATCTACATATGCGGCCCGAACGCGTTTGTCGAGGCCGCCGCCGGCTGGCTTTCCGACGGCGGCCGCGATCCCGGCAGGATCAGAACCGAACGGTTCGGGCCGACCGGTACCTGACGCCCCTTACCCTGGAGCGGCGCCGACGTTAAGATCGCTGCTTTGGAGGTTCGGATTCGACTCGGCAGCAGTCTGGCGCGGTTGGCGCCGGCTCCCATGCTCAGGCTCGAACTTCCGAACGGCGCCACCGTCGAGGATCTGTACGACCTTCTCGCCAGCACCACTCCGGAGCTCCGACCCGCGCTCTCCTCCGCACTGCCGCTCGTCGGCGGCGAGCACGTCGAACGGGAGCGCAGGCTCTCCCACGGCGAGGAGGTTGCACTGCTGACCCCGGTGGCGGGAGGGGGATCGCCGCCGCAACAACGATTTCGAAGGGAGTGACCAGTGGCCATCGAACCAGCTGAGCCAGGCGTCCAGGAGGTCCACCAGACGGTGTTCGTCGACACGTTCACCGACGGACTGCTCGGACCGGAGGTGACGATGCTCGGCCCGGTCGCCGACGGCGGCCACATCGTCTGGAACTCGACGCCGGGCTGCTGGGGGCCGATGATCACGCCGTCGATCCGCGGCGGCCACGAGGTCAGCCGCCCGGTGGCGGTCGCCGGCGCCGACGTGGGGGACGCGATCGCCATTCGGATCAAGGACATCGAAGTCACCTCGCTGGCGACGGCGTCGGGCAACGACCGGCCGATGGAGGGCCGCTTCAACGGCGACCCGTACTGCGCTCCGATCTGCCCTGGGTGCGGCGCCGAGTGGCCGGAGACACGCATCGACGGGATCGGGCAGGAATCGATCCGCTGCGCGAACTGCGGCGCCGACGCGACCCCGTTCACGTTCACCAACGGGTACACGATCGCGTTCGACGAGCTGCGCACGCTCGGCTTGACCGTGCCGCGGGAGGCGGCCGAGTCGTTCGCCCGCGAGGCACCTCGGTTCGCGGCGCTGCCCGACAACTCGGTCCAGAATCCGATCCTGACGTTCGCCCCGCACGACATCGTCGCGCTGGCGACGCGGCTCCGTCCGTTCCTGGGGCAGATCGGGACCTCCCCTTCGACGACGATCCCCGACTCTCACAACGCGGGCGACTTCGGCTCGTTCCTGATCGGCGCGCCGCACCGTTACGCGCTGACGCCGCAGGAGCTGCAGGCGCACAAGACCGACGGCCATATGGACGTCGATGCGGTGCGCGCCGGCGCGATTCTGATCTGCCCGGTCAAGCTCGCCGGCGGCGGCGTCTACCTCGGCGACATGCACGCCCTCCAGGGCGACGGCGAGATCGCCGGCCACACCTGCGACGTGTCGGGCACGGTCACGCTCCAGGTGGAGGTGGTCAAGAGCCTCGGCATCGACGGGCCGGTCCTGTTCCCGCTCGAGGAGGACCTGCCGTTCCTGGCCAAGCCGCTGTCGACGGAGGAGGTGATGCGAGCTCGCGCGCTCGGTCGCCGGTACGGAATCGACGAACTGGAGGAATCGATCCCAGTCAGTGTGATCGGCACCGGGCCGGACCTCAACAGCGCTGCCGACAACGGCCTGGCGCGGGCGGCGCAGCTGCTCGAGCTGTCGCTTGGAGAGGTCAAGAACCGCGCCACGATCGCGGGCGCGATCGAGATCGGCCGCGCTCCCGGCGTCGTTCAGGTGACGTTCCGGGCGCCGGCGGACCGGCTCGAGGCGTGCGGCCTGCTCCGGTACGCGGTCGAGCAGTACGGCGAGCAGTAGTGTCGTTTGCGCTGGCACCGGCGCGGGCCGCGTCGGTCGCGTCGGGGGCGATGGTCGCCTCCAGCCAGCCGCTGGCCACGCTCGCCGGTCTCGACGTGCTGCGGGAAGGCGGGAACGCGGTCGACGCGGCGATCTGCGCCGCGGCGGTCCTGTGCGTTACCGAGCCCCACGCGACCGGCATCGGGGGAGACCTGTTCGCGATCGTTCGAGACGGGTCGGGAGGGCTGTATGGGCTCGATGCCGCCGGGCCGGCGCCGCGGTCGGGGGCGACAGGGCCGCCGGCCGAGTCCGGCCCCACGTCAGTCGACGTCCCGGGGGCGGTCGCCGGCTGGGACGAGCTGTCCCGGCGGTTCGGCCGGGCCGGTCTCGACCGCTGTTTGCGCCCGGCGATCGAGTTGGCCCGCGAGGGCGTCGCTGCCGGGTTCAACTGCGCCCAGGTGTGGCGGGGGAGCCCGCGCGCGCCGGACGCGTTCGGGCCGGCGCCCGAGTTCGGCGGGCGCTACCGGCTGCCGGAGCTGGGCGCGATGCTCGACGGGATCGCCGCCGAGGGGCCGGCGTTCTTCTACACCGGGCCGCCGGCTGCGGAGATCGCGAGCGCGTCGTGGCTCACGCTCGAGGACCTTGCGGGATACCGACCGCGGTGGGTGGAGCCGCTCGTCGGCAACTACCGCGGGTTCGAGGTCGCCGAGCTCCCGCCGCCGACCCAGGGCGTGGCCGCGCTCGAGGCGCTCGCGATCCTCGGCGACGAACCCCATGAGCTGTCCGAGCTCGTCCGCGCGATGGCGCTCGCGCTCGAGGACGCGCTGGAAACGGTTCGCGACGGCGCCGACGTCGGGCACCTGCTTTCCGCCGAGCACGTGCGCGCCCGTCGAGCCCAGCTGCCGGCGCGCGTTTCCGAGCCCGCCGGCGGGACCGTCTGCGTGTGCGCGGTCGACGGTGACCGCATGGCGGTGTCGCTGCTGCAGAGCCTGTACGAGGCTTTCGGCTCGGGAGTCGTCGCGGGCTCGAGCGGGATCGTGCTGAACAACCGCGCCGCCGGCTTCGCCGTCCAGGGCACGGTCGTCGCCGGCACTCGCCCGTATCACACGCTGATTCCGGGGATGCTGACGCGCGGGAGCGAGCTCGTCGGGCCGTTCGGCCTGATGGGCGGGTTCATCCAGGCCCAGTCCCACGTCCAGTTCTTGACCAAGCTGCTGCCGGACGGCGACCCCCAGATGGCGATCGACAGCGGCCGGTTCCGGATCGACGGCCGGGCGGTGAGCCTCGAGCCGCCACTGTGGGACCGAGCCGACGAGCTGGTCGAGCTCGGTTTTCGGGTCGTCCGCGAGTCCGAGCGGAGCGCGTTCGGTGGCGGCCAGGCGATCATCGTCCGCGACGGAACGCTGTTCGGCGGCTCTGACTCCCGCAAGGACGGCTGCGCGCTCGGGATCTGACCGACAAATCCGAGCGCTATGCCTGTCCGAGCCCGACGAGACCGGTCTCGTAGGCAAGGATCACGGCCTGCACGCGGTCGCGCAGCCCGAGTTTGCGGAGCAGGCTCGAGATGTGCGTCTTGACCGTCGCCTCGCTGACGACGAGCTCGGATGCGATCTCGGCGTTCGACAGGCCGCCGGCGAGCAGCCGCAGCACCTCGGTCTCGCGCGCGGTGAGCTGCGCGAGCACGTCGCTCGATTGGTCGCCGGCCGGGAGCGTGGCGGCGAACCGCTCGAGCAGGCGGCGCGTGACCGAGGGCGCCAGCAGCGCGTCGCCTCCGGCGACGATCCGGATCGCCTCGAGCAGCTTCGCCGGCGTCACGTCCTTGAGCAGGAACCCGCTCGCACCGGCGCGGATCGCGGCGTGCACGTACTCGTCGAGGTCGAACGTCGTCAGCACCAGGATCCTCGCCGGCGAGCCATCGGCCACCAGCCGGCGGGTCGCCTCCACCCCGTCGAGTACCGGCATGCGGATGTCCATCAGGATCACATCCGGCCGGCGGCGCTCGGCGAGCGCGACTGCTTCGGCGCCGTTCTCGGCCTCGCCGACGACTTCGATGTCCGGCTGAGCGCCGAGGATCGCCCGGAACCCGCCGCGCACGAGCGCCTGGTCGTCGCATATCAACACCCGGATGCTCACGGCGACTCCTCCAGCGGCAGCCGGGCCCGGACCTCGTAGCCGCGGCCGGTTCGGGGGGATGCCGTGAGCTCTCCGCCGAACAGGGCGACGCGCTCGCGCATCCCGATCAGCCCGTGGCCGCCGATCTCGCCGTTGACCGGTGGGCTGCCCCGCCCGTCGTCGACCACCTGAAGCTCCAGCGCGTCGGCGACGTAGCGCACGTTGACCCGGGCGCCCGACGCATGCGCGTGCCTGAGCGTGTTGGTCAGCGCCTCCTGGACGATCCGGTACGCGCAGAGTCCGACGCCCTCGGGCAGCCGGCGGGGCTCGCCGATCACCGACAGCTCGACCGGAAGTCCGGTCTCGCGCACCTGCCGCACCAGCTCGTCGAGATACGCGATACCTGGCTGCGGTGCGTACGACGCCTCGCCGCCCGGATCGTCCTCGGAGCGGATCACGCCGAGCAGCCGGCGCAGCTCGGCGAGGGCCGCGCGCCCGGTCGACGCGACCGAGGACAGCGATTCGCGCGCTTTGCCCGGGTCGTTGTCGAACACCTCCTCGCCGGCGGCGGCCTGCACGACCATCACGCTGACGTTGTGGGCGATCACGTCGTGCAGCTCGCGGGCGATCCGGGTCCGCTCCTCGATCACCGCCCGCTCCGCCTTCTCCTCGCGCTCGCGCTCGAGGCGCGCCGCGCGCGCCTCGAGCTCGGCCAGATACGCCCGGCGGGTGCGGAGGTTGTCGCCCACCACCCACGCGATTGCGAACACGGCCAGCTCGGGGATCACCCGGCCGGCGTGTGGCCCATTGTTGACGGTGACCGCGACCGTGATCGGCAGCGCCACCCATGCGGCGGCGCGGATCGACACCCGTCGCTCACAGCGCGCAGCCACCGTGTACAGCGCCACGATCACGCCGAGCGGCACCCCAGACCCGGGCCGGAAGATCAGCAGCAGCGTCTCGGCGGTGACCGTAATCGCCAGCACCGCGACCGGCCGGTAGCGCCGCAGCGCGATCGGCACCGTCGTGAACAGGGTGACGATGGCGGCGAGCACCGGGACGGCAAAGCCGTAGCGGGTGCGTGCGACCACCGTCGAACCGACCGCGATCACGGTCAACAGCAGCGCCAGCAGCGAGTCCGTCCACCACGGGTGGCGACGGATCGCCTCGCGCGCCGTCCCGACCGCTGCGGCGACATCGGTCATGCGCTGAGAGTAACCCCGAATGTCAGGCGTCCCGCGTTCGCATCCGCCGCGCCCCGAGCGCCGGCAGGATCAGCAGCCATGCGATCGTCACGACGACGGCCACCGCGACCGGCATCGGGATCACGGGAGCTCCGCTCGCGGGGCCGGGCTTGAGGAAGGCCAGCACGGCGTCGAGCAGACCGCGCCGGAGCGAGCCGAGCGACACCGCCTGCACGAGCAGCGGGCTCAGCACCAGCTCCCACCCGATCAGCGCGGTGATCGTTCCCGCTCGCGAGCCGGTGAGCGAGGCGACTCCGATCGCGATCACGCACACGACCGAGTTCGCGAGCGCGAGCCACGCCAGCGACTGCAGGATCAGCGTTGCGTCCGGCGTCGGCAAGCCGCCCGCAAACCCGAACGTCGTCCCGATGCCCAGCGCGAACGCGATCGCGGTGACGGTCAGGGTTACCGCGACCGCCGCCGGAATTCGGGCCAGGAACAACGCTGTCCGCGAGCGACCGGTCAGCACGTTGTCGCGGAACACGCCAGCCGCCAGGTCGCCGGCGCCTGCCTCGGCGCCGATCAGGATCGCCGCCACCGGGCCCATGAAGATGCCCAGGAGGTCGAGCAGCCGCCCGAAGTTGTTGAGGCCCCCGGCCGGCCCGTAGTGAGCTGGATCCGACGCGTGCCTGACCACGTCGTACCCGGTCGCGATCACGAGCGGCACGAGCACCACCGCAAGTGCGAGCGCGATCATGCCCCGCTTCTTGCGCAGGCGGAGCAGGTCCGCCGAGATCATCTGCCTCGCCACCGTGGGGTCCAAGGTCATGCGGCCACCTCCAGCCGTGTCGTCATCTCCAGGAACCGGTCCTCGAGGCTTCGGCGCGCCGGCTCGAGCCGGGTCACCACCAGGCCTGCCGCGACCAGGCGCGAGTTGACCTCGCCCGCCTGGTCGCGGGCGAGCAGTTTCATCCGCAGCGCCCCGTGCTCGGCGCGCAGCTCTCGGACTGTTGGGTCGCCGGCGAGTAACGCGAGCGCGCGGGCGGTGTCGTCGCATTCGATCACAAGCTCACCGCCGTCGTCGGCGACGAGCTCCTCGATCGACCCCTGCGCGATCACGCATCCGCCGTCGATGATCGCCGCCACGTCGCATGTCTTCTCGACCTCGTCGAGCAGGTGGGACGAGACGAACACCGTCCGGCCCTCGTCCTCGACCAGCGCGCGGATCATGCGCCGCACGTCGAGCATCCCGCCGGGATCGAGCCCATTCATCGGCTCGTCGAGGATCAACAGCTCCGGGTCCGACAGCAGGCAGCGCGCGACGCCGAGCCGCTGGCGCATCCCGAGCGAGTACGTCCCGACGCGATCTCTTGAGCGCTTGTCGAGGCCGACACGCTCGAGCACGGGTTCGATCCGCGCGCGGGTCTCGGGACCGCGGACCGCGGCGGCGACCTTGAGGTTCTCGTACCCGGTGAGGTGCGGGTAGAACGACGGCTCCTCGACGATCGCACCGACGCGCGCAAGCGCCCGCGCCCGCTGCGCCGGCACCGGGAGCCCGAGCACGCTGGCGCGTCCTGCGCTCGCTCGCGTGAGCCCGAGCAGCACCCTGATCAGGGTCGTCTTGCCGGCCCCGTTGTGACCGAGGAACCCATACGCGACTCCGCGCGGCACCACAAGGCTGACGTCGTCGACCGCGATCCTGTCGCCGAAGCGTTTGGTCAGTCCGTGGGTCTCGACCGCCGGCTCGCGATGGTCGACCGCCGGCCGGCGATGACCCTCCAATTGATTGGCATGTGTGATTTCCATGCCTGTCACCGTAAGCGCGGCCCGCGCCGCGCACATCGGCTGCGGGGATGGACTTGGGGTCAGCCGAAAGTAGGAGATTGCCGACTTGACACTCCATCGACGATCTACTACCCTCTGTAGGAGATCGATCTCGTCCTCCGACAGGGCCGGCGCGCGCACGCTCCCAGGCGCGCGTCGGCTGTCGGGGGATGAATCATCGTAGCTGCCAGATCCTCGCGCAAACCGTGCCGAGCGCCACGATCGCGACGGTCTCGGTGGCGATCGCGACCACGATCGCGGGGCGATACCCGTGCTCCATGAAGCCGAACAGCGGCGTTCGCTCGCTGATCAGGAGCGCCGCGAGCGCGCCGGCGGCGACCCAAAGGCCGCCCAACGCTGCCGTCGCATCGACGAGCCTCCGAAGCCGCTGGCTGATGGCTCCGAACGGGGCGAGCAATGCCAGACCGAATACCGTGGCGGCGACGAAGTTGGCCAGGAACAGCGACCCGATCGTCGGGACCACCGAATAGTGCGCGACGGTGTACTGCTCGAGGTGGACGGCGGCGACCGCCAGCAGCGTGATCGCCGCCAACCTACGATGCGCGGTAGTAATCATGCACTTCTAGACGCCGGCGACGGCACAACCCTTCCGCGCCGGGAACACGCCACCCGCCGAATCAATCGTCTAACGCGGTCGCCGGCGCAGGCGGAGAGCGCCGAGCCCGAGCGCCGACGGAATCGCCGCGAGCACGACGATGCAGGGCTGGCTGGACAGGAACGGCGGGGCGAGCGAGGTGGCGCCCGTGGCCACCTGCCCGGCGAGCATCCCCGCCGCGCCGAGGAGTGCGATCAGGGCCAGCGCCCCGATGCACAACACGACCGGGAAGCGCCAGCTTGGAGGTTCGCCGAGCAGGTAGTCGATGCGTTCCGGGTCGATGCCGACGAACTCGTCCGGGCTTGATTGGTCGGAGAAGCGGAGCATCGCCCGGGCGAGCGCCGATCGGTTCTCGTCCGCGCCGGCGACCGCGCTCTCGTCCGCGCTCAGCTCGGCGAGCGCCTCCTGACGACGGATCAGCTCACCGAGCCCGGGGACGAAGAATAGCCCACGCGCGATCACGCGGCCGGCGGCGAGCCGCAGTGGGTCGCGCCGGCTCGCGTGGTGTCGCTCGTGGGCCAGCACCGCATGTAGCGCCGGCGCGTCGAGCACCGCGACCGCGCCGGAGGAGACGTAGACACGCGGCCTGATCAGGCCGGCGCAGAAGGCTCTTGGCCGTTCGTCGGGGACGACCCACGCATCGCCGAGCGGGCTCGGGCGGCACGCGCGGATGGATCGTGCAAAGCGGCGGGCGGCGACGAGCTCACGCACGGCCCCGGCGACCGTCATCGCGGACACCGCGAGACCCAGGGCCGCCAGCCCGACGACCACCACGGCCGCCAGGTTGGCCGCTGGGTAGCTCAGCGTCTGGCCCAAGATCGAGATCTCGTGTGAGGTCGTGGCCGGCGTTACGCGCCACGCCTCGATCACGCGCGAGATCGCGAACAGGGACGCGGCGAGACCCATGGTCGCGAGCATCGCTCCGGCGCGGGCGACCCGAGCCGCCGCATGCGCGGCGGGCTGCCGGGGCGGCAGCGTCCCGGGCTGACTAGGGGAGTCGACGAGCATCCTGCACATCCAGACGCAAGAGTAGACCGAAATCTTCCACCTGCTAGGGTGCGTCGTAGATGGCGACCCGCTCCACGAAGCGCGAACGAGTGCCTGCACCGCCGCCGCCTCTGCACGAGCTCGAGTCCGAGGTCATGGAGGCGCTATGGGCGAGCGGCGAGGCCTCGGTGCGGTCGGTGATGGACACCCTCAACGCCCGCGCCGAGAAGGAACGCGCGTACACGACGTACATGACGATCATGGCCCGGCTGCACAAGAAGGGTCTGCTCCGCCGCAGGCGCGAGGGGAAGACCGACTATTACGCGCCGGCCTACGAGCGCGACGAATACATGGCTCTGCGGGCAAAAACCGAGGTCGAAGGCCTCGTCTCCCAGTACGGCGACGTCGCCCTCAGTCATTTTGCCGAGCAGATGGCGAAGCTCGATCCCGCGCGCCGCCGGGCGCTCCAGCGCCTCGCCCGCAAGAGCTGACTCGTTTCCGCCTCTCGCACGGAAGGATTCGGCCCCGGTGGCCGTCTACACGATCATGACCCGCAAGCGCTCCTCCACCGCGAGCCCGATCTCGGACCTGATCGATGCGGTCATGGACGGCTACATCACCTGGCGGGAGGAGAGCGCGGCCGTCGAGGCCGCTTATCACACGTGGCGCCGCGCCTCGCCGAACCAGCGTACGGTCGCCTTCGACGATTACTTCGCCGCGCTCGACCGCGAGGAGCAGGCCGCCTCCGAGTACCGGCGCCTGGTCGAGTTGGCGGAGGCGGCGTAATGCGCTCCGTCGGCACGATCTCCTAGTTGTTGTTGTAGTAGGAGTTCGACGCTATCTGCTACGGTCTGTAGTAGATAGCTAATGAGCTCATTTTCGCCTGCCGCCATCGGCCATCTGACCACCGGCCGCGCCCAGATCGGCACGTCGCTCAGCTTCCACCTGTTCTTCGCCGTGCTCGGGGTGGGACTGCCGCTGATGATGCTCGTCGCCGAGGGCATGCATCTGCGCACGGGCGATCCGGTTTGGCGGGCGCTGGCCCGGCGCTGGTCGAAGGTATTCGGGGTGCTGTTCGCGGTCGGCGCGGTCTCGGGCACGATCATCAGCTTCGAGCTGGGCCTGCTGTGGCCTCGCTTCATGGCCTACGCGGGCGGGATCATCGGCCTCCCCTTCTCGCTCGAGGGGGCGGCGTTCTTCCTCGAAGCGATCTTTGCCGGCATCTACCTGTACGGCTGGGATCGACTGTCACCGCGCACTCACTGGCTCTGCGGTGTCCCGATCGCGTTCTCGGCAACCGCGTCGGCGTTCTTCATCGTCACGGCGAACGCCTGGATGAACGTCCCCCGCGGGTTTCAGATCGTCCACGGCCGCGTCACCCACGTGGATCCGTTGGCCGCGATGTTCAACCCGGCGTGGGCGACCGAGACCTCGCACATGGTCCTTGGTGCCTACCTGGCCACCGCGTTCGGCGTGGCCAGCGTCTACGCGGTGGGGATGTTGCGCGGGCGCCGCAACGCCTATCACCGCAAGGCGATCGCGCTCGGCCTGTCGATGGCGGCGATCCTCGCCCCGCTCCAGGTCGGCGTCGGCGACCTGCTCGGGCGGACCGTCGCCGCCCACCAGCCCGCCACCCTGGCCGCGCTCGAGGGCGTAACCCACTCTGAGCACGGCGCCGGGCTGAATGTCGGCGGGATCCCGGTGCCCGGTCACCCCGCCGGGATTGTCGATCTGAAGATCCCGAATCTCCTCAGCGTGCTGGCGTTCGACCGGCCGAACGCGACTGTGAGGGGGCTGGACACGTTCCCCAAGGCCAACCGCACGCCGCTGGCGGGACCGGCACGACTCGCGTTCGTCGGCATGGTCGGGATCGGCACGGGCCTCGTCGCGCTCGCGCTCTGGTATTGGCTGAGCCGGCGCCGTGACGGCACCGGCCCCGAGGACCGCGTCACGCTCGCCGCGCTCGCCGCCGCGGGACCCCTCGCGTTGCTCGCCAACGAGCTTGGCTGGCTCGTGAGTGAGTTCGGCCGCCAGCCGTGGATCGTCTACGGCGTCTTCCGAACCTCGAGTGCGATCACGACATCGCCCGGGCTCGGGGCCACGTTCACCGCGTTCACCCTGGTCTATGTGGGTCTAAGCGCCCTCACCGTCTGGAGCGTCCGGCGGCTTGCCGCCAGGCCGCTCGACGGCTTCCCGGCGCCGGGCGTGGTGTGACGTGAGCCTTGCCGGCCTGCTCGCCCTGATCCTGGGCATGTCGCTGACCGCGTACGCCCTGTTCGCCGGAGGCGACTTCGGGGCCGGCATCCTCGATCTGCTCGCCGGGAGGCAGGCTCCCGAACGGGCGGCGATCGAGATCGCGATCGGGCCGCTGTGGGAGGCGAACCACGTGTGGCTGATCTTCGCCATCACCGTCCTGTTCTCCGCGTTCCCGGCCGCGTTCTCGGCACTCGGGACCGCGCTGCTCGCGCCGCTCACCGTTGCGCTGGTGGCGATCGTGCTGCGGGGAGCCGCGCTCGGGCTCCGCGCGAGCCTTGAGGCCGGCACCCGCGGCCACATGCTGCTCAGCCGGTTGTTCGGCGCGGCGAGCGCGGTCGCCGCGTTTGCCTTCGGCTTGATCGCGGGTGGAGTCGCCGTGGCGTCGCGCAGCGGCGGTATCCCCTCGATTCCCTGGACCGGGACGTTTGCGATCGTCGTCGGCGCTCTGGCCGTCTGCCTGTGCACGCAACTGGCGGCGAGCTTCGTCGCGGTCGGGTTGGCGCGCGGGGGGGAGACACGGCTCCTCGTCCGCTTGCGCCGGCGGGGCCTACAGGCTGGTGCGGGCGTGCTCGCGCTTGCCGTCACCGCGCTCGCCGTCGCGGCCGCGGTGTCTCCCCCGATGTTCCGCCGCCTGACCGGAGTCGCGCTTCCACTGATCCTGCTCGGCGTCGCCGCGGCGACGCTGTCTCTGCTGGCGCTCGTGGTCCGCCGCTATCGGGTAGCGCGCGCCGCGAGCCTGCTCACGGCGGCGGCGCTCGTGTGGGGGTGGCTCGTCGCGCAGTCGCCGAACCTGATCGGTACACGGCTGACCATCCACACCGCCGCCGCCACGCCGCCGGCGCTCACGGCGGTCGCGATCGCGTGCGGCGTGGTGTTACTCGGCGTTCCGCCCGCGCTGTATCTGCTGTTTGTCATGTTCGCTCGGCCCCGGCCGGAGGTAATCGAATGAAACAGTCACCGACACGATCCGTCCGAGACCGGCGGCCCCTTGCCGCCGTCGCCGTCATCGCCTGGGTGGCGATCTCTCCATGGGTGTGGGGGTTTGCCGACAGTCGGCCGGCGGTCGCCAACCATGTCTTCCTCGTCCTCGGCTTCGGGCCCCTGGCGGTGATGATCGCGGTCCTGCGTCCCGCGGCGGTGGTCACGATCCTCGGCGGCATCTGGCTTGCGCTGAGTCCCTGGCTCCTCGGCTACGCGCCTGATCACGCTGCGTGGTTGAACGAGCTCGTAGCCGGTGGGCTGCTGGCGGTGCTGGGGACCACGGCCGCCGGCCTCGGAGCCCCGCTCTGGTCCCGCTTGCGTGACGCGCGCCGCCGGCGGACGGCGGCCGGCGGCGCTGCCACATTAGGTCCCCCTCGATCGGATCAGTAGCCGTAGGTCGACCCGCTGCTCCGGCTTGTCGAGGCTGCGGGCGAGGTGATCGCCGAGCCGGTGGCGGACAGGACGTACCAGCGGGCCCCGAACTGATTCAGCCCCTGGCCGGTGGTCTGCCCGCTCTGCCGGTCCCCGACGTAGTAGTACAGCGGGTGGCCGTCGTAGGTGACCTGGCCGGACCTCGGGATCGTGCCGATCAGCGCGGCGTTGGCGGCGCCCATCGCAGCCGGCTTCGCCTTTGCGGTGAACGGGGGCCAGATCGCCCGGCCGGCGGCCGACAGCGTGCTGACATTCGGCCTGTCGCTTTCGAACAGGTACAGCGTGCGGCCTTTGGCGTCGACGAGGACTGGGCCGAGCGAGGTCTGTTCGAGCGAGACCGCCGGGCTCGATGAGGCGGCCGTCTTGGTGGTTCCGCCGCTCGTGGCCACGAAGAATGCGGCGACAGCGGCGATCACGAGGACGGCGAGAATGGGCATGGTCAGGCGAGCGCGATTCATCACGGTTGCTCCTTGCTCTCTTGAGGCCGGCGCGCCGAGGTCAAACGTGTGATGAGCGCCGGCGCGCTCGGCGAGGGTTCGTTTACCTAGACGACGCCCTCACCCGACCGAACCTTCCCGGATCTACGATGCTACATCGTAGATCCCGGAGCGTCACCGGGGCCCGAGGCGATCCTCTTCCTCGATCGTTCGCTCGGCGGTCGGGCGAGCTTCCAACCGCCCGTCGGGGATCGGCTCGCCGCTCTCGACCGACAGGCCGTAAGTCCCCTCCGCGAGCCGCGCCTCGGCACGCTCGACCGCCTCGAGCTCGCGCCGCAGGTCCTCGGCGCGGGTGGCGTCGAACTCATCCTGATAGAGGTCCTCGGAGTCTCGGTCGCCCGGCTCGGCGCGGTCGTCGCCCTCGAGCGAGCCATCGCGGTTGAGCGCGGCCATCGCCTCCTCAATCCGGGTACGTTCCTGGGAGAGCAACTCGCGAGCGCGTTCGGGATCCATGGACGACAGGCTACTGCGCCGGGTCGAGTGCCGGCGTTCCGGTCGCTGCCGGCATGCTCCGCATTTCCGTGTAGACCGGATCCGTCCGCTCAGACTCCCCACGCTGCCGTCAGTCGGTTAACGTCCGCTGCGAGCGACCGTGGGCACTGCTGAAGGCTTCGAATCGATCACCCTGACTTCCGCCGATGGGACCACCGCCGCGGAGTTCGTGCCCGAGGCGAACTTGCTGTGTTGCTCGTTCACCGTCGACGGGCACGAGCTGCTCGACCGCCGCCGCGGCGTCCGGGCGTACGCCGAGCAGGGCAAGACGATGGGCATCCCGCTGCTCTACCCGTGGGCGAACCGTCTGGCCCGGTTCGGGTATCGCGCGGCGGGCTCGGACGTGACGCTGTCGGAGGAGGATTCGCGGATCCCGCGTGACGGCAACGGGCTCCCGATCCACGGAGTGCTCCCGGGCCTGCTGCGCTGGGAGCTCGAGGATGGTGGCGCGCCCGACTCGCTTGCGGCCGTTCTGCCGTGGCGGTCGGACGAGCTGCTCGAGCTGTTCCCGTTTGCCCACGAGGTTCGCGTCGGGGCGACCGTTGGACCAGCGGACCTGAGGGTTACGACTACCGTCACCGCGGCCGACGGCGCCGCCGTCCCGGTTTCGTTCGGATACCACCCGTATACGCGCGTTCCGGCGGGCTCGCGCGACGACTGGCTGGTCACGCTTGGCGCCGCCGATCGGCTCCTGCTCGACGACCACTCGATCCCGACCGGCGAGCGGGCGGCGATCGATCGCGAGCCGTTCCGCCTCGACGGCACGAGCCTCGACGATGCCTTCGACGCGCCGTCCGAGAGCGCGTCGTTCGAGGCGACCGCCGGCGACGCGAGGCTCACCGTGACGTTCCTCGCCGGCTACTCCTACGCGCAGGTCTTCGCTCCCGCCGGCCAGGAGTTCATCTGCTTCGAGCCGATGACCGCGCCCACCAACGCGCTGAACAGCGGTGACGGCCTGACGGTCGTCGAGCCGGGCGGGTCGTACCGCGCCGCTTTCAGGATCGCGCTGTCGCGGGGTGCGTGATGCCGGCCGGCGTGCGGGTCGCCACTTGCCAGATCGCGCCCGAGGTCGAGCGCCCAGATCAGAACGCGGAGCTGGCGCGCGCTGCGATCGCCGCCGCGATCGACGCCGGCGCCCAGATCGTGGTCCTTCCCGAGCTCGTCAACAGCGGGTATGTGTTCGAGTCGCTCGAGGAGGCTCAGGCAGCCGCGATCGCACCCGGCGACGAGCTGCTGGCGGGTTGGGCGCGGGAGGCCACGCGCGGAGATGCGGTGGTGGTCGGCGGGTTCTGTGAGCTGGGGCCCGATGGACGCCTTCACAACAGCAGCGCACTCGTCGACGCCGGCGGGGTCCGAGCGGTGTACCGCAAGCTGCACCTATGGGGTGAGGAGCCACGGTGGTTCGCGCCCGGCGATCGGCCGGCGCCGGTGATCGAGACGCGCCACGGCCGGATCGGGCTGGCCGTCTGCTACGACATCGAGTTCCCCGAGTTGACGCGAGGACTTGCGCTCGCCGGCGCCGACCTGATCGCGCTGCCGGCGAACTGGCCGCTGGATCCGCTTCCCGCCGGCGAGCGGCCGATCCTCCACTCGCTCGCCAAGATGACGGCCCACCTGAGCAAGCTGTACGTGGCCGTCTGCGACCGCTGCGGCACCGAGCGAGGGCTCGAGTTCGAGGGCGGGAGCGTGATCGCGGGGCCCGACGGCTGGCTGCGCGCCGGCCCGGTCGCGGATCGCGGCGTCCAGACCCTGGTCGCGGACTGCGACCTCACCGGGGCGCGGGAGAAGCGAAACGGCGAGCACAACGACGCGTTCGCCGACCGCCGGCCGCGGTTCTACGCGGACGCGCTGACCCGAGACTGATCGCCCGGTCGTCGATGGCACGGTGCCGCCGCGGTTGTGCGGCCCGTATGCCAGGCCGCCGTACGCTTGGCCGGGTGCATGCCAGGTCCGCATTGGCAGCGTTGGCGCTCGCGGCCGTGGCGGCGGGTTGCGGGTCGAGCGGCGGCGCCCAGCGCGCGGACGGACCCGCGCTGTTCGCGGAGGATTGCGCCATGTGCCACTCGCTCACTGGACGGCAGTCGCCGCGCCGGCAGGGTGGCGACCTGCTCGCGCTACACACGACCCGTGCCGAGATGCTCGAGTTCGTGCGCGAGATGCCCGTCTCGCACCGGCTGAGCGCGTCACAGCTACAAGCCGTCGCCGACTACGTCCGGGCCGTCGAGGCGCGCGGGCCGTGAGCCACGGCTCAGGCGACTATCGCGCTACGAGCTCGCCCACGCCGGCCACGGTGCTCGTCGGCGTCAGCCCGCCGGCGACGAGGATCCCTCCGCCGATCGACAACGAAGCCGTGTCCGACAGGGGCCCGGGAAGCCGGCCGGCGCGCCGCACGGCGCCGGTGCGGGGGTCGATCGACAGCACGTCGGCGGTCTGGGAGCCCAGATCGTTCCCGCGACCGCCGACCAGGTACACGAACGTGCCCAGCGTCGCCGCGGAGGCGTGCGTGATCGGCTGCGGAAGACGCCCGATGTCGCGGACCTGCCCGCTGGCGGGATCGAAGCGGTAGACCGCTTCGCTCGCGCCGTCGGGCGTCGAGCCGCCGATGATCAGGATCCGGCCGGCGACCGCGCTCGCCGCGGCATACCGAAGCCCCACCGGCAGGTGCCCGGCGACCCGAACGGGTGAGCCCGGCCGCCAGGCGAGGATCGTGTTGAGCCAGTTCGTTCCGTCGTAGCCGCCGACCACGTACGCGGTCCCGCCGGTTGCGGTCACCGCTACGTCCGACTGCGCCCGGGGAAGCGCGCCGACCGTGCTCACTGCTCCGCGAGAGGGATCGAAGCTGATGATGTGGCCGAGTTCGGTCGCCGAGCCGCCGCCGAACACGTATACCCGGCCGGCGAGCAGAGCGCCTTGGGCATCGTGCTGGGCGAGCGGAAGGCTCGCGGTGAGCCGCACGCCGTGGACGTCTCCGACCTCGATCGACGCGCTCGAAACCTCGAAGGAATCGAGCCCTCCGAGGAGCGCGTAACGGCCCGCGCCGAGCGCGGCGAAAGCGGGATCCTTGAGCGGCGCGGGGAGCAGATAGCGCGGCCGGTAGACGAGCGTCAGCGGGCGCGGCGGGGCGGCATGCGAGGGAGCGGCCCGGGACCCGCCGGTGTGATTGGCCGCCGGTCGCGAAGCGGTGCCGCTCGTCGTGCTGGCGCTTCCCCCGCATGCGGACAAGGCCGGCGCAGCCAGGAGCATGGCCAGGAGTAGTGGACGGCGGATGCCGGCGATCCTAGCCAGCGAAGTCCGTCCGGCACCCGGCGCGCTGCCTCCGTGTGGAAAGTCTCACCGCCGTCTTAGGTCGATTCGGGTCATTGGACGCCAGACTCGGGATCGTGCCCGTCACCGTCCCGAAATCCCGGGGCCGGCTGTCGCATGCCGCCGTCCGCGTCGCCGTGCTGGCCTGCGCGCTCGTAGGACTGCTGCTCGCCGGGTGCGGGTCGAGCGGTCATGCGAACAGTTCGTCGAGTCCGCCCACGTCGACGCTCACGCCGCCGGCCGGTCAGGGCCGGGACCGCCACCGCGATGTCGTCAACGTGTACAGCGCGGACGCCGCCGGCGACCTCAGTCCGGTGGTGCGCGGCGATCCGGCGCTCGTGTACGTGCCCAACAGCCTGAGCAACACGGTCGACGTCATCAGCCAGCGCACGTTGAAGATCGTCGCGGCCTTCCCGGTCGGGGCCCTGCCGCAGCACGTCACGCCCTCCTACGACCTGCGGACGCTGTACGTGGACAACGACCTCGGCAACAGCCTAATACCGATCGACCCGCGTACCGCCAAGCCCGGGCGACCGATTCCGGTCGAAGATCCTTACAACCTGTACTTCACTCCCGACGGCCGGTTCGCGATCGTCGTGGCGGAACGGCTCCAGCGCCTCGACTTCCGCGATCCGAACACGATGCGCCTGATGCACGCGCTGCCGGTGCCCGAGTGCCGCGGGGTCGATCACATGGACTTCTCCGCGGACGGGCGTGACGCGTTCGCGAGCTGCGAGTTCGCCGGTCGGATGATCGAGATCGACCTCGGTACTCAGCAGGTGATCCGCACACTCGTGATCAACAACGGCGTCGCGAGCCCGCAGGACGTGAAGCTGTCCCCTGACGGCCGCACCCTGTACACCGCCGATCAGCAGAACGGCGGCGTGTGGGAGATCGACCCGTACTCGTTCCGCGTGATCGGCTTCCTTAGGACGGGCGCCGGCGCCCACGGTCTCTACCCCAGCCGCAACGCGAAGTTCATGTACGTCGCGAACCGCCAGGCGGGCTCGATCTCGGTCGTCAGCTTCCGCACGCGGCGCGTGATCAAGACGTGGCAGCTACCGCTTCCCGCGAGCCCGGACATGGGAGGCGTCTCGGCCGACGGCGCTACGCTGTGGCTGAGCGGACGCTACAACGGGGTCGTCTACGCGATCGACACCCGCACCGGCCGCCTCCGTGCCGCGATCCCGGTCGGTGACGGGCCGCACGGACTGTGCGTGTGGCCGCAACCCGGGCGCTACTCGCTAGGGCACACCGGGATCCTGCGCTAACCGCCCGGCTTCGATGCCGGTCCCGGCGGCGGGTGGAGCGGCAGGATCAGCGGCGGCAGGGGCGGTCGGTCGAAGTCGAAGTCCGCGGTGAAGTCGCCGAGCTGAGGATTGTCCTCGCGCACGTCGGGGCGCGGATCCGGGCGGCCGTCGGTGGCCGGGTCGAGGCGCCGGCCGCCGAGGAAGTCGTCTTCGATGAACTTGTTGATCGCGTCGAAGCTGAGCGTCTGGTGATCGATGAACCCACTACGCGCATAGGGGCTGATCACCAGCGACGGCACCCGGAAGCCGTATCCGTTCTCGTCCGCCACCGGCGGGAGCACGTGGTCGTAGAAGCCGCCCCAGTCGTCCCACACGAGGAAGATCGCGGTCGAGTCCCAGTCCGGGCCATCCATGATCGTGTTGATCAGGTTGGTGACGTACGCCTGGCCGCCTGAGATGTTCGCGGGAGGGTGATCGGAGTGCTGCTGATCGGGGACGACCCAGGAGACTTCGGGCAGGTTGCCGGTTCTGGCGTCCCTGAGGAAGTGCGAGACGTCCTGGATGTTGCCCACTTGGCCGTCCTGGTGGACGTCGGTGAACGACGGGAGCGGGTTCCAGATGTCCGGGGTGCCGACGCTGAACGGCGAACTCGAGCAGTTGGCGTTGCCCCCCTCGCAATCGGGCTCGCCGCCCGGGGTGATGAAGTAGCCCCAGCTGACGCCGTCCTTGTGCAGCAGGTAGGTGATGTCCGTCCACGCGTAGTTGTAGGTGGTCGAGACCTGACGGGCGAGGGTCGCGCGACGCTTGGCCAGCTCGTCGTTGACGCGCCGCCGGCACTGCGCCACCGCGCGGCTGTAGCGCGTGCTCGTCCCGATCGGTGCGCCACCTACCGGCGGCGGTGCGGCCAGCTGCACGAACCGGCACCTCCGCAACCGACGCCGAGCGGTACGGAGCAGCTTCCTCACGCGATTGGCGGCGTGTCGCCCTCGCGTCCCGACGCCGATTATGTCCGACGTCTGGTAGCCCCCGAGCTCGTCGTCGTTGACGCAACTCGAAGGGTCTCCGGGCCGGGAGCACCGGGCGGACCACTCGGACACCTCGTACAGGTGCGCCGGAAGGCTCCACGACGCGTCCGATTGGAACATGTGGTCGTCGAGCACGAAGTTCTCGGCGTACGCCCAGTAGTTCGGGATCTCGCGCGCGTCGTGATAACCCATTACGTCCGACGGCGCCAGCGAGCTGCACACCCCCGAGAATCCCCCGCAGCCGCGGCCGCCGACGGTCTCGGACTCGCGGACGAACCCGTCCATCAGCCCGCCGTCGACGTCCGCGGCGACGGCGTCCTGACCGTGCGGACCGCCGCCGTTGACGAGCGACGCGTCGTGGAACGGGCGGTCACAGCCTCCGGTTGCGGGGTCGGGCAGGCAGACCGTGAAGTGCCCGTCGCTGGCGGGAATCCCGTCGGCGCCCGGATACGTGCCGAAGTACGAGTCGAACGAGCGGTTCTCCTGGACGACCATCACCACGTGGCGGATCTTGTGGATGCCGACCTCGGAAACGTGCACCGGGTCCGGCTGTGGCGCCGCGCCCGCGACGCTCGCGCCCGGTTGGCCCGCGACGCTCGCGCCCGGTTGGCCCGCGACGCCGCAGCCGGCGAGCGCCGCCGACGCGCTGCAGGCGAGCACGAGCAGCGCTCGCGTGCGGCCGCGCCGCTGGTGAGCCGCGCTTCGATGTGTGGACGCCATCGCCGGCGGGTTTGCGGTTCTGCACTCCAAGCCGCGGGAATCTTGACGCAAACGCGGTCGGCGGCAACTCCGCCCGGGCCGTCTTGACACGACGCACACACTTGCGCTTCGGCGCCATCCGCGTCCACTATCCTCGGAGCAGGCGATGAAGCTCGCCTTGGACTGCGCCTCCTGGCGCTGATGGCTTCTACGGTTGGCCTGGCCGGGCCGACCGCCTGTAACCAGGAGGTGGTATTGAGCCCGCTGAAATCTCGGAGACACACTAGCCCCGAGCGCCCTGACGGTGAGGCCGTCGCGAGCCCCCCGCCCCCGACGAGCGCACCCCGACCTCACGTCATCTCCGAGCTCGAGCGGTTGCTTCGCACACCCGGGTGTCCGGCCTGCGGGTACGTCGAAGAGGCGGAACGGAGCTTCTTCTCCTGGCTCCAGATCGAGAGCTTCAGCGTCGCCGAGGTGCAGGCGCGACTTCGCGCCAGCATGGGCATGTGCCCCCTACACTCGCGCCGGCTCGTCGATGAGGTCGGTGGGGGCCACATGATGACGATCGTCATGCGCGAGGCGCTGGCGGGAGCACGCCGGCGGCTGCGGGACGAGGTCGAGCCCGGGCCGTGCCCGGCATGCGACGCGATCGCGTTCGGCTCGCAGCGCGCGCGCCAGATGGTGCTCGACGGGCTGAACGATCCGGCCCAGGCCCGCCTGTATTACGAGCACGGTGGTATCTGCCTCGTGCATTTCCTCGACGCCGTGCCGTCGCTCGAGCGCGCCGCGCTCAAGCCGCTGGCCGAGCGCCTGCTCAGAAGCCTGGCCGAGGCCGAAGAGTCGGGACTCGTCGCCCTGCTCGGCGGAGCCGATCACGATGCGCGTCGCCGGGCCCGATGGCGCGCGTGCTTGCCCGAGCCACCGCCCGAGGGCTCGACCCTCGAACAGGTTTGCGCCCGCCTCGGCATCGAGACTTGCCCTGTCTGCTTGTCAACCGGGCTGGGGGAACGCAATTACGTCCGGTGGCACGTCGAGCAGACCGCCCAGAACGATCCTTCGCTCCGGAACGACCCCGGCGAGCTGTGCGCTGTCCATCTTCACGACCTCGCGTTCGTCGACCGCGCACTCGCCGCCCAGGCGATCGAGCACAAACGCGCGGCGAGGATGGCAAGGCTCGCGCGGCTGCTCGCACGCCTCGACGAGATCCCAGAGCCGGCGCGTCGCGGACGGGGGGCGGCCGGCGACGAGCTGGACGCAGTGCGACAGGAGCTCGTCACCGCGCCGTACTGTCCGGCGTGCAACGCGCGCGACGGAATCGAGCGCTCGCAGCTCGAACTCGTGATCGCGGCGCTGGCGCTGTCGAGCGTGCGCGACCGATACGAGCGAAGCCACGGATTGTGCGTGCATCACTCGATGCAGGTTGCCGACGCGCAGACCACTCGGCTCGTGCGGCGTCACCTCGACGGGCGACTCGGGATACTGGCATGGGAAGTGGGCGAGACCGCTCGCAAGTACGCCTGGGCCTACCGGCACGAGCCACATGATCACGAGCAGAGCGCGTGGTTGCGTGCGCTTGCGCAGATCGACGGGCGCGTGTTCGAGGGTGGCCCCGCGCCCGCCGACGCCCCCGCCACCGACCCCGAGCCCGAGCCCGAGTGACCGAGACTTCAGAACGTTTAGGGTTGGCCGAGGTCGCAGCGCGCGCGAGCCGCGTGCTGGACGAGGTCGAGCGGGCCGTCATCGGGAAGCGGGCGCCGCTCGAGCTGGCGCTCTGCGCGCTCCTGGCGGACGGCCACGTTCTGATCGAGGATTACCCCGGCCTCGCCAAGACGCTGATCGCACGGTCGTTCGCGACCGTGACCGGCACCCGGTTCTCGCGCGTGCAGTTCACGCCGGACCTGATGCCCTCGGACGTCACCGGCGCATCGATCTTCAACCAGCGCACAGCGGAGTTCGAGTTCCGCCCCGGACCCGTGTTCAGCAACGTACTGCTGGCCGACGAGATCAACCGCGCCCCGCCGAAGACTCAGGCGGCGCTGCTCGAGGCGATGGCCGAGCACCAGGTTACGACCGACGATCGCACACGAAGGCTCGAGCGGCCGTTCCTCGTGCTGGCTACGCAAAATCCAATCGAATACGAGGGGACGTATCCCCTACCCGAGGCTCAGCTGGACCGGTTCCTGATCCGGATGCAGGTCGGCTATCCGTCCGCCGACGACGAATGGGACATCCTGGAGCGCCGCATCGACCGGCGCGAGGACGAAGCCGAGCTTCGGCCGGTCGTCGACCGCGGCGAGCTGATCGCGATGCAGCGCGCCGTCGAGGACGTCCACGTGTCCGAAGCCGTCGGCCGCTACATCGTGTCGCTCGTCGCCGCCACCCGCGAGAGTCCGAGCGTCGACGTCGGCGCCAGCCCGCGCGGCTCGCTCGCGCTCATGAAGCTGAGCCGCGTCAAGGCGGCTCTCGACGGCCGTGACTTCGTCGTGCCCGATGACGTCAAGGCCGTCGCGGTGCCCGCCCTGGCGCACCGGCTCGCGCTACGGCCCGAGCTGTGGGTGCAGCGCGTCCAGGCCGAGGACGTCGTGCGGGAGTGCCTTGCAGCGGTGCCGGTCCCGGCCACCGAGGTGGAGTGACCGTGCGTTGGCGTTCACGAGCTAAGCCTCCGGGCGGTGGTCGACCAAGCGCTCGTCAGGCAGCTCGCCGTTCACCGTCGAGCGTGGTCACGACCTGGCTGCGGCAGGGTCTGCGAGCGGGGATGAGCCCTTCACTGGCATCGTCGAGGACCTCGGGTCACTGAACGCCGAGTCGGCGTTTCATCGCGTGGCGTGCCCGGCGTGCGCGAGTCGCGACGAGCAACTTCGCGCGAACGCGCGGTACCTCCTCGACGAGCTGGCCACGACCGGTGCCCGCCGCGAGACGTTCGAAGCTTCTCCGGGGCTGTGCTTCGCGCACTTCGAGCTCGTGTGGAACGCCGCCGAGACGGTCGAGGATCGGGAGCTGATCCTGCACGTGCCGCGGAACGCGGCCCGGTCGGTGTTGCACGACCTGCGCGAGCACGTGCGCAAGCATGACCACAAGTTCCGCGGCGAGCCGCGGGGCGCCGAGCGCGATTCATGGCTGCGCGCGATCTACCTGACGGCCGGCTGGCCGCCCCCGACTGAGTCTGCCGCCGAGCCCGAGCGGACCTAAGGCGCCGCCGTCAGGCGCCGCCGACCATCCCTCTGAGGCGCCGCCGTCAGGCGCCGCCGACCATCCTCAAACGCTCAGCCCAGCCGCGGGGCGATGAGCAGCAGCGCGATGAACGCCAGCAACAGGTAGAGCAGATAAAGGCCGAGGGGACCGGCCTGGATGTTCCTGACGGCGTCGGCCGCTTTGAGGAACGCGCCCGTGATCGGCCGGTACAACCACCCTGGATCGAACAGCCGCGGTTCGGCTCGCATCATGCTGAGCCGCTCGGGGAACCGCTGATCGCCGATCGTTCGCAGCTGCGTCCGGACCCGGTACACGACGTTGAAGATCACCCTCACCATGTTCGCGTAGCCGATCGCCGTGTACTGGACCCGACGACCGGAGACAGCCACACCCGAAGCCCACACCGGCACCTGCCTGGCCCGGCGGAGGCTCGCGAGGCGGCGAATGCAGGCAGCGCCCAAGGCGAACCCGATCAGCGTGAGCGCGAGCACCGTCGGACTGATGCTGGCGAAGTGCGCATACCCAGGCTCGACCAGCCAGCCGGGCTGGCTGACGTGGCCGATCGCGGCGGCCCCGCCCACCGGCACCAGCCCCTGCTCGAGCAGCTTCACCACCCACGGCGCAGCCACGCCGATGGCCAGCGAGCCGAGCGCGAGCAGACCCATCCCCCAGAGCGCCGGACGCGACTCCGGCCGCGGCTCGATCGAGCGGTCTCGCGGCATCCCGAGGAACGTCATCCCAGTCGCGCGGACGAACGCGAGCGCGGCCAGCCCGGCGGTCAGCGCGACGAGCGCGCCCGCCAGCGCGATCGCCAAGTGAGAGCCGGTGCCACTGACCCGGAAACCCTGCATCAGTGCCTCGAGCCCCAGCCATTCCGACACGAAGCCGCTGAATGGGGGGAGCGCCGCGAGGGCGGCGCCACCGGCCAACGCCGCGATCGCGGCCGCGGGGAGCCGCCGGTAGAGGCCGCCCAACCGCTCCATGTCGCTCGTTCCGGTGCTGTGCTCGACGGCCGCCACCGAGGCGAACAGGCCGCCCTTGGCGACGCTGTGCGCGGTTATCTGAAACGCCGCCGCGATCAGTCCCACTCCGATCAGGCCCGGGCGGTGCTGCGCCTTGCCCATCAGCGCGAGCCCCAGGTCGGTGACGATCAGCCCCGAGTTCTCGATCGACGAGTAGGCGACGAACAGCCGGAATTCGCGCTGCAGGATGCCACCGAGGATCCCGATCAGCGCGGTCAGCGCGCCGACGAGCAACGCGACCACCGCCCACCACACCGCCGGGTGGCCGAGGAAGCCGAACCATATCCGCAGCATCGCGTAGAACGCGACGTTCAGCGACACGGCCGCGACGAAGCCGGAGCTGTCGGCGTCCGCCCCGCCGTACGCGCCGGGCAACCACGTCTGTAGAGGGATCAGCGCGGCCTTCACGGCAAACCCGCCGAACAGCAGCGCGAAGCAAACGCCTCGAACCGCCTGCGAAAGATGTGGGCCGCTCACTGCCAGCTGCTCGAACGAGAAGCTGCCCGCGTCCACTCCGAGCAGCACGAGGCCGGCAGTAGGCGACATCCTCGCCGCCGGTCTGCACGAGGAACTGCGACGCCTCGAACACGCCCGAGCGGACCGGCCCGTACGGGATCACGAACACGCCCGGACCCGCGAGCCGCTCAGCACCGCGGTGCTCCAGGCGCACGTCGTCCTCCTCGGGCAGCCTCACCTCGCCTTCCTCGGGCGCATGGTGCACGAGCGGCTCGAGGCGGGGGTGACCCTCGGGGACGATCCCGAACAGATCGTGGATCTCGCGCTCGAACCAGTGGGCCGCGGGAACCCGGGGCGTGACGGCCGGATACGCGTTTCCGTCCACACGCGCGCGCACCACGATCACTGGCTCACCCGGGCGGACGATCGCGCGCAGCTCGCGGTCGCCGTCGCCGGAACCGCCGGCGACGAACAGCATCATCAGCCGTCCGCCCAGCCGCTCGAGCTCGGGCGCGAGCGCGCCGGCGTCGACGGTCCGCTCTTGCCAGGCGATCACACCCGGCCTCCGATCACGGTCGCCGCCGCGTGGAGGAGCCGGTTGAGCGGACTCGGGATCCAGACGCCCAGCACGAGGACGACCGCCAGGCTCGCGAGCATCGCCACGGCCATCAGCGGCTGCTCTGGTCGGCTGAGTCGCGCCCGATCCACCGCCTTCGCCTCCCCCGGCGATATCACCATCCGGTGAAACAACTGATAGACCCCGACGAACGCGACGTTAACGAGCACGACCAGCAGGCCGGCGAGCGCGTACTTGGATTGCGAGAAACCGCCGGTGACGATCAGGAGCTCGGAGCGAAAGATCCCGAACGGCGGAACGCCGGTGATCGCGAGCGCCCCCAGGAGCACCATGACGCCAGTGAACGGAGCGAGCCGGATCACCCCTCGGACCTCGTCGGCATCGCGCGTTTCGTACCGGCTCAACAGATCGCCTGCTCCGAAGAACGCGAGCGTCTTGCCGGCCGCGTGCACGATCACGTGGAAGAACGCGCCGTAGGCGGCGATCGGACCGCCGATCCCGAGCCCGAGCGCCACGATTCCCATGTGCTCGATCGAGGAGTACGCGAGCAGCCGCTTGTAGTTGCTCTGCCGCAGGACGAAGAACGCTGCAAGCAGCAGCGACAGGCCACCGAATATGAGCAACAGCACGTGGACATAGGACGGCCCGACCGTTCGCTGCGCGATTGCGCCGATCCGCAGGACCGCGTACAAAGCTGCGGCCAGCAACGCCCCCGAGAGCATCGCGCTCACCGGGCTGGGACCCTCGGAGTGGGCATCCGGCAGCCACGCATGCATCGGGACGAGACCCACCTTCGTCCCGAACCCGACCAGCGCGAACGCGAATCCAGTTCGAACCAACGACGCATTCAGATGCGGGGCTGCGTGGGCGAGGGTGGTGTAGGTCGGCGTGTAGTGGTCGCCCAGGCTGGGAATCCCGGCGGCGTAGATCAGCACGATCCCCAGCAGGCCCACGGCAAGGCCCGCTGAGCCGATCACGATGTATTTCCAGCCCGCCTCGAGGGACTCGGCCGAGCCCTCGCTGGTGACGAGGAGCGCGCTGACCACGGTCGTGAGCTCCACCGCGACCCAGAGAACGCCGAGGTTCGCCATCACGGGCGTCGCGAGCAATGCAAGTCCGAACACGTTGAGCAGCGGCCAATACCAACGCCGCAACCGGATGTGGCCGATTCCCGGGAGCATGTACCCCGCCGAGTAAACGGCGACCACCGCGTACACGAACGCGACCGCAATCAGGAACACGCCGCTCAACCCGTCGATGAAGAACGCGGTGCCCAGGGCGTGCCGCCCGCGGACTGCGTCGAAGGCGAATACGACCACGAGCGCGGCAGCGAAGGAGCCGGCCGCCGCAGCCACCGACAGCCAGCCGCTCACGGGCCGGTCGCCGGCAACGGCGCCGCCGCCGCCGGCCGCCAGCGGCAGGGCGAGCATGATCAGGATCCAGACGGCCATCAGCCGCGCAGTACCGCCATGTCCTCGATGCTCGTGGTCTTGGCACGGGCCGCGATCAGACGCGCGAACACGCCGTAGAACACGACCGCCGGGAGCAGGTCGAGCAACAGCAGGAACCCGATCGCGAACGGTAGCCCGGGCGCGATCGCCACCGTCGCGATGAACACTCCGTTCTCGAGCGTCAGCAGGCCGACGATCTGGCTGATCACGTTCTGGCGGGTGATCATGAAGAAGAATCCGACCAGCACGAGCGATAGCGGCATGCCGAGCGCCGGGGTCGGTAGCAGTGCGCCGTGAATCGGGAGCGCCGAGGCCGACCAGTACGCGAGCCCGGTCAGCGTCACGCCTATGAGCAAGGACATCGGCACCTGCACGAAGAGCGGAACCTCGTGCTCCGACACTTGGCGCGTCACCGCCCGGTCGATCGAGATCGGAATCAAGATCACTTTGATCAACGCCGTCCAGACCGCGAGCACGATCAGAGCGGCATCGACACGATGGATCCCGACCAGCAGGGTGTAGCCCGCCGCGAACGCTGACAGCACGGCGTACACCCGCACCTGCTCGTGCACCTGCTTGACGAGCAGCAGCGCCAGCCCGCTGAGTAGCGCGAGGATCGCGACGAGCGCCGCGGTGGCGTGCACAAAGTCGTAATGGGGCGCGGTCGGCATCGCTTTGCTCAGCCGTTCGCCAGGTAGAACACGAGGATCGCTAGCACGGACAGCACGAACCCGGCGCCCATGAAGTCGGGGATCCGGAACAGCCGTAGCTTCGCGAAGCTCGACTCGATGATCACCATCACGAGTCCGAGTCCGACCATCTTCACCAGCAGCCAGCCGAGCGCGATCGCGACCGACCCGCCCGCGCGGCTGGTCGCCAAACCCCACGGCACGACCAGGACATTCAGGAACACGACGTAGAGCAGGAACTGCTTCATCGTCGAGGCCCAGCGGAACAGTGCCATCGACGGGCCTGAGTGCTCGAACAGCCGCGCCTCGTCGATCATCCCGAACTCGAGCGTCGATCCCTGACTCTCGATCGGCACCCGGCCAGTGTCCACGAGCAGCATCGCGAAGAAGGCGGCGGCCGCCAGCAGATGGCTGGGGCGGAAGTACTCCGACGATGAATGCGACAGGGTCGCGTTCAGCGCGTACGGCAGGTCGGTCCCGGTGACCAGCGCCACCGTGAAGAACACGAAGATCAGCGTCGGCTCAACGAGTGTCGCGACGGATTGGGTACGACTCGAGCCCAGCGCGGCGTACACCGAGCCCGAGTCGACGCCGGCGAGCGCGGTCACGAACCCGGCCAGCCCGAACAGCAGAGCTCCGCCGAGGATGTCGCCCGCGGTACCCAGGGGCAGCGGGAAGTTGGTCAGCACGGGGATCAGCAGCGCGATCGAGCAGTACGACGCGAACGCGATCAGCGGCGCCAGCTCGAAGAACGGCGACGCCGTCTGCGGCCGCACCGACTCCTTGCGGAAGAACTTCCAGATGTCGTAGTACGGCTGGAAGATCGACGGGCCCGTCCGCCACTGGACCCGGGCCTCGGCCTTCGCGATCACCCCACTGATGACCGGCGCGAACACGAGCAGCGCCAGCACCTGGCAGACCTGGACTCCCCATGGCGGCAGCATGATTCGGTGAGCTCGAACTCCTACGCGGGCGTACTAACGCTGTTGCGTAGGAGCCATCAGCCCGAAGGCGGTTCGGCCGCACGACCCGGCGAACTCCATCGCCGCACTGCAAGCGGGGACGCAATATAGCGAGGCTTACGGAAGTGCTCGATGGGCCACTTCGCGCACCATGAATGACTCGCGATGCGTCAACTGCTCCAGCCAATCTCGAAGTTCGTCCACCCCCGCGATCGCGATAGCGCTCCGCAAGGCCGCTACCGCGAGATACGGATCCCGATCCTCGTCAACCACCCGCCTCAGCGCCGGCAGGGCGGCCCGGACTCGTCGTGCTCCCAGCGTCTGGGCCGCGAGCACCGCCCGATCGCCGTCCGGATGGCGGAGCGCCCAGACCAGTTGGTCGTCAAAGGAAAGCCCGGGCGGACCCTCGACCGGCCGGCCGCATCGAACGCACGGCCCGCTCGAGCGCGGGTTGACTCCGTAGCAGAAGTGGCACCAGTACACGGCTAACGCCGCAGCGTCGCGGACAGCGCCTTCGGATCCAGAAGTAGGTCGAGGGCGTCGGCCGTCGACGCGCACACGACGTCCGCGGAGCGCAGAGCGGCCGCGCTCGCGCCCTCCGGCCCGATGATCGCAAAGCCGACCGCGGCCGCCTCCAGCACGAGCGCGTCATTGGATCCGTTGCCGATGACCGCGCAACGCTCGCGGCCCAGCTCGTCGAGCAACCGCAATTTGTCCTCGCCGGTCGACGCTCGTGCCGCGCTCACGTTCAGCCGCTCGGCGATCGTGTCGAGCGTCCCAAACGTGTCTGCGGACACCAGGCGGATATCGAGCGCGTTGCTCAGGCGGCCGAGCCGCGCCTCAACGCCGTCCAACAGCTCGCCGCGATTGGTCAGCGTCCCATTGACGTCCACCAGGAGGTGCTCGAGGCGGAGCTCGGCAAGCCCCGGGATCGAAACGGACAAGGTCACCCGCACATCGGGTGAAAGGCTACTCACGCGGTATCGTGCTGAGAGGCGCGATGAGGCTCCGCGCGTAACCGCCTTCGGGCTGATGGCCTCTGGTCCGACGAAGACGCCGACGGAGGACTTCGATGGAGCCGACCCAATCTCGCGCCTGCCGAGCCGCATGACCAGAGGCAGCTGGCCATACCTGCCCGAGGAATGCCCCGGCTGCTTTTACTTCCAGGCAGCCTCGCCGCCATTCGTGGACGACTCCGGCTATGAGATCTGCGGCTTCTGCCGCCACCCGCGCATCGCCATGGAGCTGTTCCAGCCGCAGAAGCTCGACCTGTCGAACGCCGATCGCTGCCCGCTGTTCGTCCGCCGGCCGTCCAGTCGCCTCGACAACGACTAGATCGGCCAGGGTTGGAGTGGGCCGCTGGGCGGCCAATGTCAGAACGCTGCGGCGGCCGTGGTGCTCGCCTGCGATGGGTCTTAAGCGCACACTCGAGGTGCCTCGGCCGCCGAGATCGCGGAAACGACCCACATACGTGCCTGAATCCACGTTCGCCGCCGCCGGCGTGCCGAGTGCGCACTTATGAACCCAACGACGCCACCGATGCCACGCGCACCGGCTCCGGGTGCCGCCCGCGCGCACGTCGGCACCGCGCGATCGGCCTCAGACGGTCGCGTCGGCTGACCCGCTCGCTTGAGGAGCCGGGGCCGAAGGCGCGAGGGGCGGTTCAGCCAGACGGGCCGAATCGCCGGCGGACCAGCAGGACGATTGCGACGAACGCCGCGACGGCGGCCAGCGCCCCCACGGCGGTCAATACCACCGACCGGGGCACCGCGGCCGTGACCGCGAGCGCGCCGAGGGCGGACAGGCAGGCACCGATCGCCCCGGCCGCGATCGTCGCGCCGAAGCGGGCGATGATCACGTCAGGGGCGATCTCGCCGACCCCACTCAACTCCATCGTCCGGATCGCGAGGTCGTCCATGAGCAGCAGGCCGGCGCCGTAAAGCGGGGCGAGCAAGAGCCGAGTGTCTCGGCGCAGCAGGAACATCACGCCGAGCACCGCCACCGCCGCGTGCACGGGGGCCGGCGACTGCGCGACCATCCCCACCGCCACCAGCAGCGCCGCGGTGCCGGCACCGAGCCACGCCAGCTGACTCGCCGCGCCGGCGTCGGCGATCACGAGCGCAGCCAACGCGACGAGCAGGAGGATTGCGGCGAACGCAATGGCTAGGCGCGCAGGGCGGGCTGGGCGGAGCGTCGGAATGCGTTCACCTCCTCGACCGCTGGTGCGAGGTTTCCGCCCGACTCCCACACCGCGACGCCGATGCCAAGCGACTGCAGGCGCGCGCGCAGCGCTTCCCGCTGTAGTCGCCAGAGCTGGTATGCAACGGCATCCGCCGCGGTCGGACCGGGCGATACGTGATCCAACGGTGAGACCTCTACCACGGTCAAATCGCAGCCGCGCATGCGAAGCTCGCTCACCAACGCGATCGAGCGCTCGTCGAGCAGAGGCGTGATCACGAGTATCAGGGCCCCGGGCGGCAGAACCCTCTGGGGGAGGCTGTCGACGTTCCGCCATGCGTAGCTGAACGCGATGTTGCTCGAAAGGAGCGCGTCCACGATGCGGTAGAGCTGGGTCGTCCCGAAGGTCGGCTCGAGCCAGTGCAGCGTGCCGCCGAAGTCGACCACGCCGACCCGATCGCGCCGGCCGAGATGGGCCCTGGCCAGCGAGGCGGCCGTACGCACCGCGGAGTCGAGTGTCCCCCGGGCCTGGTCCCGGGCCTCCTCGAACGTGTCGACAAGCAGCACGACATCGCTCGAGTGCTCAGGGTGGCGTTGGTTCACCTGGAGCGAACCGCGCCTGGCGGTCGCCCGCCAGTTGACCTGCCGCACCCGGTCGCCCACCTGAAACGGGCGGATGTCGGCGAACTCGATCCCGTCAGCACGGGCGCGCGCGACATGTGTGCCGAGGAACGGCTGCGTGCGGAGCGGCGCTACCAGCTCTCGCAGTTGCTCCTCATGCGGAAACGCGCGCAGGTCCACACGTCCGCCGAGGCGCCCCTCCCAGGTCGTAATCCCCAGAGCATCACGGGCGCGAACCGCCACCGGCCCGATGCCGTGCGCCCCCCACCGCCGCGGCCGCACCAAGAACGCGATCTCGGCCTCCGACCGCGCGCCCACGCGCACCGCCACGGTGCCGTCGGGAGTGACAGCCAGCTGCCCGGTGCGTATCGGCGCCACCTCGACCTCTACCGCCTCCGGTCCGTCGTTCCGCACCCGGACCGTGGCCGTTAGCTCCTCACTCTCGAGCAGGCGCAGGCGCGAGGGCTCGACTGCGGCCGTCACCTGCGGCTCCCGGGCCAGCACCAGCCCGGCGCCGCCGAACACCAGGAACGGCACCGCGATCAGCGCGAGCTCAGGCCGCCCTGTGGCCAGCGCCGAAATCAGACCGGCGCCGGCCAGAGCGAGGACTCCGGGCGTTCGCGGTGATAGGGATCCCTTCATAACCGCCGGATCACCGCCAGCATCAGGCCAAGTTCCTGCGGCCGGACTCCCGGCCCATGCCTGTCCTCTGGAAATGGTCGGTTCGGCCGGACGATGTCCCAGAGGCGATCGCCGAGCGCCTCTCGTCCTACCGCTTCCGGCATTCGCTCGAGCGTCTGACCCCGCGCGGAGAGTCGGTACGAAACGATCTGGATCAGCAGCGGACGCAGATACGCGTGTGCGGACACCGCACTGGCTCCGGATGTGGCCACGAGGCGCTCGAGCGCGATGAGTTGCTGCGGTCGCGATGACCCGGCAGGTACTGCCTTACGCCGGCGCAACGGCCGCGCAGCGGGCAGGAGCGTCACGCATACCGCCACGCCGACTCCGGCAAGCACGATCACCACGATCTCCGCGAGCAAAGTCACCTCGCCCCCTCCGCTTGTAGGCGGCCCTGCAGCGACCGCAACGCCGCGAGCGCGACCTCCCGCAGCCGTTCGGGGATCGGGTGGGTGCTATAGCGAGCCTCCTCGAACAGGCCGGTCAGCGTTCTCACCTCGCGGTCGTTCGCCCGGCTCGCCGTCAGGACCCGTTGCAGGTACTCGCGCGGCGCTTCCGTGCTCGAACGGGCTACGCCGTGTTCGCCGAGCGTCCGCTGCATCGCCCCGTACGCGGCGATCACGGCCCGGCGCGGATCCGCTTCGGCGTCGAGCGCGCGAATCGCGGCGTCCACCGCGGCGCGAGTCGCACGCGCATCCGGAGGCGCCGCCGAGGGCCGAGGTCGTCTCAACCACAGCGCGACGACCCCCGCGAAAGCTGCCACGGCCACGATCCCGAGCACTGTCCAGGGAAGCCAGGAAGGCACCACGAACCCGGTCGCGCCGCTCGGTCGGCCGGACAATGGTGCGGACCCCCCGAGCACGAACGTGCCGCCAAACCGCGGCCCGTTTTGAGCCCGTTTGGAGCCGGTCACAGCGGCCGCGACCAGCGCGGCCCCCAGCGCCAACGGCGCGAGGGTCGCCAACACCTTCCAGATCCAGTGCACTTCGATCGGCGGCGACTCGTGCTCGGGCGGGCTGTCCTTGCGCCGGCGCCCGGACCAAACGAGTATCGCCAGGGCCGCGAGCATCACGATGCCGATGCCGGCAATCAGCATGAACACCGCGGCCGTGGGAGCCTGCACGGACCTGGCATCGACCGGCGTCGACTGCGACAGCGGCGCACGAGCCGCGATTGCCACGACCACAGCGACGCCCCCCAGGGCGAGCGCCGCGATCGTTGCTCGTGCCCTGATGCTCGCTCTTCGCATATCCGCTCTCGTAGAGGCCATCAGCGGCCCTGCCGCGGTCCGAGCGAGCCTCATCGCTCCTCTATGGCAAGTATCCCATTCAGAGATGGCCCAAGGGGGCCGGTATGATCTGAATAGGCGATGAGGCCCGCCCGAACTGCCGAACCGGCTGATGGCTTCTACCGAAACGGAAACCGGTGGAAGCTCATTGATTACTGATCGCCTCGGCACGGCCACCTCGTTCCAGAGCATCCTGTTCGATCAGGACGAGCTCGGCACCGAGTCCTGCACGGAGCCCGAGTTCTTCGGGGACCTGAATCTCGATCAGATCCTCACATCGCTGTCGGTTGGGCGCGAGGAGTACGAGCTCGCGCCGTTCTTCTACCGTCCGGTGCGCGACGTCGAGGCGGTCCACTACCGCCACCACGTGCTGGGCGACCTGCAAACGGAGCCGGTGCTCGGAGCCGTGCGCGCGTTTGCCGACGGGATGCGACGGATGCGTTCGAACCTTGCGCTCGTGGAAAAGCTGCATTACGCGCGTCAGAAGCAGCGGTGGTTCCTCGAGGCAGTCACCACGTATTGCCGAGCGGTCGCGGGCCTTCGCGAACAGCTGGGTCAGCTTGAGCTTCGCTCACGCGGCTTGATCGGCTTGCGCGAATACGTGGCGGCGTACGACGATTCGGACGAGTTCGCGGCGCTCGCCGCCGAGACGCAGGCGGTGGTGGACGCGCTCGCGTCCGTGAGTTACACGGTGCACATCAGGGGCAACCGCGTCAGGGTGGGCCGCTACGACGGGGAGTCCGACATGAGCGAGGAGATCGAGCAGGCGTTCGCCAAGTTCAAGCAGGGCGCGGTCAAGGACTACCGGGTCAGGATCCCCGAGTGGGCCGACATGAATCACGTCGAGGCACAGATTCTTGATCTCGTGGCGAGGCTGCATCCGGAGACGTTCTCGCAGCTCAAGCAGTTCTGCACTCGCCGTCAGCGATACCTCGACGACACGATTGGCAGGTTCGACCGCGAGGTCCAGTTCTACCTCGCGTACCTGGAATACATCGCCCCGCTCGAGGCGAGCGGTCTGACGTTCTCGCAGCCACGTGTTTCGGCACGGTCCAAGGATGTTCGCGCCAGCGAAGCGTTCGATCTGGCGCTGGCGACGAAGCTGGTGCCGGACGGCTCACCGGTCGTGTGTAACGACTTTCACCTGACCGATCCTGAACGGATCCTCGTGGTTAGTGGCCCGAACAACGGTGGCAAGACGACATTCGCGCGCATGTTCGGGCAGCTCCACTATCTCGCGAGCCTCGGTCTCCCGGTACCGGGTGAGGACGTGCGCCTGTTCCTATCGGATCGCATATTCACCCACTTCGAGCGCGAGGAGGAGATCGAGACGCTGCGGGGCAAGTTCGAGGACGAGCTGGTCCGCATCCACGAGATCCTCGAACGGGCGACGAGCGACAGTGTTCTGATCATGAACGAAAGCTTCGGCTCGACGACGTTGCGCGACGCGTTGCTCGTCGGTACCGCTGTGGTGAGGCAGATCGGCAACCTCGAGGCGCTCTGCGTGTTCGTGACGTTCGTGGACGAGCTGGCGTCGCTCAGCGAGAGCACGGTCAGCATGATGAGCACCGTGGTGCCAGCGGATCCCGCCGTTCGTACCTACAAGGTCGTACGTAAGCCGGCCGACGGCCTGGCCTACGCCGCGGCCATCGCCGACAAGTACCAGCTCACCTACGAGGCGCTGAGAAAGCGGATCGCCAGATGAAAGCGTTTCTCATGCACCCGGATGGCGACTTCGACTTCGAGCGCGAGCTGCCCGCAAATCACGAGGCGCTGATTCAGGATCTCGAGCTTGACACGCTGCTCGCGACGATGGCAGCCGGCGACAGGTTCATGTTCGAGGTCTCGCGTCGGGCGCTACTGCTCGGCCTGCGCGATCCGGAGGCGATCGCCTACCGGCAGCAGGTGACGACCGACTGCCTCGAGCAGGCGGCCGTCGTGCGAGATCTGTACACGCTGGCCGGCGAGGCGCTGACCGCCCAGAAATCTGTGTGGTGGGGCCTGCGCAACGACTCGCCCCGCAGGACGTTGTCAAGCGCGGTTCAGAAGATGGAGCTGTTCAGCGGCTTTCTCCGGCGTCTGCATGCGATGGCCGAGGAGCATGCGCCGAAGTTCAGCTCGCCGGGGTTCACGCGGTTCTTCGCGATGCTCCGTGAAGAGCTCGACGACGCCTACCTCGAGCTGGTTGACCGACAGTTGAAGGCGCTCAAGTTCCCAGGTGGGACGCTAATGAGTGCACAGCTCGCGAGCGGAAACAAGGGCAAGGCGTACACGCTGCGACGGCCGCGAGAGCAGGGCTTCCTTGGGCGGATATTCGATCGCTCGGGGTACAGCTTCACGATCCCTGACCGCGATGTGGGGGGTTTCAACGCACTCGGCACGCTGGAGGACAGGGGCACGAACCTCGTGGCCAACGCCCTCGCACAGTCGGCCGATCACGTCGACGGCTTCTTCGTCATGCTCCGGACCGAGCTGGCGTTCTACGTTGCGTGCCTGAACCTCTCGGAGCGGCTCGCCGAGCAGGGAGAACCGACGACGTTTCCGCTCCCGGTTGCCCGGGGCGAGCGTGCGCTGTCGGCCCGCGGGCTGTACGACGTGTGCCTCGCATTGACGACCGGGCAGCGCGTCGTCGGCAACGACGTGGACGCCGACGGTAAGTCGCTGGTGATGATTACGGGCGCCAACCAGGGAGGAAAGTCGACGTTCCTGCGCAGCGTCGGGTTGGCGCAGCTGATGACCCAATCCGGGATGTTCGTCGGGGCGCAGTCGCTGCGAGTCAACGTGTGTGAGGGGGTGTTCACTCACTTCAAGCGTGAAGAGGATGAGACGATGGAGAGCGGGAAGCTCGACGAGGAGCTCGCCCGCATGAGTGCGATCGCGAGCCACGTGACCGCCGACTGCATCCTCCTGTGCAACGAGTTGTTCGCATCGACCAATGAGCGCGAGGGCTCGCAGATCGCCCGGCAGGTGGTGCGGGCGCTGCTCGATGAGGGCGTCAAAGTGGTGTTCGTCACGCACATGTTCGATCTGGCCGACGGCTTCCACCGACAGAAGCTCGACACCGCACTGTTCCTGCGCGCCAAGCGGGGTTCCGACGGGGAGCGCTCGTTCAAGCTGTCGCCGGGAGCGCCGTTGCCGACGAGCTACGGCGAGGACTCCTACCGAAAGGTCTTCGGCGCGAGCGTCGAATCCGCGCAAGCCAATTAGTGGGCGACCGTTGCCGGTCACCCCATTAGCATCCGGGCCGTGCCGGGTCGGGACAGACGCGAGTTGGCGGCCATCTTCGCGGGCGGGGTCGTCGGCGCGTTGCTGCGCGTCGCGCTGCTCCAGACGCACGCCGGCGCCGCTCCCGGATGGCCGTGGGTGACCTTCGCCGTGAATATCCTCGGCACGTTCCTGCTCGGCTATTTCGCCACGCGCTTGCAGGAGCGTCTCCCCCTGTCGGCGTATCGCCGGCCGTTGCTGGGGACCGGGTTCTGCGGCGCCTTCACCACATTCTCGACGATGCAAGTCGAGCTGCTGACGATGCTGGACGCCCATCGCTACGGGCTCGCGATCGCGTACGCCGCATCGAGCGTGATCCTCGGCTACGGAAGCGTTCATCTCGCGACGTTGTACGTCCGCCGGGTGAGGACGATCGCGTGAGCGTCGCGGTCTGGATCGCGGTCGGCCTACTGGGCGGGATCGGCGCGCTCGGCCGGTTCCTCGTCGACGGCATCGTCGCCGCTCGTACCCGACACGAGTTTCCGCTCGGCACGCTGGTGGTCAATCTGAGTGGCGCTACGCTGCTCGGCTTCCTCGTTGGTCTGGGGTTCACCGGTAGCCGCCTGCTCCTCGCCGGCACCGCGACGCTCGGGTCTTACACGACGTTCTCCACCTGGATGCTCGAGACCCAGCGGCTCGTCGAGGATGGCGAAGTGGCTCTCGCCGGCGCCAACGTCGTGATCAGCCTCGTCCTCGGGGTCGGCGCGGCCGCACTCGGCCGTTTCATCGGAGCTCACGTATGAACAACGACTGTCTGAAGCTCACGACGTACTTTGGCGAGCGCCATCGAACCGAGGAGCAGTTCGTTGCCGACGCGCTACTCGACCTGTACGGGCGCAAAGAGGTCGAGGTCAGCGTGATGTTGCGTGGTGCGGAGAGCTTCGGCCGGGGGCACCGCCTTCGCACCGATCGGATCCTGACGCTGTCGGAGGATCTCCCACTGGTGTCGGTGGCAGTCGATACGCGAACGCGAATCGAGAACCTGCTCGAGGAGGTCATCTCGATCAAGCGCCGCGGTCTGATCACCCTCGAGCGGGCGAGGATGCTGACGGGCGAGGTCGCGGCCGTCGCGCTGCCCGAGGAGCTACACGAGGCCACGAAGCTCACGATCTACGTCGGACGCCAGGAGCAGATTTCGGGCACTCCGGCATTCGTCGCCGTGTGCGATCTGCTCCACCGCCGGGGCATTGCCGGTGCGACGGCGCTGCTCGGCGTGGACGGCACCGCCCACGGCGTACGCGAGCGGGCCCGCTTCTTCGCGCGCAACGCGGAGGTGCCGATGATGATCATCGCGGTCGGCGCCGGCGAGCAGATCTCACGGGTTCTGCCAGAGCTTGGGGGCATGCTGCGGCGCCCGCTGCTCACGCTCGAGCGGGTGCGCGTGTGCAAGCGCGACGGCCAACTGCTGTCCCCCCCAAGGTCGCTCCCGGCGACCGATGAGCAGGGACTTGCGATGTGGCAGAAGCTGATGGTGTACGCCTCCGAGCAGGCCCGCCACGGCCGTAGCCCGTTGCACGTTGCCGTCGTCCGCCGGCTGCGCGAGAGCGGCGCGAGCGGCGCGACCTGCCTACGAGGCGTGTGGGGCTTCCACGGCGACCACTCGCCGCACGGCGATCGCCTGCTCCAGCTGCGCCGCCACGTCCCTGTGGTGACAATCATCGTCGACACCCCTGAGCGGATCGCGGATTCGTTCGAGATCGTCGATGCGCTGACCGATGAGGCGGGGCTGGTCACGAGCGAGATGGTGCCGGCGATGGCGTCGCTCGCCGAGGGGCAGCAACAGCGCGGCGGGCTGCGCCTCGCCCGGCATCGCTTCTGATCCCACGAGGGTCGCGGTATGCTTGGGTAGAAGAGCGATGAGGCTCGCTCGGAGTGCGGCTGCGGTCGCTGATGGCCTCTACCGACGAAGTCCACGATTTGTGGAGGTCAGGTGGAGCCGAAGGTGGTTACCGGTGTTGACAGTGCGCGCGCTTCGAGCGGTGGCGCCTCAGGTCACCATGAGCTGACTGTTCACACGCTCGACGAGTTGCTGTCGCTCGCCGGCGGCCTGCTCGCCGAGAGTGCGGTCCGCGACCTGGCGGCCGCACGAGCGCGCGTCGCCGAGGACCGGTTCAACCTGGTCGTCCTGGGCGAGTTCAAGCGGGGGAAGAGCACGCTGATCAACGTGCTCCTGGGGCGAGCCGTGCTGCCGACCGGGGTGATCCCTCTGACATCGGTGGTGACCGCGATCGGCGCGGGCGATCGCGACCGGCTCGTGGTCCGCTACCGCGACGGCCGCGAGGAGGAGCGCCCGCTCACGGAGATTTCAGACTATGTGACCGAAGGACGGAACCCGGGCAACCACCTGGGTGTAGAGCTGGCGCGCGTCGAGCTCGACCACGAGTTGCTGACCGCGGGACTCGAGCTGGTCGACACCCCCGGGATTGGGTCGATTCACAGTCACAACACGGCCGTGGCCCGAGATTTCCTCCCCAGGGTCGATGCCGCGATCTGCGTGCTCGATGCGGGGCAGCCACTGTCGCACGGCGAGCGCGAGTTCCTGGTCGAGGTGGCGGGTCGAGTGCCGCGTCTGCTGATCGTGATCAACAAGATCGATCACCTCGAGCCCGCCGACCGCGACCTGGCGGTGCAGTTCATCGGCTCCGCGCTGCGCGATCTGCTCGGCGACGACAACGAGCTGTTCGCGCTCAGCGCTCGCCGGCGGGAGGGGCTGTCGCGGCTGGCCCGTCGGTTGCGAAGGCTCGCGGCCGATGAGCGTGAGGCGCTGCTCGCGAGCTCGGTGGCCCGGCTGGCGCGGACCGTGGCCGCGGACACCGCGCAGGCGGCTCGGTTCGAGTCCCGCGCGACCCAGCTCCCGCTGGAGCAGCTGGGATTGCGGGCGTCCATGTTCGAGCAACGGATCGCGGACCTCAGAGCGGCGACCGTCGAGGCCGGAGACCTGCTGGACCGAGGGATCGAGCGCGCTCTGGAGCAATCGGTCAACGAGCCGCTCAAGCAGTATGCACGGCGCGAGGAGGCCCGGTTGCGGGAGGAGCTACGCAAGCATGCCGACGGGTTGAGGGCGGGCTCACCACGTGAGCTGTCCGCCGAGCTCGAGGCATTCGTCGATGCGAGGATCCGCGCCGAGTTCGAGCGACTCGTGCCGCTGTTCGAGGCCGCGATCGGCGCGGAGCTGACCGAGCTCGAGCGGCACTACGCGACCCGCATCGAGCGGATCCTCGAACAGGTCCAGCAGACCGCCGAGGACGTGTTCGGCGCGAGGGCAACCGGTGTCCTGCCGGACACCGGCCTGCGTTCGCCCTCGGCCTTCTCGTTCAAGCTCAAGGACCCCGAGCATGCGCTCGACATGATCGTCGGTTTCGGACGGACGATCACCCCGGGCGCGCTCGGACGCAGGCTCGTGACGCGCGAGGCCGAGCAACGGCTGATCGACATGTCCGATCGCCATGCCGGCCGGCTTCGCTCGGAGCTGGCCGGCCGCGTCTCCGACACGGTACGCGAATACCGTCGCGAGCTGGCGGCGGCCGTGGACGAGGCGATCGAGGCGATCCGGGCCGCGATCGAGCGCGCCGGCGCGGATCGGAGCCGGGGCGAGCGCCATGCGCGCGCACGCCTGGACCAGCTCGCTCTGATCGAACGCCGCTGCGCTCAGCTGGCGGCCGAGCTCAGCGCCGCGGAAGCGGCCGGCGATCACCAGACGGGAGGCAAGATCGATGCGGGTTAAGGGGCGAGCCGTGATCCTGATCGACGGCCGCCTGATCGTCGCCGAGCAGCGGCGACGCGGGCGGACCGAGCACTCGCTTCCGGCGGCGACGTGAACCTGTACCTGTGCTACGTGCTCGTCGTCGTGCTGATCGCGCACGCCGTGTACGCCTCTTAGACCTGCCTTCGCAGGAGCCACACCTCGGCGCTGCCCCGCACCGCCGCGTCCCGGTCTTCTCTCAGGTGGCGGACCAATGCCTCCGGGTCGGGCGCCAGCGAGCCGGCGGTGTGGATCAGCGCCAGGCGAACATCGGGGTCAGGGTCATCGACGAGCTGCCTGACATCGTCGGCCGCTTCCAACGCCTCGAGGTGCGCGAGGGCGTACACGCTCGCGCGCCGGCGCGCGGGCCGGTTGGAAGCAAGCTCGTGCCGCAGACGCCTCACCGCTCCCCCACGCATGACGAGCCCGACGAGCGCTCGTAGCACCGCGGCCCGGACGACCGCGTCCGGATCCTCGATGCCCGGCACGAGCACCTCGGCGATCCGCGGATCGCCCAGCCCGCCGAGCGCGGACGCGGCAGCCCGCCGGACGTCGACGCCCGGATCGTCGATGAGCAACACTGCCAGCGCTCCGACCTGTCTCATGCCGCCCGCCCGCGCGGCAGCCTCTCTGACCCGCAGATCCGGGTCGTTCAGCAGCAGACTCGCCGCCGGATCAGTCAGCGTCGCCACATGCTGGGCAACTTCCAGCCGCACGCTGCGGTCGCTGTCCTGCGCAAGGGAGGACAGCAGATTGCCGGGCTGGCTCGCGATCCGCGCCACCGCGCGCACCGCCGCGACTCGGACCTGCGGGTTGGGGTCCGGTAGGAGCCGGGCGCAAGCGCCGGCCTCGTCCGTCGCCGGCCCGATCTGCGCCAGCGCATCGAGAGCCGCCACGCGGACGCCGGCGATCGCATCCTGCAGCGCGATCCGCAACATGAACGTGGCACGGGCATCGGCGAGGGCGCCGAGCGCCCTGGCCGCGGCGAGGCGCCGCGTGTACGGCTCCCCGGTCAGGCCCGCGATCGCAAGGTCCACCGCGCGGCCGTCGCCGATCCGGCGCAGCGCCTTGGCGATGTCGGCGACCAGCGAGAGGTCCGCGGTCAGTAGCCGTGCCCTCAACGCGTCCGCCGCGCCTGGGCCGTCGATCTCCTCAATCCGGCGGACAGCCGCCCGGGCGACCTCAGGGCTCGGATCGTCGAGCGACTCGATCACCGCACGCGACGACCGTGAGGCTTGCACCGCACGAAGCCGCTCGGTTGCGTCGGGGCGCCGGCGCACGACGTTCGCCTCCTCGATCTTCTCGACAGCTCTACTCCGTCGTAGAAGCCATCAGCGCGGGAGACGCGCTCCAAGGCGGGCTTCATCGCCTGCCCTGGAGGATACGCCGATTGTTGGCGCGTCCGACCGCGCGTGTTATGCGGGGATTTCCCCGGAGCCTCGAGTGACCAATTCGGCGGGGACGACCAGCCGGCGAGGCTTGCCGTCGTTACCGTCGATGCGATCGAAAGCGAGCTCGACGCCGAGCTGTCCGATCCGGTACGGATCGGTGCGGACGACCGTGACACCGAGGAGATCGGCAAGCTCGAAGTCGTCGAACCCGACCAGCGCGACGCGCCCGCGCTTCCCGTTGATCGCGTGCAGCGCGCCGACCGTGCAGCGGTTGTTGCCGGTGAGGATCGCGGTCGGCCGCCGCCCGCGCGGCAGCGCTATCAGCCCCGCGGTGGCCCGCCTGGCGTCGGCTGAGGTGCTGTTGCCGACCGCCACGAGCGCCGGATCCTCGTTCACCCCGGCGCCGGCGAGCGCCTTCCGGTAGCCCGCCAGCCGCTCCCGCGCGGTGAACAGGCGAACGTCGTCTCCTACGAACGCGATGCGCGTGTGCCCGTTCGCGAGGAGGTGCTCGGCGGCGCGCCGCGCGCCGCGGGCGTTCTCGACCAGCACCGTGTCCGCCTTCGCGCGTGCGGGCGGACGGTCCAGGAACACCGTCCTGGTGTCGAACCCGGCATCGTGGATGTAGCGGTGGTCGTCGCCGGTCGGCACCACGAGCAGCGCATCCACCCGCCGGCGCAGCAGCGCGGTCACGAGCTCTCGCTCCCGCACCGGGTCCTCGCGCGCGGACGCCGTGATCAGCATGCTCGAGCGCGCTCGCGCGCGCTCCTCCACGGCTTGCGCGATCGCCGAGTAGAACGGATTCGCCACGTCCTCGATCACGAGCCCGAGCGTGAACGACCGCGCGCCGTGGCGAAGGCTCGCGGCGAGGTCGTTGCGCTCGTAGCGGAGCGCGGTCGCGGCGGCCATCACCTTCTCGGCGGTCTCAGGCCTGACTCCGGGCTCGGCGTTGATCACGCGCGAGACGGTCTTAAGGCTGACGCCGGCGGTGTGCGCGACGTCGACCATCGTCGCCCGGTCCACGCTTCCGTGGTTGTTGCTGCCCCTCATGATTGCTCTCCTGATCGCAGCATAGCCGCCCCGGCGGGGTCGATGACAACGTTTACCTCAAAAGCTCCCGCGCGTCGGCGACGGCCGCCACCGTGCCGACTAGCGCACGATAATCGCGCGTAGCACGGCAAGGTTCCGCGTGAGCGCGGCGATTGTCGCGCTGTGCGAGTTCAGAGTCGGGGTAGGACGGTCCCCGCCCGCGCCTCGCAGCGAGCATGCCCGTCCGTAGGACGGTCCCGCCGGCGCCTCGCGGGCGGGCGCCCCCGCCCGCGGGCGGGCACCCGACGCGGCCGCGGGCGGGCACGGCACGCCCGCCCGGCAACACCGGACCGGCCGGGTGGCCGGCCTCCCGCCGGCGCCGGCGACCCCAATAACCGCGCACTCGACCCCCGGCCCGCGGTGAATGCAGATTCATCCCGCTCTGGCACCGATCCGTCGACACTCGGCGCCGGGCAATCGTCGAGTGCGTAGTTATCGGGGCGGGGCGGCTGGGTGTCCGGGGGCGTGGCTGGACGGTGGCGGGGTGGCCGAATGGCCGGATGGCTGGGTGGGTGGCGGGGTGGCTGGGTGGCGGGGTGGCCGGGGGGCGCGGCGGCGCGGACGGGGACGCGTCGCCCACCTACTCCGGGTGGACGATTCCCGCCAGCCGCCTCAACAGCTCGGTCGCTTCGTCGATCGGGCGCTGCCACACACGGCGGCCGATCGTGATCCCGCGCGCTCCGGCGGCGATCGCCTGCTCGACCATCGCGCACAGATCGTCGGCGGTGCCCTGCGCCGGCCCGCCGAGGATCACCAGCGGGACGCCGAGCTCCGCGCACCACGCGCTCAGCAGGTCGGGGTCGTCGGGGTACATCATCTTGATGATGTCCGCGCCGAGCTCGGCCGCCATCCGGCAGCCGTCGGCTTCGAGCGCGACCGCGTCCGCGGGCCGCGGCGAGGACAGGCAGATCGGCTCGACCATCACGGGTAGCCCGAGCGGCTCCGCGGCGCCGATGACCTCGCCGACGAGCGCAGAGCGCGCCGCTCGTTCTTCTGGTGGAACGTCCCAGGGCATCAGCAGCTTGACCGCGTCGACGCCGAGCGCGGCGGCCCGGTCGAGCGACGTCATCAGCACGTGCGCTCCGGCATCGCCCCGCCAGTAAGTGTCGATCGTGAGCAAGCGTGCCGGCGCCGAACGCGCAGCGAACAGCGGGGCGGTGCGGGCCGCGACGCCCGGGCCGAGCAGAAAGCCGTCGCACGGGAGCGGCAGAAAGGCCTGGATCAGCGCGACCGGGTCCTCTAGTCCCGCCACCCGCCCGAGCATCGTTCCATGGTCGACCGGGAGGATCACGGCGCGCCCGTCGCCGGCGAAGATCCGGCCGAGCCGGTAGCTCTTTCCGGCAGTCGACGCCGACGAAGCTGGAGTTGACACCGATCCGGGCAGGTTCGCGATGCTCATGGCAGAAGGCTCTCGTTCGGGTGGTTTGACAGCGAAAGAGGACGGGGCCGCTCAGGCGCCGGACCGTGTCCCGTCGGCGGCTGATCGGTCAACGGTGGCGCGGGAAACGCGTCGACCGAGCCGAACACCCCGGCGGCCTTTCCGGCCAGCAGCGCGGCGCCCCGCGCGCCCGCCTCGATGACTCGCGGGTACACGGTATTCGAGAACGCGTCGATCTTGAGGCGGTGCAGGACCGGGTTGGCGGCCCAGCCGCCGCTGATCCGCAGCTCCGCGATCGGGCCCCCGAGCTCCTCGAGCCCGCGCAGCGCCGCGCCGGCGCGCGTGACGGTCTCCCGGAGCGCGGCGAGCCACTCGCGCGCGGCCGCGGGCATCTCGTTGTCGGACAGCCGCCCGTCCAACCACGCCAGCGCCACGTCGTCGACCGACGTGCGTCCCTGCTGGTGCGAGGCTCCGAGCCGCGCGAGCAGAGGGGTGAGGTCGATCCCGAGTGGGAGGCCGGCGAGCAGGCAGTAGTGATCCTCGAGCGCGTGCCATCCCGTTGCGATGCCCCGCGACAGGCCCTTCGCCGGGTCGCTTTCGGTGTCCGCGGGGATCGCCCGCACCAGCGCCTCGGCGGTCCCGCACGAGTCCATCACCTGGCCGGCGGTCGTCACCCCGCTCCCGATCGCCGCGACGAGGTGATCGTGCCCGGCGACGGTCAGCGCGGCCCCCGCGAGCCGCTCGAGCGCGCCGCTCGATCCGCGTACGCCTCCCCAGCTCGCGCCCGCGGGCCGCAGCTCGGGGAAGATCGTCTCGGGCAGGCCTGCCCACCGGATCACCTCGGGCCACCAGCGCCGGCCGTTAATGGCCAGCGCCCCGGTCCTCGAGGCCAGCGAAGGCTCGGCGGCGATCGATCCGCCGAGGCCGTAAACAACGAACTCGGCCACGCTGAGCACGTTGACCGCGCGTCGCGTCTCCGGATGGGTCCGCATCAACCATCGCACCATCGCGACCGTCGGGATTGGAGCGCGGCCGAGCCCCGTCCGGCGATCGATCTCTTCGCGCGTCAGCTCGGCTTCCATCTCCGCCACGTCGACCTCGGCGCGGCGGTCGTACCAGGCAACGGCGGGCCCGAGCGCACGTCCATCGCGGTCGACGAGCACCGCCGTCTCGGCCATGCTCGTGATCCCCACGCCGAGGATCTCGCCGGGCGGCGCGCGCGTGAGCAGCGCGGCGAGAACCTGTTGCACGGCCGCGGAGAAGTCATCCGGGCGCGCCTGCGCACCGGTCGGCCGACGTTGCCACACGGTCGGCACCGCGGCCTGCGCCAGCTCGCGGCCGTCGAGGCTGATCAGCCCGGCCTTGACCCTGGTCGTGCCGACGTCGACGCCTACGAGCAATGGCTCACCTTCGGTCACGCGACCGCCTCGTACCAAGGTCGGGCCCGCCCGCTCATCGCCGCCACGGACTGCTCGAGCCGCTCGCGACCGGTCGTCGCCAGGAACTCCTTGCGGGCGGCGCCGTCGAGCGCGACCGCCTCCTTCCAGTACACGCGCCCGGCGATGAACCCGCACGCGCCGCCCTCCTCGCAGGAGGTGACGACGGCTTCGAGGAACGCGGGGAAGGGCATGCCCGCCGATAGCATCGCCCATGGGACCGAGATCGCGCTGGCGACCGCCTGGCATCCCCGCGCATCGCCGGGGTACTCCAATTTGAGCACGTCGGGGCGGGTCGCTGACAGGATCCGAGCCGACTCCGCGATCAACTCGGCGCGACGGCGTGACGGGAGCGGATCCTCATCGGGCAGCGGGTACAGCAGCGTCTCGATCACCGACGGGACGCCCGCGGCCGCGCAGTCGTCGACCACCGCCTGGACGACGTCGACGACCTCCGACACCTGGTCGGGCTCACCGGCGCGACGCGGCCGGTCCGGGCGCATCTGGACGAGCATCTTGACGGCGTCGCCGCCGATCTCGCGAACCCACGCGGCCGTGCGCTCGGGATCGCGGCTCGCCCGCGGTTCGCCCTGCCACGAACCCCGCTCCTCCGGCTCGACGGCGACCACGGTGGCGCAGCCGGGCGCCATCGCGTTCGCCTCGCGGACCGCCGGCACGCCGAACGAGGGGTCCAGCAGGACCGCGTTCGCGGCCGGGCTCAGCGTCTCCACGACGTCCACCTTGAAAGACCTGATCGCCTCGGGGTCGGTGGGCCGGTCCTCGGCGCTCAACATCCGGCGGAGCGTGTTGCGCTGGTCCATGGCGACGATCGCGAGCGTGCCGTCCGGGCCGCTGATGGGCGCGAGCCCCTGGGCAGCTGCGTGGGTTGATGCGGTATCAGGCATCGGGTCTTCTTCTTCCTTTACGAGCGCGCCACGGCCGCTCGGACACGGCGCCGGCGCGGGCTGGCATCGACCGGAGGACGGATCTCGCCAGATCCCCGTTCGATGAAGGTGGTGGGCAGCACGACCCTCCGCGGCTTGGTCTTCTTCCCCTCGATCCGCTCCAGGAGCAGCTCGAACCCGCGGCGGCCCATCAGGGCCGGATCCTGGCGGGCGACCGTGATCGCCGGGTCAAGCGCGTCCGCCATCGGGAAGTCGTCGAAGCTCACGAAGGCAACGTCGGTGCGCTTGGACAGGTGAAGCTCGCGAACGACCGCCACGGACGAGACGGTGTTGCCCGACAGGACCGCGGTGGGAGGGTCGTTCAACGCGAGCGCGCCCGCGAGCAGGCGCTCGTCGCCGGTCATCCAATGCCGGTGGCAGGTCACGAGCGCCGGGTCGTAGGCGAGCCCGTGGGCGGAGAGCGCCTTGCGGTATCCGCCCAGCCGCAGGTTGACGGGCGTCTGGTCGAGATCCGTGCCGACGAACGCGATCCTGCGGTGGCCGTGGGCGATCAGGTGCTCGGCGGCGTGACGGGCCGTGGCTTCGTTGTCGATCACGACCGCGTCGGCGGCGAGACCGTGCGGGGGCCGGTCGATGAACACCACGGGGACGCCGCCGAGGCCGATCGGGAAGGCCTCGTCGCCGTACTCCAGGTGAGAGGGGACGATCATGAGCCCGCGCACCGAGCGGTTGAGCAGGCCGTTGACCACCGCCCGCTCCTCGTCTGCCGTCCGCCCGGCGCTGGCCACGATCAGGAACAGCCCAGCGTCGCGCGCCACCTTCTCGACGGCGTCGACCATGAACGAGAAGAACACGTCGGCGATCGATTCGACGATGATCGCGACCGCCTCGTCGCGCCCTTTGCGCAGAGACCGGGCCAGCGGGTTCGCGCGATATCCGAGCCGCTCGATCGCCTGCCGGACGCGCTCGGCCGTCTCGGCGGCCACGTAGTCGTCGCCGTTCGTGACGCGTGAGACGGTCTTCGTGCTCACGCCCGCCTCGCGGGCGACGTCACGGATCGTCGGCTTGCTGTTCATGATGTGCCAGGCCCGCTCGCTCGCGACGGCTCGGATATCGGCATCGACTGTCGGGTGCGAAGCGTGGCCGTCAATTCACGTGCTCTGGACACATCAACGGCGCCGGCGACCGCCTGCTCGCACGACGCGGAGGCCACCGCCAGCGCGAACCGGACGGCGTCCCCGAACGACTGGCCCTCCTCGAGGGCGTGCACGAGCCCACCGACGAGCGAGTCGCCGGCGCCGATCGGGCTGACCACCGACACCTCGGGAGCGGGGGAGAACGCGGTCTCGCTCCCGTCGCTGTACGCCGCACCGTGGCTGCCCGCGCTCACGATCGCATGCCTGGCACCGCGGGCCAGCAACCCCTGAGCTGCAGCCACGGCCCTCGGCACGACGAGCTCGCCCTCCGGCTCCACGCCCTCGACGGTGGGACCGAACACGAGCGTCTCGGCCTCGGCCAGGTTCGGGCTGACGACGTCCGGATGGGCGGTCAACGCATTCGCGAGGACCTCTCCGGTCGCGTCGACGACGCTGCGCAGACCCAATCCCCGGGCGGCGTGGACGACGCGGGCGTAGCCGTCGACGGGGGAGCCGGGAGGCAGGCTGCCCGAGCACACCACGGTCTGCTGGCCGGACGCGCGGCGCTCCACCTCGGCGAGGAGCCGGCTCCAGTCGCCGTCGTCGACAGTGGGTCCGGGCTCGTTGAACACCGTCACACGCCCTGAGCTCTCGAGGAACACCGACGCCACCCGAACGGTGCCGGCGACGGGCACCCCGGCGAGCTCGGCGCCCTGGCCGGCGGCGAGCATCGCGAGCTCGGGTGCGCTCGTAGACGGCAGGAACCCGACGAGCACGCCGTGATGTCCGAAGGCGCGGGCAACGCGTGCGACGTTGACTCCCTTGCCCCCGAGGCTGTCCGTCGCCTGTCCGGTGCGGTGCACCGAGCCCGGGACCATCACGTCGAGTGGAATCGTCCGGTCGATGGTGAAGTTTGGGTTGACGATCAGCACGAGGCCGCCTGCGAATCCGTCCGGTGACGCCTCTCTGGACGCCCGAGCGCGTGGAGAGCTTCCGCCACCTGCTCGTCGACCGCAACCCTCCCGTCGATCACGATCGCCTGGGGAACGAGCGCCGCCGGGCTCGCCTGATCCGCCGCTCGCGACAGCTTGACACGGTCCCGGGCGGCGTTGCGGTTCTCCAGACGGGCCCGGACCACGTCGTCCGGAGCATCGATGTAGAGCAGCGCGACGTCCGAGCACAACCGTCGCGCGACCCCCTCGATCAGCGCCGGCGACACTCTCTCGGCGGTGAACGGCGCGGCGATCACGACGCCGATCCCGACGGCGAGATTGGCCGCGGCGACGTCGAGCAGCGCCTCGTACCGTGACGCCCGCAGCGCCGCCCCGGCCGGCGAGTCGATCGCGGTCTCGTCACCCCCCGAGTTGCGCAAGGCGGCGCGGGTGAGTGGGCCGGTCACCGTGTCGAGATCCATGATCGCGTAGGGCAGAGCGGAGGCGAGGGCCGTGGCGAGCGTGGTCTTGCCCGATGCCGGCGGGCCGCTGACGATGACGGCCGGCGGGGTGCGGGCACTCCCACTTCCCTCCGTGACCGGCTCTCCGACGCCCGGTCCCGGGCGAGGGGAGCCTCCCTCGCCCGGGTGCCGGCGGGCCGATCCGTGTTGCACGAGCCCTGTGTGCGCCGCAGGTGTGCTTCTTGACTACGTCTCGATCAGCCTGAGAACGACGTGACGTAGTAGTACTTCGTGATGTTCGGGTCCGAGGCCGTTGCGGTGGTCGCGACGACGTTCGGCACGAGCGTGTTCTTGGGGATCTGCGACGACTTCCCGGTCAGCTTGTCGTAGGCGTAGAGGACCGCGTCCTTGCCCTCGACCGCCGGCTGCTGGATGACCAGCACGTTGATCGCGCCCTTCTTCAGCAGCGCGACGGTCGCCGGCTCGGCGTCGTAGGCGCCCACGAACACCTTGCCGGACTTACCGGTGGCGGCGATCGCCGTGCCGGCGCCCTGGGCGCCGTACAGGTTGGTCGCGAACACCCCGACGAGGTTCGGATGCGCGAGGATCAGGTTGCGCACCTGGCTCTCGGCCGTCGTCGCGCTGTCGTTGTTGTACTCGGTGGCGACCACGTGCATGTTCGGGTACTTCTTGATCTCGCTGATGAACCCGGCCGCGCGCGCGTCGGTGGTGGAGATCCCCGGGTTCACGTTGTCGACGGCGACGTCACCCTTGTCGTGGGCGAGCTTGGCGATCGCGTCGGCGGCCGCGGCGCCACCCTGGGTGTTGTCGGAAGTGATCGCGGCGGTGAGCAACGCGGTGTCGTTGATCGTCGTGTCGACGGCGATCACCGGGATGTTCGCGTTGACGAACTTCTGGATCGGAGCCTTGAGCGCGTTGACGTCAGTGGGGGCGATCAGGAGAGCGCTGGGGCTCTTCGCGAGCAGGGCGTTCACGACAGGCAGCTGGGCCGTCGGGCTGAACGTGGTTCCGCCGTGCCAGGTCAGATTGACACCCAGCTTCTTCGCGTCTTCGGCCGCGCCCGCGTGCATCGTGATGTAGAACGGATCGACGGTGAGCCCGGGGACGAGCGCGATCGTCAGGTTCTTGTGCGAGGTCGACGACGCGGCAGACGTTGACGACGAGCTCGCGCCCGACGACGCGGCGGACGTGGACGAGGACGATGACGAGGAGCTCGAGCTCCCGCAAGCGGCGAGTGCCAGGGCCGCTGCTACGGCGATGGCCACGGGCAGCGCTCTGCGCCTCATCGCAGGCCTGGTGACTGACTTCATTTGCACTGCACTCTCCTTTGATTGAGACATGGGTTTCGATCCCCCGGGGAAACTGTGGGACTCAGTCCGTGCCCACTCTTGTGCGCACTCGGTCGATCGCCACCGCGGCGATCACGACGACCCCGATCGCCACCTGCTGCCAGAACGGCGCCACGTTCGTGAGGACGAGTCCGGTCGTCAGCACCGACAGGATCGCGGTGCCGATGAACGTGCCGAAGATCGTCCCGCGGCCACCGAAGATGCTGGCGCCGCCGATGACCACAGACGCGATCGCGTACAGCTCATCGTTGGCTCCCGCGAGTGGCGTGGCCGACGAGAAGTTCGCGGTGACCAGCAGGCCGGCGAGACCAGCGAGTAACCCGGATATCGCGTACACGATCACCAGGTGGCGGTCGACCCGGATACCGGCCCGGCGGGCCCCCACCTCGTTGGAGCCGATCGCGTACGTCCGCAGCCCGAAACGGGTGCGGGCGAGAATAAACCCGAACACGATCGCCACTGCGATCGCGATCAGGACCGGGACGGGGAGCCAGCCCGACAGGATGCTGGCGGTGCCGAGGTTGGTGACGAACGCCGGCAGCGTCGTGATCTCGGTGCCGTGGTTCAACAGGTTGGTGAACCCGGTCACCGCGGTCAGCGTGCCGAGGGTCACGATGAACGGGGGAAGCTTGAGCTTGGTGATCAGGACGCCGTTGATGACCCCGATCAGGAGCCCGGCGGCGAGCATCGCGGCGATTCCGAGGATGACCGTCACGGCGCCCGATGCCTGACTGCTGATCAGGTGCTCCATCAGCAGCGCGCCGGCCATCCCGGAGAAGCCGAGGATCGCCCCGTCGGACAGGTCGATGCCGGCGGTGATGATCACGAACGTCTGGCCCACGGCGAGGATCAGGTACTCGACGGCGTAGCTCGAGGTGGAGAGCCACGCGGCCTTGGTGTACAGCGACGGCGCGGCTATGCCGAAGATGACGATCAGCAGGATCAGGACGCCGAGCGTCCAGAAGTTTCCGATCCGCTCCATGAACCGCTGGAACGCGGGAACACCGTCGCGCTCCGGCCCCTCGGCCGGGGTCACTTCCTGGGCTTCGTCAGAGACACTCATCTCTCTACTCAACCGTGCAGCCGGCGCGCCGCCACCGCGGAGCCGGTGATCCAGCCGACGATGTCGTCGATGTCGACCTCGCTGGGCCGGAGGTTGGCCACGACCTCGCCCCGAAACAGGACGACGACGCGGTGGCAGAGCTCGTACACCTGCGGCAGGTTGTGGCTGATCAGGAGCACGGCGAGGTTCTGGGCGGCAACGGTCTTGATCAGCTCGGCGACCTTCGCCTGCTGCTCGACCCCGAGCGCCGCAGTCGGCTCGTCCATCATCACCACCCGGGAGCCCCATGCCACGGCGCGTCCCACCGCGACCGCCTGGCGCTGGCCCCCCGACAGCCGTCCCACCCGGGCTGCGACCGAAGGGATCCGGATCTTGGTCCGGTCCAGGTCCTCGCCGCTCCGGGCCATCATCGCCTTGCGGTCGAGCCACCCGATCCGGCCCATCGGACCCGAGACGACCTGCTCGCGGCCGAGGAACATGTTGGCCCAGATGCTCAGGTCCGGCGCGAGTGCGAGGTCCTGATAGACGGTCTCGATCCCGGCTTTCCGAGCGTCGATCGGGGTGCGGAAACTCACCTCGCGCCCGTCGACCAGCACCGAGCCCGAAGTGGCCGGGAAGCGCCCCGGCGACGATATTGACAAGCGTCGATTTACCTGCCCCGTTATCGCCCACCAGCCCGACGATCTCGCCGGAGCGCAATTCCAGGTTGACGCCCCTCAGCGCGACGAGACTCCCGTATCGCTTGGTCAGATCCCGCACCTCGACGCGCGGTGTGTCAGGCGCCGCGCTGTCGCCGGGCGCCTGCTCGGTCTTGCTCACCAACCCTCTCATTACCTAGACGGCCTGGACGCCTGACATCGATGTCTGACAACGATGACATAATCGACGCTAGCACCGGCCCGGAACGTGTCAAGACAAAGTTTGGGAGGCTGCGTCGTCTGCGATGATCCCGCCCGCAAAATGGATGACAACGTAATCAAGGCAACAGCGACGACGGCGACCAACAGGATGATGCCGGTCGACGGGAGCTGGCTCGAGTCGGCCCAACACCGGACCTGGATGGTCGATCAGGCGCTGCGGCTGCTGTCGTTCTTCATGGGTTCGGTCGATGCCGGCGGACGGTTCGTCGAGCTCGACGACGATGGGCAGCCGCTTCCGCTGGGGTCTCCGCCGGCGCCCGCTCCCCGGCAGAACCTGCTCACCGTGACCAGGGTCGTTCACTCATATGCGCTCGGCGAGATGCTCGGGTTTCCCGGCGGTCGCGCGATCGTCGACAGGGGTCTGACCACGCTGTGGGACGAGCACCGAGACCCGGTCGCCGGCGGGTACGTCGAAGCCGTCGGGCGCGACGGGCCCGGAGACACGACCAAGGCCGCCTACGGGCATGCCCACGTGCTGCTCGCGGCGGCGAGCGCCGTGGCTGCCGGCCACAGCGAGGCGAGCGCGCTGTTCGACGACGCTCTCGCGGTGATCGACGAGCACTTCTGGTCCGAGCACGACGGGGCCGCCACGACCGAAGCCTGCGACCGCGAGTGGCGGCCGCTCGAGGCATATCGCGGAGCGAACAGCAACATGCATCTGTGCGAGAGCCTGCTCGCCGCCGCGGAGGTGGGAGAACGTCCCGATCTCGCCGACCGGGCGGCCCGGCTGGCGGCCAGGTTCATCGACGCCCAGGCTCGCGCACACGGCTGGCTGCTCCCCGAGCACTACGACCTGTCGTGGGAGCCGATGCTCGAGTACAACCGCGCCAACCTCGACGACCCGTTCCGCCCGTACGGCGCCACCATCGGACATTCGCTGGAATGGTCGCGGCTCGTGATCTGCGCTCGGATTGCCACCGGCCGCCTCGACGACTGGTTCGTCGAAGCCTCGGAGGCGATGTTCGACCGCGGCGTGAGCGTGGGCTGGGACCGCGAAAACGGGGGGCTGGCCTACACGGTCGATTGGGACGGTGCCCCCGCCAACCCGGACCACTACTGGTGGCCGGTCGCCGAGGGCATCGCCGCGAGCTCGTATCTCCTGCGCGTGACCGGCCGCGAACGCTACGAGGACTGGTACCGGACGTTCTGGGAGTACGCCGCCACCCACCTGATCGACCGCGAGCGAGGCGGCTGGTACCCCGAGCTCGATGCGCACAACCAGCGAAAGACCCATCCCTGGTACGGCAAGCCCGACATCTACCACGCGCTCCAGGCCAGCCTGCTGCCGATCCTCCCGCTCGCGTCGAGCGTCGTCGGCGCGATTCGCCGTCAGAGCGCCGTGCGCCTTCGCCCCGGTCCGTCCTGAACGCGCTGGAGCCGGCCGGACCTCGTGCCGGTCGAACCGCGAAGTGATCACATACCGCCGGTAGGAACAGTCGCCCTCAAAGTCACCTCGGCGTCCGTTGGCATACTGGCCGCGTGCCGAGGCGAGAAACGTCAGACGGAGGTGAGGCGGAGCCGTCGCTCCGGTCGCAGCACGTCGAGGCCACTCGCCGCGCCGTGCTCGCCGCCGCCCGCGCCTCGTTCGGGCGGAAGGGGTACGCGCAGAGTTCGCTCGACGAGATCGCCGCCGCGGCCAGGGTCACCAAGGGTGCCGTGTACCACCACTTCGCCGGCAAGAAGGCGCTGTTCCGGGCGGTGTACTCAGAGGTGGAGGCCGAGGCGCAGGCGCGCACGGCCGAAGCGATAGTCCTGGAGGGGGCGCCGATCGACCAGATCGTCGCAGGAGTGCTCGCCTATCTGGACGTCGCGATGGACGAGGAGGTCCAGCGGATCACTCTGATCGACGGGCCGACCGTGCTCGGGCTGGAGCCGGAGGGGCCCGCTGAGCAGCATCCGGGGCACCTGGCTCTGCGGTCGTTCATCGCCTCGGCCATCGGTCAGGGCGAGATCGTCGATCTCGACCCCAACGTCCTTGCTCACCTGGTCGGAGGACTGTCCCTGTTGGGCGGTCTGCTGATCGCGCGCGCCGGCGATCCGGATGCGGCCAGGGCGACCCTCGGCCAGGCGCTCGAGCCGATGCTCCGCGCGCTGGCTCCGAGCAAAAAGCGCTGAATCTCGTCCGCCGGAAATCCCGGCCTTGACACTCACATACCGAGAGTATGTTGTGTACCCATGGAATCCAACACACTCGAAACCCGGCTCGGACCCCTGGAGTGGCGATCGTCCGGTGAGGGCCCGACGCTCGTGTTCTTCGCCGGCGCGCTCGCCAATCACGATCTGTGGCGCGACGTCATGAGCGCGCTCGAGGACCGCTACCGCTGCATCACGATCGACCTCCCGCTCGGAGCGCATCGCTGGCCGCTGCCGCCGGGCGCGGACCGCTCGGCCACCTCGCTGGCTCAGCTGATGCTCGACTGCCTGGAACTGCTCGACGTCGACGACGCCACCGTGGTCGCCAACGACACGGTCGGCGGGCTGCTGCTGCTGTCGCTGGCCACCGAGCATCCGGCGCTCGACCGAGTGGGCCGTCTCGTCCTGACGAACTGCGACAACTACGACCAGTTCCCACCCGACAGGTTGCAAAAGGCGACGGCTTTATGCCGGACCCTGCCTCGGCTTTCCCGAGCGCTGGTTCGGCTCCAGTGGCGATCGTCGATCGCCCGCCGCCGGGGCCTCTCCGGCGTCACCGCGGCCGGGCTGGACGACGAGCGCGACGAATCCTTCTTCGGGCCGATGCGACGAGATCGACGCGTCGCCGACGATTTCGTCGCGGCCTTCGGTGGGTTCCGCCCGCAACTCCTGCTCGACGCCGCCGAGGCGATCCCGCAGTTCGATCGGCCGGTCCTGCTCGTCTGGGGGGACTCGTGCGACTTCTTTCCGGTCGCAAACGCGCGGCGGCTCGCGTCCGACTTCCCGCGCGCCACGCTCGTGACAGCTCCAGGAGCGAAGACGTGGGTCCCGATCGACAATCCGGCCGCAGTGGCCGACGCGATCGTCGAGTTCGTGCCGGCGCCAGTGCACTGACGCCGGCTGAACACAGCGCGATAGCGCGCGCCTACGCGGCGCGTCTGTTCGCGCGGCCGTCGGCGAAGTGCCCGATCAGGCCGGCGAGCTCGTCGGGTTGGTCGATCATCGACAACGTCCTCGCCTCGCGGATCACTTTGAGCCGTGCGTCGGGCAGGGTGTCGGCGAGCCGTTGGCCGTCCTCGAGCGGGAAGAACGCGTCGTCGTGCGACCACGCGATCAGCGCCGGCTTGGTGAACCTGGGCAGGCGCTCGGCGGCCTCGACCGTCGTCCGCTGGTTCAGCGACGCGGTCAGCCGTCGCAGATCGGCCCGAACCTTCGAGTTGGTCAGCGCCGGACTCAGCCACTCGGTGACGAGGTCGTCGATGTCGGCATGCGCGAGCGCGCCGTATGCGCGGTTCCGTCCGAGGCGGGTGCGAAGCGGCTGGAGGGCGGCCTGGAAGGTGGGCGCGAACCTGGCGGCGGCGATCAACGGCTTGAGGATCGGCGGCGGGAAGTGCTCGAACGCGTCGCAGCTCGTCAAGACCAGCGCCCCGAGCCGCGCCGGGGTGCGGGTGGCGACGACCTGGGCGATCGCGCCGCCGGTGTCGTTGCCGACCAGCACGACGTCCTCGAGCGACAGCTCGTCGAGGAGCTCTCCGACCATCGCCGCGATCGCCTCCACGGTCAGCTCCGCGTCGTCGTTCATCGGCTCGGCGTGGGCGCCCAGCGGCCACGTCGGCGCGATGCACCGAAAGCCGTCGCCGGCCAGCCGCTTCGTCAACGGCCGCCAAAGCGAGCCGCCCATCGCGTAGCCGTGGATGAGCACCACCGGCCGGCCGTTGTCGGGGCCGACCTTCTCATAATGGACATTTCCCATGGTGAGAGCGACAGCGGGCATGAGATCCTCCAGACGTGATTTACGTACAGGCTGCACGTAAGATACCAACAGGCTGTATGTAAATGCAAGTGCGACGAACTCAAGCGGAGAGATCGGCTGCGACCCAGCAGGCGCTGGTCGCCGCCGCCCGCCGCCTGTGGGGCGAGCGCGGCTATGCCGAGGTCTCAACCCCGGAGATTGCGGAGGCCGCGGGCGTGACCCGCGGCGCGATGTACCACCAGTTCCCCGACAAGACCGCGCTGTTCGTCTCGGTACTCGAGGCGGTCGAGACCGACGTCATGGAGCGCCTCGCCGCCGCCGTCGGCGCCGCGACGCCCAGAACGCCGGCCGACGCCCTGCACGCCGCCGCCGACGCCTGGCTCGACATCGCCGGCGAACCGGAAGTCCGCCGGCTCGTCCTCCTCGACGCCCCCAACATCCTCGGGTGGGCCGGCTTCCGCGAGATCTCCCTTCGCTACGGCCTGGGGATGACCGAGCAGATGCTGAACGCCGCGATCGAGGCCGGACAGCTCAAGGCGCAACCCGTCCGCCCCCTCGCGACCGTGATGATCGGCGCGCTGGACGAAGCCGCCATGTCGATGGCGAACGCCGACGACACAACCGCTGAAAAGGAGCAGGTGCGCGCCGTCGTGCACGACCTCATCGACGGACTCATGACCCGAGCGACGGCGAAACCTCACGCCCGCCGGCGTCGGTGATCTCTCAAGTCACGCGCCGAACCGTCCCCGCGCCTCGACAGGGATCAGCGGCTTCTCGGCGCGCACTCTCAGTTCCTGCACGGCCCATGTGTTGCCGTCCGGATCGGCGAACCCGAAGAACGTACCGCCGTCCCGATCGTCGAACGACGTCACTTCGCTGCACTCGACCCCCCGCGAGACGAGCTCGTCGCGGGCGGCCCGGGCGTCGGCGACGCACAGTTGCAGCGCCTTCATCGACCCTGGCTCCATCTGACGTTGCGGGGGCAGATCGCCGAACACGATCGAGCAGCCCGAGCCTCGAGGCGTCAGCTGCACGACGTGCATGTGCTCGTTGCTGGTGTCGTGGTCCAGGTCGAAGCCCACCTGGTCGCGGTAGAACGCGATCGAGCGGTCGATGTCGCTGACCGGGAGGACGACAACCTCAAGCGTCCAGTCCATGTCGACCTCGCCGGCTCAGCCGATTCCCGTGCCTGGAGGGCACGGCGTCTTGGTCGAGAACAGGTCGGCCAGGACCTTGTTCGGTGCGATCCCGCAACCGACCTGGGCCGATCCCAGGTCGACCACGACCCACTGGCCGGTTCCGGCGAGCCTGACCGCCACCACGGTGGCGTTCTGGAACGTCGACTGGAAGCCGGGACGAGCGACGACGTCTGCTTTCGCCCACGAGCTGCTGACGCTCGAGACGCGTTCGCCGGTGACCCGATAGTGGCTCTTCGGGACCTTGTTGAGGCCCGCGACGTGTGTCGTCAGGACCGCGCTGGTGAGCGCTTTTTGCTCCTTGGAGGTCGGCGCACGGCTTGCGCCGGCGGATGCGGCACAAAGCATCGCTATCCCGGTTGCGAGGAGAGCCGGTGCTGCGAGCCTGAAGCGGAGTCGTGTCATCGAGTGCGCCTTTCGGTTCCGGAGGACGACGTCACCATACCGCGGGAGTCGCGGCCCGATTACGTAGTCGGCTACGCAGGACAGACGGCAGGGGCGGCGGGAGAGTTCCGGCATGGCGATCAGTCATCACGTCAACCGGAAGGAGACCTTCATGTCAACGAACAAGAGCAAGAGTGCCGAGCCGGGCGCGGGCGGCAAGGGGATTTTCATCGCGCTGATCCCGTGGATCGTGTTCACGGTGCTGGTGGCGCATGCGAGCCTCGAGCTTGGCTCGTTGGCGGCGCTTGCCGCCGCGGTTGTGATCGCCCTGCCTGGAGTGCGGAGCGGGCGCCCCAAGTTGCTGGAGGTGGGGGCGGTCGTGACGTTCATCGGGTTCGTGGCCGTCGCGTTCCTGGCGGACGGCGCGACGGCGCATTGGGTGGCGCGGTATGCGCGGGGGATCGCCGCCGCGATCCTGTCGCTGATCTCGTTCGCATCGTTGCTGTTCACGCCGTTCACCGAGGAGTACGCCCGGGATTCCGTCCCGGAGAAGTACTGGTCCTCGCCGCGGTTCAAGCAGATCAACCGCAAGCTGACCACCATGTGGGCCTGCGTATTCGCCGCGATGGTGCCGTTCCACGTGATCGCGGGCGCGATCGACACGCAGCGGGGGAACATCATCTTCAACTGGGCGATCCCTCTGGCGCTGGTGCTCTGGGCGATCAAGCGGTCCTCCGCGGCCGGCGACAGCGACACGATGCCGTTCCAGAAGGTCGCTTAGCTGGTGAACGTGATTGTTCGATCCGCCATGCGACCGCTCAGCGCCCGGTGCGAGCACGAGCTGGCCGTGCTGCGGGCCGCGGCCCGCTGGGGCGCTGCCGATCCTGAAGCGGTCGATGCCATCGCCGCTCGCTTGACGGGCGGCGATGGCGCGGCGTGGGTACGGGAATGGACGGCGTCCGGCGGCGCGGCCTGGGCGTCCGCCAGGTCCCGGGCGAGCGCTTTCGCGTACCTGCAGGCAGCCTCGTCGTACGCGGCGGCGCTGGCGCTGATCGACGACAGCGATGGTTGGGTCGATGAGCCTCGGCTGTGGGACCGCCAACGCGAGTGCTGGGACCGCGCGGTCAAGCTCCTCGGCGGCGAGCGGCTGTCGATCGCCTACGAGCGGACCGCGCTGCCGGCGTACTTCTTCTCCGCCGGAGGCGGGTCGCGGCCGCTGGTGGTTATCGATCATGGAGGGCGGGTCGCGACTTCTGCCGCGTGGGCGGTGGGCGGTGCCGCCGCGGCAGCCCGCGGCTATCACTGGATGACGTTCGACGGCCCCGGCCGGCAAGCGGCGCTGCGCCGGCAGCGGCTCGTTCTGCGACCGGACTGGGAGGCGGTGCTCGGCCCGGTGGCCGATGCGATGGCAGCACGCGCTGACGTCGACGCGTCGCGGATGGCGGTCATCGGCATCGACCACGCCGGCTACGGGATCGCCCGAGCGTTGGCGTTCGAGCCGCGATTCGCGGCGGCGGTGCTCGCGCCGGGTGTGGTGGATGCCTCGCGGCCGTGGCTCGACGCGCTTCCGGGCCGCGCAGTCGTGGCGCTGTCGGAGCAGGATCGGGAATCGTTTGAACGGGAGCTTCATCTGGCGGGCCTGTTCACCCCGGAGATCCACGTTCGGCTGAGGCGCCTCGGTCGCGGTTACGACTTGTCCGGCCTTCCGCCGTACGACCTGTCGCGCCGGATCTGCCAGTTCCGGCTCGGCGGCGAGGCGGCGAGGATCGCTACGCCGGTGCTCGTCTGCCCCACGGGACCCGAGCCGCTGTGGGCCGTCCAGGCCGAGGAGCTGTGCGGACGCGCGCCCAGCGCCGAGCAGGTTGCGTGCGACGGGCCGGCCGAGGAACGCGCGCTGGACTGGCTCGACCGGTTCCTGTAACCCGGTTTAGATCGGCGCCGGCCGGAGATGCCCGGGGCGTAGAGTTGGCGTAGGAATGCTTGGGGACCTACCGGACGCTCTTGCGCTTACCGGTGTCTGGCCGCTTATCGGCCGCGACGAAGAGCTCGAGGCGATCGCGTCCGCCCGCGCGAACCCGGCGTGCCATGGGGTGGTCGTGATCGCGGACGCCGGCGTTGGCAAATCGCGACTTGCGCGCGAGGCGCAGGCCGCCTCCGAACGCGACGGCGCGTTCGTCGGCTGGGTCCAAGCCACGCGCAGCGCGGCAGCGGTTCCCCTCGCTGCGATGGCCGAGCTGGTGCCGGACGAGGCCCGGACCGACGACATCGTGGCGCTGCTCCGGCGCTGTGGCGATGATCTGCGCGCGCGCGCCGCGGGTCGTCCGGTGGTGCTCGGGGTCGACGACGCGCAATTGCTCGACCCGGTCTCTGCGGCGCTCGTCCTTCATCTCGCGACCTCCTCATCCGCGTTCATACTCGCGACGGTTCGCGCCGGCGAGCCGTGCCCGGATGCGGTCGTGTCGTTGTGGAAGGACGACACCGCGCCGCGACTCGAGCTCCGCGAGCTGAGCGGCGACAACGTCCGAGCGCTCATCGAGACCGTGCTTGGCGACCCGGTGGAGGAGGCCGCGCTCGACTGGATCACCGAGGTCAGCCGCGGGAACGCGCTGTACGTTCGCGAGCTGGTTCGCGGCGCCGTCGAGTCGGGCGTGCTTGTCCGCTCGCCCGGGTTCTGGCGGCTCGACGGTCGTATCACCGCCAGCCGGTCGCTCGTCGACCTGATCGTGCAGCGGATGGAGGGGCTGACCGCGGAGCACCGGCGAGCGATCCAGCTGCTGGCGTTGGGCGAACCGCTCGCGCTCGACGAGATCGGCGCGCTGACCTCCGAGGACACGCTGATCGAGGCGGAATCGCACGGCCTGGTCGCCACCGGCGGCACCGAGGTCCGGCTGGCGCATCCGCTCTACGGCGAGGCGGTCCGCGCGACGCTCCCGCCGCTCCGGGCGCGGAGCCTGCGATTGCAATTGGTGGACGTGGTGGAGGCGCGCGACGGGTTCGGCCCCGACGATGCCCTGCGGGCGGCGCGGCTCCGGCTCGATGCCGGCGTCGGGCTCTCACCGAGTCTCGCGCTCGAGGCGGCCCGGGCGGCAAGCCGCGCCGGCGACCCCGACCTCGGCGCCGAGCTCGCGGCGCTGGCGGGCGCCGACGCGGACCTGGCCGCCGGGATGCTCCTGGCCCGATCACACGCGATGCGCAACCGCTACGAGGATGCGGAAGCCGCGCTCGCCGCCATCGAGCCGCTGGCCCCCGGAGACCCGAACGCGCGCGACTACATACGACAGCGGCTGTGGCTGTATCACTGGGGGTTGCGGCGCGCGGCCGACAGCGGCGCGCTGCTCGATCGCGCGCAGGCGTGGTCTGACGACGCGAGTTGGCGCTGGTTCACCTCGCGAATCCGGCGCACCTACGCCGCGCTGAGCGACGGGTTCGCGGCGCCACCCGATCCAGACGAGAGCGCCGGCGATCCGGACGTCACCGACGAGGCTCGACGCTCGGTCTCGGTGCTGCGGCGGATGTCGGGGTTCCTCGCCGGGGAGGGCGACGCGGCGGCCGCCGAGGCGTTCGCCGAGCGGCCGCCGATCCCGCTGCGCGACGACGCGGACGCGGTGGCGCTCGCCTCGCTGAGCCTGATCGCGGTGGAGGCCGGCTACCGGTGGGACGAGCTCGAGCAGTACATGGGCGGGGCCATGCGCCACGCCGTCCGCGCGCGCGACCACGTGGCCGCGGGCCTCGCGGCCTTCACGCTGGCGCGGCTGCACTTTCTCGGGGCGCGGTATCGGGACGCCGTCCGCTGGCTCGCCGAGGCCGAGGTGCATTTCCAGCAGCACGATCCGTTCAACGTGCTGCTCACCGTGCGCGCGCTGCAGGTAGGGACAGCGTGTTTCACGGGCGACTTCGACGGCACGATGGCCGCACTCGACCGGTTGCACGCCTGGTCAGAGAGCCATGGACCGCTGCCCGCGCAACGCGTCCCCGTCCGCCGCGCGGAAGGCTGGGCGCTTCGCATGCGCGACACCGCCGAGGCGGGCCGCCAGCTGCTCGAGGACGCCGCGTCGCTCGAGGAGATGGTGGGCTTGGCGCCCCAGCTCGCCTACGACGCGCTGCGAGTGGGAGCGCCGGCCGCGCCGGCGCTCGAGCGGATGGCCGCGCGCAACGAGTCGCGGCTCATCACCGCCTACGCGCGCCACGGATCGGCGAAGGCGGCCCGCGACGGCGCTGCCCTGATGGAAGCCGCCGAGGAGATGGCGGCGATCGGCGCGCTCCGCTACGCCGTCGAGGCCGCGAGCGACGCCGCGACCGCATACGTCGCGCCCGGCACCTGTACGTCCCCGATCAGGGCGCCGAGCTCCCCCGGATCGATGGTCTCGACGCCACCGCGATCGAGCTGACCCCGCGCGAGGCGCAGCTGATCGAGCTCGCCCGCCAGGGCCTCGGCAACGCCGAGATCGCCGACCGACTCGTGATCTCGGTGCGGACCGTGGAGACGCATCTGTACCGGGGGATGCAGAAGCTCGGCATCAACGATCGTCGCGACCTTTGAGCTGACGCGCGCCCAGCGCTACTCCGCTAGACGCCGGCGAACGAACACGAACGCGACCACCGCCATCAGCGCCATCATTGTCGCGCCGGCCCAGTATCCGGCGGCGACGCCGTTCGTTTGCGCTGTCAGGTGCGCCGCCGCCGTCGGGGTCGGGGGCGACCGCCCCGACGTTCGCGACGATCGCGCCCATGTCAGTCGTTCCTCCGCAATCGGTGAGTTGACACCCACCACCCTGCGGCAACGCCCCGGTACACACATCAGTACGCGACTACGTATCAGGCGATCGGCTGCGCCCGACAGATTCGGAAAAGCGGTCCCCTCGTCCAGCACGGGTCCTGAACCCTCAAGGACCGGCGTGTGGCGACGATCAACGCGGTTGACGACGTTCGTGTCTGCGTCCAGGGAAGGGATGGGGCCATGCATTGGAGCATCTGAAAATCTGGGGTTCCGCGCGATGTGCTGCCGGCTGGCCTTTTGCTCATCGAAACGGGAGCGATAGGATCGCGGCCGTCCGCTAGCTCGGGGAACTGTGGCCGACAAGTCCGTCCAAGTCTTCCGCTTTGCGGCCGTCGGCTTGCTGTCGGTCACGGTGGCCGGCGCGGCGTTGAGCTCACGCGCCGCCGACTGGCGGCCGTTGTGGCTGTTCGTCACCCTCGCGATTCTCGGTGTGATCGGCGACCGGGTGCATGCCTACACGGGCCGCATGCGCCTTTCGGCCGGATTGACGATCGTCGCTCTGGCGATGGCGCTGCTCGGTCCGGCGCCCGCGGTCCTCATCTGCTTCATCTCGCGCATCTCTCAAGCGATACAGACCGACGGGCTTCGGTTGCGTGGGCGGCGGCTGGCGCTCGTCTGGAACCTCGGCATGTACATCGACGTGCTCCTCGGCAGCCTGGCGATCCGGGCCGCCGTCGATGCGGGCGTGGCGCGCGGTAGCGCCGCGTTTGCGCTCGTCGTCGCCGTTGTGGTGAGTGCCGCGAACGTGCTCAACTTCCTGCTCGCGGCAATCTGGATTCGCATCCACGTCGGCACACCGTTGCGTGTGCAATTCCGAGAGAGCTTCGTCCCGGCGCTGCCGTGGATCACGGCCCCAAACCTCCTGGCCGGGGCTCTGGCCACGTTTTACGTGCGAGCCGGTGGGGTTTCTCTCGTTCTCGTGCTCGCGCTCCTGGGCGCGTTCTACGTGCTGATGGTCGAGCTCCTCAACTCGCAGCAGCGCCGGGAAGAGTTGGAAAAGCGCACGCTCGAGCTCGCGTCGCTCCAGCTCGGCGTGCTCGTGACGATGGTCCGGACGCTGTCGCTCCGCGATCGCTATACCGCGCGGCACTCGGCTGCCGTCGCCCGCTACGCCTACGCCGTCGCGAAAGCCGCAGACTGTTCGGAGGACGAACTGCGAATCGTGCACACCGCCGGCCTGCTGCACGACATCGGCAAGTTCGCGTTTCCCGATCGCATCCTCCTGGCCGACCGCCCCCTCAGCGAGGCCGACCTCGAGATCGTCCGGCGACACCCGGTCCACGGCGCGGATCTAGTACGCCGTATCGAGGGCTACGAGAAGATCGCGGCGGTCATCCTGGCCCACCACGAACGAGTCGACGGCACTGGCTATCCATACGGATTGCGCGGCGACGAGATCCCGGCTCTTGCGAGGATCATTTCCGTTGCCGATACATACGACGTGCTCACCGCGCGCGACACGTATCGCCCACCGATCTCGAGCCCCGAGGCCATTGCCGAGCTGCGCAAAGTCGCCGGCAGTCAGCTCGACGCGCGCTTCGTCGAGCTGTTCATCGAGATACTCGAACGCCAGGGGATCGGCTTCACCCACACCGAGGACGCGGACTTCGAAAAGGAGCTCGCGCTCGAGGAACGCATTCGCGAGCTCGCGAGGCCTCAGGTAGCTATCGGAGGCGGATGATCCGTGGCTGGGATGCGGGACACCTTGCGGATCGCCGAGTTCCGCGCGCTCTTGATCTCCTACGTGATCAACCGAGCGGGGGACGTGTTCGGCGCGCTGGCGCTGGCCGTCGTGGTCCTCACCACGACGAGATCGGCGATTGCGATTGCGGCCCTGTTCTTGGCGACACAGTTCTTGCCCGGTCTCGTCGGTCCGTTCGTCGTCGCCCGTATCGGCGCGATTCCGCCGGGTCGGATTCTGCCCTTGTGCTACGTGGTGGAGGCGTGCCTCTTCCTCGTGTTGGCGGCAATCTCGCGACACGTGGGAGTGACGCTTATCGTCGCTCTGGCATTCGTCGACGGGACGCTCGCCTTCGCCGCGCGCTCGGTGACCCGTGCGACGACCGCCTCGACGCTAGTACCGCACGACCTCATGCCTGAGGGAAAGGCCGCCTTCAATCTGGCGCTCGGCGCCGCCACCGTGGCCGGTCCCGTCTTGGGCGGCGTCGTGCTCGCGCTCCTAGGCCCTGCCACGGCCCTGGTGGCTGACGGCCTGTCGTTTCTCGTCGCGGCGATTCTGATCGCCTGCACTCCTGGGTTACGTGCTCGGCACGAGTCAGAGGCGATCGGCACGACGCGCTCGCGTCAGCTACGTGCGAGCGTCGGCTATATCGCCGGCCATTCGAAGCTCCGCGTACTGATATTCGGAGAAGGAATCGCGTTCATCTTCTTTTACCTCGTCGTTCCAGTGACCGTTGTGTACGCGACGCGTTCGCTCCACGCGGGTCCGGCGGGATACGCAGCGATCCTCGCGAGCTGGGGCGCCGGCGCGGTCATCGGCTCGACCGTGCACATCCGACTCGCGCGCCGCATCGGCCACGCGACCATCCTGCTCTCAACCGCCGCCGTCGCCGTCGCCTATCTGGGTACGGCATTGGCGCCAACGCTGCTCCTCGCGTGTGGCGCAAGCGTGCTCGGGGGAATCGGCAACGGCACCCAGTGGGCCTCGGTCGAGACCGCCGTGCACCAGTTCGTCGAGGAGCACTTCCGCCTCCGGGTCGCGGCGATACTCGAATCGATGGCTGCCGTGACCCCTGGGGTCGGGATCATCCTGGGCGGAGCACTCACGGCCCTGTTCTCACCTCGCGCCGCGTATCTCGCCGCTGGACTTGGACTCGTCGCGCTGATCGCCGTGGCCGCGCTCAGCCGTGTCCTCGCGACCGAGCCCCCGCGCATCGCTGCGGCAGATCTCGGTAGCGCCTGAGAGCACCACGCACGCCGGGGTCGTGAGGGGCCATCCCTTGCCCACGAGAAATTGCATCAATTAGGATTGATGTATCGTTCATCGCGTGCCCACGGAGGCATCGCCCGTCTCAGTCTCTCCGCCGAGCTTTCTGTCCCTGGCGGGACACCTTGTCCGATGGCGGCTGCTGACCGAGTTGTCCTACAGCGACCGGCGGGTCGGCGAGATGTGCGCGCGACTGGAGCTGCCGCAGAATCTCGTCTCCTACCACCTCGGTCGGCTCCGGGCCGAGCGCGTGGTGTCGCGCCGGCGAAGCTCGGCCGACGGGCGCGACTCCTACTACCGGCTCGAGCTCGATCGTTGCAGTGAGCTGCTCGCCGGCGCCGGCAGCGCGCTCCATCCGGGGCTCCGGCTGGCGCCGACCCGCCCCGGTCGGCGAATCCGAACCGGTCGCCGGCGCCGGACCCGGGTGTTGTTCCTGTGCACGGGCAACAGCGCTCGCTCACAGATCGCCGAGGCGCTGGTCGAGCGGCTCGGCGGCGGCGTCGTCGAGGCGCGCAGCGCCGGCAGCCATCCCAAGCCGCTACATCCCAACGCAGTTCGCGCGCTGAGCGAGCGCGGGATCGACATCGCCGGTCGCCGTTCAAAGCACTTGGACCGGTTCGTCGGTCGCCGGTTCGACTACGTGGTCAGCCTATGCGACCGAGTCCGCGAGGTCTGCCCCGAGTTCCCGGGCCAGGCGGACCTGATCCACTGGAGCATCCCGGACCCCGCCCGCGAAGGCGATGACGACGAGCAGACCTATCCGGCGTTCGAGCGAACCGCCGACGAGCTCGCGACCCGCATCGCGTTCCTCCTCGAACTGATCGAACACACCCACACCAACTTACCCAGGAGGTGAGGTGAACATGCCAGACGAACTGGTCAACGTCCGCTACATGGTCAACGACGTGCAAGCGTCGATCGACTTCTACACCCGGCACTTCGGGTTCGAGCTCCGCTCAAACGCCGCGCCGGCGTTTGCCGATGTCGTCCGCGGCCGGCTGCGGCTGCTGCTCGCCGGCCCCCGGAGCTCGGCCGGCCGGCCGATGCCCGACGGGCGCAAACCCAAGCCCGGAGGCTGGAACCGGATTCACTTCGTGGTGAATGACATCAACGGCGAAGTCGCGCGGCTGCGCGATGCCGGCGTGTCGTTTCGCAACGAGATCGTCACCGGACCCGGCGGACAGCAGGTCGTGATCGACGATCCGTCGGGCAACCCGATCGAGCTGTTCCAGCCAGCCGGGAACTGATGGCAGACGCGGGCGAGCGCGCCGGGCCGGCCGCTCGCCCGGCGTCGCTCAGGACCGTGGCACGCGAATGGACGCGGATCGGGGTCACCGGGTTTGGAGGCCCGCCCGCGCACATCGCGCTGCTCCGCGCGCTCGTCGTCGACCGGATGGGTTGGATGGACGCTCGAGAGTTCCAGGACGCCAATGCCGCATGCGGGCTGCTGCCCGGGCCGGCGTCCACGCAGCTGTCGATCTTCTGTGCCTACCGCGTCGGCGGGACGGCCGGCGCGGTCGTCGGCGGCCTCGGGTTCATCCTCCCAGCCGTCATCCTCATCCTCCTGCTCTCGGTGCTGTTCCTGGGGGCAAACCCGCCGCTGTGGGTCCGCGGAGCCGGCGCCGGCGCCGGAGCGGCCGTTGCCGCCGTCGCGGTCCAAGCCGCCCGCGGTCTGGTCGGCCCCAGTTTTGATCACGTCCGGGGAAGCGCGGGGCGGACCGTCCGCTGGCTCGGCTATCTCGCAGTCGGCGTTGCCGCCGCGGCCCTGCTCGGCGCGTATCTCGTGCTCGCGCTGCTGGCATGCGGGCTCGTCGAGCTGCTCACGCAGAGCCGCCTGGACCATGTGCGATCGGTCGGACTGTTGCTGCCGGCGTCGGTCTCGGCCGGCGGAATCGGCGCGCTGGCGTGGACCGCGTTCAAGGTCGGCGCTCTCTCGTTCGGCGGGGGGTTCGTGATCATCCCCCTGATGCAGGGCGACGCTGTGCACACCTACCACTGGATGTCCAACTCGGAGTTCCTAAACGCCGTCGCGCTCGGACAGATCACTCCCGGACCGGTCGTGGCGACCGTCGCCGCGGTCGGCTACGCCGCACACGGTCTCGCCGGGGGTCTGCTCGCCGCGCTCGTCGCGTTCACCCCATCGTTTTCTTTCATCCTGCTGGGCGGCCGCCGGTTCGAGCAGCTGCGCAACAACCAGCGCGCACGGGCGTTCCTGGACGGGGCGGGGCCGGCCGCGATCGGCGCGATTCTAGGGGCCGCGATTCTGCTGGCCGCCGCACTCCAGGAGGCCTGGCAGTACGCGATCCTCGCGGCCGCGGCGATCGCGCTGCTCATCCTCAGGCGCGGGATCGTCGAGACCCTGCTCGCAGCCGGAGTGGTCGGCGTGATCGCGGCGCTCGCCGGCGCGCCCCTCCCGCACTGACTCGCGTCGCGCACCCGGCGAGCGCTTCGGGCGTCGCGGCGAACCTGGTCGAGCGTTCGTAAGAACAATCCCATCTTGGCGGCCGGGCCGGCCGCTTATGATCGTGCCCGTCCATCTCTCCAGGTCCGGCTTCAACGCCGCCGTGACGGACGATGCTGCGAGCGTCCGCCTCGCAGCCACACACCATGTCGTGCGCGTACTTCCGGCCTGGTCCGTCGTCGACCAGCCACGCGTAAGGAGTCATCGATTCCAGACAACGAGCTTCGACCGGCGAGTACCCCGCCGAAGCGGCGATCGCGACGGGGACGAACCCGATGGCGGCTGTTGGTTGTCTGCACCGTGACGTGCGCGCTCGCCGGTTGCGGCGGGGGCGCTCATCACCACCGCCCGTCGGTGATCAGCCCGTCGCTCCGGACCGCTCCGTCGGTCCCGACAGTCGAGCAGGTCACGCCGGCCGGGATCCAGAAAATCCGGCACGTGGTGATGATCGTCCAGGAGAACCGCTCGTTCGATTCCTACTTCGGAACCTACCCCGGCGCCGACGGCATCCCTGCCAGCGACGGAAAGTTCACGGTGTGCCCGCCCGACCCGGCACGCGGCACCTGCGACCCGCCGTTTCACGACTCGTCGCTCGTCAACGGCGGCGGCCCGCACGGGCTCGGCGCTGCCGAGGACGATATCGACGGTGGCCGCATGGACGGATTCGTCCGCGAGTCGGAGACCCGCGGTGGACGTGGCTGTGGCGGCTTCGCCGGCGCGTGCAGCCCGTACTCGCCCTCCGACGTGATGGGCTACCACGACGCCCGAGAGATCCCGAACTACTGGAAGTACGCCGAGAACTTCGCGCTCGATGATCACATGTTCGAGCCCGACGCATCATGGAGCCTGCCCGCTCATCTGTTCGAGGTCTCGTTGTGGTCGGCCCGCTGTTCGCGCCAGGGCGATCCCTCGAGCTGTGTCAACGACGACGAGCTCGGGGGTTACCAGACCCAGCAGATCATCGGCGTCGGCGCGATCGGCCGCCGCGCCGCCCGGAGGATGCGCCGGTTCCTGCGCGTAGCCGGCCGGCGGCTCCGGGCATGCTCGCAATCGGCGCGCGGGGCAAGTGCGGCGCAGCAAGACGTTGGCCGTCGCGCAAGTGCCCGCGCCGCCCGGGCGCGGTGCCGCCGGCGGATACGGGCGCAGCTGGTGCAGGAACGCGCCCGGCTCGCGAGCCAGGTATCGACCACCTACAACTACGCCTGGACCGACATCACCTACCTGCTGCACAGGCACGGCGTCAGCTGGGGGTACTTCGTCACGCCCGGCGGCGAACCCGATTGCGAGGGTGGCAATTCCAACTGCGCCGGCGCGCCCCTGAGCGTTGGAACCCCGGACATTTGGAATCCGCTGCCGTCGTTCACCGACGTCCAGCAGGACGGGCAGCTCGGCGACATCCAGAACACCTCGCGGTTCCTTGCCGACGCTCACGCCGGCACGCTCCCGGCCGTCTCCTGGATCGTCCCCGACCAGCCGCACTCCGAACATCCCCCGGCGAACATCGCCACCGGCCAGTCCTACGTCACCAACCTGATTAACACCGTGATGCGCGGCCCCGACTAGCTCCACGGCGATCTTCCTCGTCTGGGACGACTGGGGCGGGTTCTACGACCACGTCGTGCCACCGCACGTCGATGAGAACGGCTACGGGATCCGCGTCCCCTCGCTGGTGATCAGCCCCTACGCCCGTCGCAGCTTTGTCGACCACCAGACGCTCAGCTTCGACGCGATCATCAAGTTCATCGAAGATGACTTCCTGAACGGGCAACGACTCGATCCACGGACCGACGGACGGCCGGACTCACGCCCCGACATCCGCGAGGTCGCAAACCAACTCGGCGACCTCAGCGCCGACTTCGACTTCAACCAGGCACCGCTTCCGCCGCTCATCCTGCCGCTCCACCCGCCGCCCGGACCGGCATCGAAGCCCGGCGGATAAGGTTAGGCTATCCGGCTGCTCGCCGCGGCGTGCGCGTCTTCCGCTGCTGACCGTTGCTGGCTTTCCGCTGCTGACCGTTGCTGGCTTTCCGCCGCTGACCGTTGCTGGTCTGGAATCGGGCGCGCCACGCGTGCGGGTCGAACGGTGCCGGCTCGGTCTTCTCCAGGAATCGTTCGAGCACCGCGACGAACCGCGCCGGGGCCGCGAGTTGCGGAATATGGCCGACGTCGTCGAAGATCTCGAGACGGCTGCCGGGGATGGCCTCATGCGCGCGCTCGCCGTGGCTGACCGGGATCACCGCATCGCGCGCCCCCCACACGATCAGCGTCGGCACGCGTGCCGTGAGGTACAGGAGATCGCTGGCATCGATGCGCTGGCCACCCACGTTGATAACTGAGCGCAGCGTGGCCAGGAACGCCGCGCGGCGACCAGGATCGGCGAGCGATGCGTAGCCGCGAGCGACCTCGGCGATGTCGGGCGACGGCCGGAGCCGGACCGCCGCCAAGCCCCGGCCGACCGCGGGTCCCAGCCAGCTCGCCGTCCGCGCGGTGGCGTTGATCCAAAGCTCCGAGCCGGGCACCGCGGCGGCGCGCAGAACCAGGCTGACCTCCGGACCGAGACCACCGCTCGCGACCAGCACCAGGCGCTCGGCGACCTCGGGGAACTGATAAGCCAGCTGCATCGCGATCCCACCGCCGAGGGAGTGCCCGACCAGCGTCGCTCGCTCATGGCCGAGGGCGTGTAGCAAATCGCGCAGGACGGCCGCGTGCGCCCCAATCGAGTAGTCACCGTTACTCGGTGCCGAGGCGCCGTGCCCGGGCAGGTCGGGCGCAATCACCGTGTAGCGGCGCGCGAGCGGCCCGATCACCTCCCGCCAATTCTCGTATCCGCCCCCCATCCCATGGACCAGCAGCAGCACCGGGCCGGCTCCCGCCGCCGCGTAGGTCACCGGGCGGCCGTGCAGCATCGCCGTCTTAGGCTCCATGGGTTTCACAACGTTCAGGTCGATCCAGGAGAATCACGCGAGGACGGTGCGACTTTGTCTCACCGCCCCTCGAGTGGCCTCGGTAGGTGATTAGAAGTTACGGTCCACGTCTACCTGCGACGGCCGCAGGAAACCACCTACCTGCTCCGTAATGATCCGCAGCTCCGGCGCCCGTCGTGGTCGACCTTCATGCGTGCACAGCCACCGGCGTTCGCCATCCGGAGCTTCTACGGACCCGGAGGAGCGCGGGTCCCGGATCCCGGGGGCTGTCTGAGCCCTTAGGTTGGTGCTGATCACGGTCGGAACGTCGGCCAGTTGCGGCACGGTCGCAATCCCCCGAGAAACCAACAGGAGGCGATCCCGATGGCCGATTCGCTGAGGACGGTCGACGAGCTCGACGTGGCGGGCCGGAGGGTCCTGCTGCGCGCCGATTTCAACGTGCCGCTCCATCGCCCGCTGCCCGGAGGGCCGGTCGAGGTGCCGGACGACACCCGCATACGCGCGGCGCTGGAGACGATCGCCGAGCTCCGCGCGCGCGGCGCGCGGCTCGTGCTCGTCTCGCATCTGGGCCGGCCCAAGGGACCGGACCCGGCGCTGTCGATGCGACCCGTGGCTGATCGCCTCGCCGAGCTGACCGGTGCGCCGGTGACGCTCGCGCCGGCGGTCACCGGGCCGGACGTGAGCGAGCTAACCGAGCGGCTCGCCTCGGGCGAGATGTTGATGCTCGAGAACATCCGCTACGAGCCCGGGGAGACCCGCAACGACCCGGAGCTGGTCTCGGCGCTGAGCGAGCTCGCCGACGTGTACGTGAACGACGCCTTCGGCACCGCGCATCGCGCCACGCCAGCACGGAGGGCATCGCCCACCGGCTACCGAGCGCCGCCGGACGGCTGATGGAGCGTGAAGTGCACACGCTCGAGGAGATCGTCGAGCGCCCCGACCGGCCGCTCGTCGCGATCCTCGGCGGCGCCAAGGTCAGCGCCAAGGTCAGCGACAAGATCGGCGTCGTCGAGCGGTTCCTCGAGCTCGCCGATGTGATGTGCATCGGCGGCGCCATGTGCTTCCCGTTCTTCGCTGCCGAGGGTCACCACGTGGGCGCGTCGCTCTGCCCCGAGGACGACGTCGAGTCGGCGCGGCGCGCGCTCACGGCCGCCGCGGGATCCTCGTGCCGGCTCGAGCTGCCGATCGACCTGTCGCTCGCGCCGGACGGGCAGGAGGAACCGGCTTGCCGGGACCTCGACGGCATGGAGGTCCCCGACGGCTGGAGCGGTCTCGACATCGGACCGCGAACCAGCGCCCGCTATGCCGCAGAGATCGCGGCCGCTGGCACCGTGTTCTGGAACGGCCCGATGGGCCGCTTCGAGCTCGAGCCGTTCGCGGCCGGGACCCGCGCGGTCGCCGAGGCGGTCGCGTCGACGCCGGCCCGGACCGTCGTCGGCGGTGGCGAGACGGTCGAGGCGATGCGAAGCTTCGGCCTGGAGGATCGCGTGACCCATCTGTCGACCGGCGGCGGTGCGACGCTCGAGTTCCTCGAAGGTCGCGACCTGCCCGGCGTTCACGCCCTGATGCACGCGGCCGTGAGCGCTCGATGATGCCGCCCTCCGGCCCCGAGCTCACCGAGATCAGCTGCGCCTGCCTGATCGTGCTGGACGGGTGGGGAATCGCCCCCCCTGGCCCCGGCAACGCGATCGACCGGGCACAGAAGCCCGGCTTCGATCGACTGTGGGCGGACAATCCGCACGCGGCGCTCGAGGCCAGCGGCCCGAGCGTCGGGCTGCCCGAGGGTCAGATGGGTAACTCGGAGGTCGGGCACCTGACCCTAGGTGCCGGAGCCGTGGTGCCGCAGACGCTGACGCTGATCGACAACGCCGTCGCCGACGGCGCGCTGGCACGCAATCCGGTTCTGCGCGATGCGCTGAGCGCGAGCGAGCGGGTCCACCTGCTGGGGATGGTGTCCGATGGCGGCGTCCACTCCGGGTTCGGCCACCTCCACGCGCTGATCGAGCTCGCGGCCGAGCTTCAGGTCCGAGATCTGGTGCTGCATTGCTTCACCGACGGTCGTGACACCTTCCCGACCTCGGGCGAGGGCTATCTGGCCACGCTCGAAGGCTGGTGCCACCGCGCCGGCACCGGCCGCGTGGCGACCGTCGTCGGCCGCTACTGGGCGATGGACCGCGACCGGCGCTGGGAGCGCACCCAGGCCGCCTATGACCTGCTCGTGCACGGACGTGCCGAGCACCACTCGCCCGACGGGCCATCGGCGGCACGCGCCGCATACGAGCGCGGCGAGACCGACGAGTTCATCCGGCCGACTACGGTCGGCGAGGAGGGCCGGATTCGTCCCTCGGACAGTGTGCTGTGCTTCAACTTCCGCCCGGACCGGATGCGTGAGATCGTGCGCGCGCTCGCCGAGCCCGACTTCGGCGAGGGCACCGAGGAGCTTCCCGGCTGGCGCGGACGCGGCGGCTGCGCACCGATCCGGCGCCTGGCCACGATGACCGAGTACCAGAAGGGCTTTCCCTATCCGGTTGCGTTCACGGCCGCGCACCCCGCGACCACCCTCGGGGCAGTGATCGAAGCGGCCGGCGAGCGCCAGCTGCACGTGGCCGAGACCGAGAAGTACGCGCACGTCACGTACTTCTTCAACGGCGGCCGCGAGCGACCGTACGACGGCGAGCGACGGGCGCTCGTACCGTCTCAGCGCGACGTCCCGACGTACGACCACAAGCCGCAGATGAGCGCGCGGGAGATCACCGACGCGTTCCTGCAAGCGTTCACCGAGGACCGGCCCCGGTTCTCGATCATCAACTTCGCCAACGCCGACATGGTCGGCCACACCGGAGTGGTCCCCGCCGCCATCAGCGGCGTGGAGACCATCGACGGCTGTCTGCAGCGGGTGGTTCAGGCGGTGCACGAGGCCGGCGGCGTGTGTGTGATCACCGCCGACCACGGGAACGCCGACCACATGCTCGAGGACGACGGTAGCCCGAACACCGCGCATTCGCTCAACCGGGTGCCGCTGATCGTCACCGCCCGCGGGATCGGGCTCGCGGCCACCGGCACCCTGGCGGATGTCGCCCCTACGGTCCTCGCGCTGCTCGGAATCGAACCGCCGAAGGAGATGACCGGCCGCTCGCTGCTCGAGCCCGCGCAGGAGCGGCCGCACCTCATGCCGGCGTGACGCTCGCGCCTTCGGTGATGTAGCTGGTGATCGCGGGGCTCAGACCGAGATCGATCGAGACCGAGCCGCCCTCGATGTGAACGCGCGAGGAATCGTCGCTGAGCGTCGCCGTCCAGCCGTGCAAGTCGACATCGCGGAGCGCCTGGCGGAGAACGAGCTCGGCACGCTCCCGTGGCTCGGCGCACATCGCCGGCCGATCAAGCTCGAGCTCGAGCTCGGCGAGCACGTCGTACGGCGAAGCAACGCGGAGGCGCTGGAGGTTGCGGTCGATCTCGACCGCGACCGGCGCCAGCATCAGATCCTTCTGGTTCTTGGGATGAACGGTCATGGCGGGCTCCTTCGGGTGTTTGAGCCTCATCTAAGCGACTCACGAGCCTTTCGGCATCCGGTCGTTTCCAGAGGCTGGATCCGTGCTTTTCCGCACCCACGCACGGGGCATTGCTAGTGTGAGCGACAGACGCGTGGCTCGTGGCTCGCGAGCTGCACTATGTCGCTTCCCCGTTAGTAAGCCGACGTGACACCCCCCTCAGAACGAGCCTGACAACCGTGGGCGACCGCGAATCACGAAATGCCCCCGATGCGCTCGACGCGGTTCGGCTCGCGCGCGACGTTCTGTCCGAGCTCGACCTCGAGGTGGTGCTCCGGCGCGTACTGGAGTCCGCACGCGAGCTCTCGGGAGCGAGGTACGCGGCGCTCGGGGTGACGGACGAGTCACGGGCGGAGCTCGAGCGGTTCATCACGCTCGGCATCGACGAGGAGGATCGGGAACGGATCGGCGATCTCCCGAAGGGGCGAGGGGTGCTCGGCGAGCTGATCGCGCATCCGGTTCCGCTGCGGCTGGACGAGGTGGGCGCCCACCCGCACTCCTACGGCTTTCCGCCCGGCCATCCACCGATGAGGACGTTCCTGGGAGTACCGGTGCTGATCGGCGGCGTCCCGTTCGGGAACCTGTACCTGACCGAGAAAGCAGGCGGCGAGGAGTTCACCGAACAGGATGAAGAGACGATCGTGCTGCTGGCCGAGTTCGCGGGCGTGGCGATCGACCACGCGCGCCGCTACTCCCGCCTGGACGCCCAGCACACCGAGCTCAAGCGGACCGTCGACGCGCTCGATGCCACGATGCAGATCGCGCGGGCGCTCGGCGGCGAGACCGACCTGGATCTGATCTTGGGGCTCGTGGCTAAGCGCGGAAGAGCGCTGGTTGCCGCCCGGGCGCTGGTGATCGAGCACGAGCAAGCGGGGGAGATGGTGGTGGCGGCCGGCGCGGGCGAGCTACCCGACGGCATCGTGGGCGAGCGTGTCGACTTTCAGGACAGCCTCGCCAGCGCGGCGCTTCGGATCTCGCAGACGCTCCGCCTGGAGGATCAGCCCAACCGAGCCCGGTTCGAGCGGCATGGCCTCGGCCGGCTCGGCGTCCGGGCCGACGCCGGATTGGTGGTCCCGTTGATCTTCCGCGGACGGGGATACGGGGTGCTGATCGCGGTCGACCGGCTCGAGGGCGGGCCGGCGTTCAGCATAGAGGACCAGCGCCTGCTGGAGGCGTTCGCGGCCAGCGCGGCGACGGCCGTCGCGACCGCCGTGACGGTGGAGGGCGAGCGCCGGCGGCAACGCCTGGCGGCGGCCGAGCAGGAACGGGCTCACTGGGCCCGCGAGCTTCACGACGAGACGCTGCAGAACCTGGCCGCGCTGCGGCTGGGGCTCGCAGCGCAACTCCACGAGTCCAGACCCGAGGCGGTCATCGAGACGGTCCGCGATGCGGTTGCCCAGCTGGAGCAGGAGATTCGCACGCTGCGGGCCCTCGTCACCGACCTGCGCCCCGCCGCCCTCGACGACCTCGGCCCTCAGGCCGCGATCGAGGATCTCGCCGAGCGGGCGCGCAGCCGGGGGCTCGGGGTGGATCTCGTCATCGACCTAGCCTACGAGCAGGGCCGCAAGCCGGACCGGCATGTGAACGAGGTCGAGACCACGATGTACCGCCTCATCCAGGAGGCCCTCAACAACGCCATACGGCACGGCGGTGCCCGCCGCGCCCAGGTCGAGGTCAGCGAAGACGACTCCACCGTGCGGGTGACGGTGCGGGACGACGGACGCGGGTTCGACCCGATCGCCCACACCGACGGATTCGGCCTGCTCGGGATGCGCGAGCGGGTCGAGCTGCTGCAGGGAACGCTCGAGGTCACCTCGTCGCCGGGCGAGGGCACGACGATCAACGCTGCGTTCCCCGCCGGCTACCGGAGAGGCGCCGAGCGCCGGACGATCGAACCGCGCCCCGGGCGAGCAGAGCCCGCTACGCGACCGCGCGCCTGACCCGCGGGCTTATGTAAGGGAGGCCGTGGCGGGCGCGCCGCACCGCCTCGACGAGCTCACGATCCGCGCTGTCGGCCACCACGAACCCGATGGCCCCCGCTCTGAGCGCCTCGTTGGCGAATGCCTCGTTCACGTGCATCGTGGTGACCACGATCTCGGTGCCGGGCGACGCCGTGCGCAGCCGCTCTATCCGCTCGGGGCTGAACCCGTGCGGCATCCGCAAGTCGAGCACGAGCACGTCGGGGTGCTGGACGGCCACCTCGTGCAGGGTGGCCTCGACGTCGGTCGCCTCGCCGACGACGTCCAGATCGTCCGCGCGCTCGAGCAACCACCGAAGCCTCCGGAGCAAACCGGGATGGTCGTTGGCGAGCACGACGCGCGTCCGCCCATTCTCGGGAGGGCTGTCCGTCGTGCGATCGGCGACTGGTTGTAGGCGGAGCATGCTCTGAATTTAGGCCCGGGAGCGGGTCCCGACTACCGTCTAAGCGTGCGGCTCACGCACGGTCAACTACCGAATCGGTCCGAATCGGTTCGGGTAGTCGCGCGCCGGATGCACCGCATCGCCTCCCGGGTGAACTACCGATGCCGATCGTCCGCGCCGCGGGGACGATCAGGAGCGGTGACATCGACGCTGCCGCCGTTTTTCCATGCCCCACCTGATCCCCACTAGAGCTGCAGCACGCGCCAACAACGGCGAGGCCCATGCGGACGCTCCCGATATCGATCCGCAGGATCGGATCGACTTGGTGCTCGCCCATCTGGGAACGAGGACCGAAGGTCTGACCGGGCGAGAGGCGCAGCGGCGACTCGACCAGTTGGGGCCCAACGAGATAACGCGCACCCAGAAATCGAGCCGGCTGCGTGAGCTTGCGCGCCAGCTCGCGCATCCGCTCGCGCTGCTCCTGTGGGTGGCGGCCGTGCTGTCGCTGGCCAGCGGCGATCGGACCCTCGCGCTCGCGATCGTGGCCGTGATCCTGCTGAACGCCGCGCTCGCCTACGCGCAGGAGCTCCAGGCGGAGCGTGCGACCGAGGCGCTTAAGGAGCTTCTGCCGGCGAAGGCGCGCGTGCGGCGGGACGGCGCCGAGTTGGAGATCCCGGCATCGTCGCTCGTACCCGGCGATATGATGCTGCTGGCCGAGGGCGACCGCCCGTCCGCCGACGCCCGCCTGATCGAGGGCTCGCTCGAGCTCGACATGGCGGCCCTGACCGGCGAGTCGCAGCCGGTCGTCCGCAGCGCCGCCTCGGTGCGGCGAACCGCGGCGCTGCTCGAGTCAGAAGATGTGGTGTTCGCCGGGACCCTGTGCACGGGCGGCGACGCCGAGGCCGTCGTGTTCGCGACCGCGATGGGCACGCAGCTCGGGCGGATCGCCGCGTTGTCGCAACGAGTCAAGCCGGAGATCAGCCCGCTGCAGCGCCAGGTGAACAAGGTCGCGTGGCTGATCGCGGCGATCGCCGTCGGGGCCGGCGTGCTGTTCTTCTTCGCCGGGACGACGCTCGCCGGCCTCTCGCTGGCCGCCGCGGTCACGTTTGCGATCGGCCTGCTCGTCGCGAATGTGCCCGAGGGCCTGTTGCCGACGATCACGCTGTCACTAGCGGGCGGCGTCCGTCGGATGGCGGCCCGGCGCGCTCTGGTCAAGCGCCTGACCGCGGTGGAGACGCTCGGCTCCACCGACGTGATCTGCACCGACAAAACTGGGACGCTCACCGAGGGGAGCATGAGCGCGCGGCTCCTGTGGGTGGACGGAAGCGAGCTGGAGATCACCCCCCAGGTCGCCTCGGCGCCGCCCCTGTTCGCGGGGCTGCTGCGGACCGCGTTGCGGTGCAACAACGCCCATCTGGAGCCCGACGGCGACCGGTGGCTCCGCAGCGGCGATCCGACCGAGAGCGCGCTCCTGGTGGCGGCGGCGCAGCTCGACTGCGACGTACCCGGCGCTCAGCGCGAGCGCGAAGCCCGGCGCAAGCGCGTGTTTCACTTCGATCCGCATCTGAAGCGGATGACCACGCTCGACGTGGAGCCCGGCGGTGAGCTCTGGTACCACGCCAAGGGGGCCCCGCTGGAGCTGCTCGCGCGCTGCACCGCGATCCGCGCCCCGGAGGGGGACCGCCCGATCACCGACGCGGACCGGACCGAGTGCGCGAGACGTTCGAGCGCTACGCGGGCCGCGGACTGCGCGTGCTCGGCTTCGCACAACGCCAGGTCGCCCGGGTCGAGGACGGCGAGCGGGACCTGATCGAGTCGCACCTGTGCTTCGTCGGGCTGGCCGCGCTCGCCGATCCGCCGCGACCCGAGGTCGCCGACGCCGTCGCCCGCTGCAAGCGGGCGGGGATCCGGATCATCGTCGTCACCGGCGACCACGGGCTGACCGCCGAGGCGATCGCGCGCGAGGTCGGGATCGTCGAAGGAAACGCGACCGTCATCAACGGGGTCGACCTCGACGCGATGCCAGAGCCCGAGCGCGACGCGCTCCTCCACGACACGCCCGAGCTGATCGTCGCCCGGAGCAACCCCGAAACCAAGCTTCACATCGTCGACGCGCTGCGGGCACAGGGCCACACGGTCGCGATGACCGGGGATGGTGTCAACGACGCCCCGGCGCTCCGGCGTGCCGACATCGGCATCGCGATGGGCGCGAGCGGCACCGACGTCGCGCGGGAGGCGGCGACGATGGTGCTGACCGACGACAACTTCGCTTCGATCGTCGCCGCGGTCGAGGAGGGGCGCGTCGTCTACGACAACATCCGCAAGTTCATCACCTACATCTTCGTCCACGCGATCCCCGAGGTCGTTCCGTTTCTGCTCTATGCGCTGGCCGGTGGCGCGATCCCGCTGCCGCTCACGGCGCTTCAGGTCCTGGCGATCGACCTCGGGACCGACACCGTCCCGGCGCTCGCGCTCGGTCGGGAGCCCCCGGAGCCGGGGACGATGGACCGAGCCCCGCGGCCGCGGGAGGCGGGGATCATCAGCCGCGCGATGTTGTCCCGCGCCTGGCTTCGGCTCGGCGCGCTCGAGGCGTTGCTCGTCACCGGCGGCTACTTCCTCGTGCTCCTCACCGCCGGGTGGTCCCTCGGCGACCCCACCGGCGCCGGCACGCCGCTGCACCACGCCTACCTTCAGGCCACCATGACGTGGGCGGGGATCGTCGCCTGCCAGATGGGCGCCGCCTTCGCCGTTCGCACCAGCCGCGCGTCGCTGCGCGAGGTCGGCGTGTTCTCAAACCCGCATCTGCTCCGCGGCGTGGCGTTCGCCCTGCTGTTCGCCGCCGCGATCATCTACCTGCCCCCGCTCCAGTCGATCTTCCACACCGCCGCGCTCGGGCCTCGCGAGCTGATCGTGCTTGCCTGCTTCCCGTTCATCGTCTCGGGGTCGGACGAGCTGTGGCGCTGGCGCGCGCGCAGACTCGGCCCCACCGGGGTGCGGCATCCCGAGCCGGCGCCCGCCGGCGCGGCGTGAGTACGACGTCCGTGCGATCAGCCCGTCGGGGCCGCAGCGGCGCGGTCGTCCTCGACGCTCATCGTGGGTAGTGCCGTCCGAGATGAGCGCGTGAGAATGAGCAGCGGGCAACGGGCGGTACGCGCGAGGCGCTGCGCGACCCCGCCGTAGACGAGCCTGCCGAGCGGACCGTAGCCGCGTGAACCGACGACCAGTAGATCGAGGGAGGCGCTGTAGAGCGTGAGCTCCTCGACCGGATCCCCGTAGGCGGAGTGGGGCTCGACACCGCCGAGCGCCGCGATCCGTTCGCGGGCCTGGTCCACCTCGCGCTGGATCGAGTCGGCCTCGACCGGGGCAGCCGTACCCAGATAGCCGAGATACAGGTACGCGGGAGCGAAGATCACCTGGAACCCGGAAAGCTTGGTGTGATGCTCAGCCGCGACGATCCTCGCCAGTGCCAGCGCACCCTCGCTCTCGGGCGAGCCGTCATAGCCGACGCCGACCTCGCGCATCACCACGTCCTCCCGGGAATACCCGGCCGGCGAGATCGCCACGGCACACGGCGCCCCGTTCAGGGCCGCGCGCGTGTCGTCGCCGATCAAGATCCTGCCCAGCAACCCTCGCCGAGACGAGCCGATCACGAGCAGGTCGGCGCCGGTCAACTCCGCGAGCTCGTGCAGGCCGCGCCCCACCGCCGGCGATCCATGCCAGCGGAGCTCCGCCTCGACTCCTGCCTCCATGCGCCTCTTCTCGAGCAGCTCGCGGATCCGCTCGTGCTGCTTGGCCTCGTAGTCGGGTCTCGCTGCCCGCGACACCGCGGAGTCGCCCTGGTAGACCTGGGCGAGCGTCAGCTGGCCGCCAGCGGCGGCGAGCATCTTGGCGAGCGTGATCGCGTCCCGCCCTCCCTCGCCGTCATCCACGCCGACGAGAACTTTGCTGAACATGAACTCTCTCCTTTGCCGAGATCTAGTGACGCGCGGCGGTCATTACCGGTTCCGCGGTCTGGCCGGCGAGATCGTTGGCGCGGTAGGGGAGTGAGCCTCGTGGCAGGATCAGCAGCGGGCAGGGCGCGTGGCGCGCCAGGTAGTCCGACACGCCGCCGTGGAACAGCCGGCCGAGCGGCCCGTAGCCGCGCGAGCCGACCAGCAGCACGTCGAGGTTCTCCCCGAACCGCACCAGCTCCTCCCGCGGTCCACCGTAGACGGCATCGCCCTCGACGTCGTCGCCCAACTCGCGCAGCCGCTCAACCGTGTGACGGATCAGCCAGCTGGTGCCATCGGGCCAGTCCGCCGGGATCGGTGTCTCGTCTCGCACGTCGTCGAGCGACACGACTTGGAGCGCCCAGATCGTCGCTCCGTGCTGGGCGGCCAGATCACGAGCCGCCGCGAGCGCGACGTCGCTCTCGGGCGAGCCGTCGTAGCCGACGCCGAGCGTCTCGAGCTCGTGGGGCTGATGGCGGTGACCGCGCGAAGCGATCGCGACGGCGCACGGCGCGCCACTCAGCGCCGCCCGGGTGTCGTCGCCCATGAGGACGCGGCCGATCAGTCCATGACTCGGGGACCCGACGACGAGTAGGTCGGCGCCGAGTCGCTCTGCCAGCAGGTGAAGGCCGCGGCCAACCCGATGCTCGCAGGACGCGACCAGCTGCGCATCGAGCGACGTCGAATCCCGCTCACATTCGAGCAACACCTCGACCCGGGCTTGTTCGGCGATGACGGTCAGCGAACCGCCGCGGCCGATCAGCAAGTCCTCGCCGTAGATGTGCGCGAGCGTGATCACGCCGTCGGGTGCGGCCAGCTGTCTCGCCAACGCGATCGCGTCGCGGCCACCGGAACGCCCATCGACACCGACCAGAACTCTTCGGAACATCGTGGATCCTTTGCGGTAGTGGCTCGTCGCGGAGACCGTAGGCGGGCCGGAGGGGAGCCGGCATCCGTGGATTCCCGCGCCCGCTTGCGGTTTCCTACGAACGAGCCCGCGGTCAGCCGTGCCCGAGCGCCGCGGTTGCGTCCTGCGCCAGCTGTGTCGCGGACTGCTGGCGATCGCCCGGGTTCTTGGCGAGCGCGCGATCGAGCACATCCTGGAGACCGGGCGGCAGCTCCGGGTTGAGCGCCACCAGTCTGCGCGGGGGGTCGTGGACATGTGCCCAGAGCTTCTCGAGGTCGCCTTCGCGGTCGAAGACGACGCTTCCGGTAAGCATCTGGAACAGGATGCAGGCGAGCGAGTAGATGTCCGCGCGGGCGTCGACGTCCGCGCCGTGCGCCTGCTCGGGCGCGATGTAGTCGACCGATCCGAGAGTTACGCCGGTCCGGGTCAGATGCTCGTCGCCGGCTCGCCTCGTGATGCCGAAGTCCGCGAGATAGGTGTGGTCGCGCCCGGAGCGCTGCGCGAGCAGCACGTTGGCGGGCTTGACGTCCCGGTGGACGAGCCCGAGTGCGTGCGCCTCGTCGAGCGCGCCGGCGAGCTGGCCGAGGATCGATACGGCTCGCGCCGGGTCGAGCCGGTTCTCGCGACGGAGCAGGCGGCGCAGGTCGGTGCCGTCGACATAGCGCATGGTGAGGTACAGCAGGCCCTCGTCCTGGCCGGCGTGGTAGATCTGGACCACGTGGGGGTGCTCGATGGCAGCGGCCACCCGGGACTCGCGCTCGAAGCGGGCGCGGAAGATCGGGTTGCCGGCGGCGTCGGGTGCGATCACCTTGAGCGCCACCGTCCGACCGAGGGCGAGGTCGGTCGCGCGGAAGACGATGCCCATCCCGCCCTGGCCGACGAACCCGTCGATTCGATGCCCGGCGAAGTCCGTCCCGACGGCCAGGTCCGGTTCGCCGTGGGACAGACCCGGGTGCGTTCCGCTGGGCTCGGGCGGCATCCGCGCCAGCCGGGCCCCGAGGCTGGGATCGAGGTATGTGCCGCCGGCGAGCACCGAGCGCACCGCCTCCACCAGCTCCGCCTCGGCCGCGTCCTTGAGGACATAGCCGCGGGCGCCCGCGCTCAACGCCGTGCGCGCGAAGCCGGGTTCCGCCTCCATCGTCAGCACCACGACCGCGCTTCCGGGCGCGGCTTCGAGGAACCGGGGGATCGCCGGCAACGTCGGCGTGCCCGGCATGTTCAAATCGAGTACCACGACTCGCGGCTGATGCCGTTCGGTGAGCGCCAGTGCCGCCTCGACATCCCCAGCCTCTCCCACGACGCTGAGATCCGCCTCCCCGTCCAGGACACGGCGAAGCCCGCTCCGGATCAGGGCGTGGTCGTCCGCGAGCACGATCCCGATCGGATCCGAAGCCACCTGAACGCCAGTAGAGCCGGCCACGTGGCCGACTCTACTGCCGAAGAACTTGCTTAATAGACGTCAGAGCGCGAACACGATCCGGGCTGCGACCCGTCCGGCTTCGACGTCCGCGATCGACTCGTTGACGCGGGACAGCGGGCGAACCTCGCGGATCACCTTGGTCTTGCCGGCGGCGTGCAACTCGAATACCTCGCGCAGGTCGGTTCGCGTGCCGACGATCGAGCCGACCACCGTGATCCCGTTCAGCACGGTCTCGAAGATCGGGAGCGTCACGTGATTGTCGGCCGGGAGCGCCACGAACACGAGCTTGCCGCCCCGGCGCAATGTTCCGTAAGCCTGCTCGAATGCGCGCGGCGAGACCGCGAGGCAGATTGCCTGGTCGGCGCCTCCGAGCGCCTTGATCGCCTCGATCGGATCCTCCCGGGTGGCGTTCACGGTGAACTCCGCGCCGAGCTCACGCGCGAGCTCGAGCTTCTCGTCGAGCAGGTCGACCGCGATCACGCGGCCGCCCGCGATCGCGGCGTACTGGATCGCCAGATGGCCGAGCCCGCCGACGCCGAACACGGCGACGAGATCGGACGAGCGGGTTCCGGCGACCTTGACGGCCTTGTAGGTGGTGACGCCGGCGCAGGTGAGCGGCGCCGCGTCGAACGGGTCGATCCCGTCCGGCACCTTGACCACGTAGCGGGCGTAGGCGACCGCGAACTCGCCGAAGGCGCCGTCGATGGAGTAGCCCATGTTCTCTTGGGACTCGCACAGCGTCTCCCACCCGGACACACAGTAGTCGCAGGTGCCGCAGGCGTAGCCGAGCCACGGCATCCCGACGCGGTCGCCGACCTCGACCTCGGTGACGCCAGGGCCAAGCTCGACGACTTTGCCGACGCCCTCGTGGCCGGGGATGAACGGCGGCGACGGCTTGACCGGCCAGTCGCCGTGCGCGGCGTGGATGTCGGTGTGGCATAGCCCCGATGCCTCCACGCTGACCAGAACCTGGCCCGGTTTGAGCTCGCGCCAAGGCACCTGCTCGACGCTGAGCGGTTCGCCAAACTCGTGGACGACCGCGGCGTGATAGCCGGCGACGCTCGGAGTCGACTGTTTCGGTTTCGGGACGGTTGTAGCCATGCGGGTCTCCTTGCTGATGGACCCCGAATCCTGCGACAGCGGCGCAGCTCCCCCATCCGCCGCCGCGTGCAAACCCGATTCGGATAACTACCGACTCGCCCAGCGGCGTGGCCGCTGGGCCGGCTAGGCCTGGTCGACCAACTGCTCGTAGCAGTCGAGGTGATAGCACTCGCCGCTGGAACAGATCTCCGGCTCCGCGGCCCGGGAGCTCCGCGTGGCGACGCCGCCGCCGAGGTGCACGAGCGGCTCGTACACGCCGACGATGTCGTCACAGACCGGGCAGCGCGGGGCTTCCACGAAACGGCGCTGTCCGTGAGGATGTCCCATTCCAGGTGGAGAATCGGTCATCCGTTCCCGTTGTCCATCCGTTGACGACCGCAGCCGAAATGTGACCAACTACTGAGTCCGGCTTTCGGCAATCCGGATTCGATCGACGCCCGCCTCCGTCGACTCCAGCAACGCCGGCGGGCCCGGCCGCGCGGACCAACACGCGGCCGGGGCCCTGGGGACGGGAGGAGCCATCAGGCGACGGTCGGGGTGATCCTGACCGGCTCCTTAGTGGCCTCCTTGGGGAGCGGGACGGTCACTTCGACGACGCCGTCGCGCGTCGATGCCGTGATCTTCTTGGCATCGATGCCGACGGGCAGCGCCATCGAGCGCGCAAACGACCCGTAGCGACGTTCACGCCGCACGTAGTCGTCGTCCTTTGCCTCCGTGCGCTCCTCGTGCTCACCCGAGATCGTGAGGATGTCGTCGTCGACCTCGATCTTGACCTCCTCGGGCTTGATCCCGGGCAGGTCAGCGCGCACGACCAGATGGCCGTCGTCGCGCACGACGTCGATTGCCGGCGTCCACGCGCGCTCGCGACCATCCAGCCACTCGTCGAACATGCGATCAAACCGAGAACGCAGCTCGCCGAGCTCGGCGAACGGATCCCAACGCGTCAGTGTTCCAGGCATGACTCACCTCCTTTCTCGATCATGAGGTGTGCACCCCCACCGTACGCCGGCCGGGCGCTTGCGCCATCCGCAGCCAATCCTCTCTTTCCCTCCGTAGTAGGCCGAAGCGAATCCGCCGCTCGTCACGGTCGCGGCGCCACCGGGAGCCAAGTACAAGTCATTCAGCCTGTTTCTTAGGCGCCGGCCCGGTCGGCACTCCCGAAGACGCACAGGAGGCTGTGATGACAACAACTACTCGAGAGCTCGCAAGCGAGACGTGGGCCGAATACTTCGACGCCCTCGGTCGGGAGCTGCTGCACGCGCCCACCTCGATCGAGGTGATCGAGCCGTCCGGGCCTGCGATCGTGGAGGCGAGGCACCTCGCTCTTCACGCCCTGACCTACGACCGCCGGGACGACGTGTTCGAGGTTGCCGTGGCTCAGGGCGGCCCGCACCTGCCGAGTGTTCTTCGCCATATGGTCGACCACCCGGCTCGCGTCGCCGTGGACAACCACACGATGCTGGCGCCGATGACGATTTCGGTCGACGGACGCGACGGCGTGCGCACGATGATCCGGATCGAACACGATCCGGACGTCGGCGGCTGAGCTGAGCGCGCAGGCCCGGATCCCGCTGGACCCCGCAGTCAGGCGGCGAACAGGTCGTTGTGGAGCTCGACCAGCGACCCGATGTCGTGGACGTCGGCGTCCCGGTCGGGCACGCGGATCGGATCGTCGCGTAGCGCGTGACGCAGCCGGTCGACCGCGCCGGCGTCTCGGCCGGCCAGGCGCTGAACCTCGACATGGGTACAGGCGACCTTCTCCGCCAGGGGGGCGCCGAGCTCGTCGTTCAGCCTGGCGGCGACGGTGACGGCGTCGTGGGGTCCGCGATCGAGTGGGTGTACGCGGTTGACGATCACCCCGCACCGGTGAAGGCCGGCGCGGTCCAGCTCGGCGGCGAAGAAGACCGCCTCGTCGACCGCCGAGCGTTCCGGCGAGGTGACGATCAAGAAGCCGGTGTGGGGGTCGCCGAGCAGCGCATGGACATCCGCGGCCCGGCGGCGGAAGCCGTCGAGCAGGCCCGCAAGCAGCCGGAACAGCGTCGTCAGCTCGTCGAGCAGCTCGACGCCAGTGATGCGGCGAAGCGCGGCGAACACGATGCCCGCGGCGCGCATCGCACGACCGGACGGTCGCAGCAGCGCGGTGAGGGCGCGACCTTCGAGAAACGCGGTGAGGCGGTCCGGCGCCTCCAGGAGGTCGATCGCATGCCGCGACGGCGGTGTGTCCAGCACGATCACGTCGTACTCCTGCTCGTGCTCTATCTCGAACAGCTTCGCGATCGCCGTGTACTCCTGGGAGCCGGCCACGGCCGTCGAGATGTGGCCGTAGATCGGATTCGAGAGGATCTGCTCCTTCGTTCGCGAATCAGGTGCGAGCAGCTCGATGAGCTCGTCGAAGGTCCGCTTGGAGTCGAGCATCATCGCGAACAGCTCGCCTCGCGCCTCGACCCCCGACCTCTGGAGTCGGGCCAGATCGATGGGCTGGGGACGGTTGTCGAGCGCATCGAGGCCCAGTGCCTCGGCCAGCCGCCTGGCCGGGTCGATCGTGACCAGGGCCACGCGGCGGCCCCGCGCCGCCAGTCCGAGCGCGACCGCCGCCGACAAGGTGGTCTTCCCGACCCCACCGGCGCCCGCGCAGATCACGACGCGCTTGCCTGACAGCGCTTGCTCGAGCCGGCTCACGTCCGGGCCGATCCCAGCAGATCGGCGAACCGCTCGACGTCGGCGCGGTCGAGCTCAGTCTCGAACCGGAACAGCAGCGTCGTCAGGCGCGCCGGCGCGACCCCCCGCCGCAGGCGCGCAAGCTGCGCCCGCTGCGCCTTCGCGCGAGCCGCGAACCACCGCGCGGACCGGACGGCCGGATCCTCGGCGGCCCGGGAAAGCGCGAGCGCGTCCTCGGAGGTGAAGCGGGAGGGAAGGACGCGGTTGGCGATCACGGCGTCGAGCTCGATGCCGAACCGGTCGGCGAGCGAGGTCTGGAGCACCAGCGCCTCGCTCACGGCCATCTGCTCCGGCGTCGCCACCGCGACCACGCCGACGGCGTGCGGATCGCGAAGCGTGCGTTCGACCCTTCCGGCCTGCCTTGCCACCGGCCCGACCCGTGCGATCGCACTGAACGTGTGCGGCGCGCCGAGCAGTCCGACGAGCTGACCGCTCGCCGGCGCGTCGAGTATGACCACGTCATATTCGTGGGCGTGCGGCTTGTGCCGCGGTCGCTGCACGAGCTCCCACACCTTGCCGATCGTGAGCAGGTCGCTCATCCCAGGTGCTGCATCGACGAACGCCTGGAACGCGGCGCTGCGCGCGAGCGTAGCGGCGGGGAACAGCCCCGGTACCTCATGGCGCAGATACTCCTCGAGCGCGGCCCGCCGCTCGATCGTCACGTGGTGGAGGCCATGCTCGAGCTCGACTTCGACGAGCGGGTCCGCCGGGCGCCCTCCGAGCATGCGCGCCACGTCGGCGCGGCCGGCGGTCTCCGCGACGATCGTTCGCAGCCCGCGCCGAGTCGCATCGACGGCGAGCGCGGCCGTGGCCGTTGATCTGCCGACGCCACCCTTCCCCGCGACGATCAGCAGCCGCTTGGTGATCGCACCGGTCATCGTCCTCCCATCGGTGGTCTCAGGTCGCCCGCGTGGCGAGGCTACGGCCGCCTCGGCGGCGGAGAATCCGTATTTCTCCGAACCGGTGGTTCGGCCTTACGGCCAGGAGCCGACGTGTTGCGCCTGCCAATCTGGTGGGCGTGCCCAGCGACGCCGACCGCGTGTTCGAAGCCGAGCGCAAGGCACACGCCTACGCCCGCGAGCATGGCTTCTCGGGGCCGCTGTACGCGATCATCCGAGCGCTGGCGAGGGCCGTGCTCCGGACGTGGTTCCGCGTGCGCGTTTCAGGCGTCGAGCACATCCCCGCCGACGGCGGCGTAATCGTCGCCCCCAACCACAAGAACTTCCTCGACCCGTTCTTCATCGGGATCGTCACGCGCCGGCACGTTCGCTTCATGGCGAAGGTCGAGCTGTTCAAAGGCCCGGCGGCATGGCTGTTCACACGCCTCGGCGCGTTCCCGATCCGCCGTGGCGAGTCCGATACCGAGGCGCTCGACACCGCCGCCGCGATCCTCGACTCAGGTGGTCTGGTTGTCGTGTTTCCGGAAGGGACTCGAGTCGAGGAACCCGGCGCGCTCGGCGCGCCCCGACACGGCGCCGGCCGCCTGGCGGTCGCGACCGGCGTCCCGATCGTCCCGGCGGCGATCACGGGCACGTCGCACCTGTGGCGCGGCGCGCTCCCGAAGCTCAGGAGAGTCCAGATCGCCTTTCTCCCCGCGGTCGCGCCGGCGCCGCCGGCCGCCGGCCATGATGCTGCCTCGGAGGTGATCGACGAGTGGGTGTGGCCCGCGGTGCAGGAGGAGTACGGACGGCTCGCGGCCAGACCTGGACTGATCGCGGCCGCGCTCGCCGCGGCCGGCGTCGGCGGCGGGCTGCTGGCCAAACGCCGGCTTCACGCAAGCCGCAAGACGCGCGTGCTCGGCAAGGTCGATCCTCGCAGGCTGCGCTCCCACCGAGCTCGCCGGCGCGGGTTATCACGATTGCGCGGGCAGCGGTAACGAGCGCGGCGGGTGCGCCCTGATGATGACACGCGCGGGCGTGATCGTCGGCGGGGCCACCTATCTCGTTGGGCTGGCGCTGCCGACCCGACGGGAGTCGGTGTTTTTCCGCATCGGACGGCGGCATTTGCCGGTGGTCGGGGCCTGCGGTTGACGCATAGCCTGACTTATGCCCGATAGAAGTTCCATGCCCGAACCCGGACCCAACAGCACTCGCCAACGGCCGAAGAGTGATCTGTTCGCTGCCGGGTCGATCGTCGTGGTCTTGCTGGCAGCGGTGCTGTTGCTGGTGTTCGTGAGTCCAACGAAGCAGGTCCAGCCGACGGTCCGGATCCCGTACAGCCCGACCTTCCTGGCACAGGTACATGCGGGCAACGTGAGCGCGGTCTCGTCCAAGAGCGCGACCGTCCATGGAACCTTCCGGACGGCCGTGCGCTACCCGAGTGACGCGGCCTCGGCCACGACGTCGTTCGTGACCCAGATCCCGGAGTTCGCCAACAGCAACGCCTTGATGGCGCTGCTGCAGTCAAAGGGAGTCCAGATCAACGCCACCGCCCCCTCGACGGGCACCCCACTGCTCGTGACCCTATTGCTGTATTTGGGTCCGGTGCTCCTGATCGTGCTGATTTTCGTGTGGATGCGCCGCTCGGCCGGGGTCGGCGGGGCCGCGGCATTCGGGCGCTCGCGAGCCCAGCGGATCGAGCCATCCGATCACACCGTCGACTTCGACGACGTGGCCGGGATCGACGAGGCCAAGGCGGAGCTCACCGAGCTCGTCGATTTCCTCAAGGACCCGAACAAGTACCGTCGCCTGGGGGGCCGAATCCCGCGAGGCGTGCTGCTGACCGGCCCTCCCGGGACCGGCAAGACGCTGCTCGCACGCGCGCTGGCGGGCGAGGCGCAGGTGCCGTTTTTCTCGATCTCGGCCTCGGAGTTCGTGGAGATGTTCGTCGGCGTGGGCGCCTCGCGGGTACGCGATCTGTTCCAGCAGGCCAAGCAGGCAGCGCCGGCGATCATCTTCGTCGACGAGCTCGACGCGATCGGCCGCTCGCGCGCCGGCGCGATGGGTGGCTTGGGGGGCAGCCACGACGAGCGCGAGCAGACGCTGAACCAGATCCTGACTGAAATGGACGGCTTCGACCCTTCGGTCGGTGTGATCGTGATCTCCGCGACCAATCGCCCCGAAGTGCTCGATCCCGCGCTGCTGCGCCCGGGGCGGTTCGACCGTCGCGTGGCGGTCCAGCCGCCCGACACGGTGGGGAGGCGGAAGATCCTCGACGTGCACACCCGCTCGGTCCCGCTCGCCCCCGACGTCGATCTCGACCGCCTGGCCGCCACCACCCCGGGCATGGTCGGCGCCGATCTCGCCAACATCGTCAACGAGGCGGCGCTCACCGCGGCGCGCCGGGGCCACGACGTGGTCACGATGGCCGATCTGCACGACTCGCTCGAGAAGCTCGTCCTCGGGAGCGAGCGGCGGATCCTGATGTCCGGCGAGGAGCGAAGGCGGACCGCCTACCACGAGGCGGGGCACGCGCTGATCGGGATGCTCACGCCCGGGGCCGATCCCGTCCGCAAGGTCTCGATCATCCCGCGCGGGATCGCGCTCGGGATCACGTTCTCGGCGCCCGACGCCGACCGGTTCAGCTACGACCGCCCGTACCTGCTGGGCAAGATCAAGGTCGCGCTCGGGGGCCGCGTGGCCGAGGAGCTCGTTTACGGCGAGGTGACCACCGGGGCCCAGAACGACATCAAGCAGGCCACCGAGCTGGCCCGCAACATGGTCGGGCTGTGGGGCATGAGCCACGTGATCGGTCCGGTGACAGTGATCTCCGAGGAGGGCCAGCTGCCGTTCCCGGGCGCCAGCGACGTCTCGCCGCAGACCCAGCAGCTCGTCGACGAGGAAGTCCGGCACCTGATCGCGGAGGAGCACGAGCAGGTCACCCAGGTGATGAGCGCCAACCGCGAGCGGCTCGACTCGCTCGTGGACGCTCTGCTCGAGCGCGAGACGCTCGAGCAGAACGAGGCCTACGCCGCTGCCGGTATCCAGATGCCGGGCGAGACCCCGGCTCTCACCTAGGCTCAGGGCCCAGGTACGCCGCCAGGCGCGAGGGCACCGCGCGACCCGCGAGCGGTACCACCACGTCGTGGCGGCCGGCGATCTGCAGCAGCCGCCTCAGCGCCGGCGCCAACCCGATGTCCGGGATCGGCACCTCGATCTCGACTGTGCCGAGCTCCTGATCGATGATCCGGACCGTGTCCAGACGCTTGAGCAGGTCCATCATCTCCTCGTTCCTTGCGAGCATCAGCGCGCTGAACGTCGTGATGCCCTCCGCGCGGGCGCGAGCGCTGAGTACCTCGACCAGCACCGTGCCGAGCCCCTTGCCCTGCCACTCGTCGATCACCGTCACGGCCAGCTCGGCCACGTCGTGTCGATCTTGGCTGCGCACGTAGCGCGCCACCCCGATCCCCTCGCCGGTCTCCTCATCGAGCGCGATCATCGCCTCGTGGTCGTGATGGTCGACCTCGGTGAGGTAACGCACCATCTCGTCGGTCAGCGCTGCCATCGGTACCAGGAAGCGGCGGTAACGGGACTCGGAGCTCAAACGCTCAAAGCCGCGCAGCAACAGCTCGCGGTCGGAGCGGTGGCCCTGACGGATGCGGACGCGGGAGCCGTCGCGCAGCGTGACCGGTGCCCCCACGCGGACGAGCTCGTCCGTCGACGGATGGCGCTCGCCAGAGCACACTATGGCGCCGCCCCTGCGCTGTAGACGGTCGCGGATCCGGTGAGCGTGCCGTGCTGACCCGGATACTGGACCGTTGTCGAGGCCATGACCCGGTACCCGTGACCCAGGTAGGCCGTTCTCGCGGTGCGCAAGCCGAGCGGGTTGGGCGGCGCCGGTCCTTGCGACAGGCATGAGCCGCTGATCGTGAACCAGACGTCCTTGCCATTGATGCGGTTCACGACCTGGGCGCAGATGGTGAGACTGCGCTTGCCGGTGTTGATCCCACCACAGGCGCTGAAGGCGCCGTAGTTCATGACATAGCTGCTGTTCACCAGGGTGAAGACGAGGCCGTTCTGGCCGAGCGTGCAGGGGACCCCGTTGACCTGCACGGCGGTGGGAGGCTGTGCGTTGTAGGTGGATGAGGCGCCGATCGATAACTGTGGTGAGCCGGTGCATGCCGAGCACACTGTGGCCGATGACGATCGGCCGTCTGGCATCGTCACCTTTCCGTATACGAGTAGCCGGTAGGTGTGGCTCGGAACGTAGGTTGTGGTTCCAGTAGGCCGCAGCGGGTTGACCGGCGTCGGACCCTGGTAGAGGCCGACCAGGCTGATGCTGAACCACAACGGCTTGCCGTTGACGACGTTGTAGACCTGGGGGACGACGTCGATCGTCTTGGCGCCCACGCCCCCGGCGCAGCTGACGCCACCGCCGTAGGTCATAGTCCGAGTGCTGCTGCTCAGGGCGAACGTCGCCGTGACCGAGCACGGAACGCCGGGCAGTGACTTCGTGACGGGCGAGTTCGGCACGGACGTGTTCGCCGACGCGGTTGCGGCGAGCACGAGCGATCCCACCCATGCCAGGGTCATTGATCGAATGGTTCTGCGCACGGCTCCATCACACCTCGGGTCGCGGCACGACCAGGACAGGAGCGGTCGCGCTGTGCATGAGCGCTTCGCCGGTGCCGCCGAGGAGGACCCGCGCAGCGTCGCCCCAGCGCCGCGAACCGATCACGAGCAGGTCGACCTGCTCGCACAGCTCCATCAGCGCGGCGGTTGGGCGGCCCCGCCGGACGTCCACCTCGGCGAGTTCGGCGCCGGTCGCCTCGGACGCTCTCTGCGCTCGCTCGAGCAGCGCCGCAGTCTGCGGTTTCAGAAGCTCCTCCCACATCGCGAGCACCCGATTCTGCAGCGCCGGCTTCCGGCCGATCATCGGGACACTGTCGTCGACGATGCCTAGGACCCGCAGCGCGGCGCCGGTGCAGAGCGCCAGCGATCCGGCAAGCGCGAGCGCGGCCTCGGACTCCGGAGCGCCGTCGTAGCCGACGCCGATACACGTGAGTCGCTGAGCGGGATGCTCGGCGAGCCCTCGTGGTGCCACTGCGAGCGCGCACCGGCCGTCGCTGAGGAGTTGCCGCGTGCGGCTGCCGATACGCACCCTGCCCTCGGGCCCCTGGCGACTGGAGCCGACCACGATCAGATCGCGATGCTCTCGCTGCGCCACGCGCTCGAGCGCGCGCGGGACCGACCAGTCGGTCTCGACGACGATCCGAGCGCCGGGCGCCACGGCATCGCGGGTCTCCCGCAGGAGGCGCTCAGCCTCCTTGCGCATTCCGGTCCACCCGATCTCCGCGGGCAGGACGACCATCGGATCGGGGTGGACGGCCACCAGCATCAGTTCCGCGCCGGCCGCGCGGGCGATCATGGCTGCGAGCGTGGCCGCGTCCCGACCCTCGCGATAGCCGTCCACACCGACGGCGATCCGCGCGATCGGCGCGGAGCGCGGATCGGCCTTACCCGACTGGGTGACAGACGGTGTGCCGGGCACGCGCGAAACCTATCCGCTCTGCTCGGACGAACCTACTGGGGTCCGGGTCACGAAGTGAACGCCGTCGAGGCCTTCGAGCGAGAAGCCCTCCGCCGCGCCGGGCACGACGTCGATCAGGAACTCCGGACGCCCCCACCGCTCGTACTGGTCTCGATCGATATAGAACGAGGCGCCGCCGATCTCTCCCAGGCAGACGTCACCCGGACCGACAGGAAGCTCGCCGTCCCTCAGGCAGATCGGGGAGGTGCCGTCACAGCACCCCCCCGACTGGAAGAACATCAGCCGGCCGTGGGCGGCCTCGAGGCGACGGATCGCCTCGAGGGCCGCCGGAGTGGCCTGAACTGCGGGTGGGCGGGCGGGCGGGTGGGCGGGTGGGCGGGGCCCCATCTCTAGAAGAACCCCATCGGGTTCGGGTCGTAGCTGACCAGCAGGCACTTGGTCTGGCTGTAGTGCTCGAGCATCATGCGGTGGTTCTCACGACCCACGCCGGAGCTCTTGTACCCGCCGAACGCCGCGTGCGCCGGATACTGGTGGTAGCAATTGGTCCACACGCGCCCGGCCTTGATCGCGCGCCCCATCCGGAACGCCCGACTCCCGTCGCGAGTCCACACGCCGGCGCCGAGGCCGTACATCGTGTCGTTCGCGATCTCGAGCGCCTCCGCCTCGTCGCGGAACGTGGTGACCGCTAGCACCGGGCCGAAGATCTCCTCCTGGAAGACCCGCATCTTGTTGTCGCCCCGGAGCACCGTGGGCTGGAAGTAATAACCGCCCGCGAGCGCACCCTCCATCGGCGTGCGATGACCGCCGATCAGCACGTCGGCGCCCTCGTTCAGTCCGATCGCGACGTAGCTCTCGATCTTCTCGAGCTGCGCGGTCGACACCTGCGGGCCGATCATCGTCTCGCGGTCGAGCGGGTCGCCCTGCCTGATCTTCGCGATCCGATCCAGGCACCGCGCCATGAACTCGTCGTAGATCGACTCATGGATCAGTGCGCGGGACGGGCACGTGCACACCTCGCCCTTGTTGAACGCGTACAGGACCAGTCCCTCGACCGCCTTGTCCAGGAACGCGTCGTCGGCCGCCATCACATCCTCGAAGAAGATGTTCGGCGACTTCCCGCCCAGCTCGGTGGTGGAGGGGATCAGGTTCTGCGCCGCGTAGGACATGATCAGGCGCCCGGTGACGGTCTCGCCGGTGAAGCCGATCTTCGCGATCCGCTTGTTGGAAGCCAGCGCCTTGCCGATCTCCGCCCCCGGGCCGTTGACGACGTTGATCACGCCGGGCGGAACGAGGTCGCCGATCACTTCCATCAGCTTGAGGATTGACCACGGGGTCGGACTCGCGGGCTTGATCACGCTGCAGTTGCCGGCGGCGAGCGCGGGTGCGATCTTCCAGGCCGCCATCAGCAGCGGGAAGTTGAACGGGATGATCTGACCGACCACGCCGAGCGGCTCCTGGAAGTGATAGGCATAGGTGTTCTCATCGATCTCCGAGACGCGCCCTTCCTCGGACCGGACCGCCCCGGCGAAATACCGGAAGTGGTCGGCCGACAGCGGGATGTCGGCGGCCAGCGTCTCGCGCACCGGCTTGCCGTTCTCGTAGCTCTCGGCGACCGCGAGCATCTCGAGGTTGTCGTCGATCGCGTCGGCGACCGCGTTCAAGACCGCGGCTCGATCGGCCGGGGAGCGCTTACCCCAGTCGTCCTTGGCGGCGTGCGCGGCATCGAGTGCGAGCTCGATGTCCTGCGCACCCGAATGTGCAACCTCACAGAACGGCTCGCCGGTCGATGGTGTCAGGTTGTCACGGTACTCGCCGGTTGTCGGCGCTATCCACTCGCCGCCGATGAAGTTCTCGTACCGCTGCTCCAGCTGCACCGGACTACCCGACGCACCAGGTGCGTCATAAGTGGTTGATGCGACAGTCGCCATGATGGGGCTCTCCTTCTGTGTGTAAATCCACTGATCGTGTAACAGAATCACGTTCGAGACTTCGTGCGCATCCGGAAGACCCTGCGCTGCACGTGTGGAGAAACACTGACCACACACATGTGTCGGGCGGTCTCCGAGGAGACCGCCCGACAGTGCTCGAGGAGGAGCTACCGGGTCAAGTATGGCTTGCCGCCGTAGGCGGCGAGACCGTAGATGACCAGCACATCGATCGCCAGGAGCGCCAGCGACCAGAACGGGTAGGCCGGGATCGACAGCATCGCGGCCAGGCCTGCGAGCCCGGCGGCAAGGATCCCGAACCAGCGCCCGAACTCACCTCCGCGCCAGACCGACAGTGCCGCCAGGGCCTCTACGACCCCGAAGCCCATCATGATCCAGCCCCAGGTGTTCAGGTCACTGAGGATGTAGGAGGCTGTCGCGACGAAAAAGTGCGAACTCGAGACAGCTGCGATACCCCAGATGATGCTGAGGACCCCACCCATCACGAGCATGATCGCCGCGAACAGAACCCAGCCCGCGCCCTTGTACGACTTCTCCTCGACGTCATACAAAATCGACCGATCAAAGTCCAGCTCGATATCAGTTTGTCCACCTCTGCCAGTTATGGTGGACATATAAACCTCCTTTCTGCTCGCTTTACAAACCCGAGCGAGTCATGTCCTGGAGGAACAACTACAGTCTCAAACTACGCCGGTCTCGCGATGCCGCAATCCGGGATGTCGCGCAACGGTCGGGTGACAACTACTGAGGCTGGCGCGCTGGTCGCGGTGGTCAGACGGCGACCCAGAACTCGGCCGTCGGGCCCTCGCGGGTCGTGTTGGTCTCGACTCCGTAGTGCGCGGCGTACGCGTACGGGTGATGGAACATGTCCAGCGCCAGACCGCGATCGCGGACCTCTAGGCCGAACTGCTCCCGCCTCTTGGTGCCGCGACCGACACCCAGAGATGATCGTCGTCGGACCGCCACAGCAGCCGGACGTGGACGCCGTCATTGACGCGACTGTGCAGCTCATGTGTGGTGGCTGGGGCTGACTCGGTCACTGCGGCTCTCCTCGGCTGTCGGGTACGCACGTCGGAACTCTGTCAGCGGCCGCCGACTACCCGCTGCCCGGCGTCTGAGTGGTGTCCCGATGAGTCGGCTCGAGCGCCAGGAGCTCCTCGATGCCCTCCTCGATGCCGTGCGCCAGGACGTCGATATCGGGCGTCGATTCGCTGTCGGTGATCACGCCGAAGGTGACGAGTCCGTTGTAGGAGAAGATCGCGATCCCAACCGAGTGCTCGGCGGCGAGCGGCACGATCGGGTACACCTCCCGGAGCTGCGCTCCGAACGCGTAGAGCGGGATCTGGGGTCCGGGCACGTTGGTGATCGTCACGTTGAACAGGCGCGTCGCGTACAGCGAACGAGCGAGCGTCGCGTGCACGACCGGCGGCGCGAGCGCAGCGAGATCGAGCATCGCCTCCGCGCCCGTTGCTGCACCTGAGGACTTCAGGCGCTCGGTCGCAGCCACGATCTGCCGGTGGCGCACGTGTGCGGCCCGTTCGGCTACCGGCAAATCGACGAACAGCGAGCTGACCCGGTTCCCGAGCGCGAGGCGCTCGCTGCTCTGGCGGATGTTCATAGGGACCATCGCCCGCAGGCCTCGCGATGGGGGCTGCTCGCCGCGCTCGAGGAGGAGGAGCCGCAGGCCGGTGGTGCATGCCGCGAGCACGATGTCGTTGATGGATCCGCCCAGCCGGTTTCGGATCGCCTTGAGCTCCGACAGCGGGCGGTTGACGACCGCGAACCGCCTGGTCGAGCCGATCCGGACGTTCAAGGACGTGTGCGGTGCTCCTATCAGCTCGTCGCGAAATATCAGCTCGGCCGCCGAGCGCGACCGCTCCAGCACCTCACGCGGATGCAGCGCCGCATGGACCCCCGCGCCGGCGACGCGTGCACCGGCGTGCGCGACGTCCGCGATCGGCTGTGGCGGGCTGGGCACGAGCGAGCGCAGGAGCGAGTCATCGCTCAGCGGCGGGGGCAGGACGAGCGGACGTTCAGGCGGGTTCGGCTCGGTGTCGAGCAGCACGTAGGCGACGTCAACGGAGCCGACGCCATCGACGAGGCAGTGATGGGTCTTGTGGGCGATCGCCCAGCGACCTTCCGGGAGCCCCTCGATCAGTGCCATTTCCCACAGCGGGCGAGTCCGGTCGAGCCGGTGCGAATAGAAGTCGGCCGCCCACTCGCACAGCTCCTCGTGCCCGCCCGGCGCCGGCAACGCCACGTGGGCGACATGGTCACGAACCTGGAAGCGATCGTCGTCGGTCCAGTGCGGCCAGGCGAACCCGCCCGTCCGGGTCGACGACAGCCGCTGCGAGTAACGGGGTAGCTGGGTCAGCCGTGCGCCCAGGTTCGCGCACAGCTCCTCGATCGTCGGTGCCCCACCCCCGGGCACCGGGTCGAAAACGCTCACGCCGCCGATGGCCATGAGCGCGCCTTCGTCCCTTTGTTCCAGCTCGAGGAAGGTTGCGTCGAGGGCGGTGAGAGTGTCCGACATGGCCCCAACCTACGGACCGGGTCTCTCCGCGGCATCGGGGCCAGGGCACGACCGGGCTCAGTAGTCTGCCGCACGCATGGTCGGTCACACGGGCGTTGAGCGCCTCACCCCGTCGGGTTACCCGAACAGAACTCCGAGCCGTTCGTACTCCTCAGTCGGCACTCGGCGCACCTCGGCGACGGCGTCAGCGAGCGCGACGAGCTTGATCTCGTTGCCCTGAAGCGACGTCATCATCCCCCAAGCGTTGTCATGTGCGGCTCGTATCGCGGCGAGGCCCAGCCTGGTCGCGAGCACGCGGTCGAACGCGGTCGGGGTTCCACCGCGCTGTACGTGGCCGAGCACGGTGGCACGGGTCTCGTACCCGGTGCGTTTCTCGATCTCCTGCTCGAGGCGGATGCCGATCCCGCCCAGCCGGGGGTGCCCGAACTCATCGACGGCGCCGGTCAGCACCTCCATCGTCCCGGCCTTCGGCGTCGCCCCTTCGGCCGCGACGACGATCGAGAAGTAGCGTCCCCTGGCGTGGCGGCGTTCGATCAGCCGGCACACCTCGTCGATATCGAACGGGATTTCAGGGATCAGGATCACGTCCGCGCCCCCGGCGATCCCGGAATGAAGCGCGATCCAGCCGGCACTGCGTCCCATCACCTCGACGACCAGGATCCTGTTGTGACTCTCTGCCGTGGTGTGCAGGCGGTCGATCGCATCCGTCGCTATCTGCATCGCGGTGTCGAACCCGAACGTGACGTCCGTGGCGCCCAGGTCGTTGTCGATCGTCTTCGGCACGCCGATCACGTTCACGCCTTCCTGGTGAAGCTTGTTGGCCACGCCGAGGGTGTCCTCGCCGCCGATCGCGATCAGCGCTTCGACGCCCAGTTGTGCGAGCGTCTCGCGCACGCACCGGACGCCGTCGTCGCGCTTGTACGGATTGGTTCGCGAGCTCCCAAGAATCGTGCCGCCTCGCGGCAGGATCCCGCGCGTGGCCTCGATATCCAGATCCATGTACGAGCCCTCGAGAACGCCGCGCCATCCATCGCGGAATCCGATCAGCTGATCGCCGAACTCGTCGATCCCATCGCGCACCACCGCGCGGATGACGGCGTTGAGTCCGGGACAGTCGCCACCGCCGGTGAGCATGCCGATCCGCATGTCAAACGCCCAGCAAGTGGACGACGGCGATGAGCATCACCTGCGCGCCGAGCACTCCGAGCGCGCCCACATAGAGAGCCATCGCGAGGATGCTTCGCGAGCGCGACGTCAGATTGGCCGCGCGTGCTGCGGCGAGACGCTCGAGCGCCGCTCTCGACAACACTTCGTTGTCCGCGGCGCGGAAGCGCAGTTCGGCGAACTCGCGAAACTCCTCGAGCGCCATGCGACTCTTGCGAGACGGCGCGAACACCTGGCCGGAGATGGCTGCGGCTCCGAGCAGGAGTAGGGCGGTCAGCGCCGCCAGGCAGACGGTAACCGCGGCGCCAAGAGGGGAAAGCTTCTCCGCTGCTTGAGCCGCGGCCGAGCCCAATCCGGCCGTGAGCGCGAGCAACACGCCGCACGCCGTGAGCAATCCAGCGGCGCGCGAGCGCGCCGCCTCGGCATGGGCGTGCTCGAAACGGAGCGCTTCGAGCGCGACGGCCACCACCGCGTCCGGGTCCGGCGTCGCCGAAACCGCCGTCATCGCCGTGGCCCGGGGCGGCGTCGACCGCGCCGTTGCCGAGTATCTGTTGTTCGTGTCCAAGACTGTTGCTCGCATCGTTAGACGGCATCGTAGGTCCAAGGAGCCGTCCGTGGCATCCGCACTTGTCCACCGCGATCAGCCGGGAAAACCACCGGGCCATCGCCGTCACGCGTGACGGCCCGTCAGACTAGATGGCTGCCGGTGGCCCGCTCGGCCCTCAGCGCCGATCGTGTTCGCGCTGCGCGGCGACCCTGTGCATCACCTCGAAGTACCGTCCGAGGTGGTGCGGGCCCAGGAACTGCTGCTGCACGCGGAGTTGGGCCGCGATCCCGATTTGCTGCGCACGCGCGCCGTCCGCCAGCAGCTCGGCGATCGCCGCCCCAACCTGCTCGAGGTCGCGGGGGTCAGGCAGCAACACACCCGATCGGCCATCCTCGATCTGATCGCGAATCCCGCCGATCCGACTCGCGACCACCGCTCGCTGCTTCCACATCGCCTCGGCGACCGTCAGCCCGAAGCCCTCGGCGAGGCTCTTCTGCACGACGACCCCCGCGTGCCGCTGCAGAGCATTGACGATCGCGGCGTTCTCCTCGACATCGTCCATCGGCAGCGAGCACAGGTGCACACGCCGACGCACGCCCGCCGGGAGTTCGTGCCACGCCGTCCGCACGCCGTCGAGGACCTGGGCGCCCTCCGGGTCATCGGCGACGGCCGCGGTCGACGGACCCGCCAGCAGCAGGTGAGCCTCACCGCGCCTCGCAACGTGTCCGGCGAACGCGCCGAGCACTCCGAGCGGGTCTTTGAGCTGATCCCACCGCGACACCTGCATCACGACAGGCACTTCGGCGACGAGAGGCTCCTCCTCCAGCATCTCCGCCCGTCGCTCAACGCGTCCCGGCGTACCATCGGAACGCGTGAACGCGGGATAGGCGTTCACGTCATGCGCCAGGATCCCGGCGGTCGCCATGATCGCCCGCGACTGCTCGCGAGACTGTTCGGCGTTCTTCGGTGCGAAGGCGTCAATCGAGGGGCGGATGACCGAGATGCGGTCGCGCGGCAAGCCCTCCCAGGCGAATCCCGCGCGAGAAAATATGAACAGATGCGCATCGGAGACGTAGCCGCGCAGGAAGTCCCACGCATCCCGGGCGTGATCGTTGGCGATGTCAAGACCGACGTGGCAGCGCCACATTACCGTCGCCCCCGTGCTTCGCGCTGCTGCCGCCAACCCGGCCGTTTGGGGATCATGCAAGATCACGATGTCTTGCGGCTGCACGAGCTGCGCCAGCGCGTCCGCGCTCGCCGCCAGCGTCTGCTCGTAGACCTCCCGCTCGGCGTCGCCCAACGGCCCGCCGTCGCCGGCAAAGCCGTGCAGGCGATTGTGGATCCGCTTCGTGACGGCAAAGAAGTCCGGCTGCCCTGAAATCACGACCCAGCGCGCGTCGACACCGGCGCCACGACAGTAACCCAGTAACGGGCGCAGCATCTCGACCACGCCACCGCCCTTGGCGGTCGAGTTCACATTCCAGATCACGCGACCGTGCAGCTCCCGCGCCGCCTGGTCGACCAGCCCGAGCAACGCCTCGTACTCACCCGCCGACAGCACCGACGCGAATCGCTCGGGCGCCATCGCGATAACCGCCTCGTGGTGAAGTGGGGACATGGTCTGTGGCGTCCGGGCTCAGCCCGGCATCGTCAGCGCGGCAAGCGGGACGTCGACGTCGATGAACCCAACCGGAGGCGCGCCGAACCGATCTTCGTCGCCATGTTCGGACAGGTACGGGCCGAGATAGCGGCCGGCGACTTTCGTCGGCGGCCACCACAGCGGATACCAGGCGCCTGGAACGTCCGGGTCGGCTTCGGGCACGCCCGAGCGCATGTAGATCGGCTCATCGCCGGTGAACAGCATTCCTCGCAGCATGGGCTGAAACGGCGCCGGTTCGACGCCCGCGCCGTAGCTCGCGGCGACGTGCTCGGCGACAACGTCCGCCTGCTGTGTGGCAATTCCGCCCTGCTTGACGGGGTAGTCGACCGCGTCGCCGGCTGCGTACACGTCGGGAAGTCCTGTCACACGGCCGTACTCGTCGACGGGCACGAACTCATGCGGCTCGCTGGCCGGCACGCCGGCGAGCGCCGGGCCGCTCAACAGCGGCAGCGTGACGACGTAATCGGAGCTCGGTTGTCCGAGGGCGCCGTAGGTCAGGCCGCCCCCATTGACCTTTGCGAACGACGCGTGAACGAACTCGATGCCCGCCCTATCGAGCAAGCGGCCGATGCTTTGGCTCAGCCGACCGCCGAACAGCGACAGGGGCCGATCCTCCGGGGTGAGGAGACGCACCTGGACCCCATCGACATTGCTCCGCGCGAGCTCGCGCGCCGTCATCAGTGCAAGCTCGTACAACGGCAGGAGCCATCCGGTCATCGTGGGCGCGACGAAGGACACGCTGCGACCGTCTCGGTTGCGCAGGCGAGCGAGCATCTCCTTGATCGCCTCGCCCGCACCTTCGAGCCCGAATGTGATCGCATCGGCGAACGGGGCTCGTGCCCGAGCGCCGAGGGCGATGATGAGCGTATCGAAGGCGAGGTTCTGGCCGTCCGCACACGTGACCCGGCGACTCGAGCCGTCCACCGCCGTCACACTCCCGCGAACGAAGCCGGCGCCAAGCTCGGCGGTGACTTCCGGGAGCGAAAGGCGTGCTGCCGATCCGAGTCCAAACGGCTCCGCCACGGTCATGGGGCGGTCGACGAACCAATCGTCTTTCGAAACGAGGGTCAGGCCGACGCGACCGCCCACGAGGGCCCGCAGCGCGAGCAGCGACTCCAGGCCGGCGACGCCGCCGCCGACGATCACAACGCTGGGGGGGTTCGGTTGTGTCATGGTTCACTCACCAGGGGTTGTAGGCGCCTGCATTGGCAGCGCGCATTGCAGTGACGTAACCTGAACGCTCGTAGGCGGCGGCGTCGGCGTCGCGCGGCACCGCGAGCAGACCGCGAACGTCGTCCACCGTCTGGAAGCCCTTGCTCGCCATCCAGCGGCGCAGCCCGTCGAGGAGGTCGGTTGCGTAGCTCGGACCGTGGCGCAGCAGCGCGGACGTCGTCATCACCACGTCGGCGCCCGCGAGCAGGTATCGGGCGACGTCGGCCGGCACCTCCACGCCCGAGGTGGCGGCGAGCGAGGCCGTCAGTCTGCCCCGTAACAGCGCGATCCAGGTGCGTGCCAGGCGCGCGTCGGCTGGGCTCGAGAGGTTCACTCGCGGCAGAACCACGAGCTGCTCGGTGTCGATGTCGGGCTGCAGGAAGCGATTAAACAGCACGAGCGCATCGGCCCCGGCCCTGTCGAGCCGCAGCGCCATCTCGCCGGCGGAGCTGAAGTAGGGGCTGAGCTTGACCGCGACCGGCACGCTGACAGCCGACTTGACTCGCTCCAACACATCGACGTGACGCTGCTCGACGTCGCGTCCCGAGGTCTCCGTATCACCCGGGAGGTAGTAGATGTTCAGCTCGATCGCGGCGGCCCCGGCGTCCTGCATGGCGCGGGCATATTCGGTCCACCCGTCCGGGGTGACGCCGTTGAGGCTCGCGATCACGGGAATGTCGACCGCGGCGACAGCGCGTCCGAGCAGCGTCAGGTAAGCGCGCGGGCTGCCGTCCTCCTCGGCAACGGAGGGAAAGTAACTGAGCGCCTCGGGAAAGCTCTCGGCGCTGTCTTCGATGAGACCGATCGCTCGCTCGGTCTGCTCCCGCAGTTGCTCCTCGAACAGCGAGAACAGAACGATCGCGCCGACGCCTCCGTCCGCCAGCCGGCGGACGCCGTCGAGGCGGTAGGACAGCGGCGACGGCGAAGCCACGAGCGGATTGCGCAGCGCGAGACCCATGTATGTCGTCGAGAGCTCCATCAGTTACCACCCCCGCGGGGATCGGACGGGAACTCGGTCGCGCTGCGGGTCGCCATCTGTTCGTAGAGTCGCCAGCGCTGGTCGGCCACCTGCTGGGCGATGCCGAGCAGGCGCTCGGCCTCGGTCGGGTGGGCGGCCGCAAGGGCACGGAAGCGCAGCTCGCCTTTGCGGTAGTCAGCCAGTGACATGCGTGGCCGCGGCGAGTCGAGCAGGAAGGGGTTGTCGCCGGCCGCGCGCACGACCGGGTCATAACGGAGCAGCGGCCAGTGACCGCTGGCCACCGCGCCGTACTGCTGGTTCAGCCCCTCGCGCATGTCGTACCCGTGCGCGACGCAGTGGCTGTAGGCGATGATCAGGGATGGGCCCTCGTACGCCTCGGCCTCGCGGAATGCGCGCAGAGTTTGCTGGGGATCGGCACCGAACGCCACGCGCGCCACGTACACGTTGGCGTACGCGATCGCCTGGAGCGCGAGGTCCTTGGTCGGGACGGTCTTGCCCGCGGCGGCGAACTTGGCGACGGCGCCAAGCGGAGTGGCCTTCGACATCTGCCCACCGGTGTTGGAGTACACCTCGGTGTCCATCACCAGAACGTTGACGTCCTGGCCGCTCGCCAGCACGTGATCCAGGCCGCCTGCGCCGATGTCGTAGGCCCAGCCGTCTCCACCGACGATCCACACGCTCCGCCGAATCAGGTGGTCGAGAACGCTGCGCAGGTCATCGACCGCGGGATCGTCGAGCTCTGCCAGCCGGCGGTTCAGCTCCGCGATCCGCTCGCGCTGAGCGCGCAATTCGGATTCTCTGACCTGCGGCGCCGACAGGATCTCGTCCACCAGCTCGGCGCCCACGGCATCGCGCAACTCGGACAGGCGACGGCGCGCGAGCTCGGTGTGGCGGTCGGCGGCGAGTCGCAGCCCCAGCCCGAACTCCGCGTTGTCCTCGAACAGGGAGTTCGACCACGCCGGGCCGTGCCCATCGGCGTCGACTGTCCACGGCGTCGTCGGCTGGTTCCCGCCGTAGATCGACGAGCAGCCGGTTGCGTTGGCGATCGTCAGCCGGTCGCCGAACAGCTGCGAGAGGAGCTTCAGGTACGGCGTCTCGCCACAACCGGCGCAGGCGCCGGAGAACTCGAACAGCGGCTCCAGGAACTGGGTTCCACGCACGGTGCCGAAGTCGACTCGCGTGCGATCGTTCACAGGCAGCTGCTCGAAGAACGCGATGTTGTGGCGCTCGCTCTCGACCAGCGGCTCGCGGTCGTCGAGGTTGATCGCCTTGTGACCCGGCTCGTTGGCCGCCGACACCGGACATGCCTCGACGCACAGACCGCACCCGGTGCAGTCCTCCACGTACACCTGCAGCGTGTACCGGACGTCGGGGAGCCCGGCTCCGTTCAGCGGCGCCGAGGGGAAGCTGTCGGGAGCGCCTTCCAGGCGACCCGGCTCGTAGTAGCGGGATCTGATCACGCTGTGCGGGCAGACGAAGCTGCAGTTGCCACACTGGATGCAGAGCTCCGAGTCCCACACCGCGACGAAGTCCGAGATGTTGCGCTTCTCGTACTTGGTCGTGCCGCTCGGGTACGTGCCGTCGACGGGCAGCACGCTGACGGGCAGCTCATCGCCGTGGCCGGCCATCATCGCCGCGGTCACGGTACGGACGAACTCGGGCGCATCCGCGGGCACGAGCGCCGGCTCCTCGCGCGTCGACGAGACCTGGTCCGGGACGGTCACGTGGTGCAGCGCCGCGATCGATCGATCGACCGCCTCGATGTTTCGCTTGACCACCTCCTCGCCCCGCTTCCCGTACGTCTTCCGAATGGACCCCTTGATCGCCTCGATCGCGCTGTCGCGCTCCATCACGCCGGAGATCGCGAAGAAACACGTCTGAAGCACGGTATTCGTCCGTCCCGCCAGTCCGGCCTCCCGGGCGATCTTCCCGGCATCGATCGCGTACAACTCGATCTGCTTGGCGAGGAGCTTCTCCTGCACGGAGTGCGACAGCGCGTCCCAGACCTGATCCGGCTCGTGAGGACAGTTGAGCAACAGCGTCGCGCCGCGGGCGGCGCGATCGAGCACCTCGTCGCGCTCGATCATCCCGAACTTGTGGCATCCGACGAAGCTCGCCGTGGAGACGAGGTACGGGGCGTGGATCGATCGTGGCCCGAAGCGCAGGTGCGAGACCGTCTGCGAGCCGGACTTCTTGGAGTCGTAGACGAAGTACCCCTGGGCATGGAGGTTCGCCGCGTCGCCGAGGATCTTGATCGTATTCTTGTTGGCGCCGACCGTGCCGTCCGAACCCAGCCCGAAGAACACGGCGCGAACGGTCTCGTCGGACTCGATGTCGAGCGACGCGTCGTACGGGAGGCTCGTATGGGAGACGTCGTCGTTGATCCCGATCGTGAATCGCCGCCTCGGCTGTTCGCGGGCCAACTCGTCGAGCACCCCGGCGACCATCCCGGGCGTGAACTCCTTGGAGGACAGCCCGTAACGCCCGCCGATCACGACCGGCATGACGTCGCGCTCCCCGGTGCCGTTGGCCTCGTTCAGCGCCGCGAGCGTGTCGAGGAAGAGCGGCTCGCCGAGCGAGCCCGGCTCCTTCGTGCGATCGAGGACGGCGACCCGGCGCACGCTCTGGGGCAGTGCCGCAGCCAGTTCTCGCGCGGGGAATGGCCGGTAAAGCCTGATCTGCGCGACGCCCACGCGTTCGCCCTGCGCCTGCAGGTAAGCGACCGTCTCGCGTGCGGTCTCGCCGCCCGAGCCCATCACCACGAGCACGCGCTCGGCCTCCGGATGGCCGCTGTACTCGACCAGGCCGTAGCGTCGACCGGTCCGCTCGGCGAGCCGGTCCATCGCGGTCTGCACCACGCCTGGCACGCGCGCGTAGAACGGGTTGACGGTCTCACGCGCCTGGAAGTAGATATCGGGATTCTGCGCCGTGCCGCGGATGAACGGCCGGTCGGGCGACAGCGCCCGTGCGCGGTGGGCCCGGACCAGCTCGTCGGAAATCAAGGCGCGGACGTCGTCGTCGTCGAGCATCTCGATCGTCTGCAGCTCGTGCGAGGTGCGGAAGCCGTCGAAGAAGTGCACGAACGGGATTCGCGTCTGTAGCGTCGCAGCGTGGGCGACGAGCGCGAAGTCGTGCGCCTCCTGCACCGACGCCGCCGACAGAAGGGCAAAACCGGTCTGGCGTACCGCCATCACATCGGAGTGGTCACCGAAGATCGACAGCCCCTGCGCGGCCAGCGAGCGAGCGGCGACGTGCATCACCGCCGACGTCAGCTCCCCGGCGATCTTGTACATGTTCGGGATCATCAGCAGCAGGCCCTGCGACGCCGTGAACGTCGTCGCGAGCGCGCCGCCCTGGAGCGCGCCGTGCAGGGCTCCCGCGGCGCCGGCCTCGCTTTGCATCTCGACCACCGCCGGCACCGTCCCCCACAGGTTCGTCTGCCCCTTGCTCGACCATTCGTCGGCGAACTCGGCCATCGGCGAGGAGGGGGTGATCGGGAAGATGCAGCAGACCTCGCTGCACCGGTGCGCCACCCACGCTGTCGCTTCGTTCCCGTCAACGGTGGCGCGCATCAGCGACTCCCCTCCACCGTGTCGTCGGGCGCAACGAACGCGTACGCAGGATCCGGCGCCTGTTCGGGGAACATCTCGATCGAGTGCACCGGGCACTGCTCGAAGCACGCCTGACACCCGGTGCACCGGTCGTAGTCGAACCTGTACCGCAGCCCCGGACCGAGCTTGATCACCGCGTCCTCGGGGCAGGCGCCGAGGCACCCATCGCACTCGATGCAGTTCCCGCACGACAGACACCGGCTCGCCTCGAACACGGCCTCCTCTTGGGAGAGGCCGCCTACCACCTCATCGAATCCGCCGAGTCGATCGTCCGGCGCCAGCTCCGGCTGTTGGCGTCGAGCGTGATCGCCGAAGTACCACAGGTTCAGGAGCTCGAAGTCCGCCTGCGGATGCTTGGGCGAGCGCTCGTATCGCGAGCCGCGCAGCCACGCATCGATCTCTCGCGCGGCCCGCTTGCCGTGCCCGACGCCGACGGTCACGGTCCGCTCGGAGGGAACCATGTCGCCGCCGGCGAACACCCCGGGACAGCCGGTCATCAGCGAGCTCGACACGCGCACGGTTCCGTCGCGGTCGAACTCCACGCCCGGGACGGCGCGCAGGAAGTCGGTGTCGCTCTCTTGGCCCAAGGCCAGGATCACCGTGTCGGCAGCCAGAGTCTCGAACCGGCCGGTCGGCTGCGGGTAGCCGGTCTCGTCCAGCTCCATCACCTCGATCTGCAGCTCGGAACCCTCCATCGCCTTGATCGTGCGCAGCCAGTTGATCCGCACTCCTTCCCGCTCGGCGTCCGCGGCCTCGTCCTCGTGGGCCGGCATCTGCGCGCGGGTGCGGCGGTAGACGATCAGAGCCTCCTCGGCGCCCATCCGCCGGGCGACTCGCGCGGCGTCCATGGCGGTGTTGCCGCCTCCATACACGGCGACGCGACGTCCGATCGTCGGCCGCTGCCCGGCGGCCACCCCCCGCAGGAACGAGACCGCGTCGACGATATGGCCGGCATCGGCTGCCGGGATGTCGACCCGCTTGGACAGATGAGCGCCGACGGCCACGAACACGGCGTCGAAGCCGCCCTCGCGGCGCTCGAGCTCGAGGTCCTCCACCCAGTAGTTAGCGGTGAACCGCACCCCGAGCGCGGCGATCCGATCGACCTCTGCGCCCATGACATCCCTCGGCATCCGGTAGGCGGGAATCCCGTAGCGCATCATCCCGCCCGGCTCGGGGCCGGCATCGCGAACCTCGACCTCGTGGCCGAGCCGCGCGAGATGGTAGGCGGCCGAAAGACCGCTCGGACCCGCGCCGATCACCAGCACGCGCTTGCCGCTCCGCGCCCGCGGTGGATCGAACAACCACGCCCGCTCGAGCGCCAGATCGCCGAGGAACCGCTCGACCGCGTGAATCGACAGCGCGCTGTCGAGCTCGGCCCGGTTGCACACGCTCTCGCACGGGTGGTAGCAGACCCGCCCGTGGATCGCGGGGAACGGGTTCTCGGCGGTCAGCAGCCGCCACGCCTGCTCGTGCTCGCCGGCCTTGACGTGCGCCATCCAGCCCTGGATGTTCTCGCCCGCAGGGCAGCCGGCGTTGCAGGGTGGCAGCAGATCGACGTACACCGGCCGCTCAGCCCTCGTGGGGCCGGTGCGCGAGCGTCCATGTTCCAGATCGGCCAGGGGCGTGATATCCGCGGCCGAGCGGCCAAGCGTGGCCGGCGGCCGGCGATCGGAGCGTTGCACGCGTTGCTGTTGCGGAGGCATAGTCTGCGGACTCTCGGCGGCTATCGCGGGGCGGCGATCGCGGCCTGAGCGGCTGCCACGCGCGCGATCGGGAGACGGAACGGGGAGCAGCTTATGTAATCGAGTCCCGAGTCGTGGAAGAAGCGGATCGACTGCGGGTCTCCGCCATGCTCACCGCAGACACCGAGCTCGAGGTCGGGCCTCTCAGCGCGTCCCTTCTGTACCGCTGTTCGCACGAGCTCGCCGACGCCCTCCTCGTCGATCGTCGCGAACGGCGAGCCGTCGACGATCTTCTCCTCGACGTAGCGGGGGATGATCCGACCCTCGATGTCGTCCCTGGAGAAGCCGAGCGCGCACTGCGTGAGATCGTTCGTCCCGAACGAGAAGAAGTCGGCGTGACGGGCGATCTGACCGGCGATGAAGCAGGCGCGCGGGAGCTCGATCATCGTCCCGACGCCGAAGTCCGTCCCGAGAGTGAGGCCCTCCGCCTCGGCCACCGACACGACGCGGCCCTTGACCAACTCGAGCTCGCGCTCGTAGGCCACGAGCGGAATCATGATCTCGAGGCGCGGCACGCGCCCGGTCCGGTCGCGCACGGCCACCGCGGCTCGGGCGATCGCCCGCACCTGCATCTCGTACACCTCCGGCTGCATCACGCCGAGCCGCACGCCGCGGGTTCCGAGCATCGGGTTGGTCTCCTCGAGCGAACGCACCCGGTCGAACTCGCTCTCGAGAAAACCGAGGCGCGCGCTGCGATCGATCCGCGCGCGGACGATCTCCTCGTGCAATTCGAACCGATCCGGCAGGAACTCGTGCAGGGGAGGGTCGAGCAGGCGGATCGTGACCGGCCACCCGACCATCGCCTCGAACAGGCCCTCGAAGTCGCTCTGCTGGAGCGGGAGCAGCTCATCCAGCGCGGCCTGCCGGCCAGCCTCGTCCTCGGCCATGATCATCGCCCGCATCTTGGGCTGCCGATCAGCGGCCATGAACATGTGCTCGGTACGGCACAGACCGATCCCCTCGGCGCCGAAGCGGTGCGCGCGGGTGGCGTCCTCGGGCGTATCGGCGTTCGCCCGCACGCCGATTTGGCGCAGCTCATCGGCCCACCGCAGCACGGTCTCGAACCGGGCGTCGATGTGGGCCTCGACGAGCGGCACGTCATCGGTGGTGATGATGCCGTTCGTGCCGTCGATCGCGATGAAGTCGCCGGCGTGGAGGACGAGGTCGTCGATCCGCACTTCTTCCCTTTTGAGGTCGACGTCCAGCGCGGCGGCGCCCGTGATCGCCGGACGGCCCATGCCGCGTGCCACCAGCGCCGCGTGCGAGGCCTTGCCTCCCTCGGAGGTGAGGATCCCGACCGCGGCGTGGAAGCCGGCGACGTCGTCGGCCTCGGTGAACGGCCGGACCAGGATTACCATCTTCCCTTCGGCCGCCTGCGCGACCGCCTCGGGCGCGGTGAACACGATCGTGCCCTTGGCCGCGCCCGGCGAGGCGGCGACCCCGTGGGCGATCGCGGTGAAACGCGCCGTCGTGTCGAACGAGGGGTGCAGGAGCGCGTCGAGCGCTCCTGCGTCGATCGTCGCGACCGCCTCGGCCTTGGTCAACAGCCGCTCCTCGAACGCGTCCACCGCGAAGCGGACCGCGGCCTGCGCCGGCCGCTTCGCGCCCCTGGTCTGGAGCATGAACAGGCGCCCCTCTTCGACCGTGAACTCGGTGTCCTGCATGTCCTTGTAGTGGGCCTCGAGCTTGCGCAGGATCTCGGTCAGCTGATCGGCCACGTCGGGCATCCAGTCGCGAAGCTCGGAGAGGTCGCGAGGCGTCCGCACACCGGAGACCACGTCCTCGCCCTGGGCGTTGGGCAGGAAGTCGCCCGACGGTGTCTGGGCACCCGTGACCTCGTCGCGGCTGAAGGCCACGCCCGAGCACGACGTCTCGCCCTTGTTGCCATACACCATCTGCTGCACATTGACGGCTGTGCCCCAGTCATCGGGCAGACGGTTGATCCGGCGGTACTGAACGGCGCGGTCGCCCATCCAGGAGTCGAACACGGCGCGGATCGACTGCGTAAGCTGCTCCTGCGGGTCGGTTGGGAAGTCGTAGTAGGACTTGAAGCGCTCGGTCAGCTCGCGCAGGGCATCGGCGTCGAGCTCGATGTCGAGGGTGACTTCGCGCTCGCGCTTCACGCGCGCTATCTCGTCCTGGAAGCGCTCGCCCGGGATCCCCCGCACCACGTTTCCGAACATCTGCACCAGCCGTCGGTAGCAGTCCCAGGCGAAGCGTTCATCGCCGGTGCCCGCAGCGAGGCTGGCGGTCGACTCGTCGTTCAGGCCGAGATTCAGGACCGTGTCCATCATCCCCGGCATCGACTCGCGCGCGCCTGACCGCACGGACACCAGCAGCGGATCGTGTGCGTCGCCGAGGCGCTTGCCGGCGCGCTTCTCGAGCGCCGCGAGCGCCGCGTCCACCTGCCCCTTCAGACCCTCTGGCCACGTTTGACCGCTGCGCATGTAGGCCATGCACGCCTCGGTGGTGATCGTAAATCCCGCGGGGACCATGTCGGGTCCGAGGATGCGCGTCATCTCGGCCACCCCGGAGCCCTTCCCACCCAAGAGGTCGCGCATCTGGCGCGAGCCCTCGGAGAAGTCATACACCCACTTGTGGGCCCGAGCGGCCGACTTCTTGCCGCTGCCGGTTGCTACTTGCGTGGTCATCACATCTCTCCAGAACGCTCGACGTTTCGCCGACGGTTTCGCTTGGAACCGTTGAGTGAGCCATAGTCTTGGCGCCGGGGTACATGCCTGGTAACCGTGGGAGCTGCCTAGGCCCGTACGTAGTTTTCCACCGGTGCGTAGTTCTCCGCACCGGCGGTTCGGACGGGCACGCTCGCCGGTCGAGCCCAGGACGTCTAACGTGCGACACGATGAAACAGTCGCGCTGGACGCTCGTGGCAGCAGCAGCAGCAGCAGCCGGCGGTGCCGGCGCTTTGGTCCGCCGTGGGCGCTCGGCGCGCACCGCGACGCGCGAGGCGCCCGAAGCGCATCCGCTGCCGCCGTTGACCACCCAGTCGAGTCCTGGCCAGATCGCGGATCTGCAGCAAGCGTACGGCGCCGAAATGGCTGCCCCATCCGCGCCGCCGCCCGTCGTGGGCACGGCAGGCGGCTGACAGCGTTAGCACGAGGGGCGTACGTGCTCGACGACATCTTCCCGACGATGGGCACGGTTGCGCGGGTCGTACGCGACAGCGACGGCGGGGTGGGTGTCGCGTCGGTATTTGCCGAGATCGACCGACGGCTGTCGCGCTTCGACGCGGGCAGCGATCTCTCGCGGCTGAACGCAGATCCACGGCCGAGCGTTCCCGCAGGGCCGCTGCTCAGATCGGCCGTCACGGCCGCGTTGCGCGCGGCATCGTTGACTGACGGCCTTGTTGATCCGACCCTGGTGGAGGCGCTCCGTCGCGCCGGCTACGGTGAGTCCCGCGCGCACACCCAACCTCCGTCGCTGCTCGGAGCGCTGGGCGCAGCGCCGCCACGGCGCCCGGCGCGGCCCCACCCGGCCGCGCAGTGGCGCGCGATTGAGGTCGACGATGGCGCGGGCGTGATTCGCCGGCCGCCCGGCCTCCAGCTGGACCTTGCAGGGTCGGTGAAGGGATGGGCGGCCGATCTTCTCGCCGTCCGGCTCGAGCGCCACGGGCGCTGCGCCGTCGACTGCGGCGGCGACCTGCGTCTGACTGCCGGGAGCGGGGCGCCGTGGGAGGTGCACGTGCGTCATCCGCTGACCGGCGCAGTCGCCCAAACGCTTCGCGTCCGCTCGGGCGGCGTCGCGACATCTGGCATCGATGCGCGTCTGTGGCAGCGTCCGGACGGTGAATTCGCCCACCACCTGATCGACCCCGCTACTGGAGCCCCTGCCTGGACCGGGCTGATTGCAGCAACCGCGCTCGCCGCGAGCGCATTGGAGGCCGAGGCGCTGGCCAAGGCCGCTCTGTTGTCGGGCCCCACGGCGGGACGCCGGCTGCTACGGACCTACGACGGCGGCGTGCTCGTCCACGACGACGGCACCGTCGATCCGGTGGATGCCTCGCTCCACCGCCTCGATCAGGGAACCGCGCAACGAAGCCAGCTCGATGACGCTCTTGACCGACCCCATTCGAACGGCCCGCTCGATGCTGTGGAGCTGGTCGAACCGCTCCGCGAACGCTCGGCGCTTCTCCGCGAGCACCTCGTCCCACAGCGCCGCTCTGCGAACTCGCAGGCGCTGGCGCTCCGCACCGTCGGCCTGCGCGACCTGCTCGTCGAGCGTCTGAATCCGCTCGTCGCCGGCCGCAGCCCGCTCGACCTCGCCGGCGAATACAACCGCCGCCGCCGGAGCGCCGCCGATCACTGAGGCCCGGGCCCCTCTGAGGGCGATCGTCTCGAGCTGAGGATTGAGACTCTGCGAGAAGACGACGAACGCGCCGCCGTGATAGCGAGATAGCACGCAGAACACGATCGGGCCGTCGAAGTTGACGACCGCCCGCGCGATCTCGGCGCCGAACTCGAGCTCCCACTCGCGTAGCGACTCCGGCGAGCCGTCGAAGCCGACCAGGGTCGCCAGCACGACCACCGGCCTGCGCCCGGCCGCCGCGTTGATCGCGCGCGCGATCTTCTTGGCGGCGCGCGGGAACAGCGTGCCCGCGGTCCATTGCTCGGGCCCGTCGGCGGGGATCGTCCCCCGCCGCGGTAGCGGCCGGGATTCGATTCCGATGACCGACACCGGCCAGCCACCCAGGTGCGCGTCCCACACGACCGCGACCTCGGCGTCACGCATCGCCCCCCAACGCTCCAGCGGCCGGTGGTCGGAGTCGATCACCGCGCTCATCACCGACCGGATGTCGAACGGCTGCTTCCGATCGCTGTTGAATTCGTCCGAGAACACGTCCGCGATCCGCTTCAGCCGTGAGCCGGGAGCGCGGTGCGGGGCGTCGCCGACGTCGCGGTCGGCTGGATCGGTCGTGTGCGCACGCCGCGGAAAGCGCTCTCCAGGCGCGACATACGTGTGCTCGTAGTAGCGAAGCAGCACCCGGCAGGCATCGGCGAGGTCGCTGGCCCAATACTGCGCCTGGCCGTTCGGCCCCATGATCCGCTCATACCCCCCGATCCCGAAGTTGTCCTCGGCCGACACGCCGCCCGAATAGTCGAGCGCCTCCTTGCCGGCCAGCACCATCGCGCTTTGGGGCGTCATGATCAGGGCCCCGCGCGTGTGCATGAGCATCGTCGCCTCCGCGTTGCAGTAGGGCTGCGCCCCGACGTTGATGCCGGCGACGACCACGTTGAGCTCTCCGCCGGTCTGGGTGAACAGCACGATCCGCCGCAGGCCGGCCGCGATCCAGTCCATCGTCTCGGTACCCGAGTCCATCGCGATCTTCGCGCCGGCCGACAGCGCGAACCACTCCAGCGGGACGCCGAGTTGCTCGGCCAGATCGAGCGCCGCCACGATCCGCCGGCACTCGGGCTCGGCCAGCGCTCCGAGCGCGCGCGTCGGGTCGCCGAGCAGAATCACTCGGAGCATCCCTTCGGGGTAGCGCTCGGTGAAGTTCCGGATCGTGCCGACCACGATGCCGGCCGGGTTCATCCCCGGGGCACGGCTGACCGGCTCGAGGCGGCCGGACTCGCTCAGCTCGTGCTCGACGAATTCACCGGTGGGCAGGCCGGCGACCGAGTAGCTCCCTCCCGGAGCGAGCAGCTTGACGATCTCGGCGGGGTGAAGGGTGCCGCGGCGACGTGCCGAGCTGATACGCCGTGTTCCCTCGTCGAGCGGCTGCAGCGGCCCGGTCGGCGGGTCCTCCACCTCCACGGCGACGTCGTGACCCGTCGGTACGAAGAAGCGGAGCGTTCGGTCGCGGACGGCCCCATCGCTCTCTCTGAGGCGTCCTTGTATCGCCACCATCTCCAGCCCGAGCCCGGCCGTCCTGGGCGCCAGGCGCTCGATCAGCGCGCGGATCTCGTCGGGATGCAGCTCGATCACCGGCCACGCGTGCAGGACGACGCGGTTCCACATCAGACGCCGGTGCAACGGTCGTCGGGCCTGGAAGGCACGGATCGACTCCAGCACCGATACCAGGACGCGCTCGAGCTCCGGCAGGGCGACGACGCGCCCGTGTTCGTCGTGGACGGCGGTGAGGTCTCGAACCTCTGCGAGCGCGAACAACCTCTCATCCTTGGCGTTGGCGCGGGCGACACCTCGGAACATATAGATGTCCTCGTCGGACGGGAGGCGCTCGAGCTCGAACTCGCGCAGGCGCCGCAGACGCAACCGATGGCCCATCATGGGGTGCAGACCGCGCAGCACCTCGTCCTCGACCAGCCCGCCCGGCTCCGGCCGAAACGTGAACAGGTCGATCGCCGACATCCCTCGGCCCCGGCGTGGTTCTGCGACTGCGACGACGATCCGGTGAACCGCCGGCGGGGTTGGAATCTCCGCGAGTGCGGCGCGCAACCGAGCCGCAGTCTCCTCGCGCGACGGCGCCGTGTCGTGATGCTGCGCGTAAAGGTCCAGTACTGCGAGCTCTCCGGCGGGCCGTGTCTCGGCGTGACGGGCAAAAGCCTTCGCGATCGCCGCCACGTCGTCGAGCTCGACGTACGCGCTAACCAGCTGGCGCGCGACCCCGTCGACCACGTAGCGTGCCAGCGCCACGTCATACCCGTCCAGCTGCCCGGGCTCAAATCCAGTCAGCGAGCGCGTCCGGTAGTAGCGGCGGGCCATCGCCTCGACGAGCAGCCGGCGAGCGGCTGGTGACGCCGAGCCCATCGCAACCGTGAGTCGAGGTGCGAGCGGACGGGAGCAGTCGACGATCTCGGTGATCAGCTTCCCGGCGTCGGGGCGCCCGGGCTCCCTCGTCAGCGCCGCGACATGCTTCTCCATCTCTGCGTACACCCGCTCGCGGGCCTCCGCGATCACCGGCTCGTCGAAGTAGCGGAAGCGGACCTCACTGGCCAGGTCGGCGACGACCGGGTCCCGTCCCTCGAGCGCAGTCGCGAGCCGGTCGAGAACCTCGCGGAAATCCGAGCCCACGTGCCCGACGAGGTCATCGGCGTCCTCGAGTCGCCGGTCGAGGATCGCCACGATCGCCGTGCGTGCGATCTCGGCGCGCTGCTGGGAGAGGAACAGCCGGTAGCAGGCCTCCTCCAGAGCGGGGGTCCGCTCGAGGCTGTCGATCCCGTAGTTGGCCAGCGCCCGTTGCAGCGTGGCGGTGAACCGCGGCGGCAGTCCCTCGGCGTCGGCGTCGAGCGAGCGCAGCCACGCGTGCAGGTGCTCCTGCGGACTCTGGAGGGGTTCCGAACCCGGCTCCTGGTCTCCGTGGTGCGGACGCGAGACCGCACGCAGGTCAGCGAACATCCCCAATAAGCGATGCTCGCCGGGGATCAGCGCCGGGTCGCACGACAGGAGGTCAGAGCATTGGCCATGCAGGTCGTCGATGGTCCGTCGCACCTCTGCCGCGTCGACGTCGTAGCCGAGCACGAGCCACTCCATCCGTCGCAGGTTCTCGCGGCAGGGATCGGGCGCGGCGTCCGCAGAAGGCATCAGGGACACGAACGACAGGCGTTCGCCGGGCATCGTCGGCGCGGGTTGCTCGATCGGCTCGAGCACGACGAGTGGTGCCTGCGCGGCGACGTGGACGTTCTCGCCGACCAGCACTCGCTTGACTCGTCCGCGGAACGGCGCGGTCAGCGACGACTCCATCTTCATCGCCTCCGCGACGACTACCACGTCTCCCGCCTCGACGATTTCCCCCGGGGACACCGGGATCGACACTACGAGCGCGGGACCGGGAGCTCGGATGAGCCCGCCATCGTCGCGGGAAATGCGATGCGGCACGCCGTCGACCTCGATCAGGAGGTCGTCGCCCTGGCTCGAGGTCAGCGTCCGGTGGGTCCGGCCGATCAGCTCAAGGCGGCGCTCGTGCGGGCCGAGCCGGCGGACGACGAGCTCGATCGAGTGTCGATCGACGGTCACTCGGTAGCGGTCGGGCGCGATTTGCGAGACCGCGAGCCGGTAGGACTCTCCGCGGTGGCGGAGCTCGTAGGTACGAGACAGCGCGGCCGCCGCCTGGGGCCGTCCGCGGCGAGCGAACGCGTAGAAGCGAGCTCGATCATCGGCCGCGTCCTGGTCGGAGAGCTCGATCGCCGCCTGCAGCAGCGCCAAGTCGCCGTAGCGCGCGGTCAGGGTGCCGCCGGTCACGGACAGCCGATCGAGCCAGCCGGTGTCGACCTCACCGGCGCATAACTTTGGATGGTCGAGCAGCTCGAGCAGAAAGCCCTGGTTCGTCGTCCCCCCGTCGAGGACCGCGACGGTGTCGCTGAGCGCGCGGTGTAGGCGGGCGAGCGCCTCGGCCCGATCATTGCCCCAGGCGGTCAGCTTGCAGATCATCGGGTCGAACTCGGCAGCAATGCTGTCGCCCTCGATGACGCCGGTGTCTACGCGGAGGCCGGGCCCGGTCGGAAGCCTTAGGTGCGCCAGCCGCCCCGGAGTCGGCACGAACCCGAGCGCCGGGTCCTCGGCGCGCAGGCGGGCCTCGATGGCATGCCCGACCGGCGGCGGCGGGTCGCCCTCGAGCCGTCCACCGGCGGCGAGGTGAAACTGAAGCTTGACCAGATCGAGCCCGGTGACCGCTTCCGTTACCGCGTGCTCGAGCCATGCGCTCACCCGGACGAAATAGAAGTGAAGCGCCTCGGGGTCATAGAGGAATTCGACCGTCCCGGCGCCGCGGTATCCGGCGTCCCGCGCCAGCCGCTCCGCCGCATTCATGATCTCTCGCTCCTGATCGGAGACGAGGGCCGGGCTCGAGGATTCGGCGAGCATCGTCTCCCCGCGCCGCTGACACGAGTCGTCGCAGACTCCGAGGGGCCACACGCTGGAATAGGAATCGGCCACGATCGGCACCGTGAGGCAGCGCGCCCCGCTGAACGGCTTCGTCGGCGCGACCGGCACATACTGCTGGTTGGCGGCGATCGTGTCCGCGCGTCGCAGCGCCGCCGGATCGGGGCCGACGAACACGAGCCCGAGGTGCTCGCAGAGCTCCGCAACGTCCGGCGGCTCGCCCACCGGACCCGATCCGCCCCACGCCGCGTCGGCGCGCGCGGCGCACAGCGCGCGCTCCAGGCCGGCCGGGCCGAACTCGACGCACACCGCCTCGTCCGCGAGGCGGACGAACAGCGCGTCGCGCTCGGCCTCGGAGTGCAGGGCGATCAGGTGGACGGAATCCGCCCGACCGTGGTTGAGCTCGCGCACGGCATGGATGACCCTTATCGCCGGCTCGCCGCGCCCCGCGATCGCCAGCCGTGAGAACTCATGCTGGTCCATTGGGGGGCTCGGTGGCCGGCGATCACCTCTGCGAGCTCAAGCGGTCTGCGAGTAGCCCGCCATGAGCAACTCGAGGACCTCGCGGATCATCGGAATGCGCGGGTTGGTGCGGATGCTCGGATCTGCAAACGCAGCCTTGGCGAGGTCGGGCAGCGCCGCTTCGAACTCCTCGCGCTTGACGCCGCAGTCCGCCAGCGAACGCGGCTCGTCGACCTCGGCCAACAGCTCGTCCACGTGGGTGAACAGCCGCTCGCGCCGATCCTGCTCGGTGTGGCCGCCGAAACCGAGGATCCGCGCAATTTCCGCATACTTCTCGGGTGCGACGTAGGCGGAGTAGCCGGGCGCCGGCATGAACTTGCTCGGCAGCGACGCGTTGTAGCGCAGCACGTGCGGCAGGAAGATCGCGTTCGCGCGACCGTGCGCGATCCCGAACCGGGCCCCGACCGGATGTGCGAGCGCGTGGTTGAGTCCGACGAACGCGTTCGAGAACGCCAGCCCCGCGATCGTCGCGGCGTTGTGCATCGCGGTGCGCGCCTCGAGGTCGGACCCGTCGTGATAGGCACGCGGCAGTGACGTGAAGATCAGGTTCGCCGCCTGCACGCAGAACGCGTCGGTGAACGGCGAGGCAAAGATCGACACCGCAGCCTCGAGCGCGTGCGTCAACGCATCGATTCCAGTGTCGGCCGTGATCTCCTTCGGCATCGTCAGCGTGAGGTTCGGGTCGACGATCGCCATGTCCGGGACCAGCGAGTAATCGACCAGCGTGACCTTGCGGTCCCCCATGGTGATCACGGCGGCCGGCGAGACCTCCGAGCCCGTGCCGGACGTCGTCGGAATCGCCACCAGCCGCACCTTGTGGTCGATCTGCGGGAACTCGGCGATGCGCTTGCGCGCGTCCAGGAACGGCAGCGAGAGCTCCCGGATGCTCAGCTGTGGGCTCTCGTGGAACAGGCGCATGGCCTTGGCAGCGTCCATCACCGAGCCGCCGCCGATCGCGATGATCGCGTCGGCGTTGACCTGCTCGAGCTGCTCGATTCCGGCGCGGATCTGTGCTTCCGTCGGCTCGGGCTCGACGCCGGAGTACACGTGCACGGCGCCCGCGCTGAGGTAGTGGCGAACTTCCTCGGCCACCCCGCGGGCCACGGTCCACCTGTCCGTGACGATCATCGGCCGGGAGGCGTCCAGCTGGCGCAGGCTGTCCAGCGACCCGGGGTTGAAGTACGTGTCCGAGGGCACCCGGAACCACTGCGGCGGCGTCTGGCGGCGTGACACGGTTTTGATGTTCAAGAGATTCCGATAGTTGACGTTGTCGGTTGTGTTCGAGCCTCCCCAGGTGCCGCAGCCGAGCGAGAACGTCGGCGTCATCGAGTTGTAGACGCCACCCAGTGCTCCGACCGCGGTCGGCGCGTTGACAAGGATCCGCCCCGTGCGGATCGCCAGCGAGAAGCGGTTGATTACTTCATCGTCGTTCGCGTACACGGCCGAGGTGTGGCCCAGACCGAAGTGCTCGGTGACCAGTTCGCACGCCCGGATCCCGTGCTCGACCGACGGCGAGCGCACCAGCCCGAGCACCGGCATCAGCTTCTCCGCGATGAACGGGTGCGCGGCGAGGGCGTCGAGGTCGGCCGGCAGCGGGGCGAGCAGCACCTTGTCGCTGTCCGCCACCTCGAAGCCGGCCAGGCTGGCCAGGTTGACGCACGACTGCCCGAGCACGTCGAGCTGCACCTTGCCTTCGTCCGTGAACGAGCGGGCGGCCAGCGCGTCCGTCTGCTGGTCGGTGAGCAGCCGGGCGCCCATCCGCTGGAACTCGTCGACCACCTGGTCGTAGATCTCCTCGTCGATCACGCACGTCTGCTCGGCGGGGCAGATCACCGAGGCGTCGAACGTCTTCGAGATGAGCATATCCATGACCGCCATCCGGATGTCGGCGCTGCGGTGCACGTACACCGGCGCGTTACCGGGTCCGACGCTGAGGCACGGCTTCCCGGCGGCGTTGGCGGCCGCCACCGCCTTCGGCCCCCCGGTCGTCCAGATGAAGTCGACCCCCGGGTGGTGGAACAGGTACTGCGACACCTCGAGCGACGGGTCGGGAATCACCTGAAGCGAGTTGGGGGGTAGGCCAACCGCCTCGCCTGCCTCCTGGAGCAGCTCACCGGCGCGGCCGCAGCAGCGCACCGCGCGCGGAGACGGACGCATGATCAGCGCGTTCCGGGTCTTGGCGCAGACGATCGACTTGAACAGCGTCGTCGATGTCGGATTCGTGATCGGCAGCAGCGCGAGCACGACCCCGATCGGCTCGGCGACGTACTGGAGCGCCCGCTCCCGGTCCTCGTCGATCACGCCGACCGACTTCTTGTCCCGCAGATAGTCGTAAAGGAACTCGGTCGCGATGTAGTTCTTGAGCACCTTGTCCTCGAACACGCCGAAGTGGGTCTCCTCCATCGCCAGCTCTGCCAGCTCGACCGCGTTCTCGAGCCCCGCGACCGTCATCGCCCAGACGATGCGGTCGACCGCCTCCTGATCGAGCTTACGTAGCGCTATCGAGGCTTCCTGTGCGCGCTGCACGAAGCCGTCCAGCCGCTGCGCCCACTCGGCGTCCGTCGGGACGGGCGGCTCTTTGATGACCGTGGCCATGGTGGTTCCCCTTTTTTAGTGGGATGGTCGGCGGCGCCTGACGGCGGCGCCTTAGTCGAGTGCCGGCATCATCGGGCCGTCGCCGGCTGGGTCGAGGATTCCTTCCTCGAGCCACTTGTACCGGCCGTCCAGCACGTTCTGCGCGGCTCGATAGCGGGAGTCGTCGTCGTTGGCCCACAGCTCTCCGAACAGCGCGTCGGCCCTGCGCTTGGCCATCGAGCAGAACAGCTGCGCGAGCTCGATCGCCTCGTCCTTGCGCTCCGGGTGCTCGCGTCCGACTCTGTCGGCGTAGACCACGGTCGACGAGATCGCGAACAGCTCGGCGCCGATGTCGACGATGCGCCCGAGGAACGTCTGCTTGTTCTCGAGCTTCGCCTGCCACCGTGCCATGCCGTAGAACGTCTCGCGCGCGAGCTTGCGCGAGGCGCGCTCGACGTAGCGCAGGTAGGTCGCCAGCGGTCCGAACTCCTCGTAAGCGCGAGGATTCTGGCCCTTGCCGACGGCGAGCTGCGGTAGCCATTTGCCGTAGAACAGCCCGGCCTTCATCGCCGCATCGGCCTTGGCCTTGGCGTCGCCGTCACCCATCAACAGACCGCCGGCGGCCTGGAGGTGGGTGTCGACCGCCTCGCGGGCTATCAGCAGGTGCATGATCTCGGTCGAGCCTTCGAAGATGCGGTTCACGCGCATGTCCCGCATGACCTGCTCCACCGGCACGGGCTTCTCGCCGCGCGCCTTGAGCGACTCCGCCGTTTCGTAGCCGCGACCGCCGCGAACCTGCATCAGCTCGTCGATCACCTTCCATGAGAGCTCCGATCCGTACGCCTTGCACAGCGCGGCTTCGATCCGGATGTCGTTGCGTTTATCGTCGGCCAAGCGCGCCGCGACGTCGAGCATCGCCTCGAGGCCGAACGCGCTGCCGGCGATGAACGCGAGCTTCTGCGCCACCGCGTCGTGCTTGCCGATCGGACGGCCCCACTGGACCCGCTCGGCGGCCCATTCGCGCGCGACCTTGGTCGCCCACCTGGAGGCACTGGCCGCGATCGCCATCAGTGCCAGGCGCCCCGTGTTCAGCGTGCTGAGCGCGATCCTGAGCCCGTCGCCCTCGCGGGCGATCCGGTTCTCCTCGGGAACGAACACGTCCTTCAGAACCGTCACCGAGTTCTCGATCCCGCGTATCCCCATGAACGCGTTGCGATGCACGACCGTGATGCCCTCGGTGTTGTACGGCAGCACGAACGCGCTGATCCCGCCGCGGTGGCCCTCGCTCCTGGGCACCTTCGCCATCACCACGACGATGTCGGCAATCGTCCCGTTCGTCGCCCAGAGCTTGCGGCCGTTGATCATGTAGCCGCCCTCGACCGGCGTCGCGGTTATGTCGTCATCGACCGGCGCCGCCGCATGCTCGGGGCTGACCGGCACCGCCATCGAAGCCATCCGCGCCGGATCGGAGCCGACGCCGGGCTCGGTGAGCAGAAAGGCACTAATGTGGTCCTTGGCGACCAACGGCAGCCACTTGCGGCGTTGCTCCTCGCTGCCGAACATCCGCAGCGGCTCGGCCACGCCGATCGACTGGTGCGCGCTGAGCAGCGTGCAGATCGCCGCGTGGCAGTTGGCGGCGATCCCCAGCGCCTTGCTGTAGTACACCTGGGACAAGCCCAGCCCCCCGTACTCCGGCGGGACCTTCATCCCGAGCGCGCCGATCCTCTTCAGTCCGTCGACAACCCGGTCCGGGATCTTCGCGTCGCGCTCGATCTCGAGCGGGTCAGCCGTCTCGGTCAGCACCGCCCGCAGTGCGGCGAGGAAACGCTCGCCCCTCTCGATCGCCTCCGGATCCAGCTGCGGCTGCGGGTGAATCAGATCGAGGCGGAAATCACCCAGGAACAGCTGCTTGCCGAAGCTCGGCAGCTTCCATTCGGCCTCGCGCGCCGCCTCGACGACGTCGCGAGCTTCTTTCTCTGAAATGTTGGTAGCCATTTGCCAGTCCGATCACATGTTGAGTCCGCCGTCGACATCCCAGATCTGCCCGGTGATGTAACCCGAGGCGTCCTGGGCGAGGAAGCACACTACGCGTGCGATCTCCTCCGGGTGCCCCATCCGGTGGGCCGGGATGCGCTCCACGAAGTCCGCCACCATGAATGGCGGGATCGTGACGACCATGTCGGTCTCGATCAGGCCCGGGGTGATGCAGTTGATCGTGACCCCAATCCCTTTCTCGAGCTTGCCGGCCACGCGAAGCATCAGCGCCGCCTCGCGTGCGAGCGTCTTCGTGAGCCCGAACAGGCCGGCCTTCGAGGCCGTGTAGTTCGCCTGGCCGATGTTGCCCATCTCGGCCGCCACCGACGAGATGTTGATGATCCGCCCCGAGCCGCGCGAGAGCATGTGTCCGAGCACCGGCTTGGACATGTAGAAGGCGCCCGACAGATCCACCTTCAGCACCTTGTCCCAGTCGGTCGCGGACATCTTCGAGACCGGCTTGTCGACCGTGATGCCCGCGTTGTTGATGAGGATGTCGAGCCGGCCGTGCTGCTCGATCACTTCCTTGACTACGCGCTCGCAGTCCTCCGCGTCCCCGATGTTGCCCTGGTGCAGCGAAAGCGTGCCTCCCTCGGCCTCGACCGCCTGGCGCAGCTCGTCGGCGCGTGCCTGATTTGACGAGTAGCCGGCGGCGACGGCGGCGCCGTCGGCGGCGAGTGCGTGGCAGATCGCCGCGCCGATTCCCCGGGTGCCTCCGGTGACCAGGGCGACCCGTCCGGTGAGATCGCGGTCCCGCCCAGTGGTCTCAGTCTTAGAACCTGTGGTTGCCATTGTGCTGTCCCTTTCCGTTTCTAGTAGAGCCGCTCGACGATCATCGCCTGCCCATTCCCGCCGGCGACGCACATCGACTCGAGGCCGTACCTGCCGCCCACGGAGTCGAGGTTGTTGAGCAGGGTGGTCATGATCCGCGCGCCGGTCATCCCGAACGGATGGCCCAGCGCGATCGCGCCGCCGTTGATGTTGAGCTTCTCTGGGTCGATGCCCAGCTCGTCGCGGCAAGGCACCACCTGCGCCGCGAACGCCTCATTAAGCTCGACCAGGTCTATGTCGTCGATCGTCAGGCCCGCTTGCTTGAGCACCGCCTTGACCGCCGGAATCGGCGCGAGGCCCATGATTTCGGGGCGCACCGCCGCCACCGCCGACGCCACGATTCGCGCCCGGGGCTTGAGGCCGCGCTCGCGGGCCTTGTCCTCTGACATCACCAGCACGGCGGCGGCGCCGTCGTTGAGCGGGCATGAGTTGCCTGCGGTCACGCTGCCGCCCGGCTTGAAGGCGGGCTTGAGCTTCGAAAGCGTCTCCACCGTCGTGCCCGCGCGCGGTCCGTCATCTCTGGTGACTGTGTGCGCAACGATGACGTCTCCGCCGGCGTCGTGGGTCTCGGGAATATCCACGCCCACGACCTCGCTGTCGAAGTGGCCGCTCTCGCGCGCAGCGACTGCGCGTTGCTGGGACAGCGCAGCCCACTCGTCCTGGGCCTCGCGGCTGACCTTGCAGCGCTCGGCCACGTTCTCGGCCGTCAGCCCCATGGGGATGTAGACGTTGTAGCCGGTGCCGTTCGACCCGTCCAGCTTCGGGTTCATCACCGGAAGCGTCATGCCGGCGCCGCGCGATGTGCACTCGACACCGGCCGCGATGTACTGATCGCCTTCGCCGGCCTTGATCGCGTGGAAGGCCATGCGGATCGTCTGCAGCGACGATGCGCAGAAGCGGTTGACCGTGACCGCCGGGATGTGGTGATCGAGTCCAGCCAGCAAGACGGCGTTCCGGGCCACGTTGTAGCCCTGCTCGTGGTCGGGGAAACCACAGCCCATCATCACGTCGTCGGTCTCGCGAAAATCAACTTCGGGGTTTCGCTCGATCAGCGCGCGCAGCGGGATCGCTGCCAGGTCGTCGGCACGGAGGTCCCTCAGCGTCCCTTTCATCGCCCGGCCGATGGGCGTCCGGATGGCGTCGACAATGACTGCTTCAGACATGGATCCTCCTCCTTCTTGCGCGATCCCTCAGAGGATCGGGGTGATGGCGTGGCTTATGTGTTCAGTGTTGGCGATGGGGGTAGGGGTCTCATCCGCCAGCGCCCACACGGGCCATGCGGAGAACTACGCAAGTGCCGGGGCCCGCAGCCCCGCTAACCCGAACCCGCGCCGCGCTCGCGCAGCGACACCTCGGGCAGCACGAACCGCGGCCGCCGAACCTTCTCTGTCGGCGCGAGCACCATGGCGGTCCCGTCGATCACGGTCTCGCCGCGCTGGTTGACGCAGCGGCAGTCGAGCGCTACGCGATGATGCGTCTGATCCTTGGACGCGACCGCGACCGAGACGCTGATCGTGTCTCCGATGGTGATCGGATGGCGAAAGCAGAGCGTCTGCTCGAGGTAGATCGTTCCGGGTCCGGGCAGCTGGGTGCCGAGCAGCGTGGAGATGAGGGAGGCGCCCCACATGCCGTGGGCGACGATCCCGTGGAACCTGTCGCTGCGGGCGTATTCCTCGTCGACGTGGGCCGGGTTTATGTCGCCCGACATCACGGCGAACAGTTCGACGTCCCGCCAGCTCAACGTGCGCTCGAGGCCGGCGCTCTCACCGACCTCGATCTCGTCGAACGTGCGGTTCTCGATCGGCGGCTCGACCGCCGGCGCGTCGTCGCGCATGGATGCCGGTGCGATCCGGTTCTCGTCTTGCGCACCCATGGGGGCAAGGTAGGCACGCGACTGCCGTGCGCAATCCGCCGTAGCTACACGACCATTCGCGGATGAACCCGTGCGAAGACCGCGGTTTTATCCCGATGAGAGCGGCTGCTTGGCGTGTAGGGTCGCCACAGACGACCGCATGCAGCATCCGACCCGACGGAGGACTCATGAGTGAGATCGAGCATGTCCACGCCCGCCAGATCCTCGACAGTCGTGGCAACCCGACGATCGAAGTCGACGTTCGGCTCGTCTCCGGCGCGTGGGGCCGCGCCGCAGTGCCGTCAGGCGCATCGACCGGAACCAGGGAAGCCCTCGAGCTCCGTGACGGAGGCAGCTCGTTCGGTGGCAAGGGCGTAGGACGCGCGATCCAAAATGTCGATGGCGAGATCGCCACGTCCGTGATCGGGCTGGATGCCGATGACCAGCGAGGCCTCGACGACAGGCTGATCGAGCTCGATGGCACCGACGGCAAGACTCGGCTGGGCGCAAACGCGCTACTCGGGGTGTCCATGGCGGCCGCCCGCGCGGCCGCGGCCGACGCGGGAGAGCCGCTGTGGCGATATCTCGGGGGCGAGGACGCGAGCCTGCTGCCGGTGCCGACGATGAACGTGCTGAACGGCGGCGTGCATGCTGACAACCCCGTCGATTTTCAGGAGTTCATGATCGCGCCTGTGGGTGCCGGCTCGTTCGCCCACGCGATCCAGATGGGCGCGGAGGTTTACCACGAGCTTCAACGCACCCTGAAAAGCCGAGGGCTGAGTACGGCCGTGGGAGACGAGGGGGGTTTTGCCCCGGCTCTCCCCTCGAACGAGGCGCCGCTCGAGCTGCTCGTGAGTGCGATCGGCACTGCCGGCTATCGGCCCGGCGAGGACCTAGCGATCTGCCTCGACCCTGCCGCCAGCGAGTTCTTCAAGGAGGGGCGATACGAACTGGCCGGCGAACGACGATCGCTGTCGTCCGCGGAGATGGTCGATTACTGGTCGGCGATCACCGAGCGGTACCCCGTCCTGTCGCTGGAGGATGGGATGGCCGAACAAGACTGGGACGGCTGGCGCCACCTCACCGACCGGCTCGGCAGCCGTCTCCAGCTCGTAGGCGACGACATCTTCGTCACCAATCCTGCGATCCTCCGCGAGGGCATCGAGCGCGGCGTTGCCAACTCGATCCTGATCAAGCTCAATCAGATCGGAACGCTGACCGAGACGTTGGACACGATTGCGCTCGCGCACGAGGCGGGGTACCGGGCAGTGATCTCGCATCGCTCCGGCGAGACCGAGGACACGTTCATCGCCGACCTGGTGGTGGCGACCGGGGTTGGCCAGATCAAGACCGGAGCACCGGCTCGATCGGAGCGCGTGGCCAAGTACAACCAGCTTCTGCGGATCGAAGAGGAGCTCGGCGACCGCGCGCGATACGCGGGACGCGAGGCCGTCGCTCTGGCGTGAGTCGCCCGCTTCCCGCTCGCGGGGACTAGGTGGATGTGGAAAACCCGCAGTGGCCGTTCGGCTGCCGGCGGATCACGAAGGCCCGGGGTCGGTCTTAGGGTGTGGTGAGCGAAATCACGAGGAGATGAAAGCCATGCCCGACACTGTTACTCAGACCTATCACGGCAGCTATTTGATGCCGTCGTTGGAGCACGCGACCGTTTCGGACGCAATGCATCCTGGGATCTTGTCGTGCGAGCCCGACGCGACCGCGACGGACGTGGCGCGGTTGATGGCCGCGCATCACGTTCATTGCGTGGCGGTGGTGGGCATCTCGCATGAGAAGCCGGAGTGCTTCGTGTGGGGGATCATCTCCGACCTTGACCTGGTTGCGGCGGGAATTCGCGACGAGCGAGAGCCGACGGCGAGGGACCTGGCGGGGCAGCCGGTCATCACGGTCAGGCCGAGCCTGCCGTTGCGCGAGGCCGGCGAGGCGATGCTCAAGAACGGCGTCACCCATCTCGTGGTCACCGATGCCGAGGCGGGTCGTCCGATCGGGATTCTGTCGACGCTCGACGTGGCCGGGGTGCTCGCGTGGGGCGAGGCGTGACCCGGCGCCACACGCCGATCAGCGGGCTGCTGCTCGGAGGGGTCACGCAGCGCCTGCTGCACATCGCCCCGTGCCCGGTGCTCGCGGTTCCCCCAGAGCGCAGCGCGGACGGGTGACCGTTCCGTCGCCCATCGAGGAGCTCTCATATGCTCTACTTCCACCACCCGTCGTCGCTCGAGCACGACCCGAGTCTGCTGTCGCCTGACCATCCGGACACGCCGGAGCGGATCGACGCGATCGGTAAGGCAATGGCCCAGGTGGGCTGGCTCGGCTGCGACGTGCGCGACGCGCCGGCCGCAGGCGAGTGGGAGCTCGAGCTGGTGCACACCGCCTCGCACGTCGAGGCGATCCGCGACTTGTGCGCCGCTGGAGGCGGCCAGATCGACCCGGACACGTTCGTCGGCGAGGCCTCCTACCAGGCCGCGTTGTACGCCGCCGGCGGCGCCTGCGAAATGGTGCGGGCGCTGACGCGCGGAGAGGCCCGCACCGGATTCAGCGCAATGCGACCGTCGGGCCATCACGCGGGACGGGACTACGCGATGGGCTTCTGTCTGTTCAACAACGTCGCTATCGCCGCCGAGCTGGCGATCCGCGAGCTCGGGGTCGAGCGCGTCCTGATCGTCGACTGGGACGTCCACCACGGCAACGGGACCGCCGACATCTTCCGCCGGCGCGCCGACGTGCTGTACACGAGCATTCACGAACTGGGGCTGTACCCGGGGACCGGCGAGGTCAGCGACGCCGGCTCCGCCGAGGGCCGTGGGTACACGATCAACGTCCCCGTGCCCCATGGGTCCGACGAGGAGACGTGGATCTCCACGCTCGAGTACGTGATCATCCCCGCGGCTCTCGAGTTCGCCCCCCAACTCGTGCTGATATCCGCGGGCTTCGACGCGCATCGGGACGACCCGCTCGGTCACTGCCTGCTCGAGGCGAGCTCGTTCGCCCAGATGGCCTGCCACGTCCGGGACATGGCCGCGACACTCGACGCGCCCCTCGGCGCGGTGCTCGAAGGCGGGTATGACCCCGTGGCGCTGACCGAGTCAGTGATGGCCACGATCACCGCGCTCGCGGGCGTGGGTACTGCCGAATCGATCGCGCCGGACCCGTTCGTGACCTCACGCGTGGCCGCCCACGTCGGTCACTACTGGACGCTGTAGTCAGGACGCGCGCCGGGCGTCATTGTGCGCATTACCACGTGCCCGGACGGGGAGAAACCCCCGATGGCCCGGCCCTCGCGTGTACTTACGCTCGAACGCAATCTACCCACATAGATAGGAGACGCGATCATGAAAGCTCTCGTCTATCACGGGCCTGGTGAACGCGGTTGGGACTCCGTCGAGGATCCAACGATTTGGGAGCCGACGGACATCATCGTCCGCATCGACACCAGCACGATCTGCGGCACCGACCTGCACATTCTCAAGGGCGACGTGCCGGAGACCACGCCCGGGACGGTTCTCGGCCACGAGGCCGTCGGCACTGTCCAGGAGATCGGAACCGGCGTCACCACGGTCGCGCCGGGCGACCGGGTGCTGGTCTCGTGCGTGTCATCCTGCGGAAGCTGCCGATTCTGCAAGGAGGGGCGCTACGGCCAGTGCCTCGGCGGCGGCGGCTGGATCTTCGGACACTTGATCAACGGCCTTCAGGCCGAGTACGCGCGTGTGCCGTTCGCCGACAACTCGGTGTACAAGGTTCCGGCCGGGCTCACCGACGAGCAGGTGCTGTTCCTCGCCGACATCCTCCCCACTGCGTATGAGGTGGGCGTGCTCAACGGCATGGTCTCGCCCGGAGACACGGTCGCGATCGTCGGCGCCGGACCGATTGGACTGGCGGCGATCTTGACCGCGAAGCTGTACACCCCAGGCCGGATCGTGGCGATCGACCTAGCCGAAAGCCGTCTTGAGAGCGCCCGGAGGTTCGGGGCGGACATCACGATCAACAACGGTCGTGACGACCCGATCGAAAAGATCATGGAGCTGACTGACGGCCTCGGGGCCGACTCCGCCTTCGAGGCGGTCGGCGTGCCGGCAACGTTCGAGCTCGCCGCCGAGCTGATCCGCCCGGGCGGCCGGCTCGCAAACATCGGCGTCCACGGCAAGCCCGCCACGCTCCACCTGGAGAAGCTGTGGATCCGCGATGTGACAGTGACGACCGGACTCGTCGACACGTTCAGCATCCCGCAGCTCATGAGGCTGATCGCAAGCGGTCGGCTTGACCCGTCGTTGTTCGCGACCCATCGGTTCGCGATCGGCGACACGATGAGCGCGTACGACACGTTCGCGGATGCGGCCAACACCGGAGCGCTCAAGGTCGTTCTGAGCGGGTCCGAGCGGCCCGCCGCTGCAGCCGCCAGCGCCACCGAGCCCGCGCTCGCTTAGGCGCCAGCGCCTCGCCCGTCCGGGATGACAACCCGGACGGGCCTTGGCTGCGGCCCGCGTTACGCCGGGACGTGCGCGCTACGCCGCGACGTGCGCGCCGCGGAGCTCGTCGGCGATCTCGGCGGCGAAGCGATCTACGGCATCCCAGTCCCGGCTGTCTCCCTCGGGCGCATGGATCGTCCGGACGGCGGCCCGTTCGGCGAAATGCAGACGCCTCATGTCCAGCCGGCCGGGAAACGTGCGGTGATCGATCGCCTGGGTCAGTCGCATCAGCACCGGAACGTCGGCGGGGGTCCCGGGTGGAATTGGGTGATCGGCCGGACCGACCGGACCTGAGCTGAACAGCCACACCGGCATCATGCCCAGGGCCGAGGTGTGGATCTGCGCGAAGCGGCGAGCCTCGCCGAGCCACCTTCCCATGTAAACGGCACTGCCCAGCACGACGGCGTCGTATCCGTCCAGGGTCGTGACGCGCTCGACCGGGACCGCGTCGGTCTCGAAGCCGCGTCGGATCAGCCCCGTCGCGATCGCCTCCGCGATCTCGCGCGTCCCGTGGTGGCGGCTGGCGGCGGCGATGAGGACTCTCATGAGAAGGCGGCCCGGTCGTTCATCTGTTCGCGAGCCGACCTTCCGCCCGCCACTTGTGCCGCTTGGCTTCGTACTCGGGGGGCAGCGCGCCCTCGAGCGCCTCGGCCGCATCGAGCGCATTCAGAGCCGACGGGTAGTCGCCCCAGCGCGCGTCGCAGTCGGCGAGCAGCAGCGCGAGCGCGAGCGCCTCCTCATGCTCTTCGTCGGACACCGGCGGGCCGGGTACCGGCACCCGGTCGGCGAGCACGCCCGAGCTGAGCGGCGACGGCCGCGCGGTGGCGAGGTACGGAGCCAGGTACCTGCCGGCGATCTTCGCCGGAGGCCACCACAGCGACTGCCCGGCGGCCGCCGAGGCGTCGCGCGAGGCCCGGTAAGCCGGCGGCGCTTCGATCGCCACCGTCGCCTCGCGGACGAGCCGCTGCGGCTCCGCGCGCAGGTACAGCGGCGCGCCCCCCGTGAGCAGCAGTCCCCGTAGGACCGGGCGGAACGGCTCGGGCGTGACGGCGGCGCCGGCCAGGGCGGCAATCTTCGCCGCGACTGCATCGGCCTGCTGAGCCGCGAGACCTCCCTGCTTGAGCGGGAACGCGGTCACGTCGCCCGCAGCAAAGACATGCTCGACGTCGCTGACCCGGCCGAACTTGTCGACCGGAATGAAGCCGTGCTGATCGTGGGGGAGTCCGGGCAGCCTCGGGCCCTCGAGCACGGGCAGGGTGATCACGCGGTCGGCGAACACCTCCGCCCCGCCGGCGAGCAACAGCATGCGGCCGCGCACCACCGCCGGAAGCGACGAGGATCGCACCGTGATCCCCCGCGCCTCGAGCAGCGAGCGCACGGCGTCCGTGGCGGCGGGGCCGAACAGCTCGAGCGGCTCCTCCTCGGGCGTGACCAGCGTCACCCTGACGTCATCGGCGCCGTGCTCGTTCAGGTGCGCGGCGGTCATCAGCGCGAGCTCGTACAGAGGCAGCGGCCACATTCGCTCCGACGGGAGCGCAAGCGCGACCGATCCTGCCTGGCCCGTGGTCAGGTCGTGGAGCAGGCCGCGCAGGACCGGGACGTCGTCTCGGCCCCGGAACGTGAATGCGCCTGGGAACGGGACGCCGGGCACCGCTCCCGTGGCCACCACCAGCACGTCGAACGAGATCCTTCGTCCGTCCACGGTCACCGCGATCCGGCCACGGGCTTCGACATCGGCGAGCGTGTCAAGAATGAGCTCGCCGCCGCCCTGGTCGGCGAGGATCTCCGCGAGGTCGTAGACGCGCGCCTCCGCCCGGTCGAAGGCCTCGGCGACGGTCACGGGGCGGTACACGAACTCGGGCGTCGGCGAGATGAGCGTGACGTCGATCAGATGGCCCGCCAACGCCCTGAGCGCCAGCAAGGTCTCGAGCGCGGCAACGCCACCGCCGGCGATGACGACGTGCAGCCGGTCGCGCCGCACGCTCAGCCTCGGTCTCGCATCGCTCGTTGCCGTGCGGCTTGCAGAGCCCGCTCGATCCGGGCACGCATCTCGCGCGCACGAGCGAGGTCGGCACGGCGCGCGTTGCGCCGGCGCAGGTCGTCGTACACGTGGGTCAGCGGCCGCTGGGCGGCGGACGAATCCTGATCGTCGCTTTTAGCAGTCATGGGCGCGACGGTAAAGCGGCGTCACGCCCGTGTCATCGTCGCTGCCCCGCCGGGTCGGTAGGGGAAGCGCCGCACGATGACTGCGGCGTATTCCCGATGTGCCCGGCTCAGGCATCGTTAACGGTCCCGTGCGAATGTCGGACTCTCGCGAGCATCTTCCCGTCACCGTGTTCGGTCCAGATGTGCTGCTCAGCATCACGATCGAGGCGAGCGGTGCCGTCGATCAAGTGCACGTACACGCCGCAGGCCAGGGGGTGTGGGTCGCACGCATGGCGGCCGAGCTCGGAGCATGGCCGGTCCTGTGCGGATTCCTCGGGGGGGAGACCGGCGCGGCGCTCCGCGCGCTGCTCGAGGTGCTTCCCGGCGAGCGGCGGGTTGTCCACACGGCAGGATTCAGCGGGAGTTATGTCGTCGATCGCCGAACCGGGGAACGGCACTTGGTGGCGAACGCGGCGCGGCCGGCCCCACAGCGGCACGAGGTCGACGACCTGGTGGCCGCGACGTGCGCCGCGGCGCTCGACAGCGCGGTCCTCGTGCTCTGCAACCCGTTTCCGGGAGAGGGGCTCCCGGACGAGGTATATGAGACGCTTGCCGCGGACGTGCGGGCGGCCGGGGTGCCGGTGATCGTCGACCTTTCGACGCCGCGACTCGAGCACGTGCTTCCCCACCGGCCGGATCTGGTCAAGCTGAATGACTGGGAGCTCGCCGAATACGTGCGCGGTCCGGTCGACGGGCGCCACGCGCTCGACGGCGCGCGCCGGCTGCTGGAGGCCGGCGCTCGTGCCGTCGCGGTGACCCGGGCGGACGCTCCGATCCTCGTGCTGCCCGCGGACCAGGAACCGTTTGAGATTGTGCCGCCGGCGCTGCCCCACGGGTTCCGCGAGGGTTGCGGGGACGCGATGATGGGTGCCGTTGCGGCCGGATGGGCCCGGGGCCTTCCGCTTCGCGAAGCACTGGTGCTCGGCGCGGCCGCCGGTTCGGCCAACTTCCTGCGCCACGGGCTCGGGAGCGGCAGCCGGCGACTGGTCGAGAAGCTCGCGGACCGTGTGGTGGTCCGCCCGCTGACGGTTCGAGTTCTCGGCTAATCGCCGGCCGACGGGAAGGGACTGACGACATCCCGCCCGCACACGATGCTGCGGGGCGCAGTGTGGGCCACCCACTCCAGGTGACCCGCGACCGGCTCGGTCGTCGCGAGCACCTGGAGCGCGGGCGCGAGCTCGACGCGGCGCCCCGCCCGCGAGGAATGGGCATCGCTTCCGAGAACGTGCATCACTCCCGCACGTGCGAGCGTCAACATCGCCGGTCTCGTCGACTCATCGGTGAAGTACCCGGCCGTCACCTGAACGAGCGCGCCGTAGGCGATCAGCCGTCGCAGCCGGTCGACGAAGTCAGGAGCCGGGTGGCGCTCCGGATGAGCGAGCAGCGCGCGGAAGCCTCGGACCCGGAGGGCGTCGACCGCCGCGTCGAGGCGCTCATCGAGCGGGCCGGGAGCGGGCTCGAGCAGGATCCACGTTCCCGACCCTCCGAGGGTCACGCACGCCAGGTCAGGGCCGTCGAGGGCGTCGAGCATGTCCGCGGCGACCTCGCCACCCGGCAGCACCCGCGTGCTGCAGCCCGCCTCCAAAAGCGCAGCGCCGAGCTCGGCGCGCCGCGCAGGCAGCTCCTCGATGCGCACCGCGTGATCGGCCCGGATGTGGGGAGTGACGCAGATCGCCACGATGCCGTCGGCCTCCGCCTGCCTCGCCATCTCGACGGCATCGGGGAGATCACGGGCCCCGTCGTCGATCCCGGGCAGCAGATGGCAGTGAAGATCGACCATGCCCGTGGTTGCGCGCGGTGTCAGTTCGACGGCACGGATTGCGAGAAGCTACGCATACGGGGCAGCCGCGTCCAGGGGTCCGAGCCGTATACGTAGTTTCCCGACGCCAACGCGCCGCCGAGCCCGGATGCTCGGCTCCCGGGCGTGGGCGACGCTTGCAGCATGCCCAATCAGCCAACTCACAGTCCGCCGCTCGCGCACATCCGCGTTCGCGACTGCATGCATCCCGGCACGCTCGCCTGTGGCGCGGACGACTCGCTTCGAGACGTCGCCGCGATCATGGCCACTCATCGGGTACACGCGGTGGTGATCACGGCCGCAAACGGAGCACGTCCGGTCGGTGTGGTGTCCGATCTGGATGTGGCTACTGCCGTGGCCGCCGGGGCCGACTGCACGGCTCACGAAGCGGCCGCCACGGAGGCGCTCACGGTCTCAGCTGACGAGCCGCTGCGAAACGCGGCGCAGATGATGAGCGAGCACGGCGTGTCGCACCTGTTGGTGGTCGACGGCGCCGGGGGATACCCGGTGGGCGTCCTCTCGACGCTCGACGTCGCCACCGTCTACGCCGACAGCTGACGACTTCGGCCCACGAGATCGATGAGCGCGATTCCCGCCCCGGCGAGATATCCATCTGAGCGCGAGGCCGACGTCGTCCTACGCGATGGAGCGACCGTGCACGTGCGTCCCGTGCGCGCCGACGACGGGCCGGCGATGCGCTCCTTCTTCGAGTCCGTCTCGCTGGATTCGATCTGGTTTCGCTTCTTCGGCACGCCCAACCTGGACTGGGCAACCTCGTGGTCGGTCAACGTCGACTACGCGGATCGGTTCGGACTGGTCGTGGAGAGCGGCAACCCGCGCGCGATCATTGCTCACGCCGCATACGTGCGGATCGACTACGGGCGCGCCGAGGTGGCGTTCCTGGTCGCGGACGCGTGGCAGGGCCGTGGCATCTCGACGATCCTGCTCGCCCATCTCGCGGAAGTGGGTGAGCAGCACGGATTCTCGACGTTCTTCGCGCAGGTGCTGCCGCAGAACCACCGGATGATCGACGTCTTCCGCGAGAGCGGATTCCCGGTTGAGCTCCACTCGGCGCCGGATGCCCTCGAGATCGAGCTGCCGACGTCGCTGTCCGCCGCCGCGCTCGAGCGTTTCGAGGAACGCGAGCGAATCGGGGCTGTGGCTGCGGTTCGTAGCTTCCTCGAGCCGAGTTCCGTGGCAGTGATCGGGGCGTCGCGACGGCGCGGGACGATCGGCGGCGAGATCCTCCACAACCTGCTCGCGGCCGAGTTCAGCGGCGCGGTCTATGCGGTCAACGACAAGGCCGACGTGGTTCAGTCGCGGCGCGCGTACCGGTCGGTGGTCGACGTCCCCGGCGGCGTCGAGTTGGCGATCGTCGCCGTGCCCGCCGAGGAGGTAGTAGACGCCGCGCGCGAGTGTGCGGACGCCGGCGTGCGCAGCCTGCTCGTGATCTCATCGGGGTTCGCGGAGACCGGCGCCGAAGGCGCCCGCCGCCAGGACGAGCTGCTCGAGGTGTGCCGCGACGCCGGAATCCGGATCGTCGGTCCCAACTGCATGGGGGTTCTCAACACCTCGCCGCGGGTCCGGCTGAATGCGACGTTCGCTCCGCCGGTAGCCGTGCCGGGGCAGGTTGGGTTCATGTCCCAGAGCGGAGGGCTCGGGATCGCGATCATCGAGGCGGCAAGTCGCCTCGGGGTTGGATTGTCGTCCTTCGTCTCGGTTGGGAACAAGGCCGATCTGTCGGGCAACGACTTTCTCCAGTACTGGGAGGAGGACCCGGACACCAAGCTGGCGCTGCTCTACATGGAGTCGTTCGGCAACCCCCGGAAGTTCGCTCGCGTCGCTCGCCGGGTGGCGGCCACCAAGCCGATCCTTGCGGTCAAGAGCGGTCGGTCGGCCGCGGGTGCCCGCGCGACATCGTCACATACCGGCGCGATGCTGTCGGGCTCCGACGTGACCGTCGATGCGCTGTTCGAGCAGGCCGGGGTGATCCGGACCGACACGATGCACGAGCTGTTCGACGTCGCCGCGCTGCTGTCGGCTCAACCGGTCCCGCGCGGGGACCGGGTCGTGATCGTCACCAACGGCGGCGGCCCCGGGATCCTGTGTGCCGACGCGTGTCAGGCGGCGGGCGTTGAGATCGCGGAGCTTCCGCCCGACGTCCGCGCCCGGCTGGCCGAGTTCCTGCCCACCGGCGCCGCGCTTGGCAACCCGATCGACATGATCGCGACCGCTTCGGCAGACGATTACCGTCGGACGCTCCAGACGCTTGTCGACGCGGATGCGTGCGACGCGATCATCACGATCTTCGTCACCGCGCTCGTAACCACGGGCGCCGATGTCGCCGCCGCAATTTGCGACTTCGCGCAGGCGAATCCCGAGGTTGCGACCGCTTCCGCGTTCATGGTCAGCGACGGCGTTCCGCTCGAGCTGTCTTCAGAGCAGGTGCGGGTACCCGGCTACGAGTTTCCCGAGGACGCCGCTCGCGCGATGGCCCTGGCCGTCCGGCACAGCCGCTGGCGCGCAAGAGACGTGGGCTCGGTGCCAAGGTTCGAGGGGCTTCGATCGGTCGAAGCCGCGGCGATGATCAGCAAGGAGCTCGCGCGGGACGAGGCCTGGCTGTCGCCCGCGTGCGTGGCGCAACTGTTCGACTGCTTCGGGCTGCCGCTGATCACCACGCGCGTCGTTCGCGACGGGGAGCAGGCGGTCGCGGCGGCGACGGAGCTCGGATCGCCGGTCGCGCTCAAGGCGAGCGCGCCCGGGCTCGTGCACAAGACCGACGCCGGTGGCGTCCGGCTCGGACTCGAAGGGGCCGAGGCCGTACGCGCCGCCGCCACCGAGATCGAAGACTCCGTCGAGCGTGCCGGCTACCGGCTCGACGGATTCGTCGTTCAGCCGATGGCGCCCGTAGGCGTCGAGCTGATCGTTGGCGTCGTCCATGACCACAGCTTTGGCCCCGTGCTCGCCTGCGGCGCCGGCGGGACCACCGCGGAGCTGATCAGCGATGTGGCCGTCCGGATCACTCCCGTTACGGACCTCGAAGCGCGCGAAATGGTGCACTCGCTGCGCACCTTCCCGCTGCTCGACGGGTACCGCGGCGCGCCGCGCTGCGACGTGGCCGCGATCGAGGACGTGCTCCTGCGCGTCAGCGCGATGGTCGAGGCCCACCCCGAGATCGTCGAGCTCGACTGCAACCCCCTGATCGCGGGACCGGACCGGGTGGTGATCGTCGACGCCCGTGTCCGGGTCGAGACCGCCACGCCATCCCCCCCGATGCCGTCGATCGAGGCGTAGCGCAACACAACCAGCACCAACGGAGAAAGAGGTTCTGATGTCCATAAGAGTTGCTATCAACGGATTCGGTCGAATCGGGCGCTGCTTCCTGCGCTCGGCCTACGAGCAGGACTCAGGCGTCGAGGTTGTGGCGGTTAACGATCTCGTCGCCGCCCCGACCCTGGCGCACCTGCTCAAGTACGACTCGGTGTTCGGGCGATTCCCCGGAGAGGTCGCCGTCCAGAACGACGGGATCGCGATCGACGGCACGGAGATCCAAGCGTTGGCGGAGAAGGACCCGAGCTCGCTGCCGTGGGAGGAGCTCGGCGTCGACGTCGTGATCGAGTCGACCGGGAAGTTCACCACCCGCGCCGGCGCCGAGAAGCATCTGGCGGCCGGTGCCCGCAAGGTCATCCTCTCCGCCCCGACCAAGGGCGATCAGCCGCCCGACGCGACCGTGGTGCTGGGCGTGAACTTCGATGAGGTGTACGACGAGGACCTCCACAGCATCATCTCGAACGCCTCGTGCACGACGAACTGCCTGGCGCCGGTCGCGAAGGTTCTGCACGAGACGGTCGGCATCCGTCACGGGCTGATGACCACCGTCCACGCCTACACCTCCGATCAGCACCTGCTCGACGGGCCGCACAGCGACCTGCGCCGTGCGCGCGCCGCCGCGATCAACATCATCCCGACGTCGACCGGCGCCGCCAAGGCGCTCGGACTGGTGATCCCCGAGCTCGACGGGAAGCTGAACGGGTTCGCGGTCCGGGTACCGACCCCGACCGGGTCGCTCGTCGACCTGACCGTCGAGACCGAGCGTGCCACCACCAAGGAAGAGATCAACGCCGCCTTTGCGGCCGCCGCCGCCGAGGGCCCGCTGATGGGGATCCTCGACTACACAGAGGACCCGATCGTCTCCTCGGACATCGTGAAGTCCACCTACTCGTCGATCTTCGACTCCGGACTGACCTCGGTGATCGACGGCACGCAGGTGAAGGTCGTGTCGTGGTACGACAACGAGTGGGGCTACTCCACGCGGCTGGTCGAGCTAGCCGCAAGGGTCGGGGCACCGATCGCCCAACCAGTGTGAGAAAACTCACACCTCGCACCGCGAGTGTCGGTCAGTAGTTATCCGAAATGAGGCCGCGCGTGATCCCCGATGGTGAGGGTCAGCGCGGCCCATATGGTGCCCACCCATGGCTGCGGTCTTCAATCTCAATCACCACGCGTCGTATGTGCACTGGCACTTCTTCCAGATGTCGGTGTCGAACATCGTTGTGATCGTGCTCATGATCGTCGTGTTCGTCGCGGCGATCCTCGCCCCGTTCCCGTCGCACCGCGCGACCCGGGGCTCGTCATGAGCGTCTCCGAGGAGCGCTCCTGGACCGCCGCGGTCCGCGAGCGGGCCGTTGGCGCGCTCCCCCCCGACAAGCTGCTGGCCGACAAGCAGCCCTCCTACGTCGCTTCGTGGATCTACGTGTTCGGGGTCCTGTCGCTGAGCTCGCTTGCCGTGATCATCCTCTCGGGAACGATCCTCGCGCTGAAGGGACCTGGGTGGTGGCACTTCACCGGTATCGGGCACTTCTTCAACAGCATCCATCTGTGGTCGGTCGAGCTGTTCTTCTTCGTGATGGTCATCCATCTTTGGGGGAAGTACTTCATGGCCGCCTGGCGCGGTGGGCGCAAAGCCGTCTGGATCACCGGGGCGATCACTTTCCTGGTCGCGATCCCGTGCGCGCTGACCGGCTATGTCTCCCAGCAGAACTTCGACGCCCAGTGGATCTCCACCCAGGCCAAGGACGCGATGAACGCGGCCGGAATCGGCTCGTTCTTCAACCTCCTCAACTTCGGGCAGATGTACAGCTACCACATCCTGCTGCTGCCGGCAGCCGTGGTGGCACTCGTCATCGGCCACGTCCTGCTCGTGCGCAAGCACGGCGTCGTGCCACCGTTCAAGCTCCCGGTGACCACCTCGCCGGCCCGCCATGACGGCGCCGGCCCGGACGCGCAAGAGTCGGCGTCATGAGCCGCCGCGAGCGCCTGGGGGAGGACGACAGCTACCGCGAGTGGAAGGGCGGCTATCGCTCGTACGACATCGTCAAGGAGGCGTGCATCGCGTTCGGCGTGGTGCTCGCCCTCGCCGTGGTGCTGACGATCTTGTTCTCCTCGCCCGACGAGAAGCCGAGCACCGTTCAGTCCTGGGCACGTACCGACCCGGTCGATTTCGTCACGACCGCCACGACCGAGCTCGACGGCTCGAGCGACACCGGCGGCTACGGACCTCCGTACAACCACGCGTCCGACGGGCAGCACATCCTGTTCATCCGCCCGCAGAAGTGGCTGGGTGTGAGTCATCCGGTCGACACTGCGCAGGACTTCGTGCTGGCGCCACTGCGCTCGATCACCGCCCAGCCGGCGCTCCAGGCGGCGATCGCCGCCTACCAGTCGGCCTCGCCCGATCAGCAGGCGAAGTGGACGACCGCCTACGAGAACGCGCTGGCCAAGGCGACGCCCACGGCCAACAACACGGCGATCTCGGTTCCCGCCGGAGACTACGGGCCGCTGCCGGCGATGATGGCCGGGCTGCTCGGCTTCGCGCAGAGCGGCGGGCTCGACGGCGCGCTCCTGACCAGCAACCAGTTCTACCAGACCGACTACACCAAGCCGCTGCTGTTCATGGCCGACGGGGGGGTGCTCGCGAACCGTGCCCAGGCCGAGCACCTGCTCGGCGGCCAGTGGGGCATGATGAACGAGACCGGCAGCTACCCCGGACAGGTGTGGCTGTGGCTGTACACGTTCTGGTACCAGATCAAGCCGTTCACGACCTCGTGGGCCGCCAACGCCGACATCGCCGTGATGGCCGTGATGGGGGTGCTGAGCCTCGCACTCATCCTGGTCCCGTTCATTCCAGGGCTCCGCGACATCCCCCGCTGGATTCCGATCTACAAGCTGATCTGGCGCGATCACTACCGGTCGCTCGGAACGTAGTAATCCGTGCCGGGGCGTGGGGGCGCACCGATGTCGTCCTGGCTGGCCGGCCATACGCTCACCTCGTACACAATTCGAGGAGACGCAGTGTTCGGCAACGTCTTGGTTGGAGTCGATGGTCGCCAAGGTGGGCGCGACGCGATCGCGCTCGCCCGGCAGCTCGCAGCTCCAGGGGCGCGGATAACGCTGGCGCATGTCGATCCGATCGAGACGACCGACGGCGCCGACACAAGCAGCGAGTCGCACCGGATGCTGATTGACGAGCGTGCCGGCGCTGCCGTCGAGGCGGGGATCCTGGTCGTCCACGGCTCCTCGGTCGGGCACGCGCTGCATCAGCTGATCGCCACGCGGCACTGTGACCTGCTCGTGGTCGGCTCCTGCCATCGGGGCGGGGTCACCCGCCAAGTCGCCGGCGATCACACGATCCAGTCGCTGAACGACGCCCGGTGCCCGGTAGCGATCGCGCCGCAAGGGCATGCCGCTGTCTCGCGCCTCTCCCGTGTCGGCGTTGGCTGGGACGGCTCGCCAGAGGCCGCGCAGGCCCTTCAGGCGGCTCAAGCGATCGCCGCGAGAACTGGGGGCACGATCGAGCCGCTATTGGTCCTGCCCAGGCAGAGCCTCCCCTACGGTGAGCCGATCCAGCATCGCTGGTCGGACGTCGCCAAGCAACTGACCTCGGAGGACCTGGCTCGTCTCGGCGGCATGGATGGCCTCGACGGCCAGGTCAGGTACGGATCACCAGGCGAGCAGCTCGCCTTCTTCAGCGAGCACGTCGATCTGCTGATCGTGGGCTCGCGAAGCAGCGGACCGGTCGGTCGCCTGCTCACGGGAAGCACATCGCACTACCTTGCGCGCCGGGCGCACTGCCCGCTGCTCGTGTTCCCCAGAAGCGCCGGCGCGCGCCGCTAGACGTCGACGAGCTTGTGCTCGAGCGCGTAGCGGACGAGCTCCGACCGCGACCCGAGGCGCAGCTTCTGCTGGATGTGGGCGCGGTGAGTCTCGACCGTCCGCACCGACAGATAAAGCTGGTCGGCTATCTCGGCGTTCGTGTGACCCAGCGCAATCATCCGCAGCACCTCGACCTCGCGCTCAGACAGCCCGTCGGGCAGGCCGGGCGGTGGCTCGGCGGCGACGCGCGCCCCCAGCCGCGGGTTCAGATACGTGTCGCCCGCCGCGGCGCGGCGGATCGCCTCAACCAACTCCGACTCGGCGGACTCCTTGAGCACGTAGCCCAGCGCTCCGGCGCTCAACGCGTGGCGTGCATAGGCGGGCTCGTCCTGCATCGTCAGAACGACGATTTGCGTTTCCGGGCTCTCGGCGCGGATCTCGGGGATTCCGTTGAGGCTCGACCCGCCCGGCATGTTCAGGTCGAGCACGAGCACGTCCGGACGATGCCCGCGCACGTAGCGCCGGGCGCCGTCGAGATCGGATGCCTCGGCTACGACCTCGAAGCCTTCCGCCGCATCGAGCACCTGGCGCAAGCCGCGTCGCACCACGGCATGGTCGTCGGCGATCACTACGCGAATCGTTCCCGGGGTTCCGGTGTCAGTGGGTTCTGAATTGTTCACGGGGTTTCCGGCCTCTGGTGGCGGAGTCATCGTAACGCCGCCCGATCCCGAGACTCCAGGTACGGGGCGAGGTATTTGGCGGCGATCTTCGCTCCCGACGACCACGTGGCGCTCTCGGTTGCCTCCGAGCTCGAGCCGTGGCCGCCGGTGATGTGGGCTGTCAGATACAACGGTTCTTGACCGCCGAGGAGTATCCCGTGGATGACCGGATGGAACGGCTTCGGTTCGATCGGAGCGCCGGCCAGCGCAGCGATCGCCTCCGCCGCTGTGTCCGCCTGCTGGGACGCGACGCCGCCGTGCTTGACCGCGAAGTCGGTTGCGTCGCCGGCGGCGTAGACGTGCTCGAGACCCGTGACCTTGCAGTGGGCGTCGATCGGGATGAACCCGTTATGCGCTTTGAGCGGAACACCGGGAACCGACGGGCCGAACAGCTCGGGCAGCGCGACCACGCGGTCGACCTGCAACCGCCGCGAACCCGGGCTGATCGACACCTGCCCCGCCGCAGGCGTCTCGCAGTGCGCCGAGGGGATGAACAGAATGCCGTTCTCCTCGAGCAGGCGCTCGACCGCGGTGCTGGCCTGCGAGCCGAACAGCGCGAGCGGTGCATCCTCGGGGGTGGCCAACGTGACCGACACGTCGACGTTCATGTCATAGGCACGCCGGGCCGTCATCAGCGCGAGCTCGTAGAGCGGCAGCGGCCAGGGCATCGGAGTAGGGCTGATGAACGCGAGCTTGTGAACGTAGCCTCCCTCCACGTCTTGAATCAGCCCGTGGAGCTGCTCGTCGAGTTGACTGTCATCCAGCGTGATGGCGTGCCTGAACCGTGGCCGCAGGGCGGCTCCGGGTGCGAGCAAAAGCGCGTCGTACTCGAGCTTCCCACCCGCTTCGGTGTGCACCGTGCGGCGGTCCGGCTCCAGCCACTTGAACGCGTCGCGAACCAGGTCGGTCCCGATGTCGCGGCAGATCTCGTCGAGCGGGTAGTGGCGCGCTTCGCTGTAGCCGAACGGCTCGCGAACCCTCATCGGGCGGTAGACGAACTCGGCCGCGGGGGCGAGCAGTGTGGTGGCCACGCGCTCGCCCGCAAGGTCGCGCAGTGCGAGGGCGGCCTCGAGGCCGGCGACACCGCCGCCGACGATCAGGACTCGGAATGGGGTATGGGTGCTCGGATTCATGTGTGCAGCCTAACGTCGCGAACTTTCCGGTTTCAGCCGCGCAGCGCCGAAACCGTGCTTCGGAAAACTACTTAGGCCGGCCGGCGACGGCCGGATCCGACGATGGTGCCGCCGTTGGCCGACTGTCGGCGGGCGGCGGGGGCGGGAGCTGTGCGCGAGGGGTCAGCGCTGCCGCCCCGATACTGCAGACGGCCAGGCTGATCAGCGACGCGGCGATGATCGCCGCCCCCTGGGCGGATGTGATCACGTGCTCGGGTAGCCCGAGGGCGACAATGGCCGCGGGTACCCCGAGCTGGGCGCTGGCAAGCAGTCCGGCGGCGGCCGGCTGACGCGTGACCCGCGCCCCAAGCACGTGGATCGCAACCGTCAGGCCGACCAGCGCAAGCGCCAGCCCGATCAATGCGGGATCCTCCGCCACGCCGCGCAGGTCGACCCTCGCCCCGAGCACTACGAAGAACAGCGGCACGAAGAAGCCGCCGGCGACGCCGAGCACCTCGGTCGAGAGCCGCTTTGGCCCCCCGAGTGCAGCGACCATCAAACCGGCGCCGAAGCCGGCGATCAGCAGGCTCGCCCCTGTCTGCTGGGCGATCCATGACAGCCCAAACAGGACGATCAACGCGATCCGAAGGTCGAGGACCCATCGGCGGCGCTTGCTCTGTCGCCGCAGCGCACGAACCGTCGTTCTCCCGTGTAAGGCCCGGGCGAACGCGAAGATTGCGATCACGCAGACGGCGATCAGGAGCGTTCCTCCCGCCACGTGACTGGCATGGGCCGGCGCCAGCACGAACGGGATCGCGATCGTCGCGACGATATCGGCCACGGTGACCTGAGCGATCACGGTGAGTACCGCCTCGCCAGTGAGTCGACGCTCCTGGATCACCGGGAGCACGACCGCGGCTGACCCCGACGCGATCAGCACCGCGTATACCGCGGGGTGGCCCGTCGATCCGATCCTCGAGACCAACAGCCCGGCCCCGACGGCAAGGATCACGACGACGCCGGCACCGAGAGCGCCCCGGCCAAGCGATGTCCGCACCCGCGGGTCGTGCAGCGGGACGTTCATCCCGGCGTTGAACATCAACATCGCGAAGCCGATGTCGGCAAGGAAGGTCAGCGTCGGGTTGGAGGTGTCAATCGCATGCAGTCCGGTGTGGCCGATGACCACCCCCGCGAAGATCTCCCCGACGACCGCCGGGATCGCGCCGCGAGCGCCTGCCGACAGGAGCGGACCGCACAGACCACAAATCCCGATCAGCGCCAGGGTGCCGAGGCTCATTCCCCGCCGCCTACGTCATCGGTGAGCTAGGCTAGGGCCGAGCCGGCACCGCACCGGGGGACAGCACGATTCGCCGTCCCGACACGGTCCACGCGCGGATCCGCATCCAATGCGCCTTGCGCCCGGGGGTCCATGTCTCGAGCCCAAGGTGGTCAAGGCGCCGGACCTCGCTCGGGCTTGTGACCTCCTCGGTCATGCCGACGATGATCACGCTCCAGCCCGTGCGCGAGCCGGGGTCGATCCCGTCGATCTCGAAGGCCGCGTTGCCGTTGACGAGCATCGCGTGGAATTTCGAACCCTCGGCGGTTCGGAACATCACCGACTGCGATCGCTCGTCGAAGACGTAATTGACCGGACGGATAACCGGGGAGTCCATCGCGACCGCCAACCGCCCGAAGTGGTGGGACGCGAGCAGCGCCAGGCACTCCTCGCGCGTCAGTACGAGCATTTCGCTCGTCGGCTCATCGGGGAGCGGCGAGCCCACTTCGACCGGTGGCTGGCGGTCAGTCGGTTCGTGGGAGGCGTTGGAATTCATGCCGCCACGGTACGGCCGCGGGATCGCCCTGGCAGCCGCATTAAGCCGCGGTTGGTTGCACAGAAGTACTGACGCTCATCGCGCGCGCCCGCGTCTGACAGCCGGCGGTAGCCCGCGCTGCGGCGGACCCTCCAACGGCTGCGGATTTTCCTCCGCAGGCCGTCGGGCGAGGACGGATGGGGGCGCATTCCCGAAACCCGGTCATGAATAGGAACAAGCCCGAGCCATTTGGGTCCAACCGTCAGAGGAGCAACACCATGTCACGCAAAGTGTTCGATGTTCTTGCCAGCAGCGCCGGCGTCGTTATCGTCGTGGTGCTGGTGATTGCAGGTGGTCTGTTGACCTGGGGTCACAGCTTCGTGAACACCAACGTTCACAATCAGCTGAACCAGCAGCAGATCTACTTCTCGCCCAAGGCAGCCTTCGATCATCCCAAGGCGGGTACCGAGATCACGCCGTCGATGATTCCGTCGGTCTCCCAGTACGCCGGACAGCAGCTGCTCACCGGTGAGCAGGCCAAGACGTGGGCGGATGACTTCATGGCCGTCCACCTGTCCGAGATGCCCTACGGCGGCGTCTACTCCAAGGTCAGCGCCGCGGCGCGCGCTAACCCGACCAGCAAGTCGCTGGCGGCGCTGGAGCAGACCTCGTTCCAGGGGACCACGCTGCGGGGGCTGCTTCTGGAGGCATATGGGTTCTCGACGGTCGGCACGATCATGCTGTGGGGCGCGATCGCATCGTTCATCGGAGCGATCTGCATGTCGGTGCTCGTCGGTCTGGGCTTCTGGCACGCTCGGCGCACCGAGGTCGATGAGCCGGTGCTCGCCCCGAAGGCGGTTCCTGTCTCCTCCTGACCTGACGGTCGGTCCGACAACACCGGGACCCAAGAAAACGACGCCCCCGCCGGTACGACCGGCGGGGGCGTTGCCCGTTCCGTGGTCGAATACGAATCGGAAGGATGCTCGGCGACGGATCAGCGAGCGACACGGGGCCGGCGTCGGGAGCGCCGCGGCGCCAGATGAGCCAGGGCCTCGAGCTCGAGCTCGAGCTGCGCGACGACGTGATCCGGATCCGGAACCAGCGCGGCATCGACCATGAGGCCGACCGTCACCTCACCGCGGTAGCTGAAGATGCTCACGCTCATGCCGATGTGTCCCGAGGTCGGAGCCCAGACGAGCACCGTCCGCACCGGCGTCCCGGCCAGATAGACCGGCTCGGGCGGCCCCGGGACGTTGGTCACGATTGCGGTTCCCTTCCCTGTGAAGAGATCGACGATCCTCCGCTCGACGGGCTCGGGGGTGAGACCGGTGGCGCTCAACAGCGCATAGGAGATCGCTCCGTCGCGACCTTCCTTGATCTCGGCCATCCGCTTGTGCACCTCGGTCAGGCGGCGGTAGCTCCCACTCACTCCGACTGGGAGCGGCAGAAACACCAGCCCGAACCTGTTGCCGAGGTCTCGCGGGACCGGCTGATCGAGCGGGCGCAGATTGAACGGCACCATCGCCTGGATCTCACGTGCAGCGGCCCCGCGGTCCCGCAGGTAGTGGCGCAACCCACCGCTGAGAGCGGCCATGAGAACGTCGTTGACGGTGGTGCCGTGCGAGTGCGCGATCTCCTTGACCTGTTCCAGCGACAGCGGCTTGCCCCAGGCCACGCGCCGGCTGATCCCTGGGTCGCCCTTGATGGCGCTGGCGGCGTCGGCCGGGGTCATCAGCAGTCGGGCGGCGGCCGCGCCGTCGCGGGCGATCGCGCCGGCCAGGCTCGCGGCGTGCGAGGGGGAGGCGATGAGGCCGGCGCTCTGCCGGACCGCGGCGAAGCCCGCGTGCCCCGCGCCGGCGAGGATGCGTTCGGTCGAGCCGGCGATGCCCGGTAGGAACCGAGCAGACCGTGCGCGCGGCCGCTCTCCAGGCGGCGGGGCGATCCCGGCGTCGCGGTCCGAATCGGTCAGCGACAGCATCACTCTGGCCAGCGCGATCCCGTCGGCGATGCAGTGGTGCATGCGGTTGATGATCGCCGCGCCCTCGCCGAACCCGTCGACCAGATACGTGTGCCACAGCGGGCGATTGCGGTCGAGCGGCATCGTCATCAGGTCTCCGACGAGTTCCTGGAGCGCGGCGCGGTCGCCCGGGGCCGGAAGCGCGAAATGGTGCACGTGGTGCTCGAGGGCATAGTCGGGATCGTCTTCCCATCGAGGCGCCCGCAGCGGGAGGCGGCTCTCGACCACACGCTGGCGAAAACGCGGGTAGCGGTCGACGAGACGGCTCTGGATGATCTGCTTGACGCGTTCCCAGTCTGGCGGCTCGTCGAACAACTCGACGGAGTTGATCACCATCAGGTTCGTCGGCCGATCCATGTGAAGCCACGCCGTGTCGGCGGTCGAGAGCCGAGCGCTCATCTCCATACCTCCAGCTCAGCTGCGAACCGCGAGCGTGATCAGCAGCGCCATGCCGTAACCGACCGTCACCGTCCCGAGGAACCACAGCCCCCGGTCGACACGCCGCCGGGTCTTCGGGCTCAGATCGAGGTCTCCGAGCACGCCCCGCACCCCGAGCATCGCGTGAATCGTGACCGTGACCAGGAAGGCCGACTCGAGCACGAAGATGACGGGGTTGCCGATGTAGGTCAGCACCTCGCCGTAGGTCCGCAGCCCGCCCTTCTGGTGGACGATGAAGTGCTGGGCGACGATGTGCATCGTCGCCAGCAGAACCAGCGCCATGCCGGTTCCCGCGGTCCAGTACCACAGGCGCGTCGAGCGCCCGCGCCGGTACGCCTCGACACGAGACTCCGCCGGCGGCTCTTGCTTGGGAAGGTCGATCACGCTCATCACAGCGCTCCGAGGATGTGGAGGGCGGCGAAGATCACCGCGACCGTCCCGATCGCGGTTCCGGCCCAGAACAGCGCCCGCTCGCGGGTGACCGCGATGCCGCTGCCGACGAACGCCACGCGAATGCCGTTGAGCCCGTGGAACAGGACCGCGGCGATCAGGACGACCTCGAGGGCAAGGAAGCTCTTGGCGGTTACCAGGCTGAGGAAGCTGCTCCAGGCCGAGCGGCCGATCAGCAGCATCGACAATACCCCGAGGTGCATATACAGATAGAAGACGATCACCAAGCCGGTGATGCGGTGCAGGGCCAGGGCACGGCCTCCGTGGCCCCGCCCACGGGGATCGAGCCAGCCGCTCTCGGACGGACCGGGGCCCTTGTGGTGGATCGGCCCCGGCTGGTTGCGTTCAGCCGTGCCCGGAAGCTCATCGGTCGCGCTCATCGCTTGCCCTCCTCGTCGTCGGGACCACCGAACATCAGCTCCCGCCGCAGCGCCATTATTCGCTCGGCCGGAATCGCGTCGGTGGGGCAGGCTCGCGTGCACTCCAACCCGACATGGCAGCGCCACACGCCCTCGGGCCGGTTCGCCCAAGCGAGAACGTCCTCGCGCTTGACGCCGCGCGGCTCCTCGAGCAGCCGCTCGGCCGCGGCCAGCGCGGCCGGACCGACGTAGTCGTGCGAGGTTGCGGCGACCGGACACGCCGACAGGCACAGCCCGCACTCGATGCAGTCCTCGAGGCGCACGAAGTCGACTGCCGGTGGCGCGGCGTGGTGGTGGTGGTGAAGCGGGTGATAATGAAGCGGAGCCGGAAGCTCGAGCGTCACCTCGTGCTCGCCCTCGAGATGCACCTCGCCGCCGTCACGGTCGGTCGGGGACCAGCTCGAGCGGATGATCGGGTGCTCGTGGGGGAACCGCGCGAAGAAGCCGTTCATCTCGACGACCAGGTCGGTGAGGACCGGCAGGTTCGCCAGCGGCTCGACCGTGATCTGCGCTCCGTGGTCTTGGACCGGGCACAGGCAAGCGAGCGCCTCGCGTCCGTCGACCTGCATGCCGCAGGTGCCGCACGAGGCGTGCAGGCAGGAATACCGGAGGGCCAGCGAGGGATCGCGGTGGTGCTGGATCCAGCGCAGGGCATCGAGCACGGTCGTGTGCGGACCGACCGGTACCTCGAACTCGTCGAAGCGCTCGCCGCCGTCGCCGCGCTTGTAGCGGTACACGCGGAAGCGGCGGGTGTCGTCCTGCCCGGTCTGGGTCACAGCGGGGCCGCCGGGGGGATGTTCCTCTTGGCTCACGGCGCCGTCCTCATGCCGCGAACACTTCGGAGTAGTAAGCGGTGTGCGGAAGCAGGACCGTGTCGTGGGTGCGGCACGGCTCATCGATGCCAAGCTTGCGGCAGACGACATCGGCGCACAGTTCGGCCATGCCTCGCAGCGTGGTGGACTTCCCACCGGTGATCGTGACGAACCCTTCGACGCCGTCTTGCTCTGAGTGATCGAAGGTCTGGAAGGTGCGCGACAGCTCGCGTCCCGTGGCCGCGCCGGCCGAGCCGACCAGCGGGCGTGCCGCCGACCAGGCGGCGCGGCGCGGCGCGTGACGGAGAGCCGGGATCACCTTCGATCCCTCGGCATACATGCGCTCGACGTGGTCCTCGGGCACCGACAGCTCGTCGGGGTCCTCGACCACCCAGGAGCTCGTGCCGACGACCGAGAGGCCGCGCTGAGGGACCACGATGTCGCCGTCGCCGGACTTGTGCATCCGGTTGATCACCATGTTGCAGTAGCGGCCGTGGAGCGCGAGGAGCACGCCAGGGGAGGGCGTGATCGGGACGCTGGCGTCGGCCATCGCCGCGACCCTTCCCGACCACGGTCCCGCGGCGTTGACGACGAGGTCGGCGCGGATCTCGCCCTCCTTGCCGGTCACGTGGTCGCGGACGGCTACGCCTGACACTGCAGCGTCGTGCACGAGCAGCCCGATCACCTCCATGTAGGGCCGGATGTCGGCCCCGTTGTGGCGCGCCGTGGCGAAGAACCTGAGGATCAGCCGCATCGGGTCGACGGTCGCATCCGGGACGCGAACCGCGGCCTTGAGCTCTGGGCTCAGGTTGGGCTCCAGCCGCAGCGCGTCGGCGGCGGTCAGCCGCTGGACGGGGATCCCGGCGCCGATGCAGCCCTCGACCAGCGGTTCGAGGTACTCGAGGTCCTCGTCGCACACGGCCACGAACAGGCCGTCGTTGCACTCGAACGTGCCGGGGGCGATCCTCTTCAGGATCATGTTCTCCCGGATGCACTCGACGCCCGCCTCACGGTCGCCGACCGCGTAGCGCGCGCCGCTGTGGAGCACCCCGTGGTGGCGGCCGCTCGTCCCCGAAGTCAGCTCGCCGCGTTCGAGAAGCGTGACCCGAAGCCCACGGAGCGCCAGATCGTGGGCAAGGCCTCCGCCGGTGGCGCCTCCGCCCACGATGAGTACGTGCGCGTCATGTCGAGTGGACATCGCTGTCCGCAAACCTCACCGATGACCTGACAGGCGCGAGCCGGCTCTCTCTACGCCGACCCCAACGGCGATCAGGAAATTGACGATCGCGAACACGAGCAGGCCGCAGCCGACCGCGCACAGGACGCCGATGATCACCGGACCCAAGGCAATCGCCACGATCAGCGCCGGCAGCGCAAGCGCAAACGCAACGAGAATCCAAAGTGTCAGTTTCATCGTGCTCACCTCCATCGAGGACCCGAGGCAGTTCTAGGTGAACGTAGATCGCGGAGGTGACACAGGCATCCGTGCGTTCGTGTGGTCTCGCTGCACGAGACTACGGTGCGACGGGTTCATCAGAACGCAAACCTGGAGCAGCTAGCATCGCCGCCCATTCGGTGCGCTCCGCGGTCGTCGGTTCGCGGACCTCGATTGCCATCCGGCGAGCCTGCCAGCCCGGTCGCCTCCTGGCATCCGGAGAAATCCGCAGCGGCAGTACATCTTCCCCGCGACCGGAGGCCGCGGACACGCGACCTTCGCCCACGGCGAGTGAGACGCCCGGGCGGATCGACCGGGCGGCCAGGCTACTCGAGACCAAACCGCTGACCCCCGGGGTGATCGGTTGATAGTCCAGGTCTCGCGATGGGACCGGCTCAAGGACCCGGTCGGGGTGATCGCCGGCTTCACCGGACACATCGCCGACCGGACCGATGCTCATCTGGTCATCGCCGGGCCGGCCGCTGACTCGGTCGCCGACGACCCGAGGGAGCCGCGGTGCTCGGGCTCGTCAGGGACGCATAGCACCGGCGGCTGAAGCCGCGAGCGTCGACCTCGGGATCGACAAGAACGCAGCGGGGTTACCTCGGCGGAATCGGGTCTAACTACTGAGCATCTGTCCTAGTCGTTCACGGATGCTTACACATGCCGGCGACCCATACGGTGACGGTACGACTCATTAGACATTGATTGCGAAGCTGCCAGCCCGGTGGCTGCGACGCCCAAGGCAGATCCGAGGTGAACCTGTGGTCTCCTTAGCGAGGTTCTCAATCCGCCGTCCGAAGCTTGCGCTGGCGGCCTGGGTGGTCGTTGCCGTTGCCCTGAGCGTGATTGGCTTGGGCGTCGCCGGCACGCTGTCGCCCTCGGTCACGGTCGTGCCGGGCACCCAATCCGCTCGCGCCGAGCAGCTCGCCAGCGCGCAGTTCGGTCCGACGCAGCTGGTGCCGATCCTGCTCGAGGGACCGAAGCAGCAACTCGACCGTCAGGGCCCGAAGCTCGTCGCCGCGCTCTCGGCGCGCCCGCAGACGCGTGTTCTGTCCGCGTGGGACGCCGGCACCGCGAGCGCGGGGCTCCGCCCCAAGCCGACCGCCGCGATGATCGTCGTGTCCGTCGACCGGTCCGAGAAGAACGTCGTGCGCTACGACGAGCCTCAGATCGAGCGCCTCGTCACGCACGACATCTCAGCGCCGGCCCGTGCGTACGTCACTGGGCAGCCGTCGATCGATCGCGCGCTCAAGGACACGGCGATCTCGAACCTCCGCCGCACCGAGCTGATCGCGATCGGGATCCTGTTCCTCCTCCTGCTGATCGGCTTGCGCGCCCCCGTGGCGGCGCTGCTCGTGACCGGCGTGGGCGCGATCAGCACGCTGGCGGGCTTCGGTGAGGTCGCGCTGCTCGGACACGTGATCGCGCTCGACCCCGTCGGCGTCGCCCTCGGCACGATGACGGGCCTTGCTCTCGGCGTGGGGTTCGCGCTGCTGATCCTCGACCGCTACCACCGCGAGGAGCTTCCGCCGGGCGCGCAGCCGCGCGATGCAGTGACCGCCGCGACCGCCGAGCTGCGGACGACCGGCAGGGCCGTCCTGATCGGCGGAACCGCGCTCGTGCTCGCGCTCGCGATCGTGGCGATCATCGGGCCGACCCAGCTGATGGTCTCGCTCGGGACCGGGATGCTGACCTGCGCGGCGTTCGCCACCGGCGGCGCGGTCGTGGTGATGCCGGCGGCGCTCGTGCTGCTCGGCCGGCGGATCGACGCGTACAGCTTCCCCGCGCCGGCCCCGCTGGCGCGCGCCTGGTCGGTGCTGCTCGACGGCGGCAACCGGGTGACCCGGCATGCGGTGTATGCGGGCTTCGCCGCAACCGCGCTGCTGGCTGCGCTCGCGGTGCCGGCGTTCGCGCTGAACTCCGGCCCTCCCGACGTGACCCAGCTTCCGTCGAACGCTCCCGCGCGGATCGCGTTTCAGGAGGTCTCGCGCGTGATGGGCCCGGGCTGGGCGACTCCGTACAACCTGATCGTCGTCGCCAACAACCGCCCGGTCACGACGCCGGCGTTGCTCGGGAGCCTTTACCACTTCCAGCTCCAGATCGCCAAGGACGCCACCGTCGAATCGGTCACTGGGCCGGGCGCGATCAACTCCACCTCCACCCAGCTGTCGACGTTCGGTCCGCAGCTGAAGCACTCGGCCGCCGTCTCCGACCAGAGCAAGAAGAGCCTGCTCCAGCTGATCAACGGGCTCGGCCAGGCCGGCGCCGGATCCAGCAAGCTCCAAGCCGGGCTCACGGACGCCTCCAACGGGGCCACCGCGCTGCAGTCGGGGTCCGGGCAGGCGCAGTCGGGCGCGGGTCAACTCCATGCGGGGCTCGCGCAGGCGAACGCTGGATCAACGCAGCTCAAGACCGGGCTCGACCAGGCGCTCGCCGGAGCCGTCGCGCTCAAGGCCGGCGCCGGAAAGGCCCTCGGCGGCTCGACCGAGCTCGAGCAGGGCATCGGTCAGGCGCATCAGGGAGCGAGCCAGAGCGTCGTCGCCCTGAACGGCTTGACGAGCCTCACCGCGAGCACCAGCTCGGCGATCTCGGGTGCGCAGGGCGGCGTGCAGAGCGCGAGCGCCGCGCTCGGTGCCGCGAACTCGGCGCTCGGCTCGATGACCACCGGCAAGAGCGACCCGCGCTACGGGTCCGCGGTGGCGTCGCTCCAGAGCGCGGCCGCGGCGCTCTCCGGTCTGACGACCCAGCTGAACGGCGCGGTCGCCGACGCCTCGCAGGCCAAGGCACTGGCGAGCGGCGTCGCCAAGCAGGCTCCCGCGCTCGTGAAGGGACTGGCGCAGCTTCAGGGCGGCGCCTCGCAGCTCGAGGCGGGGATCAAGCAGCTGCGCGACGGTAACGGGCAGCTTGCCATCGGCATGAGCCAGCTGTCGACCGGCGGCGGCCAGCTGACCAGCGGCCTCGGCCAACTGACCGCGGGGGCGGGCGCGCTCCAGATCGGGCTCGGCCAGCTCACGTCCGGCGCCGGCCAGCTCGCCAATGGGCTCGCGACCGGAGTCGCTCCCGCGGGGCAGCTGGTCACCGGCCTGGGGACGATGCAGGCCGCGGTGACCAAGGCTCGCGGCCAGATCCCCTCGACCGCACAGCTGAAGCAGCTCGAGCAGCAATCGCCGGGCATCTTCAACTCGGGGTACTTCGTGCTCGCGGCGGTCGAGGGAGCGCAGAAGTCCGACCGCAACGCCGCGACCTTCACGATCAACCTGCTCCGGGGCGGCACCGCCGGCCAGATCATGGTCGTCTCGAAGTACAAGTCGAATGATCCTCGGACCGAGGCGCTCGGCACGCACCTCGTCGCGCTCGCGCGGGGATTCGCTCGCACCAACAACGTCCAGGCCGCGGTGGGCGGGCCGGAAGGTAGCCTCGGTGATCTCACCAGTGTGGCCAAGTCCCGCATCTGGCTGGACGTCATCGTGATCGCGGTGGCGCTGACGCTCGTGCTCGGGCTCGCGCTGCGGGCCGTGCTGCTCCCGGCGGTCGCGACCGCGTTCGGGCTGCTCGTCGCCGCCGCCTCGTTCGGCGTCCTGCAGCTTCTGTTCGGCGGGCCGAACCCGCTGCTCGGCGGTCCGGGCTACCTCGACCCGATGTCGATCATCGGGATCTTCACGGTCGCCTTCGGGGTCACGACGACGTTTTCGGCACTGTTGCTGATGCGCACCCGGGAGGAGTACGTCTCGGCCGCCGAGGGCACGTCCGCGGTGCGCATCGGCCTTCGTGAGACCGGCGCCGCGGCGACCGGCGCAGGATTGGTGATGGTCGCCTCGCTGATCCCGTTCCTGACGACGAGCTTCGTGAACGTGCAGCAGTTCGGGATCGGGGTGACGGTCGCGGTCCTGCTCGACGTGCTGATCGTACGTCCCGTTCTGCTTCCCGCCGCGGAGATCGTGCTCGGGCGCTTTGGCTGGTGGCCGACCTCCGGTCCGGCGCCGTCCGGTCCGGCCCCGACCGGTCCGGCGCCGGTGGCCGACCTGCGCCGCCGCGCATCCCGCGTGCATCTCCGCCACCGCCGACCCGGCGCCGTCCATGAATAGGAGCACCCGATGAGTCCGTCCACCGCCAATCAGATGACCTCGACCGTCCCGCAAGACGTCACCCCCGTATCTGCGGGCTCGCGGTCGGAGACCCTCGGCCAGATGATCCTCGACGCGGCCGCCCGTTTCGAGGGTGTCGCGCTCCAGTATCAGCGTGACGGGCAGACGGTGAGGATCTCCTACCCCGCGCTCGGTGCGATCAGCACCGAGATCGCGCAGGGCCTGATCAGCCTGGGCATCGAGCCGGGGGACCGCGTCGCGATCCTCGGCGCCACCGCCGCGGACTGGACGCTCGCCGACTGCGGATCGCTCTGTGCGGGTACGGTCGTCACGCCGATCTACCACACGAACTCGCCGGAGGAGTGCGCGTACGTGCTCGACCACTCGCAGGCGCGCCTCGTGTTCTGCGAGGACGCGGCGCAGCTGGCCAAGATCGAGCAGGTCCGGGATCGCTGTCCGATGCTCGAACACCTCGTGACCTTCAAGCAGACCGGTGACGCAATCACGCTCGACGAGCTCCGCCACCGGGGCGCCGACATCCCGCCTGAGCGGGTGTACGAGCGAGTCGCATCGACCCAGTCCGGCGACATCGCGACGCTCGTCTACACCTCCGGCACGACCGGGCCGCCCAAGGGCTGCATGCTCAGCCACGAGAATTTCATCGCCACCGTGCGCATGTACGAGCAGCGGCTTGGGCTCGACCGGACGCACTCGATGTATCAGTTCCTCCCGCTCGCGCACGTGCTCGCGCGCGTCGCCCAGGCCGTGGTTCTGAGCGTGGGCGCGCGCCTCATCTACTGGGGCGGCGACACCACCAAGATCGTCGACGAGCTCGTCGACTCGGGTCCCACGCACGTGCCGGCCGTGCCGCGTATCTACGAGAAGATGCAGGGCGCCGTCACCGGCGAGATCTCGCGCAAGCCGGCTCTGCAGCGCGGGCTGTTCGAATGGGCCATGCGGTGCGGCGCTCGCGCCCGGATAGCCCTGCGTGAGCGGCGGCAGCCCGACCTGCTCACCGATGTCCAGTACCGGCTCGCGGACCGGCTGGTGCTCGCGAAGGTCCGGCGGCTGTTCGGTCCCGAGCTTCAGGTCGCGCTGGTCGGCGCCGCGCCGATCGCGCCCGAGCTGCTCAAGTTCTTCGACGCCTGCGGCGTACTCGTGCTCGAGGGCTATGGGCTGACCGAGACCTGCGCGGCGACGGCGCTCAACACCGTCGACGCGCTTCGCTTCGGCACCGTGGGGAAGCCGCTTCCGGGCGCGCAAGTCGCGATCGCGGACGACGGGGAGATCCTGATCCGCGGCCCCCACGTGTTCAAGGGCTATTACCGCGATCAGGATGCCACCGATGAGGTGCTGACCGCCGACGGATGGCTTCGCTCGGGCGACCTCGGCGCGCTGAGCCCCGATGGATTCCTGTCGATCACCGGGCGCAAGAAGGATCTGATCATCACCTCGAGCGGCAAGAACATCGCCCCGGTCAACATCGAAAGTGAGCTCCGCGAGAGCCGTTTCATCACCGAGGCGGTCGTCTACGGAGACAACCGCCCGTACCTCGTCGCGATGCTGACCCTCGACCGCGACGAGTCGGTCAAGCTGGCTGAGCGGATCGGGATTGCCACCGACCCGGTCACGATCGCCGCCGATCCAAGGGTCCGTGCGGAGCTTCAGAAGGACGTCGACCGAGTCAATCGGAAGTTCGCGCGGATCGAGCAGGTCAAGCGCTTCGCAATCCTCGGCCACGATCTCACTCAGGCCGACGGCGAGCTCACGCCGACCCTGAAGGTCAAGCGGGCAATCGTCTACGACAAGTATGGCGACGTCTTCGCGGGGCTCTACGCACAACCACACACCTCAGACAAGGAGTAAGTCAGCCATGCGTAAATTGATTGCCATCGCCGCGGCGGCGGTTCTGTCGCTCGTGCTCGCGGGCGTTGCCCTCGCGGACTTCACCCAGGCGAGCAACATCGTCCTGACCGCCGCGCACGCGGCGAAGTCGACCGGTATCAAGGCCGACATCCGCTCGACCACATCGCCGGGCGAGGCGCCAAAGGCCGCCAAGCTGCTCGTGATCACGTTCCCCGCCGGGACGAAGTTCGCCCTCTCCACCGTCAAGCCGTGCAAGCTGTCCGACAGCCAGCTCACCGCCGGCAAGTCGTGCACCGCCAAGAGCTTGATCGGCACCGGCTCGGCCACCGCCAGCGCGTTCCCGCTCCCGCAGCCGATCCTCGCCGGCGTGAAGGCCTACGCGGCCGGGCCGAACAAGATGGTCATGGTGGTGAAGGCGACCTCCCCGATCCCGCAGACGCTCGTGATCCGTGAGACCACGTCCGGACCGAAGCTGACGATCCCCGTGCCCTCGCCGACGGTGGCCGGGTTCCAGGTTGTGCTCGTGTCGTTGAAGCTGAACGTGCCCGCACGCGGGAGCGGCAAGACGCCGCTGATCACAGCGGGCAAATGCACCGCCCACAGCTTCACCGTCAAGTCACATTTCGTTTACACCGACGGCAGCCAGGCGGACCTGCAGAGCTCTTCGCCCTGCAGCTGATATAGCCGAGCGACTCCGTGCTTTACCGTACCCGATCAGCAGGTTTCTCACGACGCCGCCGGTCGGGTACGGCGATAGCTTCGCGTCCATGAACTCGCACCTGCACCTTGCCGCGTCAGACGGCGAACTGGACGGAGAGCAACTCCCGATCACGGTTGTGCTGGCGGACGACCACGCGATGTTCAGGCGGACCCTGCGCCGCCTGCTTGACGTCGAGGACAGTGTGAGCGTGGTCGACGAAGCATCGGATCTGCCGTCGGCGATCGAGCACGTCCACCGCCGTCGGCCGCGTGTGCTCGTGCTCGACCTGAACATGCCGAACGGATCGACGATCGAGGCGGTCCGGCAGCTCCGGACCGAGCTGCCTTGGACCGAGATCGTCGTGTTGACGACGGAGGAGAGCGCCCTGGTCGCGCAGCAGCTGCTCGCCGCCGGCGCGGTTGCGTTCGTGTTCAAGGACCGGGCAGAAACCGAGCTGCTGGAAGCCGTCCATCGGGCCGCGCACGGCGAGGAGTTCGTCAGCCCGCGCGTCGCCGCCGGACTGGAGGTTCTGCGACGGACCGCCGACGGTGGCTTGCTCAGCCCGCGCGAGGTCGAGATCCTCCGGCTGATCGCGCTTGGATATACGAGCGCGGAGATCGCGGCCAAGCTCCATCTCTCCCGCCGCACGGTCGAGACGCACCGCGCCCGAATCTTCCAGAAGCTCGAGTTGAGGACCCGCGCCGAGCTCGTGCGCTTCGCGCTGGACCGCCACCTGATCGGTGCATGACCGCACGAGGCGGTACTGCGGAACGGGCGAACAGTTCGTCCAGCGCTTCACGCGTGGACGCGATCAGGCTCGAACGGGTCACCGTGGAGCGGGGCGGGCGGGACGTGCTGCACGAACTTGATGCTTCGGTAGCCGCCGGTCGGGTAACGGGGTTGTTCGGCCCGAGTGGAAGCGGCAAGTCGACGCTGATTCGCGCGATCGCCGGGGTCCAGTCCGGAGTGCGCGGATCGATCAGCGTTCTCGGCGAGCGGCCCGGTAGCATGGCCGCGCGTCGCTCGCTCGGATACATGACCCAGGAGCCGTCGGTCTATGACGATCTGACGGTGGCCGAGAACGTGCGCTACTTCGCCGCGATTCACGGCGGGCAAATCGGCCCCGTGCTCGAGCGTGTGCAGCTCTCATCGCACGCCGACCAGCTCGTTCGCAACCTCTCCGGTGGTCAGCGGGCGCGGGTTTCGCTCGCCGCCGCGCTGGTGGGGCGCCCGCGGCTGTTGTTGCTGGACGAACCGACGGTTGGGCTCGATCCGCTGCTGCGGCGCGACCTCTGGCAACTGTTCGGCGAGCTTGCCGTCGAGGGATCCACGCTGCTCGTCTCCAGTCACGTGCTCGACGAGGCGCGTCACTGCGACGAGGTCATCCTGCTGCGCGACGGACGACTCGTCGCCCAGCTGACCCCGAAAGAGCTGTCGGACCGCACCGGGACCGACGACCTCGACGAGGCCTTCATTCGACTGATCGAGCGGCGATGAGCACGGCTCGAACGCTCGCGACGGCACGGCGCGTACTGCTCCAGCTTCGCCACGACCCGCGGACGATCGCGCTGATGCTGCTCGTCCCGTGCGTGCTCGAGACGCTGCTGCGCCTGATCTACTCCCACCACCGCGCGGCGTTCGACCAAGCCGGCGCGCCACTGCTGGCGTTCTTCCCGCTGACCACGGTGTTCCTCGTGACCTCGATCGCGCTGCTGCGCGAGCGGGTGACCGGCACCCTGGAGCGCCTGCTGACGAGCCCGCTCGGGAGGCTCGAGCTGCTCGGCGGATACGCGCTGTCCTTCGGCCTGCTCGCGGCCGCACAGGCGATCGTCGTATGCGCGCTGACCCTCGGTCCGCTCGGGTTGCGGGTCCAGGGGCCGGTTCCGCTGCTGGTCGTCCTGGCGGTGTGCGTGGCGCTGCTCGGCACGGGCCTCGGCCTGCTTGCGAGCGCATTCGCCCGCACCGAGTTCCAGGTCGTGCAGTTCTTCCCGCTCGTGATCCTGCCCCAGCTCCTGCTGTGCGGGCTGCTCGTCGCGCGCGACCGAATGCCATCCGTTCTGCACGCGATCTCCGACGCGCTGCCCCTGTCCTACGCCGTAGACGGGATGCACCATCTCTCGCGCCAGGCCGGCGCCGGCGGCGCCGTGAGCGCCGACATCGCGATCGTGGTGGGGTTCGCGGCGGGCGCGCTGGTGCTCGGGGCGGCGACACTGCGCCGGCAGACCGAATGAGGTCAGAGCCGCTCGTAGAAGATGATTGGGCGGCGCAAACATGTGATCGCTGAGGATTCCTATGAAGCCAACGCAACGGCCGCTGCCCAAGGATGAGTTCGACCGGATCTTCGCGAAGGTCCCACGCCTCACGGTGGAGGTGCTGATCGCCGCCGAGGAGGCCGGCGTGCTGCTTGCGCTGCGCGATGTCGAGCCGTGCCTCGGGACCTGGAACCTCCCGGGCGGGACGGTGCGTTACGGCGAGCGCTTAATCGATGCGGTGCGTCGGGTCGCACGTGACGAGCTCGGCGTCTCCGTGCGGGTGGGGCCGCTGGTCGGCTACATCGAGTACCCGAGCCATTTCGAGAACGGGCTCGACTCGCCCGTCGGGCTGGTATTCCGCGCCGAGCCGGATGGGCGGTCGCAGCCTCGAGGGCGGTGGTTCTCGGCTCTACCGGAGAACATGCACGAGGAACAGCGCCGATTTCTGCTCGACCACGCCGGGGTTGCGCTCACGGCGCCGTAGACCTGGTCGCAGAGCTCGAACACGCTCGGCCCGCGTGCTGGTCATCCACGGTTGATCCCCTCGCGCCGTGCGCGCTATTCCGGATGCCCAGCGATGCCGTGCGGGGTACCTTCCCGCCAAGGAGCGATCACGTGAGGCATCTGGGAAGTACACAGGCGGTCGAGGCTGCTGAGGGCGTGCGCGGCCATGCCGGTGGTGCGTCGCTCGCGGTGAGCGTGCGTGGGCTTCGAAAGTCGTACGGTCCGGTTGAGGCGGTACGCGGCCTGGATCTCGACATCCCGGTCGGCCAGATCTTCGCGCTGCTGGGTCCGAACGGTGCCGGGAAGACGACGACGGTCGAGATCCTCGAGGGCTACCGATCGCGCGATGCCGGCGAGGTGGAGGTTCTCGGCTGCGATCCGGCGTCGGAGCGCTCGCGCCTCAGGCCGCGGATCGGGATCGTCTTCCAGTCGACGGGCGTCGAGCCGTATCTGACCGTTCGTGAGACGGTGATGATGTACGCGAGCCTGTACCCGAACCGCCGAGCCGTCGACGAGGTGATCGAGGTCGTCGGTCTCGGCGAGAAGCGGGACGAGCGGATCGTGCGTCTCTCCGGCGGGCAGCAGCGGCGGCTGGAGATGGCGATCGCCCTCGTCGGCGATCCCGACCTGCTGTTCCTCGATGAGCCGACAACGGCGCCCCGGAAATGCGCGACCGATCCGGCCTTCGAGGTGGGGACGTCGGTGGCGTCGCCGAGCGCGAACACGTTGGCGGCAGCGGTCGCCTGAAGCGTCCCGCGATCGACGACGACGAATCCGAGCTCATCGCCCAGCCCGGGCGAGCGCCCGACGAACTCAGAGCCGCCATGCAGGGGGATCGCGACCAGCAGGTCGAACGGAACCTCGCGATCGTCCCAGCTGATCAGCCGGCCGGCGGCGCCGTCCACCTGACCGGTGTTGAACTCGGTGGTGACGTTGATCCCGGGCACTTGACCGGCAGGTCGACCATGTTGACAACCAACCGTCCGTGATCGAACGATCGCAGCGCATCGCGCAGCGCGGTGGCGCCCTCGATCGTGTAGAAGCTGAACATCCGCTCCTCCCACCCCCCGCCCGTGAGACCCTCGGTCTCCTCGGGTAGCAGCGAGGCGCCCGAGGCGATCACCAGCAAGTCATAGGGAACCGCCTCACCACCGGCGAGCCGGACGCTGTTGTCCGCGGTCTCGATTCTCTCCACCTCGGCGAGGCGAAACTCGATCCCGTCATGAAGCTGCGCGCGGCGCGCCGCGCCCTGTCATCCGTGCGAGCGCGCACGCCGTACGTATTGCGTCCGGGGGGTGGTCGGTGTTTTTTACCGATGCTCGAAACGCACGTCGACACGAGCATCTCAGTGTCAGTGGCAGTCGAAGCGATCAGTCGAGCGCGGTTCGCCCGGAGCGATGAGTCGGGCTGGCTCTTGGTGCCCGTCCTCGGGGCGGTGGGCGTCGTCGCGGTCGCCTGGACAGCGTGGACCGGGGTGCACAGTCCGGTGCTCGTGAATCCGAGTGCGGTCGGGCTATGGCGGGCGGCGATCGTCGCGGCGTACTCGGCGGTTGGGACGTACACCTGGTGGCGGCGACCCGACAGCCGGCTGGGTCCGGTCGTCACCGGGGTGGGATTGGTGTACGCCGCCACCTCGCTGGCGGGCTCGGGTGCCTCGCTCGTGCACACGCTGGGAATGGTCGCGTGGGCGGCCTGCGTCGTGTACACGGCCTACCTGTATCTGTGCTTCCCGAGCGGCCGGCTCGAGTCACGGTTCGAGCGCGCGTTCATGTCGGCGATCGCGATCGGCACCGCCGTGGTGTGGGCGTTGCTACTCGCGCTTTCCCCGTCGCTTCCGGCGGGTGGCTCGTTCGTCAACTGCGGTCACCGCTGCCCACCGAACGCGCTGCAGGTCCTCGGTGGCCACGCCGCCACGGGAGCGGCGCTCGGCACCGCCGTGCGCATCCTGTTCGCGGTCTCGGCGATCGGCGTCGCGATGCTGCTGCTCGCGAAGGTCAGGTCCTCGGGCCGTCTGCGCCGCCGCGCGATCGCGCCGCTTGCGGCCGTGTTCGTCGCGAGCGTGACCGATTTCCTGATCACTCAGTTCCTGAATCCCGCTTCCGTCGGTCTGAACGCGACGCTCAGGATCACGGGCGGCTTCCTCGTCATCGCGATTCCGTTCGCGATTCTCGCCGGCCAGGTCCGCGGCGACGTGTTCGCCGCGATCAGCCTCGGTCAGGTCGCCGTCCGAGCGGGCGGAAAGCCGCTCACGCCCGCCGCCGTCCAGCAGCTGCTCGGCGACGCGCTCGGCGACCCGTCGCTAAGGCTCGTACTGTGGTCGGCGGAGCGCCGCCGCTTCGTCGACGTGGATGAGGCCACCGTGAGGGTGCCGGACGAGGGGTCCGGGCGCGGGGTCACGTGGCTCACGCGGAACGACCAAACAGTCGCGGCGCTGGTCCACGACCCGATGCTCGATGCCGACTCGACGGTGCTCGAGGGCCTGGCCGCGACCTCGCTGATGCTGCTCGACAACGCGCGCCTCGTCGAGGCGCTGCGCGCGTCGCGCGCGCGAATCGTCGACGCTGGCGAGCGCGAGCGACGGCGTCTCGAGCGCGATCTCCACGACGGCGCGCAGCAGCGTCTCGTGGCCTTGCAGATACGCCTAGAATCCGCGCGAGAGCTGGCCGACGACGCGGAGCTGATCAAACGACTCGACGCCACCCAGCGAGACGCGGAAGCCGCGCTCGAGGAGGTTCGCGCGCTCGCGCACGGCATCTATCCGGCCGAGTTGCATGACCTCGGCCTGGCCTACGCGCTCAGATCGCTCGCGCTTCGATCGCCGGTGCCGATCCACGTCGCAGACGAGGGCGTCGGGCGCGCATCGGCCGCGATCGAGGCGGCGGTCTACTTTTGCCTCCGTGAGGCGATCCAGAACGCGGCCAAGCACGCCGGACCGGGCGTGACGGTGACCGTGACGCTGGCACGGCGAGCCGACGTGATCGAGTTCGCGGTCAGTGACGACGGCGTCGGCCTCGCGCGCGCGGCGGTCCCCGAAGGGAGCGGCGTCACCGGAATGCGTGACCGGATCGAGGCCGCTGGAGGCATGCTCGTGATCGTCTCGCCGGCGGGCCACGGCACACGGGTGCGCGGGACCGTGCCTCTGCGCCACGACCACGCCGATGACAGCGGGGCGCGACGGGCTCGTCCCGACCGGGTGACGTGGGCCCGGCGGCGCCCACTTGAATCGACGTCGTGACCGGCGAGGCCACCGAGAACAAGCCGGGCAAGGGCGGCGAGGTCACCCTGTGGCCAACGACGAGCAGATCGGCAGCATGGTGTCGTTGCCGATCAGCGGTGAGGGACGGAACCTGACCGGCGCGCAGTTCACCGTCGTCGGAATCGTCTCCGACCAGCAGCAGAGCGGCACGGTCCTGTGGATGCCGCTGACCACCCTGCAGTCCGTGCTCCATACCCCCGGCGCGGTGAACATGTACTGGATCACGGAGATCGAGTACGTCGGCGCCGCCAACGACCGCGCCACGTACCGTGGGGTCACCACTGCGATCACCGTGCTCGGGCTGCTGATCGTCGCGATCAGCATGGTCGCGCTGATCAACACGCTCACGATGGTCGTGCTCGAGCGCACGCGCGAGATCGGGATCCTGCGCTGCATCGGCGCCCCTGCCCGCGACGTCAGGCGGATCTTCGCCACCGAAGGGTTGACCGTCGCGCTCGCCGGCTGGCTGATCGGGATCCCGCTCTCGTTGGGCCTTGCTCACGCCGTCGTCACGCTCTCAACAGAACGTGTTCAACGAACACGTTCTGTTCACCTTCCCGGCGCTGAACATCCCGATTGCGCTCGCCGGTACCGTCGTGCTCGCGCTCGTGGCCATGCTGATCCCCCTCCGCCGCGCGGTGGCGTTCAAGCCAGGGGAAGCTCTGCGTTACACGTAAGTAACGTCCGCGTGGCGTGTCACGGCGCCTCCGGCTGCTGGTAGGCGGTCCATTCCATCGGCACGGAATGGGGGTGGCGGCGCTCCGCGGGCGGCGTGCGCGTGACGGCGGCCGCCCCGAGGGCGGCGGCGAGCACGCAGGCCAGGGCTCCCAGCGCAAGCCCGGCTCGGGGGCTCGCGAACTCCGACACCGCGCCGACGATCGGTGCGCCGATCGGAGTGCTCCCACTGAACGTGACCGCCCACAGTGCCATCACCCGCCCGCGGAACGTCGGATCGCTGGTGAGCTGCAGCGTGCTGTTGCCCGTGGCCATGAACGCGGTGCCGGCCGCTCCCACGAGTGCCATCGCCGCCAGCTCGCCCGGGAGCGCCGGTAGGGCGGCCGCAGTGAACATCGCCATGCCGAACAAGCCGGCGGCCGTGGTCAGGGGCTCGAGGCCCGTGATTCCGAGCACCGCCACCACCAATCCACCCGCCACCGCGCCGGCGCCCATCGCGCAGCTGAGGAAGCCGAATATCCTCGCGCCGCCGTGCAGCGTCTGATGCGCGAGCAGCGGCAACACCACCGGAAACTCGTAGGCGAGCGTTCCGACCAGAGCCATCATGAGCAGCGGCACGAGCAGGCCCGGCGTGCCCCGGACGTAGTGAAAGCCCGCCCTGAGCTGACCGCGTTCGTGCCCGGCGGGCCGAGACGGATGCAGCTCCTCCAGTCGCATGACGGCCAGCGCCGCCAGCACCGCGAGGAAGCTGGCGCCATTGACGAGGAAGCACACGCCGATACCCACGGAGGCGATCAGCCCGCCCGCGATCGCCGGCCCAACGGCGCGCGAGGCGTTGGTGAGCACGCTGTTCAGGCTGACGGCATTCTGGACCCGGTCGCCCCCCACCATCTCCATCACGAAGGTCTGGCGCGTCGGAGTGTCCACCGCGGTGACGATGCCGATCAACGCGGCGATCACGAACACCATCCACAGCTCGATCGTGTGCGTCACCGTGAGCAGACCGAGCAGCAGCGCCAGCGCGGCCAGCGCCGTCTGTGTGCCCATCAGCAGCGGTCGCTTGGGCACGCGGTCGGCGATCAGACCACCGTATGCCCCAAGCGCCAGCACCGGCAGGAACTGGGCCGCGAGCACCAGCCCGATCGCCGTCCCGGAATGGGTCAGCTCGAACACCAGCCACGACAGCGCCACCGATTGCATCCACGTCCCGGTCAGGCTGACGGCCTGACCGGCTAAGAACAGCCGGTAGTTGCGCACCTGCAGCGCCGCGAACGTTCCCGCCGGCGCTTCGCCCCGAGAGGAGCGCCTAGCCGGCACCGGCGCGGTACAGGGTCCCGCGCGTCATCGCGCGATGAGCGCCGCCGCCGAGCTGTTCGAGCTTCGCACCCTGGATAGGAGGCCGCCCGTGCAGGACGTGCGCGGGCAGGCTGTCGAGGATCTCGATCGGGATCGGGACGACGGCCAAGGCGACGAGAACGGGAACGAGCACGGACATCTCGAGCGCAGACTCTCAAGCCCGGAAGGCGAGGACATCGGTAATGGCGCGCCGACCGCGGTGGGCAACTACGCAGGTCACGTGCCGGTCCGAGCGCCCCGCATGATCGGCACGATCGCGTCGGCGAGGACCCGTGAGATGAACCGCGACCAGGCCGGCTCAATGTGCGCGATGTTCCGGTAGACGAGCAGGTTGCCGACGATCGCGGGGCAGGTTGTGGGGGTGCAAAACCACGAGGTTGGGTCGATCCAGTCGACGTGCTCGCGTTGGGCGAGCTCGTGCTCTTCGATCTTGACGTTCGGTAGGCGGGTTGCCGCGGTGAGCTTGGTGTTGCATTGCTGGACGTTGGAGGAGTGTCTTGAGATGCAGCCTGGGGGGGATGTGTCGGGAGTGGGCACGTCGGAGATGGACACGACGTGTGTCGCGGAGCGGTTCAGGAAGTTGAAGGTCGCGGCTAGTCCGTTCAGCCACGCGCTGCCGTGGCCGGCGGGCACTCCGGGGAGTGGTCTGGCCTCGGGCTGGACCGCCCACCCAGCGGCGACGGCGGACTGAGCAGTCGTCGCCGCCAGGAGCCCAGCCCCGAACAGAAGCAACACCTGACGGGCGACGCGGGTGATCACGCTCGTTACGGATGCATCACGCGGCTCGGAGTTCCTCGAGCTCGCGGTCCAGCGCCAACAGTCGCAGCGCCCTGTCCTCGATCGCGCGGACGCGATGGGGCTCGATCCCCAGCTCCCTTCCGATCGCGGCGTACGTCTTCGGCTTGCGATCGCGCTCGAGACCGAAACGGAGCCGGATCACCGAACGCTCGGGCTCACCCAGCTGGTCGACGACCCGGCGAACGTGCTCTTGCTCAAGGCTCACTCGAATCTCTTCCCCAGGCTCCGGGATCCCGGACGGCAGGAGCTCGCCGATAGTTGTCTCTGCATCGTCGCCGACCGGCCGGTCGAGGCTCGTGACCACCCGAGGGACGGCGGCCAACTTCGTTATCTGCGCGACTCGCAAGCCGGTTGCGTCGGCGAGCTCCTCGAACGTGGGCTCGTGACCTAGCGTTGCGACCAGGCGGCGCCGGGCGGCGGCGACCTTGCGCTCCTGCTGTGCGACGCCGGCCGGCAGCCGGATCACCCGCGCGTTGTTATCCAAGGCACGCTGAATCGCCTGTCGAATCCACAACGTCGCGTACGTCGAGAACTTGAAACCGCGGCGCCAGTCGTACTTCTCTGCCGCGCGAATCAGCCCGAGTATTCCTTCCTGCACCAGGTCCAGCAGCGTCAGATGCCTGCTCACCTGATAGCGCTTGGCGACCGAAACCACCAACCGCAGGTTGCTCGAGACCAGTTTGTCCTTCGCTTCCAGATCGCCGCGCTCGATCCGCTGAGCCAGCTCGATCTCCTCGGCCGCGGTCAACAGCGGGTGGCGACGGACCTCGGCCAGAAACTGCGCCATGGTATCCATGGTGTAGTGCGCCAGATCCCCGTTGACGTACGTAGCTTCCGGCACGTCATCTTTGACCCAGCCGTCCTCCGCGCCGTCAGCCATCAGTGACTGCAGCGCGGAGGAGTGTTTGGGATTACTCATGAGGTCATTCCCTCGGCTGGCCGTGCACCGTTTCAGTGCGCGGTCGCGACCGGCCGGCGGCTCGCGGGCCTCGCCGGCTTGGTCGCCCCGGTCGTCGCTCGACGGGACGCCGGCGGCTTTGCGGTCGCCGCCGCGGTCAGATCACGCTGTAGTCGCTCGACGTCGCGCAGCAACGCTCGGCGCATCTTGAGCAGGTCGCGGCGCGCATCGCGCAACAGCTTATTCACATCACGACGCAGGTCGCGCATCCCGATGCCGAGGCTCCCACCGATCGCGGCGAGGTCCTTCTGGGCCGCCTCGAGCGACGCATTGATGTGTTCGAGCCTGCGTGCATCGTTCTCGGCCCGGGCGTGCGCGGCAACGGTCACGCGCGGCTCGGTGGCGGATTTCTTGGTGACTGGCATCATGTCCTCCTTTTCTTGATGGACTGGCCAGAGACATGCACTTCTATGAGAACGTACGCCTGAACACCACGCACGTCATCGGTACCGCACCGCAGCGCGATCAGTAGAAGACCCGTGACGCTCCGTGAGCGACGAAGTCACTATCGCGTGTCGAGCAGCTCGCGGAGAGGTTGCGGAAGGACACGCAGCACGCTCAGACCCTCACCCTCGGAGATGTGACGCTGGAGCACGTGGGAGGCGGCGGTGGATGCAAATGAGGCCTGCGTCTCCCCTCCGAGCCTTGCCTCGCCGGCGATCCTCGTGAGGAAGCTTCCGAGATCGCGGGCACGCTCCGGTGTGCTGCTCGGATCCCACCCCTCATAGAAGACGCCGCGTACGAAGATCGGCAGCTGCGCGGCGAGCTGTGCGGCCTCATCGACCGAGAGGTGGTCGCGGAGCGCGTGCAGGAATGCGCGCAGGACGCGGTAAGCCTCGTGGACGTCTTCGGTGCCGAGCTCTTCGGCGAGATCGTTGATCCAGATATGCGCCTTTTCGACGCTTCGGTCCAGGATTTCAAGGCGCGTTGTGCTCATCGTGTTGACCTCCAAGTCTGTGAGCGGCCGTCTGGACTGCCCGGGAAGTCATCGTGCTCGGCCGGCACGCCTAACGCATCGGTAGTTCTCCCTAATCGCAGTCCGGCGCAGTCCGCCGCTCGGGCCGATCCGCGTCCAGCCGGGCGCATCCTTCAGTAGTAAATCCTTCGAACGCGTGACGTGGCGCGGATGGCGTGGAGCGACGTGGCGCCTACCGTGGACGAGACCATGTTCCACTTCGTTGCGAAACCAGGCTGCATGCGCCCGGACAAGCTGGGGGTGGCCTCGTTTCTCGCCGCTGCCGTGCTCTCGACCGGATTGGCGGGCTGTGGCGGATCGAGCTCGGGCTCGGCGAGCTCCACCGCTGCGTCGACGTCGACGTCGACGACGGCGACGACGGCGACGACGGTGACGACGGTGACGTCGTCGACCCAGAGCCAGGGTGCGGCGTCGGTCACGAGCGGCTCGGTGCGAGGTGCGCTCCGCGGCGAGAATCATGCGCCCAAGGTGAAGCAGAGCTGGCGTTACTCCGTCGCGGTGAGCGATGCGGCGGGTCACCCGTTGAGCGGAACGGTCGACATCGAGTTCGCGTTCGCGGGACAGGTGGTAGGACGGGACACGCCGCCAACCCATCCGGTCGTCGATGGGCACTGGCATGACACGATCGAGTTCCCTGCCGACGCGATCGGCATGCCGTTGAGCCTCCAGGCGGTTGTGCACACACGGCTCGGTTCGATCACGCTCGATTGGCCCGTTACGGTCAGTCGATGAGCGGGGCAGCCGGGGTGCTCACCGCTGGCCGGAGAGGCCGTCGGCGGCCACGGCGGTCCCTTCCGATACGCGAAGGCGGCGCCGACGTCGTCCTCGCAGATGTGGTCAAGTCGTTCGGTCCTGTCAGGGCGCTGCGCGGGGTCTCGCTGGCCGTTGCGGCGTCGGAGTTCGTGACGGTCACCGGCCCGTCGGGATCGGGCAAGAGCACGCTGCTGAACCTGATCGGCAGCCTCGACCGCCCGGACTCCGGCGCCATCACGGTTGCCGGGATGCCGGTGCCCGAGCCCCGGCACGCCGTCGAGTTCCGCCGGCGGCTGGTCGGCTTCGTCTTCCAGGACAACCTTCTACTCCCGTACCTGAGCGCGCAGAGCAACATCGAGGCGGCGCTGCTAGCCGCCGGCGTTGGTCGCCGGGAGCGGCGGCAACGGAGCTCAGAGCTGCTCGTCGAGGTCGGTCTTGCCGACCGTGCCCGACACCTTCCCTCAGAGCTGTCTGGCGGACAGCGCCAGACGGTCGCCTTGGCGCGCGCGCTTGCCAACCATCCTCGACTGTTGCTGGCGGACGAGCCGACCGGCGCGCTGGACCAAGAGAGCGCGGCGCGCGCTCTCGACCTGCTCGCCTCGATGCGCGAGGCTCACGGCATGACCGTGCTGGTCGTCAGCCACGACGCGGCCGTGGCGACACGAGCGGATCGCGTCGTCCGGCTGGTCGACGGACAGGTCGTCTAGCTCAGGTTTGCGCGAGGGTGCTGGCCGACCACGTGCGGCTTGCCCGCCAGATCGGATACACCGCGCCGAGCACCCCGATCGTTACTCCGATCAGGCAGGCGCGGCCGAGGGCCCATGCCGTGAGCTCGGGCGTGATAAAGCTCTGAAGCCCGAGCGCAGCCGGAAGCAGCCGGCTCCCCACCAGCCCCAGCAGCAGTCCGGCAGTCGTCCCCAGCAGGCTGACGGCGACCGCCTCGCCGAGCACCAGGCCCGCGAGCTGGGACCCGCTCCAGCCGACGGTCGAGAGTAGCGCCAGCTCGCGGCGCCGTTCGAGAACCGCGGCGAGCATCGTGTTGGCGACCGTAAGGGCGCCGATGATCAACGCCAGCACAACGATCAACAGCACCGCCTTGCTGATCAGCTCGCTGTTGGCGCCCGAACGGATCGCTTCGCTGGGATCCGAGATCGCCGAGAGACCCGGGAACGCTCGCTCGAGCTCGCTCTTGGCCGTGGCGGGAGTCACCTGTGGGGCGAGGCGGATCGCGATCGTGGTCGTCTCCTGGGGTGTCCGTCCCGCCAGTGCCTGCGCGTCGGCGAGCGTGGTGATCACGCCCTGATCCTGAAACTCGATGCCGGCGTGGTACACGCCGGCGATCAGGAACGCTCGCCGGCCGAGCTCGATCGATCCGCCGGGGGCGAGGTGCAAGTGGCTGGCCAGAAGGTCGCCGACCACCACTTGTCCCGCGGCTGGCCCGTGACCGGCCGTGACCACCAGCCTGCGGGCAACGAACCCGTTCTGATCGACGCCGAACACAACTGCGGAGGGGGCTCGGGGAACCGCGCTCACGACCAGTTGGATGGGAGTGGCGTCAATGATCTCGGGCTGGGCCCGAAGGCGTGGCAACAGCGAAAGCGGCAGCACGGACGAGGTCGGATCGCCGGCGTCGCGCTGGAACAGACCCAGATCCGCACGCCCGAGATGGACGAGCTGACCCGCGGTCCGATTCAGCCCCGCCGATAGGGCAAGAAGCGCCACGATCGCCGCCACCCCGATCGCGATACCCGCCGCGGTGAGCACGGTTCGAGCCTTCCGACGGCGAAGATTGGCGACGATCAGGGCGAGCATGAAGTGATTCGGAACACGCTGGATTGAGCCGGAATGGCACGCGTGCGCCTACAACTGCATCAACGCCGGGGTCGACTCACATCGGGATGGACCGCGAGCCGGCATCGTGGTTTCTCCGGGCACGCCTGTGGCGGCCTACGGTTGGTCGGCGACCACGTCGCCGCGATCGTCTGTTCATGCCCCCGATACGGGACAGGCCTACGGAAGGCACTTCGTTGGATGAGCCGCGTCGCCGGCCTCACGGTCCCGCGCGAGCTCGAGCGCGAGCACGGCATCGTGGTGCGGCAGCGCGGCCACCGCGGAACGTGAACCGGTGGCTGACGCTCGCGGTGCTTTGCGTGCCGCTGCTGATCGTCTCGCTCGACAACACCGTGCTGAACGTGGCGCTCCCGACTCTGGTGCGCGACCTCCATGCCAGCGACAGCGAGCTGCAATGGATCGTCGACGCGTACGTGCTCGTGTTCGGTGGCCTGATGCTGGTGTCGGGAAGCGTTGCCGACCGGGTCGGTCGCAAGCGAACCTTCCTGGTCGGACTGGCGGTATTCGCCACGTGTTCGACATGGGCCGCGTTGTCGAATTCCGCGGGGATGCTGATCGCAGCCCGCGCGAGCATGGGCCTCGGCGCGACGTTGATCATGCCGGCGACGCTCGCGATCATCACCAATACCTTCACCGATCGCGGCGAACGGCAGCGGGCGCTGGGTATCTGGGCCGGCACTACGGGCGCCGGCGTCGCGCTCGGCCCGATCGTCGGTGGCGTCCTGCTGGCCCACTTCGCGTGGGGTTCGGTGTTCCTGATCAACGTCCCGATCGCGCTGATCGGCCTGGCCGCCGGAATCCCGTTCGTCCCGAACTCGCGCAACGAGCACGCTCAGCGCCTCGACCTCGTTGGCTCGCTGCTCTCGATCCTTGGCCTCGGGCTCGTGCTGTCGGCGGTGATCGAGGCTCCGGTGCACGGGTGGACCTCCGCCGAGGTGCTCGGCACCGGCGTCGGCGGCATTGTCACCCTTGCGGGCTTCGTTGGATGGGAGTCTCGCACCCCGCATCCGATGCTGAAGCTGCGCTTCTTCCGGCAAGCCGGGTTCTCCGGAGCGGTGATGAGCACAGCGACGATGACGTTCGCCCTGATGGGAATGCTGTTCGTGATGACCCAGTTCCTGCAGTTCCAACTCGGCTATAGCGCGCTGCAAGCGGGGATCCGGATGCTCCCGGCGGCGGGCGCGATCGTAGTCGTCGCCCCGCTGTCGGCGGTCGTGGTTGGCCGCCTGGGCACGAAGCTGACGG
>CAWCMG010000001.1:0-219745 GCA_963796575.1 uncultured Solirubrobacterales bacterium | reverse complement strand
GCCTTGCCCGCCGCGCCATCCCGTGCCGTGCCCACCCTGGCCTTCCCGCGCCCAGACCGCCACGAACCAAATGCCCACCGGCCCATCCCCGACAGGTCTTCTGGACACAGATGGTAGCCGGGCACGCGAGCCGCGCGGGTCGGCCTCCGCATCCGCTGGCGCAGTCCGTGCGGGCGGTTCCTCCTACATCCACCTGCGGGAGGGACCGCCCCCTACCTTTCCGGGCTCCAGACCCGGGCGACGCGCCCTCCTCTCCTCCTCTGGCGCGTCGGTTGGGATGGGGTCGTCCGTGGTTGGGTGACGGCCCCATCCCCAAGCTGTCTGTGTTCGCCGTTCGGATCCGCGACAGCAGAGGGCGGCCGGGGTTCCCGACCCCCGGCCGCCCGCCGTTCTTCCTCATCTAGGCTGACGGGCGCCAGTGGGTGCGACGGGCGACGCAGCGCGCGACGGAAATAAGGCGGATTCCTGCCGCGCGGGGTGGAGCGCGCGAACGTCAGCGCGTGGTCGCAGCAACGTGTAAAGCTCGCGCGTGCCGGTCCAGTGGACGGTCACGTGGCACGGGCGGCCTATCAGCCGCGCCCGGGGGTGAAGCGCCGCCGGGCATCTGTGCCAGCCGAGGGTGGCGTGCTCGTCGTGATGCCAGGCGAGTTCCTCCTCGCCGCCCTGCACCCTGCGGGTAGTGAAGTACTGGGTGCCGTTGGATCGACAGGGTGGGCTTGCCGACTATCGAGGGCATGCGGCGGGCTCCACCGCAGCGCACGCCACCGAACCCGTCCCGGCGGCACTGGAACGCGGTGCCGCTGAAGAACACTGGGTTCTTGACGCGCCCCAGGTTGTTGTTGACCCAGCGGGCCTCGCTTTCCAGATCCTCGCTGCCGACGTAGGCGAGGTCGCCGTCCTGGGGGGTGAACCCGTCCATCAGCCGGAAGCCGCTCCAGAACCCGTCCTGGTCGCTCGTGTCGGCAGGGTTCGCCGCAGTGACTTCCCAGCAGATCAGGTTCATGTTGGCGAACAGCGGGCTCTGCACAGTGATGTCGAGTTCGGTTCGGTCCGGAGTCACGCTCGTCTGCGCGGGCACGTTCAGCGGCGGCAAGTAATCGGCGTAACTGACGGTGGTGGGCATCCCCTCCCCGAGTCCGACCGACAGGAAGACCCCGTCGTGTCCGCGCTCACAGTCGGGGAAGCCGTCCCCGCCGTAGGCGTCGCCCAACAGTACGGTCGCCAACGCATCGTGCAGAGCCGAGGTCTGGCTCGGGTCGGCGAGCGCGTGAAAGAAGGTCAACTGCGCTGTCAGAGTGCCGGACGAGTCGTAGTTCAGCAGACCGACCGGACCTGCGGGTTGGCCGCGGACCCGGTGCTCACGGGTCCGTGTTCTGGTAGTGCGCCGTGGCCGCCACCGGCGGACGCCGCCCCGGCGAGCTGCAGCACCCCGGCGGCCACGAAGCCCGCGACGCTCGCTCTTACCGTCAGTGACATATCAAACTCACCTCTCCCGCGCGGGCCTGCTTCTTATCTCACGACCCGTCGTCGCCGTATCCCACTTGGCCTCCTCGGCTTAATCCGGCCGATTCCCACCGGGATTCATACCCGACCAGCGGCCTTGACTCAAGCCCTGACCTTCTTGGGCGGAGCCTTCGTGATCGTCTTGTGCCTGGGACACCACCCGGCTAGGATCGCGGCCGGAACTGGAGGTCGAATGGGGAGGCTTCAGAGATGCGGCGTGGGCTGGCAGTGGCGGTATCGGGAGTCGTCCTCGGCTCGGCGGTCGTCGTTGTACCGGGCTGTGGAAGCGCCTCAACGACGACGCCGACGGCGGCAAGTACGGCTGCCGCCGTGCAAGCGACCACGACGACGGAGAGCACGCCGACCACGACAACGCCGACCACGACAACGCCGACCACGACAACGCCGACCACGACAACGCCGACCACGACAACGCCGACCACGACAACGCCAGCGACGAAACGCCAACCTCTCACGGAGCGCCGAGCCTCCCTCGTCCGGCGACCGGCTCGGCATCGTCGACGGCCTCAACCCCGACCTCGCCCTCGTCTGCAACGCGCACCTGCTATCCGGCGGTCCACATCGCCGCTGTCCACGTCCCCGGCACGCATATCCCGGCAGAAACGATCCCGGCACGACCATAGACGGCACGACCTACCCGCCAGTTGAACTGCCAGCAACCGACCTGCCTCCAGTCACGCTTCCAGCTACGACACTGCCAGGCGGCTGCCTTGACGTGCCGAAGGCGTTTGCGCTTCCGAACACGACAGTGCGTGTATCGAACTATGCCGCGATCGACCCCGGTTACTCACCGACCCTCACCGGGGCCTATTGGAACTCCGCTGGGCAGGGTGTATCCGTGCCTGATACGACCGCTCCCGGCTTTGGCGAGTTCAACGCAGCAGGATTCCAAAGAATCAGTACGTCCGTCCCTATTTCCGCAGCGACGGAACGTATGTGTCCGGGTACTGGCGCAACTCCCCAAGCGATGGGCTTCCGACCTGCCAACTCATCACTTGCTGAAGCTCTCACGGTTGTGTTCCGGACCACGACGCGGCCCACATTCGACTCGGCGGTTGAATGCAGCAAGCGACCTGGAACCTAATCCGCGAGACACGTTTCTCGCGGCCGGGTCGGGCGCAGGACGACCCTGCGCGGGCCGCCGTGTACTCGGCCGCGCTACAGCAATTCGAGGAGTTGATGGAGGCGGCGTCCACCTCTGGCTATGCGTCTCGCCCATTGGCCCTGTTCTATGCCGCGAGCCAAGCCGGTCGGGCAATCGCTGCGGCGTGGGCCGACGACCCCTGGATGCCTGCAGCGCACGGGCTGAAGCACAACCTTGGCGACTCCACCCTGCGCTCGACCGTGCGGCCTGACTTTGTCAGCAAGAAGGGCAAGATCGACTCGTTCTCGTGCGTTGCCGCAGCGGCCGGACAAGGCACCCTGACGAAGCCGGTCGAACTCGGGGCCCTCTGGGCCTCGCTGCCCGACCTCTGGGAGCAGGACCTGCGGGGCGAGCGGTGGCGACGTCCGCTTCCCGTGCGGCGCGTCGAGGACGACATCAGCGAAGTCGACCTGCTGGGCCGGTGGGTAGACGCCGCGATCATCTTCCAGTACGAGCGACACCTGTCGACCGGGCTGTTCGATCGGTCCGACGAGGTCGGAGACGACGAGTTCGACGCCATCGTTACGGCCGAACTGGCCCACTACCCAACCGCCGAAGGGTGGCTGTTCAACCGTCCCCGAGGGGTGCGGAGGGACCGTAGGACGTTCGACACCTGGGAGGTCGAGGTAGTCTGGGAAGCCCAGGGCGAAACGGTCGGCGAGCGCGAGTGGGAGTTCCGCAGCCACGCCTTCGAGCACCGCATCCGCGATCAGCGGTGGCTGCGCCCGGACCTGAACGATTCGGGCAACTTCCTGCTCCCGCTGATGACGTGGTGGGCGCTTCTTTACGGGCTCTCGATGCTCGCCCGCTACCACCCGGCCGAGTGGACGAACGCGCTGCGCCTCGATGACTCACCCGAAGCCGTCCCGCTGCGAGCGGCACTCGATGAGGCTCTGGTCGCGGTGCCGCAGTTCGTCCTCTGGGCGCTGCTCCGCGACGTGGTCACGGTGCGAGGCTGAACGGAGCGCTGCCGAAGCGGGCGTTCGGCAGATCCCCTAGCGCCCCGTCGACCAACGCCCATCGGAACCACCATCGGCGGGATCGGCACGCTGCCCTCGTGGCGCGGGATCGGCGGGCGCTGCTGTCTTTCGATCAAGGCGGCAGGCTTCGACTCCGGCTGAAACTCCTCGCCGCGTACGCACACTCCCGACGCCGGACTGACTCCGATCTACGAGTTGTGAGGCTGCACGTACCGGGGGCCGCGTGGTTCCCGCATCTCGGGCGTGGCATCGGGAGGCATCGCGTACCTGCCACTAGCCGTTGGCCGCACTCCCCACGACCCGAGCACGTCCAGAAGCTCGTCCGACGCGATCCCGTGATCGAAAAAGCCCTTGTTCGGAATCCCGAGGTCCCGCCCGTCAGCCAAACTGAAGTACGCGGTGCCCAACGCGCCTTGGGTTGGCGCGAGCCCAGCCGCATCAAGTGCATCCCATACGTCTCCGAGCGTGATCTGGGGTTCTTCGGCCGTCGTCAGGCTTGATCCCTCAGGCGCGAGTGCTGGACCAGACGCGACCCACCGTGCCTGGTCCAGCCGGTGCACGGCCATCACCTCGGCGGATAGCCCGCTCGGCCCCGCTGTGAACTTGCCCTCGATCCTCGGCAGTACGACTCCCGCCACGAGAGAAACGAATCCGATAGGCAGCAGCGTCACGCTGATCGCGGTACCGCAGACTCCCGTTGCTGCGACCGCCATTGCGGCAAGTCCCACCGCGACCAGGAGGAGCGCACCATAGCGCCACAGAATCCGGTACTCCCAGCGTGGCTCCCCATCGCTCTGCCCGCCTGACTGCATGCCGGGGAGGATAGGCCGCGCCCCCACTGACGTGCTGGGCGCAGGCGTCGCAACGCATTCGCAAGGCGGGCCGCGCTCACGCGACTCCCCGCCGGTCGCTTTCGCTTCGGGCTAATCCCGGCAGCATTCGGGCCGGACCGGAACGACCATCGGCGGGATCGGGATTTCGCCCGGATGGCGTGGAATCGGCGGCCGGATGCGGCCAGGTGACCGGCGGGCCCCCTCGTCGGGCCCAATTGCTTATCAGCTCGAACAGGCTCCGCGTCTTTGAAGGCCTGGCCAAGCCGTTGTATTGGGAAACTCCGGCGCCATGGGCAGCGGGGCCGTGACGCCGGTGGGCGACCGTCACCACCGGCCACGCGCTCGGAGATGCGCTCGTGCGCCTGGGAGCGCTCGCTCAACCCTTTAGACGAGGGCTTGAGCTTCGCGGCCGCGCGGCCTGTGCAGCAAACCCGTGCGCTGCAACCGTGCTGCATTCCACAGCCCCAACCCGGCGGTTCTGAGCGGTCCCCGGACGGTCGAACACCCAGCAAACGCGACTAATCGCCCCACACGGCGGAAAGCCGGACAGATGAGTTTGCTAGGAGCGCGAGCGCGTGTGGACGTCGGGTTGGGGCGTCGTCAGCGGGGCGTCCTCGTCGCGCGCGATCTCGAGCACGTCCTCGATCGACGGTCGAGTGGCAAGTTCGATCGCGCGCTGGACCAGCATCCGCATCGGCAGCGCCGCCGCCACCCAGCGGGGCGCCACCACTCGCCGGGAGCGCCGCGCGATCCCGCGCTCGATCGCATCGATGCCCACCTCGAGCGGGCTCACCCGTGCCATCGGCCGGCGGATCTCGGCGCTTCGCTTGGCCGCCGCGGTGCCGAACCCCTGGCGGACCATGTCGGTGTCGAGCTCGGCGAAGTACGCGACGCCGACGCGGGCCCCGCTCGGGGCGAGCTCGATCCGGAGCGTGTTCGCGAGCGCCTCGACGCCCGCCTTCGACGCGGAATAGGCACCCAGCAGCGGCGGGTGGACCGCCGCCGCCAGCGATGCGATCGCCAGCGCGTAGCCTCGCTCGTGGGCGATGTGGGGTCCGGCCGCGCGGAGCGTGTAGTAGACGCCGAGCAGGTTGACGTCGATCGTCCGCTCGAACACCTCCGGGTCGCCGCCGATCAGCGGCAGCTGTGCCGCCACCCCGGCGTTCGCGACCACGACGTCGAGGCCGCGGAGATGCTCGGCGGCGGCCTCGACCGCGGCGTCCACCTGGTCGCGGTCGCGCACGTCGCACACCACCGCGAGCGCGTCGCCGCACTGTGCCGCGGTCCTCGCCAGCGCGTCGGGCTCGATACCGGCGAGCACGACCCGGGCGCCACGCTCGTGCAGCCGCCGGGCTGTGGCGGCCCCGATGCCGCGAGCCGCACCCGTGATCAGTACCCGGCGACCGGACAGATCAGACGTCATCGAGGAGCGCACGATACCCCGCCGAGCCGAAGCCCGAGCCGGCGGCCTCTAAGCGAATTCGTCGGGCCGCTGGAACATGATCTCGGGGACGACGCAGTTCGGCGAGAGGCGAAGCAGGAAGCGCAGCCCCTCCGCGATGTCGCTCGGGCGGAGCATCCGCTCTGCCGGGACCTTCCCCTTGACGTAGTCGGTCATGTCGGTGTCGACGAAGCCGGGAGCGAACGCCACCGACTTCACCCCGTCCCTGACGAGCGCTCTGTTCATAGCCATCGAGTACGCGGCGACGGCGGCCTTGGTCGCCGAGTACACCGACAGCCACCGGTCGGGCATCTTGCCCGCGATCGAGGCCATGTTCACCACGAGCGCATTGCGGTGCTCGGCTCCGGCGGCCCGCAGCAGCGCCGCGCACTCGCGGTAGAACAGGACGATCGCGCGCACGTTGACGTCGAGCTGCAGGCTGACGTACTTGGCCTGGTGCTCGGTGGCGGCGGCGCCCACCCCGACCCCGGCGTTGTTGACGAGTACGTCGAGACGCCCGTAACGCTCGCGGTGGCGCCGGACGACCTCACAGATCGCCTCCTCCTCCCTCAGGTTCGCGGCGACGTGCTCGACCTCGAACCCTCGGTCCCTGAACTCGCCGGCGGTGCGCTCGAGCGTCTCGGGGTTGCGCGCTGTGATCGTCAGGGCGAAGCCCTCCTCGCCGAGCGTCTGCGCGAGGGCCTGGCCGATCCCGCGGGAGGCTCCGGTGACGATCGCGGCGCGGTCTGGCATCGGCGGAACCCTAGCGGCCCGAAGGTTCGGTCAAGTGCCGGCCCGGATTGCCGATTACGTGCATAACTGGTTCCCTCGTGACCGTCGGTACACAACCGCACGTTAATGGGCTCCTTAGGAGATTGCCGACGACACCGGGTACCGTCACCTCGAACCCGCCATTTCGTGCTTCCTTTGAAGGAGGGAGCAATGCTTGATCGTTGCCCAACCTGCGGAAAGACCACCGGCACCCTGATGGAGACCCATCCGGACCGGCCGGGCCTGATGGAGATGCTCTCGGGCGAGAGCGGCGAAGCGCACCGCATCCTCGTGACCGTCGCGCTTTGCATCGTCGCCGCCCTCGCGATCGTCGCCACCGAAGCCCTGTTCTTCCACTAGGTCACGCAGACCCGGACCCATAACCCCGGGCGTACGGCGCCCTTCGAGTCCCGCCGCGTAATCTACGGCGCGTGCCCGCCATCGCGGGCGCAGCCCCACGCCAGCGGACACGGCACGAGAGGAGCGGCATGCGCGTCGATTGGTATGGCCAGGCCGCCTTTCGCTTGAGCGGACAGGACGGCGCGGTCTTCATCGACCCCTTCGGCGACGTCTCTCCGCTGGCGGCGAGAGGCATGCAGTTCGACTATCCGCCGCTCGAAGGCGTCGACGCCGATCTGCTGCTGGTCACGCACGAGCACCTCGACCACAACGGCGTCGAGACCGTCGGCGGGGACCCGCCGATCCTGCGCTCGACCGCGGGGCGCCTCGAGTCACCGCTCGGCGAGGTCATCGCGATCGCCTCCGAGCACGACGAGGCCGCCGGCACCGAGCGCGGGCCCAACACGATCTTCGTGTTCACGCTCGACGGCGTGCGCATCGCTCACTTCGGCGACTTCGGTCAGCGCTCGCTGCGCGACGAACAGGCCGATGCGATCGGTCAGGTCGACCTGCTGTTCGTGCCGGTCGGCGACGGCCCGACGATCGGCGCCGAGCAGGCCGCGGCGATCGTCGATCGCCTCGCTCCGAAATGGGTGGTGCCGATGCACTACCGCACGCACCGAATCGGGTTCCTCGAGCCGGCCGATGCCTTTCTGGAGAGGATGCCCCACGTCGAGCTGTCGGAGACAGGTTTCGACACCGACGGGCTCGCGAGCGACGGTCACCCTCGCGCGGTCGTCCCCGCGGTCCCATAGCCGCGCGGCTTGCTTCGCCCCCCGTTTTCGCCGAAGCGCGCTACGCGCTGCCGTTCGGCCCGTGCGCTAGCGCCTCCCGCCCGACTCGCTGCAGGTCCCGCAGGTAGTCGAGGTGGGCCGCCCATGCCGGGTCCCCGTCCAGCCCGCTCGCCATACGCATCGTGTCGACGTGCGCGTCGAGCAACTCGTAGAGAAGCTCCGTGACGTACCCGGATGTGGCGACCGCACTCGTGTTTGCGTCCAACACCGCTCAGGTCCTCCGTATAAGCACTACACATGATGAACGTGCGCTCGGACGGCAAAGTTGCGCGGTACGTCCAGATTTCGAACGGCTGTGCGCTAGGCGCAACCAACGACGGCGGGCCGCCGGCGCGAGCGCCGGGTTCTCCGACCCGCCGTCGGCCAGGTTCAGATTCACGCCCGGCGCGACCAGCTCGTCGATCCGGTCGAGCACCTCGCCGGTGAGCGTCACCTCGGCGGCCCGCAGCTGCGACTCGAGTTGCTCCATCGTCCGCGGCCCGATGATCGGCGCCGTCACCGCCGGATGGTTGAGGACAAAGGCCAGCGCCATCTCGATCAATGTCATCCCCGCCTCCTCGGCCAGCTTGGCCAGCCCGTCGGCGGCGTCGAGCTTGAGCTGGTTCCCCGGCAGCGACATGTCGTACCGGCGCGGGATCCGTTGCGCGCGGTGCGAATCGGGCAGCTCGGCGTCGTTGCGATAGCGGCCGCTCAGCCACCCGCCGGCGAGCGGGCTCCACGGGATCACGGCCGCGCCGTGACGCTGACACGTCGGGAGGACGTCGTTCTCCACGCCGCGGACCAGAATCGATCACGTTGTCGCGCTTGCCGGCGGCGAGCGCCTTACCGACGATCTCCTCGGACTCGCCGCGGCCGTAAACGTCGGCCGTATCGATGAAGTTGATCCCGGCGTCGAGCACGCGATGGATGATCCTGACGCCGTCGTCGTGTTCGGGGTTGCCGGGCGGGTGGGAACCCCAATCACAGCATCATCGCGCCGAGGCAGAGCGGGCTCACCTTCACTCCTGTGCGTCCAAGCGTTCGATAGTTCACGCCTTCGCACTCTAACCTGGCGGTGAGTGAGCCCCTACGACGACGATGACGACTGGGTCGGCACTCCGCCCGAGGGTCACTACACCCGCGATCGCGCCGACCCCGAGTTCTGGTGGCGCCAGCGTCCGGTGGCGATCGGCGGGGCGGTCCTCATGGTGCTCGTGATCGTCGTGATCGTGGTCGCGCTGCTGCGCTGAGCTACCGGCTCGTCGCGCGAACGGCCGCCTCGGCCTCGCGCACCGCGTCCTCCGCCGCCCGGACCTCCGCGTCGGCCGCCTCGAGGTCGGCCTCGGCTCCGCGGAGCACCTCGGCGGCGTTGTCGCGACGCTCGAGCGCGATCTTGGCGGCACGCGCCGCCCGTTCGACTCGCCGCCGGGCCTCGCGCTCGCTGGCCCGGGCAGCTCGCCGAGCCTCCTCCTCGGCTTTCGCCTGTTCGCGTACCGAGGGTTCCTGTTCCGCCCGCTCGCCGGCCTGCTTGCTCTTCTTCTTCCCGTCCGAGTCCGTCTTCCGAGGCCTAGTCCCCGCCCGCTTCTCAGCCCGCGGCGCCGGCGACCGCTCGCCGCTGAACGCTCCCAATCCCCCCAACCCGACGTGGCGAAGCTCGCGCCCGAGACGGCCCCCGTTCACCTGCGCGCGCGCGTCGTCGTCGAGCGCGGCGGCATGAAGCGTGTCGGCGACTCGCTCGACGATCGTGTCGCTCAACTCGTGACCCTCGGAGCTGAGCAGACCCCGGGCGGAGTCGGTCAGCTCCTGCACCGCGAGGCGCTCCCGCTCGACCGCGGCGCGGAGCGAGCGCGCGTCGCCGCGGCCGGCGAGCACGTCGTCCTGCGCCGAGCGCAACCCGTCGCCGGCCTCGAGCAGCTCGTCGATCGCCTTGCGCTGGGTGCGGACGAGCTGGTTGACCGCCCATGCCGCCACCGAGGGCTTCCGCAGCCCGGCGACCTCGGTCGCCTGCTCGCGCTCGCCGGCCTTGCGCAGCTCACGCGAGAGCGCGGTCCGCTCGGGGACGAAACGGTCGAGCGGCAACCTGTAAAGCTCGTCTTCGTCCACCCGCCCATGTTGCCAGCACGGTCACAAGTCCACGCTCGACGCCCCGCCGCCGTCGAGCGAGTTCGTGTGACCCGCATACGTGTCCGAATCCGCGTTCACCGCACGCGGGCGGTCGAGTGTGGAGATGTGACCCGGGTGTGGAGCGCCTCAGGCCCCGGGCGCTACCAGGCCCGGGACCCAGGATGTCCCGGCCAGCGGCACCCGCGCCATCGCCGCCGCCTCGATCGTCAGCGCCACCAGGTCCTCGGGCTCGAGGTTCAGCAGGTGCGATTTGCCGCACGCCCGCGCGAGGGTCTGAGCCTCTAAGGTCAAGGTCCTCAAATAGTTCGCCAGCCGACGCCCACCTTCGACCGGGTCCAGCCGCGCGGCGAGCGACGGATCCTGCGTCGAGATCCCCGCGGGGTCGAGCCCCGCCTGGTAGTCGTCGTAGAAACCGGCGGCCGAGCCGATCGCACGGTAGGCCTCGTCGTGCTCAGGCGCGTTATCACCCAAAGCGATCAGCGCCGCCGTCCCGAGCGACACCGCGTCCGCGCCGAGCGCCAGAGCCTTCGCGACATCGGCCCCCGTCCGGATCCCGCCGGAGACGATCAGCTGCACCTTGCGATGCATGTCGAGCTCCATCAGCGACTCGACCGCCTGCGGGATCGCCGCCAGGATCGGGATCCCGACGTGCTCGATGAACACGTCCTGCGTCGCCGCCGTGCCTCCCTGCATGCCGTCGAGCACGATCGCGTCGGCGCCGGCCTTGACCGCCAGCGCCACGTCGTAATACGTGCGCGACGCGCCGACCTTGACGTAGATCGGGATCCGCCAGTCGGTGATCTCGCGCAGCTCCTCGATCTTGATCTCGAGGTCGTCGGGGCCGGTCCAGTCGGGATGCCGGCACGCGCTCCGCTGGTCTATTCCGGGAGGAAGGTCGCGCATCTCCGCGACCCGATCGGAAATCTTGTGCCCGAGCAACATCCCGCCGCCGCCCGGCTTCGCGCCCTGGCCGACCACGACCTCGATCGCGTCCGCGCGCCGCAAATCATCGGGGTTCATCCCGTAGCGCGAAGGCAACAGCTGGTACACGAGCACACACGAGTGCTCTCGCTCTTCGGGCGTCATCCCCCCGTCGCCCGTCGTCGTCGACGTTCCCACTGACGTGGCGCCGCGTCCGAGTGCCTCCTTGGCCGGACCCGACAGCGCGCCGAAGCTCATGCCGGCGATCGTGATCGGGATGTCCAGGTGCACCGGCTCGCGCGCGTACCGCGTCCCGATCACGACGTCGGTCGCACACTTCTCCCGGTACCCCTCGAGCGGATACCGAGACACCGAGGCGCCTAGGAACAGCAGATCGTCGAAGTGCGGCACCTTCCGCTTGGCCCCGAACCCGCGGATGTCGTACATCCCCTCGCGCGCGGCCCGCTGAATCTCGGCGATCACGTTCCGGTCGAACGTGGCCGACTCGTACAGCCCGGGTTGCCACCCGCCGTTGGTCGACCCCGCGAAAAGGGGCATCAGTACGCGCCGAGGTTGTCGACGTGGAAGTTGTACAGCTGCCGCGCGGACCCGTAGCGGCGGAATTCGCCCGGATCGACGTCCTCGATCCCGGCAACAGAAAGCAGCACGCGGACCTGATCGAAGTGTTCCGAGCGCATCTCCTTCTCGACGCAATCCGCGCCGAGGCCCGCGACCGACCCCCGCACGTACAGCCGCGCCTCGTACAGCGAATCCCCGAGCGACTCGCCGGCGTCTCCGCACACCACCAGGCACCCTTTCTGGCCCATGAACGCGCCCATGTGGCCGATCGACCCGCGCACGACGACGTCCGCCCCCTTCAGGGAGATTCCGCATCGCGCCGACGCGTCGCCGTGGATCACGAGCAACCCGCCACGGGCGGTTGCCCCGGCGGACTGCGAGGCGCTCCCCTCCACGACGACGAGTCCCGACATCATGTTCTCGGCCACGCCGACGCCGCAGTTTCCGCGCACGCGCACGGTCGCGAGCTTGTTCATGCCCGCGCAGTAGTAGCCGACGTGCCCCTCGATCTCGACCTCATACGGCGCGTCGAGCCCGACCGCGATCGCGTGCCGTCCGCCAGGGTTCAAGACCACGACTCGCGCGCCGGCGCCATCCGAAGCCGGAGCCGAAGCAGGGCCGGAATGCAGAGATTGGTTGAGCTCCCTGACCGAGACCTCGGCCAGGTCGAACGACCACAGCGCCTCGCGCGTGATTGGGAGCCCGCCCGCCCTGGCCATCACGCCACCAAGGAAGCGCCCCAGCTGTAGACGTGCCCGGGTGCGGGCTCCCACAGGACCGCGTCCTCCGCCCCCGGCAGCACGGCGATCGCCCGGTACTCGGACGCCATCGCCACCCATTCATCCGTCTCGGCCATCACCGCGGGCTTGCACGCGATCGGATCCCGAAGCACCGCGAAGCCGTCGGCCGTCCCGACCGCGAACGTGTAGAAGCCGTCCAGATCATCCAGGCAGCCCTCCAACGCCTGCTCCAGAGACGCCCCCTCGCGAAGCCGCCAGGTCAGGTAGCCGGCCGCCACCTCGCTGTCGTTTTCGGTCCGGAAGACCATGCCCTCGCGCTGCAGCGTACGGCGCAGGCGGTTGTGGTTCGAGAGCGAGCCGTTATGGACCAGGCACAGATCGAGGCCGGTCGAGAACGGATGCGAACCCGCGGTCGTGACCCGGCTCTCGGTCGCCATCCGGGTGTGGCCGAGCGCGTGGGTGCCGGCGATCTCGCCCAGCGCGAAACGGCTGACGAACCGCGTCGGGAGATCCGCCTCCTTGTAGATCTCGATCGAGCGGCCGGCGCTCATCAAGGTCAGCTCGGGACGGCGGTCGACGAGCCACGCCTCGGCGTCCTCCGCCTCCGCGGCGATCAGGAACACCGCGTGTGTCGCTCGTACCTGTGGCGGCGACGCGTCGCCGAACTCGACCTGCAGCTCGGCGGTCAGCGCCTCCCATTCGGGCGCTGCCGAAGGTGAGTACAGCGACACCTTGCACCATCCCGGCGGTGCCGGGTCGCGATAGAACGCGACGCCCGCGCTGTCCGGACCGCGGTCCGACAGCTGCCCGAGCATGCTCGACAAATGTGTGCCGAGTTGCTCACGAAGCGTGGCCGACTTCGTGTAAAGACCCGCTATCCCACACACGTCGGGGTGAGGCTAGAGCCTGGGCATGACCGGTCCAATGGCCTGCACGCGCACACTTTGACCGGTGAATGTGGTTGTGGCCTCTACTTCTTTACGCGTTCTTAGCACCCCCCACGGGCGAATCGCACACCCCGGCTCACGGCGGCGACCAGGCTCCGACGCGCTTCTGGGCCCGCCGCACGACGTGCAGCGCCTCGCGCAGATCGGTCCGCGCGATCGGCGCCAGCTCCTCTGGATCGACCAGGTTGTCCGGGGTCGCCCCCGCCTGCACCTGCGCCGCGTGGTGCTCAAAGCGGATGCCGTTGATGACCACGAACGCCTCGCGCAGCGCGTCGGCCGTCGCGCGGTCGAGCTGGCCCACGCTGGCGACGGCCTCGATCCGGTCGAGCGTCGGCGAGATCGTCACGCCGGCCGCCAACGCGTGGAATCGCACGAGGTTGACGAGCGGGATGATCGCCCCGCGCTTGAGGTCGAGCTTTCCCGGCGGATCGCCCTCGTGGCCCGTGGCCAGCTGACCGCGAAAGCCGAGGGCGACCGGGTACCCGGTTGCGGTCCGCGCCATCAGGCGCATGAACTGGGGGTACTGACGCGCGGCGCGAATCCGAGCGGTGAGCTCCGAGGCGACCGCCAGCCCGCCCGCCGTCGGGCGAAAGTCGAACGACACGGTGGCCCGGATCAGGTGAGACTCGTCGGGCTCGCGCAGGCAGTCGTCGAACGTCTGCAGCCAGGCGTCCTTCGACATCCGCCATTGGCGGTTGCCGGCGAGCACGCCGTTGTTGTCGATGCCGATCCCGCACCGAACGAGCCCATCGTTGACGTCCGCGCCAAGCCGCGCGAAGTAGGCATCCACCTCCGCAGCCGCGTCAGGCTCCACGTTCCCGTACGCGAGCGCGTTGTCCTGGTCGGAAGCGAGCGTGAACTCCCTCCGGGCCGCGCTTCCGAGATCGAGCCACGCCCACGGGGCCGGCGCGGGCCCGCGCGTCCAGATCGAGAAGTCGATCAGCCGCGCGACGACGGTGTCGTGCTGGAGGCTGAGGACCCGGCTCAGGTCGCGGGGGAGCACCCCCGCCCGCGACAGGAGCAGGAACAGCTTGGGGATCTCGCCCGCGGCTCGCACCAGCGCGTCCTCGTCCGGCGCGCCGAGGAGCATGTGACGGAGCGCGATCGGGCTGCGCGCGTCCAGGCCGAGCAGGTCGTTCGCCGACAGCAGGCCGCAGATCCGATCGCCGTCGAGTACGACCAGGTGCTCGGACCCGGCGGCGAGCATCTCGACGGTCGCCTCGATCGCGAGTTGGGTCGGCGGCACGGTCGGCACCGGGCTTCGTGTCGCGGCGCGTGCCGGCGCGTCGAGTTGCACGCCGTCGACGGCGACTGCCGCCCGCACCGAAGCATCGGTCAGGATCGCGAGTCCCCCGTCGGCCGCGCGCATCAGCAGCGCTGAGACACCATCGTGACCCAGCCGCGCCGCCGCCACCCGGAGCGGCTCGTCGGGCTCGCAGAACTCCGCCCGGCTCATCACCAGCGACACCGGCGTGGTGCCGACTTCGGGCAGCCCGTGCACGGTGTGACCGGCGTACGTGATGCGCTTCCGCATCGAGATCGCGACGTAGGCGGCGCCCGCCTCGGTCCCGAGGATCTGGCGGCCGGCCTCGGCGCTGAACAGCGCGCACGACGACGGCTCGCGCGCGCGGACCGTGAACGCAGGCGCCATCCCGGTGAGCAGCGACGGATGGCCGAAACACTCCCCCGGTTCGAGCACCTGGATCGGCTCGCCGTCGTGGACGATGTCCATCGACCCGGTCAGGATCACCCACAGTCCCGGGGTTGGCAGGCCGTCCTCGACCAGGACCGCCTCCCCGGTGTCGTAGGCGCGCTCCACGGCGCCGGCGGCAAGCGTCCGCAGCCCGTCGGGATCGAGCGCGTCGAATGGGGAGTGACGGGCGAGGAATGTGTCCAACTGCTCCATGTCGAGCCCCGCAATTGTGTGCGCATCGCGCCTGGGACGTGCACCGGCCACGTGGGAGCCTAACCGCGGCTAGGTACAACCAGGTTTTGGAGGAGACATGTCGGACGGGTCATCTGCGCACCACGACGAGCTCGTCTACGAGTCCGCTGGGTTGCCGAAGACGACGAACTGGTGGGGCGCGTTCGTAATCGGTCTGGCGGGAACGATCCTCGTCACCGGGATCGCCCCGGTCATGGTCACCGAGCTCGGCGCCGCGTCCGTTCCCGTGATCGTCCTGATCACGTTCAGCGGGTATCTGGTGTGCCTGTTGCTCGCGGAACTTTCGGCGATGATGCCAGACCGCTCCGGCGGCCTGCCCTCGTACGCGTACCCGGCCTACAAGGACAGATGGCCCCGGTTCGCGGAGCACGTGAACGGCTTCACCGCCTGGGCGTACTGGCTCGGCTGGTTCCCGGTGGCGCCGCTCAACATGATCCTGGCGTCGTTCTACATCGTCGACCGCTTCCATCTCTCGACCGCCGGCTTCACCCCGATTCACACCCCGATCGCCTGGTGGACGCTCGGCATCTCGATCGGCGGCCTCCTGCTCCTCGCGATTCCAGCCGTGCTCGGGCTGCGGTTCGGGACGGTTTTCGCGACCACGCTGGCGCTGCTGTCGATGATCCCGCTGACGTTCCTGGCGATCTCGTGGATCTTCAACCCCTCCGCGGTCGACTTCAGCTGGTTGTGGCACTTCCGCCACACCAACGGCAGCGGCTTCTTCACGTCGTTGTTCGGGCACGGATGGCTCACGTTGTACATCGCGTTCTCGTTCCTGTTGACGTGGAACGTGATCGCGATGGAGGCCGCCGCCTGCTACATCGGCGAGACCAAGAACCCGGACCGCGACGCCAAGATCGCGATGAACCTCGAGGGCCTTTACGGCCTGTTCATCTACACGATGATCCCCGTGGCGTTCATCATCGTGCTCGGCCTCCCCGCGCTCGGCAACGCGGCGCTGGTCGACCCGAAGACGATCTTCGTCCACTACGCCGCGGCCGTGTTCGGGACGGGGACCGGAAGCAGCATCCTCGAGTGGCTGATCGCGATCATGCTGATCCTGGCCCTGATCCTGTCGGCGCTCAACGCGATCACGGGCACCGCGCGGTCGCTTCACCAGATGTCGACCGACGGGCAGTTCCCGCGCTTCTTCCAGAGGGTCAACAAGCACGGCGTGCCGAACCGCTCGATGTGGTTCAACGTCGCCTGCTCGATCGCGGTCGTGTTCATGGGCGGCGCGGTCGAGATCTACACGTTCTCGAACGTCGGCTACCTGGCCTCGTTCATCCCGGTCCTGATCGGCTATTACCTGCTGCGCAAGCACCGCCCGAACGTGCGGCGGCCGTTCAAGCTGCCTGAGTGGATGAAGTACGTCGCGCTGGTCGTCGCGGCGATGTACGCGATCATCTACTTCTACGGTGGTCCCGTCTACGCGAACTGCACGTGTAACGCTGCCGGGCGCAAGACGCTGCCGTACTACTTCATCGGATGGGCGGTGCTGCTGTCGTACCTGCTGTTCTACGCCTATCGGAAGCGAGTCGAGGACAAGCGGCCGGCCCCGGTGGAGGAGATGGTCGGGGCGACGCCCGCGCCGATCGCCGGCGCTTCGGACCCGTGAGCGCCACGGCCCGGCTGAGGGGATCCCAGCCGATTAGACCGTCCGAGGGACCGTTCGAGCGGATTCTGCTCGCGTCCGAGGGCCGGCCGTTCTCCGACGCCGCGATCGCGCGCGTCGTGGAGCTCGCCAAGCCTTCGGATGCCAGCGTGCGGGTGTTCACGATCGCCCGCATCCACGGCGTCGCGTTCGGGATGCAGAGCCCGGGGCTCCTCCCGACGAAGACCGAATGGGCCGAGCAGCGCTCGATCGTCAACAAGGCGGTCAAGCGGCTCGAGCGCAAGGGCATCGAGGCCGACGGGCACGTGGTCGGGACCCGCAAGTCGACCAAGCGGATCATCCAGGAGGCGGAGTTCGCCGGTTGCGACGCGATCGTGATGGGCGCCGATCCCGACCGTAACCGCGCCGTGGCGGGCTTCCTCTGGTCCCAGGAGCCACAGCGCGTCCGCCGCAAGGCGAAAAAGATTCCCGTGTTCCTGGTGGTCGAAGAGACGTCCGGTTAGGAGCCGGGGAATCCGGCTCGAAGCCACACGCCACTCGAACCCGACCGGGCCGGATTCCCTTAGGAAATTCGGCACCGCACGTGTCGGAAGCGCATCCGTTTCGACGCCGAAATTTCCCGGTTCCAACGGGCATCCAGGCCCGTCGGGTGGGTCGCTACCCCTCGCGCGCGGCGGCGGGGCGCCCGTGGAGCCGCGCCAGCTTGATCGCGAGCTCGAGCGACAGCAGGTCGTCCTCGTCGAGGTTGAGTCCGGTCAGCTCCTCGATCCGCCCCAGCCGCTGCCGCAGGGTGTTCGGGTGGATGAACAGCTCGCGGGCGCTCTCGATCACACTCCGCCGCTCGGCCAGATACCGCTCGAGCGTGTCGAGCAGCGACGTCCGCCGCTTCGCGTCGTAGTCGATCAGGCGATCGACCGCGGCCCGCATCCGGTCGTGGGGGGCGTTCTCGGCGGCGATGTGGACGAGGTACCGGTACGCGCCGACCTCGGCGTACCCGATCGCGCCGCCGTCGCCGAGCAGCGCGCGGCCGATCATCGTCGCGTCGAGCGCCTGGCGGTAGGCCCGTGCCGAGTCGACCGGGGCCTCGTGCAGCTCGCTGATTCCGATCGCGGCGCCGCGGCGCCGGCCGAGCTCCCGGCACGCCCGCACGAGCTCCTCGATCCGCTGGGGGGCGCGCGCTCCTACCGCCAGCACCGCCCTGACCGGGCCCGGACCGGCCTCGATCGCGGTCCGCGGCGCGAGCTCCGCGAGGTCTCGCCCGAGCACCTCGGCGGCGGCTCGCCACTCGCCCGAGCCCTGCTCGCGACCCGCGGCCGGCTCCGCGCACAGCATCAGGTACGGCCGCGACAGATCGCACCGCACCTCTGCGGCCTTGGTCGCCGCGAACGTCGTCGCCCCCGCGGCGAGCGCCTCGAACAGGTCCTTGACGATGTTCGCGTTGGTCAGCCCCTCGATCAGCTCGGCGCGCTTGATCGCAATCGCGGCCAGGTGCGCGATCGCGCGCGCCATCTCGGTGTCCTCGCCGGTGAACGGCCGCCGCGGCGGCGCGCCGGCGCACAGCAGCCCGAGCCGCTCGCCGCCCGAGGTGAGCGGCGTCACGAGCAGGTCGGCCACGTCGAGACCGGGCCACAGCGTCCGCGCCGGCGGTCTCGAGGCGCTCGCGTCGAATGCCGCCAGCAGCAGCGCCGTTGCCGACAGCGCCTCCGGCTCGGCGGTCGTCTCGGGCGAGGACGACAGCATCTGAAGGCCGCTGCCGTCACGGTCCAATCGGTACAGCTGGCAGACCTCGGCCCCGAGCAGGCGCCGCATCCCGCGCGCGACCGCGCGCCCGATCTCGCCGGCATCGCTCGCCGTCGCAACCTCCTGCGCGAGCCCCGACAGGCTGGTCAGCGCGTCGACCCGGCGCCGCTGCTGGTCGTACAGCTGCGCGTTCTCGATCGCGCCCGACACGAGCGAGGCAATGTGGACCAGCAATTTGAGCGTGTCCTCCGTGAACTCGCGCGGCGCCTCGGTGTGGAGCACGATCACGCCGATCGTCTCCGTCGCGCGGGAGACGATCGGAACCGCGACCATCGACTGGAACCGCTCCTCCTCGAGGATCGGGAAAAACTTCATCCGAGGGTCGGCCATCGCGTCGTCGCGGATGAACTCGGGCTGACGGTGCCGCGCCACCCAACCCGTCAGTCCCTCATCGAGCCGCATCTGCACGACGCCGACGGCCGCGGCGTAGACGGGCGATGCCGCCCGGATCGTCAGCACGCCGCCCTCGAGCAGATAGATGAAGCAGGCGTGGCAGTCGGTCGCCTCGGTGGCCAGGTCGACGATCCCCTGCAACATCGGTCCAAGCTCGATCGACGAGCCAACGAGGTTGATCACCCGGTAGAGGGTGCGGTTCTCTTCGCGAAGCCCGTGGGCCTCAGACGTAGCCGTCAGGAAATGCCTCCCGTCGTATGTGCGAAGCGCACATCCTAGACCCCGATACGCAGTGCTGGTGGCCATTGCCGGATACCGGTGCGTGGGGATATACCTCGCACATGGCTATCTCAACTGAGCATCTCGTAGAGGTCGCGCCGCAAGTCTCAGGCGCCGACGACGTCCGGCGAATCATCAGCGAGCGGCAGATCGAGTTTCTGTTCGCTCAGTTCGTCGACATGCACGGCAAACCGAGCGCCAAGCTCGTACCGGCGCACCACATCGACGACCTGCTCAACGACGGAGCGGGCTTCGCCGGATTCGCCGCCGGCGACATCGGGCAAGGCCCGCACGATCCGGACATGATCGCGGTCCCCGACCCGAAGACGCTGACGATCCTGCCGTGGCGACCCAACGTGGCGCGGTTCGCCTGCGATGTCACGGTCGAGGGCGAGCCGTGGCCGTTCTGTCCGCGCACGATCCTGCGCAATCAGCTCGCGCGCGCGAAGGAGCTCGGGTTCGAGCTCAAGATGGGCGCCGAGCTCGAGTACTTCCTGGTCCGCCGCACCGAGGACGGCGGGATCGAGGTGGCCGACAAGCTCGACACGCTCGAGCTGCCCTGCTACGACATGCGCGCGCTGACGCGGAACCTCGACTTCGTCTCGCAGGTCTCCAAGGCGGTGACCGGACTCGGGTGGGACAACTACGCCACCGATCACGAGGACGCCAACGGCCAGTTCGAGCAGAACTTCCAGTTCGACGACGCGCTGATCACGTGCGATCGGGCTGTGTTCTACCGCTACATGGTCGAGTCGCTGGCGCAGGAGCGCGGGCTGATCGCGACGTTCATGCCCAAGCCGTTCGCCAACCTGACCGGGAACGGCTGTCATTTCCACGTCAGCCTGTGGTCTAACGGCGAGAACGTGTTCGAGCGCGATCCTGCCGACGATCCCCGCGGCCTCGGCCTGTCCGACCTGGCTTACCAATTCATCGGCGGCCTGAAGGCCAACGCCAAGGCGTACATCGCGGTCACCGCGCCGACCGTCAACTCGTACAAGCGCCTGATCGTCGGCGCGCCTACGAGCGGCGCGACGTGGGCACCCGCGTACGTCAGCTACGGCTACAACAACCGCACGCAGATGCTCCGCATCCCGGACGCCGGCCGGATCGAGGACCGGACCGTCGACGGCTCGTGCAACCCGTACCTGGCCGCGACCGCGATGCTGGCGGCCGGACTCGACGGAATCGAGCGGGGCCTCGACGCGGGCGAGCCAAACTCGGCGAACCTGTACGAGATGCACCCCGACGAGCGTGACGCAGCCGGCATCGAACTGCTGCCGGCGAACCTGCTCGACGCCGTCCGCGAGCTGGAAAAGAACGACGCGCTGCGCGCCGCGTTCGGCAAGACCCGCGACGGCGACTACGTCGACTACTACGCGAAGGTCAAGCGGCGCGAGTGGCAGGCGGCGCACGAGCAGATCACCCAGTGGGAGCTCGATCGCTACCTGCAGCTGTTCTGAACCACGCCCTCAGGCTGCGCGGCGCACGGTTGCGCGCTCGGACGCGAGCGCCGCGCAGAAGCGCTCGACGACCTCGGGGTCGAACTGGGTGCCGGCGCATCGGCGAAGCTCGGCCACCGCACTGTCCTCGTCCATGGCGTCGCGGTACGGACGGTCGGTCGTCATCGCGTCGAACGCGTCGCACACCGCGATGATCCGCGAGCCGAGCGGGATCTCGCGGCGCACGAGCCCGTCGGGATAGCCGGTCCCGTCGTAGCTCTCGTGGCTCGACCGGACGAGCCGGGCCACGCGCGCCAGATCGGGCGCGGCCGCGATTATCTTCTCGCCGACCAGCGTGTGCCCGCGGATCGAGGCCCACTCGCTCTCGTCGAGCGCCGCCGGCTTGTCGAGGATCGCGTCGGGCACCGCCACCTTGCCGACATCGTGCAGCTCCGCGGCTTGGCGGATCGTCTCGATCTCGTCGAGCGCGAGCGCGAACGACGTCGCCACGGCGGCGGCCAGCTCGGCGACGTCGTGCCCGTGTGCGCCCAGATCGCGGCTTCGCTCGGCGACCGCGCTCAGCAGGACGTCCTTCGACTGCTGCGCCGCCGAGACCCGGCCGACCCGCTTGTCCGCGTACATGCGCTGGTCGGCGATCGTGAGCGCGGTGCTCGAGTCCTGCGCTTCGCTCGGGAGCCGCACGGCCCCGTGCGAGCACCCGATCGCGAAGCCGTCGCCTTGCTCGAAGAGCGCCCCGGCCGCGGCCGCGACGCGGGAGTCAGAGGTTCCTGGTGGAGCCTCGATCAAGGCGCAGAACTCATCGCCCCCGATCCGGTATGGCCGCCCGGTGGCGCCGAGGTGCGACTCGAGCTTTCCTGCGAGGCGACGCAGCAACGCGTCCCCCGAGGGGTGGCCGAAGATGTCGTTGTACTGCTTGAAGCCGTCGAGGTCGAACAGCACGAGCGTGAACGGGTCCTCGTCACGTGCCGTCGCCAGTCGCCGCTCCAGGTCGGCGAGCAGCGCTCGCCGATTCCCGAGGCCGGTGAGCGCATCGGCGAGCGCCTCATCCTGGCTGGCGCGGAGGAGGCGCGCGTTGTCCCGCCACGTCAGCACAAGCCGGCCCATGACGACCGACAGCGAGCCCGTCGCCAGGACGATTGCGGTGACGCCGACCGGGTCGAAGCTCGACCACACGAGGGTCACGATCGCGACCGATGCGAACGCCACGGGCATCACGATCCCCCGGGTGCTGATCCGGCCCGGAACCGCCAGCGACGCGCGGCTCGGCAGCCACGCCGCCCACGCGGCGAGCACCGGCGACCAGTACCAGAGCGCGTTGTACCAATCGTTCTGCGTGTAGGTGCCGGTGGCGTCGGCTACTACGTACACGCTGTCCGCAATCCAGAATGCGAGTACCGACGCGGCGAGCAGGACCCAGGTCCGGTTCAGGCGCCAGTTGCCGAGCGCGGTCGCACCGACGATCAGCCCGAGCAGCAGCAGGTCGAAGATCGGGTAGGCGAGGTTGGTGACGACCGCGAGGCTTCCCCCGTCGGCATGGGCGACGACCGGCTGGACGACGAGTGCCGCTCCGAGCGCACCGACGGCGAGCGTGGCGGCGGCCGAGTCGGCCGCGAGCGCCTTCGGCACGCCGGACGCCCGCTGTCGCACAAGCGCCAGGATCCCGGCGAACGCGAATGGACAGAACGACAGATAGCCGGCATCGGCGAGGGACGGTACCGGCGGGTTGGCGAGGTTGCCGAGCGCGAGCGTCCAGTAGATATCGCCCGCGGCCCAGCACAGCGCACCGATCCCAATGAGCGCCCAGCCGCGCCCGGCGTTCAGTCCCCGACAGATCAGTAGCGCTGCAGCGATCAGGAAGACCACGTCGGGCGCGATCCCGCGAAATGGGACCGCGTCGAGCACGCCCGGAAACACCGTGAAGGCGAGCTCGTATGTGACCGCCCAGGCGGTGAGCAGCACGAGCACACAGATCGCGGGTCGCCGCGTCGGCCAGCGCCCCGGCATACCGCCTCGCCGGGCGTCGCTTACGAGCGGCGAGCACCTCCCTGACATCAACGCTCTGGGTCGGCCGAACCGGGCGTATAGATGAGTCGCGGGGCCTCAGATTCGACGAGTTGGCGACCCGCTCAGACCCGGCTCGCGCGCGCTCGCGCCACCGCGAGCAGCGCCAGCAGGTCGTACGCGACCGCCGCGGCGTTGAGCGCCGTGATCTGCCCCGGCGTGTCGTACGCCGGCGCGACCTCGACGACGTCGAATCCGGTGAACGACATGCCGGCCAGCGCGCGCAGGAACGCGAGCGCCTCGCGGGGCTCGAGGCCTGCCACCTCGGGCGTCCCGGTGCCCGGCGCCGAGGCCGGGTCGAGCACGTCGATGTCGAACGACAAGAATGTCGGTCCCACCCGCCCCGCGGCGCCGACGCGGGCGCGGACGCGATCCCCGTACTGATCGGGGGTCATCGCCACCAGATCCGGGCCGGGGATCACCTCGAATCCGAGCTCGCGCGGGACGTCCGTGTCCTCGGGCCCGTACAGCGGCCCGCGCATGCCCGCCAGCAGCGAGCGCGCCGGGTCCAAAAGCCCCTCCTCGACCGCACGGCGGAACGGGGTCCCGTGGAAGTAGCGCTCACCGTAGTACTGGTCCCAGGTGTCGGCGTGGGCGTCGAGCAGCACGAGCGCCACCGGGCCGTGCACGGCGTGCTGGGCGCGCAGCTCCCCGAGGACGATCGAGTGATCGCCGCCGAGCACGAGCGGCACGGTGCCCGCCTCGAGCACCGGCCGCAGCCCGGCGTCGATCTGTTCGGTAGTGCGAAGCGCGTTTCCGGGAGTGACGTTCAGATCCCCGCCGTCGACCAGCGACAGCGTGCCGAACACATCGACGTCGAGCACCGGGTGATATGGGCGCAGGACCATCGACGCGGCGCGGATCGCCTCGGGACCGAACCGGGCCCCGCTCCGGAAGCTGGTCGCGGTGTCGAACGGCACCCCGATCACCGCGGCGTCGACGTCGTCGCGCGGCAGCTCGACCTGCGGCAGGCGCGCGAACGTGCGCACGCCGGTGTAGCGCGGAGCGACCGTCGCGTCCGGGGGCCCGAAGTGCGTCACTCGAGCAGCTCGGAGTCGTGCTCTTCGAAGATCGCCGCGTAGTCCGTGCGCTCGCCAGAGTGAAGCGCCTGCACCAGCTCGTAGATCCGCGGAGTCATCACGAGCAGGTAGCGCGCCGGCTCGGACGACGCGTTCCAGAACGAGTGGCGGGTGCCGCGGGTGACGAGGATCGACTCGCCGGCAGGCACCTCGCGTCGCTCGTCGTCGACCTCGAAGCCGAGCCTTCCGCTGAGCACGATCCACGCCTCGTCGTCGGAGCGGTGCAGATGCAAACCCGCGATCGGCCGCCCCGGATGCGTCCCCGGATCGCTCCAGTCCGCGACCACGAACGAATCGCAGATGATCACCCGCCAAGCCTATTGGGAAGAAACGTCCAACATGTCGGCGTTTCTTCCCACGCCCGGCGGCACAGCAGCCATCATCCCGGTCCGAACCGCCGCAACGCCGCCGTCGGCCGGCTGGCCGCCACCAGCGACCCGACCGTCTGCGGCGCCACCGTGTCGAGCAGGCTCGCGAGCGCGATGAACGCCTTCGCGGTCGTGAGCGCATCGCCGAGCGCGTGGTGGGGCGTCTCCGCCGGCTGCCCGAGCACGCTGGCGAGCCGCCCGAGCGAGATCCCCTCGGGCGCGGAGCCATCGCGGTGGCGCAGCCACTCCCGTCCGAGCGCCTCGGTGTCCGCGACCGCCGGCAACCGCACCCGCCGGCGCCCGAACTGCCGCTCGAGGAAGCCGCGTTCAACGGCCGCCGTGTGAAACACGGGGATGCGTCCGGTGAGCAGCTCGAAAATCTGGTCCATCGCCTTCTCCAGAGGCGGCGCGTCGGCCAGGTCGGGAACCCGCAGCTTGTGCACGAGTACGGCGCCGTGCTGTGATCGCCTGGTCGTGTTCACAAGCGTGTACATCCCGCCGCCGAGGACGATGCGGCCGTCCGCGATCGGCACCGCCCCGACCGCGATGATCTCCTCGCTCCGCGGATCGAGCCCGGTCATCTCTAGGTCGAGCGCGCACCAGTTGGCCTCGCGCCAGGGAGTCTGATCGGAGGGCCGGGAGGCATCGGCGAACTCCGCCGCGACGCCCTCGGGGGACCGCCGCAGCCTCACCCGCGCAGCCTCCGCTGCACCGAGGTCACCGCTCGGAACACGTCCCGCAGGTGATCGCGCATCAGCGGGCTGATCTCGGCGGGTTCGATCTCGTCGTCGGGCGGCTGGCCCGCGCCGATCCGGCTCATGTGATGGCCGATCCGGAGCTCGAGCGCGAGGTCGAACGCGTCGACGAGCGTCCGCGCCTCCGCTTCGCTGAGCACGCCGCCGCCCGCGGCAGCCAGCAGCCGTTCCGGCGTCGATCCTTCGAACACGCCGGCCGCCGCCGAGCCCCAACGGGCGAGTTCGACGATCGGCGCGACCGCGGCTTGCCGGATGTCGAGCCGGTCGCTGCGCCCGCCGCCCTCCTCGAGCACGGAATCAGCGTCGAAGCCGGTCGGCGGGACGGCCGCGCGCGCTCGGCGCGCCAGCGCGGCCACGACTGCCTCGCGCGCGCTCCCCTCGGGCGCCGGCAACGGATCGATCGGCGTTCCCCACAGGGCCCGTCGCTCGATCAGCACCGAAAGCTCGAGCTCGTCCTCTCCGACATTGCGGGTCCACTCGTCGGTGCTGCGCGCGACTACCTCGCCGAGGAAGCCACACGCGCGCAAGACCTCGCCCACCGATTGGGTCCAGCCGGGCGGCGGCGGCTGGCTGCAGACCACGGCTCCGCGGGCGATCGACGCGGGGGTCAGCTCCCGCCGCGCCTGAGCACCGACCGCGACCCACACGACTCCCTCCCCCGGCGCCGGCGCAACCAGCTCCAGCGCGCGCGTGGTCAGCGCGTCGGCGAGCGCCGACACCACCCGCACGACCTCGGGCGCGTGCAGGCGCGCCGCGTGCAGGTCCGCTACCACATCCGGCAGCCGCCGGGCCACCAGCGCCAGATCCTCCGCCGACGAAGCCCGCGAGATCGACCGCCGCACCCCGAACCACGACCGCGACTGTGCCGGGAACAGGTCGGCGTCCTCGATCACGCCGATCAGCTGACCGCCCTCGGACACGATCGGCGCATGCCGGATCCCGCGCTCGAGCAGCTCGAACAGCACCTCGCCGCCGAGCCGGTCGGGCGTGACCGTGAACACCGGCGTGGTCATCACGGTCGACACCGGCGCGCTCAACGGCAGCCCCGCCGCGACGATCTTGGTGCGGATGTCGCGATCGGTCACGATCCCGAAGCCGCCGACGCGCAGATCGACGATCGCCGAGCTCGCGCCGAGCTCGGTCATCCGCCGGGCGACCTCCCGGATGCTCTCCATCGGTTCGCAGCGCACGGTGGGCGACCGGAGCATTCGCGTCACCGGCCGGTGGTTCGGCGGCCCCGGCGCGAGCTCGATCTCGCGCCGATTGACGCGGTCGAGCAAGGGCCGCGCGACGGTCACCGGGATCCGGTAGCAGAGGGTGTCCTCGGCGGCCCGGGCTTCGAACCCGGGCGGGAGCCCGGACAGCATCGCGGCGTGACCGAACGCGTCGCCCGTTCCGAGCATGTCGAGCAGCCGGCCGTCGTGGATGATGTCGACCGCCCCCGAGTGGATCACGCGCAGGAACGTGACCGGCCCGCCGTCCTCGGTCAGGATCGCCGCGCCCGCCACGTAGAACTCGAGCTCGGTCTGCGCCGCCAGCTCGCCCAGCTCCTCGGGCGCCAGCGCGTCGAACGGTGCACGCACCGCCAGAAAACGCGCGATCTCGCTCAGCGCCGCGTCCAGCGTGACCTCCTCGAATGCGAGGTAGACATCTACCTAACTGAGACTACGACAGCAGCCCCAGTCGCTGTCCGCGCTGCACCGCTTCGGTCCGGTTGCGAACGCCGAGCTTGCGGTACACCGCGCTCGTGTGCTCCTTGACCGTGTGCTTGGACAGGTGGAGCTGCTCGGCGATCTCGGGATTGGTGGCGCCGGAGGCCATCAGGTTGAGCACGTCGCGCTCGCGGTCGGACAGGCCCATCGCGACCGGCCGGTCCTGATGGTCGAACACGGTCTTGCCGAGGCCGACCATGCGCACCGCGCTCGCGATCTTCCGGGCCGGCCAGTCCTTGTAGGCGAACCCCGACGCGCCGGCGGCCCGCGCCGCGTGGGGCGAGATCTCGCCGGCGCCCGAGAACAGCAGCACGCGTGTGAGCGGCTCGGCCCGGCGGAGCTGCTCGCAGATCTCCGCGCCCGACTCCTCGCCGATGAACAGGTCGACGAGCGCCACGTGCGGCCGGTAGCGCGAAACCAAGTTGAGCGCCTCCTCGCCCGAGTGCGCGCTCAGGCAGCGGTCGACCCAGGGCTGCTGGGTCAGCATCAGCCGGATCCCCCAGTGGACGACGTCGTGGTCGTCGACCACGAGCACGCTCAACCGCTCGGGGCTCCGAAGCGCCGAGTCGGAGGTCATCGGGGGCCACTCCGCAGCGCCGAGTCAGAGCTCATCGGGAACCACCAGACGGACCTGCCAGGTGCCGGGCTCGCGCTGGCCGAATTCGACGACCCCGCCGAATTGCAGCGCCTCCATCGCGGCCAGCCGCAGCCCCATTCCCGCGCGGTGCCCGCTTCCGGTGACGCCGTCGTTGGCCACCTCGAGCACAAACGCTCGGTCGCTGCGCCCGATGTCCACGGTCACCCGGGTCGGTTTGGCGTGCTTGTGGGCGTTGCGGACGGCCTCGGCCAGCACCGATTGGGCCAGTGGCTCGAGCCAGTGCGGAACGTCGCCCTCGCCGCCGGCGGCGAACGTGACTCCCAGGTCCGGGTGCACTCGCGCGAGCCGCTCGACCTCGGCGACGAACGTGGTTTGCGTCGCCCGCGGCGCGCGGCCGAGCGGGCGCTGGAGCGCGCTGCGTAGATCCGAGAGCGCCTCCTGGGTCTCGGTTGCGCACCGCAGGCGAGCCTCCGCCGGCAGATCGCCGTCTCCGTCGAGCGCCATCGAGATCCCGAACAGCCGCTGGATCACGCCTTCGTGGATCTCGCGCGCGAGGTCGATCCGCTGCTCGAGCTGGTCCGCCTCCTCGGCCTGCTTGGCCACGAGGCGGGCGACCGAGGCCAGCGCCGCGGTCTTGCCGAGCGTCCACAGCAGGTGCCGCTCCGCGTCGTCGAGCGGCGGCTCGCTCAGCAGCCGGTCGGCGAAGATCACGCCCAGCGCGCGGCCCGCAGCCGCCATCGGCGCGCACACGAGCCGGACCGGCTCCGGGAAGACGTCTGCGTACTCCGCGGGGAACTGGCCCGTCATGTCCCCCTCGATCTCGATGACCCGGTCCTCGCGCAGCGACTGGGCCGCGATCGGCGCCGACTCGACGGTCACGTGGGCGCCCGCGAACTGCTCGAGGCTGAGGCCGTGCGCGCCCGCCGCGCGCACACGCCGGACCGCGCTGTCGTAGCGGAAGATCACCGCCCGCCGCATCCGCGCCAGCCGGCACACCGCGTCGCACAGACGGTCATAGAAGCCGCCGCCGTTCGACGTGGCGTCTTCGGACTGCGACAGGACCTCGACGAACAGCTCGAGCGCGTCGATCCCGACTTCCGGACGCGGGCTCAGAGCGGGTCCATCAGCGCGAACCGCAGCGCCTGCTGCGGTTCCAGGTACACCCTCCAGCTCTCCTCGCAGCGTGGGCATCGGCATTCGACGGACGGATCGTATCCGTCGAGGGCGGCGTGCCATTCGATTTCGTCGCTGCGTAGGCAGATCGGGCAGGCCAGCGAGGCGATCACGAGCGCGTCGGGATCGTCGGTCCGGAACCTGGCCGTGTCGGCGAGCATGACCATGCTTCGAGCATGCTCGCGCTCGCTTCGCCCTGCAAGACGGTGGCGGGGCACAACCCCCCGCTTGGGGGGCCGCCTTCGGCGGCATCCATGGGGCCAGGCGGGCCCGTCCGGTCAGTATCGGCTGCGCCCGCGAGGAGCTCTGAGCGAGGCTGAGACGCCCGGCCCGCGGCACTCGCGTTCGATACGACTCGGACTGCGAGAGGGTAGGCACGCACGGTGCCGCGGACGGGCGATCAGCCGAAGCGAAGTTCTAAACGCCGGCGAACGCCGCCGCCGCGTCGACCCGGGCGATCGGGTGCTTACCCCAACGGCTCCAGGTGGCGTAGTCGAGCAGCCGGCTCATGTACTCGCGCAGCGGCGCGACGCTGATCCCGGCCGGCTCGAGCTGGGCGCGCGTGAGCGCGTCGTCGAACGTCGTCGTCACCGAGAAGTACGGGAAGTACATGGCCCCTTCCTCGAGCATCGACCGAGCGATTCCGTGGTCGGCCGACAGGAACTCGGCCGGCGAAAGCAGCCTTGGCGGAGGCTGCTGGAAATACCCGCTCGCGAGCTCGGCGATCTCGGCGATCGTGCTCGCCTCCGCGCCGGCGGTGAGGTGATAGGTCTGGCGGTGCCCGCCGGCGGACTCGCACAGCTCGTGGATCCCGTCGGCGACGTAGTCGATCGAGACCACGTCGACAGGCGCCGACGCGGTCGCCGGAACCGCGGGGAACAGTCCTCGCGCGAGCGCGCGCAGCGGCCAGTAGAGCACGTTGAACGCGGATGTCCAGCCGCTGTTGCGGTCGCCGACGACGATGCTGGGCCGCAGGATCGTGAACGGGAGGTCGGGACGCGAGCGCACGAGCTGCTCGGACTCGAACTTCGACTGCTCGTAGGAGTTGTTGAAGCTCTGGCCGACGTCGAGGTCGCACTCGTAGAAGCGGCCCGCATGGGTGCCGGCGACGTATGCGGTCGAGACCTGGGCGTAGCGCTCGAGCACGCCCAGCTCTTGCGCGCGCCCGGCGAGCTCGAGCATACGGCGGGTCCCCTCGACGTTGATCGCGCGGGCCTCCTCGAGCGACAGTCCGAACGACACCGAGGCGGCGCAGTGGACGATCATCGTCGACTCCGCCGCGAGCCAATCCCAGTGCGGGCGATCGAGGCCGAGGCGCGGGGCGGTGAGGTCGCCCGCGACCGCGGTCACCATGTCGCCATAGCGCCCCGCGCGATCGCCGAACAGGTTCGCGAGCACGCCATCGATCCGCTCGCGCGCGACCTCGTCGTCGTCGGCGCGGACGATCGTGAACACCGGCCGCTCGGTCCGCTCCAGGTACCGGGCGAGCAGCTCCATCCCGACGAAACCGGTCGCGCCGGTCAGCAGTACGGCTCCGTCTGACCGGGTCATTCACCACGCTCCAGTGATAGCGAGCGGAACGCCCAGGTCAGTCGGGAGCGCGTCTCGGCGGGGGTGATCAGCTCGTCGATGTGGCCGTCGGCGGCCGCAACGCGCGGGCACAGGTTCGTCTCGGCGTACTGCTCGGCGAGCTCACCGCGAACCGCATCGGGGTCGGCGGCCGCCTCCAGCTCGCGGCGGTTGATGATCCCGACCGCGGACCGAGCGGCCATCACGCCGACCTCGGCATTCGGCCACGCGAACACGTAGTCGGCGCCGAGGTCCTTGGAGTTCATCGTGATGTAAGCGCCGCCAAACGCCTTGCGCAGGATCAGCGTCACCCGAGGCACCTCCGCCGAGGCGAACGCGTGCACGAACTCGGCCCCGAACCGGATCACGCCGAGCGACTCCTGCTTGGTCCCCGGCATGTAACCCGGCGTGTCGACGAGCACGAGCAGCGGGACGCCGAACGCGTTGCACTTGTTGACGAACCGAGCGCCCTTCTGCGCCGCGTCGACGTCGATGATCCCGCCGAGGTAGCGCGGCTGGTTCGCGACCAGACCGACGGTGTGGCCGTCGAGCCGCGCAAACCCCGTGACGAGGTTGCGCGCCCAGCCGGCGGACACCTCGAGCAGCTCGCCGCCGTCGACGAGCGCGCGGGCGACGTCGCGCACGTCGTAGACGCTGCGCGCGTCGGCGGGGACCGGGTCAGACGCGTCGTGCCCGAGCGGCGGCCGTGCCGGCAGAACCGGCGGCCGCGCGTCGCGGTGGCGGGGAAGGTAGCCGAGCAGCTCGCGCGCCAGATAGGCAGCGTTCATGTCCGTGGGCGCGACGAAGTGGCAGACGCCGTTTCGCTCGTGGACGCGGGTGCCGCCCAGCTGATCGGCGGTCACCTCCTCGCCGAGCGCGTCGCGCACGACGCCCGGCCCGGTCAGGAACAAGCTCGACTGCTCGGTCATCACGACCCAGTCGGTCAGCGCCGGTGAGTACGCGCCGCCGCCGGCCGACAGACCGGTGATGATCGAGACCTGGGGTACGCGGCCGGACAGCTTCACGATCCGGTGGAAGATGCGCCCGTAGCCGCCGAGCGCGGCGACGCCCTCCTGCATCCGAGCGCCGCCCGAGGAAACGAAGCCGACGACCGGCGCCTTCGCTTTGTCGGCCAACTCGAGCACGCGCACGATCGAGTTCGCGTGCTGCTCCCCGAGCGAGCCGCCGGCGAAGCTCGAGTCCTGCGCGTAGCAGAACACGGGCCGTCCGTCGATCAGCCCGGCGCCGGCGACGACTCCGTCGCCCGCGCGGGCCTTCTCGCCCATCGCGCCCGAAATGACCTCGGAACGGATCAGTTCGAGCGTGCCTGGATCGCACAGCGTCTCGAGGCGCTCGAACGGGTCGAGCGTCGTCTCGGCGCGCGAGGTGCGTGGCGCGAGCGTGGCGCTCATGACGCACCTCCGAGACAGAGCACGGCGTTGTGACCACCGAACCCGAACGAGTTCGAAAGCGCGACCAGGGGTGGGTGGGATCGATTTCCGTTGCCGTTGACCACGAGCGCCCGCGGACCGTCGGGCACGTAGTCGAGGTCGAGCCCCTCGTCCTGGATCTCGTAGTTGAGCGTCGGCGGCGCCACCCGGGCGTTCAGCGCGAGCACGGTCGCGATCGCCTCGACCGCGCCGGCGGCGCCGAGCAGGTGGCCGATCGCCGACTTCGTCGAGGAGACCGGGATGTCGTAGGCCCGCTCCCCGAGCGCGAGCTTGATCGCCTCGGTCTCCGAGCGGTCGTTGAGCGGCGTCGAGGTCCCATGCGCGTTGATGTAGTGGATTCCTTCGGGGGTCACGTCGGCGTCCGCCATCGCGCGGGTGATCGCCAGCGACGCCGGGCGCCCCGTGGGCTCGGGTGCGGTCAGGTGATGCGCGTCGGCTGTGGACGCGTACCCGAGCACCTCGCCGAGCACCGTCGCACCGCGCGCGGCCGCAAGCTCCTCGGACTCGAGCACGAGCACTCCTGCTCCCTCCCCCATCACAAATCCGTCGCGCCGCGCGTCGAACGGCCGCGAGATCCCGGTCGGCGACGTCGCCTCCATCGAGGCAAACGCGGCCTTCGCCAGCGGAGTGAGCGTGGCCTCCGCGCCCCCCGTGACTACCGCCTTTGCCTCTCCGGATCTGATCATCCGCGCGGCCTCGCCGATCGCGTGGGTGCCCGACGCGCACGCGGACATGACGCCGAACACCGGCCCGCGGAGGTGATGGCGCATCGCCACCAGGCCGGCGGCGGCGTTGCCCATGATCAGCGGGATCGCGAGCGGCGAGACGCGCTCGGGCCCGCGGTCGCGAAGCACCTCACACTGGCTCTCGAACGTCCACATGCCGCCGATCCCCGACCCGATCACGCAGCCGAGGTCGGCCGTATCCGCGGGCGGATCGTCCGGGTTCCAGCCGGCGTCGGCGACGGCCTGCGAGCTGGCGGCGATCGCGAGCTGGGCGAAGCGGTCGCTGCGCCGCGCCTCCTTGACCGTCATGAACTCGGTCGGATCGAACTCGTTGCACGCGCCGAGGCCGTCCTCGATGCCCGAGCGGCCGGCGTTCCAGCCCTCGAGCAGCTCCTGCGCTCCGACGCCGAGCGGCGTGACCGCGCCGACGCCGGTGATCACGACGCGGCTCATGCGACACCCCACTGCACGACGGTGGCGCCCCACGTGAAGCCGGCGCCGAAGGCTCCGAGCAGCACCCGGTGGCCGGGCGCCAATCGGCCGTTGCTCTCGACATGCGCGAGCGCCAGGGGGAGCGTCGCGGCCGAGGTGTTGCCGTACTCGGAGATGCAGTCGACGACGCGATCGGCGGGCAGGCTCAGCCGTTCGCCGACGGCGCTCAGGATCCGTCCGTTCGCCTGGTGATAGACGAACAGGTCGATGTCGTCGAGCCGGGCGCCGGCGGCGCGCACGGCCTGGACTGTCGATAGCGACAGGCGCGCGACGGCCTCGCGGAAAGTCTCGTGCCCGCGCATCCGGATCACGCCCTCCTCGCGCGGGACCTTAATGTGGTCGGCGCCGGCGCCGTCCGCGCCGAGCACGATCGGACCGATCCGGCTCGCCTCACCCGTCGCCTGAAGTACGACCGCGCCGGCGCCGTCGGCGAACACGGCCGCGGTCGAGCGATCCTGCGGATCGAGGATCCGCGACATGAGGTCGGCGCCGATCACGAGCACGCACTGGGCGCGCCCGGCCTCGATCTGCCCCGTGCCTACCGCCAGCGCGGACAGGAACCCGGTGCACGCGGCGCCGATGTCGAAGGCGCCGGCGCGCGCGGCGCCGAGCTCGTGGGCGACGAGCGGGGCGGCGTTGGGCATCACGTCGTCCGGCGTCGTGGTCGCGACCAGCACGAGATCAACCTGCTCGGGCGAGACGGCGGCGCGCCTGAGCGCGGCGGCGGCCGCGGCGGCCGCGTGGGTCGAGAGCCGTTCGGTCGGCTCGGCCACGCGTCGCGACCGGATCCCGGTGCGGCGGACGATCCACTCGTCGCTGACCCCGATCCGGGCAGCGATCTCGCTGTTGGGGACGACGGTATGCGGCAGGCTCGCGCCGACGGACGCGATCGCCGCGCCCACGGGGACCTCCGAGGCGATCGTGTCCTCCGCTACAAGGTCGCGATGAAGCGCTGGCATCGTCGTGCTCATAGGGACACGTTCACCAATGCAGGGGGCGATTCCAACCGCGGGAGGCCCGAAACCCCCTACGCGGGGGGTTTTGCCCGGGCGGTGCCGCGATCGCGTAACGCCGCCTCAATGTTCGGGTAGCGCAGCGGTCAGGCGGCGCGCATCGCCTCGGCGAGCCGGGCGGGCTGGTCGAGCGGGATCAGCGTGTAACTGTCGGGGATCTCGACCAACCGTCCCTGCGGGAACAGATCCGCGAGACGCCGGCCGTGCTCGGGCGGCATCACGCGATCCTGTGTCGCCCAGACGACCAGGGCGGGACGGTGAAAGCTCGGCAGCTGTTCGGCTGCCTCGAGCATCAGGTTGCGCTCGGCCGCGATGGCGCGGAGCACGCGCACCGTGTCCCGCCGGATCTCGGCCTGCTTCAGCACCGGCTTGACCCAGCGAGCGGTCGCGGGGTCTCCGCGCATCGTCAGCCATCCGAACGCGATCGGGAGTCGTCGCAGCAGCCGCAGGCGCATCTGCTGCATGAACAGCCCGAACATCGGTGGCGGTAGCTTCCCGGACAGGACGAGCGCCTTGCCGGTGAGGCCCGGCGGGAAGTTGTCGAACGCGTCACAAGAGGCGAGCACGACCCGGCCGACGCGGGCGGCGCCGTCGCCGATCAGCAGCTGGACGAGCGCGCCACCGGTGTCGGTGCCGACCAGCGTAACGTCGTGGAGATCGAGCCGGTCGAGGAGCTCCGCGACGAGCTTCGCGATCCCGCGGAGCGACAGATCGGCGTCGTCGTGCATGCCGTGGCGGTGCGCCCCGAGGGGGAGCGTCGGCGCGACGCACCGGTAGTCGGACTGCAGGGCGGCGATCACGTCGTCCCATAGCGAGGCATCCATCATCAGGCCGTGGAGCATCACCACGGCCCTGCCGTCACCGCCGGTGTCCTCGTACTCGATGGTGCCGGCGGACAGATCGATCTGGCTGGTCATGACGAGTGGCTCCTTGGTCTGCGGCGTGTGCGGCTGGACGGAGGTGTATGGTTGCACTCGAAAACCAGTTTCTCTCGAGATCTAGATCCGAATACGAACTAGTTGCCTCTTAAGAACCAGCCTTCCCGTGACGCCGTCGAGCTCGCCGTCGACGTGTTCAGCGATCGCTGGACGTTCCTGATCGTGCGCGAGGCGTTCTTCGGGGTGCGGCGCTACGGACAGATGCAGCGCAACCTCGGCATCGCCCGCAACGTGCTCGCCGACCGGCTGCGGCAGCTCGTCGGCGACGGGATGCTCGAGCGCGTCCGCTACCGCACCGATCCCGACTGGTACGAGTACCGGCTGACCGAGCGGGCGCTCGACCTGTATCCGGTGATCGTCGGCCTGATGCGCTGGGCCGAGCGCCATCTCGCCACCGAGGACGGCCCCGCACCGCTCGAGCTGATTCACCGTTCGTGCGGCAACCCGGCCGATCCATACCTCGCCTGCTCGCACTGCCACGAGCCGCTCACGGCGCGTGACATCACCCCGATCTTGCCGGGAGCCCCCGAAGCGGGGTGAGGCGGCCCGAGCGCGGCCGCCCCACCCACGCCGGAGCAGCTATGCCTGCGCGACCTGCTGGCGACCGGCCGCCATCGGGCTGGTCCGGTCCCAGATCGGGCGAACCTCCACCGAGCCGAACGCGATGTTCGGCATGTGCGATGCATGCTCGAGGGCGGTGTCGAGGTCGGGGCAGTCGACCAGGTAGTAGCCGGCCAGGAACTCCTTGGTCTCGGCGAAGGGACCGTCGGTGAACTGCGTCTGCCCGTCGCGCTCACGGACGGTGGTGGCGGTGTCGGGCCGCTCGAGTGCGTCGCCCGCGATGAACGCGCCTGTCTTCTGCAGGTTCTCCGTGAACGCGTCCCACTTGGGCGCCATCGCCGCGAGCACCTCTGGACTCGGCGGGTTGTCCGTCGGCTGGTAGATCAGCAGCAGGTATTGGGGCATCACGCCTCCTCGGGTCGGATGGCCGCTCGGTTTGCGGCTTCAACCGTATGACGGACGAGCGCGCCGCGTTTCGACACGCTCGTCCATCAAATGCTCTTCGCGGCCGAGCTACCTCCCGTCGCGGCCGCGATCGATCCCCGGAAGCACCTCCGTCCCCTCGATCCGGACCGCGTCCAGGGCGCGAGGATCGAGGCCCAGCAGACTGAGGATCGTCGGCGCCACCTGGGTCGTCTCGACCCACCGGTCCGACGAACCGGGCCGGACGGCACCCGGGGCGTAGACGAGCAGCGGGACGTCGCGGTCATCCGGGTTGTCGCCACCGTGCTCGGCGATCTTCGTGCCGCCGGTGTACACCGTGCCGACCTGCACGCGGCCAAACACGTCCGGGTAGCGCGGGTCCCCGTACGGCACGCCGAAGAAGTCGGCGGCCTCATGACCGGCGTAGATCTGCGCCAGACCGGAGTGCGCGACCTGCTCGGTGCCGCGGTTCACGCCGTCGTTGTTGTAGAGCACCGCAGTCGCGCTGTGGTTCCACAGGTAGTTCTTGACGAAGTCGGCCGCGGCCTGCGTCTTGACCGACAGGTAGCTCTGCCACAGGTCGTCGTCGGTACCGGCGACGATCAGGTTGTTCGGATCACCCGTCTTCGCGGTCCAGGCCGCGTTGATCGCGTCGATGATCGGGCCGTCGTCGATGCGCTTCAGCAGTAGCGGATCCTGCGGCGACTGGCCGTGCTTGGCCGTGATGATGATCGCCGTGGAGGACGCGAGACCATCCTGCTGGATCGTGTCGTCCATCCGCTGCAACTGCGCGTTGACGTAGTCCAGTGCACTGGCGAGCAGCGGGCGCGGCGTCGTCCCCCCCGGGTAGTAGCCGGCGAGCTCGACGGGCCCCTCGGTGTACGTGCCGTCGGGGTTCTGGGTGAGGGTGCTGGGCGAGTCGACCTTCTGGGCGACCGAAACGGTCTGGAAGTTCATCCCGAGGATCGCAGGCACGCCGACCTTGCTCTGACCGCTGTGGTCGTAGCCACCCAGCTCGTTGATGACTGCCTGCACCTTGTACCCGTCGTATTGCTTGGTGGCGGCATCGTCGTGCGCCCAGTCCGTGTCGGTCGGGTACGGCACGCCGTTTGGCTCGACCGCCTGCGAGTCGATCTCCGGGCCGAAGAAGTCGTCGATGCTGTCGCCACCGGAACCGTGGCCGTTGAACGACGTGTAGATCGCGTGCTTGTCGGACCAGGCGGTGCGCATACCGGCGTTCTGGATGACCTGGAAGATCGAGTTCACCTTCAGGTAGTCCCACGGCATGATCGGCTGGCACGTCTTCGGGTCGACCGGAAAGGTCGCCGGGTTAAGACCCGACTGCGGGTGCGGGGTCAGGTTCATGATCGCGCCCGGATTCGTGTCATCGCCGTTCGGGTAGATCGAGCCGCCCTCGTCGAAGGACGGGAACGTGTTGCCGCTGCCGTTGCCCAGGAGGTCAGGCACGGCGCCCAGCTTGTCGTCCGGCGAGTCATAGATCACGTTGCCGCCCGGGACCGGACCCGAGCAGTTCGTGGTGCCGGGCGGGAACACGCCGTGGCTGTACTCGACGTCGTAGTACACGCCGGTCGCGCGCGGGTCGCCGCCGGTCATCAGCGCGGTGCCGCCCGGATCGGAGTCCGACGGGTCCGACGTGTGGTTGTTGGTGAACTCGGCGCCACCGGAGGCGAGCTTGGCGAGCTCCGAGCCCGGATGGTCGGCGATGTACCAGTCGAGGTCGGACTGGTGCATACCGTCCACCGAGATCAGCAGCACGTGCGTGATCGCGTTCTGGCGGTGGTGGCGATCGCCGCGATCGCGGCGACCCGGGTGCGCGGACACGGCGGCTGCCGAGCCGCCGATCGCGCCGGCGGCGATCACCGCGGCGATCCCGAGCTTCGTGACTCTACCCATGCGAAGTGGCTCCTCTCGTAGTCAGGTGCCGCGCACTTATATGGAGGCGACTCGGCCCGATCGTTGCGGAGCCGTGTCCCAAATATGTGCGTCGTCTTAGGCTGCCCGGGGCGCTACCCGGCCGGGGCGGCGCAATCAGATTCGTCCGGGCCGGAGGCGAGCTCGTCGATCAGCGCCGCCAGCCGCAGCAGCAGGTCGGGCGCGAGCTCCTGCTCGGTCGGCGGTAGCGAGGAGTAGAACGCGCGCTGCCGTCCGCGCAGCCACTCCTGCTGGTCCTCGAGCAACGCCCGCCCGAGGTCGGTGAGGCTGACCGCCACCGCCCGGCGATCCTCGAGCGTGCGAGCCCGCCGGACTACTCCGCGGCGCTCGAGGGCATCGAGGATCCGCGTGGCGGTCGACGGGGTGATCCCGGCGTCGCCGGCCAGCTCCTGGACCCGAGCCGCCGGTCGGGCGGTCAGACCCTCGAGCAAGCCGTACTGGGAAAGCGTCAGGCCTCCGTTCGCCGCCGTCGCCCCCCGCGCGCGGCGGACCGCCTGCGCGAGTGCATCGAACGCCGTGACGAAATCGGTGGCGTTCGACTCCATGTCAGTTGAGATTACCGCGGCTGGCATGCTAATGTTTGGCATGCTAAGCAATATCGTCGATCCTGGAGCAAGGTCATGTTCCGAAACATCCTCGTCAGCGTCGACGGGTCCGAGCATTCGGACCGGGCCCTTGACGAAGCGATCGACATCGCCCGCGCTGACCAGGCGCGCCTCACGATCCTGACCGCGATCCACCAGCCCCCGGTATGGGCCGCTTCGGCGATGGCCGCGGGCGCGTGCGCGGTGACCGCCGCCGACCTCGAGAAGGAGGCCGTCGACCTTATGCGCCGCGCCGTCAAGCGAGTTCCCAAGGACGTGCCGGTGACCACGATCATCAGTCGCAAGCCGATCCGGCACGCGCTGTTGGGCAGCCTCAAGGCGTCCGACTACGACCTGCTCGTAATGGGGTCTCGCGGCCGCAGCGCGCTCACGTCATCGCTGCTCGGGAGCGTCAGCCACTACGCGCTCAACCACTGCCCGATCCCGGTGCTGATCGTCCACGCGGACCCGGACCGCACGCCGGCGGATGAGGAGCGCACGGCCGAACTGCCCGGGCGCACCTCTGCGGATGCCGATCCCGCCGGCGGCCCGGGCGCACCGGCACCGCTGCCGGCGTAGTACAACCGAGGCGGCGCACGCGCACCACCACCCAACGCCTCGGGCTCCGGGGCGGAGCAAGCACGGGATCGGTGGTGCGCAGGGTTCTAACGTCAGCCGGGCACACCCGAAATCATACGCTGGGACGCGCTGGCGCCATCAACGCCACCGTCGCGTCGATGATGTCGTCGAGCGGCGGCAGCTCGACCTTCGGCAGCGGCATCTGGCGCTGCGACGAGCGCGTGTAGCAGGCGCCGATGAACATCATCGCGACCGCATGCGGATCGACACCCGCGCGGGCGCGGCGGGCGGCCTGCTCGGCGGCGAAGTAGTCGCCGATCGCTCTGACCCCGCGATGCGGCCCGAGGCTGTGCTCGCTCATGTACGCGGCCATCGAATCGCGCAGCTCGCTGTCGGACTGTGCCGCCGCGATCACCGGCAGCGCCTGCTCGAGGAACGTCTCGAGCGTATGCCCGTAGAGCGTCAAGACCTCGCGCGGGTCGTCGCCCTCCGATATGCCGCGCTCGGCGAGCTCGTGGAGCGGGCGCAGCCCTTCCTCGAACACCGCCTGCAGCAGGCCGAAGCGGTCCTTGTAGTGGTAGAAGACGCTCGCCTCCGAGACGCCGGCGAGGCCGGCCACCTCGCGCGCGGTCAGCCGCGCGATCCCGCGCTCGCGAATCACCTGGAGCGCCGCCGCGAGAATCGCCTCGCGGCCCCCGGCAGGCGGTCGCCCGCGGCGTTTGGGCGCGTCACTAACCACGACGTTCGCGGGTCTTACTAACGATGGTCACGAGATGTCCTCAATTTCCTGAGCCCCCACTCAGTATATATGTTACCCTGACCTTCCGCGAAGGAATTAGGAGGTAGCTCCGATGGCTCGCAAGTGGTGGACTCTGCTCGCCGTCTGCACCGGCGTGTTCATGCTGCTGCTGGACATCACGATCGTCAACGTCGCGCTGCCCTACATCCAGCAGGCGTTCCACGCGTCGCTGGCGGATCTGCAGTGGGTGATCGACGCGTACGCGCTGACGCTCGCGGCGTTCCTGCTTACGTCCGGGTCGGTCGCGGACCTCGTTGGGCGACGGCTGGTGTTCGCGGTCGGCATCGTCGTGTTCACGGTCGGGTCCGCGCTGTGCGGCGTGGCCGCCGATCCGACCTTCCTCGCGCTGTCGCGCGCGTTCCAGGGCATCGGCGGCGCGATCATGTTCGCAACCTCGCTCGCGCTGCTCGCCGATGCCTTCCCGCCGCGCGAGCGCGGCGTCGCGTTCGGCGTGTTCGGAGCAGTCACCGGCGTCGCCGTGGCGATCGGCCCGGTGCTCGGCGGGGCCCTGACCAGTTGGCTGTCGTGGCGGTGGATCTTCTTCGTGAACCTGCCGATCGGCGTGTTCGCGCTGATCGTCACTCTGCGAGAGGTGTCCGAGTCGAAGGCGCCAGTCGCGAGCCGTCCCGACTGGCCCGGTTTCGTGACTTTCACGCTCGGTCTGACCGCGCTCGTGTACGGGCTGATCCGCAGCCATCCTGACGGCTGGGGCTCGACCACCGTCGTCGGCTCTCTGGCCGCGGCCGTGGTTCTGCTCGCCGTGTTCGTCCTCGTCGAGTTGCGCACGCGCGCCCCGATGCTCGACCTCAAGCTGCTGCGGGTTCCCACCTTCAATGGCGGACTGGTCGCGGCGTTTGCGATCTCGTCGTCGATCTTCGCGCTGCTGACCTATCTCGTGCTGTACCTCCAGAACGTGCTCGGGTCTTCGGCGATCGACACCGGCGTACGCCTCCTGCCGTTCACCGGCGCGATCTTCCTCACCGCCGGCCTGGCCGGCCGCCTCACCGGTCATGTGCCCACGAAGCTCCTGATCGCCCCCGGATTCGTATTGATCGGCGCCGGCCTGGTGCTGATGCGCGGGATCACGCCGACCGACGACTGGACCCATCTGCTGCCCGGGATGATCGTTTCGGGCATCGGCTGCGGGCTGGTCAACGTACCGCTCGCGTCGACTGCGGTCGGCGTCGTCGAACCGGCGCGGGCGGGTATGGCGTCCGGAATCAACTCGACCTTCCGCCAAATCGGGATCGCGACCGGCGTGGCGGCGCTCGGCAGCATCCTCGCCAGCGAGGTCTCGAGCTCGGTGATCGCGAAGCTGGCGGGCAGCCCGCTCGCGACCGGCTCCCACGCGCTCGCGTCGTCGATCAGCAACGGCAGCATCCTCCAGGCGATGCACGGCGTACCGCCGCAGTTGCGCGGCCTCGCCGGCGCCGCCGCCAAGAGCAGCTTCGTCGACGGCCTCAACACGATCATCCTGATCGGCGCGATCGTCGCCTTCGCCGCCGCCGTGCTGACGCTGTTCCTGATCCGCCAGCGCGACTTCGTCGACGTCCATCACGCGCAGGGTGCCGGCGCGCCACCGGATGCGGAGGCCGAGACCGCCGCCCAGCCGACGAGCGTGGTCGCCGGCTGAGCGGCGCGCGCCGCATCCTAAGATCAGTCGCATGCGGCTGTCCGTACTCGACCAGTCCCCGATTTCGGAAGGCTCGACTGGCGCCGACGCGCTGCGTAACACGATCGACCTGGCCCGCCTCGCCGACGAGCTCGGCTACCACCGCTACTGGGTGGCCGAGCATCACGGAGGGCCGATGCTGGCGAGCGCGAGCCCGGAGGCGTTGATCGGGCCGATCGCCGCGGCCACCGAGGGGATCCGGGTCGGGAGCGGCGGCGTGATGCTGCCTCACTACAGCCCGCTCAAGGTCGCCGAGACGTTCACGATTCTCGCCGGGCTGTTTCCAGGCCGAATCGATCTCGGCCTCGGCCGGGCCGCCGGCACCGATCCGATGACTACGTTCGCGCTCCAGCGTGACCGCCGTCAGGCCGCGCCCGACGACTTCCCCCAGCAGCTGGCCGAGCTGCTCGCGTACCTCGACGACAGCCTGCCTGAGGACCATCCGTTCGCGCGGCTCGCCGGCGTGTTGCCCGGCCGGCCGGAGCTTCCGACCCCCTGGTTGCTCGGGTCCTCCCCGCAGAGCGCGATCTGGGCGGGGCAGCTGGCATTGCCGTACGCGTTCGCGGACTTCATCAACTCGGAGGGGGCCGACATCGCCAGGCTCTACCGCGAGCGGTTCGTTCCCACCGACTCCGCGCCGGTTGAGCGGACCGCCGTGGCTGTCTGGGTCCTGTGCGCGCCCACCGACGAGGAGGCCGAGTACCTGGCGTCGAGCAGCCGGATGAGCTTCACGCTGCTTCGGCGGAACCAGCTGATCGCGGTTCCGCCCCCGGACAAGGCGGTCGAGTTCCTCAGACGCGAGGGCAAGAGCCCGTCGGGGGGACGGCCCGGGCGTCGCAGCATCCTCGGCTCGCCCGAGAAGGTGCGCGCCGGCGTCGAGCAGGTCGCGGTCGAATATGGTGCCGAGGAGGTGATCGTGGTCACGATCACCTACGACCACCAGGCCCGCCGACGCTCCTATGAGCTGCTGGCCGAGGCGTTCGACCTCGAGCCGCGCCCGGTTACGACCCGAGCTTTCTCGTCGCCGCGTTGACGAAGCCGGCGGCCATCGAATCGCCGACGTCGCCGAGCGGAAGGAAGCGCGGAACGTTCAGGTTGGCCGCCAGGTCGAGCCGGATCTGAGTCGGCGCGGCCCCGCTCAGCCGCCAGATCACATCGAACTTCTCGCCGTCGTCTCCATCGTGCGGAACACGGCGCAGCATCACCGCGCCAGACGGGTTGATCCGCACGTCCATCAGCAGATCGAAGTCCCGCGTTAGCGGACCGCGCTCCACGTGCAGCTTCGTGCGGACCTTGGTCGGCTGACCATGGTCGTCGCGTTCGACCACCTCGACGGACTTTACGACCTCGGGGTACCAGCTCGGGTACTCGTCGACGGCCTCGAACAGCGACATGCATTGCTCAGACGGAGCGGCGGTCGTCCCCTCGGCGTGTCCCTTGAGCTGCTTCACAGAGGCCCCGATCCTACGCCGTCGCCACCTCCAGCGATTGGCCGGTGGCGCGGATACCGAGCAGGATCAGAGCCGAGGTCGCGAGGCCGGTGATCCCCATCACGAGGAACGCGGACGAGAAGCCCCAGGCCGAGTTGGCGCCGAGCACGATCAGCGGCGCCAGCGCGCCACCGATGTGGCCGAGGCCGTCGCTGAGCGCGACCCCGGTGGCTCTCGCGTTGGTGGCGAAATGTTCGGCCGTGTACGTGTAGAGCATCGGAACCAGCAGCCCGATCGTCATCGACGCCACGAAGCCGAACACGATGATGACCGCGGGCGAGACGAAGTAGCCGATCACGAACAGCGAGATCGCCCACGCGACGCCGAACAGCGCGGTCGAGTACTTGCGCTCGAACCGGTCGCTGAAGTGGGTGGTGGCGTAAGCGCCGATCAGGAACCCGATTCCCGAGACGACCAGGTAGGTGGTGCTGTCCGCAAGGCTGTAGCCCTTGTCGGTGAACAGCGTCGGCGCCAGCGTCAGCCAGCCGTAGTTGCCGATGTAGTACACGAACCAGATCCCGACGAACAGCAGCACCCGGCCCGCCATCGGGCGGCGGAGCAGCGCCTTGACCGGGACGCTCTCGGCCGGCGCCTCGTCGGGTACCGGCTCCGGCTCGGGCAGGCGGTCGCCGTCGATCACCTCGAGCGCGGTCTCCTCGGCCTCCGCGACCACCTCGCGGGCCTCGTCGGTCCGTCCCTGGGAGACGAGCCAGCGCGGCGACGGCGGCAGCCCGCGGCGCATGAACAGGATGGTCGCGCCGCCGAGGGCGCCGATCAGGAACAGGATGCGCCACCCGGACGCGAATGTGGGCACCAGGCCACGGGCGATGAACGGCACGACCGAGAAGCCCGCGTAGGCCGCGGTCGTGGCCCAGCTCGTGTAGCGACCGCGCAGACGGGCGGGCGACAGCTCGCCGATGTAAGTAGTGACCGCCGCGATCTCCGCGCCGATGCCGAGGCCGGCGATGAACCGGAAGCCGATCAACTCCACGACGTTGGTGCTCGCCGCGGCGAGCACGGTGCCGAGCGAGAACACCGCGACGGAGATACTGAGGCTGAGCTTCCGTCCCCACTTGTCGGCGATCGTGCTGTCGGCGAACGCACCGATGATGTAACCGATCAGGCTGCTGGTCACCGACAGTGTCACCGTCGCCTTGGAGACGTGGAACTGCGTCGCGATCACCGGCGCCGCGAACGAGATCGTGACGATGTCGAAGAAAGCGAAGAAGTAACCCGCGCCGACGATCCACAGCAGCTTGCGTTCATACGGCCAGACCGGAATGCGGTCGAGGCGCGCGCTGACAGTCGCCCGGCCGGTACGGCCGTTTACCGTCGACGATCCGGTCCGGCTGCTGGGCGGCGCTGTGTGTGACATCCACCTCTCCTTTCACACAAGGCTTACCCATGAGCGAGTGAACCGAAAACGGGCCGTGTCAAGAGCGGGCGGTTGGCGCCCGCAGCAGCCGGGCGCGGAGCGTCGCTCAGGCGAGACCGACGGCGCCGGCGCCGTCCCGCTGGAGCGGCGCGGAGGCGGACCTCGAGTGCGTGCGGATCGTGGTCCCGTCGGCGCCCGTCCGGACCTCGACGAGATCGCACAGCTGGTTCACCATCCACAGGCCGAGGCCGCCGTCTCCGCCGGCCTGACGCCGCCGCCCCGCCAGCGGATCGGCGATGTGACCGGAGTCCTCGATTTGGAAGATCACCTCTCCCGGAGCGGCCCAGAAGCGGAGCACGCCCTGGGTGTCCGCATGCTTGAGCGTGTTCGAGGTCAGCTCGTTGATCGCGAGCACGAGGTCCGCGGTGCGGCCGGTGTCGAGCCCGGACGCGCCGGCCTGCTCGGCCACCCACGCACGCACCTGTCCGAGGTCGTCGACCTCGAAGTCGCGCGCCAGCGCGCCCGGCGGGGGCTCGGACAGCGGCTGCTCGGATCCGAGCGGGACGGCGCCGTCGCCGTAAGCCGAGCTCGCTTCCAGGCGCCGATCGCGGACGACGCCGGGATGGGTCTGCTCGGCGTCGCGGAGCACATGATCGTCCAGCCCCGCAACGTCGTACGGGCACAGGACGCTGATCTCGGCGTCGGGCCACGCGAAGTTGATCAGCGCCTCGTGGCGCGCTGCTTCGCGGATCTCCTCGGGCGAGCGGCCTGCCCAGATCGGCTCGCCGACGTAGCGGAGCGGCCGGCCGGCGTGTCGCTCGATCATCCCGAGCACAGCAGGGATGATCCGGCCCGGGTTGCGCCCGAGGTCGAACATGTCAAGCAACTCGATCGACGCGGCACGATCCCCGAGCTCCGCCTCGAGCAGCCTCAGCCTCGGCTCCGGAACGGCGATCGCTACCGGCTCCCCCCGGTCGAGCGCGGGTGTGACAAAGGCGAAGATCCCTTCGAGATACTCGCCTGAATCCCGGTAGAACAGCGCTTGATGCGCCTCGATCGGACTCGACATGTGCTCGCAGGCGGTCACGCTGACGGGGCTCTCAACTCCATGTGAAGATCTGGCCTATCCCTGGCCCCAGGCTAAGTATTTCCCGTCCGGCCGGGTCCTAAGCCGGCCTCCTGGGAAATCCGTGCCGGTCGCTCAATCGGTTTCGCGAGATTGCTCGCCCGTGGTCAGGAGCTCCTCGGGCGCGTCGACCACCGTCAGCAGGTCCCGGACGCCGGTCAGCGTCAGCACCCGCTCGACCTGGTCTGCGCCTCGCACCAGCGCGAACCGCCGGCCGGTCTCGTGCGCGCGCTGGTGCGCGCTCAACAACACGCGCAGGCCGGTCGAGTCCATGAACTCGATCTGCCGCAGGTCGAGGATCACGAGCTCCGCGCCGGCGTCGAATGCCCGAATGAGCCGCTCCTCGAGCTGCGGGCTTGTTCGCAGGTCGAGCTCGCCGCTGACCGCCACCACCACAGCGCTGCCCTGGTTGTGCTGATCTAGGCTGAAATCGTTGTTCACGGTTGACTCGGTCACCCTCTCCCGCAGAACGAAACGACCCGGAAAAGCTACCACCGAGTAGGGCGGTGGACGTCGGCTGGGCGGGTCAATCCCCGCCGGGATCGTTCCACTCGGTCGCGAGGACCCGCGCACCGCTGGACCGCGTCAGCGCGAGGTGGAGCGCCGGCGGCACGATGATCTCGGGGTCGAGCAGCTCCACACCCTCGGGGAGGTCGTCCTGGACCATTCCGGTAGCGGTCGCGCCGCCAGGCGCCAGCAGGTTCAGCGCGACGCCGCTGCCCTCGAGCTCGGCCTCCCAGACGCGCGTCATCGCCTCGAGCGCCGCCTTCGACGGCCCATAGGGCGAGAAGCCACGGCGCGTCATCGTCGCCTCGTTGACCGTGACGTTGATGATGCTTCCGCGGCCGGCGGCGAGCATGTGCGGCACGACCGCTCGCGACATCAGGAACACCCCGACGATGTTCGTCTCGATCACCATGCTCCACGCCACCGGGTCCGCCTCCCAGAACGGCCGCGGATCGGTCATGAACCGGTCGTTGACGAACCGCATCCCCCGCGCGGCGTTGTTGACGAGCACATCGATTCGGCCTCGAACGTCGAGGGCTCGTTGCACGAGCCGGTCAACGTCGCCGGCGACCGTGACGTCGGCCTGCACGGCCTGGATCGACCCGGGCAGCGGTTCGCCGAGCGCGACGACCTCGGCCGCCTCGTCCGGGCTTCGCGCGATGCTGATCAGGACGTCGGCGCCCGCCTTCGCATAGCCGAGTGCAATCGCCCGGCCGAGCCCACGGCCACCGCCGGTCACGATCGCGACGCGCTCGTGCAGCTCGCGTGCCACTCAGTTACAGAGTACGCAATGGCCCGTGTCGCACGAGCACTCGGGCAGCTCCGCCGAGGTCTGCACCGGATGCCAGCGGCGCAGCGCGTCGAGCGCCAGGCGCTCGGTCCGGTCCTCCGGCCCGCCCGGCCAGCAGGCGCGGATGATCAGCGAGGTCAGGCGGCGCGAATCGGTGTGGCCGAACGGAGAGGCCAAGTCGATGTGGTGGCGAAGCTCATCCGGGTCCATGATCGTGACGAGCAGATACCCGTTTTCCCCGCAAACCTCACCGGGCTGGACGAATGATTGGCACCGCCGCCACGCGCCGGCACGAGGGAGGCTGGGAACGTCGCCCGAGGCCGATCGCGTCAGCCCCCGAGCGGCGCGATCAGCATGCACGACCAGCTCCGGCGACTCGCCGCCGTCGGTCACGGTCGCGAGCATGACGGTCAGCGTGCCTACGCCGGCGCGGCCGCGAGCGCGATCACGTCGGGCAGGCTCGGCTCGAGCCGAGACCACGTGTCGCCGGCGTCGCCCGTGACCAGCATCGACCCGCCGCGCAGGCCGACGAGCAGGCGGCCGGGCTGGTCGGGCAGTGCCGCCAGTGCGTAGGGCATCCGGCGCAGCGCCGGCTCCTCGCCCCAGCTGTCGATCCGCTCCCAGCCGTTGCCGCGCGAGCGCAGCAGCCGCGCCTGGCCGTCGCCGTTGCCGTGAGCGGCGTACGGGGAGCGACTCACCGACGCGTACCACAGGTCGGCATCGGCGGGATCGGCCGCTGTCGCCCATCCGTAGTGCCGGTCGAGCCCGTCGTCCAGCCGGCGCCAGCTCTGACCGCGATCGGGCGAGACCGCGATCCCCTGGCCGGCGACCTCGTACAACCGCTCGGTCGCGAGCGGGTGCGTGATCAGCTGGTGGGCGTCGCTGTGCGCCTGCGGGTTGTGGTCGACCCAGGTCCGGCCGCCGTCGGACGAGCGCATGACTCCTCCCAGCTCGATTCCCACGGCCAGCCCGTCCGGGTCGGTCGGGTGCAGCGCGATCGTGCTCACGTGGTGGGTCCACGGACGCGGGGGAAAAGACCAGCGTGGCTCGCTCGGCAGCCGCCGCAGCTCGGGCAGCAACTGCCAGGTCTTTCCCCCGTCCTCGGAGCGGTACAGGTTGCTGGGCTCGGTCCCGGCATAGGCGACCGACACCCCTGCCACCCGATGCGAGCGGGAGACGGCGATCGACATCACCCGCCGGTCGCCAATGCCCTCCCACGACGGCTGCCACGTCTCGCCGCCATCGTCGGTCGCGTACAGGCCGTCGTCGAACGTCCCGACGTAGACGCGGTCGGGGTCGTGCGGGTCGACGGCCACGCACCGGGGGGCGGCGACGCGCAGCACGGTCCGCGCGTCGGACGCGCGCGTGCCCGCCAGCGTGAGGCGGACGACCTCATCTCCGGTTACGACGAATATGCGGGAGCGCTCAGGCATCGGCACCACCGTCCACGGCCGCTCGCGCGCCTCGCCGCGATCCGGCGCTCTGGGCGCGGTCGTAAGCCATCCGGAACAGCTCGATCGCGTGCTCGGCGTCTTCGTCGGAGCGGATCGAGATCGTGATCCAGCCCGAATCGGGCAGCACGTGGTGGGGCTTAGCCCGGCCCTCGGCGATCAGCTCGTCGCGGACGCGACGCGGGAACGGAAGGTCGGCGATCCGGTCGCCGTGGAGGTGGCCGAGCTCGCGCCGGCCGAGCCTGAACTCGATGCCGCCGAACCGGTGCGGAGCAGACTCCACACCCGGCCACGACTGCACGGCCTCTGTGATCTGTTCTCCAGTTGTCATGCTCCGGAGACTAGGACCGCGGACGCCTCATCACCAGACGCAATTGGTCCTAGTACGTTGGTCGCATGCGGGGCCGCAGTTTCGACGTGGTGATCGCCGGGGGTGGGCACAATGCGCTGGTCGCCGCCACGCTGCTCGCGCGAGCGGGGCGATCGGTGATCGTGCTCGAGCGCCGCTCCGCGGTCGGCGGGGCCGCCGTCTCGGTCGCGCCCTTCCCGGACTTCGACGTGCGGCTATCGCGCTACTCCTACCTGGTGAGCCTGTTCCCGCCGGCGCTGCTGCGCACCTTGGGCGTGCCGGCCGAGATCCGGGCACGCCGAGTCGCCGCTCATCCGCCCCTCGAGCTGCCTCCGGCGTTCGAGGCAATGCTGACCAACGTCTCCGGACGCATCTTTCGCACCCTCACCGAGCCACTCCGCTCGCGCGAGGAGCTCCGCCGGCTCCTCGACGACGACGTTGCCTGGAATGCCCTGTTCGAGGAGCCGCTGTCGGAGCTGATCGAGCGGACCTTCGACGCCGATCTAACCCGAGGCACGGTCCTGACCGACGGCCTGATTGGGACGTTCGCTCCGGCCGACGACCCGCTGCTGCGCCAGAACCGGTGCTTCCTGTACCACGTCGTCGGCGGCCGCTGGAACGTGCCGGTGGGAGGCATGGGGGCGCTGTCGGCCGCGCTCGCCGGCGCCGCGCGGGCTGCCGGAGCCGAGCTCGTCACCGGCGCGGAGGTGGTGGCGATCGCCACCGACGGGCGCACCGCTGAGGTCACGTGCGCCGACGGGCGTACCTATGGCGCCCGGCACGTGCTCTCCGGCGTCGCACCGCACGTGCTCTGCGGGCTACTCGGCGAGCCCGCGTCTGGCGAGCCCCCGGAGGGAGCCCAGCTCAAGATCAACATGCTGCTCGAGCGCCTGCCGCGCGTGCCGGGAGCCAGCTCTGAGGAAGCGTTCACGGGGACGTTTCACGTCAACGAGGGCTATGAGCAGCTGTCGGTCGCCTACGCCGAGGCCAGCTCCGGTCGCATCCCGACCGTGCCGCCGTGCGAGGTCTACTGCCACTCGTTGACCGATCCGAGCATCCTGTCTGACGAGCTGCGGTCCCGGGGGGTGCAGACCCTCACGCTGTTCGGGCTGCACATGCCGGCGCGGCTGTTCACCGACGACGGCGCCAAGCGCCGCGCTGTCGACGCCACGCTCCGCTCGCTCGACTCGGCGCTGGCCGAGCCGCTCGAGGACTGCGTGCTGCGCGCCCGCGACGGGACGCCGTGCCTCGAGGCGCTGACGCCGCCCGAGATCGAGGCCGAGCTCGGCATGCCGCGCGGGCACATCTTCCACCGCGACCTGGCCTGGCCGTTTGCGGAGTCCGACGACGAGGTCGGCACGTGGGGGGTCGAGACCGAGCACGCGAACGTGTGGCTGTGCGGCGCCGGCGCGCGCCGGGGCGGGGGCGTCAGCGGTATCCCGGGCCACAACGCGGCCCGCGCGGTGCTCGAGCACTGGGGAATTCGGCTTGGAAACGCGCGCGCTACGCCACGTAACGGAGCCGAATTCCCTTAAGGGAATTCGCCGCATCGACTCGGCAGCGGCAGCCGTACCGCGTCGAGGCGGATTCCCCATAATCAGAATACGATCACGGCCCGGCCGCGGAGCCCGCCCGCGTCCATCAGCCGCTCGGCGTCGGCGGCCTCCTCGGGCGGAAACTCCTTCGCCACCCGGAGCTTGAGCCGTCCCTCGGAGGCGAGACGGCGAAGCTCCTCGAGCCAGTCGGTCCGTTCGAGCACGGTCGCGACCATCACCGGGTGTACGCGGATCCCGCGATCCTCGACCTCATCGCCGTCCCACCCGCGCACGACCACGATCTGGCCGCCGTCGCGGATCGCCGGGAACGCCGCGCGACGGAGCAGCGCGGTGTCGTAAAGCCCGTCGACGCCGTCGGGGGCGGCCTCGAGCACGGCGTCGGTGAACCCCTGCCCGCGTGGCACGACCACGTCCGCGCCGAAGCTGCGGACCAGCTCCTCGTCCTCGGGCTTGGCGTCGGCGATCACCCGGAAGCCCTGTTCCTTGGCCAGCGGGATCACGTACGAGGCGAGCTGTCCGGCGCCGCCGGTGACCGCCAGCGTGTCGCCCGCGTTCAGCCCGAGCAGCTCGAGGCCGAGGCGGGCGGTGAGGCCGTTCATCGGCAGCGTCGCCGCCTCGGTGAGCGTGGCACCGTCGGGGATCGGTACGACCGACGCCGCCGGGACGATCAGCAGCTCCTGCTGGGCCCCGCCCTCGGGCCGGCGCGGGCTGACCGCGGCCATCACCTCATCGCCGACGCTGAGGCGGTCGACATCAGGCCCGACGGACTCGACGATGCCGGCGGCGTCCATGCCAGGGATCCAGGGTGCCAGCAGATCTCCGCCGCCGCGCTGTCGTAGCCCGATGTCGGTCGGGTTGACCGCCGCGGCCTTGACCGCGATCCGGACCTCGCCGGCGACCGGCTTGCGCGCGGGGCGGTCGACGACCTCCAGGACATCCAGGTCCCCTGGCTTGGTAATCACGACGGCACGCAAGTTCAGACCTCCTGTGTCGGTGTGGGGGCGATGATTATCGATGCGTAGGTCTCGCCATCGGAGCCGACGATCCACCGGCGGGCACCGTTGCGCAGGACGCGCATCTCGCCCGCCTGCGCGGGTGAGCGGTACTCGATCTCGATGTCGATCGACTCGGGCTCGGCGTCCTGCAACAGCTCCTCCTCGAGCGGCGTCAGGTACGCGGCGTTGTTGACGTGGCCGGCCAGGTCGAGCTCGCTGTTGCGAAACCACCACGAGAAGCTGTCCGCGGCCTGGTCCGGCGCGGGGTGCCGGAGCCGGGCGTTCACCGTCCGTCCCGAGGTCGACTCGCCCCACATCGCGATCTCATCCTCGGTCAGCTTGGTCGGGCGACCGCTCAGCGGGTCGAGGTGTACCCACAGCGAGACCAGCTCGACCGCGCCGGCGGCCTCGCCGACGCGCGTCATCGAGGTGCGCCGCTCGGCCCACATCCGCCCGAGGCCGCTGCAGAACGTAGCCAAGACGAACTCCTCGTGGAAGCGCGGGAACCGGCTGACCCGCATGCGGGTCCGGCGGACCACCCACGCCGCGCGCCGCGACAGCCCGGCCTCGACGGCGTCCGCGTAGGCGACGTCCTGGGCCCAGCGTGCCAGCGCGTCGAGCCGGATCCGGCCGGTGGGCGCGCAGTCGGCGAGCATGGCGCGCGCCGGCTCGGTGAACACGCGCCCGCGCCCGGGCGACGCGACGAGCTCGCTCAGCTTGACCGGTTGCACGGTCAATTAGCGTACGCAGCCGAGGAGTTACGCGAACAGTCGCGGGTCGGCAGTCGTGATCCCGTGGACGCCGAGCGCTCTGAGCCGCGCGATGCCCGCACGCTCGTTCACGGTCCACGCATACAGCCGGCCGCCGCGGTCGTTCACGTCGCCGATCAGCACAACGTCGACCAGCTTGTGCTGGGCCATCAGCGCGTCCCACCGGCCGTTGTGGATGCCCGCGAGCGCCACCACCCGCCAGTCGCGGCACCGTTGGCTGAGCCGCGCGAGCCGTCCGCCGACCGAGATCCCGACGCGAGCTCGCGGCTCGAGCGTGCGGACCCGGTCGAGCACGTCCGGCACCTGCGACGAGATCAGCGTCCGCTCGAGCAGCCTCGCCCGGCGCAGGTGATCGAGCAGCGCCCGCTCGCAGCCGACGTGCTTGACGTCGACATTCAGCTCGACGTCGCGGAAGCGCCGGCACGCCAGGTGCGCGAGCGCGTCGTGCAGGCGTACGTTGCCGCCGCGCCGCGCATGCAGAACGGTGTGGGCGAGGACGAGCTCGCCGTCCCAGGCGCGCACGTCGAACTCGACCATGTCGACGCCGATGTCGCACGCGGCGTCGAACGAGGCGAGCGTGTTGGCCCGGGCGAGCGCGCTCGCGCCACCGTGGCCGATCCGCTGACAAAACATCGCCGTCAGAGTACCTCTGTGAGCCACTCGCGCACCGCGGTTCGGACCGTGCCGAGGTCGCTGCGCAGGCTGTGGTTGCCGGCGACCTGAACCACGGTTCGCGACGGACCGGGCGCCGGCATCCCGAACGGATCACCCATGCCCTGAACCACGAGCACCGGCACGGTCACGCCGTCGAGCTCGTCCTGGCGGCTCGGGGCGGACGGACGGCCCGGCGGGCGGAGCGGGAAGGCGAGGCACAGCACCGCCACCGCCCCGGTCTCCGCGGCGGTCCGGCAGGCCACGCGGGCGCCCGAGGAGCGGCCGCCGCACACGATGCGAACTCCCTTCAGCGTTTTGGCGCGCAGATGGGCGACGACCGCGATCCAGGCGGCGTCGAGCTGGCGCGCCGGCGCCGGCGAGCGCCGGCCGGCGACCCGGTAGGGCTGCTCGACCAGCGCGACGCTCAACTTCTCGGCCTGCGCCGCCTCCGCGGCCGCCACCAGGTCGCGCGACGTCACGCCGCCGCCGGCGCCGTGGCCTAGCACGACCGCGCCGGCGGCGCCCCGGACCTTGGTCACGTGCGCCCGCGCTGGCCCGTGCGGGGTATCGATCTCGATCACGGTAGGCATCGCCCGACCACCATAACCGCACACTCGACCCCCTCCCCGAGGGTGAGTGCAGATTCATACCGGTATGGCAACGATCACACCGCTCTCGGAGGACGCGCGCCGCCGAGTGTTGACTTATCGGGGTCATCGCCACCAGCCTGTACCTCGACCAGAACTACCTCAGCGGCATCGCGAAGCGAAAGCCGGCGTTCGCGGAGCTCGAGTCCGTGCTGCGTGCGGCGGTCGCCGCCGGCGCGATCGAGGTGCTCGAGTCGAGCGTCCACGAGCTGGAATCGCGCCCCCGGCCAGACCTCGGACTGATCGAGCTTCTAAACGACCTCTCCCATGGGCACCGGCTCCCGACAACGCTCGACCGGCCGGCGCGCGAGGTCAAGCGCCGGATAACCTGGGTGATCGAGCACGAGCTTCCCGAGCGGCGCGCGCGGCCGAGCGACGCCGCCGACCTCGAGGCGCTGGCGCTCGCGCTCACCCACTGCGACCTGGTGACGTGCGATGCGTTCATGGCCGATGTCGTCAAGCGGGCTCGCCTGCACCTCCGCCACCGCGCCGAGCTGTTCAGCGGCCGGCGCCGTGACGTCCTGCGCCTACGGGACATAATCGATGCGATCCGCACCCGACCGGGAGCCTCCACATGACACACAACGAGCTGCACGAGACCGCGAAGGCGCTCGTCGCCCCCGGCAAGGGCATCCTCGCCGCGGACGAGAGCGACACGACGATCCAGAAGCGGTTCGACACGATCCACCTCGAATCGACCGAGGAGCTCCGGCGCGCCTACCGCGAGATCCTCTTCACCACGCCGGGCGCCGAGGAGTTCATCAGCGGCGTGATCCTGTTCGACGAGACGATCCGCCAGAGCGCCTCGGACGGGACGCCCTTCCCCGAGCTGCTCGCCGCCAAGGGGGTCTTCCCCGGGATCAAGGCAGACATCGGCCAGCACCGGCTCGCGCTGACCGAGCGCGAGATGGTCACCGAAGGACTCGACGGCCTGCGCGACCGCCTGCACGAGTACCGGGACCTCGGCGCACGCTTCGCGAAGTGGCGCGCCACGTACTCGATCGCCGACGCGCTGCCCAGCGACTACTGCATCTGGGCCAACGCACATGCGCTCGCGCGCTACGCGGCGCTGTGCCAGGAGGCCGGGCTCGTCCCGATCGTCGAGCCCGAGGTGCTCCAGGACGGCACCCACACGATCGAGCGCAGCTATCACGTGACCTCGCGCGTGCTCGACGCCGTGTACACCGAGCTGTTCGACCAGCGGGTCGACGTGTTCGGCACCCTGCTCAAGCCGAACATGGTCCTGTCCGGCTACGACGCCGCCGACCGTGCCGGCGTTGAGGAGGTCGCCGACCGGACGCTCGAGTGCTTCTACAAGCACGTGCCCGCCGGCGTTCCGGGCATCGTGTTCCTGTCGGGGGGTCAGTCCGACGAGGACGCGACCGCCCACCTGAACGCGATGAACGCAAGCGGCCCGCACCCGTGGGAGCTGTCTTTCTCGTACGGCCGGGCGCTCCAGGGGCCGGCTCTCCGGGCCTGGGACGGAGAGTGGGCGAATGCACCGGCCGCGCAGCGGTCCTACTACCACCGGGCGAAGATGAACTCGGCGGCACGGAGCGGGGCCTATACGTCGGCGATGGAGGAGGTTCTGATCAATGGCTAACTTGACCGGCAGCTCAACCGCGGAGATCGATGCCCCGCGCGACCTCGTTTGGGCGCTCGTGCAGGACGTCGAGAGCGCCCCCGAGTGGCAAGGCGGACTCAAGTCGATGCACGCGCTCGACCGCGACGACGAGGGCCGCGCGACCCGCTGCGAGGCCGAGACCGACGCGAAGGTGCGAACGGTGAAGTCGATCGTCCGCTTCACCTATGACGGCCCGGGGACGCTCAGCTGGACCCAGGAGAAGGGCGACCTCAAGTCGGTCGACGGCAGCTGGACTCTCGAGGACCTGGGCGGCGACCGTACCCGCGCCATCTACTCGCTCGACGTCGACCTCGGGCGGACGCTCAGCCTGATCATCCGCGGGCCGCTCGTCGACATGCTCCGCCACATGCTCGTAGCCTCGCGCGCCGGCGAGCTCAAGAAGCAGATCGAGTCAAGCTGACACTGCGGCGGCGAGCTTGTCGAGCATCTCGCCGAAGATCCCGCCGAGGACCCTGGGCGCGAACGTCCGCTCGAACATGCCGCCGATCCCGCCGGCACCGTCCCAGGTGGCCTCGACTGTGACCCGCGAGCCGTCGGCGTCCGGAGCAACGGTCCAGCGCGACACGTACGAGGACAGCTGGTCGCGCTCGGACAGGGCACCGGAGTCCTCCTCGACGCTCAGGCGGTAGTCGCGCTCGCGTCGACCGGCCGCGAAGTGGTAGCCGATGACCGTGCCCTGCCCCTGCCCTCCCGATTCGACTCGGTAGTGGCTGTAGTTGTCGGTGAGGATCTGCGGCCTTGCCTCGCGGTAATCCCGCAAGAAGGCGAGGACCCGGTCCGGTGAGGCGTCGACCGCTCTGGTGGCGCGCGCGGTGACCGTTGCCATGTGCGCAGGATTGTCGCACCCCGCCGCCGCGGACCGCGACGCGGCCCCCGCCCCCCTCAGGCATGATTGGGCGATGCTCGCCGTCTACGCCGCCGCCATCGACCGCGACGATCCACTGGCGGGCTTGCGCATCGACGACCGTCCCGACCCCGACGTCCCCGACGGGTGGACGACCGTGAAGCTCAGGGCTGCGTCGCTCAACCACCACGATCTGTGGTCGCTCCGCGGCGTCGGGCTGCCCGAGGACCGCCTGCCGATGATCCTCGGCTGCGACGCCGCCGGACTCGACGAACAGGGCAACGAGGTGATCGTCCATTCGATCATCAACGATCCGTCGTGGCACGGCGACGAGACGCTCGATCCGCGCCGGTCTCTGCTCTCCGAGCGCTACCAGGGCACGTTCGCGGACAGGGTCGCGGTGCCGCGCTGGAACCTGCTGCCCAAGCCGGTGGAGCTGTCGTTCGAACAGGCTTCGTGCCTGCCGACGGCCTGGCTGACCGCTTACCGGATGCTGTTCACGCGCGGCGCGATCTCGCCAGGCTCGACCGTGCTCGTCCAGGGCGCCACGGGCGGCGTCGCCACCGCGCTGACCGTGCTCGGCAGCTCTGCCGGAATCCGCGTGTGGGTGACCGGTCGCTCGGAGGAGAAGCGCGCCCGGGCGCTCGAGCTGGGCGCGGATGAGGCATTCGAACCCGGCGCTCGCCTGCCCGAGCGCGTCGACGCGGTGATGGATACGACCGGGCAGGCGACGTGGGCCCACTCGGTGCGCGCGCTCAAGCCCGGCGGCAAGATCGTGATCTCGGGAGCCACGACCGGCGACGCCCCGCCGGCGGAGCTCACCCGGATCTTCTTCCTCCAGCTGTCGGTGATCGGCTCGACCATGGGGACCCGCGAGGAGCTCGAGCGGCTGGTCCGCTTTTGCGTTGACAAGGGCGTGCGCCCGGCGATCAGCGCGACGCTGCCCCTGACCGAGGCCCGCCAGGGGTTCGAGGCCATGCTCCGCGGCGAGACCGCGGGCAAGATCGTGTTCACGAATTCATAAGCGTCGCTTATAGCCGAATGGGAGAACTCGTCTTGGACAACTAGGTCCGCGCACGCCATCATTCCGGCACACCCTCCCCCCTGAGCGCGCCCCACTAGACCGGCCCTCCCCTCTGCGCCGGATCCGGGGCGCGTCTCACTTAAGGAGTCGGGCGCCCAACACCTCGAGTGACCACCGCCGCGGACGCGCACGTCACGAGCGCGAGCGGCAGGTCCGCGGCGTCGACCCCGCGCAGATCGGAGTGGTCGAGGTCGATCTCGATCGTCGGCTGGTCGAGCTCCGCGCCTGCGCCGAGGCTGCGGTAGCCGTCCCGGCACAGCTCGGTCCACAGGTCTCCGACCGACGCGAGCAGCCCCGACCGGAGCTGGCGCTCGCGTCGCGAGCCCGTCTCGAGCTCACGCGCCTCCTCGAACGGGTCGATCCGCACCTGCGAGTCGCTCCCGATCGCGAGCGGCACGCCCGCCTCGGCGTAGGCCATCGCGGGCAGGTACCCGTCGCCGAGATTGCCCTCGGTGGTCGGGCAGGAGACAACCGTCGTCCCGCTACGGGCGAGCAATTCGACATCTGCAACCGACACGTGGACACCGTGAATCACGCTCGCGCGCGGGGCGAGGAACCCAGTCCGGTCGAGCAGCTCGATCGGCGAGCAGCCGTGCTCGGCCTGGCACTCGTCGAGCTCGCGCCGCTGTTCGTGCGCGTGCACGTGGCGTACGATCCGGTGGCGCTCGGAGTAATCGGCGATCGCCTCCAGCCAGGCCGCGGGCACCGCGCGCACGCTGTGTGCCGCGACCCCCACATCGACGCCCTCCTTCGGAGCCGCCCACCGTCTGAGCGCGTCCACCCGGGCCAGGAATGCCTCGACGTCCGGGTCGCAGAACCGGCGCTGGCCCGGAGCCGGCGGGAGGTCCCGGCCGTCCCAGCCGCCGCGGTGATACGCCGCCGGGAGCAGCACGATCGGCAGGGCCGCCTCCACGGCCGCGTCGGCGACGGCGTACGCCATCGCGTTCGGCTCGCCGTATGGGGTGCCGTCGGGCTGGTGGTGGACGTAGTGGAATTCGCCGACAACCGAATAGCCCGCCCCGCGCATCTCGCGGTAGGTCTCGAGCGCCGCCGCGCGCATCGTCTCGGGGTCGAGCGTCTCCGCGAGGTGGAACATTTCGGTCCGCCACGTCCAGAAGTCGTCTTCCCCGCCGGCGGGACCGGGACGCTCGGCGCGACCACGCAAACCGCGCTGGAAGGCGTGGGAGTGCGCGTTCGGCATCCCGGGGATCGATTGCGTGACTGCCGGCCGGGGCATCACGCCCGGCCCTCCGACGTCAGCGCAGCGGCGACGACCCGCGCGGCGACGGCCGCGTCCGCCAGGTCGACGTCCTCGGCCGGCGAATGGCTCACGCCGCTTTCATTGCGGACGAGCAGCATCGCCGCCGGCACCCGCTCGGCCAGAACGCCGGCGTCGTGCCCGGCGAAGCACACGACCTCGGGCGCGACGTGGCCGACGACGTCCTCGGTCGCGCCCGCCAGCGAAGCCCGCAGCGCCGGCGAGAACTCGCGCGCGTCGCTGCGCGAGGCCACTGCGAGATCGACCTCGACGCCGGACCGCGCCGTCAACTCCGCCGCCACCTCATCCAACCGAGCGTGCCACGCATCGATCGCGCCGAACCCGCCCGGGGCCCGCGCGTCGATCCACAACCTGACCTCGGACGCGATCGTCGTCGGTGCGTTCGGCTTGGCCAGAATCCGCGACGTGGTGACGGTCAGCGACGGATCCGCCTCCGCCAGGTCCTCGGCGGCGACGATCAGGCGTGCCGCCGCGGCGAGCGCGTCGCGGCGCTCGCCCCGAGGCGTGGTTCCGGCATGGTCGGCGCGCCCGCGCAGGAGCACCTCGAGCCGCGTCCTTGCCGCCAGCGAGCTGACCAGCCCGACGGGCTCGGCGGCACCGGCCAGCTCGGTCGTCTGATCGATGTGGATCTCGACGAACCCCGCCAGCTGTTCGAGCCAGGACTGGGCCGCGGCGATCCCGTCCGGGTCGACGCCGGCGGCGCGCATCGCGTCGCTCAACGCCACGCCGGCGTCGTCCCGCCGTGCCAGCACGGCCGGCAGGTCGAGGCGCCCGGCCAGCGCCTTGCTCCCGAACGTCGGCGTGTTGAACCGCGCGCCCTCCTCGTCGGCGAACGACACCACGGCGACCGGCCCCGCCTCCCCGGCCTCGATCGCGGGCGCGACTGCGGCCGCGATCTCGAACGCGCACGCCACGCCTAGCGGCCCGTCGAAGCGGCCGCCGCCCCTGACGCTGTCCAGGTGCGAGCCGATCCCCCACCAGGGCGGCTCCTGGTTCGGACACGCCCACAGGTTGCCGGCGGGGTCCCGCTCGACGCGCAGACCAATACCCGCGGCTTGGCGCTCGAACCAGGCCCGCGTGGCCGCGTCCTCGTCGGTCCAGGCCAGCCGGTACACGCCCTCGGGACCGACGCCGATGTCCTCGAGATCGCGCAGACGGGCAGCCAAGCTCTCGGCCGTGATCACGCGCGTACGGTAATTGAGAGAAGATGACGAGGTGGCCTTGGAGAGCCGGAGCAACCCCGCATTCCTGTTCGACCTCGACGGAACGCTGATCGACAGCGTCTATCAGCACGTGATCGCCTGGCGGGAATCGCTTATGGAGGTCGGGATCAACCTGTCGGTGTGGAAGATCCACCGCCGGATCGGGATGAGCGGGGGACTGTTCGTGAGCGCGCTCGTGCGCGAGCTCGACACGCCGCTCGACCACGACACGCTCGCCGCCTTGCCGAGGCTGCACGGCGAAGCCTTCCTTCGCCACTACGACGGCGTCCGGCCGCTGCCCGGGGCCAGCGAGCTGCTTGCGACGCTCACCGAACTCGGCATCCCGTGGGCGATCGCGACGAGCGGCGCGGAGCGCTACGCCCGCCGCGGGGTCGAGCTGCTGGGCCTGCCGGCCGACACGCCGCTCGTGACCCGCGACCAGGTCCGCTACGCCAAGCCCGACCCCGACCTGTTCCTGACCGCCGCCGAGCTGATCGGCGTCGACATCCGCGACAGCATGGTGGTCGGCGACAGCGTCTGGGACCTGCTCGCGGCCCGCCGCGCCCGGGCGCTGGGAATCGGTCTGCTGTCGGGCGGTTACGGGCGGGAAGAGCTCATCTACTCGGGCGCGTACCGGGTGTACGAAGACCCCCGAGACCTGCTCGCGCACGTCGACGAGGTCGGCGTGCGCCGGCCGCTGGTGTAGCACCCGCGCGCTACTCCTCGATGCGCGTCGTCACCGTCTGCTTGGGATGGTATGTGCGCTCGCCGGCGTACGCCTCGAGCACCCGATGGTCGGCCGGGGTCTGCGGTGCGTCCACGAGTGACCGCGGGAACAAACGCTGCTTGAGAACGACGTTCAGCTGCGCGCCGAGCAGTGTGATGTTGGCCTGCAGATAGAACCACCACAGGATCGTGATGACGGTGGCGAAATGCCCATACGTCGACTGGGCCTTTTGCAGGTAGTGGGAAATGATGAGCGCCGATAGCTGCTGAAGGACGAAGAACGCCACTCCGGAAAGCAGTGCCCCGGGCAGTACCTCGCGCAAGCTCGTGACTCGCGTGGTCAGGATCCGGAACGCCGCGAGGAAGATCCCGACGTCGAGCGCCGCGGCCAGCACGTAGCCGCCGACGCGGCCGATCGCCCCGAGGTTGACGCCGTTGGCCGAGGTGACGACGAAACCCGATACCAGCGTGGTGAAAACCAGACCCAGGCCGATCGTCCCGAGAACCCACACGCTTCGGAGCGCCTGCTGGACCATCCCGGGCCGCTCGTGGTAGGGAATCTCCCACACCGAATCGAACGCGAACTGAACCGTACGCACGACTCCGATGCCGCTCCACAGCGCGGTCACCAGGCCGAGGACGAACACCCACCAGCTACCGGTCAGCGCGCTGACGCTCGACGGATCGAGCAGCGGGAGCATCTTCGCGACATGGCCGAGCACCGACTCCTTGTCCGAAGCGGACAAGAACCACGCCAGGCAGGTGACGAGAACCAGGAACAACGGGAAGATCGAGAAGATCCCCCAGAACGCGATCATCGCTCCGAGGTTCGTCGACCGATCCTCGGAGAACTTCTTGAATGTGGCGACCGCCACACCGGCCGGCTTGTTCTGGCGTTGCGCGCGGTCGATCTTCTCCGTCATGCGCATATCGCTCTCTCCTCTCGCTGAAAGCGGCGCCACCCCTGTCACCAGTGGTGCTACCCGACTCGCGGGCGGGTAACCCTACCGATTCACCGCGGTCGCGGTGGAGCGCGACTGCGACGACCACCAGCACGACACCCAGGACCTGACGCGGACTCGGAATCTGCGCCAGCACGACGATCCCGATCACCGTCGCTGTGGCCGGCAGCAGTGAGACCATCAGCGAGTACGTGGCACGGCTCAGCCGCGTCATCGCGAGCTGGTCGCACACGTACGGGATCACCGACGACGTGATGCCGACTCCGATCCCAGCGCCGATCGCGACAGGGTCGAGCAGGCGCGGGACGACCGCCCAGCCGCCGATCACCGTGCTCACCGGCGCCGCGATCAGCATCGCGCCCGCGAGCCCGTCGATGCCGCTGAACCGCGACGCCCGCGACACACGGTGCGCGAGCACGATGTACAGCGCGAACAGCCCGGCGTTGGCGAACGCGAACGCCACACCGAGCGGCTCGCCTCCCAACTGGACCGCGATCAAGACGTAGACACCAGCCACCGCGAGCACGAGCGCCAGCCCGTTCCGCCTCGAGCGGACGCCCATCGCCGCGAGCACGATCACCGGCAGGAACTCGATCGCGGACACGGTCCCGAGTGGCAGCCGCGCGATCGCCTCGTAGAAGCAGCTGTTCATCACTGCGAGCACGACCCCGAGCGCGGCGACCAGCCGCACGGTGGCGCGGTCGCCACCCCGCAGCGCGCGCCACGGCCGGCGCCACAGCGCGAACACGATCGCGGCGCTGACGATCCGCAGCCAGGCGACCCCAAGCGGCGCAACCCGCGCGAACAGCAGCACCGCGAACGCGGGCCCGAGGTAGTGGAACACCGCGCTGCCGACGAAGTACGCCTGGGGCGGCACCGTCTCTGAACGTCTTTCGAGCATGCCAGGATTCTCGCCCCGCGGGGCCCGATTGAACATGGCCAATCGAAGGTGTTAGGCTTGTTTGGCCTTATGAAGAACGGCAATGAACCAACCAAAGCCGCAGATTTTCCGGCTTTGGACGCGGTTGACCACAAGATCATCAGCGAGCTTTCGACCGACGGCCGCGTCTCGTTCGCCGAGCTCGGACGGCGCACGAACCTGTCCTCGCCGGCCGTGACCGAGCGCGTCAAGCGCCTCGAGCAGGCGGGCGTGATCACCGGGTACCGCGCCGAGGTCGACCCGCGGGCGCTCGGCTACCAGCTGACCGCGATCGTCCGGGTCAAACCTGCCGTCCGCCAGCTCACGAAGATCGCCGAGCTCGCGGCCGAGATCCCCGAGGTCGAGGAGTGCCTGCGCATCACCGGCGAGGACTGCTTCTACATCAAGCTCCACCTCGGCTCGATCGAGGAGCTCCCGAGCGTCCTCGACCAGTTCCTGCTGTACGGCGAGACCACGACCTCGATCGTCAACGCCACGCCGGTGGCGCGCCGCGACCCGCCGCCTCACTCGGCGCTCGCTTAAGCGTCAAAAGACTCACACGGACTGGGTGACAAGACGGGGTTGCGGTCGACCGCCGCTGAGACATTGCTGCCTGTCAGCAACGGCCGGTCCAAGAGCAGCCGGCCCCGAGGAGAGACACCATGTTCATCTCTGAGCCCCTCCCCCAGTTCACGGCAGCGACCTCGCCGCAGGCGCCTCAGGTTCCCGCAGGGCTCGCCCAGCTCGCCGCGGTCCTTGCGGTCGCGCTCACGCTGCTCGTGGTCATGCTGGCGGTGACGCCGGGCATCACCCGCATATGCCCCGCCCCGCGGGCGCACACCCCTGTGCACCTCGCGCGTTAGCCGCGTGTCGGGACAAGCAAGACGAGGGCCTCAGCGGATAGGGCGCACGGCGCGCCGGCGCGCGCGCTCGACCCACGGTCCCGCCCGCAGACGCTCGAACGTGGCCATCGCGCCCGCACTGAGAGCGTCGGCACCGGGATCAGCGCCGAGCCCGGCGTCCGCGAGCTCGAGCGCGAGCACGGCCGCGTCGAACACGACCCCGGCCTCGCTCATGATCCGCCTGGCCGCGCGCCAGTGCTCGGCGGCGGCGTCGTGGTCGCCGGCTCGGGCAGCCAGGTGCGCAGCGAGCCGCCGCGCCTGCGCGGTCACGTATGGCGAAGTCTTCGGCGCCGCGGGCCCATTCAGCGCCTCGAACGCTGCGGTGAGCGGATCATCGTCATCGCCCCCGACCAGCAGATCGACTGCGAATGGAAGCCAGGCCGGCCATTCGGCGTAGTCGCCGGACCCGGCGTCCATGATCGCCGCCAGCGCGCGTTCGGGGGCGCCCTCGAGGTGCGCAAGCGCGACCGCGCGCACGCTGCGGTAGTCGCTCTCGACCGCGGCCCCGGACTCAGCCTGGCGGTGGTCGAAGCCATCGATCATCAAGCGCGCGACGTCGACCTCCCCTCGCGCTAGCGCGATGAGCAGCGGCGGGCCGATCGCCATCCCCGCGTTTGCCGGCGCCGTCTCGATGCCAGCCCGATCAATGGTGTCGAGCGCATCGTCCCAGGCTCCCACGCAGAACAGGGTGCGGGCGAGGTGGAGCATCGCGTGCTCGTGACCGGTGCGGCTCGCGACCCGCTCGTACCCGGTAATCGCCGTCTGCGCGGTCTCCCCGGCCTCCTCGAACCTCCCGAGCGAGGACAGCGTGATCGCGATGTTGGTCAGGGTGTTCGGGACGTCGGCGGGGGCATGGAGCTCTCGCACGTGCAATGCCTCCCGAAACAGCTCGAGCGCCTCAGCCGGACGGCCCAGCTCGACGAACGCCGACGCACGGCAGTTGAGCGCCAGCCCGAGTTCCTCCTCGGCTCGCGCGCTCCTCGCGGCAGCGGCTGCCTCGGCGGCGGTGCTTTCGGCGCCCGTCCGCGTCGCCGTCGTAGTAGAGAATGCCGGCGAGCGCGGCCGCGGCGCCGGCGAACGCGGCGTCCTTTACCGTGCCGAGTCCGTCACGTACTTCACGTAGCGGGTCCACGAGTTCCGTCGCCGGCCGCGTCCAGCGGTACACATACAGCTCTCGCGCACGCAGCGCCAAGGCCTCGCGCTCGCGGCCGGCATCCGCATGCAGTTCACCCGCCTTCGCGTAATGCTCGGCGGCCGCGGTCCGGTCGCCCTCACGCTCGGCGCACCGCGCCGCTTCGACGAGGTGGTTGGCTCGCCGCCGCTCGTCGGGCTCGATCTCGGCGGCCCTATCGAACAGCGCGATCGCCTCGTGCAGCGCCCCGACGCTGGCGGCGCGGCGGGCAGCTTCGACGACCGTTGTGAGCGCACGCCGGCGGATCAGCTCGGCGTCCTGCGCGCTCGGATCGGCGTCTGCGGCCGCCAGTAGGTGGCCGGCGTAAAGACCCGCCACGTCCGGATCGGGCTCTCCCTCCGCCAACCACTCGGCGGCCGCCAGATGGCGCGCCTTGCGGGCCTGCTTCGACATCGTGCCGAGGGCGACGCGCTGGATCTGGCGGTGCGAGAACGCGTACTGGCCGCGTTCGAGCGAGAGCGGATCGGTCGTGACGGCCAAGAACCCCTTGGCAGCCAGCCCCTCGAGCAGGACACGCACGTCCGTCTCACTGGCCCCCGCGACCGCCGTCGCCGCGGCCGCACTGAAGCGCTGCCCGAGCACGGCCGCGTCGAAGAGCACATGGCGCTCGTCGGCGCCGAGCGCATCCAGACGGCCGGCGATCAGCGCGTGGATGCTAGGTGGAACGGCGAGCTCGTGTACGTCTCCGACGAGACGGTACGTCTCGGAGTCGGGCTCCGCGACCATCACCCCACGGTCGGTGAGCATGCGAAGCGATTCGACGGCGAACAGCGGCACGCCGCCGGCGTGATCGCGAACGGTGTGCCGGAGTTCCGCAGGTGCGTTGGTGACCGCCTCGGCGACCAGCGCCTCGATCTCCTCAGGAGCGAGCGGCTCGAGGTCGATACGCACCCCACGCCTATAGAGCGGTTCAAGACGTTCGTCGGGGCGACTGAGCACAAGGATCAGAATCGGCGACTTTGACGCCCAGTCGACTAAGTGAGCGATGAAATCGAACAGGCCCTGGTCCGCCCAGTGGAGGTCCTCGAACAGGAGCAGCACGGGGTGGCGCTCGGCCAGGCGCTCGAACAGCAGCCGCCACGACGAGAACAGCTCGCCACGGTCGATCAGCGCGCTCCCGTCGTCGAGTCCCAGCAGGCGGCGAAGCGCACGCCCGACGCGCGCGTGTCCATCGGCATCGCTGGCGAACACGTCGTCGAGGAGCGCGTCGAGTTTTGTCCGCTCGGTGTCGCGAGAGTCCTCGAGCGTGATCCTGGCCCGCATCCGGACCATGTCTCCGAGGCTTGAAAACCCGATGCCCTGCCCGAAGCTCGAGGCTTGACCGCGATGCCAGAGCACGGGCGCGGCGAGACCGTCGGCGTACTTCTCGAGCTCCCAGGCCAGCCGCGATTTGCCGAGGCCGGCCTCTCCCACAACTGATACGAGCGCCAAGCCGGCGCCCGTGTCGAGCAAGCGGTCAAGCGCGCCGCGCAAGACGTCCTGCTCGGCGGTCCGTCCCACGAGCGGTAGTTCGAGCAGCAGTCGCCCCGCACCGCCGACCGTGGCGACGATCCGCATGGGCCGCCACGCCTGAACGGGAATGGATTTGCCCTTCATCAGGTGGGTGCCCGCGTCCTGGTAGACGATCGCGCGCTCGGTCGCCAGGCGGGTGACGTCGTCGACCAGCACGGCGCCCGGTTCCGCGATCGCCTGGAGCCGTGACGCCGTGTTCACCGCGTCGCCCTGGACCATTCCCTCGTCGACGCCGGCGAGGTCCACCGCGGCCTCGCCGGTCACCACACCGACCCGCAGTCGTAGGTCGAGACCGAGCCGGTCTCCGAGATTGGTCACGGCCGCCACCAGATCGAGCGCGGCTCGGACCGCCCGCTCGGCATCGTCTTCCAGCGCGACGGGGGCACCCCACACGGCCATCACACCGTCGCCCTCGTACTTGCGGATAGTCCCGCCGTAGGCGGCGGTGATCCTTCGCGCGGCCGCGAAGTACGTAGCCACCAGCTGGCGCACATCTTCCGCGTCGTGGGTCTCGCTGAAGGCCGTGAACCCGGTCAGATCGGCGAACAGCGCCGAGACGAGGCGGCGCTCGACCGAAGGTAGGTCGAACACGTTCGACGTGGAAGGGGCCTCAGCGGCCTGTGGTGCAGGTGCTGCAGCTATTGCGATCTCGGGCGGGTCCCGAAGACCGGCAATCGGCGGTATCGCGGCTCCGCACTCGAGGCAGAATCGCTGCGCGGGCTGGCTGGTGAGCGTTCCACACGCCGGACAGTGGAGAGCCTGCGGCGCTCCGCACTGGCCACAGAACTTCGCTCCTTGTGGGACCTCGGCCGAGCAGATTGGGCACGTAGAGCTCATCCGTGCACGGCAACCGGTGAGTCAGACGTTGCAGTGTGCGGCGGTCGCGATGGGGTCCGGCCGGGCGGCCCGGTGGGGCGTGCTCGCGGCGGCATCGCGCGCCGGCGGCGGACCCCCTGGCCCCGCTGGCGCCGGGCATGACCCGCCCTTTCCGGTCAGCGTCGGCAGCGCGGTTTCGTACTGCTGGACGACCGCGGACGAGCAAACCGACTGCGGGTTGCCGCCCGTCGCCTCGCACAGCTCAGCGGTCAGCACCTCCGCCTCGCCCGCGATTGCCTGGGTGGAGACGTTGCTCGGGTCAGTCAGGGCTCCGGCGAGCTGGGTCCACGACTTGCGGGCGATGAGCAGTGGATCGACGGTCGAGCTGTCCGTTATGAAGCGGTTGGCGACGTCGATGAACGGCGTCTCGCGCGGGGGGTCGAACCTGTCCAACAGCGTCGACTCGCGATGGGTGAGTGACTGCAGAGGAGCAAGCCCGGGCGGCTTCGGGATGTTGCTCCACACCTCGACCGGAACGAACGAGACGTAGGGGCTCTGGTAGCCGGATCCGAAGAAGGTGAATGTCCTCACCTGCGGGGGCGTCATGGGGACGCTCTGCATGAGGCGCAGGTTCGAGAACGTTCCGAACTGGGACAGCGCGACGATCATCCCCCAGCGCTGGACGCCGCAGAACGGACACGCCTCCGATCCGGCGTAGAAGACCTCCGGCTTGCCACCAGAGGTGAGCGGCGTCGGCGGCTGCTCGATCCTCGGCCCGGACATGCCGAAGCGCGTGCCGCTGAGCGCCTGCTCGGCCGCCGCCGCCAGCGCGCCCGCCGGGACGCTCGTGACCTCGCCCGCCACGAGCCGCGCCAGGACGCCGTAGGCTGACTGCCACGCCTTCGCGTACGAATCGACGGCCGCCGGCAGGTTGCCCACACTCGCCTGGCGGTTTCCGGCAGAGAGCGCTTTCCGTGCCGTCGCGAGCAACGCGGCGCTCCCGCCGTGCCCCTCCGCGATCGCGTCCGCGGCGAGACCCCGGTCGGCCGCGAGGATCAGCTTGACCGCTGTCGTCCGGGCCGGGGGTCCCGCGACACGTTGGAGGTTCGTGACGGCCGCGGCGGAGGCGGTGAAGACGTTCCTCCCGTACGGAGGGGCGTCCGCTTCACGAGCGTTGATCCAGAGCCCCGGCGCCGTCGCTCGAGCGAGCGCGGCCACGGCGGCGCTCGCCGGCTCCGCGCTCGCGCTCGCCTGTGGCGCGAGCGCGTGTGCCTGACGCAGGGCCTGCCGCAGCGCGTCTCTCGGTGCCGGGGCCGCCGCGGCGGCGGCTGCGGAGCCGAACAGCACGGCGCAGAAGATCATGACCGCGAGCGCGGTACGCCGTGCGGATGTAGCCGACCGGATCACGACGGTGGTGGCGGCGGCGGCTGCGAGGGGTACTTGCGAAGTACCGCGGCAGCGGCGGCCTTTACGCCTCGTGACGTGCAGACATTGCCCGGGCGGCCCCTGGTGGCCGTGCAGATCGCCGCCGTGAACAGGTTGGCCAGGCCGTCCACCTGACGTGCGATCCGATTGTGCGGGTTCGCCAGGCTCCCCGCGATCTGCGACCACGTCTTGTGCGCGAGCGTCCCGGGGTCATATCCGGATCCGTTGAAACCCCACGCACCCGCGACATCGAGCGCGGGAGAGACTCCTCGTAGATGGACCGTGGTGAGCGACCGCTCCTCGCGCCGAGTGGGCTTTTGGAGGTTACGTCCGTTGACGTCTTGCAACGCGATCGACGCGAAGCTGATGTACGGGCTCCGGTAGACGGCGCCCAGGAAGCTGAGCCCGTGCGTGTACGGAAAACAAAACAGGGGGTTCAGGTTGCACGGATCCTCGGCGACCTTGCAGAAATGGGTGCCGGTGTTGATCTCGCCCAGCCCGGTGAGGGTTCCGAAGCGGCTGAGCGCCACCGCCAGCGCCCAGCTGTTCGCCGCGCAGTGAGGGCACCACGCGAGGTCGACCGACACGACCTCGGGCTTTCCGCCGCTCGTGAAATGCCCGTCGCGCTTCGATATCCCGAAATCTGGGCTGGTGATCGGGTTGCGGCTGTCGCCGGCGCCGACCTGATTGAGCGTGCTGGCGGGCACGCTCGTCACCAGCTGGGATATCTGCGCCGGCGCGGGAACCGAGCCGTCGGATCGGTCGGCCGCCTGCGCAGCGGGAACCATCACCACCAGGGATGCGGCCACCCATGCGAGCGCCCATCGCACCGCACAAACCTACCGATGCCGGATATTCCGTGCAACTCACCGGTCATCGGTGTGACCAACACAGCACGCGTGGGACGTGGCCGCTGGACTCCGCAGGCGGGCGAATAGCCACCGCCGCCACGGGGGTAGAGCCAACCCATGGCGGGAGCGCTGAGCCGTGACGCCATCCCCTGGCCGGCTCGGTTCACGCTGCTCGCGACTGTTCTGGGAATCGACGTTCCTGTTGATCAAGACCGGCGACGAGGCCTTCGCGCCGCTCCAGGTCTCGCTCGGGCGCGTCGGCATCTGGAACGCCACCGTCCCGCTGGTACGAGCCGATCGGAGCGGCGATCGTCATCGGCGGAGCGGCGCCGGCGCAGTCGCGCGACCGCGCCGCGCCGGCACCAGGGCGCCCGGAGGCGCGCCTCAGCCTTCGACGAAGTACGCGCCGCTCCCCTGCCCGCTTGAGAACCAGCGGCTGGTGACGGTCTTCTTGCGCGTGTAGAACTCGACCGCGTCCGGGCCGTGCGCGTGCAGGTCGCCGAGGAACGAGTCCTTCCAGCCCGAGAACGGGAAGAACGCGACGGGCGCGGCCACGCCGATGTTGACGCCGATCATGCCCGCCTGGACCTCGTGGCGGTAGCGCCGCACCGACGAGCCCGACTCGGTGAAGATCGAGGTGCCGTTGCCGAACCGGCTCGCGTTGACGATCCCGATCGCCTCGTCCAGCGTGGCCGCGCTGATTACGCACAGCACCGGGCCGAACACCTCCTCCTGGGCGATGTCCATCTCCGGCGTCACGCCGTCGAGGATCGTCGGCCCCACGTACGAGCCGTTCGGATCGCCCTCCGACCCGCGACCATCCAGCGCCAGCTTCGCCCCGGAAGACACGCCCCGCTCGATCCAGTCACGGATCCGGTCCCGCGCCGCACACGAGATCACCGGACCCACGTCGTTGGCGTCATCGAGCCCATCGCCAACCCGCAACGCACTCGACGCCTCGATCAGCGGCGGAAGCAGCTGCTCGTGCGCGTCGCCCACGGTCACCACCACCGACCCCGCCATGCACCGCTGGCCCGCCGCGCCAAACGCCGAGGCGAGGATCCCGTCGACGGTCTTGTCGATCACCGCGTCGGGCATCACGACCATGTGGTTCTTGGCACCGCCGAGCGCCTGCACCCGCTTGCCGGCCTTGGCCGCCCGCTCGTACACGATCCGCGCCACCGGGGCCGAGCCGACGAACGACACCGCGTCGATCCCCGGGTGATCGAGGATCCCCTCCACCACCTCACGGCTCCCATTGACCAGATTCACCACCCCGGGCGGCAACCCCAACCCGTGTAACTCCTCGAACGCGATCTGCTGGGTGAGCGGCACCTGCTCGGACGGCTTCAACACAAACGTGTTCCCGCACGCGATCGCGAACGGCAAGAACCAGAACGGCACCATCGCCGGGAAGTTGAACGGGACGATCGCCGCGCACACCCCCACCGGCTGGCGGATCGTCTCCGCATCGATGTTCCGCGAGACGTCCTCGAGGATGCGGCCCTGCATCGTGGTCGGGACCGCGCACGCCGCCTCGACCATCTCGATCATCCGCGCCACCTCCGCGCGGGCGTCGCCGATCGTCTTGCCCATCTCGGTCGTCACCGACCGCGCCAAATCCTCCTGGCGTGAAACCAACCGCTCACGCAACTCGAACAGCTTGCGCGCCCGCGCGATCGTCGACACCCCCCGCCACTCCGGCAGCGCCTCCCGCGCCGCCCGCACCGCGGCATCGAGGTCAGAAGCACCCGACAAGGGCACGCGCGCGAGCACCTCCCCGTTGGCGGGGTTCAACACGTCGAGCACGTCGGTCGCGGCCTGCGCCGGCGTCCACTCGCCGTCGATGTAGTTGTCAAGAAGGCGGGTTGCTGTTACTGCCATCAAGGGTCCATTCGTGGTCGGGGTCGTTGACGACGGCCCACAGACGCTGTGGGCCGGCCATCACGTTCAGGTAATACAGCTCGTAGCCTGGCGGGGACGAGACCGTGTGGTAGCCGCGCGGCACGAGCACGCAGTCGCGGTCGCGGAACGTCAGCGCCTCGTCGAGCTCGGTCTGGTAGTCGTACACGCGCATCAACCCGAACCCGCGCTCGGGCTTGATGCGGTGGTAGTAGATCTCCTCCAGCAGCGACTGCCGCGGCGGGTCGTCGTGGTCGTGCTTGTGCGGCGGGTAGCTCGACCAGTGGCCGGCCGGGGTCATCACCTCGACCACGAGCAGCGACCCGGCCCCTTCGTTCTCCATCAGGATCGGGCGGATGAAGCGCTCGTGGGCGCCGTGTCCGCGGGTCTCGACCTCGACCTGAACGCCGGGGAGGACGCGCGGCTCGGCGCCCCTCAAGGCCGGCGCCCAGCACAGGGCGACCTCGGCGCCGCCTTCGCCGGCGCGCAGCCCGACGTGCGACTCGGGCGGCAGGTAGGCGGCGTCGGGCAGGCCGGCCCACGGATCGGCTCGGCCGCCGATGTCGAACCACTCGCCGTGCTCGGAGGCGACGTGCACGACGCCGGAGATCACGACCACGCACAGCTCGCGGAAGCCGCACGCACGCTCGGCGGTTCCGCCGCCTTCGAGCGCCAGCACCTCGAAGCCGACGTACTCGAGCCCGACCGACTCGGGGTCGACCGACAGGATTGCGCCGTTGGGCCCGGGGGCGGAGGCGCCGGAGATCAGGAGCTCAGTCATCGACCGAGCGTAGATACTGACGCTGGGCCGCGTGGTCACGTTCGTACGCCTCGCGCGCGGTGCGGACGGCGTCCTCCTCGGACACCTCGGCGACCGGCACGTCCCACCAGCTCTCGTAGCCGGGGACGCCCTTGTAGCGGTCGGCCTCGATGTACACCACGACCGGCCCGTCTGCCCCCCGCGCCCCCGCGAGCGCCTCGCGCAGCTCGCCGATGCTCGACGCGCGCACCACCCGAGCGCCGAGGCTCTCCGCATTCGCGGCCAAGTCGATCGGCAGCACTTCGGTCGACGCCGGGTCGACCGGCACGGACCCGTTGTCGGAGAACCGGTACAACGTCCCGAAGCCGGACGAGCCGAGCGACCGCGACAGCGCGCCGATCGACGCGTAGCCGTGGTTGTCGACGAGCACGATCACGATCGGGACTCGCTGCGCCACCGCGGTGACCAGCTCGCCCGGCAGCATCAGGTACGAGCCGTCGCCCACGAGCACGTACACCTCGCGCTCGGGGGCGGCCAGCTTCACGCCGATGCCGCCGGGGATCTCGTAGCCCATGCACGAGTAGCCATACTCGACGTGATAGCCCTTGCCGGCTGGATCGCGCGCGACCCACAGCTTGTGCAGGTCCCCGGGGGCCGACCCGGCCGCGTTCACGAGCACCCCGGTCTCGCCAGCGGCGTCGTTGATTTCTTTGATGATAAGTGCCTGGGTCGGTGGTCCACCCGGGTCGCCATCGAGCGAGATCATCCGCGCCACCTCGTCTGCCCAGTCGCGCGCCTCGGCTCGGGCTCGTCCCTCCCAATCCCCGTCGACGCGGTACCCGGCCAGCACGTCGCGGAGCTGCTCGAGCGCGACCCGCGCGTCGCCCACGACCGGCAGCCCGCTGAGCTTGCCGGCGTCGAACGCGGCGACGTTGACGTTGACGAATCGCACGCCGGGATCCTGGAACGCGGACTTCGATGCTGTCGTGAAGTCGCTCCATCTGGTGCCGATCCCGATGACGAGATCCGCGTCCCGAGCCAGGCGGTTCGCGGCGCGGGTCCCGGTGGCGCCGATCGCCCCGAGGCTCAGCGGATGGTCGGAGACGAGCGCGCCCCGGCCGGCCATCGTCTCGCCCACCGGAACGCCGGTCGCGTCCACGAACGCGCGCAGCGCGGCGGTCGCCTCGCTGTAGACCACGCCGCCGCCGGCGACGATCAGCGGCCGGCGCGCACCGCGAATCAGTTCAGCGGCGCGGGCGAGCGCCTCGGGCGCGGGCGGCTGACGGTAGATCGTCCACGTGCGCCGCTCGAGGAACTCGTCGGGGACCTCGAACGCCTCGGCCTGCACGTCCTCGGGCATCGCCAGCGTGACCGCCCCGGTCTCGGCCGGATCGGTCAGCACACGAATCGCCTCGAGCGCGGCCGGGATCAGCTGCTCGGGCCGCTCGACCCGCTCGAAGAACCTCGACACCGGGCGGAAGCAGTCGTTGACCGACACGGTGGCGTCGTGCGGGACCTCGAGCATCTGGAGCACGGGATGCGGCGTGCGTGTGGCGAACGTGTCCCCTGGGAGCAGCAGCACCGGCAGGCGGTTGATCGTCGCGGCCGCCGCGCCGGTCACCATGTTCGTAGCGCCCGGCCCGACGGACGTCGTGCACGCGAACGTGCCGAGCCGGTTTCGCTGCCGCGCGTAGCCCGCCGCGATGTGGACCATCGCCTGCTCGTTGCGGGCGGGGTGATAGGGGAACAGGTCGCGGTACTGGTGAAGCGCCTGCCCGAGCCCGGCGACGTTGCCGTGCCCGAAGATCCCGTAGCAGCCGGCGAAGAACCGAGACCGCGTGCCGTCCCGCTCCACCTCCTGGACGGAGAGGAAGCGGACCAGCGCCTGGGCGACCGTGAGCCGGCTCATGCGAGGCTCCATGATGACTCCACCTCCGCCCGCAGCCGTCCGACCATCGTGCCGAGATCGGGCAGCTCGACCCCGAGCGCGCGCGCGGTGGCGCCCGCGTCGAGCCGCGTGTCGCGCGGGACACCCCCCGCTGCGACCACCTCGTCCGGCGGCGGAACCACGTCGAGCAGGTCCGGATCGAGCTCGAACACTTCGATCGCGCGTTGCGCCAGGCGTACCCGGTCGGCATGCTCGCCGCCACAGCAATGCAGGATGCCGGTTACTCCACGCGTGAGCGCCAGCCACACTAGCTCGGCGGCGTCGGTGGCGAGCGTCGGCGTCGCCAGCAGGTTGATCCCGGGTCCGTCCCAGACGGCGAACCGCTCGCCGGCGCGCAGTGCCTCCACGAGCGAGGCGATCAGGTAGCCGAAGCCGGCGTCCTGGGCGCGCGGGGTGTGCGGGCGCGCCCGGTGGATGCCCTGTACGCCTGCGATCCGCGCGACCGTGCCGCGCCCGGCGCTTTCGGTGAGCACCAGCTCCGAGCAAGCCTTGAGGAACCCGTAGTAGTTGATCGGGTTGGGCGGCGTTGATTCGGATGCCCCCCCACCCGGGCGGGCTGGGTCCTGATCATTGTCGAACACCCAGTCGGTGGAGATCAGCACCACGTGCGCGTCGACGGCGTTGGCGGCTGCCACGACGTTGCGGGTGGCGCCGACGTACGCGTCCCAGGCCCGGCGGCGATCGGTGTGGAGCGCCGCCGGATCGTTCCAGATCGCGGCGTGCACGATCGCGTCCGGCCGGGTGGCTAGCACCGAGCGGCGCACTACTAACTCGTCGGTCAGGTCGACGTGTTCGTGGCCGGGCGCCACCACTTCTGCGCCGTGCTCACGCGCGAACACGTACGCGAGGTTCGAGCCGACGAACCCGCTGGCCCCGGTCAGGTAGATCCTCATGTTGGCTGCACCTCCTCCACGCGCACGGGACGACCCTCTCGCAGTGACCGCCCCGCCGCAAGCCCGATCACCAGCGGGGCCCGTGCGTCGGCTGTCGACACCGGCGGGTCCTCTCCCCGCGTAAGCGCCTCGACGAACCCCTGCCACTCGCGCACGTAGCTCGGCAGATAGCGCTCGAGGAAGAAGTACGGGTTCGGCGGTCGCCGCTCGCCCGCCGCGGTCAACACGCCGCCGGTGTGCGCCCGCGGGTTCTCGGACACCGCCATGCCCTCGGACCCGAATACCTCCACCCGCTGGTCGTATCCGTAGGCGGCGCGACGCGAGTTGTCGATCGCGGTCAGGCACCCGTCCTCGTGCACGAGCGTCACCAGCGCGGTGTCGATGTCGCCGGCCTCGGCGAACGAGGGCTCGATCCGGAGCGCGCCGCGCGCGAACACCTCGACCACCTCGCTGCCGGTAACGAACCTGGCCATGTCGAAGTCGTGGATCATCATGTCGAGGAACAATCCGCCCGAGCTCTTGACGTAGTCGAGCGGCGGCGGCTCGGGGTCGCGGCTCGAGATCCGCACCAGGTGCGGCTCGCCCACCGCGCCTGACACCACCGCCTCGCGAACCGAGGCGTGAGCCGGGTCGAACCGGCGGTTGAACCCGATCTGGAACGGCACTCCGGCGGCGTCGATCGCGCCGAGTGCGCGGTCGACCTCGGATAAGTCGAGCGACACCGGCTTCTCGCAGAACACCGCCTTGCCCGCCTGCGCCGCCGCGATCAGCAGATCGACGTGGGTATCGGAGCTCGAGCAGATCGCGACCGCGTCGAGCTCGGAGTCGAAGATCTCCTGGACGCTCGCGGCCGCCGGCACCCCGAGGTCGGCCGCCACGCCACGCGCCGCGGGCTCGTAAGCGTCGTACACGGCGCCGAGCGCCGCGCCGGGCACCTGATGGGCCAGGAGCTCCGCGTGCATCCGGCCGATCCGCCCGACGCCGATGATCCCGATGCGCAGCGGCGCGACGGCGGTCGTCGCGGTCATCGTTCCGCCCCCGGCGGCGGGGGTGGGTGGGCGGGATTTTCAGTCGGTGGGGGTGGGTGGGCGGGACTTTCGATCAGCGACACCACCGGCTCCCAGCCTCCGCTCTCGTTCGAGCGCATCAGCGCCGCCTGTACGGAGGCGAAATCGAGCGCCTGCTCGAAGCTCGGCTCGTACGGCCGCCCCTCCGCTACCGCCGTGCAGAACTCGTAGTCCTCGATCGTGACCAGGTCCTCAAACCCGATCGTGTTGCCGCTGCCGGGAACGAAGATGCCGTGGTGCCCGAACCGGTCGCCGCCGAGCACCGTGGTGTAGCCCGAGCCGCGGTCCTCGGTGGTGCGGTAGACCCTGAGCTCGTTCAGACGCTCGAAGTTCCAGCCGACCGCGCCGCGCGTGCCGTAGACGTCGAAGGCGTTCTCGCTTTCGGGTCCGACCAGCGTCCGGCTGATCTCGAACGTGCCGCGTGCGCCCGACGCGAACTTGCACAGCATCGCCGCGTAGTCCTCGTTGGTCACCGGTGTGCGCGGGTCGTCTGGGCGTCCGCGTCCGTAGTGACTCGCGCCGTCGCCGGGCGCGGGCCGCTCGCGGATGAACGTCTCGATCGTGCCGGTGAGCTTCGTGATCGGACCCAGCAGCATGTGCGCGAGGTCGACCGCGTGGCTCATCAGGTCGCTGGTGACGCCGTAGCCGGCCTGGTCGAGCTGGAACCGCCACGAGTTCAGGCCGAGCGGGTCGGCTCCGTACATCGAGAAGAACCGTCCGCGGTAGTTGGTGATCTCGCCAAGCTCGCCGGTTGCGATCAGCTCGCGCGCGTAACGCACGAGCGGAGCCCACCGGTAGTTGTAGCCGACGCCGCTGATCACGCCCGCCGTCCGGGCGGCCAGCGCGGCCCGGGCCACCTGCTCGGGCGTGCCGCCGACGGGCTTCTCGCAGAACACTCCGACTTTCCCCGCCTGCGTGGCGGCTTCGACCAGCTGCACGTGAACCATGTTCGGTGCGGCGATGTAGACGACCTCGACGTCGGGGTCCTCGATGACCGTCTCCCAGGCGGCCGAGGCACGCTTGAACCCGAACGAGCTGATCGCCTGATCCACCCGCGCCGGCAACGCGTCGCTGCACGCCACGAGCTCGGCGTCGAACGCGCGGTGCTCGAACAGCGTCGGGATCCGCAGCAGCGACCGGGTGTGTGCCTGGCCGAGCCACCCGAAGCCGATCACGCCGACGCCGATCCTCCGCCGCGCGGCCCTCGCCGCTGCGACGGCCGTGGTCTTCGGTTCCGCCGTCGCGCTCATGCCGGCGACCCTTCCCAAGGCGCCGCCGTCAGGCGCCGCCGACCGTTGCCCCAAGGCGCCGCCGTCAGGCGCCGCCGACTATTCCCAGTAATTCCGTCACCTCCTGTTCGTACGGCATCGCCTGCGAGCACAACAGCCGCGAGGCGACGATCCCGCCGGCGCCGTTTGCGAACGCGATCGTCCGCTCGTGGGGCCATCCGGAGAGGAGCCCGTGGCACAGCGCTCCGCCGAACGCATCGCCCGCCCCGAGGCCGCACAGCACCTCGATCGGCGGCGGCTCGAGCAGCCGCTCGCCGTGCGGAGTCGAGAGCAGCACGCCGTCCCCGCCGAGCTTGACGATCGCTAGCTCAACGCCCCGGTCTCGCAGCCTCGCCGCGGCCTCCCGCGGGTCTTCGGTGCCGACCGCAATCGCGCACTCCTCCCGGTTGCCGACGGCGATAGTGGCATGGGCGACGGCGGCGCCGATCCGCGCCGAGGCCTCCTCGCGCGAGCGCCAGAACGTCGGCCGGTAGTCCAGGTCGAGCACCGTGTGACGCCCCCGTCCGCGGGCTTGGAGCATCCATTCGGCCGTCGATGCGCTCGGCTCCTGTGACAGCGCGCTCGCCGTCACCCACAGGATCGGCACATCGGCGACGGTCCCGGGGTCGACGTCGTCGGGTCTCAGCTGGAAGTCGGGGACCGGCGGGTCGCGGCGGAACAGCAGCTGCGGGTCCTCGGGGGGATCGAGCACGGCAAACGCCAGCGGCGTGACCGTGCCGGGCTCGACCCCGACGAACCGCGTGTCGACGCCGAAGTCGCGGAGCTCGTTTATAGCGACGACGCCGAACGGGTCCTCGCCGACCTTGGTGAACACCGCTGTGCGGTGCCCGAGGCGAGCGGCGGCGACCGCCACGTTGGTCGGGCTGCCTCCGATCGCCTTGCTGAAGCTCTCCGCCGCGTCCCAATCCGCGCCGATCTGCTCGCAGTACAGGTCGATGCTGATCCGGCCCACCGTCAGGAGCTCGAGATCGCCCGCCATCGTTTAGGCCGGCGCCTGGGCTTCCGCGGCCAACTCCTTGGCGACCTCCTTCAGCTCGGGGTCGGCCGCGCGTTGGAGCTCGTGGCTCAGCTCCTCGAGCTCGGCGCCGCCGGCCATCATCGAGGTCAGCTCCGCGATCGACGTCTCCGACTTGGCGTAGGAGCCGAACATCCGCCCGCGCTTGAGCAGCACGAACCGGTCCCCGACCGGATAGGCATGGTGCGGGTTGTGCGTGATGAAGATCACCGCCCGTCCCATCTCCCGCGCTTGCACCACGTACTTGAGCACTATGCCCGACTGGCGGACCCCAAGCGCGGAGGTTGGCTCGTCGAGGATCAGGACCTTGGCGCCGAAGTACACCGCGCGCGCGATCGCCATCGCCTGACGTTCTCCACCCGACAGCGTTCCCACCGTCTGGTCTGGATCGCGCACGTCGATGCCCATCTTGGACATCTCATCGCGCATGATCCGCTGGGCCACCTTTATGTCGAGCCGCTGGAGGGGGCCCCGGCCGCGCTTCGGCTCGTTGCCCAGGAAGAAGTTGCGCCACACCGACATCAGCGGCACGGTCGCGAGGTCCTGGAACACCGTGGCGATACCCCGCGCCCGCGCCTCGCGCGGGGTCGAGAAGTTCACCACCTCGCCTTCGGACAGCACTTCACCGTGGTCCGGCGCGTACACCCCGGAGAGAATCTTGATCAGCGTCGACTTGCCGGCGCCGTTGTCCCCGAGCACGCACGTGACCTGGCCGGAGTAGACCGACAGGCTGACGTCCTCGATTGCGTTGACGCTCCCGAAGTACTTCGAGACCGAGCGCACCTCGAGCGCCGGCGTCCCCGTCGGTTGCTGTTGCACGCTCGGGGCCTTCTCGTGCACGTCGCCGGCACCGGGCGTGCTGTCGCTCATGTTCGAGCCTCCTTCGCTCATCGCCGCGCCCTCAGAGCCCGCCGGTAGATCAGGGTGTTGACGATCACCGCCAGGAACAGGATCACCCCGAGGAACGCGAAGTCCCAGGAGCTGTCCCACCCGGCGTAGATCACCCCTTCGAACGCCATCCCGATGATGCACGCGCCGAGCGCCGCGCCGACCGCGGAGCCGTAGCCGCCGGTCAACAGACAACCGCCCACGACCGCCGCGATGATGTAGAAGAACTCGTAGCCGACGCCCTGCTCGGAGACGGCCGAGGACGCCTGCGTGAACGAGATGATCCCGACCAGCGCCGCCGCCAGGGCGGTGCCCACGAACAACAGGACCTTCGTGCGGTTGACGGGAACGCCGGTGTTGCGCGAGGCGGTCTGGTCACCGCCGACGGCGAATATCCAGTTGCCGAACACGGTCCGGCTGAGGATCCAGGTGCCGACGATCGTCACACCGATGAACCACAGGATCGCGGTCGAGTAGCCGCTCGGAAGCGAGCCGCTCGAGAAGAACGAGCTGCCGAAGATCGACTTCGCGCTGCTCAGCCCGCCCGGGTGCGCCTGCGTGACCGTGATCTGCGTGCTTCCGCTGTTGAGCAGGAGCACGCCGCCCGTGCTCGCGCCGCGTAACACGAAGAATGTCGCGAGTGTGACGATGAAGCTCGGCAGCTTCGTCAGCACGACGATGTACCCGTTGATCAGCCCGATCACGACCGCGAACGCCAGTGTGATGAGAATCGCAATCCAGGTGTTCACGTGCCACTTGCCGACGAGCAGCGCCATCACGATCGCGGTGACGCCGGTCATTACCCCCGCCGAGAGGTCGAACTCGCCGCCGATCATCAACAGGCCGACCGGCACCGCGACGATCCCGAAGAACGCCGCCTGGGTGGTCCACGCGGCGATCCCGGTCTGCTTCAGCCACAGGTGATTCGAGCTCGCATCGGTGATCGCGAACAACACGAACACGAACACCGCGGCGAGCAGCGAGCCGAGCTCGGGTCGCCTGAGCGTGCGGGTGATCCGGCTGATCGGAACCAGCCGTTCGTCTTGCGCCGCCGGTGCTCCTGGCGGCGTTGCTATCGGAGGTGAGGTGGCACTCATGGTGGCGGGGGTGGGAGGGTGGCGGGTGGGTGGGAATCTCAGTCTGTTGGGGGGCGGGTGGGTGGGAATCTCTTTCCGGGTCTCGCCACCGGGCGGGATGGGACTCCCGCCCGGTGACCTTTCGTCCTGGGATCCGTGATTCTCCGTTAGTCCTGTCCGGCGGCGATCGCGGCGGCGACCTTGCCGATGTTCGCGCTGGTCACGACCAGCGGCCCACTGGCGACGGTGGTGCCACCGCCGACGCTCTGACCGTTGTCCTTGTTGTACAGGTATAGGAACACGATCGGCAGGTAGCCCTGGAGGTACTGCTGCTGATCGATCGCGAACGCCATCGAGTTGTTCTTGAGGTCCTGCTCGACGCCGGAGTTCAGGTCGAACGTTGCGATCTTCGGTTTGCTGGCCGGGGCACTCGTGACCAGTGCCGTCCCGATCGCGTTGTTGAGCGTCATCACCGCGTTGATCCCGGGATTCGTCTGCAGGTACGCAGTGACCTGCTGGATCGCCTGCTGCGGGTTCGACGCCGCGTTGGGCGTGGACAGCGTGAGCTCCGTGCAGGCAGGTCCGGATTTCGGCGCGGTACCCGTCTTGCACTGTGAGCCAACGCCGAGCGCCATCGCGATCCCGTTGCATCGGTCGAGCAGGTTCTGACCCGACTGGTGGATGACGCACAGGACGTTGGTGGCACCGAGCTTCTTGAAATACGCGCCCGCGGCTTGGCCCGCGAGCTGCTCGGGCTGGCCCACGCACGTGATAGCGGCGCTGGCGGCGATGTCTGTGTCGTCGCAGCCCGCGTTCAGCAGGACTACTGGTATGCCCGCCGCCGCCGCCTTGGCCAGCGTCGGGTTCATCAGCGAGGGGTCGTGGTCGGACACCGCCATGCCGTTCACCTTCGCGTTGATCGCGTCCTGGATCTGCGCGTTCTCGGCGTTGTCATCGGGCTCCGCCTGGCCCTGCTGCTGCGACCCGTAGGTCTCGGTGAGCGTGCACCCGAGGTCGGCGGCGGCGTCCTTGGCGCCCTTGTACACCACGCTCCAGAAGCTTCCGTTGTCACCGTGGGTGATCAGCGCGAACTTGTAGGAGCACGGCTTCCCGGTGCTCGCGATGTTCACCGCGCTGGTCGTCGTGCCGCTCTTGCTCGCATTGCTGCTCGAGCTGCTGCTACCGCACGCCGCCACCAGCAGGGCCGCGACACCCACGGCGGCGACGATGCCGATAGTTCGAGACAGTCGTCTCATCGATTGATCTCCTCCGTCGTCCGAGCCGTGTGGTGAAGGAAGGCGATACTCTCGCGAGCGTCGCGCATCGGTCCGCCGCCCACCGTCGGCTCATCACCGGTGATGGCGGTGTCTTGTTCGAGCACGAGCCAACCGTCGTACCCGTGCGCTTGCAGGGCGTCCATGACCTCGGCGATCCGAGCGTCGCCCTTGCCCAGCGGTAAGAACAGGCCGTTGCGAGTGGCGTCCACCAGTGATCGCCGGCCCGCTCTGAAATCGGCTGCCACTCGCGCATCGACGTCCTTAAGATGCGCGTGCACGACCCGATCGCCGTGCGCGCGAGCGAACTGCACCGGATCCGCCCCGCCGATCGTCAGATGCCCGGTGTCCAGGCACCACCCCACGTCGGCCACCTCGAGCGCGCGCTCCACCTGCTCGGCGGTCTCGATCAACGTACCCGCGTGCGTATGCACGGCCAGCGTCAGACCGTACTCCGCGACCAGGCCGTCGATCGTTCGCATATGGTCGCCGAGCCGAGCCCAGCCCTGATCGTCGAGCTCCTGCGGCGCGCTCCATTCGAGGTCCTGGACAACGCCGGCCACGAACATCTGGCCCCCGGCCTCCGCGATCAGGCGCGCGGCCTTGCGGGCCTCCTCGATCGTGGCATCGAGATCGGGCCGATGGAGCACGAGCGGGACGAACCCGCCGACGAGCTCGAGCCCATGGCGCGCGAGCAGCTCGGAGATGCTCGCGGGATCGTCGGGGAAGAACCCGGGGGCGCCGAGCTCGGTGCCGCGCAGTCCGAGCTCCGCCATCTCGGCCAGCACGCGATCGGGCGAGGGCATCACGCCCCAGCCCGGAATCTCGCACGCGCCCCAGGAGATGGGCGCGCCTGCCAACCGGTCGTCGATCGGCGCCGTCGGACGGGTCGTCCGCGCGTGCGTCTCTTGCATGTTCGCCTGGGTTCCTCTCTCTCTCCTGAGCTGTAGACGCTTTAATCTCCCCTGTGCGATTAGAGCGCTCTAACAACCGAGTGCGGCGACTATATCCAGAGCCTTCACGGAAAGTCAAGGCCGCCAGCGCAAAGCGCGCTCCCCGAGCCACGGCGCGATTCCCCAGTGTCGGCATTTTGTTGTAGAGCGCGCTAACACGATTGCAATGTTGTCGCGCTCTAAGTAAGGTCCACGCGCCATGGCACTCCCGTCGCGCCGCACCGCGGTGCCCTCCCACTCCCGGCGCGCGCCCACCATGGAAGACGTCGCGCGCGAAGCCGGGGTGTCGCGCGCGCTGGTGTCGCTGGTGATGCGAGAGCGGCCGAACGTCAGCAAGGAGCGCCGCCGGCGCGTGCTCGAGGTGGCGGCGCGGCTCGGCTACCGGCCGAACGCGATGGCGCGGAGCCTCGCCAGCCGGCGCACCAAGACGATCGGCGTGATTCTCGACGACCTGCGCAACCCATTCTTCGCGGAGATCGCCGGCGGCGTCGAGGAGCTCGCCTCCGAGCTCGGCTATCAGCTGCTGCTCGCGGCCGGCGGCCGGTCGTCCCGCCGCGAGCGCGCCGCGCTCGGCGCGCTGCTCGAGCACCGCGTCAGCGGCCTCATCCTGGTCAGCCCCCGAATGCCGGCCGGCGACATCGCCGCCGCCGCCGCCGAGGCGCCGTGCGTGATCGTCGGGCGCGGGCTGCGCAACGCCGATGCCGACAACGTCCTGATCAACGAGAGCCACGGAACCGGATTGGTGCTGGATCACCTCGTAGGGCTCGGGCACGAGCGGATCGCGCACGTCGACGGCGGCAGCGGCGCGGGCGGGCCGCAGCGGCGCTCCGCGTACCTGCGCGAGATGCGCTCCCGGCGGCTGGGGCGGCACGCGCTCGTGATCCCCGGCGACTTCACCGAGGAGGCGGGCATGAACGCGGCCACAGAGCTGCTGCGCCGGCGCGACCTGCCCACCGCGATCTTCGCCGCGAATGACCTGGTCGCCGCCGGCCTGCTCGGGGGCTTCGATCGCGCCGGCGTCGACGTGCCGGGCGACGTGTCGATCGTCGGCTACGACAACATCTCGATCGCCCACCTCGCGCATGTGTCGCTGACGACGGTCCATCAGCCCCGCTCGGAGATGGGCCGGCTGGCGCTCGAGCTGCTGCTAGACCGGATCGACAACCGGCGCCCGAACGCGGTGCGCCTGATCGAACCGTCGCTGGTGGTGCGCTCGACCACGGCGCCACCGCGCGCCGCCGCCGCGCCCTCGGTCGTCGCGATCGCGTGACGCGGTGGCCCGCGTCGCCCGATGAGCTGATCGACGCGCAGCGCGCGCTGGCGGGCGCCGCGCCGGAGCCATGGACGCTGCCGGACGGGCCGCTCGCAGTCGGCGCCTGCGTCGTCGTGTTCGCCCGCGGCCAGACCGGCGCCGGCGCCCACGGTGACCCGGCGTGGGCCGCGGCCGCGGTGCTGCGCGGACGGGAGGCGATCGCGGAGGCAACCGTCGCCGGCGAGGCGGCCGGTCCCTACGTCCCGGGTTTGCTCGCGCTGCGCGAGGGCCCGTGCCTCGAGGCTGCGGTGCGCGCGCTCGCGATTGCGCCGAACGTCCTGCTCGTCGATGCGACCGGCGCCGACCATCCCCGCCGCGCCGGGCTCGCTCTGCACCTCGGCGCCGTCACCGGGCTTCCCACCATCGGTGTCACTCACCGTCCGCTGCTGGCGGAAGGAGCTTGGCCCTCCGACGCGCACGGCGCGCGCTCACCGCTGACACTCGACGGCGCGCAGGTTGGAGCATGGGTCCGGACCCGCGCCGGCGCGCGCCCGGTGGCGGTCCACGCCGGCTGGCGGACGACGCTCGACGTCGCGATCGAGGTAGTGCTGTCGTGCTCGCTTGGACGCCGCACGCCTGAGCCGTTCCGTCATGCACGGAAGCTGGCGCGCATCGCGCGTGCAACTCGCTAGCTTGTCCGCGTCAACGTCCCAAGGAGGAAGCCGTGCCCCAGGCAAGAAGCAGCGGTTCGACGTCGGGCCGCAGTCAAACCAAGCGCTCGACCGCCAGTAAGTCAACGGGAGCGAAGCGCACCACCCGCAAGAGCACGAAGGCGAGCAGCGCGAGCAAGACCCGCGCGTCGCGAGCCACCAAGTCCACATCGTCGAGCTCGGCCGGCGCGAAGTCGAACGGCGCCGCCGCGGTCGACCCTCGGCTCGAGGCCGTCGCGCAGCGCATCCGGAAGCTGAACGAGCGCATCATCGAGGAGGGCAAGTCCGCCGGCGAGGCGACGCTGTCGAGCTACGAGAAGGCGCTCAAGGCGATCGCGAGCTCACTCGAGCGTGGGCCGGGCAAGAGTGACGTCGAGTGGATTTCCTCGCTCGCGACGACGCAGGCGAAGTTCATCCGCGACGTGACTGCCGCCTGGACGTCGGCCGCGCGGGGCATGCTCAAGTAACCGCGTTCGCGCGCCACACCGCGTTCAACGAAACCTGGATGTAGGCCCAGAAAGCGGGAGTGATAGTGATGTAGAGGAGGAGCGCGATCCAACCGTTGATCGGCTCCGCCCCGCCGATGCGGCCGGCCTCCTGGACCCGCTTCGTTCCTTGCCAGTAGCTGACGAGCGCGGGCACGATGATCAAACCGCCGGGGAACAGCGCGAGCGTCGACAGGGCCGGGCTCGTCCCGAGGTCGACGTCGTTGGCGTACCCGAAGTCGCACAGCTCGCGGTCGATGCGGTACCACCACACGAGGTGGTAGATACCGAACGTGACGAACGGCAGTAATGACACCGCCCACGGGTTGCGGATCTTCACCAGCCCATCGCTTTGCGGATCCGCAGTTCGTGCGCCATCGGTGTTCACGCCGGCGCCGGCGTTGATCGGCGCCCGGAGTGAACCGAAAGCTACCCGCGCGCGCGGCTCTGCTCAAGCGAGCACGCACGGGCGTCGTGGCCGCGCGCACGCGTTTGTCGCTTGACGCGCGGGAGTAGCGCGACTGGTGCAGTCGCGAGCACCGCGCCGGCCGCCGCGAACAGCCCGCCCGTCGGGTCGGCCGCGCGCGCCGCGAGACCGACGATTGGACCACCGAGCCCGACACCCGCGTCGAAGTAGGCGAAGAACGCGCCGGCGGTCCGGCCGTGCCGGCTCGACGGCACCGACGCGAGCGCGAGCAGCCCGAGCGAGGGCACGGCAAGCCCCTGCCCGATCGCCATCACGACGAGCGCGATCAGCGCGACCTCCGTACTCGTGGTGGCGGCCATCCCGGCGAGGCCGGCCGCCTCGAGTGAGACGGCCGCGCACAGCGTGCGCGGCGCGCCGAAGCGGTCGGGCGCGCCGGCAAGGAGCGTGCGGCTCACGATCACGCCGATGCCGAACACGGGGATCACGAGCGACGCGATCCCGGTGCCCTGCTCGGTCGCCGCCGCGGCGCCGAACGACAGCACGGCGACGTAGCCGAAGTTGACCAGCATCAGACCGAGGCCAGGCCGGAGCGTGGCGCGCAGCGTGCTGCGCTGCTTGGCGGGGTCGGGCTCATGTTCGTGCGCATCCGGGTCAGGCGCGACGCCGCGGTCGGGCGATCTCCCGAGCACCGCGGCGGACGCCGCCGCCATGAGCGGCAGGATCGCCGCCGTGATCCACACCCGCGACGGGTGCTCCGGACCGGACAGCGCCTGCGCCAGTAGCGGGCCGACCGTCAGCCCCGCGTAGTTGGCGAGCCCGATGTGTCCCATCGCTCGGCCGCGCCGCTCGGGGCCCGCCAGCCCGAGCAGCCACAGCACGGCCGCCGCCATCATCGTGGCCTCGCCCGCGCCGACCATCAGCCGGCTCAGGATCAGCAGTGGGAGCGACTGCACGAACGCCGGGATCGTCCCGATCGCCATCACCAGTGCGCCGGCGATCATGACCCGGGCCGGGCCGCGGCGATCGGCGAGCCGTCCTCCGAACGGGCGCCCGGCGGCGCCGGTCAGCGCCGGCGCACCGACGGCGAAGCCGACGAGCACCGCGCCACCGCCGAGTGAATGGACGTAGTCGGGCAGGTTCCCCAGCACCGCGCCGAGCGCCGCGTAGCACAGGACCGCGGTGCTGAAAACGATCAGATATCTGCGTGGAGCAAAGGTCACGTATTAGATCGTTACCCGGTAACGGTTCGACGAAAGTCGAAACGTCGTGACCCTGCTACAACGCTCGACGATCATGCCCGACGCTGTCGTGTTCGACCTGGACGGAGTCCTGATGGACTCGGAGCAGCTGTGGAACCAGTCCAAGCAAGAGGTCGTCGGCGAGTCCGGCGGGCGCTGGCGCGACGACGCGCCGACGGCGATGATGGGCATGAGCTCGCCGGAGTGGTCGGCGTACATGCGCGACGAGCTCGGCGTCGACATGGACGCGGGGGACGTCAACCGCGAAGTCGTTGACAGGATGGAGCAGCACTACAGCGAGCATCTGCCTCTCCTGCCGGGAGCGGTTGAGGTCGTACGCTCGCTTCACCGCCGGTGGCCGCTGGCGCTCGCCTCATCGTCGAACCGCGAGATCATCGAGTTCGCGCTCGATGCCGCCGGCCTCGCCGGCGGGTTCCGCGCGACGGTCTCCTCCGAGGAAGTGGAGCGCGGCAAGCCGGCGCCGGACGTGTACCTGGAGGCGGCGCGCCGGCTCGGGATCGAGCCCAAGCGCTGCGTCGCAATCGAGGACTCGAGCAACGGCCTGCGGTCAGCTGCTGCGGCCGGGATGGCGGTGATCGCGGTTCCCAACGAGCACTATCCGCCCGACGGCGACGCGCTCGCGCTCGCCGCGGCGTGCGTGCACACGCTTCCCGAGATAACGCCCCAGCTCGTCGAGCGCCTGCGCTGATCCGGCCACGCATGACGCGCCACGATCTGGCCGACCTGGATCAACCTCTAGCCCACGTCCACGACCGCGCCACCGGGGATCGCCGCGATCAGCGCTTCGGTGTCGGCCTCGAACACGGCGTGCGGCGTCCCGGCCGCGGACCACACCGTTGCGAAGCGCCGCAGCGACTCGTCGATCAGCGTCTCGAGCGGCTGGTCGTGGCCGAGCGGTGGGATCCCGCCGATCGCGAAACCGGTGGCGGCGCGTGCCTCGTCCGCGTCGGCGGGGCGGAGGCCGAGCCGCTTCGCCGCGACGCGCCGGTCGCCGGCGCAGAGAACCATCACCGGCTGCCCGTCGCGCATGAACACGAGCGACTTGACGATCTGGCCGACGTCGCAACCGACGGCCACGGCTGCCTCGGCCGCCGTTCGCGCCGAGTCCGGCAGCACCTCGACCGTCACGTCGAGGCCGCGTTCGTGCAGCCGCTCCTGGACTCTCGCCGCGGTGGGGTGCATTCAGGGGGTGCGCAGCTCGCCGGGCTCGAGGTCCAGCGGCATCGGCATGTCCTGCGGGCTCGTCGGGCTGTCGTCGTCCCACGACGCGAACGCCTCGCCGTCGCGTCCCTGATGCTCGGCCGCGCCACCGAGGGCCAGCAGGACCACGCGGCCGGGTCCGTAGTTGACAAGCTGGCGGCGCAGCCCCGGCGCCACCCGGATCAGCTCCCCTTCGGCGAGCTCGGTCGGATCCGACTCGATCACGATCGTGAGGCGGCCCTCGAGGACCAGGTACACCTCCTCCTGGCGCTCGTGGCGGTGGATCCGGCCCCGCTGCCCGGGTTGGAGCACGACCTGGTTCATCCCGAACGAGGTCACCCCGAGCTGGCGCCGAAGCGGCAGGAAGCGATCCCCGTAGTCGCGGTCCAGTCGCGCTCGGGCCGTGCCTTTTTCCATGCGCGAACCATATTCGAAGCCCGCGTCCCACCCCCAACCCTCACCGATACACCGGAAATCAGGGTCAATAACTTCTCACTCGACGCCCTCCCACAGGGTGAATGCCGGTTCACTCGGCTATGGCACGGGTTTCGGCACACTCGAGCGGGGCGCTTCGTCGAGTGTCCGGTTGTCCGCGTTGGATGTCGTCACCCCTCGCGCATCGACCGCGGCCAGATCCCCTGCTTCCCGGGCGCGAGGATGCCCTGCGGGTCGAGCGCGTCCTTGAGCGTCTCGCAGAACCGCCGGTAAGCGTGGTCGCCCCACGAGTACTGATCTGCCGCCAGGTCCATGAAATCGAGATGGGCGCGGTACTCGCCGTACCCGAGCTTGGCCGCATCGCGCACGAGACGACGGGCGACGTCGTAGGCGGCGCGCGCCTGTGGCTCGTTCTTGGTGTCGAAGATGATCAGCGTGATGTGCGCGAAGCTGCGCGCGTTGATCGGCAGCATCGCCGCGATGTAGTCGAGCCCGGCCTCCTCGATCATCCCTCGCAGCAGGTCGCGCAACGCCATCGCGTCGCGTCCGGTCAGCGGCGCGATCGGCGAGAAGCCGATATGGCCGCCCTCCTCGCCGCCGTACCAGGCGGTCATCGCGTTGATGTCAAGGCTGGGCACGCCGCCCTGGACGCGCTCGGCGGGATTCTCGAGGCTCGGGATTTCCTCGGGGGCGACCTTCGTGCCCCACACGTCGGCGCCGATCCGCTCGAACGCCTCCTTGACCTTCGCGAAGCGATAGTCGACCACGGCCTCGTCGCCGTACAGCGCGGCCCGCATCAGCCACCGCCCCACGTCGAGCCCTCGAGCCAGCCGCTCCAGCCCCTCATCGGGGATCGGCCCCTCGCCGGTCCACCACTTGTCGCGCTCGGTGAACACCGAGCCGTACGCCACCGTGTTCAGCACCTGCGGAACCATCCGGATCGTGTCGTCGAGCATCAGCGTCCGCAGCGTGTCGACGACCGGGCCGAGGTCGTCGTCTTTCCACACCCGCACCCAGAACGGCATGTACACCTCGGGGTAGGGCATCAGCCACACGCCCATCTTGGTCACGATCCCGAAGCCCGACTGCATGAACAGCTGATCCGGCGTGGGCCCGAGGCCGCGCTTGTACAGGTGCCAGGAGCGGTTGTCGGGCATCGCGCCCATTCCCGTGCGCATCACGTCGCCGTTGGCGAGCACGACCTCCATGCCGCACGGCAGGCCGAAGTCCACGCCGTAGGGCATGTACGTGATCCCGTGGTCGAGCGTGTTGCCGATCACGCTGCCCCAGCCGACGTCCGCGATCGACAGCATCAGGCGGTGGCCGCCGGCCTTGATCGCCTCGTACAGGTCGAACCACCTCACCCCGGGCTCTATCTCGGCGTAGCCGAGCTCCTCGTTGATCTCGAGCACGCGATTCATGTTCCGCAGGGAGACGATCACCGAGCCGCGGACACGGGGAGCGGGGCCGCCGTAGCCGTTGTTGCGTCCCTGGCCGAGCGTCCACAGCGGCACCCCGTGGCGGCCGGCGATGCGGACGACCTCCCGGACCTCGTCGACCGTCTCCGGCATCACCACGGCCGATCCCACGTACTCGTCCCATGAAGCGTGCTGGAACGGGTCGCGCCACTCGCGCAGCCCGTCCTCGTCGGTGACGACGCGCTCGGCGCCGAGGACCCCGACGAACTCACCTAGCGCGGCAGACAGGTCATGCTCGGATACCGCCGGCGGAACGATCGTGGCCACTGGAACTCCTCCTCCTCGTCTGGAACGGGTGTCATACCGACCCTACCCCCGCGCGAGGAGGCCCGTCTATGAAAGCCGGCCCACCCGCGCTGCCGGTGCTGTCGATTCGCGCACGATCAGCTTCGTCTCGAGCTGGACGTGCAGCGCCTCGATCCGCTGGTTCTGGAGCTGGCGCACGAGCAGGTTCACCGCCATCCGACCCATCTCGGCGAGCGGCTGCCGGACGGTGGTCAGCGGCGGCGTCACGATCGAGGCCTCGAACGTGTCGTCGAAGCCGACCACCGACAGCTCCTCGGGGATTCGAACTCCGCGCAGGCGTGCCGCCTGCATCACGCCGATCGCGAGCATGTCGTTGAAGGCGAACACCGCGGTCGGCGGGTCGGACCGGTCGAGCAGCGACAGCGCGGCCTCGACGCCGCCCTCGGCGTGGAAGTTCGATTCGACCACGAGCTCGGGATCGGGCATCTCACCTCCCGCCGCGAGCGCGCCCCGGTAGCCCCGCAGCCGCTCCTCGGTCGCGATCCACCCGCGCGGACCGGTGATCGCGGCGATCCGCCGGTGCCCGAGCGCCAGCAGGTGCTCGACGGCCTCGCTTGCGCCCGACGAATGCGCGGCGGACACCGTCGGAACACGTTCGTCGAGAGGCTTCAAGGGGTCGGCGATCACGAACCGGTAGCCATGGTCGTGGAGCGCCGCCAGCTCATCGGGGGACTCTTCGGGCAGGATCAGCAGCGCGCCGTCGGTGGTGCCCTGCATCAGCCGCTCGAGCAGCGACACCTCGCGGTCGTGCTCGTGGTGGGTCGGGCACAGGACCATCCGCATGTCCTGCTCGTACAGCGCCTCGCCGGCGCCGTCGAGGATCACGGCGAAGTACGAGTGGTGGACGACCGGCGTGGTCACGCCGACGAGGCCGGTCCGCCCGGCGGACAGCCCTCGAGCCGTGCGGTTCGTGCTGTAGCCGTGCTCGCGGACCACCCGGAGCACCGCCTCTCGCGCCTTGTCCGACACCTCGGCACGGCCGTTGATCACCCGCGACACGGTCGCGGTCGAGACGCCGGCGAGATCCGCCACCTGGCGGATCGTCAACCGGTTGGTGCGGCCATTCTCTAGGCGAGTCGTGGAACTCATACGGCGTATTGAATCACAATTTCTGAAACGTTACATGAAATGGTGGGACCCATCGCCTGCAAACTACCGAAAAATTCCTAGGAATCAAGCCTTGACAGATCCGAAACCTTACCGGTAGCGTTTTCAGCCGCTCGCCCGGCAACTGACGGACAGGAGAGGTAGAAGCACCATGTGGTTCATCACCCGACGGTTGGCGTTCTACGCCGTCGCGGCGTGGGTGGCGATCACCATCAACTTCGCGATCCCGCGGGTGATGCCCGGCAACGCGGTCGACACCCTGCTAGCCAAGTACCCGACGCTCGACGCGAACTCGCTGCGCGCGCTCGAGGCCGAGTTCGGCACGCACACGCACGGCAGCCTCGTCAGCCAGTACTTCACCTACCTCGGGAACCTGGCGCACGGCAACCTCGGGACGTCGGTGAACCTGTATCCCGCCAAGGTCACCACGGTGATCGCGCAGACGCTGCCTTGGACCCTGATTCTGGTCGGCACCGCGACCATCATCAGCTTCGCCGTCGGCACGCTGCTCGGGATCTTCGCCGCCTGGCGGCGCGGCGGCTGGCTCGATCGCATGCTGCCGGCGTTCACGTTCCTGCAGGCGACGCCGTACTGCTTCCTCGCGCTGGTCGCGATCGAGCTGTTCGCCATCAGCTGGGGCCTGTTCCCGTTCGGCCAGGGCTACAGCCTCGGCCTGGCCCCCGGCTGGGACTGGTCGTTCATCTCGAGCGCGATCTACCACTCGATCCTGCCGGCGCTGACGATCATCGTGACCTCGATGGCGGGGTGGATGCTGCAGATGCGCAACGTGATGATCACGACGGTCGCCGAGGACTACGTGCTGGTGGCGCAGGCCAAGGGACTGTCGCCGCGGCGGGTGATGTTCAGCTACGGGGCGCGCAACGCGATCCTGCCGAACCTCGCCGGGTTCGCGCTATCGATCGGCTTCGTGGTCGCGGGTGCGCTCGTGATGGAGATCGTGTTCTCCTATCCCGGGATCGGGCTGACCCTGTACAACGCGGTCACCTCCGACGACTTCCCGTTGCTGCAGGGGATCTTCCTCGTGATCTCGCTGTCGGTGCTGCTGGCGTGCCTGCTCGCCGACATCGTCTACTTCCTGGCCGACCCGCGCACGCGGACGAGGAGCGCGTTCTGATGTCCGCCATCGCTCCCGGGATCGATCCACTCCCCGACGGCACCGAGCAGCTCCCGTCGGCCGTGATCGCACGCAAACGGGGATGGCTCCGGCGCCTGCCGGGGAAGGCCAAGGTCGGCGGAGTGATCCTCGCGGTGGTCATCCTCGTGGCGATCATCGGCGCAGCCATCGCCCCGTTCGACCCAAACGCGACGACCCCAGGACAGGCGCTGCCGCTCGCGCCGAACGCGACCCATCTGCTCGGCACCACCGCGACCGGCCAGGACGTGCTCTCCCAGCTGCTCGTCGGCACGCGCTCGACGGTCGTGCTCGGGCTTCTCACCGGGCTGATCGCGACGTTCCTGTCGGTGGTGATCGGGATGTCGGCGGGGTTCCTCGGCGGGGTATCCGACGAGGGGCTGTCATTGGTCGCGAACGTGTTCCTGGTCCTGCCGGCGCTGCCGCTGCTGGTCGTGATCCTCGGCTACCTACCGCATTCGGGTGAGCTTCCGACGGCGATCGTCCTGAGCGCGCTAGGTTGGCCGTGGGGCGCGCGAGTCATCCGCGCCCAGACCCTTTCGCTGCGAAACCGCGATTACGTCGCCGCGTCGCGCGAGTCGGGCGAGCGGACGTGGCGGATCATCCTGTTCGAGATTCTTCCCAACGAGATCGGGCTGATCGCCGCGAGCTTCGTGGGAACGGTCCTGTACGCGATCCTGACCTCGGTCGCGCTGGCGTTCCTCGGCGTCGCCGACCTGTCGCAGTGGAGCTACGGGACGATGCTCTACTGGGCGCAGAACGGCAACGCCGTGCAGCTGAACGCCTGGTGGTGGTACGCGCCGCCCGGGATCTGCGTGGCGCTGCTCGGGATGAGCATGGTCCTCTTGAACTTCGGGCTCGACGAGCTCGGCAACCCGCGCCTGCGAGCGGCCGGGGCGGCTCGGCTCGGGCGGCGTACGTGGCGGCCTTCTGACCCGACGCCGGTGCTGCGCGATCAGCCACGGGAGACGGCGTGAGCGCCGTGACCGAGCCCGGCGCCGACCGCACGAGCGAGGCGACCACCGAGCTGCGCAAGCCCGTGCTCGACATCCGCAACCTTTCGATCGCGTATCGATCGGACGCCGGCGACGTCCGCGCCGTGCGCGGCGTGTCGCTCGCGCTCCACCCGGGCGAGGTCGTCGGCCTCGCCGGCGAGAGCGGCTGCGGCAAGTCGACGCTCGCGTATGGGTCGATCCGGCTGCTGCGCCCACCGGCGGTGATCACGAGCGGGAGCGTCACCTATCACGGACACCGGGTCGCTGAAAACGGCGTCGACATCCTTGCGGCAAACCCGGACCAGCTCCGCGCGCTCCGCTGGCGCGAGATCGCGATCGTGTTCCAGAGCGCGATGAACTCGCTGAACCCGGTGATGCGCGTCGGCGATCAGCTGCTCGACGCGGTCGGCGCGCACCTCCCGCTCACCGACGAGCAGCGGCACGCAAGGATCGTCGAGCTGATCGAGATGGTCGGGATCCCTCGCGTGAGGTTGAAGAGCTACCCGCACGAGCTCTCGGGCGGGATGCGCCAGCGCGTGATGATCGCGATGGCGCTCGCGGCCGAGCCCGAGGTCGTGATCATGGACGAGCCGACCACCGCGCTCGACGTCGTCGTCCAGCGGGAGATCCTGTCCGAGATCTTCGAGCTCAAGGACCGGCTCGGCTTCTCGGTCCTGTTCATTACCCACGACCTGTCGCTGCTGCTCGAGATCGCCGACCGCGTGGCGATCATGTACGCGGGTCAGATCGTCGAGGCCGACACCCGCGAACAGATCCACCTCCGCGCCGCCCATCCGTACACCAAGGGCCTGCTGACCTCGTTCCCGAAGCTCAGCGGCCCGCGCCTGAGGCTGACCGGGATCCCGGGCTCGCCGCCCGATCTGCGCGGCGCGCTCAAGGGCTGCCCGTTCGTTCCCCGCTGCGGCTTCGCCATCGACGCTTGCGCCACCGTCGACATCGCGCTCGCCCCCTCCGAGCAGGAGCCTGATCACGTGACCGCGTGCCCTTTCGTGAGCGCGGCGCAGGTAGTGCCGGCGCGCCCGGCTCCGTCCGAGGCCCATCGCGAGGCGGCCGGCCCCGTCGTGCTCGAAGCGGTTGAGCTAGACAAGCAGTTCCGCCTCGGCAGGGGCCGTAAGGCGACGGTCATCTCGGCGGTGAACCACGTCTCACTCGAGCTCCGCCGAGGCCGGGTCGTCGCACTGGTCGGCGAGAGCGGCTCGGGCAAGACCACGGTGGCGCGGCTGCTGGCCGGCCAGGAGCGCCGCTCCGGCGGCCAGATCCTGCTTGATGGAACGCCGATCGAGCCCGCGGCCCGGCGTGGCTTCCGCACCTACAAGGGCGCGGTGCAGATGGTCTTCCAGGACCCGTTCGCCTCGCTGAACCCGCTCCACACGGTCAGCTATCACCTGACACGGGCGCTTCGCCTGCACGCGGACCGCAGCGGCCGCGACCCGAGCACGGAAGAGCTCGACAAGCTGCTCGACCAGGTCCGCCTCACCCCGGCCGAAAAGTTCCGCGACGCCTACCCGCACGAGCTCTCGGGCGGCCAGCGCCAGCGCGTCGCGATCGCTCGGGCGCTCGCGACGGCTCCGCGCGTGCTGCTCGCCGACGAGCCGGTATCGATGCTCGACGTCTCGATCCGGCTCGAGATGCTCGACCTGATCGATCAGCTACGCCAGAACCTGGACCTCGCCGTGCTGTACATCACCCACGACATCGCGTCGGCGCGCTACTTCGCCGACGAGATCGCGGTCATGTACGCCGGCAAGATCGTCGAGCGTGGCCCCGCAGAGCACGTCACGCAGGCGCCGAGCCACGAATACACGCGACTGCTGATCCCGACCCCGACGCCTTTGGCCGGCTTACGGAATCCGGCCTCGAAAGCGATCGTCGCTCGAGTCCGGATGGGGCCGGATTTCGCACGGAATCCGGCCTCGAAAGCGATCGTCGCTCGGGTCCCGATGGGGCCGGATTTCGCACGGAATCCGGCCTCGAAAGCGGTGATCGCTCGGGTCCGGATGGGGCCGGATCTCGCAGCTCCCCGCCCGAAGGGAGGATCGAGCGATGAGGTGATCGTCCGGGTCGATCCGCGGGTTGTGCCACGGCGCAGCTTCGCGCGTGCGGGTTGGGCCCTACGGGCCCTTAAAGCCCGCGCCCCCGGCCTCACCCGGGGGCACGTGACCGTCTACATACGCGACACGACCCTGGCCAGAACCAGGGGACGTGAATGTCTACATACGCGACATGGCTCTTTTATCAGAGAGAAGGTGTACTCCTCGATGAAACGATGGATCAAGCAACAGAGTTGGCTGGCGGCGTGCGCCGCGCTCGGCGCCGCTGCGCTGATCGCCGGCTGCGGCGGCACCTCCAGCTCCTCCTCGGGAAACTCGGGCGGCTCGAGCGGACACTCGAGCGGCGGCTCCTCGGTGCTGACCGTGGAGTCGAGCCAGCAGAACTCGATCACCCAGGACTTCAACCCGTTCGTCCAAACCTCTGCGGCGACGCTGCTCGGCACGACATCGCTGTTGTACGAGCCGCTGCTGCAGGCCAACGCGATCAAGCCGGTCAGTACTACGACTGGCTGGCCACGAGCTACAGCTGGTCGAACGGCGGCGACTCGATCACGTTCACGATCCGTCCCGGCGTGAAGTGGTCGAACGGCTCGCCGATGACCGCCGCCGACGTGGCCTTTACCTACAACTTGCTCAAGCAGTATCCCGACGCCAACAACTTCGGCCTGGCGATCAAGAGCGTGAGCACGAGCGGGAACCAGGTCACGATCAACTTCCCCTCGCCTCAGTACGCCAACCTGCAGAACATCGCCGGTCAGGTGTACATCGTGCCGCAGTCGATCTGGAGCAAGGTCGGCGATCCGGGCAAGTACACCGACGCGAACCCGGTCGGCACCGGGCCGTACACGGTCTCGCAGTTCACCTCGCAAGGGGTGACGTTGAAGGCAAACTCCACCTACTGGGGCGGCAAGCCGGCCGTCTCCACGGTCGAGTTCCCGACCTACGCCTCGTCCAACTCGGCGCTGTCGGCGCTCGAGACCGATCAGCTCAGCTGGGGCGGCAACTTCATCCCCGGCGTGAATCAGGTGTTCGTCGCCGGCCACGCCAACCACTTGGTGTGGTTCCCGCCGGTGCAGACCAACAGCCTCGAGCCGAACCTGACCAAGTTCCCCACCAACCAGCTCGCGGTGCGTAAGGCGATCAGCCTGGCGATCGACCGGACCGCACTCAGCCAGCAGGCCGAGGGCGGGCTCGAGCCGCCGGTGTCAAGCGCCAGCGGGCTGACCCTGCCGATCTTCCAGCAGTTCCTGTCGCCATCCGTGTCGAACATGACGCTGCCGGCGCACTCGAACATCGCCGCCGCCAAGCAGGTCCTCGAGCAGGCCGGCTACGTGATGGGCTCGGACGGCTTCTTCCGCACGAAGTCCGGTCAGAGGCTGTCACTCGACGTCACGAACCCGTCCTCGTTCGCCGACTACGCGACCGGCGACCAGATGATCGCCGGCTGGCTGCGCCAGGCCGGCATCGACGCGACGTTCGTCGGGCAGTCGACGACGGCGTGGGGGGCCGACATCGCCAGCGGGAACTTCCAGCTGACCCAGCACTGGTCGCAGACGAGCGTCTCGCCGTATCAGCTGTACAACGACTGGTTGAACAGCGCCCAGGCGACGAACAACGCCGCGGGCGACTTCGAGCGGCTGAAGGACCCAACGGTCGACGGTGCGCTGAACAAGCTCGCGGGCGACAACACGGTCGCGGCCCAGCAGGCGGATCTGGCCCCGATCGAGCAGTACGTGGCCACCAACCTGCCGATCATCCCCACGGTCTACGGCGTCGTGTTCGACGAGTACAACACGAGCAAGTTCACCGGCTGGCCGACGGCGGCCAACCCCTACGAGTCGGGTAGCCCCAACACGCCGACCAACGAGGTCGTGGTCTTGCGGCTGCGGCCCAGCAGCTAGGCCGAGCCGCATCAGCGCGCCCGCTTCCCGTGTCCTCTCACGCGGGGAGCGGGCGCAGCGCCGGACTTTTCTCAAGCACATCGACTAGGAGAACCACATGAACCGGAACTCAGGTGACGGTGCGCCCGGCGCACGCCCCTTTCCGCCCGGCTTCCTCTGGGGCGCCTCGACCTCGGCCTATCAGGTCGAGGGGGCGGTCCACGAGGACGGCCGCGGCCGCTCGATCTGGGACACCTTCAGTCACACGCCGGGCAAGGTGCACCGCGACGACACCGGCGACATCGCCAGCGACTCGTATCACCGCTACGAGGAGGATCTCGGGCTGCTGAGCGAACTCGGCGTCGGCGCCTACCGCTTCTCGGTCGCGTGGTCGCGGGTCCAGCCCACCGGACGCGGACCGGTCAACCAGCGCGGACTCGACCACTACCGTGCGCTCGTCGACGGGCTCCGCGGCCGGGGCATCGTTCCCGTCGTCACCGCATACCACTGGGAGCTGCCGCAGGCGCTCGAGGACGAGGGCGGCTGGCCGAACCGCGATACGGCGTATCGGTTCGCGGAGTACGCGGAGGTGCTGGCCCGCGCGCTCGGGGACGAAGTCGGCATGTGGATCACGCTCAACGAACCCCAGCAGGCAGCGAATCAGGGTTACCGCACGGGTACCCACGCCCCGGGCAAGACCGACCTCCCACTCGCGGCAGCGGCCACGCATCATCTTCTTCTCGCCCACGGGCTGGCCGTGGACGCGATCCGCGCTGAAGTGGCCGGGCATGTCCCGGTGGGCATCACGATCGATCTGCACCCGGTCCGCGCCGTGGACGAGGACGCGGCGCTCGCCGCCACGGCCCTCGACGCGGAGCAGAACCGCATCTTCCTCGAGCCGGTGCTGCACGGCTCATACCCCGAGGCTGCCCGCGCCGAGCTGCTCCCGACCCACGAGCTGATCGAACCCGGCGACATGGCTCGGATCTCCGCGCCGCTCGACTTTCTCGGCCTCAACTACTACTGCCCGTACTACGTGCGCATGGGTGACTGGGACGACCTGCGCGAGGGCGAAAGCCCGCTCCCGGGGTATCCGGGCGTCGTCAACTACGTGCCGCCGGACATTCCACGCACCAACATGGGCTGGCTGATCGAGCCCGAGGGCCTCTATGACGCGCTGCGGACGCTCGACCGCGAAGCACCGCGACTGCCGCTGTACATCACCGAGAACGGCTGCGCGGCCGACGACTACGTCGACCCCGAGGGCCGGGTGAACGACCTCGAGCGACTGGACTATCTGGAAGGTCACCTCGACGCGGCATGGCGCGCGATCGACGACGGCGTCAACCTCGCCGGCTACTTCGTCTGGTCGCTGCTGGACAACTTCGAATGGGCACGGGGGTATCAGCGCCGCTTCGGCCTGTACTACGTGGACTTCGGGACGCAGCAGCGCCTGCCGAAGAGAAGCGCGGCGTTCTACTCCAAGGTCGCGCGGTCGAACGCACTCCCGCTGCCGCGCGAGGGTGAGCTCGACGGCCGGCCCTGGGCCGCGGACGGTGACGGAGCGGCCTACGCCGCCTTGGCGACCGACGGCTCCGAGTCGAGCTCTTCGTCGCCGCGCTCGAGCGCGGCCAGGAAGGCGTCCACGACGGCCGGATCGAACTGAGTGCCGGAGCAGCGGATCAGCTCCTCACACGCAGCGACCGCGGGCATCCCGTCGCGGTACGGGCGGTCGGCGATCATCGCCTCGTAGGCATCGGCAACCGCGAGGATTCGCGCCTCGAGCGGGATCTCCCGAGCGCTGATCCCCTTGGGGTAGCCGTTCCCGTCGATCCGCTCGTGGTGGGCCCTGACCCAGGCGGCGATGTCGCTCATCCCCGCGTGCTCGAGGATGCGGGCGCCGATCTCAGGATGCCGCATGATCTCCTTCCACTCGCCTTCGTCGAGCGCTCCGGGCTTGTGCAGGATCGCGTCCGCGATCCCGAGCTTGCCGAGGTCGTGGAGCACGCCGGCGGCGTGGATTCGCTCGACACGGTCGGGCTCGAGGCCGAGGGCCACCGCCGCGTGCTTGGCGAATGTTCCGACGGTGCGGGAGTGCTGCGCGGTTCCGGCGTCGCGCAGGTCAAGTGTCTCGGCGAGCAACATCACTGCAGCTAAGCGTAGTTCGTCATATTGGCCCGGCGCGCCGGCCCCTCCCGCAGCTGTGCGATTCGCCTGCTCGATCGCGAGCCCCGCCTGGTCTGCGACCGCCATCAGCACCGCGATCTCGGCGTCGTCGGGACGCCGACCGTGCAGCGGCTGGTCGAGCGAGACCATCCCGATGATCTCGTCCGAGGACCCGCGCAGCGGCAGCATCAGCATGTCCTCGGGATGCCACGCGTCGGGCACCGGAGCGGCCGCGGCCGGCGGGGTCCAGACCGACCCGTTGTCCTGCCACTCGTACGTCCCGGCGGCGAGCCACATCGCGCCCTCGCGGATGTGGTCGGGAGTCATCATCGCCTTCCACTCCGGCCAACTGCTCGTTGTCCCGAGCAGCGTCTGGCGCGCCTCCTCGTCGCCGTCGACCAGCAGCACGTGCATCTGCTCGCGCGCCTCGTCGAGCAGGTTCATCGCCACGACCTGAAACGAGAGCTCGGAGCGAATCGTGTGCGCGAGCGCCTCGAGCACGGGCAGGACGCCCGCCCCGGACGCGGCGGCTCGCGACAGCGCGAGCATGCTCCGCAGGTGACGTGGCACCGCTCCCTGCTCGACTCCGGCGCGCTCCCGCGTCGCCCCAGGCGTTTCGTCGTCGTGTGCCGCGGCGACCACGCGGTTGCGGCCGCCACGCTTGGCCGCGTACAGCGCCGCGTCGGCGCGCGCCAGCAGGCTGCCGCAGTCGGCGTGCCCCGCGGCGACACCGATCGAGACCGTCAGGAGGCCGCCGAGTCCGGCCGGGTGGGGCAGCGCGGCCGCCTGCACGGCGGCGCGGACGCGTTCGACGGCCGCCAGCGCCTCCTCGGCCGTCGTGTCCGGAAGCACGATCAGCAGCTCCTCGCCGCCGAACCGATAGGCCATGTCGTTTCCGCGCAAGCTGCCGCGAATCGTGGCGGCGATCGCCCTGAGCGCCTGATCGCCGGCGAGGTGTCCGAGCTCGTCGTTGTAGACCTTGAAGCGGTCGACGTCGCACAGCGCGAGCGCGAGCGAGTCGCCGCGTGCCTGATGGCCGGCCTCGAGCCCCGGAAGCTCGTCGGCGAGCGCGCGCCGATTGCGCATGCCGGTCAGCGGATCGCGACGGGAATCCTCCTTGAGCCGCTCGTTCAGTCGCGCGAGCTCGGCCTCCCGGTCGGCCACGCTCGCCAGCGCGAGCCGCTCGCGGCTGAGCAACCAGCGGAGCCGGCGTTCGAGCAGCGCCCCGCGGACCACCAGCGAGAGCCCGCAGAACAGAAGGCCGGCGTAGAGGATGAATGCCTCGGCGTTCGGGGCGTGCTGAAGGCGCGCCCGGAGCAGCGCCCCGAGCAGCACGACGAACAGCCCCGCCGGTAGGATCCCGCCGCGCAACCCCGGCTCCTCGGCCTCGGCGACCGCCTCGGGGCGCCGGGCGGCGAGCGCCCCGCCGACGCCGATCGCCACGAGCCCGAGCACCCACAGCGGATCGAGCAGGCTCTCGCCCGAGACGTAGTCCTGGTTGAGCAACTGGGCGCTCCAGGGGATAAACGCGAGCGCCTCGAGCATGACCCCCGCGAGCACCAGGCGCGCAGCGGCCGAGCGAACGCTGGTGAGCGCGCCGCCGATCAGCGCCTGCAGCGCGAGCACGGCCGCCGACACGTAGATCGCCGGGTACACGAGCGCGGACAGCCGCTCAGCCACCGGCAGCATCGAGTTGCCGGCGGCGTGCCACAGAAGCGCGAACGTCAGCGACGCCGCTGCGGCGGTCACGGGCAGGATCTCGGCGGCGCCGACGATCAGCAGCGCTCGGGAGCGGGTGCGCATCCGCACCAGGCTGAGCGTCATCAGCGCCGCGAACGCCCACCAGCCGAAGTCGGCGACGTTGGGCGAGGAAGGGACGTCGGCGGCGCTCGTGAGGCTGAACAGGTCCCAGCCCAGCTGCCCGACCAGCCAGCACCCGGAAGCGGCGGCCCACATCGTCCAGTGGCTCCGGTTCGGAGGCGCGGCGGCCCGGCGTCCGAGCAGCGTCCCGCCCGTAGCGCTGACCGCCCCCGCCGTCCAGGCGACGTCCCACCAGAGCGTCCCGGACGAGGCGAGATGGCCGATGACCATGGCCGCCAGCGCCAGAGCGGCAGGCGCTATCGCCAGCGACAGCGCCATATTCGGGCCGGCGGCTGATTTGACGTTTTTCATCACATCGGGTAATCGGCCGGCAACCGGTTCCGCTGAACGCGAGGGCCGGCTGAATCGACCGATCTCCGGCCAGTGACGAATTGCCCACCGGTGCTGTACAGAATCGGTGAGGTCGCAACCGAACGCTGTCGAAGGGCGGAATATCCACCGTGGCCGCGGGGTCGGACCGCGGCCGACGGGACCGCCGCAGGTCCGGCCCCCGGCCCCCTGGCCTCGGCAGGGACCGGCGCCACGACGGCCCGGGCGGACGGGCGGGCGGGCGCAGTTCTCAGCCGTCCGAGGCGATGGCCGCTTGCGCAGCCGCGATCCGGGCGATCGGCACCCGGAACGGCGAGCAGGACACGTAGTCGAGCCCGGCGTTGTGGAAGAACGTGATCGAGTCGGGGTCGCCGCCGTGCTCGCCGCAGATCCCGAGCTTCAGCCCCGGATGCGCCTCGCGGCCGACCCACGCCCCCAATCGCACCAGCCACCCCACGCCCGGGCTGTCGATCGTCTCGAACGGCGAGCGGTCGAGGATCTTGCGATCGATGTAGGTAGGGATGAACTTCGACTCGACGTCGTCGCGCGAGAAGCCGAGCGCGGTCTGGGTCAAGTCGTTCGTCCCGAACGAGAAGAAGTCGGCGTGCCGCGCGATCAGGTTGGCGATGAAGCACGCCCGCGGCAGCTCGATCATCGTCCCCACCGTGTAGTCCTCCCCCGCCCGCATATCGTGCTCGTTGCCCACGGAGACGACCAGCTCGCGCATGATCTCGATCTCGTGCTCGTAGGCGACGAGCGGGATCATGATCTCCGGATGGGGCGGCTCGTCGATCCGCTTGGCGGCGCGCATGATCGCGTGGACCTGCATCTCGTAGATCTCGGGGTAGAGGATCCCGAGCCGGACCCCCCGGGTCCCGAGCATCGGGTTCCCCTCGTGGATCTCCTCGACCCGCACGAGCAGCTTCTCGAGCTCGTCGAGGTCGTCGGTCACCTCGATCCGGGCCCGCTCGAGGTGGGCGCGCAGCTCCGGCAGGTTCGGGAGGAATTCGTGGAGTGGCGGATCGAGCAGGCGAATCGTCACCGGCAGCCCCCGCATCGCCTGAAACAAACCGACGAAGTCCTCCTCCTGGAGCGGCAGCAGTTCGGCGAGCGCCTTGCGCCGGCCCTCGCGGTCGTCAGCCATGATCATCGCGCGCATCTTCGGCTGGCGGTCCTCGGCCATGAACATGTGCTCGGTCCGGCACAGCCCGATGCCCTCGGCGCCGAGCTCGCGGGCGCGCACCGCGTCGCGAGGGGTGTCGGCGTTGACCCGGACCCCGAGCCGGCGGAGCTCATCCGCCCACTCCAGCACGGTGTCGAAGCGCTCGTCGATCTCGGGCTGGAGCAGTTTGGCGCCCGCCTCCACGACCGTGCCCTCGGACCCATCGATCCCGATCCTGTCACCGGCCTTGAACACGTGGCCGTCGATCGTCAGCTCGCCGGCGTCGAGGTCGACCGCCACCGCGGCGCCGGTCACCGCCGGCACGCCCATCCCCCGGGCCACGAGCGCCGCGTGCGACGCCTTCCCGCCCTCGGACGTCAGGATCCCGCGAGCGGCGTGGAAGCCGGCGACGTCGTCGGCCTCGGTGAACGGCCGGACGAGGATCACGTCCTTGCCGGCGTGGCCCAGCTCGACCGCGTCGGGCGCGGTGAACACGATCTCACCGACGGCCGCACCGGGCGAGGCCGCGACTCCCTGAGCAAGCACGTTGTAGCCGCCGGTGCGGTCGAACGTCGGATGCAGCAGCGCATCCAAGCCATAAGCGTCGATCGTCCGCAACGCCTCCCGGCGTGTCAGCAGGCCCTCCGAGACCGCGTCGACCGCGAACCGCACCGCCGCCTGCGCGGGCCGCTTGGCGTTGCGGGTCTGGAGCATGTACAGCTGCCCGTCCTCGACCGTGAACTCGACGTCCTGCATGTCCTTGTACTCGGACTCGAGGGTACGCATGATCTCCATCAGCTGCTCGTGCGCCTTGGGCATCACCTCGGCGAGCTCGGAGATGTCGCGCGGGGTCCGGACGCCGGACACGACGTCCTCGCCCTGGGCGTTGACGAGGAAGTCGCCACTCGGTTCCCGCGCTCCGGTCACTTCGTCCCGGCTGAAGGCGACGCCCGTCGCCGAGTTCTCGCCCTTGTTGCCGAACACCATCTGCTGGACGTTGACCGCGGTGCCCCAGTCGTCGGGAATCCGGTTGATCCGCCGGTAGGAGACCGCGCGCTCGCCCGTCCAGGAATCGAACACCGCCAGGATCGCGCGCCGGAGCTGCTCCCGCGGGTCCTGGGGGAAGCCGAAGAAGCCCTTGAACTCGTCGACCAGCCGGTTCAGCGCATCCGCCGACAGCGACGCGTCGGTGTCGACCCCGGCGTCGCGCTTGGCGACCGCGAGTGCATCCTCGAACCGCTTGCCCTCCACGCCCTCGACGACGTTGCCGAACATCTGCACGAGCCGGCGGTACGAGTCCCAGGCGAACCGCTCGTTGTCGGTGACGCTCGCCAGCCCCTGCACCGAGCGGTCGTTCAGCCCCACGTTCAGGATCGTGTCGAGCATCCCCGGCATCGAGTCGCGCGCGCCGCTGCGGACCGAGACCAGCAGCGGATCCTGGTCGTCGCCGAACTTCTTGCCGGCGGTTTCCTCCAGGCGCTTCAGCGCCGCCGCCACCTGCTCCTCCAGACCGTCCGGCTCCGAACCCGAGCGCATGTAAGCCACGCACGCCTCGGTCGTGATCGTGAACCCAGCCGGTACGCGGTCGGCGCCGAGGACGCGGGTCATCTCGGCGACGTTCGCCCCTTTGCCGCCGAGCAGCTCGCGCATGTGTTTCGAGCCCTCGGCGAAGTCGTACACCCACTTGTGCTCTGGCATCGCTGCTCTCGCGACACTACCGCTCCGCTCATCAGCGTGGCAACCGGCAACCGACCGGCCCTTGATAGCTTGGGGTTATGCCCTCGATCGGTGTCTCAACCCCCCGTCGCGACTCCGAGCCGAAGGTTCGGGGCGCCACCCGCTACGCCGCCGACGTGCCCGTCAACGGACTGCTCCACGCGCGACTCCTGCTCGCCCACGACGCCCACGCGTTGATCAGATCGGTCGACACGACCGCCGCCCGTGAGCTGCCCGGCGTCGTCGCCGTCCTCACCGCCGACGATCTGCCGATCGTCGCCACCGGCTCCGGCCGGTCCAAGAACCCGCTCGCCCGCGAGGAGGTCATGTACGCGGGACAGCCGATCGCCATCGCGGTCGCCGAGACCGAGGCGCTCGCCGCCGACGCGATCGAGCTGATCGAAGTCGAGCTCGAGCCCGTCCAGGCGGTGATCGACGTCGAAGGCGCGGTGCTGCCCGGCGCAGCGCGCGCCCGGCTCCACGCCCCCGACCAGGGTGACGACGGAGACCTGGGCGACGCTCACGCCGCGGTCGCTGCCGGCGGCGTCGGCGACGAGGAGGAGCTGTCGGAGAACGTGCTCGGCACGGCCCGCCTCGCGAGTGGCGACATCGACACCGCGCTCGCCGCCAGCGAGGTCGTCGTCCGCGGCCGCTTCCACACGCCGTGGGTGTACCAGGGCTACATCGAGCCCCAGACCGCAACCGCCTGGTTCGACGTCGACGAAGAGCTCGTCGTGAGCACTTCGACGCAGGCGCCGTTCATGACCCGCGACGAGGTCGCGTTGCTGTTCGGCCTGCCCGTCGACCGGGTCCGCGTCCGCTCCGCTCCGTTAGGCGGAGGCTTCGGCGGCAAGATGATGATTCCCGAGCCGCTGGTGGTCTCGGCGGCGCTCGCCACGCGCCGGCCGGTACGGCTGGCGATGACCCGCAGCGAGGATTTCGCGGCCGCCAACCCGGCGGGCGCGGAGGTGCTCGAAGTCGAGCTCGGCGCCGACCGCGAGGGAAACCTGACTGGAATCCGCACCCGCATCTGGTGCGACCGCGGCTCGACCGACAGCATGGGCGTCGAGTCGATCGCTGCGATGCTCAGCGCGGGCCCGTACCGGTGGCAGGCTCACCACTTGACCTGCTACGGGGTCTCGACCAACCGCGTGACGTTCGGCGCCTACCGCGCCCCCACCGCGCCGCCCGCGGCGTTTGCGGTCGAATCGCTGATCGACGAGCTGGCGGGACGGCTCGGCATCGACCCGCTCGAGCTGCGTCTGCGCAACGTGCTCGTCCCGGGCGACAAGACGGTCGCGGGCCAAGAGCTCAAGGTGTTCGGCGCGCGCGAATGCCTCGAGCGCCTGGGCGAGCAGCCGCTGTGGTCCAAGCGCAACTCGCTGCCCGAGAACGAGGGCATCGGCCTGGCGATCGGCTGGTGGCCGGGCGGGTACGAACCGGCGGCCGCCGCCTGCCGGCTTGACTCCGACGGGAATCTAACGGTGATCACCGGGGTCTCCGACATGACCGGGGTCCAGACGACCTTCGCCGCGATCGCCGCCGAGGCGTTCGGCGTCAGCATGGACAGGGTCCGCGTCGCCAACGCGGACACGTCAAGCGCACCGTACTCCGGGGTTAGCGGCGGCAGCAAGATCACCTACACGGTCGGGCGCGCGGTCGAGAAGGCCGCGCTCCAGGCGCGCGAGCGGCTCCTCGACGTCGCCGCCGAGGAGCTCGAAATCGCGCCCGAGGACCTCGAGATCGTCGACGGCTCGGTCCAGCCGGTCGGGGTACCAGCCAAGGCGATGGCGATTGAGTCGCTCGCGAAGAAGGTGCTCACGTTCGGAAGCCCGTATCCGCCGGTCGAAGGACAGGGCCTGGTCTCGCTGCCGCAGGTCCCGCAGTCCGCCGCCCACCTCTCGCACGTGCGGGTCGACCGCGAGACCGGCGCGGTCACCGTGCTCGGGCACGTGATCGCCCAGGACGTCGGCCGCGCGCTCAACCCGGCGCTCGTCGAGGGGCAGATGCACGGCGGGACGACCCAGGGCCTCGGCTGGGCGCTGCTCGAGGAGATCGGCTACGACGAGCATGGCCAGCCCGTCGCCGGCTCGTTCGTCGACTACGCGATCCCCACCGCCGGTGGAGTCCCCGCGATCGAGACCGCGATCGTCGAGGTCCCGGCGCCCGAGGGGCCATTCGGCGCCAAGGGCGTCGGCGAGGCTCCGGTGATCGGCGTCGCCGGCGCCGTCGCCAACGCGGTGGCCGCCGCGACCGGCGGGGTGCGCATGCGCCGGCTCCCGATGACCCCCGAGCGGGTGTGGCGCGCGATCGATGGAAACGGCGACGGCCGGGCTCGCTGACGAGCTCGCGCGCTGGGCGACCGAGCTCGACCCATCTGAAGACGACCTCGCGCTGGCGCACCGCTCGCTGCTCGACACGGTCGCGGTCATGTTCGCGGCGCGGGCGCATCCGCTCGCCGGCCTATTCGGGCAGCTGACCGAGGTCGGGCGGTGGACGGCGCTCGCGCACGTGCTCGACTACGACGACCTGCACCTGCCCTCGACCACGCACATCAGCGCGGTGTGCGTCCCGGTGGCGCTCTCGTCTGGCGCCGGCGGTGCGGACAGCGAGCGCGCCTACCTCGCCGGCGCCGGCGTGATGGCGCGGCTCGGTACCGCGCTCGGGTGGCGGCACTACAGCGCCGGCTGGCACGCGACCTGCACCGCCGGCGCGCCCGCGGCCGCGGCCACCGCGGCGATCGTGCGCGGGCTCGACCCGGACGCGACCGCCCGGGCGATCGCGCTCGCGATCCCCGCCGCCGGCGGCGTCCAGCGGGCGTTCGGGACCGCGGCCAAGTCGCTCCAGGTCGCGTTCGCGGCCGAGGCCGGGGCCCGCGCGGCGGCGCTGGCCGACGCCGGCGCGAGCGCCGACCCGCTCGCGCTCGAGCAATGGATGGAGCTCGTCGGCGGCGACGCCTCAGCGCTCGTGGGCGGAGACCCCGAGGCGTCCAGCCCCGACACCCCCGCGGTCCCCGGCGGCCTCGCGATCAAGCCGTTCCCGTGCTGCTACGCGCTCCAGCGACCGATCGCGGCACTGCAGAGCCTCGAGCCCGTGCCGATCGACCGCGTCCGCCGCATCGGTGTCCGGACGCCGGGCGCGTCACTCGCACCGCTCATCCATCACTCTCCCGCCACCGGGCTCGAGGGTAAGTTCAGCCTCGAGTACGGGATCGCCGCCGCGCTGCTAGACGGCCGACCGGGGTTCGACAGCTTCTCGGACGCGGCGGTCCAGCGCCCCGACGCCGCGCGGTTGATGCGGGCGGTGGAGGTCGCGGCGACCGACGGCGGCGATCACCTGCTGACCGGCGGGGTCGAGATCGAGATCGACACCGAGGACGGCACCGTCCGTGCCGTGCTGGCGCTGCCGCCGGGAGCGCCCGAGCGCCCGGTGACCGACGGTGAGCTCAGAGCCAAGCTCGAGGTGTGCGCCGGACCCGAAGCCGGCCAGATCGCGGAGCTGTCGTTCGAGTCCGCGGCCGCGTGGCTGCGCTCGAGTCTCGCGGTTTGAGGGCTCGGATCAGTGCGCCACGGCCGCGAGCTGCGCCTGCCACTTGGCCAGCTGGGCGCGCTGGCATGCGGAGCACGTGCCCACGTGGGCGATGTGACCGCAGGCCTTGCTGGCCTGACCAAGCTGGACGCGAGCGGAGGCAGCGCTGGCGGGGGAAGCGGGGGTGCGGAGCATTGATGTGGTCCCGGTTTCTGTGTTGGGCTCGGACTACGTCTGAGCCCTTTATCGGCCGCATCTGCCTCGGGTGTAGTGCGGCGCTGAGCTACTACCCGGAACCCGGCAAAACTAGCCTCCACAAGTGGCCCAAACGTGCGCATCGATCGCGCACTCTCACTGTCACATCGCTCCTGTAGCGTTACGTAAGAGCAAGGGTCCCACCAGTGAGCCGACAACCCGCTATCGACACGAAGGCCGGGGCTAGGCGATCTACGGTGCTGCAGACGCCCGCCGAGCTAAAGGAGATCATCGCCGCCGAGCGGACCGGCTACCCGTTCCTGGTGTGGCGGGCCGAGGACGGCGAGCAGCGGCTGCTGCTGCTCGACCAGGCGAACTGGCGCGTGACGATCGGCCGGGATGCCGCCGCCGACGTCCCGCTGCCCTGGGACGCCGAGGTGTCGCGCACGCACGCGCTGCTCGAGCAGGTGGGCCGCGGCTGGACGCTGATCGATGACGGCCTGTCGCGCAACGGGTCATTCGTCAACGGCACCCGGATCGTCGGGCGCCGGCGCCTGTCCGACAAGGATCGTCTCGTGTTCGGCGGCACCCTCGTCACCTATCGCGAGACCTCGGGCGGCACCACGCAGACCGCTTCGGCGATCGACGCCCCGTCGGCGATCCCGCTGACGCCGATGCAGCGCAAGGTGCTGATCGGCCTCTGCCGCCCCGTGCACGAGTCCGACTCGGCGACGCCGGCAACGAACCGCCAGATCGCCGAGGAGGTGTACCTGACCGTCGACGCGGTCAAGGCACACCTCCGCGTGCTGTTCGAGCGCTACGGGCTGAGCCAGCTTCCCCAGAACGAGAAGCGCGCCCGGCTGGTCGCGATCGTGCTCGACGCTGGCGTCCTCGCCCCCCGGGATTTTTAACGGGCCTCGCTTCGCTCGGCGTCCCTGGGGCCGTTCCGCCAAGGGAATTCGGCTCGACGCCCTACGTTCCGCGCACATGCCTGAGCCGAATTCCCCGCGTCCGTGCCCGGCGGGTCGCGACCAGGCTGCGAGCTCGTGCTGAGACGCCGGGCCCGCGGCACTCGCGTCCGGCCTCGGTTGGAGTGCGACACGTGAGGGGGAGCGCGGGGCCGCGGGACTGGCGATCAGCCGTAGCGAGGTGTGGAAGCCACACCCTAGGGGGGCCTGTAATCCCGTCCCCGCAGCCGTACCTTTCACCCATGACGAGAAGCCAACAAGGGACCGGGAACAGGGGCGAATGGGCAGGGACCGGGGTTGGCGCCTCGCATAAGGGGCCTGGCGAAGATCGGGGGATCGAGCGCCAGCTTTACGGGCTGGGGGCCTTGCACGGGGGTTGCAGTGCAGCGGACGATGCCCTTCCGGAACGGGGTTACACGATTCACGTCGCGTCTCTCCGGGAGCTCTCGGCGATGCTCCTTCCGGAAGGGCATAACCGCCGCCCTCCCGGTTAGGGGACACTCGGCGTCCGAGGTGTGCTGTGATGGAGCCGCATGATCGGCGTGCGGCGCCAGACACAGATCTACCTCGACGGCGTCAGCGGCCGGCGGCCGCACGTTCCCCTCGACGCGGACCGGCTCGAAACGGCCGCAAAGAGATGTATGCGACCCGAGGCGTTCGCCTACGTGGCGGCGGGGGCTGGGAACGAGCGGACGTTGGCCGCCAATCGCGCCGCGTTCGACCGCCGGCGGATCGTGCCGCGGATGCTCCGCGACGTCGAGAGGCGCGACTCGAGCGTCGAGCTGTTCGGGCGGCGGCTGCCGCATCCATTCCTGCTCGCGCCGGTCGGCGTCCTCGAGCTCGCCCATCCCGAGGCTGACTGCGCGGTCGCCCGCGCCGCCCGCGACACGGGCACGGCGATGGTGTTCTCAAACCAGGCGTCCAAGCCGATGGAGGGGCTGGCCCGGATCCTCGAGGATTCCCCGCACTGGTTCCAGCTCTACTGGAGCCGCTCGGACGCGCTCGTCGAGAGCCTCGCCACGCGGGCCGAGCGGTGCGGCTGCGAGGCGATCGTGGTCACGCTCGACACCACGATGCTCGGCTGGCGCTCGCGCGACCTCGAGGGCGCCTACCTCCCGTTCCTGCACGGGAAGGGGATCGCCCAGTACACGAGCGACCCCGTGTTCACACAGCTCATCGGCGAGGGCGCGCTCGAGCCGCCCGCGCAGCAGCCCCGCCCGACCCTGGCCGCCTTGCGCACGCTGATCGAGTTGACGCGCGCGTATCCCGACGGCTTCCTGCGGACGCTTCGATCGGGAAGGGGGCGGGCCGCGGTCCAGCGGTTTACCGAGATCTACTCGCGGCCGTCGCTGACCTGGGAGACGCTCGCGTTCCTGCGCGAGCGCACCAAGCTCCCGATTGTGCTCAAGGGAATCCTCCACCCCGATGACGCCGCCCGTGCCGTCGCCGAGGGCATCGACGGCGTGATCGTCTCCAACCACGGCGGGCGCCAGGTCGACGGCTCGATCGCTACGCTCGAAGCGCTACCGGCGGTGGTCGCGGCGGTCGACGGCCGAATCCCGGTGCTGCTCGACTCGGGCGTCCGCGGCGGCGCCGACGTGTTCAAGGCGCTGGCGCTCGGCGCGCGGGCCGTGCTGATCGGCCGGCCATACGTGTATGGCCTCGCGATCGCCGGCCGAACCGGCGTGCGCGAGGTAATCGAGAACCTGGCGGCCGACTTCGACCTGACGCTGGGCCTGGCCGGACGCCGATCGGTGTCCGAGATCGGTCCCGACTCGCTCGCTCCAGCGCCGGGGTTGGCGACCGACGGCCTGATCAGCGCACCCGCAGGTCTCTGAACGTCGCCGTAGTCGTCCACGTCGTCAGCCCCGAGGCGTGGAACACGCCCACGTCCTGCCGGTCGCGCGACACCGAGGCCGCCACCGTGACCGTGCCGACCGGATTCCAGGTCTTGCCGCGGTCCGTCGAGTAGTAGCCGGCGTAGGTGCTGCCGCGGCGCACGAGCCGCAGCCCGACTGGCGCCTTGACCGTGACCGACGGGACCGCGACGTAGTGGTCGACGTCCGCGCCCCCGGAGCTGTTCCAGGCCATCACGATTGCCGCGTTGCTATTCACATACAGCACCACGCCGGCGCGCGAGTGCTTGCCGTAGGTCATATCGTCGCGCTCGATCAGACCGGCGCCGCCCGAGGTGCCCCCGGCCGGGTCTGAGGTGACCGTGACCTGCGCGGTCGAGGAGCGGCGGGCCGCGGCGCGCTCGTAGATCGCCGCGTACGAATCGGTCGGCAGCGCCCCGAACGGCGGGTTGAACACCCCCAACCCCCGCGCGCTGATCGCGAGATCCCGGCCGGATGCGCCGAACGAGGCCGGGTGCGTGGTCGCGTCGACCGTCGACAGCGGCGCGTGCACCGGCGAGGAGACCAGCTCGCCGAGCCTGGCCGAGGACGTGCGGCGCCCGTCGGGCGGGTCGTACGACGCCCCGCCGGTGAATATCGAGAAGGCGAGCGGCGGGCCGGACCGCGGCGCGGTCACGCGATAGGCGACCGTGAACCGCTGCCCGGGGTCGAGCAGCGGGGCGCCGGCGCGGCCGAGCGGCTTGACCTGCCAGCCGGGCGAGGCCGACAGAGAGAGGCGGAGCTTCTTGACGTCGGATACCCCGACGTTCGTGAACGACTCGGACACGGTCGTGGAGCCGCCGACGCCGACCTGAGGCGAGGCGGCGTCGAGCGACAGCACGGTGTGTGGCGGCAGCTTGTATCCTCGCCGCTTCCCCGCCGTGGTCACCGTGAACATCGCGACCCCGTGCCCGGGCACGAACGCGCTGATCGCTCCGGCGGTCTGCGTGACCGCGTCCGTCCACAGGTTGTGCATCTGGTAGACCCGCACTCTCGGCAACCCCGCCGCCGCGGCCGTCGTCGAGATCGTGGCCGCGGTGTTGGTCGCGTTGAACAGGAGCACCGCCCGGCCTCCGCCGCTCAGCGGCTTGGCCAGGACCCATAGTCCGTGCGCGCTCGAGATCGGAACGCCCGGGCGCCCGAGCGGATCCTGGTCGACCGCGATCACGTTCGGGTTCTCGTAGATCGCGAGCTCGGAGTGCGTCAGCGTGGCGAGGTTCGTGCTCGCGATCAGCGGGGCGGCCATCTCGGCCCATAGGCTGAACTCGGTCGTGTACTCGAGCGGGCTGCTCCCGCCGTTGCCGATCTGGAGCAGATCGGGATCGTTCCAGGCCCCCGGCCCCGCGTCCGCGAAGTGGTCGACGGTTCCCTCGAAGTTGGCGAGCATCGAGCCGAAGTTGTCCTGGATGTCGGTGGCGGTCCGCCACAGATTCGCGATCGACGCCCCGTATTGCCAGGGGTCGTCGCCCGGATCCGGGTTGCACATCGAGAACACGATGGGACGGCCCGTCGCCTTGAGCGCGTTGCTCATCCGCGTGTACAGCGCCTGCTGGACCTGCTGCTCGGACTCGCCCGGGAAATCGGCGTAGGGGATGTTGCAGCGGTCGTACTTCACGTAGTCGACGCCCCACGACGCGAATGTGGCCGCATCCTGCGCCTCGTACCCGAAGCTGCCGGGTAGGTGGGCGCAGGTGGTCGTGCCTGCGTCCTCGTAGATGCCGAGCTTGAGCCCAAGGCTGTGCACGTAGTCGGCGACGGGCTTGATGCCGTCGGGGAACCTCGTCGGGTCGGCGACCAGGTTCCCGGAGGCGTCGCGGCTGCTCGCCATCCAGCAGTCGTCGATGTTGACGTAGTCGTATCCGGCCGCCTTCATCCCGTTGGCGACCATCTCCTGGGCGGTTTGCTCGACGAGCTGCGCATTGACGCCGCAGTACACCGAGTACCAGTCGTTCCAGCCCATCGGCGGCGTCAGCGCGACGCCGTTGTCCTCGGCGGCGGCGGTCGAGACGGACGCCGCGAACAACGCCGCACACAGGCAGGCTATGGGCAGTAGGGCGCGGCGCACGGGTGTGATCTCCATTTCATCGGTCCCGCGAGAGGGCGGGACCGTACCGATTGTGCCTCGGCGTGCGGAGCTCGGACCCAGTTCGCCGGCCGGGTCCGAGCCCCTTCAGGAGGTCCGCGCTGGGCGCGGGAGGTGGCGAATCGCGGGCGCTGAGCGCAGGACAGCGATCCGCGGAAAGGCCTCCTTGGACGTGGTTTCGGCCGGATCGGCCGTCGGTGAGTGACGATAAGAGCGCTCGCGCCTCCGTCCCAGGGCCCCTGGGTGTAGCGCCTCACACCTCGTCGCACGCGCGAATCAGGAAGGATGCAGGTCTTCAGTGCCCAGGTTCTCCGCCAACCTCAGTTTCCTGTTCAAGGACGTGCCGTTCCCCGAGCGCTTCCGCCGGGCCGCCGATGCCGGCTTTCGCGGCGTCGAGTTCTTCTGGCCGGGCGTCGAGGAGCTGGACGCGGTGGCGCGGGAGGTGCAGGAGACCGGCCTCGAGGTCGCCCTGTTCAACTTCGACGCCGGCGACATGGCTGCCGGCGACCGCGGGCTGGCCGGCGACCCTGACCGGATAGGCGAGTTCCGCGCCAACGTCCCGGTCGCGCTCGAGCTCGCCGCCCGGATCGGCTGTCCCCGCCTGAACGCGCTCGTCGGCGTGCACCGGCCCGGGCTCGAGCTCGAGGCTCAGCTCGAGGTCGCGCGCGAGAACGTCGCCTGGGCCGCCGAGCAGGCCCGAGCACAGGGCGCCACGATCATGATCGAGCCGATCAACGGGTACGACAACGGCGACGTCCTGCTCGAAACGTCGTCCGACGCGATCGCGTTCATCGACAGCGTCGGGGCGGACACCGTCCAGCTCCAGTACGACGTCTACCACATGCAGCGCGTGGAGGGGAACCTGGCCGAGACGATCTCGAGCCTGTTGCCGCGGATCGGCCATGTCCAGATAGCCGACCCTCCGTCCCGAGGCGAGCCGGGGACCGGCGAGGTCAACTTCGGCTTCGTGCTGGGGCTGTTGGACCGCAGCGGGTACGGCGGCTGGGTCGGCCTCGAATACAACCCGTCGACCTCGACGACCGAGGAAAGCCTCGGATGGATCAGGGAGCTCGGATATGCCTAACACGACGATCGGCTTCATCGGGCTCGGGATCATGGGAGCGCCGATGGCGGCGAACCTCCGCAACGCCGGGTATCCGCTGGTCGTGCACAACCGGTCCAGCGCCAAGGTTGAGGAGTTCGTGCGGGACGGCGGGGAGGCCGCTTCGACGCCGAAGGAGGTCGCCGAGCGCAGCGATGTGGTGATCACGATGCTGCCCGACTCGCCCGACGTCGAGCAGGTCTACCTGGGCGAGGACGGCGTGATCGCCGGCGCGCGGGCGGGCCAGCTGCTGATCGACATGAGCTCGATCGCGCCCGCCGTGGCGCAGGCGGTCTCGGCCGCTGCTTCCGAGGTCGGTGCGGAGGCTCTCGACGCCCCGGTCTCGGGCGGCGATGTGGGCGCGCGGGAGGGAGCTCTGTCGATCATGGTCGGTGGGCCTCTGGATGCCTTCGAGCGGGCGCGCCCGCTGTTCGAGGTCATGGGCAAGACGATCGTCCGGCTCGGAGAGGCCGGCGCGGGCCAGACCGCCAAGGCCTGCAACCAGATCCTCGTCGCGGTCACGATCGAGGCCGTCAGCGAAGCGCTCGTGCTCGCCTCCAAGGCCGGCGTCGACCCGGAGCGGCTGATCGAAGTGCTGTCCGGCGGCCTGGCCGGTAACCGTGTGATGGAGGTCAGGCGCCGCAACTTCCTCGAGCACGATTTCACGCCAGGCTTCAAGCTCGCGCTCCACCACAAGGATCTCGGCATAGCGCTGCGCACCGCGCGTGAGCTTGGCGTGTACGTACCCACGACCGCGCTCGTCGATCAGATGCTGGCGGCGCTCGAGGCCGCAGGCGACGGGGGCCTAGATCATTCGGCGCTGCTAACCGTGATCGAGCAGCAGTCCTCGCACCGGATCAACGAGTAGTCCACTAATTCCAAGCCTCCGGGTTGAGGCAGCTCGACGGAAGCCGGCCGGCGAGCGCCGCGCGCAGGTTGGCGATCACCGTCTCGCCGGTCCGGTCGAGGCCGAGGTCGGTGTACGAGGAGATGTGCCCGCTCAGGATCGTGTTGGGAAGCGCAAGGATCGGGTCGTCGCGCGCCGGAGGCTCGCGTTCGAACACGTCGAGGCCGGCGGCGGCGATCTGCCCGCTTCCGAGGGCGGCCACGAGCGCGGCCTGATCGATCAGCTCGCCGCGGGCGGCGTTGACGAGCACCGCGTGGCGCGGGAGCAGCGCGAGCTCGCGTGCGCCGATCAGCCGGCGAGTGCCGTCGATGAGCGGCGCGTGCAGGGTCAGCACGTCTACTTGGGGGAGCATCGCGTCGAGGTCGATGAGCTCGACCTCGTATTCCCTGCAGAACTCGAGGTCGGGGTTCGGCTCGGTCGCGAGCACGCGGCAGTCGAACCCGCGCAGCCGGCGCGTGACCGCGCGCCCGATCGCCCCGAGCCCGACGATCCCGACGGTCGAGCAGGCGAGGTCCCGGGTCGGGCCGAGGCCGCGCCACTCCCCGGAGCGAACGATCGCGTCGAGCTCCGGCAGCCGCCGGATGCAGGCGAGCATCAGCGCCAGCGCCATGTCGGCGACCGCCTCGGCGTTGACCGCGGGCGTGGTGATGACCGCGACGCCGGCGTCGGTTGCCGCGGGGATGTCGATCGCGTCCGAGCCCGTCCCCCAGCGGAGGATCGCCTTCAGATCGGGCAGCGCCTCGAGCACCGCGCGGGTGTATGGCTCGCTGCCGGCGACCACCGCCCAGGCGCCGTCGAGGCCGCGCAGGATCACATCGTCCTCGCGCGCCGAGGACAGGTCGTAGTGCTCGACGACTTCGATCTCGGGGATCTGCTCGAGCTCCGGGCGGGCGCGCTCGGCGGCGCCGAGCGCGAGGACTACGGTGTGGACGGCCGGCATTCGCGTTTCACCCAGCGCGATCCATCACATGTCCACCGCAGCCAGGCCGCGGCCGCGAATCCCCTCCGGCGGGTCGCCGTGCAGCACCCAGAACCGGTCCGCGCCGCGGCTCACGAGCCCGGCTCGGGTCAGCTCGCCCATCGCCGTCGTCACCGCCGGCCGGTGCGCGCCGACGAGGGTCGCCAGGCGCTCGTGGGACAGCGGCAGCGGGACCGAGATCCCGTCGGGCCGCACCCTCCCCCACCGCTCCGCCACCTGCCACAGCGTCAGCAGCAGCCTGTCGTCGACCCGCGGATGATGCGAGATCGCGAGCGCGACGGCCAGCCAGTGCGCTCGCCGCGTGCCCCGCGCGAACAGCTCGAGCCCGAGCACAGGCCACGGGTTCATCCGGCCCACCAGCGCGTGGTCGAGCACCGCCATCCGGGTCGGCTCGAGCACGACCCACTCCACCTCGGCGCTCACGTGCGACCCCGACGGGTCCCAGCCCCACGGTCGCAGCACGTCGGCGTCTCCGATCAGCTCGACGCAACGGCGGCCGAGGACGTCGACCTCGCGACTGAGCAACCCGTCGATCACCAGGAACCCCTGGTGGTGGACGTCGGGCTCGAACGCCTCGACGGCGATCCACTTGCCGGGCGACAGGTGGCGAACCCGCGTCACCGCCTCGCGACGCGCGCCTTGTCGCTCGGCCGGGTCGAGCAGCTCGCCGAGGTCCGGGTCCGCGTCGATGATGCTGATCACTTCGGAGCCGGCGCCGGAGGCCATCGGCTCACTTCCAGTCCTGAACCTCGATCGACCAGCGGGCGTCGTCCCACCCGGGGTTGATGTCGATCTGGTACAGGCCCGGACCCGTCTTGAACACCCGGGTCTTGCTGCTGCCGCTGCTCAGGTCGAACGACTGGTTCGTCGTGTCGGATCCGAGCCCGAGCACCTGCGCGCTCGGGCCGTTGCAGAAGAACACGAAGTCGCAGGTGCCGTTGTAGGACATGCTGGAGACGATCCGCCACTGGCTGCCCTGGATCCGGAACGGGACCGAGTGACCGCCGCCGCCGGCGGCGCTGAACGAGGTCAGCGCGTGCCAGCTCGGCACCTCGGCGACGAACAGCGCCACCGTGTCCCGCGGCTTGAGGCGGTGCCCGGCCGTGGGCTGTTGCCGGACGACGATCCCGGGGTTGGTGCCGGGCGCGGGCACGGTCGTGACGTTGGCGTTGAGGCCGGCTCTGCGAAGGGTCGCGGTGGCGGTCGCCGAGCTCTTGCCGGTCAGCGACGGCACCGCGACCGGTCGCGGGCCTTTGCTGATCGCGACCGAGATCGTCGACCCCTGCTTGACCTGCGTGCCGGGGGCCGGGGTCTGGGCGAACGCGGTGCCGGGCCTCGCTTGGCTGTACTCGTGCGTGAACGCGGCGTGCAGGTGCACGCGCGTCAGCTTGCCGGCGACCTGTCCGGCGGTCAGCCCGTGGAGCTGCGGGAGCGCCTCGGTCGGAGGCGCGGTCAGCGCTCTGGCGGCCAGGAGCAGTGCGGCGAGCACGGCGAGCGTCAGCGCGAACACGGCGACCGTCCGCCGGCGCGCGGCCGGGTTCACGGTCCGGCGCGGGCTCATGCGCGGCGCAGGGCGAGTTGGGTCGACCCGATCGGCGCGCGGCAGCGTCCGCGTGTCGCGCGCGAAGATCTCGGTGGTCTCGTCCCCGACCTCGGTCGGAGCTTCCCACCATTCCGCGCTCGGCGCCGGCGTGTCCGTGTGGCTTGCGCTCGCACCGGCGCCCTCACGGGCGCGCGCGAGCGCGTCGGCCATCACCACCGCGCTCTGATATCGATCGGCCGGATCCTTGGCCAGCGCCCGCTCGATGACCGTTCCGAGCGATCGGGGCGTCCCGGGCGGCAGTGGCGGCGGCTGCATCTGCACGTGCTGGAGCGCGATCTCGACCGCCGACTCGCCGCCGAACGGCGTGCGCCCGGCGAGCATCTCGTAGAGCACGATCCCCGCGCTGTAGACGTCGGTGGCGGCCGTCACGGGCTGCCCGCTCGCCTGCTCGGGCGCCATGTACCTGGGCGTGCCGACGACCGTCGCCGTGCCGCCGTCGGTGCTCCCCTCGGCCAGGCGCGCGATCCCGAGATCGCCGACCTTGACCTGGCCGCGGGCGGACATGAGCACGTTGGCGGGCTTGATGTCGCGGTGAACGATGTGCTCGGCATGCGCGTGCTCAAGCGCGCGGCATAGCTGCTCGGCGATGTCGCAGGCCTCCCACGCCGGCAGTGGGCCTCCACGCTTCAGCCGAGCGGCCAGGCTCTCGCCCTCGACGAGCTCGGTGACGAAGTACAGGCCCTCCTCGGCCTGCCCGACGTCGAAGATCTGGACGATGCCGGGATCGCTCACGCGGGCCAGCAGCTGAGCCTCGCGCTCGAAGTTCTCGGCCCCGCTGGGGTCCTCGGCCCACCACGGCTTGATTACCTTGATCGCGACCGGGCGCGCGAGTCGGCGGTCGTAGCCGCGATAGACCCGGCCGAACGTGCCCTCGCCAATCAGCTCGTGGAGCTCATAGCGCCCGTCCAGGGCGCAGCCGGCCAGATCGGGCGCGTACGGCATCGCGACTTAAGCTTCTCTCGCGGTGTCGAGCTCGCGCCGGATCGCGGCTTTGTACCAACTCGTGTCGACGCCGACCGTGATCAGCTTGAAGCCGCTATCGGCGTACTTTGCGGCGGCCTGCCCGGCCGCGCAGTGCATGCCGGGAATCAGCCCGTTGGCCGTGCACGCGTCGCGGACCCGCTCGATCGCGTCGGCGAGCGCGTGGCGGTCCTCGCCCGGGTCGACGGCGACCGCGCGCGGAGGCAGCCCGAGCGCGATCGACAGGTCCGACGGGCCGATGTAGAGCCCGTCGAGGCCGGGAGTGGCGGCGATCTCATCGAGGTTGTCGAGCCCGTCGCGCGTCTCGATCATCGCGATACACAGTGCGTCGGCCGCGAGCTCATCCGGGGAGGCCGAGCCGGTGACCAGCTCGGCGCGGACCGGGCCGTAGGACCGCTTGCCGTGCGGTGGGTACCGGCACGACTCGACCGCGCGGGCGGCCTCGGCGGCGTTGTCGACCAGCGGCAGGATCACGCCGGCCGCGCCGAGGTCGAGCGCGCGCATGATCAGCCACGGCTCGTTCCACGCCAGGCGGGCCAGCGGGACCGCGCCGCCGGCCTGGGCGGCCTGGAACATCGAGACCAGCGTCGCCTCGGTGTTCAGACCGTGCTGGAGGTCGACGCACACGTAGTCGTAGCCGGCAAGCCCCGCGAGCTCCGCGGTGATCGAGCTCGGGATACCGGCCCACAGCCCGAACGCGGGCTCGCCGGCCTCCCATTTCGCACGCAGCCGCTTGCCCGCCGAGATCACAGAGCCCTCCATAGAGCGGCCAATGGTATTAGGGGACCGTCGTGTCCGGTTTTTGACCGGGCCGCCACACGCCGCGCGGCATCGCACCTGTCGACCGCGGCGCGGTCACGTTGCCGTGAGCGTCGACGGCGATCAGGCCGCCGCTGCCGCTGCAGTCCGCGACCGCGGTCAGCGCCGCTTGCGCGGCCGGTTCGAGCGTCTCGCCACGCTCTACGAGGGCCGCCACGAGCCGCGCGGCGCCGGCGCGGATGAACGCCTCCCCCTGCCCGGTGCACGAAACGGCCACGCGGTTGTCGGCCCACGTACCGGCGCCGATCAGCGGCGAATCGCCGACCCGGCCGGAGCGCTGGCCGCTGAGCCCGCCGGTGGAGGTGGCTGCGGCGAGCAGGCCGGTTTTGTCGAGGCACACCGCCCCCACGGTCTCCGGCTCGGCCGCGGCGAGGCGCTCGGCCAGCTTCTGCCGCTGACGCTCGGTCACGAACTCGGCCGGATCCCACTGCTCGAGACCGCGGACCGCCGCGTGCGCGTCCGCGCTCGGGCCGACGAGCAGGACCTCGGGCTCGTCGAGCAGCTCCACAGCGGCCGCCACCGGATGGACGGTCCGCGTCATCATCGCCACGCCGCCCGCCGCTCGGTCGCTCCCTCGCATCACCGACGCGCTCAGCTCGACCGATCCGTCGGTGCACAGCGCCGACCCGTAGCCGGCATTGAACAGCGGGACGGACTCGAGCACGATCACCGCGGCGCGCACCGCCTCGACCGCGCCGCCGCCTGCGTTTAGCGCGTCCGCGCCGGCTGCGAGCGCGCGTTCGAGCGCCGCGTGGTACTCCGCCGCGTGCTCGCGGAGCTCGTCGGTGTGCCCGCCGGCGCCACCGTGGACTGAAAGGACTGGCCGGTTCATGACGTCACTGGTTGCTCAAGGCTCGTGCGAGCTAATCAGACGGATGGGAGTCATGATGAGGAGAAGCAGGGCATCGATCGCGCTCGGCATCGCCGCAGGTGTGTTGGCGGCGATGCCGGCAACGGCCGGCGCGGCTGGGGTCGATCAGAGATCGGACCGGGCCGCGCTGACGGCGTACCACAGGTATCTGGAGGGCGTCACCGCGCGCATCCCCGCGGTACGGAAGGCGGAGTCCGCCTACGTGTCCTCGATCTCGCACCGCTGCGCCGGCGCGCTGGCCCCGCTCAAGAACGCGACCACGAGCTCGGTTGACGAGACCGCGCTGTTCGACTTCGGCGAAGAACTCGGCGGCAGTGCGTTCGTCGTCGCGTACAGCACGCCTCGCGATCAGTTCGCGAAGATGGCGGTGACGCTCGGGAAGCTGCACTGGTCCAATCCCCAGACCGCCAGGACCGTCAAGCGTTACCTCACCGCCCAGGACCGGCTGTTCGCGCTCGCGCCGAGCGATGTGTGCACCGATGCGCAAGCGCTCGCCGCCTCACACGCGGAGACGGTCCCGCCCGGCGCCACGCAGTGGATCGCCAAATTCCGGGGCGCCGCCGTGGCCCAGCAGTCCGCGGCCCAGGCATTCGGGAAGGTACTCGACGAGTTCCAGACTCCCGCGGACAAGTCCCTCGTCGCTTCGGACAGCGGGCTGTTGCGGTCCCTGTCGGCGAGCCTCGAGGCCGTCGCGAAGTCAGGAGCGACGAAGATCGTCCACGCCCTCGGACTCTGAGCTACCCAGGCACCGGCGCGACCAGCTCACCGAACAGCGCATCGAGCGTAGCCACCGGGTCGTCGGTCAGCCCCGTGTGAACCTCCGAGGGCTGGATGATCGTGCTCGACGGCGCCACCAGCCAGCCGAACCGCTCCGACGCCGGCAGCGCGGCGATCGCGCCGGCGTCCGGGTCTCCCGCCGCCACGCGTGCGAGTGCCTCGAGGTGGGCGAGCACGTCGGTCGCGGAGGTGTCGGGCGCAAGCGCCGCGAGCCGGCGCTCGTCGAGCTCGACCTTGGCCCCGAGAAAGCGGCGTTGGCGGCAGAACAGGACGACGCCCGCGTTGAACCGCTCGCCGCGCTCGATCCGCGGGACCACGCGCAGGACCGCGTATGAGAACGGGCTACGCGCCGGCTCGGGCACGCTCCGCCTCCGCCTCCGCGTCCGCGGCGAACGCGCCGCTTTGCAGCCGCCGGCTCAGGTAGTCGACGTACGTCTCGGGGTCGTCGCCGGCGCTCGTGAGCCACTCGCGCGGCACGAGCGCCACCGCCTCGACGACCGCGCCGGCCTCGAGAGCGGGCGCCAGCCGATCGTGGGCCTCGAGGATCGAACCGGCGTGCGGGAGCAGTACGTGCTCTTTGATCAGCGGGAACGGCCGGTCTGCGTGGGCAACCGGGTCCAACCCTCCATGCTGGAGGTACAGCGCGGCACCGTGGTCGATCAGCCACAGGCGCTCGTGCCAGATCAGCAGGTTGGGGTTGCGAGGCGTTCGGTCGACGTTCGTCGTGAGCGCGTCGAGCCACACGATCTCGGCCGCGAGCCGCTCGTCGGGCCTCCACGGCCCCGCCGGTGTGTACGGGAGCGCGCCCGGAAGGAAGTCGACGCCGAGGTTCGCGCCGGCGCTGGCGGTGATCAGGTCCTGGATCTCGGGGTCGGGCTCGGCCGCGCCGAGCACCGGATCGATCTCGACGGTGACGAGCTCGGGCACGAGCAGGCCGAGCCGGCGTGCCAGCTCGCCGACGATCACCTCGGACACGAGCGCCCGGAGGCCCTGGCCGGCGCCGCGGAACTTGACCACGTACAGCCCGTCGTCGTCGGCCTCGACCAGGCCGGGGAGCGAACCGCCCTCCCTGAGCGCGGTGACGTAGCGGATCGCGGCGACGTCGCGCAGGGTCAGGTCCGTGCGGGTCGACATGGGTCGTCGGAAGGTACCCGCCGGCGCGGCCGGCAGCTGCCCCGGCGCCCCGCCCCGACAAGTGCCCCGATAAGTCGACACTCGACCCCCCGCCCCCGGTGAACGCACATTCACCGCGGGTATAGCCCCGATTCGCCAGCACTCGACGCCGCGGCGGTGCCGAGTGCTCGGTTATCGGTCCAGGCCGAGGCGAGCGGCCGCCTGGATGTCGCGGTGCGCCAGCGGCAGCTCCGGACTCTCGAAAAGCCGCTGCGTCAGCACGATCACGGTCAGATCACGGGCGGGATCGGCGATCCACGACGTCCCGAGGCCGCCGTTCCAGCCGAACGCGCCACCGTCGTACACGGCCTGGCAGTAGCCCCACGATGTCCGCGCGAAGAAGCCAGGGCCCAAGCCGCCGTGCGCCTTCTGGCGTTCGGTGAGCTGGTCGCTGGTCATCGCCCGCACCGCGGCCGGCGGCAGCACCGAACCGCCGTCCGCGAGCAGCATCCGCGAGAACGCCAGCAGATCGTCCGCGGTCGAGATGAGGCCGGCGGCGCCATCGCCGAACGCCGGCGGGCGGCTCCACTGCCCGTCGGGCTCGTCCCACACGACGAGCCCCTCCGGCTTGCCGGCGTACGCCGTCGCGAGCCGATCCGTCTCCGAGGTCCAGAACGCCGTGTCTCGCATCCCGAGCGGGTCGAACAGCCGGGTCCGCAGCACGTCCGCGAACGGCTGTCCGGTGGCGCGCGCCAGGAGCACCCCGAGCACTGATGCGCCGGTGTTGTACATCCAGCGCTCTCCGGGGTGCGCCAGCAGAGGCAGCGACCCGAAGTCGGCGATCCAGATGTCGGGGTCCGGCTGCACGTCGGGCTCGGGCGGCCCGATCGTCGACAGCTTGAGATCCCGGGAGGCTGCGACCACCGGCCACGGCGTGCTCGACGCGAACATCTCGGTGACCATCCCGAAGCCGAACGTGAACGTCAGCAGGTCGCGGGTCGTGATCGCGCGCTCGGCGCGAACGGTCTCGTCCAGCGGCCCGTCGATCCGCTTCAGGACACGCCGGTCGGCGAGCTCGGGGAGCAGCCGGTCGACGGGCTCGTCGAGCCCGACCAGCCCCTCCTCGATCACCGCGAGCGTCGCCGCTGCCGTGATCGGCTTGGTCGTCGAAGCGATCCGGAACAGCGAGTCGCGCCGCACGGGCTCACCGCCGACGGCGAGGTTGCCGAGCGCCTCCACGTGCACCTCGTCACCCCTCGCCACGAGCGCGACGAGGCCGGGTACGCGCGCGTCGCCGACGTGCGGCTCGGCCGCCGCGCGTACCCGCTCCCTCAAGCTCATCGCCTAGAGGTTTACCGCGGACATCCCGACTTCGTCGTACCGGTCGCCGGCGACTCTGGGCAGCTCCGCTTCGATTCGCGCGAGATCGTCGCCGGTCAACTCGACTTCCGCCGCGCCGGCGTTCTGCTCGAGGTACTCGCGCCGCTTGGTGCCCGGGATCGGCACCACATCCTCGCCCTGCGCCAGCACCCACGCGAGCGCCAGCTGGGCGGGCGTGATGCCTTTCTCCTCCGCAATCTCGGCCACCTTCGCCGCGAGCTTCAGGTTTGCGTCGAGGTTCTCGCCGGTGAAGCGCGGACCGTGCCGGCGGAAATCGTTCTCGTCGAGCTCGTCTGGCGACTTGAAGCGGCCCGATAGGAAGCCGCGCCCCAGAGGCGAGTACGGCACGAACCCGATCCCGAGCTCGCGGCACGTGGCCAGCACTCCGTTGGTCTCGGGATCGCGCGTCCACAGCGAGTACTCGGTCTGGACGGCGGTGATCGGGTGGACGTCGTGAGCGCGGCGGATCGTCTCGGGCGCCGCCTCGCTCAGGCCGATGTGGCGGACCTTCCCCTGCTCGACGAGCTCGGCCATCGCCCCGACCGTCTCCTCGATCTCGATCTTGGGATCCACCCGGTGCTGGTAGAAGAGGTCGATGTGATCGGTGCCGAGGCGCTCGAGCGAGCCCTCGATCGACGTGCGCACGTGGTCGGCTGAGCCGTCGAGCGCGCCGACCGTCGACATGTCGCCCGGCGTCGCGTTGTCCATTCGCCGGGCGAACTTGGTAGCGATCACGTACTCGTCGTGATGGCCCTTGATCGCCCGCCCGACCAGCTGCTCGTTGGTCAGCGGCCCGTACAGCTGCGCGGTATCGAGGAAGTTGATCCCGAGCTCGAGCGCCCGCCGAACGGTGGCGATCGCCTCGCCCTCGTCGGCCGACCCGTAGAACGCCGACATCCCCATGCACCCGAGCCCGAGCTCCGAGACCTCGAGCGATCCAAGCTTGCGCGTGTTCATGCCTGCTCCATTCGTTCGCAATACAGCGTCACGTCCACGATAGAGCGCCGGCGCGAGCTTGCTGGTCACTGTCCCAGGCCGCGAAGCGATCGTCGTCTTCGCCGCTCATCTCTCGCGCTTAACCCCGTGCAGAACCGAAACGATCTCTCACCTGCCCCGCACGACGAACCGCAGACCGCCTTTAGGGCCGAGCGTCGGCGTGGTCACTATCTGGGGATCCGCGATCGACACCGGCCCGAGCCTGACCCGGGTCAGCAACACGGTCGCGAGCGCGCGCAGCTCGTACTCCCCGAACCGCTTGCCGAGGCACATCCGCGACCCGCCGCCGAACGGGATGTAGGCGCCCCGCGGCAGAGTAGCCTCGCGCTCGGGCAGGAACCGGTCGGGGTCGAAGCGGAACGGGTCCGGGTACAGCTGCGGCAGATGATGGGTCGCCCACGACGAGTACTGGACGCCGATCTCCGGCGGCACCGGCACCCCGCCGAGCACGACGTCCCGGGTGGTTCGCCGCGGCCCCACCCACGCCGCCGGATAGCACCGCAGCGTCTCCTTGAGCGTGCGCTCGAGCACCGGCAGCGCGACACCGTCGAGCTCGGCGGGCGTCGGATTCCTCGTCCCGAGCACCTGATCGAGCTCGTCCTCCACCGCTCGGCGCGCCGGCACGGTACGCCCGAGCTCGTGCAGCAGGAACGTGAACGTGGTCGTGGTCGTGTCGTGTCCGGCGAACAGCAGCGTTACCGCTTGGTCGCGGACCACCGCGGCCGGCAGCGGCGACCCGCTCTTGTCGGTCGCGGCGAGCAGCAGGCCGAGCACGCCCCGACCTGGATCTCCGCGGCGCCGGCGATCGTCGATCTCCGCGCGCACGAGCGCGTCGAGCCGCCGGCGAGCGGCGATCGCGCGAGCCAGCGGCGTCCCGGGCAGCGGCAGCAGCTGGAGCAGGACCGGCTCGCCGTGGATCGCCAGCGACTCCTCGAACGCCTTCGCCAGCGGCTGCTCGCGCCCCCCCGCGGCGTCCAGCCCGAGCAGGCCGCGCAGCGCGATCCGCAGCGCCAGCTCGCGGGTCCAGTGGTAGACCTCGAGCACCTGCCCATCGACCAGCGCTTCGGCCGCCGCCACCCCCTCCTCGATCATCGTCTCGGCGACGCCCGCCACGTAGTCCCGGTGGAACGCCGGCAGCATCAGCATCCGGAAGTCGCGGTGGTAGGCGCCGTCGATGTTCAGCATCCCGTCGCCGAGCAGCGGCCACAGATCCGCAAACCGCCCGTCGCGCCACGAGAACGCGTCGAAGTCGCCGACCAGGATCTGATGGTTGACCTCGGCGCCGACCGCCCACACGATCGGCTCGTGGAGCAGGCGGATCGTGAACACGGGGCCAAAGCGGCGCTCGTGCTCGAGCAACAGCCCCAGCGGGTCCGAGATGATCCTGCGCGTGTTCGACCAACTGGGGGCGATACTGCCCGGCGGCAGTTCCGCCCGCCGGCGGACACGCCGTTCGCGTCGCACGTCGCCGGCGATCCGCCGCAGCAGCCGCATCTCGATCGGCGCCGGCCCCGACGCGGTGATCGTGCGCGACGGCGTTAGGACCTGGACGTCGGCCATCCCCCGCAACGCTAGCGCGCCGCTCGCGGTGTGAGCGACAGCGATGTCCCGAGGCTCAGCTTCCCCGGCGGACGACGACGACCCGGACCTTGCCGGTCATCGACGTGGGCAGCCGCACGGTCGCTCGCGCGCCCAGCGGAATGCGGCCCGTGCACTTCGGCGGCGAGCCGCCGGCCGTGCCGGCCACCGCGCACACCCACGCCCACACCTGCCCCGCGACTCCACGCGCGCGACGCAAGCCGATGACCCGGGACGCGGACCGGAGCCGTCCGAAGTCGCCGCTCGGCGACGGCGAGCTTACGCTTGCGAACGCCAGCGTGGCGCCCCGGGAGTTTCGAAGCGCGGCCTGACGGCCGGACAGAACGACCGCCGCCGAGGAGGCCGACCTGACCGGGCCGACGGATCGGGCCGACCAGACGCTCGTGATCCCGGAGGCGTTCGTTGCGGTCTCCTTGACCCACAGGACCGAGCCGACGTCCGCAGCCTTGATCGTGTAGGTCCTGACGTTCGACCGACCCGTGGGAACACACGTGTTCGTGCACCGCATGACCTGGGTGAGGTCCGACTGGAGAGGCGATCCGGTCCACCTGCCGGGGGTCACTGTCAGGGTGTCACCGACACGCCCGGTACCTGCGGAGACCTGCGGTCGCGCGGTCCACTGCGGCGGCGCGCCGGGCGTTGACCCTGCCGGGTCGGGCACGGGACCGACGGCCGCGCTCGTCGCGGTCGATTGTCCGGCGACGTTCGCGGCAGTTACGGCGACGCGCAGGTCGTCGCCGGCGTCGGCGGCGCCGACCGTGTAGGCCGAGCCGGTCGCGCCGCCGATGCTCGTCCACGTAACGCCATCGGCCGAGCGCTGCCACTGGTAGGAGAGGGAAACGCCGGCGGGGGTCCAGCCGCCCGGGTAACCCTGCAGCGTCTGGCCCTGCACCGCGACGCCGCCGATCACCGGAGCCACCGCGTTGGCCGGCGCGATCGGGGTGGTGAGCATGGAGTCGTACCCGTATGCGGTTCCGTCGCCGTTCACGGCGACCAGCCGGTAGTGGTAAGTGGTGCCGGCCGCGAGACCCGTCAGCGCACCGGGCACCTGCACCGGCGCCTGGCCGCCGCCGACATCGACGGAGGCCGTCTGCGCGCCGTAGGAGGTGGTAGGCCCGTACTGCCAGTAGTACGTGGTGTCGAGGCCATTGGGGTACACGCCGCCGCTGAGCGTTGCCGTCGTCGCGCCGACGCCGCTCGTGTACGTGTTGCCGCTGCCGTACCCGAACGACGGCCCGCCGATCCCAGGCGCGCCGGCGACCACCGCGCCCGAGATCGACCCGGTTCCGGTCGGGCCGTCGTAGCCGGGCCCGGCGTCGCAGATGTAGAGGATGGTCGACGGGCAGCTCCCGCTCGAGCCCGTGGTCGGGTCGTTTAGCAGCGCGCTGTCGGTGTACGCCCATTGGGGAGTCGTGCCGTCGACGCCGGTGATCGCCTCGTAGGCGGCGATCAGCGGCGTGGCGAGGCTCGTGCCGCCGTACTGCCACCAACCGCCGACCTCCGAGTCGTAGATCATCAGACCGGTGTACGGGTCGGCGTCAGCGGACAGGTCCGCGTACGCGCGTCCGGTGCAGCCCGAGTCGACCTGATAGCTGGGCTTGGTCTCGCTCGTGTCGCAACCCGAGGAGGCGCCCCAGCCGCCGCTCAGCGACCACGCGGACTCACCGAAGCCGCGCGCGCTCGAGCCGCCGGTCGCCGGAGTGAGACTGGTCCCGCCGGCGGCGGTCACCCCGGGGAAGGCCGCCGGATAGGCGTCGGTCCCGACACCCAGGTAACCGCTGTCGCCGGTGGCTGCGATCACGGCGGCCCCCTGCGGGCCGAACGTGTACGTACCGCCGATCGGCGTCGATTCGTCGGCGCTCCAGCTGTTCGAGATCTGGTTGGCATGGAGGTTGGCGGCGGCGATGACGGCCTGGTCGAGGTCGTAGTCGGTGGCGCTGTCGGCCTCGACGAGCACCAGCTTGCAGTTCGGGCAGAGCGCCGACACGGCCTGGAGATCGAGCGACTCCTCGGGCTGCCAGTCGGAGTCCTCCGCGGGGAGCGGCGAGGCCCCGCCGCTCTCGTTGACCTTCTTGAAGCAGAGGTTCGCGGTCGTGCACGGCGGGAGGCCGTACGCGCTCCGGAACACGCTGAGGTCGGCCTCGGCGCTCGGGTCGTCGCCGACGTCGACGATCGCGACCGTGTCTGCGCCCCCGGCGGTCTGCGACAGGTAGGTCAGGTCATATGCCTGCTGCAGCCAAGCCGGCGTGTCCGGTTGCGGCGGCGATGCGCCGGCGTTCGCGGGGCGCGCGGACGGAATGCCGCGCCGACCCGCCGGGAACACCTGCGTGAAGGTCGGCCCGCCGTGGACGTTGGGGCGAACGCGGGCGTGGTTCGAGCGAAGGACCAGCGCCTCCGCGTCACACTGCGCGAATCCGGGGCGCGCCGGCGCGCACGCGGCCGCGGAGGTCACCTGCGACGGGGCGAGTCCGGTCGACTGCGACAGAACGCCCGCGATCGCCTGCTCGGTTGCCGGCTGGGCACCACCGCCGTCCTGTCGATGTGCCGACTCGGGGCGAACGCCGGCGTGCGCATGCGAGCGCACGTCCGCCTCCCCTGGAGAGGCAAGCGCACACACCGCCAGCAGCGGCAGCAGGAATGTGACTGCGCGACGGAGCCCCCGCCCCGACGCGAGCCTCGTCGAGCGTCGCATGCTTCCGTATTGGCCCGCTCCCGCTCACGCGCGCGCAATCGGCCCGAATCTGGACAAATATCGTGGGCGGTCCGGTGTGTGCCGGCGCGGTCACCGGCGGATCAGCCGGTACCATTGGCGCGGGACGTTGCGCATGGGTCCCGCCGGCTCGCCTTCGCTGTCGGGCTCGGTGGCCGACAGCACCCTCCCGTCGAAACGGGCGGCGAGCTCGGTGTCCTCAACCCCGGCCGGCGCGCCCGGCACCCGGCTCGGGGCGAACGCCATCATCAGCAGAATCGCGCCCGGCGCGGCCAATGCCGTCACCCCGGCGGCGTACGCAGCTCGCTGGCGATCGTTCGAACCGTGAAAGCAGCCGCGATCGAACGCGAGGGTCAGCCCCGGCTCAATCCCCAGGGCTCCCAACTCGGTGATGTCGGCCTTGATCCACTCGACGTCGACCCGCGCCGCGTCGGCCCGCGCACGTTCGCGCGTGAGCGGCCGGCCGACCGCGTCAATCGCCGTGACCCGCCAGCCGTGCTGCGCCAGGTAGACCGATTGGGTGCCGGTCCCGCACCCGACGTCGAGCGCGCGGCCGGCCAGCAGTCCGTCGTCACCCTCCACGAGGTCACTCAGCTCCCGGGGCACCACGCCGGTGTCCCAGGGGGTAAACCCGATCCGGTACATCACGCGGTACATCAGCGACATCTCAGGAGAGCCTAGTCCCACCGTTTCGACAGCGGGACCAGGCCATCCCGAGGGTGGCAAGACCCACATCGGTTACCACCGGCGGCCCAGGTACCCGGCTTCGGCGACGTATCGCCCAGAGCGCCGGGCCGCGCGCTCTTCAGCCGCGAGCCGCTCGATCGTCGCAATGCGCTCTTCCGCCGTGACGCGCGGCTTTCGCTCGACCGACGCGGACCACGAGGCCCATCGCCTACCGGGCAGCACTGCGAGCAGGCGGGAGCTGACCGCCTGCGGATCCCCTCTCATGGGAGGTCTCCTTTGGGTTGGGGTTTATTGAAATTCGGGCGTGGCCGTTTGTGGCCAGCCCGGTATGTCACGTGCGTGTCACCACGAACGTGTTGTCAAGGCCATTCACCTGTGTCACCTTCGGTGAAAAGGCAACAAAAAAGGCGACCCTTTGGGTCGCCCTCGCGATTGGGTTCGATATGGCGCGCTAGGTCTAGCGCGCATGCCTCTCCGCGAGGGTGACATGTCCGCATGGGCCGGCGAAATCCAGACCGCGCATGTGCGCCGTCTGAGCCGCCTTGGCGAGGAATGAATATGTCGCGATGGGCGTGAGCATTAGGCTCTTCTCCTTGCTGCATCGCCAGGGTAACTCAGCGACCGGAGAAATACAAGGGGATCGCGTAAAAAAAGTCACCTCGCGCGCCGCGCCCGCCCGCCGCGGTCTGTTCACCAGGGAAGCGGGCGCCCGTCGCGGTAGAAGCGGCCGGTTGGCCCGGCATCGGGGAGGTCGATGGCCCACATGATCGCGGCGGCCCCGGCCTGAACGGGACGTCCGCCGGGGCCGCCCATGTCGGTCGCGACCCACCCGGGGCAGACCGAGTTGACGAGGATGCGGTCGGTGCGCAGCTCGGCAGCGAGCATGCGGGTGAGCGCGTTGAGCGCGGCTTTGCTCGTGCGGTACGCGGGGATCCCGCCGCCCATGTTGGTCAGCGAGCCGCCTTCGCTCGAGACGTTGATGATCCTGCCGTGCTCGCTGCGGCGCAGGAGAGGCAGCAGCGCCTGGGTGACCTGCCAGGCGCCGAGGAGATTGGTCTCGAGCGCCTCACGCACGATCATCAGATCGGCGGTAGCCGCCTGCTGCTGTGTGTCGTAGTGGATCGCGGCGTTGTTCACAAGCACGTCGAGTCGGCCGAACCGCTCGCCGACGAACTGCGCCAGCGCGGCCGACGTTGCGGCGTCGGTGACGTCGAGCCGGTGCGCGACCGCCGCGCCGCCGGCGCCGGCGAGCGCCTCGGCGGCGGCCTCGGCTTTGCTCCGGTCACGCGCGGTGAGGATGACGGTGTCGCCCGCGGCGGCTAACTGCCCGGCGACCTCGCGCCCGATCCCGCGGGCGGCGCCGGTGATGACGGCCACGCGACCGCTCATGACTGTGCAGGCGCCGCGTCGGTGTCTTCGAGGGAGGTGACGCGGCCAACCTGCTGCCACTCGTCGAGCTCGGACTGGAGCGAGCGCAGCCGTGTATCCACACGGTCGATCGCGTCGCCTCCGAGCACGAGACGAAGCGGTGGGCGCTCGGCGGAGATCGCCGTGATGATCGCCTGGGCAGCCTTGGCGGGATCCCCTGGCTGCGACCCGCCGCCGGTGCGCACGTACTCGCGGGTCGGCCCGACGGTTCGCTTGTATTCCGCCATCGGCTCGGAGAACAGGGCGGCATCGCGGGCGAACAAGTCCGTCCGGAAAGCGCCAGGCTCGACGATCAGGAAGCGCGCGAAGTTGACCTCCTGGCTGAGGGTCTCGGTGAGTCCTTCGAGCGCGAACTTGGTGGCGCAGTAAGCGCCGAACCCGGGGGCCGTGACCTGACCCCCGACGCTCGACGTCTGCACCACCCAGCCGAACCCCTGCTTGCGCATGTGCGGCAGCGCCGCCCGGGTCAGCGCCGCCGGTCCGAAGAAGTGCAGCTCGAACAGGTCGCGCAGCTCCGTGTCGGTCGTTTCTTCGAGCGCGCCGACCTGCGTCCGTCCCGCGTTGTTGACGAGCACGTCGAGCCGGCCGAAGCGATCGACGACCTCCTGAACGACCTCGAGGGCACGTTCGGTGTCGGTGACGTCGAGCGCGATCGGGCGGAATCGGCCTGGGTGCTCGACGGCCAGTTCGTTGAGCCGCTCGACCCGGCGGGCGGCCCCGACGACGAGGTCACCCCTGGCGAGCGCCGCCTCGGCCAGGGCACGCCCGAACCCGGAGCTCGCGCCGGTGATGAGCCAGACTCGATCGTTTGCGCTGATTGACATGCTCCCTCCTTCTGGTTCTGATGTGCCGCGCGGCCCCTCGAGGAGGGCGGCGTGCACCCGGATAGGGCGATCTTCAGCCACGGGGCGCTGGATGTCCAAGACTCGTTCTGATAACCAGCGGTTATGGACGTCCACGTGCGTGATCTGCGCTACTTCGTCGCGGTCGCCGAGGAGCTGCACTTCACGCGCGCGGCCGAGCGGTTGTTCGTCTCCCAGCCAGCGCTGTCCAAGCAGATCCGCGCGCTCGAGGAGCAGCTCCGCGTCGAGCTGTTCGTGCGTGACCGCCGGAACGTGAGCCTGACCTCAGCCGGAGAGGCGCTACTGCCAGCCGCGCGCGAGCTCATCGCCGTCTGGGACGCCGCCCAGCAAGCGGTCGCCGACGCCGCGGCAGCCGCCGCGGCGGTGCTGCGCATCGGGTTCTCCACCTCCGTCGGCCGCGGGCTCCTTCCGCGTATCCAGCAGCACTTCGCTCGAGTCCGGGCGAACTGGCGGTTGCAGCTGCGCCAGGTCGACTGGGATGACCCCACCGGGGGTCTCAGGGACGGGACGAGCGACCTGGCGATCGTGTGGCTGCCGGTGCCGGCGGCGGACCGGTTCTCGCAGCTCGTGCTCGTCGAGGAGCCGCGTCACGTCGCGCTGCGTGCCCAGCACCCGCTCGCCGGTCGCCGTGAGATCGAATTCGCGGCGCTTCTCGACGAGCCGTTCCTGGCGCTGCCCGAAGACGCCGGCAGCCCGCGCGACTATTGGCTCGCCGTCGAGGACCGCGACGGCCGCCCCCCGCGCATCGGCGGGATCGTGACCAACGCCGAGGAGACCTTCGAAGCCGTGCTCGCCGGTCTCGGCGTGGTGCTGCTGTCCGCCGGCAACGCCGAGATCTATCAGCGTCCCGGCGTCGCGACCGTGCCGGTCCGCGGCATCTCACCCAGCCGGCTGGCGCTGCTCTGGCGAGACGATGATCACCGCGAGGCGGTCCGCGACTTCATCCGCGCCGCCGAGCGGTCGGTGCCGCTCGATGAGACCGGGTCGGGGTGATCGCCGACACGGGCGATCTCGGCTAGGGCGATCGCACCAAACGTCGACATCCAAGCTGTCGCGTATCGCTAGGGTCCGCGTCTGAGATGGCCACCGTCGAGCGCGTCGTGATCATGGTCCAGGAGAACCACACGACCGACAACTACTTCAGGGGCCTCGCGCCCTACGGGGCAGCCGTCGCGACCGACTGGCCGATCGCCGCCAACCCGCCGGCCAAGGACAACCCTCACGATCGCCAGGCCTATTTCGAGTGGCTGACGGGCGCGTCGACCGGCGCGCACGTCCAGTTCGACACCGCCGCGGTGCTCCCTTACTACCTGTACCTGGCCGCCACTGGCGCGTTCCTCGAGAACCACTGTGCGGGGTTCGGCACGAACTCCACCCCGAACCATCTCCTGATTCTGGGCGGCCAGTCTCCCACGCTCAAGAACCCCTCCGAGACGGCGCCACCGGTGTGGGACATGCCCTCGCTGCCTGGTCTCGCACAGACCAACGGCATCGCCTGGCGCGCCTATGCCGCCTCGAACGACTACCCCGTCGCCTTCTACACCCAGTTGAAGGGATCCGCCAACGTCGTGTCGTCGTCGCAGTTCCTCGCCGACGCCAAGGCCGGGAAGCTACCGGCGCTCGTGCTCCTGTGGCACAACAGCCCCTACGACGAGCATCCACCCGCAAACGTCACCGAGGGGATGGACCTGATCTGGCGGTCGGTGGACGCGGTCGTGCAAGGCGGCGCCTGGGACGAGACCGTGTTCATGCTGACGTGGGACGACTGGGGCGGTTACGACGATCACGTGAAGACCCCCGCGCTCGAGTACACGCCGGACAACGTGCAGGTCGCGCTGGGCCCGCGGGTCCCGTTGCTGATGTTCGGCGGCCAGGTCAAGCCCGGCATCGACAGCCGCTGGTGCAGTCACGTCAGCATCCCGAAAACCGCGATGCAGCTGCTGAGTCTGCCCGCGCTCGGCGTGCCTCGCCTCGACGACGACGCGGGACTCGCGGATCTTGTCGATCCCGCGCGGCCACCGACGCCGCCGCCCCCGGCCCACGGCACCACGATCCAGACGCCTCCGGCCCCGAGCCCGCCGATCGCGCCCCATCCCCCGCCGCCGCCGCCGGCGGGGAAGCCGGTGCCGGTGGGCGACATCATCCTGCGCAGCGGGAGCACGCTCCCGCCCCCTAACGACGCGCCGCTCCCCCAGCAACCGAGTCCGCCGAGCGGCTAGCGCCGGCGATCTCGGCCAGCGCGATCGCCGTGGCCACGGCTGCGTTGAGACTCTCGACCCCCTCGCGGCCCCCGGGAATCCGCACGAGCGCGTCGCATTTGGTTCGCGTGCGCTGTCGCAGGCCCTGGCCCTCGGCGCCCACCACCAGCACCGACTGGCGGTCGAACTCGGTCTCGCGGAGCGTGTGCTCGCCGCGCTCGTCGAGCCCGTACACCCAGTAGCCGTATTCGCGCAGGATGTCGAGGCTGCGCGCCAGGTTCGTGACCCGGAACACGTCGACGAACTCGGCTCCCCCGACCGCGATCCGCGCCACCTTTGGCGTGAGCTCGGCCGAGCGGTTCTTCAGCAACAACACCGCGTCGGCGCCGAAGAAAGCCGCTGCGCGCAGGACCGCGCCGAGGTTCTGCGGGTCGGAGATCTGGTCGAGGGCTATCACGAGCCGGGCGTCCGATAGCCGATCGAGGTCGTGCTCGCCGAGCACCGGGCGGCGCGATGTGAACACGCACACGCCCTGATGCTTGTCGTCGTCGGTCAGACCGGTCTCGCGGCGAAACTCAGGCCATCCCACCAGCTCGGGCTCGACACCGACGCGCCGCGCTGCCTTGATCGTGTCAGTGTGGTACTCGGGCTTGCCGCCGAGCATCACTCGCTTGACATCCCCGGGCCGCCTGAGGAACACCGCCCGGACCGAGTGCTTGCCGTAGACCATCTCCATCGGGCCCACGATAGCCCTCGCCCCCGGTCCCGGGCGGGCGGGGGCGGGCGGGCGGGCGGGGGCGGGCGGGCGGGGGCGGGCGGGCGGGGGCGGGCGGGTGCCCTATCTACGCGCGCGACAGGTACCTACCCTCGCGCGTGTCGACCTTGATCGTCTCGCCTGTCGAGATGAACAGCGGCACCTGAACCACGACGCCGGTCTCGAGCGTGGCCGGCTTGGTCCCGCCGCCGGACGCGGTGTCGCCGCGTAGGCCGGGGTCGGTCTCGGTCACCTCGAGATCGACCGAGCCCGGAACCTGGACGTCGCTGGCCTGATCGTCGATGAACAGGATCTCGACCTCGTCGTTGACCTTGATCCACTTGAGCGCGTCCTTCAGCGTCGCCTCGGGCAACTCGATCTGCTCGTACGTCTCCGTGTTCATGAAGTGGGCGGCGTCGCCGTCCGAGTAGAGGAACTGCATCCGCCGGGACTCGCTGCGCACCGAGCGGAGCTTCTCGCCGGCGCGGAACGTCTTGTCGATCACCGCCCCATCGCTCGCCCGGCGCAGCTTGGTCCTGACGAACGCGGCGCCCTTGCCGGGGTTGACGTGCTGGAACTCGATCACCTTGTAGACGGTCCCGTCGACCTCGACGTGATTTCCGCTCTTGAGCTGATTTGTGCTGATGGACATGGCGCGGTCCGAGGATAGCGACGCCTCCGGGGTTGACACCGGGACCCCCGGTGGGAGAGGCTCGAACGCCACAGCCTGCCGGGCGAGGAGAGCGAGGGCATCCTAACCTTCGGGTCGCGCCCGCTGAGTACTCCACCTATTTCCACCCGCAAGGGCTCGACGGCATCGAGGCACTGCACGCTCGGTTCGTCCGGCACGCCTACCGGCCGCATTCGCACCCGACCTGGACGGTGGCCGTGGTCGAGCGCGGCGCCGCCCGGTTCGATTTGGACGCCACACAGCAGCGCGCCGGCGAGGGCGAGCTGTTCGTGCTCGAGCCCGAGGCTGTCCACACGGGCATGGCGGCGGTCCCGGAGGGATGGGCGTACAAGGTGCTGTACATCGAGCCAAGGCTGGTGCACGACTGGGCGGAGCGTGACGGGTGTGCCCCCCGCGCCGCTCGCTGGGTGGTGTTCCGCGACCGGGCGCTGCGCAGCGCGCTCGAGCGCGCGCACGCTGCGCTTGCGGCCGAGCCGGCGGGCGATCTGGCCGTCGACGAGGCCGTTCTGCATGCAGTCGCCGCGCTTCGTCCCCATCTGCAGCCGGGACCGCCGGCGCGCGAACGCGATCGGGCCGAGCATGCGGCGGTCCGCCGGGCCCGGCGCCACCTGTCCGAGCGCTGGGACCAGCGGGTTATGCTGGCCGAGCTCGCCGCCGCGGCCGGGCTCAGCCGGTTCGAGCTGGTCCGGCGGTTCCGCGAGCAGAACGGCGTCACCCCGCACGCGTTTCAGAGCAACCTCCGCGTCGACCACGCCCGCCGCCTGCTCGCCGCCGGTGAGACGCCGGCCGCCGTCGCCGCCGCGTGCGGATTCGCCGACCAGCCGCACCTGACGCGCGTGTTCAAGCGCTCTGTCGGGGTGAGCCCCGGGCGGTACGCGCGTGCGGTGACGCCCTGAGAGCGGGCAGACCGCAAGATCGTTCAAGACACTGCGCGGACGCGGCGACGATCATGTCGTCGATGGGCGTTGGTCAATTCGACACCAAGGTCGCGGTCGTGGTCCGCGACGACCTCGCGACATGGCAGCGGCTGAACGTCACCGCGTTCCTGATCAGCGGCGTCACCGCGGAGGCTGGTCCCGGCGCGATCGGACAGGACTACCTGGACGCGGACGGCCGGCGCTACCTGCCGTTGCTCGTCCAACCGGTGCTCGTATTCGAAGCGGGCGCCGCCAAGCTCCGGACCGTGCGCGAACGCGCTGAGCGCCGCGAGGTCACGCTCGCGATCTACACCAACGAAATGTTCGCCACCGGCAACGACGACGACAACCGCGCCGCAGTGCGCGCGGTAGCCACCGACGAACTCGACATCGTCGGTGTCGCTCTGCGCGCACCACACCGCGACGCCGACGCGGTGCTGCGCGGCCTCGATCGTCACCCGTGACGCTCTAGGATCGCGGCCTGCCCTCGCCGTGGCCCGACAATCCCCCCACGCCGGCGCACACGTCCGCGTACGCGGACGCCGTGCGCCGCTCGTTCTGGATCGACACGCTTCCCGCGCGTGATCCGCATGCCCCACTCGACGGGGCGCTCGATGCCGACCTGTGCATCGTCGGCGGCGGCTACACGGGACTGTGGGCCGCCGCGTACGCCAAGTCGCTCGACCCGGACCGCGACATCGTGCTGCTCGAGGCAACGCGCTGCGGCACGGGCGCCAGCGGGCGCAACGGTGGCTTCCTCCAGTCCTCGCTCACGCATGGGATCGGCAACGGCCTGTCGCGCTTCCCGGACGAGATCGAGAAGCTCGAGCGGCTCGGGCTCGAGAACTTCCGTGCGCTCGCGGGAGACCTGGAGCGACTCGCGATCGACGCCGAGTTCGAGCCCACGGGCGATTTGATCGTCGCGCTCGAGCCGCGCGAGCTGGCGCACCTCGAGGAGGAGGCCGAGCTCTTGCGCCGGTTCGGCCATGATGCAGAGCTGCTGGACCGCGAGCAGATCCGCGCCGAGGTGAACTCGCCGATGTACCTCGGCGGCCTGCGGACGCGGACCGGATCTGCGCTCGTCCACGCCGGCAAGCTCGGCGACGGGCTGCGCGCCGCGGCCGCGGGCGACGGCGTGCGGATCCATGAGTACAGCCCCGTCCGCGCGCTGCGCAGGACCGCCGCCGGCGTATCGGTCGTCACCGACGGCGGGGTCGTCGACGCCCGCCGGGTGCTGCTGGCGACGAGCGCATACCCGCCACTGCTGCGCGCGATCGGGAGGTACATCGCGCCCGTGTACGACTACGTGCTGGCGACCGAGCCGCTCGGTGAACGCATGCGCGAGGCGATCGGGTGGGCAGGCCGGCAGGGCATCAGCGACATCGGCAACCAGTTCCACTACTACCGGTTGACCGCCGACTGGCGAATCGTTTGGGGTGGATACGACGCGGTCTACCGATATGGCGGACCGGTCGGCCCGCAGCTCGACGACCACGAGCCCACCTTCGCCACGCTCTCGCAGCACTTCTTCGCTACGTTCCCGCAGCTCGAAGGCCTGCGTTTCAGCCATCGATGGGGCGGCGCGATCGACACCTGCAGCCGCTTCTCGGTGTTCTTCGGCACCGCGCTGGGCGGACGTGTCGCGTACGCGCTCGGCTACACCGGCCTCGGCGTCGGCGCCAGCCGGTTCGGTGCCAGGGTCGCGCTCGATCTGCTCGACGGCCGCGAGAGCGAGGCGACCGCGCTGACGATCGTCCGCCGGCGCCCGGTGCCGTTCCCGCCGGAGCCGCTTCGCACCGGCGTGATCCAGTTGACCCGCAACCGGCTCGCGGCCGCCGACCGTAACGACGGCCGGCGTGGGATCTGGCTGAGGACGCTCGACCGGATGGGCCTCGGGTTCGACAGTTAGACGTCAGCCCAGGCCGCGGCCTGCGGAACCCACGCCCGGTCCTGTGGAGCCAGACCACCGAACCACATGCGTAGCGCGACATTCGACGCGTGGGTGGGCGACCGTGACGGATAACGCGTGCCCCACGTGCATGACGCGTCATGGTCCGTCCCCGACGCGCGCAATGACGCGATATGCAGGTCGGCGTCCGCGCACCGCCGCGCCAGCGCCGCCAGCTCCCCGCGGAGATGGATCCGCCCGCATCCGGTGTCGCGACCGCCTACTGCACCTTGCCGCGCGCCGCCACCGCCCACGTCGCCTCCACCTTTCCACCCCGGTGTGCGTACATCACGTCGTGGAGGTTGATGGTCGGGTCGATGTGGGACGGAATCAACGCCACGCGGTCGCCGACCCGTAGCTCGAGTCGGTCGGGCTCGCCGTTCGGCGTGAGCACCCCGTGCTCGTCGCCACCGTGCTGGTAGCTCCAGCCCGGGACGCCGACGAGCCGCGCCGGGCCGGAATCGTCCGACAGCGTCTTCAGCCCGGCGTCGATCACCGCGCGGTCCGGCGCGGGCCGACTGATCACGGTCGCGATCGCTACGAGTGAGGACTCGTAAGGGATGCCGCCAGTGTCCAGGTAATCGGCGTCCATGAACGCGAACGACCCGGGCTGGACCTCGGTCACCGCGTCATGAGCCGCGCAGAATTCAGCCGTTCCGGTGCCGCCCGTTGTCACGACGTCGATGTCGTGTCCGCCGGCGCGCACCTGCTCCGCGGCGGCGGCAAGACGTCCCATCGACAGGTCGCAGAGCCGCCGACGCTCCTCGGCGTCGCGCACGTGCTGCAGGTTGCCTTCGTATCCCTGGAGTCCCACCAGCCGGAGCCGCTCGAGCCCCCGGATCCGATCCGCGAGTGCGAGCGCGTCCTCGGGAGCCACGCCGCAGCGGTTCTGCCCGACGTTGACCTCGATCAGCGTCTCGAGCGTCCCCGAAAGCGCTTCGTCGATCGCCGACGCTCCGTCCCACGAGTCGACGACGATGCGAACGCGCGCCGCCGGCCACTCCGACACCAGCCGCGCCAGCCGGCGCACCTTCACCGGACCGGCGATCTCGCTCGTGATCAGCACGTCTTCAATCCCGCCGGCGAGCATCACCTCGGCCTCGCCGAGCTTGGCCACGCACACGCCGGTGGCGCCGGCGTCGAGCAGCAGCCGCGCCACCTCCGGGCTCTTCGCGGTCTTCAGATGGGGTCGGACGTGGACGCCGGCCAGCCGGCTGAAGCAGGAGCGCACGTTGCGCTCAAACACGTCGAGGTCGACCGTCAGGCACGGCGTGTCCAGGTCGTCGAGGTGAACCGGGTCCATGTTCAGCGGCGCTCGAGCGCGAGGCGGATGCCCAGCCCGATCAGCACGGCTCCGGTCAACCGCTCAACCCGCCGGCCCCAGCCGCCGTCGACGAACGCCCGCCGGGCCCGCGCGACGAGCAACGCGAGCGTCGAGTACCAGATGAGATCCACGGCCACGATCACCGCCGCCATCGCGAGCGCGCAGGGCAGCACGGCGGCTCCGCGCGGGATGAACTGCGGGAACAGCGCTACGAAGAACACCGCGAGCTTGGGATTGGCAAGGCTCGTGATCAGGCCCTCGCGGAGCGCCGCCCGCCCCGAGAGGGTCACGGTTCCGGTCGCGCCAGCCGGGTGCGCGTCAGCGTCGCCGCGGACCAGCAGCGCCCGCAGCCCGATCACGAGCAGTACTACCGCGCCGGCGAGCTTGACTGCGTCGAACACCGCCGCCGATGTCGCCACGAGCGTGGCGATTCCGACCGCCGCGAAGCATCCCCATGCGAGCACGCCGATCGAGTTGCCGGACGTGGTGAAGAACGCGTGACGCCGCCCACCGCGGGCCGCGTTTCGCACGACGAGCGCCGTCGCCGCTCCGGGCGTGATCGAGAGCAGCGCCGCCACCGGCACGAACGTCAGCAACGTGTGGAGCATCCCGTCATCCTAGGATCTTGAGTCATGCAACCTCGCGTCGCTTTCGTCACCGGCGCAAGCTCGGGCCTCGGCGAGGCGATCGCCCGTCGCTACGCGGCCGCCGGCGTCAAGGTCATCGCGACCGCGCGGCGGGGCGACCGGCTGGATGCGCTCGTGGCCAAGTTCGGCGAGGAGGCAGTCCTGCCGGTCGTGCTCGACGTCCGCGATAACGACGCAATCGAGCAGGCGGTCCGGTCGCTGCCGGGTGCGTTCGCCGAGGTCGACGTGCTCGTCAACAACGCGGGACTCGCACTCGGGCTGGAGCCGGCGCAGGACGCGGTGCTCGACAACTGGGAGCGGATGATCGAAACGAACTGCACGGGCCTGGTGTACGCGACTCGCGCATTGTTGCCCGGGATGGTGGCCCGCCGGCGCGGCCACGTCGTCAACATGGGCTCGATCGCCGGCACGTATCCGTACCCGGGTGGGAACGTGTACGGGGCGACCAAGGCGTTCGTGCACCAGTTCAGCCTCGGGCTGCGGGCGGACCTGCACGGAACCGGCGTCCGGGTCACCAGCATCGAGCCCGGTCTGATCGGCGGGACCGAGTTCTCCGAGGTGCGGTTCGCCGGCGACGCCGATAGGGCGGCCGGGGTCTACTCGGGCACGACGCCGCTGGGCCCCGAGGACATCGCGGCGGCGGTCGAGTGGGCCACCTCTCAACCCGAGCACGTCAACGTGAACGTGATCGAGCTGATGCCGGTGAGCCAGAGTTTCGCGGCGCTGCCGATCGACCGCGCCGGCGACTGACCTCAGAGCGCCAGCCACATCTCGTGCTGACGTACGACCGGACGCGCGCCCAGACCGGCGAGCGCCCGCGCCGGCGCCTCGCCCACCGGGGCGTTCGACAGGCGCAGGCCGCGATCCGGTCCGGCCGCCGCCAGCAGCGCATCGGCGGCGGCGCCTTCGTCGACCGCTGCGATCTGGAGAGCAATGACCGGGTCGGCATCGTCGCGGAACACCACCGCGGCGGCGACCTCACCGTCACGATTTATGATGTGCGCGCGCAAGGCCGCTCCCCGCGCCCGCATCCTGGCCACGCTCTCGTCGGCGCGCTGCCACGGCTCCCGGCTCTCCCGATGCCCGGCGATCCAGGCCTGGGCGGCCTCGGCCTCGACCGGTAGCGGCGCCGGCGCACCGTCTCGCCGCGCGGCCAGCGACCACACGACCACCTCTCGTACCAACTGGAAGCCGAGCTTCTCGTACAGCGCGATCGCTCCTCGATTTGCGTCGATCACCTCGAGCCACACCTCGCGACAGCCCCGCCGGCGCGCGGCCTCGAGCCCCGCCACCAGCGCGCGCTCGCCGAGACCGCGCCGGCGGTACATCGGTGCCGTGCCCATGCCACCCACCCATCCCGCCGCGCCACGGCGCGCGATCAGCGCCACCGCGACCGGCCGGTCCTCGATCGCCACCTGCGAGCAGTCGAGATCGACGTCGTTTCCGTCCACGTGGTCGCGAAACGCGACGTCGTCGAGCTGCATGGGAACCAGGTAGTCCGAGAAGCTCTCGTTGAACACCTCGCGGACGAGCGACAGGTCCAGCGTGCCGGCGGACTCGAGCCTCACGATTCCAAGCCTAGGCGTTATCGTCGCACTAGATGACCACTCGGCGCCACATCGCGGGTCCTCGTGGACGTCTCGACGTCGAGGTCACCGGCCCCGATGACGGTGACACGCTGATCTTCCACATGGGGACTCCGAGCGCGGCGAGCATGTACTCGCCGCTGGTCGAGCTCGGCGCAAAGCGCGGGATCCGACATGTGCTCTACCTCCGCCCGGGGTATGGGGAGAGCGAGCGGTGCGAAGGCCGCTCGGTGGCCGATTGCGCGGGAGACGTGGCGGCGGTCGCCGATGCGCTCGGGGTCGAGCGGTTCTATACGGCGGGTCGGTCCGGCGGCGGGCCGCATGCGCTCGCGACCGCGGCCCTGCTCCCCGAGCGGGTGATCGCGGCGGCGACGATCGCCGGCTGCGCGCCGCGGTCCGCCGAGGGCCTCGACTGGCTCGACGGCATGGGACAGGAGAACATCGACGAGATCGCAGCCGCCGACGCCGGCGAGAAGGAGCTGCTCGCGTTCATCGAGCCGTTCCGGGCGAAGCTAATCTCAGCGGACGCCGCAGATCTCCACGCGGAGTTCGGCGACCTGCTGTCCGACGTCGATCGCAGCGTGATGACCGGCGAGTTCGCCGAGTACGAGGCCGAGTCCACGCGCGCGGGCATGAAACACGGCGTATGGGGATGGTTCGACGACGACATCGAGCTGATCAACGACTGGGGCTTCGAACTCTCAGACATCTCGTGCCCGGTGACGATCTGGCAGGGCGCCCAGGATCGGATGGTCCCGCTCGCGCACGGCGAGTGGCTCGCCGCGCACATCCCCGGCGCCCGCGCGAACCTGCTTGCCGACCACGGGCACCTGTCGCTCGCGCTCGGCCACTACGGCGAGTTGCTCGACGACCTGATCGCCAACGGCAGCCGCAGCTAGCCGTCCCCGTTCGAGCGGCGTAGTCCAGGATGACCGCGTGCCGGGCGTTCCGACGCCGGGGCGTTCGGAGGTGCCACAGCCGAGGGCGCTGTCTTGTCGTTTGGGTACAGGTGATCGTCGAGCAAGGAGCCAGTGATGAGAGTGTTTGTGGCAGGTGCAACGGGAGCGATCGGCAGGCAGTTGGTGCCCCGCCTGGTTGCCGCGGGTCACGAGGTTCATGGCATGACGCGGAGCGAGTCAAAGCAGCCGGTGCTCCAGGAACTGGGCGCCGTGCCGGTGGTCGCGGACGCGCTCGATCCCGATCAGGTCGCCGACGCCGTGGCCCGGGCGAGGCCGGACGTGATCGTCCATCAGCTGACCGCGATCGGGGCCATCGACACGCGCCACATGGAGCGCGATTTCGCACCGACCAACCGCCTGCGGACCGACGGCACGGACCACCTGCTGTCGGCCGGACATGCGGTGGGGGTGCGGCGGTTCGTCGCGCAAAGCCACATCGCCGCCTACGGGCGCGTCGGCGGACCGGTCATGAGCGAGGAGGACCCATACGACCGCGCACCTGCCCCGCAGACGGAGGCGAATCTGGCAGCAATCCGTCACCTCGAGGAGGCAGTCCTCGGGGCGCCCTGGACCGAGGGGATCGTGCTGCGCTACGGCTGGTTCTACGGGCCGGGTACATCGCTGGCGCCGGGCGCTGAGCAGTTCGAGCTGGTCCGCAGGCGCAAGTTCCCGGTCGTCGGGGACGGCGGCGGCGTGTGGTCGTTCGTCCACGTCGCCGACGCGGCGGAGGCGACGGTGGCGGCGGTCGAGCACGGCAGCCGCGGGGTGTACAACGTGGTCGACGATGACCCCGCCCCGGTCTCCGAGTGGCTGCCGGCGCTGGCTGATCAGCTCGGCGCGAAGAAGCCGATGCGGGTGCCGCGGCTGATCGGGCGACTGTTCGCCGGCGAGTACGGCGTGGTCGTGATGACCGAGATTCGGGGCGCGTCGAACGCGAAGGCCAAGCGCGACCTCGGGTGGCGCCCTCAGCATCCGAGCTGGCGGCAGGGATTCGCGGCAGCATGACCGATCGCGAGCGACTCCTTGACGAGCTTCGGCCGGTCGCGTTCGCGATCGCCTACCGGATGCTCGGCAGCGTCTCCGAGGCCGAGGACATCGTCCAGGAAGCGCTGCTGCGCGTTCATCAGGCGCTCGATCGCGGCGAGCGGATCGCATCGCCGCGCGCGTTCGTCGCGACCGTGACCACCCGGCTGGCGATCAACGAGCTGCGCTCCGCGCGCGCCCGCCGCGAGCGCTACGTCGGCGAGTGGCTGCCCGAGCCGATCATCACCGACAGCACCGACGACCCCGCGCAAAAGGCGCAGATGGCCGACTCGCTGTCGGTGGCGATGCTGGTGCTGCTCGAGAGTCTCTCGCCCGAGCAGCGGGCCGTGCTGCTCCTTCGCGACGTGTTCGACTACCCCTATCCCGAGATCGCGCCGATCGTCGGCAAAAGCGAGGACAACGTCCGCCAGCATCACAGGGTCAAACGCTCGGGACAGACCCCTCAACCGTTCACGAGAACGTGGGTAGCTGAGCTAGCTGCCTAGCGCACCACCCGCGGCTCCGGCCACCGACGCCTCGCCGCCGTCCGCCGAGGCACGGCCACCGAAGAACCGCACCGGGTTGGCGACCATCATCTGGTCGATCTGGTCCTGGGTGACCCCGCCTTCGAGCAGCGCCGGCAGGACGTGGTTCGAGATCAGCAGATAGTCGGGCTTCTCGTCGGCGAAGAACGGATTGCCGATGAAGAAGTCGAGGAAGCACGCCGCGTCGTGGGAGAGGTGGATGCGGTCGGCGAAGCCCTCCTGCACCAGCGCGATCAGTGTCCGGATTCGGTCGGCCAGCGGGTTGAAGTGGTCGATGCCGAATCGATCGCATCCGATCCAGGCGCCGGCGTGCGCGACCCGCCGAAGGTAGGCGAGGTCGTTGCTGTCGCCCATGTGCGCGATCACGATCCGGCCGGGGTCGACACCGTGGCGGGTGAGCGCGTCGAGCGCGAGCAGCCCGGTGCGCTGCTCGGCGTTGGTGTGGACCATCACCGGCGCGCCGGTCTCGGTCGCCGCCATCGCGATCGCCTCGATGATTCGCGGGACGTCGCCCACGAGCCCGTGGCGCTCGACCGCGCATTTCAGGAAGGCCGCCTTGACGCCGGTGTCGTCGATCCCCTCACGGATCTCGCGCACGAACAGCTCTGCGATCGCCTCCTTGCTGCGGTACGCGAGGAAGTTCGGCAGCTCGAGGAACGCGTACACGCCCGTCGCGACGATGATGTTGAGGTCGGCTGCCTCTGCGACCTCGCGGACCCGCGGGATGTAGCGACCGAGCCCGGGAGCAGTCGGATCGACGATCGTGCGGATCCCCGCCTCCCGCACGCGCGTGAGCTTCTCGACCGCATCGGTGATCCGCTCGTGCTCGTCCCAGTAGCGCGGGCCGAACGCATGGCCCCAGTTCTGCAGCGCCTCGGGCTGCATGATGAAGATGTGCTCGTGCATGAGCGTCCGGCCGAGGTCGTCGAGCTCCACCGGGCCTCGCACGGTCTCAACACTTGCCATCGTCCTCTCCTCTCTATTGGGGCTGGGGTGCGGACGCGGCCGTCACCGCGTCGGAAAGCGCCTTGGCGCCTCCATGGGCCGTCTGACCGCCGTCGACCGCGATCTCAGCGCCCGTGATGAACGACGACTCGTCGGAGATCAGGAACACGATCAGCGGCGCGACCTCCTCGGCCCGCCCGACTCGGCCGAGCGGCGTCACCTCGACGTTTGCCCGCCGGAATGCCTCCGGCGCGCTGGCGGTCATCGGCGTCTCTATGAAGCCCGGGAGGATCGTGTTGACGCGGATCCCGCGCGGCCCGAGTTCGAGGCTCGCGACGCGCGACAGCGCCCGGATCCCCCACTTGCTGATCGTGTAACCGACCGCGTGATAGCCGAGCAGCCCCGCCACGGAGCTGACGTTGACGATCGAGCCGCCACCGCCCATCAGCGGCGTGATCGCCTGTGTGCCGAGCAGCGCACCGTTGACGTTCACCGCCATCACCCGCTCGAAGTCGGCGAGCGTGATCTCCGCCAACCGCAGCCGCATCGAGATCCCCGCGTTGTTGACGAGCCCGTCGACGCGCCCGTGCTCCGACCGGAGCCACCGCGCGAGCTCGCTCCACGCCTCCTCAGAGGTGACGTCGAGCGCGCGGCACAAGATCCTGTCGTCGTCGAGCCGGGGAGCGTCGACATCGGTCGCGATCACGGTCGCGCCCTCGACGGCGAGCGCACGCGCCTCGGCCGAGCCCTGCCCGCCGGCAGCGCCCGTCACCACGACGATCTTGCCCTCGACGCGGCCCATGTGCGGGTAGCCTAAACGCGCGGGGTGGGGCCTCGCTCCGGTCGGCATCCGTGGGGCCGCTCCGCCGGGCGTCCGTCGGATGTGACTCCAGCTCAGAGCACGCCGGCCGGAATCGTGATCGTGATGTTCGCGCGCTTATCAGCCGCGGTCTTGCCCACCCGCTGCGCCCACGCGGCGGGCGAGCGCATCCACTCCGGGAGCCCCGCCGGCGCGTCGAACTCGGGGATCTCGATCCGGTCGCCCGGCGCAAACGCGTCTCCGTAGGGGACAAGCGGACCCGGCGTGTCCGGATGAGAGATCAGTGGATGTAGTGCGGCCAGCGCCTGGTTCCAGTTGTCGAGCATCGCCGCGATCGCCGCTTTCAGCTTCGCCGGATTGCCGCCCGAGCTGCTTTCGGGCTCGGTCGGGTGCGTGACGTGCGCGTACGCGGGTGAGTAGCTGTGTCCGACCGGCGTCTGCTTCCACTTCTGCCAGGCATCGTCGGCGAGCGAGCCCAGGGCCAGCACGACCTCGATCGTGTTGCCGCCGAAGATGCTCCGCAACCAGCTGTTGCGGTAGTCGACGATCCCCTGGTCGTCCTTGTGCTGCTCGCCCCCGGTCTGGCCGTAGACCGAGTAGAGGAACGTGTTGATCAGCAGGTAGCTGCGGGTGAAGCCGAGCTTTGCCATCAGCCCCTGAGTGCGGTGTCCGGCCTCCCCGACGAGGATCCGCCGAACGACCGCCTCGGACTGGGCCGGGTCCTGTCCGATCACGAGCAGCCGGGCGCTGCCGTCGAGTCGTCCACGGTGGAAGATCGGGCCCCACTCGACGCGAAACGAGGCCGGTGGGTACACCTCCGCGCCGGGATAGTCGCCGACTAGCGAGGCGTATGGCTCGCTCACGGGGCCTGGGTCGTATAGATGCGTCATCGCCACCACCGTCCAAACGGGCTCGTGCTGCCCCGGGCCCGCGCGGCGAAAAGCTTATCTCCAAACGCGCGCCGGTGTACGGTAGGCATATGCCTACCGTACCGAGCCCGATCGACCCTGCGAGCAGCCCGAAGTGGGCGCTGGCCGGGCAGATCGTGACGATGGACGCGAAGTCGACCGTGATCATGGACGGCACGATCTGGATCGCCGATGCCGCGATCGCCGCGATCACGAAGCCCGGCGACCCCGTTCCCGATGGGTTCGCCGGCGTCGTCCCGGTCGAGACCGAGGGAACAGTGCTCCCGGGTCTGATCGAGCTCCACAACCACCTCGCCTACAACGCGCTGCCGCTGTGGAACGTGCCGCAGACGTATACGAACCGCGACCAGTGGGGCAACACGCCGATCTATCACCAGTTGGTCACGGCGCCGATGAAGACGATCGGCGAGGCGACCGAACTGCTGCCGGCGCTCGTCCGGTACGTCGAGTGCAAGGCGCTCGTCGGCGGAGTGACGACCTCGCAGGGCATCGCGCTGTTCAGCGCCCCTGGCGTCCGGCGTTACTACCGGGGAATCGTCCGCAATGTCGAGGAGACCGGCGACAAGCAACTGCCCGAGGCCGGCAGCCGCATCGCCGACGTCGACGCGAACGATCCACAGGCGTTCCTCGCCGAGATCGAGAAGAAGACGTGCTTCCTGCTGCACCTGAGCGAGGGCACGGACGAGGCCGCCCACAAGCACTTCGAGGCGCTTCAGCTTCCGGGCAACAAGTGGGCGATCGCGCCCTCGCTCGCCGGTATCCATTGCGTCGCGCTCACCTCGGCCGACTTCGAGGTGATGGCCGCGCAAGGTGCGTCGATGGTGTGGTCGCCGTTCAGCAATCTGCTGCTCTACGGCAAGACCGCGAACGTCGCCGCCGCGGCGGCCGCGGGTACCGCCGGTAGCCCGTTCAAGATCGGACTCGGGTCCGATTGGTCACCGAGCGGCAGCAGGAGCCTGTTCGGCGAGCTCAAGGTCGCCCGCATCTACAGCCAGAGCAACGCGAACGTGTTCAGCGACGAGCAACTCGTCCGCCTGGCCACGACCGCAGGCGCCGAGATCCTCGGTTGGGACAAGACTGTCGGTTCGCTCGAGGTCGGCAAGCGCGCCGACCTGGTCGTCGTCGCGGGCCGGAACGACGCCGCTCCGCTGACGCCGCTGTTCGAGGGCGACGAGCGGACGGTTCAGCTCGTGGCAATCGACGGCACGCCCCGTTACGGCACACCCGCGCTGATGGCGGCCGACGGCCCGGGGCTCGAGAAGCTCGCCGTCGGCGGGCAGCCCCGGGTGCTCTACCTCACGCAGGCGACGGAGGACCCGGACGTCGCCGGGATCAGCTACGCCGAGGCGCAGGCCAAGCTCGCGGATGCCTTGCAGAACATCAAGGCGATTCGGCTCGAGCAGGAGCGGGGGCACGGGCCCGAGGCACTGGCAGCGGCGCCGGCGGTGCACGCGGGCCATCCGCGGCTCGCGCTCGACGAGTTCGAGCACACCGATTTCACGCAGCGTCCGCATCTGAAACTCGACGGGGCGGTGACCGGGCCGGTCGACAGACCGCAGGCGGGCGCGCCGCCGATCTCGTCTCTCCTCTCGCCGATCCAGCTCGATCCGCTCACGGCGGCGGACGATGTCGGCTGGCTCGCCGCCGTCGGCCACGAGATGAACCTCCCGGATTACGTGGCTCCTGGACTTCGCGGGTTGTACGAGGCCTGATCGCCCCGCTTGCCGCCACCCCGGCCATTCGCGAGAATAGGGTGCGGGGGAAGTCAGCGAGACGAGGGGCGAACGTGTCACACCCGTCGAGGATTTGGATCGGGGTTGCGGCCGTCGTCGCGCTGGCGGTGCTCGCGTGCCTGGTCGGGGTGTTCACGACGGGGCTTCGCCTCGCGGTGGCCGGACTGTCTCCCGGCCATGGGCTGTTCGTCGTCCCCGTCTGGCACAGCATCCTGACCGGCCTGATCCTCATCGGCATCGGCTGCGCGACGCTGGTCGTGTCCTGCGCCGCCGCATACTTCGCCGCCTGGAGGCGGTGGGACTTCCACGGTCACGACTGGCAGGACATCGTCGAGAAGGGGGGCGTCCGCAAGGCCTGGGACTCGCTGCACGCTCGGACGCCCGAGGGTGAACAGCGCCGGGCGGCCCGGGACGCACGCTTCAGGCACGTCAGCGCGCGCGGGAAGGCCAGACGCGAACGGAGACTCGCGAAGGTCAGCCGGGCGGCGAAGCTCACGATGGTCGCGGACGCGCGCGAGCGGGCGGCCAACGACTTCCAGGCAGCCGCGGATGTTCAGGGCAAGGCGGCGGAAGAGCACACGCGGGCCGTCGGTGAGGGCGCCGACCAGGGCCACGTGATGGGGATTCCCGCCGGGGCCCGGCTGCTCCAGATCCTCGCCGGATTCAACCTGCTCGTCCTGGCCGGGGTTATCGCTCTCGGCATCGGACAAGCCGTCGCTGCGTTCCAGTCCGCCTGGTGGGCCGTGATTCCGGCGAGCGTGATCGCTTTCCTGTCGGTCCACCGCGTGCTGACGACGCTCGGGCCACTCGACGCGCATCCTCAGGTCCACGCCGCATCGTGGGTGCTCGTCGCCGCGCTCGCGGTGCTGTCATCGCCCCCGGTCGGGCTGCTGGTCATCACCGGCGTCGTCATCTCTACCTGGGGCCGCAAATTCGTTCGCGCCAACGCCGCGCAACCGCTCACGCTCCGACTTCGATCGCCGCTGCCGTGGCTGATGGCGGCGATGTACACCGCCGTCGCCGTCGGCTACCTCGGGATGCCACCGGTGTCGTTCGACGGTGTGACCGTCGAGACGGCGTCGGCGCAATTCATCGGCGGCGACCTCTCGCGGTCGAGTGACGCCGTCCATCTGATCGTATGCACGCCATTGGCCGACGCGACCTCGACCGACGCGCATCTCGAGACCGTGCCGGTGACCCGCACCGTCAAGGTCGCGGCGAACGGCAGCGCGGCGCTCGACTCGGGCGATCGGCCCACCCTCCTCGCGCTCGTCCTCGACTTGGTCGGCATCGACTGGCCTCACGCGATCATTGCGCCGGACCTGCATGCCCGCGCGGCGACGTGCGCCGGCGCGCCGCCGCCTCGCCTGGTGGCGGGCAGCGAGGATCCGGCCTTAGGCAGCGGAGTGATCGCGGGGCCGGGTGCCCCGGGAGGTCGCGCCGTCGACGCCGAGCCACCGGTCGAGCAGACGACCGACCCTCGGATCGCGCGGCTCGCCCGTCGCTACCAGCCGACGCTCGAGGTCTCGGTCGCAGATCGCTTCTGGCCGGTGTCGGTCGGAGCCGTGCTGGACGACATCGGGCCGGACGGGGCCCACGCGTGCCTCGTCACGCCGGCGGTCTCGGCCGCCTGCAAGCCGGTCACCTCGGTCCCGGCGACCGGTCAGCCGGCCGATTACCTCAGGTTCCCGACCACGGCGAACGTCACAGCCAGCGCGCTCACCGAGAATCCGGCGGCCCAGTTCCGCGCGTTCGAGGCCGGGCAGCACACGGTCACGGGCTCGCTCCATCACTGGCTCGCCGACCCCGGGATCCTCGACCCCTGGCGAACGGCCCAGTTGTACTTCTACTACGGCGGGCCTGTGCACTTCGCCGGCATCGGCGGGCAACTACCGGCGTGGCCGACGGTTCGAGCCGTACTTACGCCGGGGGACGTCCCGAATCCCTCGGACGGGCTGATCGGCCTGCAGTACTGGTTCTTCTACCCGTACAACTACTACCCGGTCGTCACTCGATCCTCGCTCATGAACGGGGCCCCCGTTGCCGGCGACGTCGAGAACATCGACCTGCACCAGGGAGACTGGGAGCATGTGACCGTGCTGCTCGATCAGCGCACGCTGAACCCGATGGCGCTGTACATGGCCCGTCACGCCAACGAGGGGCAGTTCTACTACTGGAACAGCCCGAAGCTCACCTTCGACGGACCCGGACGTCTCCATCCGATCGTCGAGGCGGCGATCGGCGGACACCCCAGCTACCCCAACACTTGCGGCGGCTACAAGCGCTCGCAGGGTGGCGGAGCGCTGTACGACTGGGTCGTTTGCGGCGGCGGGCGCTACGCCTTCCGCGCCTACGACACCCCGCTCGTCGACCTCGGGCAGACGAACTGGGCCTGCTGGCCGGGTCACTTCGGCGAGGCCAAGGCCGGGCGCGAGGTCGTCGACCCCACCGCCGACACCCTGACCACCGCGATCGCGAAGTACGTCCACGTCGCCGGCCCGGTGTCTCCGCTCCGGCAAGCCGAGAACGGCCAGGACCCGGGTTACGGCGTGTGCACGCGAGGCGCCGGCGCGAGCGAGTACGACGCCCTGCACGGACCCCTCACGCCGCTGCTGACGAGCATGTTCGGGCAGTAGGACGCCCCAACTCGTAACAATCGAGTGATGCCACGCCGCCCGCCCCTCCCGGAGTCCGCGTCGGTGGTCATCGTCGGCGGCGGGGTGATCGGCACGAGCGCCGCCTTCCACCTCGCCGAGGCCGGCGTCGACGTGGTGCTGATCGAGCGCGCGCAGCTTGGCAGCGGCTCCACCAGCAAGGCCGCCGGCGGCGTCCGCACGCAGTTCTCGGACCTGCTGAACATCGAGATCGCGAAGCGCAGCATGGCCGCGTTTCGCGACTTCGGCCGCCGCCCCGGCTGGGAGATCGAGCTGAAGCAGGTCGGTTATCTGTTCGTGCTCACCACCGAGTCGGACGTCGAGGAATTCGAGCAGAGCGTCGCGCTCCAGAACGAGTGCGGCGTCGATTCCCGGATCCTGACCGCAGCCGAGGCGCGCCGGCTGTGCCCGCTGCTCGAGGGGGACGACATCCTCGCCGCGGCGTTCTCGCCCGGCGACGGCCACGCGACTCCCGAGGGCGTCGTCCAGGGTTACGCGTTCACCGCGCGGAGTCTCGGCGCCCACATCCGTACCGGTTGCGAGGTGACCGCGATCGAGATGAGCGGCGGACAGATCACTGAGGTCGTGACCGACTGGGGCCGGATTCGCGCTGGCGTCGTGATCTGCGCCGCGGGTCCGTGGTCGCGACGGTGCGGCGCGATGGTCGGCGTCGAGCTGCCCGTGACCCCTCTGCGCCGGCAGATCCTGTTCACGGAGGCGGTCGACGGGCTGCCACCGGACCTGCCGATGACGATCGACTTCTCGTCGAGCTTCTACTTTCACCGCGAGGGTCCCGGCCTGCTGATGGGAATGTCCGATCCGGACGAGCGGCCCGGCTTCAGTGTCGACACCACCGAGGAGTGGATCCCGGGACTGATGGACGTCGTCCGCCGGCGGGCGCCGCGGATCGCTGACGTCGGCATCCGCGGTGGCTGGGCCGGCCTGTACGAGATGACGCCCGACCACAACGCGATCATCGGCGAGGCCGCCGGCGTCTCGCGCTTTCTGTACGCGACCGGGTTCTCCGGCCACGGGTTCCTGCAGGGTCCGGCGGTTGGTGAGATCCTGCGCGACATGGTCCTGCGCCGCACGACGTTCGTGGACATCTCGCCGCTGAGCGTCGAGCGCTTCGACGCTGCCGCGCTGCGCCCGGAGTACAACATCGTCTAGGAATACGGGTGTGGTCGAGATAGCGACACCAACTGCGACCGGCGCCACGCGCCTCGTCGAGATGCTCGAGCGGCTCGGGGTCGAGCTGGTGTTTGGGCTGCCCGGGGTCCACAACCTCCCGATCTGGAAGGCGCTGTCCGATTCCGACATCCGGCTCGTCGGCGTCCGGCACGAACAGACCGCGGCCTACGCCGCCGACGGGTACGCGCGCGCGACCGGCCGGCTCGGCGTCGCGCTGGTCACCACCGGCCCCGGGGCGGCGAACACGCTCGGCGGCACCGGCGAGGCGATGGCGGCCGGCTCCCCGGTGCTCGTGATCGCCACCGACATCTCGACGGCGCTTCGCCGCGAAGGGGTGTACCGGGGAACGCTGCACGAGACGCGCGATCAGACCGCGATGTTCATCCCGGTCACCAAGGCTGCGCGGCTGGTCGAGCGCGCGGACGAGATCGCCGGCGCGACGCTCGAGTCCGGTTCGGCGGCGCTCGCGGCGCCGACCGGCCCGGTGTACCTCGGCATTCCCACCGACCTGCTGTCAAAGCCCGTTCCCGAGGCGCGCGTCCCCGCGCCACCGCCGGTCGCCGGGACGCCACTGCCGGTCGAGCGGATCGAGCGGGCGTGCGAGCTGCTCGCGGGTGCCGAGCGACCGCTGATCTGGGCGGGCGGCGGCGCGCTCCGCGCGCAAGCCGGGCCGTTGGTCGGGGAGCTCGCGCTCAAGCTGGCCGCCCCGGTCCTCACCACCTACATGGGTCGCGGTCTACTCTCCCCCGACCACCCGTGCTGCGTCCCCGCTCCGGCTGCCGCCCGGGAGGCCGGGGATATGTGGGACGAGGCCGACGTGGTGGTCGCAATCGGGACCGACTTCGACGGCACGAACACCCAGAACTGGCAGATGCCCCAGCCGCCGGCGCTGATCGCCGTCAACATCGACGAGGCCGACGCGAACAAGAGCTACCGCTCGGACGTCACGCTGGTCGGCGACGCCTGCGCCGTGCTCGAGCAGCTGGTACCGCGGGTTGCGGCTCGTGAGGGCCTGCCCGAGCTCGAGCGCCGGCTGGCGGAGGTCGGGGCGGCGGTGAGGGCCTGGGTCGAGCAGGACGACGAGCAGGCCGCGGCGCTGCTCGAGATCGTCCACCGGGCCGTTCCACCGGATGCGGTGATCGTCACCGACATGTGCATCCCGGGCTACTGGCTCGCCGGCTACTGGCAGGTGCCTCGGCCGCGGAAGCTGGGCTACCCGCTCGGCTGGGGCACGCTCGGGTTCGGGTTCCCGGCGTCGCTCGGGGCGGGTCTCGCCGGCGCCGGCCCGACGGTGTGCGTGGTCGGGGACGGCGGCTTCATGTACGCGTGTGGCGAGCTGGCGACCGTCGTCGAGGCGCGCATTCCGCTGACGATCGTGCTCGTCGAGGACGGCGGCTACGGCATGCTGCGGTTCGACCAGGTGCTGGCCGGCGAGGAGCCGTTCGGCGTCGACCTGGTCGGGCCGGACTTCGCGGCGCTGGCCGCGTCGTTTGGCGTGCCGGCGACGACGGTCGAGGGCTTCGGTCCGGAGTTCGAGCGAGAGCTGACGCGGTCGATCGCGAGCGATGAGCCCCGAATGCTCGTGGTTCGCGCGCGGCTCAAGCCACCTCCGACGACGTCGCCGCGGTGGTACCGGCGCGTATGAGCTCGACCGCGCTGTCCGTCTGCTCGACCGACGAGCTCAGGGAGCGTGCCCGGGTGAGCCTCGAGCGGTGCGGTCTCTCGATTTCGCCCCCGACCGGACCAGGCGTCATGGCGAGGTCGCCGATCACGGGCGAGGATCTGTTCGAGGTCCCTGCCGCGGGCGTAGCCGACATCGAGGCCGCGATCGCCCCGGCCAAGTCCGCGTTCGCGACCTGGCGCACGGTCCCGGCGCCGGTTCGGGGTGCGCTGGTCAAGCGGTTCGGCGCGCTGCTGGGCGAGCACAAGGCCGACATCGCCGAGCTGATCACGATCGAGGCGGGGAAGATCCCGTCGGAGGCCCTCGGCGAGGTTCAGGAGATGATCGACATCTGCGACTTCGCGGTCGGCCTCTCGCGCCAGCTAGAGGGACGGACGATGCCGTCCGAGCGACCCGGCCACCGGCTGATGGAGACCTGGCACCCGCTCGGGGTCGTGGCCGTGATCTCGGCCTTCAACTTTCCGGCCGCCGTGTGGTCGTGGAACACCGCCATCGCGCTCGTGTGCGGGGACAGCGTCGTCTGGAAGCCCTCACCGATGACGCCGCTGACGTCGATGGCGTCATCGGCGGTGCTCGACCGCGCGATCGCGGAATCTGGGGCGCCGGTCGGGCTTCACCAGTTGGTGATAGCCGATGCCGAGGCGGGACAGGCCCTGATCGACAGCCCCGACGTCGCGCTCGTGAGCGCCACCGGATCCGAGCGGATGGGCGCACAGGTGGCGCCCCGCGTGGCGGCCCGCCTCGGCCGCTGCCTGCTCGAGCTCGGAGGCAACAATGCCGCGGTGGTCGCGCCGTCCGCCGATCTCGAGCTGGCGACCCGCGGAATCGTGTTCGCCGCGGCGGGGACCGCCGGCCAGCGGTGCACGAGCCTGCGCCGCGTGATCGCGCACGAGGACGTCGTCGACGAGCTCGTCGCGGGTTTGCGCGACGTGTTCGATCGCCTTCCGATCGGCGACCCGTCCGTTGAGGGCACGCTCGTCGGCCCGCTGATCAACGAGCGCGCGTATCGCGGGATGGTCGAGGCGCTCGACGAGGCCCAGGCCGACGGTGGCGAACTGATCGCCGGCGGGGACCGGCGCCCGGTCGACGGCGCCCCGGATGCCTTCTACGTCGAGCCGGCGCTCGTACGCATGCCCGGCCAGACCGCCGTCGTCCGCCGCGAGACGTTCGCGCCGATCCTTTACGTGATGACCTACGGCGGGCTCGACGATGCGATCGCCCTGCACAACGGCGTGCCGCAGGGGCTGTCGTCGAGCATCTTCACCCGCGACCAGCGCGAGGCCGAGCGATTCCTCGCCGCCGACGGCTCGGATTGCGGGATCGTCAACGTCAACATCGGCACGTCCGGCGCCGAGATCGGCGGCGCGTTCGGCGGCGAGAAGTCGACCGGCGGCGGCCGCGAGTCCGGCTCGGACGCCTGGCGCGCTTACATGCGCCGCGCCACGAACACGATCAACTACTCCGACGAGCTTCCGCTGGCGCAGGGCGTCGAGTTCGGCTGAGCCTCACGTCGAGGCGGGCTCTCACAACAGCGTGATCGTCTCGTCGGGGAACACCGCTTGGACCTCGAGGTGACCCCCGAGCGCGGCGACATAGCGAGCGAGCGCGTCGAGGTACACGTCGTCGTCGGGGCCACCGTCGCCCGCTGATTCGCTCGCCTCGAAGGCATCATCGAGCGCCGTCTCGCTGACCTCTCGCCGACGGCGAACCGGCTCGAGTCGATCCTCTGCGTCCATGAGCAACCACCCTTCCAGTCGTTGGTCTTGTGCCCGCCCAGCAGGATCACTGCGTGCCGACGGGGATCGAACGCAAAACGCCCGCAGGTGACCGCCGGCCGAGCGGAGCTCCTTCATGTTGTGGTGGCGCGACCCGCTGATCGACGCCGCGCGCGGGCGACCGAGGCGAGGCCCGTGCTCTCGCAGCTCCTCGATGGCCGCCCCGATGCGATCGGCATCCTTGACCCCCAAGCTGCTGAACCGCCGCTCTGCCTCAAGTGTGAACTCGACGCCCACGTCCGTCCTTGCGCCAACCGAGCAGCGTCACGCCGCCGCCTGTTACGGAACAAGACGCATTCGTTCCATCATTGTCAAACCAGAGGTCGCGGGCTCCGGGCCTAGCGAGTCGGGATCGGCTGCGCTCGTAGATCGCGGAGCGTCGATGTATCAGTCGCCGCCGGCCACGCTCTGATCGACGTAACGCACGCGGCCCTAGATGGACCCGGGGGCAGGCGAGCGGGTCGCGCGCGTTACGACCAGCGTCTCCAGGTCGCCACCACCAGGCACCCGAGCGTCTGATCTCGTGGAGCGCCGATCGCCCCGGAGGCCCGGTCCCACCGGCCTTTTGAGGTTTGGTGAGCGATTGGTGACCGGTTGTGATCGGGCGGTGACCGCCGCCTCGCATGCTGCGTCCCGTGATCAACCACGAGGAGCGCAGGTGACCACCATCAATCCCCACATCATGAAGCTGGTCGCGATCGAACGGATCGCCGACCTTCGTCGCGACGCCGCCCCTCGCCCCGAGGCGACGGCGAAGCCGCGGAAATCGCGCCGCCTCACCAGCGCGCCCCAACCACGACAGGCGCCGGCGGTCGCCCGGGTGGACGACCGCTGACGCGGTCCTCCACTCAGCCGAGGACATGACGATGACCGCCACGCCGAACAAACCCGGACCGAGGCCGCGCGGCCCGCGCGAGCGTCTCTCCGCGGAAGTGATCGCCGATCTCGTTAACGCGGCCGGCACGGGCGACCAGAGCGCTTGGAATCGCCTCGTTCAGGAGTTCGAAAGCATGATCTGGGCGATCGCCCGTGCCCACCGCCTGGGCGACGCCGACGCCGCCGACGTCTCGCAGGCGACGTGGCTCGCGCTGCTCCAGCACATCAAAAAACTGAACAACGCAGCGGGCGTCGGCGCCTGGCTCGCGACGACCGCTCGTCGCGAGTGCCTTCGCGTCTTGCGCGGCGGCCAGCGGTGCGTCCCGTTCGGTGACGACGGTCCCGAGCATGAGTCACCGGAGCCCCCACCCGGTCATGCGCTGCTCATCGGCGAACGGGACGATGCGCTGCGGCGAGCGTTCTCTCGCCTCCGGGCAGCCGACCAGGCGCTCCTTCGACTGTTGACAGCCGATCCGCGCCCTCCGTACGAAGAGATCGCGGCCGCCCTGGACATGCCGATCGGAAGCATCGGCCCAACCCGGCAGCGCGCGCTCGCGCGGCTGCGAGAGCAGCTCGACGGCGAGCAAACGCTCAACCTGATGACCGACTAATCGAAGGGAGGAAACGTGCCCGACAACGCCACGACCGAGGTCCCCGCGATGGGGGTCTGCTTGCTCGACGACGCGTACCTGGCCTGGTTCAGCGCCGAGAGCGAATGCGAACTCGCGCTCCACGCCTGGTCCCAGCGAACCGATGGGGAGCGAGGAGGCGCATACTCCGACTACCGCCTGGCGCTCGAGCGGGAAGAGGCGGCCGCGCGTGAACTCGAGCGCGCGTGGCGCTTCGCCGAAGCTCGCCATGGCCGCGTCGTCCAGCGCACCGAGAGCGTGGTCCGATGAGCGCCTGCGGACACACCCGCCACGTGGGCACCTGCCCCGAGTGCCAGCGGGCTCAGCTCGCCCGGTGGCGCACCCAGCTGATCGCAGCCTCCGACGCGGCACGCGTATCAGCTACACCGTCTCGTTCCTCCCACGTCGAGTGGGACTGTGGCGATCCCGCGGCGACCAACATGTCGGCGGCGCTGACGGCCCTCTCATCGAGTTCCTGAGCGACCGCTAGTAGAGGCCCGAGCGCATGTGGAGAACCCCGCCGGATCCCATCTCGCTCGCGGAACTTCGCGCCGCGATCGGGAGCCGCGACAAGAGCATGCCCGTGCCGTCACCCAAACAACCAGAGCCGACCGTGGGCGCCGGCGGGGGAGCGGGCGGCTACCCGCCCAGCGCGCCGAGCAACGCTGCGCCGTCCGGCGAACCGTTGCCGGTGCACGCGTCCCAGCCCGGCCCGGCCGTGTAGCCGACGTTGTTGCCCTGCGTGATGTCGTGGAATCCGCTCGCGGCCGATGCCGCGTAGATCTGGGGTTGGAGGAACCCGACGGGCTTGCCGAGCGATGCGTTGAGCAGCACGATCAAGCCGGCCCAAAGCGGCGCCACGGCGCTCGTGCCACCGATCGTCTGCCGGGCACCGTCGACGAGAACCGAGTAGCCGGTCTCGGGATCGGCGTCGCCGGCCACATCCGGCACACCTCGGCCAGGCTTGCCCGTATCGACATTCGTTGGGCATTTTGATCCCGGACTGATACGCGGGCACGGCGAACTCGATGCTGATGCCCCCGCCACCGGCGCCGTGGTTGGGTAGCTCGTTCCACACGGTCTCACTCGCGATCTGGCCGTTCGCGATGTTCAGCGTCGTGCCGCCGCAGCCGAGTGCGTGTGGCGCGCACGCCGGAAAGTCGACGTGCTGCTTGCCGTCGGTCACCCCGTCGGTCGAACCGCTATCACCCGACGCCACGGTGACCGTCACGCCGGCCGCGGCTCCCTCGGTGAGGATCTGTTCCATCTGGGTCCGGGCCTGTTGCGTCCAGGAATCCTCCGGACCGCCCCAGCTGATCGAGACGACCGACGGCTTGTTCGTGGCGTCGTGCACCGCGGTCGAAAGAGCGTCGATGAAGCCCTGGTCGGTGTTCGGCGCGAAGTAGACGACGATCTTGGCGCCCGGAGCGACGGAGCCAAGTACCTCGATGTCCAGCATCACCTCCCCGTCGGCATCGGTGTCAGTCCCTGGGGAGTTGGTGCCCCCGTCCACGCTGACCGCAGTCACGCTCGGCGGCGTCAGACCAAGGCCCTTGAAGTAGGTGTCGAGATCGGTCTGACTGAACCCGCCGCCCAGCTCGAGGATCGCCGCCGCCTGACCTGAGCCGTTGACGTTCGAGGGATAGTTGTAGGCGGCCGCGACCTCGGGCGGGGTGTACGACTGGGCGGCGGCCGCACTCTTGCGCAGGTGCGCTCGCGCCTGCGGGCGTTCGTCGATGCCGAAGACTCCCGTGATCACGTTCCCGAGCGACCTCGGAACGGTCAGGGGTCCCTGCCGGCCGCGGTACCGCCCGGCGGTCGGGTGCTCGAACAACTGCAGCTCCTGCGCCCCGAACGCTTCGGCAACCGCTTGGACCGTGCCACGCAACGACACCGCTCGACGACCCTTGTCAACGCCCGTCACCTCGAGGCCGTACTCGCCGGCAAACGAACGCACGGCGGCGACGTCCTCATCGCTGGCACCGGTGGCGTTCGCAAGCTCTTCCCGCGTCATCGTCCGCCGCTCCGACGGGGCGCGACCTGCTTCCTGATCGACCCAGTCGAGCGATCCGGACGGGCGCAGGTACACGGTGACCTCGATCGGCTTGTCGCGATCCACCTCCCCGACCCGCTCGTGCTGCGGATCGGCCTTTCGCGCACTGCCCGGAATCTCCACACGCTCTGCCATCACAGAGTCCTCCTCGTTGATCGCTCCGAAGCAGTCCGTGCCCTAATGGCAATCGTACGCCGGGGCGCACCGTGCCGGGGTTTATGTCGTGTATCAGGCACACGCACCGCTGCTCTAACTGCTGTGACGCGCGCGGCCCGGTTAGACCTCGGGGCGGCTGACCGAGTCGCGCGCGTTAGAGCCAGGAGAGGGTGGCTCACGTGCCGGAGCTAGGCGATTAGCCCTGGCTTGCCTCCGGTGCGGCGTCCACCACGGGGTCCGGAGCCTCGGGCATCATAGCGATACGGCTCCACTGAAGGACTTTTTCCACTGCGCCGTCCTTAACTAGAACGGCTATCACCGATACGGTCGCTGGTCCCTCGAAGAACTTGCCGGCGACGCCCGGAGGGGGCGGCGGGCCCAGGGGCACGGTTAATGTAAATGAATTTCTCGTGTACTCAATGCTCGGTGTACCCGCCGGCGGAGTGTCCGAAATCGCGAAGCAATCGATCGCGAGACCGGCGCCGGGCTTCCCAGGGCATGCGGGCTGGGCTAGCCAGACGTGTAGCACCGACAACTCGGGATCGTATTGCAGGAGGCCAGCGATCTCGCCAATGATCGTCAGCACGTCTCCATCGAGGCTGACCGACCGGATATTCGAAGCTCCTGACATTGACTTACCCCCTATGCGATTCGTTAACTTGATGGCGAATGACTGGGACCTGCGGCGACCGTCTGTGACAAGCCGTCGCGTGTGGTGATGTCGTCGCTCAGACGGGCGAGGAGCGAGCGAGCACTCGCTGCGGCAACCGAGTTTCCTTTCTGTTGGTAGAGATGGAGGGCTTCGGCACCCGTCGAGCGCGCCTCCTCATGGCGTCCGGCCTGATGGAGGACGTGCGTGAGGTCGACAAGCGCATCTGCGCGCTGGTTGAGGAAGTCCGTCTGCTCGGCCAGGCTGACCGCTTCACGGGCCAGCGACTCGGCCTGATCGATGTTCCCGCGCCTGGCAAGAACGCGGGCGCGGACGGATCGCCAGATGATTTGGGTGAGTAGATCGCTCGTTGCGGCTCGTTCCTCGCTCAGCCGCGTGTAGTGCTCGGCTTCCTCGTCGCGGCCCTGCGCGAGAAGCGCCTGCGCGCGGAAGGCGTCGGTCGTCGAGAGCAGTGTCTCATCCTTCATCTCGTCAAGAGTGTCGGAGTCCGCTTTCAGATACATCTCGGCGGCTGCCGGATCGCCGGCGAGCATTTCGACGATTGCCCTCGGATGCGAGACAGCCAAGTTGAGCGTAGGGTCGATGTCGGCGCGGAGAGCCCGACTGGTGGCGAGAAGTTCCCGGGCGAGGGCGAAGCGGCCTGCCATCGCGTGCAGCCCGGCGAGCGGATGCAACGTCGCGGCCTCGGCCGCAGCGTCGGCGCTCACCTTGCCGCGGATCTGCTCACAGGTGATGATGGCCTCGTCTACCGGAGTCGGGCCGAAGAAGAGCGACGAGGCGACCCACGTGAGAAGCTCGATGCGCTCCCGTTCAGCTCCTGCAAGACGGGCGTGTTCGGCGGCCTCTTCCCACGCACGGGCTGCCGCGGCCGCGTGTGCTTCGAGCCAGTGCGAGTAGGCCCGAAGGCGGAGCGCCCGACACAGTCCGAGGTGATCGCCCGCCCTCTCAAAGACGGGAAGCACACGCTCGACGACTTGCTTCGCTTCGCTCGTTCCTTGCCCGGTGACCTCCTCGAGCTGGAGGAATTGGCGCTGGACTTCGGCGTGTGCGGATGCACGCGCGTCGTTCTGTGCGGCCGCCAGTCCCACGGCCTCGGTGAGCACGGATTTAGCCCTCGTGAGCTTGCCGGCCTCGATCTGCGTGGCCGCAAGATCCACGAGGAGGGTCGGGCGGAGCGGATCGTCATCGACAGGCAGCGCCGCCGCCCGCTCGAGCAGGCCGATCGCCGCGGGAAGATCGCTTCGGCTCAGAGCTCTTCGCCCCGCGGATTCCAGCCGCCGGGACGCACGGGCTGCAAGGGATTGCGCGTCCGCGTCGGCGCCTCGGAGCAGCCGAACGTACCGATAGGCGTGCTCGAGGTGGTAGCCGACGATCTCCTCGAACTCAGGTATGCGGGTACTCACTGTGCGCTCGAGCCAGTCTGCAAAGCGTTCGTGTAGCTCAGCGCGTGCGTCCTTTTGCAGCGACTCGTAGGCGGCGTCGCGGATCAGCACGTGACGAAATCGAAACGCCTGCTCCCCTGCAAAGGTCGCCCGATCTGGACGGATGAGGTCCCTGCGAACGAGCGCGCTCAGGCTGCGATCGAGGGACACCTCAGACCGACCCGGAGCGAGTTCCTCGAGGACGCCGCGGTGAAACTGGGTGCCCTCTACCGACGCCACTTCTACGAGCGCGCGCTCGTCCTCAGGCAGGAGCTCAAGCCGAGCGCTCAGCAGCGCCTGAATCGTGGGCGGCAGGGACAGGCGGGATTCGTCGTCCGACGCCAGCTCCCCGCCCCTGCGACCGGCCCGTGTGTCGTCGATGACCATCGCCAGCAGCTCTTCGACAAACAGGGGATTACCTTCGGCCGCCTCAGCAATCCGGGCCTCCGATTTGGCCGGCAGTGGCACCGGCCCGCGCAGGTTTGCCATCAGCTCAGCGCAGTCGTCGTAGCTAAGCGGCTCCAGCAGTACGCAGGTGGCGTTCAGCTTGCCACCTGACCAGCCCGGACGCTGGTCCAGCAGCTCGGGCCGCGCCAAACACAGAATGAAGATCGGGCACCCGCGCGAGTAATCCGCAATGTGCTCGATGAGATCGAGAAATGTGGGCTCTGCCCAGTGCACGTCATCGAATACCACGATGAGTGGGCGGCGGCTCGCGAGCGCCTCGAGGAGCTTCCTTACCGCCCAGAACGTCTCCTCGGGCGCGCAAGCGATGGGAGCACCGACTCCAAGGACCGCCGCCACCCGCTCGGCGATTAACTGCGCCTTTGGCTCCTCCGCCACTTGCTCGGCGATCGTGTCAACCGACAGCTTCGCGCCTGCACGCTCACCTGAACTTGCCAGTTCCCGTAGCGCGTCCGCGAGCGGCCAGTAGGTGATGCCCTCTCCGTATGGCAGGCATCGCCCCTCCAGCACCGTGACGCCGTCACCGAGCGTTTCGACGAACTCCACGCCTAATCGCGACTTTCCTACGCCCGCTGATCCCAGCACCGTGTAGAGGTGGCAAGCTCGGTCGGCTGCGATGTTGGAGAACACGCTCGAGAGCGCTTCGAGCTGACGCACGCGGCCCACCAGCGGCGAGTGGAAGCGACGAGGACGCCCAGAGGTACCGGGAGGAAGCACATCCACCAAGCGAACCGCGTCGATAGCCTCAGCACCCTCCCGGCTGCTCCGTTCGACGGGCTCGATCTGCACGGCAGCTGTGACAAGCCGGCAGGTTGGCTGGCCGATCAGGATCTCGCCGGCGGCGGCCGCCTCCTGGATTTGCTTGGCGAACTTGACGACCACGCCGGCGGCCAATGGCTCGCCCTCGGTCCGATCGCCCACGATGACCTCACCCGTGTTCACACCGACGCGGATGCCAACCCGCACACCCCATGTCTGTTCGAACTCTCGGTTGAGACCGGGCAACGCATCGCGCATGCCGGCGGCTGCCCGCACCGCGCGTAGCGCGTCGTCTTCGTGGACAACAGGAACGCCGAACACGGCCATGACCGCGTCACCGACAAACCCCTCGACCGTCCCGCCGTGACGTTCCAACACGGCCCGCATCTCCTCGAAGTAGCGCGACATCAGCCGGTGCAGCGCCTCAGGATCCAACCGGCGCGTCAGCCCGGTGAAGTCAACTAGGTCGGCGAACAGGACCGTGACGACCTTGCGCGCCTTGCGCAGCCGAGGCGGTGCCTCAGCCGCGACCGTGATTTCCGCGTCACCGTCGCCGCGCGTGAGTGCAATCGGCGGAGCGACCTGCTCGCGCGCAGGAGCAACCCCCTGGCGCTGGTCCGCTCGTGTGCTTTCGGACGGCGGCTCGGGAACGTCCAGGCTCGCGTCCTGACGCAGGATCGCCGCGTGTAGCTCTCGCAGGGCGACGCCAGGCTCGACGCCCAGTTCGTCGATCAGCATCCGGCGCGCCTGCTGGAAGGCTTCGAGCGCCTCAGCCTGGCGCCCGCATCGGTACAGGGCGAGCATCAACTGTCCGCGCGGCCGTTCCCGAAGGGGCTGCTCGCGGACCAAGCTCTCGAGTTCGGATACGACCTCCGCATGTCTCCCCAGCGCGAGCTCAGCTTCGATGATCTCCTCCCGACAGTTCAGGCGTAGCTCCTCGAGCCGGGCGATCGTCGCCTGAGCGAATGGCTCGTAGGTGAAGTCGGCCAGCGGAGGACCCCGCCACAGCGCTTGTGCCTCGTGGAGCAGCGCGGCGGCGCCGGCGGCGTCTCCGGCGTCCAGCATCGAACGCCCACCGTCGTAGTGCCGCTTGCAGCGAGCGGCATCGATTTCATCCGCGCCCAGCTCGAGAACATAGCCGGGCGGCCGTGTGAGCAGACGATCCCCGGCCGGCCCCAGCGCGCCGCGTAACCGGGATACGAACACCTGGACCGTGTGTACGGCCGTCGATGGTGGATGTTCACCCCAGAGCTCGTCGATCAGGCGGTCGGTCGAGACGACCTGGTTGGCGTGAAGCCCGAGCACGGCAAGCAGTGCCCGCTGCCTTACGCCGCCTAGCGCGACCGGCGCGCCATGGTCGATCCGAACCTCAAAAGGTCCGAGCAACCCCAGCTCAAGGACCAGCCCCACGCGGAAAAGGTAACAGGGCAGCAGCCCGCTCACAGCGGAAGTGAGCGGGTGGTGAGCGCTTGTGAGCGCACGTTGGCCCGCTTCTCGCATCCTTGCCTCCTCACCACCAACCGCCCGGGAGTCCGATGACCGCCACGCTCAACCCTCCAACTAAGCCGCGCCCCGCGCCAGCGGCTGTCCGCAGAGCGGGCCAGCGACCTGGCATGCAGAGCTCACCCTGGCGCGTGGCATCGAGCTATTCGAGCGCCTGGATCGGCTGAACGATCCGACTCGCGTATCAGGCACACGGTCCGGTGCTCTAACTGTTGTGACGCGCGCGGCCCGGCTCGTCCAGGGGCAGCTAACCGGGCCGCGCGCGCTGGACCAGACGCCAACGACGATGATCGACAACGCACAAACCGAAGTCGCAGCAATCGGGGTTCGCCTCCTCGACGATGCCTACCTGGCCTGGTTCGGTGCCGAGAGCGAATGCGAGAGCACGCTCCATGGCTGGTTCCGGGCACCCGGTGACCTGAGCGCCGGCGCGTACCTCGCCTACCAAGCGGCGCTTGAGCGCGAAGAGGACGCAGCGCGTGAGTTGCAGCGCCTGTGGCAGCTGTCCGGATCGTCTCGCGAAACGCTCCTTGAGCGTGAGGAGGCGATGTGCGAATGACTCGCTGCAGCCACATACGACATGTCGGCACGTGCCCCGCGTGCCAGCGAGCCCAGCTTGCGCGCTGGCGTGTCCAGCTGATCGAGGCGTCGAACGGCGCGCATCTTTCAGGGCCGCAGGCACGCTCCTCCCATATCGAGACGCGCTCGGCGCGTTCATGAGCATGGTCGAGCCGACGTATCAGCAGTGCGGGCCAACGCTCTCTACATCAGATGGACAGTTGGGACAGGAATACGACGCAAGAGCCCGCGGGGATGGTCACTGCACCAGAATCCCTTGCGATCGCCCCGCGGCGCGTCGATCGTTACAAGCTTGTCCGCCGGCTCGGTCGCGATCCGTCAGGAACGACGCGTGATGTCCCGCCGGGTACTCGTCTGCACACTTCCTCCGACGGAGTCGAGATTCGAAACGCATGTCGGCGCGTTAGAGCTGGTTCGGGGGAACCACGCCCAGGGGCCCCTGGGTGAGTCGCGGACCCGCCGCCCCGGTCTGTCAGGGGCGGCGGGGCCACGCCTAGTACATAACTCCACCCCATAGCCGCTCGCGCAGCCCCGAGGCCCGCGCCACCGGGCGCGCGACCGCCTGCCGCACGGCCTCCTCGGTCCCGACCAGGATCAACTCGCGGCGGGCGCGGGTGACCGCCGTGTAGAGGAGCTCGCGGGTGAGGATTCGGGAGCTCGCGGCCGGCAACAGAACGGCGGCGGTGTCGAACTGCGAGCCCTGGCTCTTGTGGATCGTCATCGCGTAGGCGGTTTCGACCGCGCCGAGCCGCAGCGGACTGAACCGGAGCACCTCGCCGCCGCGCTCGAACGCCGCCGAGGGACGCCCCCCTGGGCCGTCGACGATCACGCCCGTGTCGCCGTTGTACAGCCCGAGCTCGTAGTCGTTCTCGGTCACCAGCAGCGGGCGGCCGACGTAGTCGCGCTGCTCGATGTCATCGATCTCAGCAGCGAGCCAGCCCTGGATCCGAGAGGTCCAATCGCTCACTCCGTATGGGCCGCGCCGGTGGGCGCACAGCAGCCGGAACCGCCCTAGCGCCGCGAGCGCCTCCAGTGCCGCACCCTCGCGGGCCGCGCGGACCACCTCGAGCCCCGCAGCGAGCGCCCCGTCGCGGACCAACTCCACGCCGGCCTCGGTCTCGTGGACGTCGAGCGGGAGCCAGGTGACCTCGCCCGGCGCCGCCCCCAGCGCCGCCACGGTCCCGTCGGCGTCGCCCTGGCGGATCGCGTTCGCGACCTTGGCGATGCCGCCGCCGTAGCGGTGAACACGCTCGAGCACGACGATGCCCTCGCCGGGCGGGTGGGGACCGGAATCAACGATGTCGCCGAGGACAACGCCGGCCTCGATCGACGTGAGCTGTCCGGGGTCGCCGACCAGGATCAACCGCGCCTCGGGGCGCACCGCCTCGACCAGTCGCGCCATCAGCGACAGCGACACCATCGAGGTCTCGTCGACGATCACGACGTCGTGCGGCAGGCGGTTGCCGCGGTCGTGCGCGAATCGGCTGTGGCTCCCCGGCCGCCACCCCAGCAGCCGGTGTAGTGTCGATGCGCGCAGGGCCATCAGGAGCTCTCGTACCGACTCGCCAACCGGGAGCTGAGCGGTAACGTCGTGGACTGCCTCCTGGAGTCGCGCGGCCGCCTTGCCGGTCGGCGCCGCCAGCGCCACCAGCGGCGGCCGGGGTGGATGGGGACCGGATGCAGCGGCCTGCTCGATCAGCTCTGCGACCGTCCGAGCGACTCGCGTCGTCTTCCCGGTACCGGGTCCGCCGGCGATCACCTCGAGCCGGCCACTCGCCTTCAGCTCGTTCAGATCGGCGGCGACCGCGCACTCGTCGCGCCAGTAGCGGTCGAGGTAGAGGCGAGTGCCGAGCAGTCGCAGCGGCGTCGCCGCGTCGTCCTCACCGCAGGCCACGAGGTCGCTGTGGCCGAGCGCTCGAATCCACTCCTCGGTTTCCGGCCAGGGCAGCTCCGACAGGTCGACCGGCTCGTCCGACTCGACGCTCGCGGTGTCGCGGATCGTGGCCAGGTCGACGAACACGTTGCCGAGCCGCGGGCCGCGCACCGCGAGCGCCACCGCGAGCCTCACGGCCTCGCTCTCCTCGCCCACCAGCTCGCCGAGCCGAGCGGCTACGTGCACGTCCGCCGCCGACAGCACTCCGATGTCGTTGAACTCGCGCAACAGCCCGGTGGAGCGCGTGGCCCGCCGTGCCTCGAACGGATCAGCGAGCGCGCTCACCCGGTGCTCCCATCAAGCACGTCGCTCAGCGATTCCACGAGTGAACCGGGTGGTCGCCACGCGAACACCCCCGCGTCCCGCTCTCCGGCCATCCCGCGCAGGAACAGATACAGCACGCCGGCGAGGTGGCGGCCCGGCTCGTACCCGGACATCCGCCAGCGCAGATAGCGGTGCAGCGCGACGGTGTAGAGCAGCGCCTGCAGCCCGTAGTGCGCGCGGCTCATCTCCGCCGCGAGCGCTTCGGGCTGGTAGTGGGCGAGCGTCAGCGGCTCGCCGGCGGGGCCGAGCCAGTTCGTCTTGTAGTCGACGATCAAAAATCGGGGCCCACCCACCCTGTCGAGCCGGATCACGAGATCGATGCTGCCCGTGAGGAAGCCCCGCACGTGCGAACGGAGCGCCGGGTCCTCGAGTCGTGCGGCATACGCCGCCATCGGATCGCCCGCAGGGAGCTGCGAGCGGAGCACGCGGGCGATCTCCTGAAGCGTCAGCCTGCCCGTCGGCGCGTCGCCGCCGGCGAGCGGCAGCTCGAACTCGAGCTCGTCGAGCCGGTTCGCGCGGGCGACGTCCCGCAACCGGATCCCGCCGACGACCGACCCGAGCGGCGTCTCGATCGCCGCCCGCAGACCCTGGACGACCCGATCGGGATCGCCCAGCTCGAGCGCGCGGCGCGACTGCGCGCCCACGACGCGTTCGGCGAGCTCCGCATCGAGGTCGGGTGCGGCGAAGTCCGTCGCCTCGAGCACGGTGTGGACGAAGGTTCCGAAGTCGACTCCGACCGGAGCCGCCCCGAGCGGCGACTCGCGGCCGAGCTCCGGCCGTGCTACGACGCCGCCGACCACCGCTGGCGTGGGCGTCGCGGGCTCGTCGCTCAGGACCGGCCGTTCGGGCTCGCTCGCGACCAGCGGGTCGTGCGCCTCGGCGGTGATGTCGCTGTATGAGGTCCGCCGCCACCAGAGGTCGAGGCGGCGGTCGAACCGGGCCGCCTCGAGCTCGGCAGGCGCGTCGACCGGCGGGCTCCACGCAGCCGGCATCCCGAGCGTCGAGCGCTCGACGCTGATCCGCCCGGGCGCCTGCGCGGCCAGCTCGCGAAATCGCTCGACGACGGCCGCGTCGGTCGGGGTCGAATCACCGAACGCCCTGACAACCCCGTCCGCGTCCTTTCCGAACACCAGGCGTGCGAGCGGCGAGTTGCAGCTGTACCTGGTGCCGGCCCACCAGATCACCGCCTGGTGCTTGGCGCGCGTGAGCGCGACGTACGCGAGGCGCAGGTCCTCCCCGCGCTGCTCGATCACGTACTGATCGGAGTGCCGCTTGAACGTCCGGCCCTCGAGCCCGACGTCGACCGTGTGCTTGTAGCCAGTCGCGGGGTCGTGGAACGCCACGGGCTCCTTGGACCGGATCCAGGTCGGGTCCCACAGGAACGGGCAGTACACGACCGGGAACTCGAGGCCCTTGCTGCGATGGATCGTAAGCACCTGGACCGCCTCCGCGTCGGACTCGAGCCGCCGCGCGCGCTCCTCCTCCCCCTCGTCGCGATCAGCATCGGCGACGCGCTCGGCGAGCCAGCCGCGCAGCGCGGTGACCCCGAGCCGCTCGGCGCTCGCGGCCCGATGCAGCAGCTGCGCGAGGTGGCGCAGGTCGGTCAACCGCCGCTCGCCGTCGCCGCAGCAGAGCACGCGAGCGGCCAGGTCCTCGCCGACCGTGATCGCCTCGAGCAGCGCGGCGACGCCGCGATCGCGGAGGATCCGGCTCCAGCGGTGAAGACGGCGGTGGACCTCCTCCCACTCCTCCTCCCGGGCAACGGCGATCCGCTCGGCCCGCCACCCCACAAAAGGAGTCAAAGCGGCAGTCCTGGCCCGAACCGGCGACGCGGGCCGCTCGATGGCTTCCAGCAGGGCCAGCCAGTCGCGGGCGGATCTGGTCGTGAACACGCTGCCGGCGCCGTTGATGACCGCCGGCACGTTCGCGGCGTTGAGCTCTTCGCGGACCAGGTCCGCGGTGGCATGGGTGCGGACGAGCACCGCGATGTGGCGCGGGCAGATCGGCTCGTGCCGCCCCGGCGTCCCGTCCGGCCGGCGGTGCTCGATCGTCGCGCCCGAAGAAAGCAACGCCACGACGTCGGCGGCGAGGTCGCGGGCGATGTGCTCGCGGGCGGAGTCGGTGGCGGCGAACCCGTTGTAGGTCAGGTCGATCGTCGGCTCCTTGCGCAGCACGACGCGCACGCGCAGCGCGGCGTCGCTCGGAGCGCCGGTCAAGCGGGGGGCGTGGTGCGCCGGCGTGGCCCGGACCTGGCGGTACGCGATCCCCTCGTGACCGAGCTTGGCGCCGGCGAACAGCGCGTCGTACGCGTCGATCAGCGTCTGGTCGGCGCGGCGGTTCACGCGGAGCGTGGCGCGGCTCTGGGCGATTTTCGCGGCCTCCAGGTACGCGTAGACGTCGGCGCCGCGGAACGCGTAGATCGCCTGCTTGGGATCGGCGACGAGCACGAGCGTCACCCCGCCGGCCGCGAACGCGCGATCGAGGATCTGCCACTGGATCGGGTCGGTGTCCTGGAACTCGTCGACGAGCACAACGTCGAACCGGGAGCTGAGCCGAGCGCGCGCGGCCGGGCCACTCGGGCCTGCGAGCGTGTCGTTCAAACGCGTGAGCAGGTCGTCGTAGGTCATGATCGCGAGCCGCCGCTTGCGCTGCTCGAGCTCTTCACGCACGGCCCTGGCCAGGCGGTAGCGCATGGCCGCGGTGCTGTCGGTCGGCTCGTCACGCGGCTCGAGCTCCGCCATCGGGTTGTCCACCGCCGCCCGCGCGATCTTGAGCGCCTCGGCGCGCTTGATTGGGACCCCGCCCACCCCCCCACGGCGGTGAAACCGGCGGACGTACAGGTCGTCGAGCGCCTGCTCGAGCAGCTCCGAGACGTCCTCGACGAACGCGGTCTCGCGGTCCAGGTCGCCGACCGTCCCGAGCTCGGCCAGCACCTCCTGGCAGAAGCCATGCGTGGTCGCGATCGTGGCGGCGTCGAAGTCGGCCACCGCGCGGGCGAGCCGGTCGCGCCGGACGCGGAGATCGTCGGGCGAGCCGGACGCGAGCAGGGTCACGACGGGATCGGCGTACGTGTCGGACGCGCCGGCGAGGATCCCGGACAGCGCCTGCTCGCACCCGACGAGCCGCTCGCGGACGCGGTCCCGAAGCTCGCCGGTCGCCATCCGCGTGAACGTGATCAGCAGCAGCCGGTCGAGCGGAGTTCCCTCGGCGACGTAGCGCGCGGTCAGCGCCGCGATCGTGTAGGTCTTGCCGGTCCCGGCGCTCGCCTCGAGCACCGTCACGCCCGAGGGCAGCGGACCGCAGACGTCGAAGTCGGTGTACGTCGAGACCGCGGTCATCGGTCGCCGATCTCCTCGCGGGCGAGCAGCCCGTCCCACAGCCGGCGCGCGTAGACACCGAACCGGCTCGGCTCGTCCGGGTACCAGTTCTCGTCGGCGCGGGGGGTTCTCGCCAGCAGGTCCGACAGCGCGATCTCGCCCCCGTACACGAGCACGTGCTCCGGCTGGCGGTCCTCCTTTGGGTGGTCGAACGTGCTCGTCCACGCCTTGTCGGCCGCGTCGGTTCCGTCACCGCCGGCGGCGGCGGCCTGGGCATAGGCGGCGGATGCGTCTGACGACAGCGGCAGCGGCTCGCGCATCCCGCGGTCGTACAGGTCGATGAGGATCTCCAGCTGCGCGAGCGCTGCTCGGCTCCGTGCGGCGGGGTCGTCGCCGACCGGGAGGATCCGCGCCACGGTCACGTTGGCCTGGTAGGCGCCGGTGCGCGCGCGCCCGACCACCAGCGACTCAAACGGCCGCTCGGGACGCGCGGCGCTGAGCGCGAGCATCTTCACCCACGCCCGCAGCCGGTCTCGCGGTCGCACGCGCGAGTAGGAGACCGCGCGGAGCGTGCCGCCGCAGACGCCGGTGACCGTCCCGGCGAGCGTGCGCCCATCGGGAAGCGCGAGGTTGACGTCGAGCGATCGCCGCGGTTCGTCGCCCGCGAGCCCCTTCGCGGCGGCCGCGAGCTGCGCGACGACGGCGCCGATCTCCTCGAGGACCGGCAGCGCGAGGTGGCCCGGCGGAAGCGTGCCCCGCGCGAGCTCGGCGTTCTTGCAGTCCTCGAGCTCGGCGCCGGCCAGCACGCCGTCGAGTAGTCGCTGCCCGACGCCCCATTTGCCGAGCGCGTCGAGCTCGACCGGCAGCTCGTCCTCGACCTCGTCGAAGAACTCGCTGACGCTGATCCCGAGCCGGTCGCGCAGGAACGCGCGGACGGGCGCCTCGACGAACCGGACGAGGTTGTCGAGCTCGATCACCGTGTCGGATCGGGGTGGGAGCGGCGTGGGTAAGAACGGCACGTCCGCACTCCGAGGCCCCCTCAACGCCTGCGCGCCGGCAAGCGCCTGCGGATCGAAGCTCCACGGCCGGCCGGGCACGAGCTTGCCGGGGACGAAGTTCCGGGGGTCGAACGGCTGGAGCGGATGGTGGATCACGACCTGGGCCCGCGGTGAGCCGTGCTCGGCGCTGACCGTTCGGTCGACACTGTCGAGCAGCTCCCCGACCGGGACCGCCGGGGGACGGCGCAGGTTCGTCCGCTCGTCCGCGCCCGAGTACGTGATGATCAGCCGCTCGGTCGCCGCCATCAGCGCGTCGAGCAGCATCTGGCGGTCCTCGGCGCGCGGGTCGCGGTCGCCGACATGCGGCTCGGCCAGCAGCAGGTCGTCGCCGTCACGGCGCGTGCGGCGGGGAAACTCGCCGTCGTCGAGCCCGAGGATGCAGACGACCCGGTGGGGAACCGAGCGCATCGGGACGAGCGTGCAGACGGTCAAATGGCCCGTGCGGAAGTTCGCCCGCGTCGGGCGGCCGCGGAGCCGGTCGGCGAGCAGCACCCGGACGTCGGCGAGCTCGAGCTCGGGGCCGCCAGTCGAGATGCCGTCGCCGGCCTCGGCGTCGACATCGCCGAGCAGGCGCTGCAGCTCTCGCCGCTGCCAGGACTCGCGCTCGCTGGTGGCGGTGAGCGAGTCGGCGGCGTGGGCGATCGCGTCGATCCACCGCGCGACCGGTTTCGGTTCGGTGAGCGCGTCGGCCGCCGCCTTCACGCGGTCGACGAACTCCGCGAACCGGCCGGCGAGGTCGATCGCGCCGCTGTCGACGTCGTCGAGCGGCAGCACGCCCTGGACGAGCCGGCTGTCGTCCTCGGTCATCGCGACGCCGACCAGCATCCGGTCGAGGCCGCGCCGCCACGTGTTGGCGTGGAGCGCGCCGAGCTTGAACGGCTCGCGGTGCGAAGCGTCGAACCCCCACCGGATCCCGCTCTCGGCGACCCACTCCTGCATCCGCGACAGATCGTCGTCGTCGAAGCCGAATCGCCGGCGGACCGGGTCACGCCCGGCCAGGTCGAGCAGCTGTGACGCGGTCGCGCGTTGGTCGGCGAGCGCGAGCACCTGGGTTACGACGCTGAGCACGGGATTGGTCTGGCGGAGCGAGCGGTCGGCGAGCCTGACGCGGAGGTCGGGCAGCCGGTTTTCGTCGTCCTGCGGTTCGTCCTCGTCCTCGTCTCCGTCGTCGGCATGGCGACCGGAGCCGAACGTGGCCTGGATCAGCGGCGCGAACGTCTCGATGTCCGGGCACATTACGATCACGTCGCGCGGCTCGAGCGTAGGGTCGTCCTCGAGCAGGTGGAGGACCACGTCGCGGAGCACCTCGACCTGGCGCGCCCGGCCGTGGCAGGCATGGACCTGGACGGTCCGGTCGGCCGGGTCCAAGCGGGGCCTGGGGTCGGACTCGCCGGGGAGCGGGGGCCCGGGCGGCTGGCGGTCCTCGCGGATGTCTCGCTGGATCGTCGCGAGCAGCGTGTGGGGTTCGACCGCGGCCAGATCGTGGTGGCGGTCGGTGCTCTCGCCGGCGCTCGCCACCACCAGCTGGAGCTCGCGGACGTCGCGGCCCCAGGACGCGAGCAGCCGGTTGGCGGGCGCGGCCGCGGTCCGGTCGGCGCGCCTGTTCGCGATCGGCGGGCCGTCGTCAAGCTCCTCGGCGACACTCGCCCAGAGCGCCGGCGACGGGTGGAGCACGAACAGATGCAGGTCGCGCTCGTCCGCGATCGCGGCCAGCACGTCGAGGTAGGAGCGCGGGATCCGCGTCAGCCCGAACAGCGACATCCGCATGGGGAGGTCGAGCAACCCCGGGTCGTTTCGGATGCGCTTGCATGCCGGCGCGAGCCGCTCGGCCGGGCTCGGGGCACCGATCCGGGCGCGCAGGCGCCGCCACAGCTCGGGTTGCCAGGCCTCTGGGGCTCCGTCCGGCCCGCGGGCCCACGCCCTGACCATGTCCGGACGGTGCACCCCGTAGCGATCGAACAGGTCGGCGATGTGGCGGACCGCGCCGAACCGGCGCATCGGGTCCTCCGGGTCGCCGCGTGCGCCCTCGAGGTGGCGCGCGAGCGTGGTCAGCCACGGCTCGCCCAGGCACTCGTCGACGACCTCGAGCAGTGGCCACACCGAGCGTTCCGCCACCCACGGGTCGTTTTCCGGATCGATCCCGCTCGCCGCCGCCAGCGCTCCCTGGATGAGACGCCCGGGAAACGGGAACTCGACGTTCGCGCACACGCCGTCCTGGCGGTCGCCGGTGGTTCCGAGGCGCGTCGACAGGCGCTGGGTCAGCCAGCGCTCGATCCCGCGCGTCGGAACGGCCACGACGTCGGGTTCGAAGGGGTCCTCGAGCGGCGCGAGCAGCGTTTCGGCCAGCCCGTCGGCGAGACGGTCCGCGCGCTCGGCTCGGTGGACATGCAGCATTGTCTGTGACCCTAGCTCCGGGGGTTGATCTTCTGGGCAGAGGGGGTGTCTTCCGGGCCGCGTGCGACTCTTGGTGTCAGAGTGCTGATCACCGACGCTGAAGCTGTTCCCGCGGCCGCCCTGGAGCGCCTACGAATTCTCACCGACGATCCGGACGCCCGATTCCGACCGGACCAGCTCGAGGCGATCCAGGACGTAGTCGTCGACCGGGCCCGCGTGCTGTGCGTGCAGCGGACCGGCTGGGGCAAATCCGCGGTGTACTTCGTCGCGACCGCGCTGCTGCGGGAGGCGGGCGCCGGACCCACGCTGATCGTCAGCCCGTTGCTGGCGCTGATGCGCAACCAGATCGCCGCCGCTGAGCGCCTCGGGCTGAGGGCGCACACGATCAACAGCACGAACCGCGACGAGTGGGACGACGTCCGCGACCGGCTGGCCGCCGGGACGATCGACCTGCTGCTGATCAGCCCCGAGCGGCTCAACAACCCCCGCTTCCGCGAGGAGATGCTGCCGCTGTTCGCCGCGTCGGTCGGCCTGGTCGTGATCGACGAGGCCCATTGCATCTCTGACTGGGGGCACGACTTCCGCCCCGACTACCGGCGGGTCAAGGACATGCTCGACGCGCTCGCGCCCGGAGTGGCGGTGCTCGGCACGACCGCGACCGCCAACGACCGGGTCGTCGCGGACGTGGTGTCTCAGCTCGGTGAAGCCGGTGGCGAGGCGCTTCGGACCTATCGGGGGCCGCTGGCACGTGCCAGCCTGCGCCTGGAGGTCCTCGACCTGCCGCGTCCGGCCGAGCGGCTCGCCTGGCTCGCGGAAAACCTTCCTCGTATGAACGGATCGGGGATCGTCTACACGCTGACCAAGCGCGACGCCGACCAGGTCGCCGCGTTCCTGAGCGCCCGGGGGATCGCCGCGGTGCCGTACAGCGGCGAGCACGAGACCGAGGACCGCATCGCCACCGAGGACCGGCTGCTCCGCAACGAGATCAAGGCGGTCGTCGCCACCAGCGCGCTCGGGATGGGATACGACAAGTCCGACCTGAGCTTCGTCGTGCACTACCAGGCGCCGGCTTCGGTCATCTCCTACTACCAGCAGATCGGGCGTGCCGGCCGCGGCGTCGAGCACGCTGACATCGTCCTGCTCCGAGGCGGCGAGGACCGCCGGATCCAGGACTTCTTCATCGAGCAGGCGTTCCCGGACCGCGAGAGGGTGTCGGCAGTGCTGGGTGAGCTCTCGAATGCGGCTGACGAGGGTCGCACGGTTCGTGAGCTGATGGCGGTGGTGAATCTCGGCATGGGCCGAATCGAGGCGATGCTCAAGATCCTCGACGTCGAGGGCGCGGTCACGCGCGACGGGAGCCGGTGGAAGATCGTCCCGGACGCGGACTGGAGCTACGACGCCGAGCGCTACGCGCAGGTGACCGAACTGCGCCGGGCCGAGCAGCGGGCGATGGCCGCGTTCGGCTCGGACGGCCGCTGCCTGATGCGGGTTTTGCAGGAGGAATTGGACGACCCGGCGCCCGAGGACTGCGGACGATGTTCTGTGTGCGCGGGGGGTGGGCGGGAATCCCAATTTTCCGCGCCACCGGATCCGGCGCTGGTCGAGGCGGCGGGCCGTCACCTGCGCTCGACGCCGATCGAGCTCGAGGTCAAGAAGATGGCGCCTGACGCCGGCGGCGTCATGCGGAAGATCCCCGCGGATGTGCTGGTCGAGCCAGGATGGGCGCTCGCCAGGTTCGGCGACGGCGGGTGGTGGCCGGCGGTGGAGCGGGGACTCGAGAGCGGCGAGTTCTCCGAGGATGTCGTCGACGCGCTCGCCGATGTGGTCCGCACGGGCGGCGTCGACTGGGTGACATCCGTGCCGTCCGTGCGGCTCGGAGAGGTGCTGGCGCGGTTGGGAGACCGCATCGCGCGGGCGCTTTCCGTCCCGTATGTAGGCGTCGTGGAACGCGTCTCCCAGCGGCCGCCCCAGCGTGAGATGGCCAACGCCGCCCAGCAGGCCGCCAACGTCCGCGGCGCTTTCCGAGTCGTCGGCTCGCCGCCGCCAGGAGTGGGCGTGCTGCTCGACGACCGCCGCATCTCGGGCTGGACGCTCGCGATGGTCGGCGGCCAGCTGCGCCGCGCCGGCGCCGAGCGGGTAGTGCCGCTTGCGCTGGCGTCGCTGGGGTAGCAGGCCCCGACGGCTGCGAGCCTCCGATTCCCCGCACTAGGCTGGATTCATGCCCGAGCTTCCCGAGGTCGAACGCGCCCGCCAGACGCTCGAGTCCGCGCTCGGCCGGCGGATCGCCGGCGTCGACGACTCGGATGCGTACGTGTGTCGGCCCCACGCGCCCGGCGAGTTCGCCGCGGCGCTGACCGGCCATACGCTCGCCACCGCCCACAGACGCGGGAAGTTCATGTGGCTCGAGACCGAGGACGGCCCCGCCGTCGGACTGCACCTCGGGATGGCCGGCCGGATCGTGGTCGATCCCGAGGACAGCTCGCGCTGGGACCGCTTCACGCTCGAGTTCGAGGACGGCGGCCGGCTGGTGCTCAGGGACAAGCGCCGGCTCGGCCGCGCCGTGCTCAACCCCGACTTCTCTCACGTCGGCCCCGACGCCGCCACCGTCGGCCGGGAGAACTTCCGTCGCCTGATCGGCGCCGGACACACCGCCATCAAAGCCCGCCTGCTCAACCAGGGCGCGATCTCTGGCATCGGCAACCTGCTCGCCGACCAGATCCTCTGGCAGGCGAGGATCTCGCCGAAACGCAGCACCTCGGAACTATCTACCGATGACCTCGACCGGCTGCGCCGAGAGCTCCGCGCCGCCGTCCGCTCCGCGATCCGCAAGGGCGGCGCGCACACCGGCGAGTTCATCGCGGCGCGAGAACGCGAGGGAGTGTGCCCGCGCGACGGCCACCGGCTCGAGCGGGACAAGGTCGGGGGAAGGACGACGTACTGGTGCCCTGTGTGCCAGCGATGAAGCCGCAGCGATCCCTACCCTGATCGCGTGACCGACATCATCCTCGACTGCGATCCGGGCCACGACGACGCGATCGCGCTGTTGCTCGCGCTCGCCAGCCCCGAGCTGAACCTGCTCGGCGTCACCACCGTCTCCGGCAATCAGACGCTCGACAAGACGACCGCGAACGCGATCCGCGTCCTCGATCACGTCGGTCGCGCCGAGGTCCCGGTCGCGGCCGGCGCCGACCGGCCGCTGGTCCGCGAACGACACGTCGCGGCGGAGGTCCATGGCGAGACCGGGCTCGACGGTCCGGACCTGCCGCCACCGTCCCGGCCGCCGGAACAGGCGCACGCGATCGACTGGATCGCGATGACGCTCATGAGCAGACCGGGCCCGGTCACGCTCGTACCAACAGGGCCCCTCACGAACATCGCGCTGTTCCTGGCGCGCTATCCCGAGCTCGCCAGCCGCGTCAAGCGGATCGTGCTGATGGGCGGCGCGGTCGGCGAGGGCAACGTCACCCCGGCCGCCGAGTTCAACATCTGGGCCGATCCCGAGGCTGCTCACCGGGTGTTCTCGAGCGGGCTCGACATCACGATGGTCGGGCTCGACGTCACCCACCAAGCGCTCCTGGGGCCAGTCGACGTTCAGCGGCTGAGGGGGGCGGGCCTCGCCGGAAGGCTGGTCGCGGATCTGTTCGGCTTCTACGCGAGATTCCACCGCGACCGATACGGGTGGGAAGGCGCGCCTGTGCACGACGCGGTGGCGGTGGCGCACGTGATCGATCGCGGCATCCTCACCACCAAGCACCTCGGCGTGATCGTCGATACCGGCCCCGAGCTCTCGCGCGGGCGCACCCACACGGATGTCTCCGGCCTAAGCGACTGGGAGCGGAACTGCAACGTCGCCGTGGGTATCGAGGCCGACCTGTTCCGCGAGCTTCTGATCACCCGGATCAGCTCACTCGGGTAGCAACGAGGAGGAGGCATGCAGCGAACAGCGGTGGTCACCGGCGGCGCCGGCGGAATCGGCGGGGCGATCGTCCGCTCGCTGACCGCGGCCGGGCACGAGGTGGCGATCCTCGACCGCGAGGGGGAGTTCGCGGTCGACCTCGGCGATGAGCCGGCGGTGCGCCGGATCGCCGAGCGGCTCGGACCTCGGGACGTGCTCGTCCACGCCGCAGCCGCGTTCGACCGCGCGTCGCTGGCCGATCTCGACCTCGCGACCTGGCGGCGCGTTCAGGCGGTCAACGTCGAGGCGGCACTGTGGCTGTGCCAGGCGCTCGGGCCGGCGATGGCGCAGCGCGGCTTTGGCCGCATCGTGTTCATCGCCTCGAACACGGTCTGGCGGCCGCCGGCCGCCGACTTCCTCCCCTACGTGGTGAGCAAGGCGGCCTTGATCGGAATCGCCCGCTCGCTCGCCAAGCCGCTGGGCCAGCAGGGGATCACGGTCAACTGCGTCGCGCCCGGCCTCACGCGCACGCCGTTCACCGAGGCAAACCTGCCCGAGCAGGTGTTCGAGGACGCTCGCGCTCGTCAGGCGGTTCCGAGCACGACGATGCCCGCGGACATCGCCGCGCTGGTCGCGTTCCTGGCATCCGACGCCGCCGGGGCGATCACCGGGCAGACGCTCGTCGCCGACGGCGGCTCGATCCTCCGCTGACCCGGTCGCCCCGGAGCTTCGGCGGTGGCGCGGTCGGCCGCTGGCGGCACCAGCCGTCTAAAGACCCTTCGGGACGATCTAAATATTCGGCGAAAACAAATGGGCGGTTGCCCGATGTGCAAGCGCACCCACAGTGGGACAGTGCTCGCCATGACCACTCCAAAGGTCCAATGCACAAGCAAGCTGCCGACCGCGCACGAGGTCAAGCCGCCTCAGCCGACTCACCCCGGCGATCAGCGCCCGAGTTCGACCAGCTCGAGCGGAAGCGTGGACAGGATCTCGGGCCCGCCGGCGCAGACGACGACGTCGTCCTCGAGCCTGACCCCGCCGATCCCCGCCTTGTAGATGCCGGGCTCGATCGTGAGGACCGCGCCCTCGGCCAGCGGCTCGTCCCAGCGCGGGACGAGGAACGGCGGCTCGTGGATCGAGAGGCCGATCGCGTGCCCCGCTCCGTGCAGGCACGCGCCGAGCTCGCTCGCGGCCTCGACGATCGGGCGCTGCGCCGCGTCGACCTCGCGCCCGGGCGCTCCGGGTTGCGCCGCGTCGATCGCGGCCCGTTGGGCCTCGAGCACCACCTGCCACGCGGCCGACGCCCAGTCCGAGGGAGCGCCGACGGTCGCGCACCTGGTCAGGTCGCCCCAGTACCCGTCGAGGCAGGCCGACAGATCCGCGCACACAACGTCACCCGCGCGCAGCTCTCGCGGTCCTGGGTCCGCGTGCGGGTTGGCCGCGTTCTCGCCGAACAGGATCAGCGGGTGCGCCGCGGTTGCGCCCTGCTCGCGGAGCCAGCCCTCGACGCGCGCGTTCAGCGCATGTTCCACGACTCCGGGCGTGAGCCACTCGAACGCACGCCGAAGCCCCTCCTGCACGAGCTCGCACGCGTCTCGGATCCGCTCGATCTCCGCGGCGTCTTTAGCAATCCGCAGTCCCATCACGACCGACCCCGCCGGGACCAGCTCGAAGCCCTGCTGCGCGAGCGCGCGAGCGCGGGAGTAGATCAGGTGATCCTCCTCGACCCCGACGGTGCGGACGCCGGCCAGCGCGTCGGCCAGCTCGGGGAGCCCGTCGGACTCGGCGCCGTAGGAGATCGGGGTCAGCCGCCGCGGCGCCTCCTCGATCTGGCCGCGATCGAGCGCCGGCACGATCACCGCGGACCGCTCCGGCGAGACGACCACACCAAAGAACCGCTCGAGCTGGATCGGGCGGAAGCCGGTCAGATAGGCGATCGACTCGTCGCTCGTGATCAGGGCCGCGTCGAGGCCGAGTGCGGCCGCCTGCTCGCCGAGGCGATCGAGGCGCAGCTCGAGGCTGTTCGCTGCCGTGACCATTCCTCCACCACTAAATCAGCTCGGCTGCCGAACGGCATCCCGGATGGCCTCGGCTGTGACCGTCGCCGCCACGGCCCCGAGCACGGCGAGCGTCCACGTGGCCGCCAGCCCGGGCGGAGGCGGGGCCTCGGGCCCCGAGGCGAGGCAGAACACCACGTCACCGTCGACCGGGGTGAACGCTGGGTCCACCGCCCGCGCGATCCCGGCGCTCGCCATGCGCGCGACGATCGCGCAACTGCGCTTGTCGAGCGAGGCGTCCGTGAACACGCAGGCGAGCGTGGTGTTGGTGCCGGCGCCGTCGGCGCCCGCCGCGAGGTCGGGTGGCCCGGCCATGGCCGGGAGCAGGTCCGCGGTGCGAGTGAGCCGACCGCTCTCCTCGCGCGGAGCGCCGAGCAACTCTCCGTCCGCACCGATCACGTCGCCGAACGCGTTGGCGACAGCGATCGCAGCGACAATCGCCCCGTCGCGGAGCACGGTCGCGGCGTAGCCCACGCCGCCGCGAGTCGACCGCTCTCGTCCGAGCAACTTCCCGACGGCGGTCCCCGCGCCCGCCCCCACGCGACCGCGTTCCGGCACCGCCGAGCGGGCGTTCTCGCAGGCGGCGTAGCCCTCGTCGGGGCCCGGGCGACGACCGGACGCGCCCTCGCTCAGGTCGTAGACGACCGCGGCGGACACCAGCGGGACCACGCCCGCCGGGGTTGGCCGGCCGAGCCCACGCTCCTCGAGCCACCGCACGACGCCGTCCGCCGCGGCGAGGCCGAACGCGCTGCCCCCGGTGAGCAACACCGCGGTCGCTCCCTCCGCATTGGCCAGCGGAGACAGCGTCTCGAGCTCGCGCGTGCCGGTGCCCCCGCCGCGAACGTCGACTCCACCGCGCGCCCCTGGCGGCGGGATCACGACGGTGCATCCGGTTCGAGCCTCCGGATCGGTCCAGTGCCCGATCCGGAAGCCCGCGGGCAACGGCAGCGAGTCGGTCATTCGTGTCACATCTTGCACCCGCGGAGCGTCTTAAGAGATGACGGGCCGCCAGCGATGAGTTCGGACCACACCGGCGGTCTCTATGGCAGTGACGCAGAACACGGCTTCCGAGCACTTGAGACAGGAGATGGTCATGTCCACAACAGCTGAGACGGTGGTGCGCGAGTTGGATCGTCGTTTCAACGACGGATTCGATGTGAGGCTGCTCTGGAACCCGCGGACGAATCGCGTCTTCGTCGCGATTGAGGATCAGCGGGACGGCAACTCATTCGAGTTCCGGGTTGACGGGTCCAACGCGCTCGAAGCCTTCCATCACCCATTTGCATACGCCAGCAACCACTACGACTTACGGTCGCAGCCGCTCGAGCGTTGCTCAGCGATCGGCAGCGGGGAGGAGCAGCAATGATCAGCAGCGGAATCACATATCAAGCGGGCCTTGCGCGAATCGCCGATCTGCGCCACGAGGCCGATAGGCGCCGGCGCGCCAACGTCGTGCGCCGCGCCGCGGACCGGGCTCGCTCGATGAGCGGGCGCGGTCAGCGCGTACGGCTCAGGGACGCGACCGCGATGCTGAGCCAGCGCCGGCCCGCCCGTGCTTAGACGCGGTCCTTAGGTCTCGTCGGGAGTCCGCACCGGCGCGCGGTGCGGCTCCGGCGACCGTCTGCGACTCCGGGCCGGGAGGAGATCGATCAGCCGTTCATGGCCCCGCAGCCGCGCTCGTGCCGGCCCCGAGTCCTCGAGCGGAATCCCACCGCCCGGGGTATTCGCGGGCGAAGGCGGCGGCGACGGGCCGCTGCCGCCGCCGTCGTCGGAGTCAGAGTCGGACTGCCCAGGTGGTGGGCCAGGACGCCCGAGCACCATCGGCAGGAAGATCACAGCCAGCACGAGCACGAGGTACAGCAGCCCGAGAACGTCGACCCCGCCGATCTGTGGCTCGCTCGGCATGGCCAGAGCCTAGCGCCGGATCGAAGCGCCAGCCGAGTTATTTCCAGCCGCGCTGTACCGCCGGCCCCGGGTCGCGTGCCTCGGACGACCACTCGGGGAGTACTTGCTCGAGTGCAGCGAGCGCTCCGCCGTCCAGGCGGCGATTTGCCTCCCGGCGCATGATCTCCAGCACTCTGTCGGCGGCGAGCGCTCGTCGGTACGGCCTCTCAGCGGTGAGCGCTTCGGCCACGTCGGCGACCGCGAGGATCCGCGACGGCTGATCGAGCTGCGCGGCCCTGAGCCCACGGTGGTAACCGCTTCCGTCCAACCGCTCGTGGTGGGCGCCGGCAATCCGAGCGACGTCCCCGAAGGCGCTGACCCGGGAGAGTATTTCCATCGACCATTGGGGATGGCGACGGACCGTCTTCCACTCTGTCGGGCTCAGCGGACCCGGCTTGTCCAGGATCCGGTTCGATACGCCGAGCTTCCCGATGTCGTGCAACAGCGCCGCACGACGCAACGTCGAGCGCGCTCCGCCGTCGAGTTCCAGCAGGGCGGCCAACGCGTCTGCGATCGCGGCCACCCCCTCGGAGTGCTGCCCGGTGTAAGGCGACTTCGCATCGACGATCGACGCGAAGGCATAGGCGACGAGATCAAGCCGGGCATTGTCGGCGACGAGCACATGCTCGGTCGGCTCAACCTCCGTCACCGTGGGCGTCTCGAGCGACCGCCAGAATCGCGCATCTCCTTCCAGCCCGACGAGCGCGTCGACCAGCATGGGATCGAACCACGTCCGGCGCCGCTTCCTCGCGATCTCGCATGCGGCGCTCGCCCCGCCGTGCTCCCAGAACACCTCCGCGGTCTGGGCGAGGCACAACACCCGCCCTCCGAGCGAGATCTGATCTCCCGAGATCCCGGCGGGATAACCGCCGCCGTCCCAATGCTCGTCCACATCCCTGATCGCGCGGGCCGCAACCTCGCCCAGGCCGATCGCACGGGCGACCGCGGCGCCCCGCTCGCAGCGCAACTCGATCAACGAGCGTGCGCCGGCACGCCCGGACCTGAGCACCGCGGCGGTGTGCTTGCCCCTGGCCAGCACCGACCCGCCGGCGCCCGCCGTTCGGAGCACGTGCAGCAAGGCCTGCGAGGTGCTCGCGGTATCCGTCAGCCTTCGGGAGCTCTTGACCATCGCGTCGTCGACGCCGAACAGCGCCGCGACCTTCGCGGCGTTCGACGAGCAGCCCGCGTCCTTGAGCAGCAACGCGTAGAACAGCGATGAGCGGGTTTCGTCGTCGAGCTCCAGCGCGGCCGCGATCCGCATCCCGATCAGGCAGCTTCGCTCCGCATGCCCCGGTACTTGCCCCTCGGTGATGTCCAGGGCATGCGAGAGCCCCGACAGGACCTCGGACAGCTGCAGGTCCACGACGCCGTCGATCGGCCGATTGGTGGGCGCGCCCTCCACCCGCTCAAGGATGTCGTATCCGACCGAGGGACCGCTCGAGCGCGAGAAGATGCACGGCACCGAGCTACAGGGCATCGACCTCAATTAGGCACGGGAGGAGCCCGATCAGGCAGGCGCGTGGCTCGCGCCGGCCGCAGCGGCAGCAGGTCGGCTGGTCCGAGTCGCCGACCCGCGCGCTGACGTAGGCGCGGCACCCGTCGATCGTGGCAGTCGATCCGGTCGGTCGGTCCGCATGGGCAGCCCAAACGAGGATTTCGGGCGTTCCGCATTTCTCTGCCCATCTCGCGGCCCAGTGCAGCCCCCCGAACGACGAGCTCTGCTGCGTCGGCACGCCCACCCGGCACGTGACGTTGAGTCGAGCTATCCCCGTAGTGTCAACGCAATGGGAGCTGGCTCGCGCTGGGCGGCGAAACCGAACGGGCGTTGTAGACGATGACCGTGACCGGCTCTATTGAGCACACTAACGGTGCCCCCGCATGACCGTTTATACGATTGGACACTCGACGCGCTCGACAGAGGAGCTGCTGTCGCTACTGACCGACGCCGGCGTCGAACTGGTCGCAGACGTGCGCGCATTCCCAAGCTCGCGTCGCCATCCCCAATTCAATCGAGGCGCGCTCGCCGCGTGGCTTGGGACGGCTGAAATCGGCTATCGGCATATGCCCGGGCTTGGCGGCAGGCGTTCGCCGATTCCCGGATCGCCGAACGCCGGCTGGCAGGAGACCGCCTTTCAGGGCTACGCCGATCACATGAGTTCAGAGGAGTTCCGCCGAGCGCTGGCGGAACTAGAGACGGAAGCGCGCGAGCGGCCGACCACAATCATGTGCGCCGAGGCTGTCTGGTGACGCTGCCACCGACGGCTGATAGCCGACGCTCTCGTGGTCAGGGGCTGGCGGGTCGAGCATCTCGGCGTCGGTGACGTTCGTGCGGTGCACGAGCTGCCCGCGTTCGCGGTCGTCGAGGCCGGCGGGGTGATCACATATCCGCCGGCGCAGACGACCCTGCTCGAGCCCTGAGCGACGGAGCCGTAGCGGCATGGTCGGGCAGCGATGTATCAGCGGCGGCGCTTCTTACTCCTGACAGTGATCGAGCCCGATCGCGGCTTGATGCTCAAAGCCTCGTGTCCGGAGGATTGTGGTGTTCGATGAAGTAAGACGGGCCGCCGCCGTCGGTGTGATCGCAGCTCACTGCGTTCGTAACCAGGTGGCTCTCGGATTGCCGCAAGGGGGCGCTACTCGCGTCGGTCATGGTCATCGCCGATCGCGGCCACTTTGTCTGCTGTCGATAACCCGCCTCCCGGCAAAGCGACCATCGAGGTCCCGGCCCTCGTGACGCGAGATCTGCGGTTCGGAGGTCGAGGCTGGAGGGACCTACACAATAATCAGACAGGACCAACGCTGGTTGATCAGCCAAGCGAATATCACGCCATAGAACTGTCCAGGCGGGATGCCTTGACTTGAGGCTCTCGATGTGCGTAGCTAGCACCACGAGGGGAACGCGTCGATAAGACGCCAGGAACTGCCGCCAAATCGGCGAGGGGGTTTGACATGTCGTTTACACAGGTCGCGATCGTTCCGTTGGAGTCGGATAAGGATCATCCTCTGAGACCTGCCGAACTTCTACGGCTCGCCGCGGCAATCCAGATCCACGTGCAGCGCGACCTGGGCCCCCGGTGGGGATTGTATGCCGCGGTCTCGCCGTTCCACAGTCTCGAGGAGGTTCCTCCCGGCTACTGGCCGGTTGCCGTCACCATGGATCAGGGCTTCCCCGTGGACGGCTTTCACTTCGCGATGCAGGGTCTGCCGTTCGGCGTCGTGAAGTACAGCGATCAGCTTTCGATCTCGCTGAGCCACGAGCTGTCGGAGATGCTCGTCGATCCTACCGGTCAGCGCATCGCGAGCGGTCCCAACCTCGACCCCAGTGGTAGTGGCCAAGTCGATTACTTCGTCGAGGTATGTGACGCGTGCCAGTACTCGACGTACCCGATCAACGGTCTTCAGATGTCGGATTTTGTCCTCCCCGGATACTACGACACGGAGGGTCCGCGCTCGCAGGGTTACTCATTCACCGGAGCGGTCACCCAGCCGCGTCAAGTCCTCGAACAATGCTACGTAAGCTACAGAGACCCGTTCCCGGGCAGTCAGGTCTATCAGGCGTTCGCGCTGCCGGCCGCTAGCAATGCACAGCAAGCCAAGCTGGTTGCTGCCGGTGGCACCACGATCCCACAACCCAACATCGCGCAACCCAACATCGCGCTCCCCGACCTTACGATTGCGCAGCTTCCCAACGCACCGACCCGTGCTTGGCGGGAGTTGATCGCCGCAGAGTCCGCGCCTCGCACCGGTCCGACACAAGCCGCGGCTCTCCCATTAGCCGGCGCGGTCGTAAGCGACGATTTTGTCAGCGAGTTCCGCGGGAACGTCGAAAGCTTGGCCGCCGCGATGAAAGACAAGACGCCACCGCCGAGCACACGCGAGGTCCTAACCCTGATGGAGGCCCTCGCGGCGGACGCTGGCGACCTCGCGACTTTCCACGGTACGCAGACCGACAGAGACGAGCGACTACGCGCTATTCGCCTGACGGACTCGCGGCCTGATCCGCTCAAGGAGACGACGCGGGATATGAGCGACCGCTATCAGGCAGTCGTCAAGTACCTCAAGCAGCAAGAGAGCCTCTCCGGCCTCTTCGGTCCCGATCTCGATTCGGACCTCTCGTTCTGGATGTTCATGCTCATGCCGTAGCTGATGGCTGACACGCCGACGAGGATCCGACGCAGCCCGCACGTCTTCCTGTATCTCGAGGATGACCCGGCCCCGGCGCCGCCTGAGCCCTCGACGCACCTCCTCGCACTAAGCGTCCTCACGGGTGCCCGCCACCGGCTCTCGGAGGACGAGTGGGCACTCCTGCAGCGGGTCAGCGCGCGCGAGTGGTCCGCCTGGGACGTCGGCGCTGGAGAGGTCGTCGAGGGACTGCTCGAGAAGGGACTCCTCGTCAGCAACTCGGCGGATGAGCGGCTCGAATCCCTACGCGAACGCGACGAGACACTCCTGGCCACCCAGTGGAACGGCTATGCCGCGCTTTTTCACTACATGACGCAGTGGAGTGGCGTGGGGTTCGCCGACACGGGCGAGGCGCCGCTCGATATCAAGGTCCGTGCCCGAACGGTCGCACGGGCGTTGTTCGACGTCTACGGACCACCTCCCGGCGAGTTCGCCGACTTCGGTTCAGGACCGGTCGTGAATCTGCCCCGCGTCGATCGAGACGGCGAGTTCTACCGCGTGCTGGGCGCACGGCGAACCACGCGCGCGTTCGACGCGTCTACGCGGATGACGCTCGCCGATCTCGACACCGTTCTGCGGTACGCGTTCGGCTGCCAGGGCTACAGCCGCAACTCGGCCGATGTGGTCTGCATCAAGCGGACCAGCCCATCCGGGGGCGGACTCGCTCCGGTCGAGGTGTACGCGATCGTCAACGATGTCGAGGACGTACCCCCAGCCATCTATCACTACAACGCCCGTGATCACTGTCTTGTGACGAAGGTGCCGCTTCCGAGGCGTGATGGCCGAACGGTGGCGACGGAGCTCATGTGCGGCCAGAGCTACTTCGGATCGGCACACGTAACGTTCGTGCTGTCGGCGCGGTTCTACCGCAACCATTGGAAATACCGCCGGCACCAGAAGTCGTATGCGGGGATCTTGATGGACGCCGCGCATCTGAGCCAGACGCTCTACCTGGTCGCCGCCGAATTGGGTCTCGGTGCCTTCGTCACCATAGCCATCAATGGCCGCGACGCCGAGCGTCTCCTGGGTCTCGACGGAGTGCGCGAGGGAGTGATCGCGATGGCCGGCTGCGGCCCGCGGCTCGCGGAAGGCTCACCATTGGACATGCGCTTCTCGGACCGGCCGCCCGAGACCTGAGCTATGTGGATGGGCGCGAGCCGACCAGCGAGGCGCCCGATCCCGAAGTCACCGAATCGCGCAGTTCTACGGCGCGCGCCGCGGCGACACGCAGACCCTTGCGCTCGTATAGCCCGATTGCTTGCTCGAGGTCTTCGAGCACCCGATCCCGCTGCCCCAGCCTGAGGAGTACATCGGCGCGGTCGCGCAACGCGTCGCCCTGCAGCATCAGGAAATCTGTTTGCTCGATCCGAGACCAGGCGCTGTCCGCAAGCTCGACCGCGGCCGAGGCCTCCCCGGCGTGAGCGAGGACCCTGGCGTGCGAACCGCGCCAGACGACCTGCGAGACAACGTCGTCGTCCGATGCGGCCTCGCGGCTGAGTTCGCTGTAGCGAGCCGCCTCCTTGTAGCGACCCTGTGCGCAGAGCAGCCTGGCGAGCAGCGCGGCCGCGGAGCTCAGCCGTCCGCTGTCGCCGGTCCGCTCGAACAGTGCACACGCCTCGGTGACTTCGGGCTCAGCGCGAGCGGGGTCCCCAGACGCAAGCTCGATGAATGCATAGAACATCTGGACGACGGCGACCGTGAAGCTGAGCCCGATGTCCTCGAGGCGACCTTTACTCTGGCGCCACCGCACACGCGCCTCGTCGATTCGGCCATCCATGGCCTCCAGTACGCCCATCATCGCCCCGATGAACGCGCCTGCGCCGATGTCGCCCTCTGCACCGGCCAGCAGGCCTTGGCACCTCTCCAGTGCCTGCTCGACAGGCCGAGGGCCCATCACCGTGGCGCGCGCAAGGTCGCTGAGCAACTGAGAGTGACCGCGGCGAGTTCCGGCCCGCTCTGCGTGCGTCACGGCTCGCTCCAGCGCCGCCTCCATCTCCCCGCACCGGCACTGCACCCAGGCTACCCAGGCGATGTGGTGCCAAGCATGCGAGAGACCGTCATCGTCGCCGGCGCGCGAAAAGACCTCGATCGCCTCCTCGGCGACAGCCCGCATCTCACTCGCGCGGGTGTTAGGACGGGCACGCGACCGCCAGTATGAGAGCGCTATCTGCGCGTGGGCCGTAAGAGCCTCGTCTCCGGCTGACCGGCTTTGCGGCAACGCCTCCTGCAGTACCTGATGCGCTTCTGTGAAATGTCGGCTTTCGCTCAGTGCGCTGCCGAACTCGATGAGAATGTCCGGTCGTTTCGTGTTACTCGCGGCAACGAGCTCGGCCGAACTTCGAAGCAGCTTCACCGCACCATCGGCGTCGCCGCGCGAAGCGGCCCGTTGGCCTGCGCGCGCCAGCGTGTCCGCCGCCCGCTGGGCCAGCTCAGATAGCTCCACCGCAGGGCGCCCTAGCTCGCTGTGGTGGCGGAATGCCTGCTCGAGGTGGTAGCCGACGAACTCGTCATACTGCTCCCCGCGCGGGGCGACCCACTCTGCGAAGCGCTCGTGGAGCTCGGCACGAACCGACTTGGGAGTGGTGCGGTACGCGACGTCCCGGATCAAGATGTGATGAAACCGCAGCTGCTCCTCTGCACCGAGTGTCGTGCGGTCGGGGTGAATCAAACCGCGATGCACAAGCTCGCGCATGTGCTGACTGGCCGACGCCCGAGCCTCGTCCGGCAGCAGGTAGGTCACAGCACCAGGCCAAAACTCGCGCCCCATCACAGCGGCACATTCGATGAAAGCCCGCTCTCCGGGACCCAGCCGATCAAGCCGGGCGGCAAGCAGGCTCTGGATGGTCGCGGGGATCTGTCCCTCGCGATCCCACCACTCGTTCTCGCTGCTTGTCTGCAGTAGTTGCTCGACGAAAAGCGGGTTGCCTTCGGCAGCCCGGAGGATCGCCTCGCGCTGCAGCGCGGTCAGGACGTCCGCGCCGGGCTGCTGGTTGAACAATTTGAGCGTGTTGGAATCGTCCAGAGGTGGCAGCACGATCGAGCTGATGCGCTGGTGTCCCCCGCCCCAGCTCGGCCTGAGCTCCAGCACCTCTGGGCGAGCGAGGCACGCAACCAATATCGGTGCGCGCAGCCAGTCCACGAGATAGTCGACGAGCCCGAGAAGTGGCGGCTGCGCCCAATGCATGTCCTCGAGCACCAGAAGGACGGGCTTCTTCCCGGGCAGAGCCTCGAGGAGGCGACGAAAGGCCCAGAGGACCTGGTCCCCCACGTTTTCGGCGGGCATCAGCCCGAGTGCTCCGGCGACCGTATCCGCGATGACGTCGGCATCCTCGCAACCGTTCAGCAACGCGCGTATCGCGTCCCGTGACTCGCCGCCGGCGAATTGCGTGAACGCCTCCCGGAGAGGCCAGAAAGCGACGCCATCGCCGTACGAGAGACACCGGCCCGTCAATATGGTCGCCTCGCCGGCGAGACGACGCCCGACTTCGTAGGCAAATCGGGACTTGCCGATGCCGGCGTCGCCAATCACGGTCATGAGGTGCATATCGCCCGCCCGCCGGGTCCGCGCAAAGATCGCGCGGGCCAGGGCGAGCTCCTCGTCGCGCCCGACCATCGGACGATCGTCCTGGGGGCGAAGCGCCCGGACAGGAACGAGCTCGAGCAGGCGGAACGAATTCTCGTCGAGCGTGGACTCGACACGGGCCGTGCCGCGGGTGAGTCGCCGCGTTGGATCCGAAAGCACGATCTCGCCGTCCTTTGCGGCGGCGCCGAGGGCGGCCGCTCGATTGAGCGGCTCCCCGTATAGATCGCCCGTTTCTTCGGCGATGATCTCGCCGGTCGCGAGCCCGATCCCGATGGTCAAGCGACATAAGTCCGGCGGTCCGACTGTCTGGACGCGATCACGCAGCGCCTCGCCAGCCCGCAGCGCTCGTAACACGTCATCCTCCCTCACCACGGGCAGGCCGAACACCCAGAGCCAGTCCCCTCCCAACCCGGCCACGAACGCTCCGCCATGCGGAGCGACGATCTCCTCGGCGAGCCGACGCGCACGAGCCAGGGAGCGCCGTGCCAGTTCGGGGTCCGCCGGCTCAGAGGTCGCGACGCGGGCAACTAGGACCGTCGCAGTTCGGCGAACGACTGTCGGTGGAGCGTCCTCGGGAAGTTCGCCGGACGCGGCAACCGGCGCCTCATCCTTCTCGCTTTCTGAGTCAGGCTCGAGAGGAGGTGCCACCGCTTCAGCCGGCTTGAGCTGGAGCGCAGGGTCCTGCCGGAGAATCGCCTGCTCGAGCTCTCGCAGGGCCTCCCCGGGCTCGATTGCGAGCTCGTCGATTAACGCTCGACGCGCATGCTGGAACGCGTCCAAGGCCTGTGCCTGCCGGCCGCACCGGTACAGGGCGAGCATCAGTTGGCCTCGAGGTCGCTCACGGAACGGCTGCTCGTGAATTATCGCTTCGAGCTCGGGCACTACCTCGGCGTGGCGGCCGAGAGCCAGCTTGGCGTCGATGAGATCCTCGCGCGCGCCCAGACGTAGCTCGTCCAGCCGCGCGATCGCCCCCTGGGCGAACGGCTCATAGGTGAAGTCCGCCAGCGGCGGTCCGCGCCACAAGGCCATGGCGTCGGTCAGCAGCGCAACGGCCTCGGCCGCCGAGCCCATGGCGAGTGCCGAACGGGCGCCGATCAACATCCGCTCGAAGCGACTGGCGTCGAGCTCCTCGCCAGCGAGGTTGAGGATATAGCCGGGCGACTGCGTGACCAGCCGTCCGCTCGCCAAACCAAGCGCAGCCCGTAGCCGTGACACAAATACCTGGATCGTGTGGAGGGCTTTGGCGGGCGCCTCTTGACCCCAGATCTCGTCAATCAGCTTGTCGGTCGAGACAACCTCGTTGGCCCGGAGTGCCAGCAGGGCCAGGACGGCGCGTTGCCGCAGGCCGCCCAGAGCGACCGGTGAACCGCGCTCTGTGTGCACCTCGAATGGGCCGAGGATCCTGACCTCGACGTTGCCGCCCACACGGGAAACATTAACAGCCGCTTAGCGATCTCCGCCAGTTTCGTGCGGCAAAGTCGGTGGGGTTGACGTGAGGAAGGCCAGACGACCGGCAGAGGCTGCTGACAGCTCGCGGGCGTCTGCGACCGGACCTTCTCGAGCAGCGCGTTAGCTTCCTCGTATACGACACCCGCGCTGGGTCCACTTCCAAGGCGATCGCAGTCGGGCGCTCGATTAGGACGTCGTCAGCATCGTCGTCAAGTCGGGCGCATCAGATCGATGTGGACCCACCGGATGCGAGAGGGGCGACGCCACGCACGCGATACATCTGCGCTCGGCTGCTTCCCTCAACTGGGAGCAGCATCGCGCGAATTGAGCGCGGTGACACTCGGGGCAGGTGCCGACGTGACGGGTATGCCCCAGCGGGTCATCCGGCGACGCTCTCAGTCTGCTCGGCGAGAACCGCACGGCACGAGGCTGCCAGCGCCCAGAGGCGCTCGAGGTCGCGCGCCGACGCCTCCTCGCGGTCGAGCGCGGCTCGATACGCCAGGTACGCGGACTCGCGACGCTCGCCGGTTGATTGGCACCACGCTTTGATTGAGGTCTCGCACTCAACCTCGGCGTGGAACCACGCCTGATACGCATCGTCGAGGAGCCGAACCCCGATTGTTGCGACTTCTGTTCGTCCGTTCGCAAGCATTTCAACTTCCTCCCTAGTTGACCATCACCGTGCGCGTGGATGGGCTTCGGCACCGTGCCCCCGGGGAGCGGTGACGGCAACGAGTAGCCGCGTGTGGACCGTCGCACCGAACGCGCCGTCACGACCGCGCCGCAACGCGCGCGACCCCGACGGCTTGACCCCCACGTTCGTCCGGGCCGCGAGCTTCACGCCTGGTTAGAGTCCAGACGAGCTCGCCTGATACGGGTCGAGCACAAAAGACTCGCCCGGCAACTCGGGCGCGCTCCGGCCGGCGACCCACGCCAACGCGCTCGCCCCCACGTCGGCGAGCAGCCCGTCGTGACGCCGGCCCTCACAGCCCGCGTACGTCGCCAGCAGCGGCGCGTACTCGCGCGTGTGATCGGTGTGCGGCGCGGTCGGGTCCACGCCGTGGTCGGCCGTCACGATCAGGAGGTCGTCGTCCCGGAGCAAGGTCAGCCACTCCGCCACCGCCGCGTCTATCTCCTTCAACGCCTGATGGAACCCCGAGACGTCGTGCCGGTGGCCGTAGACCTGGTCGGTCTCGACCAGGTTGACGAAGATCAGCCCAGACTCGAGCTCGCGAAGCAGCGACGTGGTCGCGGCGATGGCGGCCAAATTCGTCGCACCGGCGTGCTTGACGTCGATCCCGACACCCGCGAACAGGTCGTGGATCTTGCCGACGCCGTGGACGGGCGCGCCGGCGTCCTGGAGCTCATCCAGATACGAGCGGCCGGGCGGACGGACGGAGTAGTCGCGCCGGCCCTCGCGCCGGCGGAACGCCCCCGGAGAGCCGTCGAACGGCCGGGCGATCACGCGGCCCACCGCGTGCCGGCCGGTCATCACCTGCCGCGCCGCCTCGCACGCCGCGTACAGCGACGGCTCGGAGACCTGGTCTACGTGGCAGGCGATCTGCAGCACCGAGTCCGCCGACGTGTACAGAATTGCCTCCCCGGTCTCGAGGTGGTGCGGACCGTAGGCCTCGATCACCTCGGTGCCGCTGAACGGCCGGTTGCAGCAGAACCGCAGACCGGTGGCGTCCTCGAGCGCCCGCACGACCTCGGGCGGGAACCCAGATGGGTACGTCGGCAGCGCCTGCGACGGCACGACCCCCATCAGCTCCCAGTGCCCGGTCGTGGACTCCTTTCCCGGCCCGAGCGGGCGCAGCCGGCCGTACACCCCTGGGACCGACGCCGGCGCCACGCCCAGCATCGGGACGATCGACCCCAACCCCAACCGTGAGAGCGTCGGCAACCGCAGCCCGCCGACCTGCTCGGCGAGATGCACGAGCGTGTTCGAGCCGCCGTCGCCGTACGCAACCGCGTCTGGCAGTTCTCCTACGCCGCACGCGTCCATCACGACGACCGTCGCGCGGCGCATTCAGACGACCTTTCCGGCCACCCGCACCTCGGCAATCGACTCCTCCCGGGCCAGCGTGAACAGCGCCCCCAGCGTCTCCTCGACCGACTCGGAGCGCTCGAGCACCGCGGCCAGCGTGCTGCCCTCCGGCGCGCGCACCAACACGAAGTCGGCGCTGTTGCCGACCCCCAGATCGCCGACCTCTCCGGACAGCCCGAGCGCGGCGGCGCCGGCCGCGGTCGTCAGCCATAGCAAGTGACCAGGGCCCAGCCGCACACCGTCAGAACCCGCGAGCATCTGCACCTGATAGGCCATCAGCCCCTCCTTGAGCATGCTCAGCCCGGTGCCGGCCCCGGCGTCGGTGCCGAGCGCGACCGGGACCCCGAAATCGAGATGGCGGCGCATCGGGAACAGCCCGCTCCCGAGGAAGGCATTGCTCGACGGACAATGGGCCACGGCCGCTCCGGCTTCGGCAAGCCGGAGCAACTCGGAGTCACCAGCTTGAACGTCGTGGGCGAAGACCGATCGATCACCCACCAGGCCGTATCGCTCGTACGTCTCCAGGTAGTCCCGGGCCCAGGGGAAAAGCGATGACACGAACTCGACCTCGCCCCTCGACTCGTTCAGGTGGCTGGTGACGAGCACCTCGGGAGCCTCGCGCGCCAGCTCCCCGCACGCCGACAGCAGCTCCTCCGAGCACGACACCGAGAACCGGGGACTGACCGCGTATCGGATCAGCCCCCGGCCGTGCCAGCGCCTGATCAGGTCGCGGCTGGACTCGAACGCCGACTCGGGAGACACATGCAGCTCGGCGATCAGGTTGCGGTCGGAGACGACGAGCCCGCTCGCCACGCGTAGCCCGGCGGCCGACGCCGCGGAGAACAGCGCCTCCTGAGCCGCAACGAAGTGAGAGCCGAACACGAGCGCGGTCGTCGTCCCACTGAGAGCCAGCCCCCGGACGAACTGCTCGGCGACCGACGCCGCATAAGCGGAGTCGGCGAGCCGCGCCTCCTCGGGCAGCGCCACGGACTGAAGCCAATCCATCAGTCCGAGCCCGAGGGCCCCGATCACCCTGATCTGGGGGAAATGGACGTGGCAATCGACGAATCCGGGCAGTAGAACGGCGTCGCGCGCATCGACCGCGCGGGCGTCGGGCCATCGACCGCGGACGTCCTCCCACGAGCCGCACGCCACGATACGGCCCTCCGCAAACGCCACCGCCCCGTCCGGGAACGTCTCCAACGCGTCCTTGAAAACAAACGGATTGCGGGGAGTATGTGCCACCTGGGCGCGCACGATCGTGGGCATCGTGAAGACCACGTTAGGCGAACCTCCCCGCCGTCGTGCGCAGCAGTTATGGTTGCCCATTCGTTTCTGTTGGAAAGGAGATGCAGTGACGGGGAGGATCAGGCCGGTTGGCCTCCTTGCGGTGGCCCTGGCGGCACTGGCCATGGGAGTCGCCGCATGCGGCAGCAGCAATAGCAGCAGTTCCAGTAGCAGCAGTTCCAGCGCAGCGGCGGCTCCGAGCAGCAGCAGTACCAGCACGGCGGCCGCGTCGTCGAGCGGCTCCGGGTTCAAGGTCGGTTTGGTGACCGACATCGGTGGGCTCAACGACCACGGCTTCAACCATCTTGCGTACGAAGGGTTGCTCCAGGCCGAGTCTCAGCTCGGAGTCAAGGGCACGGTCCTTCAGTCGACCTCCGGCTCGGACTACACCCCGAACCTCAGCCGGCTGGCGGAGGCCGGCAACAACCTCGTGATCGCGGTCGGCTTCCTGATGGCTGACAACCTCCAGACGGTCGCGACGAAGTATCCGAACGTGCACTTTGCGATCATCGACAACCCGGGCGGCGGGGTCGGCGGCAGCACGGACACGGCAAAGAACATCGAGGGGATCGACTTCGCCGAGCAGCAGGCCGGTTACCCAGCCGGTTACCTCACCGGGCTCTACCTGAAGGAACACCACTACACGACGGCCTCGTCGGTCGGCGGCCAGAGCATCCCACCGGTGACCGACTACATCGGCGGCTTCCAGGCCGGGGTCAAGGCGGCGGACCCGTCGGCCAAGCTGCTCAACGCGTACTCGCAGAACTTCACGGACGAGTCCTCGTGCAAGGAGCTTGCGCTCAACCAGATCAACGCGGGCTCGAAGGTCGTCTTCCAGGTCGCCGGCGCTTGCGGGCTCGGCGTGATCTCCGCGGGGGAGCAGACGCACACCCAGGTGATCGGCGTCGACGCCGACCAGAGCTACCTCGCGCCGACCCTCGTCCTCACGTCGGCCGAGAAGATGGTGAACACAGGCGTGTTCACGGCGATCAAGAACCTGCAGGCCGGCCAGTTCTCGAGCAACCTGGAGGAGAACATCAACAACGGCGGTGTCGGGATCGGCAAGATCGGCCCGGCCGGCGCCGCCTACACGGCGCAGATAAACAACATCATCGCGGAGATGAAATCCGGAAAGATCAACCCGCCGACGGCCCTCCTGGTCAAGTAGTCAGACGCAGCCCGCCGTGTCGGCGTCGAGCCCTCCGGCCCTCGAGCTGAGGGGAATCACGAAGAAGTTCGGCTCGGTCGTCGCCAACGACCGAGTCGACTTCGACGTGGTCCCGGGAGAGGTCCACGCGCTGCTCGGCGAGAACGGCGCCGGCAAGTCGACGCTGGTGTCGGTGCTGTACGGCCTGTACAAGCCCGATGCGGGCGAGATCCTGATCGACGGGAAGCCCGTCGAGATCACCTCACCGTCGGCCGCGATCGATCTCGGGATCGGCATGGTCCACCAGCACTTCATGCTGGTTCGCGTGATGACCGTCGCCGAGAACATCGTGCTCGGCCAGGAGCCGAGCCGGAGGGGCGTGCTGGACCTGAAGGCCGCCCGGGCCAGGGTGCGCGAGCTCTCGGATCGCTACGGCCTGGTTGTTGACCCGGACGCGCGGATCGAGGACATCACGGTCGGGGCCGAGCAGCGGGTCGAGATCCTCAAGGCGCTGTATCGCAGCGCGCGGATCCTGGTGCTCGATGAGCCGACGGCCGTACTGACGGCGCAGGAGGTTCGGGAGCTCACCGGCGTGCTCAACCGCCTCAAGCAGGACGGGACCGCGATCGTGTTCATCAGCCACAAGCTCGGCGAGGTGCTCGAGGTCGCCGATCGGATCACGGTGCTGAGGCGCGGCAAGAAGGTCGACACCGTTCCGCGTGAGGGCGCGACCGAGGCGAGCCTCGCGCGCCTGGTCGTCGGCCGCGACGTGATGCTCTCGGTCGACAAGACCCCATGCAAGCCCGAGGGGCCGCTGCTCGAGGTGCGCGACCTGTACGTGCGCGACGACCGCGAGCTCGAGAAGGTGTCCGGGCTCTCGCTCTCGGTGCGCGCGGGTGAGATCGTGGCGCTCGCAGGGGTCGACGGGAACGGCCAGCAGGAGCTGGTCGATGCGATCACGGGCATGCGCGCGCCTGGGTCGGGTGCAGTGGCGATCGACGGTCAGGACATCGCCGGCAAGGGCGTGCGAGCGGCGACGGATGCCGGTGTTGCCCACATCGCGGAGGACCGCCAGCTGCGCGGGCTTGTGCTTCCGTTCACGCTCGCCGAGAACCTCGCGCTGAGAGAGTATCGATCGCCGGAGCTCAGTGGGCGCGGTTGGCTGCGCCTCGGTCACATGAAGGAACGCGCCGAGAAGCTGCTGGCCGAGTTCGACGTTCGCGGGGGTGGAGCCGAGACATACGCGGCGGCGCTGTCGGGCGGCAACCAGCAGAAGGTCGCGGTCGCGCGCGAGATCGCATCCAACCCCAAGGTGCTGGTCGCCCACCAGCCGACCCGTGGCCTCGACGTCGGAGCGATCGAGTTCGTCCACCGCCGGCTGATCGCCGAGCGCGACAAGGGTCGCGCGGTGTTGCTCGTGTCGCTGGAGTACGAGGAGGTGAAGGCACTTGCCGACCGGATCCTCGTGATCTACGAGGGTAAGATCGTCGGCGAGTTCCCGCCTGACGCGAGCGAGGAGGAGCTTGGCATCGCGATGACCGGTGGGAAGACGCAGCCGGCAGAGGTGCCGCTGTGAACCTGCTCGAAGAGGAACTCCAAGCCGAAGCCGACGAGAGCAAGGGCGCCGCAGTCACCTCCCCGGCGGCCCTGACCGCGTTTCGGCGGGGTTTCAGCGGCGTCATCGTGCCGATCCTCACGACCGTGATCGCCTTGCTCGCCGCCGGGCTGATCGTGCTCGCGACGGGCCACAACCCGATCTCGACCTACACCTCGATCTTCAACGGGACCGGCCTCAACTGGGTGTTCCCATGGGTCAGCGGGTCCGAGCGTGCGACCGCGGCCGGCAACCTCCAGCAGACGCTTCTGCAGGCGACGTCTTTGATCCTCGTCGGCCTCGCGGTCGCGTTCGCGTTCCGGGCGGGCATGTTCAACATCGGCGGCCAGGGCCAATACACCGTCGGCCTGATCATCGCGGTCTGGATCGGCTCCTCCTTCGCCGGGATGCCGCCGCTCCTCCACATCGTGTTTGCGATCGTCGCCGCAGCCCTCGCCGGCGCTGCGTGGGCCGGAATCGCCGGTGTCCTGAAGGCGGCCACGGGCGCCAACGAGGTGATCTCGACGATCATGCTCAACTGGATCGCGATCTGGCTCGGCGTCTACTGCTTCCAGCTCGGGGGCCCGCTGCAGAACCCGCATTTGGCGTCGACGCCCGTATCCAGCAATGTCGTCGCAGGAGCGAAGCTGCCTGTGTTCTGGGGCAGCTCCACACTCCAGGGGCTCGACGTCGGGATCTTCATCTCGCTCGCGCTTGCCGTCGTGTTCTCCCTGTTGATCAACCGCACGCGGCTCGGCTACGAGGCGCGCACGGTCGGCTTCAACCCGGACGCGGCGCGCTATGCGGGGGTCAACGTCGGGCGCACGTGGATCCGCGTGATGCTGATCTGTGGCGCGTTCGCGGGCGTGGCTGCCGCGCTCGACATCCTCGGCTGGAAGTTCAACCTGTTCACGAACGACATCCAGACTTCGCAGATCGGCTTCTACGGGATCGCTGTGGCTCTACTCGGTCGGAACACGGCCGGCGGCACCGTCGCCGCCGCGTTGCTGTTCGGGGCGCTGTTGACTGGCACCTCGGATCGCAATATCCACCTGAGCATTGATCCGACGCTGGTCGAGTACCTGACATTCATGATCGAGGGGCTCATCATCCTGCTCGTATCGACCGACGTGATCACGCTCCGGCTGCTGAAGGGTGGGCGGCAGCTCCGCGTGGCGCTCAAACGCAGGCCCTCTGAGGATGCCGGCGCAAGCCAGGGCGGTGCCTCATGAGCGGCGAACACGGCGAACACTGCGTGTTCGCCGCGGAGTGCGTGGCGTGAGCGTGGGCGCGATCGCTGTGGCGCCTTCGCGAGCCGTGTCGCCGAAGCAGGTCGGCGTCGCGGGCATCGTCCTCGCCGCGATCGCGTGGGTGATCACGATCCCGCCGATCGAGGTTCGCGGCATGGTGCCGTCGATCGTGCTTGCCGTACTCGCCGTCTGCGCCGGCGCGTGGTCGATCGCCGGCGGCGAGCGCAAGCTCGGATCAGAGGCGATCGTGGTCGCCCTGTTCGCGGTCGCCGGCGCGGCCGCATCGGCGAACTCGGCGGTCTCGACGCTCGAGTCAGTCTTCACCTGGTCGGCGCTGGTGGCGGCGACGCTCCGTTATGCGACGCCGCTCCTGTTCGCAGCGCTCGGTGGCGTGATCTCCGAGTCGAGCGGCGTGATCAACATCGGCCTCGAAGGCATGATGCTGATGGGCTGCTTCTGGGGCATCTATGGTGCCGACCTGCTGGGCTCCTGGGTCTGGGGCCTAGTCGTCGCGATGGTCGCCGGGGGCCTGCTCGCGCTCGTTCACGCGTTCTTCTCGATCCATCTGCGCGCGAACCAGATCGTCAGCGGAACGGGAATCAACTTCCTGGCGCTCGGGATCACCGGGTACTTCCTCGAGTACCACTACGGAAACAACGGCACACCGCTGAACATCTCGATGGTCCCCAACGTCAAGATCCCGCTGATCCAGCACGTCGGGTTCTTCGGGGCGGCGTTCGGCGACGCGAACCTGATGACCTGGGTCGGGCTGGCGCTCGTACCCGCACTCACCTTCTTCCTGTTCCGGACGCTCTGGGGCCTGCGGCTGCGGTCGGTGGGCGAGAAGCCGCGCGCCGCGGACACCGTCGGGCTGCCGGTGCTGCAGATCCGGTACGTCGCCGTCGTCTTCTCCGGCATGTTCGCGGCGCTCGGCGGCGCCTACCTCTCGGTCGGCTTCGTCGGGTCGTTCAGCAACGACATGACCAACGGGCGCGGCTTCATTGCGCTGGCGGCGATGATCTTCGGCAAGTGGAAGCCGTGGGGCGCGCTGTGGGCGTGCCTGCTGTTCGGGTTCGGGAACGCCATGTCCGACCGAGTCTCCAGCGTCAATCCGACGCTCGGGACGCTGTTCGAGGCGCTGCCTTACGTCCTGACCCTGGTCGCCGTCGCGGGGCTCGTGGGCCGCTCGCGAGCGCCGGCCGCGGACGGCATTCCGTACGTGAGGGAGTAGCGGATGGCGGTCGCCCGACTAGCGCTGACCAGTTTCGTCGACGGGGAGGTCCGTCTCAGCGACGAGGTCGAGCTGTACCAGCGGACGTACACGACGCTGTTGCGCTCGAGCGGCGAGACGGCACTGCGCGTGCTCGAGCCGTCGCACATGGCGATGGGCTCGAGCCTGCACCCGCTGGCGGCGAGCGAGGAGCTCGACCTCGGCGCGTTCCTCTACGCGGTTCGCCGACTGCCGGACGGCATCGCCGGTGCCGAGCTCGTGGTCATGGGTCAGGACGTCGAGGCGCTGACCGCGAACGGCATTCCGGTCGATTCCTGGCAGGAGGCCGAGGCCCCCGCCCGCCGGCGCCGGTGGTACGACAGCGGGCGCGGCACGCTCGCGGTGCTGCTCGCCAGCACCTCGGACGTCGACGACCTGGTGCCGACGCTCGTGGCGTTCCAGATCGAGTGGAACAAGATCCGCGTTCGCATGCGGGGGTCGGGCTGGCCCGAAGCACCGCAGTCCCCCGACGTTCCGCCCGAGGAGTGCGCCCGAGAGCTCGGCGGCAGCGCCGCCGACTGGGCGCGCCTGCGCGGCGCCTGGGGCGCGGCGTTCGGAGAGCGGATGCGGCTGATCGGCCAGAAGCGACTGTCGCTGCGGATCCGGATGCTTGGAGGCACGCACACCGGCTACGCCCGACTCACCCGGCGCTGGTGGGCTCCGGTCAGCGCCAAGCTCGCCGGCGCAGGGCTGACCGAGCGTCCTCTGTATTTCGTCAGCTCGAACTCCCACAGCCTTGTGAACATCGTCACCGGCATCGCCCGCGACCGCGAGCCCGAGCTGGTCGCGTTCGTCGAGCAGCTGGACGACGACGACATCCTGCGCCAGGAGCTGACCGCCTTCCGTGAGGGCCGCAGCGAGGGCTCGTGGGAGAACTTTCTGTACTTCGTCGCGCGGCTGTACTTCGACGAACGCGGGCCCGAGGCCGCGGCTGCGCGCCGGGCCGGTGAGCAGCAGCGAGGCGTGACCCACCTGCGGAGCACAACCGCGCTGCGGGTGCCCGCCCAGGTCATCTCGCTCGGCGCGCTCGACCCCGGTGCACTCGATCCCCGGCTCGGCAAGGTCGGCTCCGAGGCGCTGGCCGCAAGCGGCGCGGTAATCGTCAACATCGACTACCCGCTAGGCGCTGCCGCGTACAACATCCTCCGCGAGGTCGCGGTCGACCGGACCAGGTTGCGAGGCGTCTACATCCTCGGAAAGGCTGCCACGCTCAACGCCGACGTCGGCGACGTGATGATCTCGAACGTGGTCCACGACGAGCACTCGGGATCCACCTACTGGCTCGACAACGCCTTCAGCGTCGGCGACCTCGCCCCAGATCTGCGGTTCGGAACCGGGCTCGACAACCAGCGGACGGTCACGGTCAAGAGCACCTTCCTCCAGAATCGCTCGTACCTCGACTTCTACTACCGCGAGGCGTTCACGGTCGTCGAGATGGAGACCGGCCCGTACTGCAACGCGGTCTACGAGATCGCCGACGCCGACCGGCACCCGACCGGCGAGGCCATCAACTTCTCGAAGCTCCCGATCGACCTCGGGATCATCCACTACGCCTCTGACACCCCGTACACACAGGCGCGCACGCTCGGAGCGAGAGGACTCAGCTACTACGGGATGGACTCGACGTACGCGTCGTCGCTCGCGATCATCCGGCGCATCCTGCGCCTCGAGGGCGCGCTGAGCTAGGCTCCGACCGGGTGCCAGGCGGTCTTGAGCTCGGTGACCGCCTCGAGGCGGTCGAGCGCATCGTCGGTGGCGTCCTCGTAGCTGGTCGCCGCGGCGCCGTGGCGGACGCGCTTGATCGTCTCGGCCGCGAGCCGGTCGAGCTCGGCCGCGAGGTCGGCGTCGCCGGCGGCGTCGAGGATCGCGTTCAAATCCCGGTGGCCGCCGAGCGCGTTCGCCAATTCGCCTCGACGCCCGGACAGGAGGTTCACAACACCCCCCGGGACGTCGGACACGCCCAGCGCCTCGGCGAGGTCGAGGCCGGGCAGCGGCTGCGCCTCGGACAGGATCACGACCGCGACGTTGCCGGCGGCCAGCGCCGGTGCGAGCTCGGCGACCACCCCCAGCAGCGGCGGCGCGTCCGGCGCGACGATCCCGACGACGCCGGTCGGCTCGGGCAGCGAGAACGACAGGAACGGCGCCGCGACCGGGTTGACGCCCCCGAGGACCGCGTGGAGCTTGTCGGTCCAGCCCGCGTAGTGGAGCAGCACGTCGACGGCGTCCTCGACCTCGTCGCCCGGCACCCCCATCGCACGAGCTCGCGACTCCAGCGCCTCCGCGGCGCGGTAGAGGATCTGCCCCCGGTTGTAGGCGGTGCGGTCGGCCCAGGGTTTTGCCGCTTTGCGCGCGGCGGCGACAGCGTCGCGGACGTCCTTGCGCGAGGCCCGCGGGAAGTTCACGCCGTCCGCCTCGTCGTAGCGGCCGGACTCCGAGCGGACGAACGCGCCGCCGATCCACAGCTTGTACGTCTTGCGGACCGCGAGCCGATCCGTCACCTGACCACCTGCAGGTACGGACGGAGTCCCGCGGGACCGCCCTCGCGCCCGAATCCCGACTCCTTGTAGCCGCCGAACGCCGCGGTCGGGTCGAAGTGGTTGTAGGTGTTCTGCCACACGACCCCGGCCTTCAGCGCGCTCGCGACCTCGAATGCCTTCGACCCCTTGTCGGTCCAGATCCCGGCCGCGAGCCCGTACCGGGAGTTGTTCGCCTTCTCGATCGCCTCCGCCTGCGTGCGGAACGTGAGCACGGATACCACGGGGCCGAAGATCTCCTCGATCGCGATCCGGTGGGCGGGCGAGACGTCGGTGAACAGCGTCGGCGCGAACCAGTAGCCGCGCTCGGGGAGGTCGCACGCGATCGTGCGCCGGTTCGCGCCCTCGTCCTCCCCGGCGGCGACGAGCGTCTCGATCCGCTCGAGCTGCTCGGCGGAGTTGATCGCGCCGACGTCGGTGTTCTTGTCCATCGGGTCGCCGACGCGAAGCCGACCCATCCGCTGCCACAGCTTGCCGATCACCTCGTCGTGCACGCTCTCCTGGATCAGGAGCCGCGACCCGGCGCAGCACACATGGCCCTGGTTGAAGAAGATGCCGTTGACGATCCCCTCGACGGCCTGGTCGAGCGCGGCGTCCTCGAACACGATGTTCGCCGACTTGCCACCGAGCTCGAGCGTCAATCTCGTGTGAGTGCCGGCGAGCGCGGCCTGGATCTCCCTCCCGACCGCGGTCGAGCCCGTGAAGGCGATTTTGTTTATGTCTCTTTCACGGACGAGGGCCGCGCCCGTGTCGCCATTGCCCGGGAGGATGGAGACGACGCCCGGCGGCAGCTCGGCCTCCTGACAGATCTCGGCGAGCAGCAACGCGGTCAGCGGCGTCGTCTCCGCCGGCTTGAGGATCGCGACGTTCCCGCACGCGAGCGCCGGCGCGAGCTTCCACGCCGCCATCAGCAGCGGGAAGTTCCACGGCACGATCTGCCCGACGACCCCGAGCGGCCTTACCTCTCTGGCGGGGTGGGTGGGAAATCCATATACAAGCTTGTCGGCCCAGCCGGCGTAGTGGAAGAAGTGCGCGGCGGCGAGCGGTATGTCGACGTCGCGAGACTCCCTGAGCGGCTTGCCTCCGTCGAGCGTCTCGACGACCGCGAGCTCGCGCGCGCGCTCCTGGATCAGCCGCGCGATCCGGAACAGGTACTTGGCGCGCTCGAGGTCTCGGAGCGCCGCCCACTTCGGCTGCGCGGCCCGGGCGCTCTCGACGGCTGCGGTCACGTCGTCCGGGCCCCCGTATGCCACCTCCGCTATCGGCTCCTCCGTGGCGGGGTTGATCGTCGGAACGTACCTGCCATCCGCTGGGTCCTTGAAGTCACCGTCGATGAACAGGCCGTACCGCTCGCGCAGTCGGATGTGGTCGGCCGACTCAGGTGCCGGGGCGTAGTCCCAGACGATGCTGGTTCGGGTCGAGGTCGTCATTCCTTGGAGAAGTCCTCCGCGCGGCCGTAGCGCCCAGTGTCGGTCTTGGCGTACTGCATAAGGAGATCATTGAGCACGGACGACGCGCCGATCCTGATGCGGTCCGGCGTCAGCCACTCGTCTCCGAGCGTCTCCTTGACGAGCACCAGGCGGTGCAGGGCGGCCTTGCTCGTCGACACGCCGCCGGCGGCCTTGAAGCCGACGATCCGGCCGGTCCGTTCGGCGTAGTCGCGGATCGCTTCGAGCATCACGAGGCACACCCCCGGTGTCGCGCCGCTCGCCGCCTTGCCGGTCGAGGTCTTGATGAAGTCCGCGCCGGCCTCCATCGCGAGCATCGAGGCGTGGCGGACGTGGTCGTAGGACCCGAGCTCGGCGGTCTCGAGGATCACCTTCAGATGGGCGTCGCCGGCGCGCTCCTTGACCGCGACGATCTCCTGCTGCACGCGGGTGTCGTCGCCGGCGAGGAATGCCTCGCGCGAGATCACCATGTCGATCTCATCCGCGCCGGCTGCGACCGCGTCCTCGGTGTCTCTCAGCTTGGCCTCCAGCGAGACCTGGCCGGCGGGAAAGCCGGTGGCGACACTCGCGGTTTTGACGCCGGTGCCTTCGAGGGCTTGTTTGGCGGTCGCTACCAGCGACGAGTACACGCAGATCGCGGCGACGCTCGGGATCTCGGGCATGGTCGGCGCTGGGCACACGCCCTTCGCGCACAGGTGGCGGACCTTGCCGGCGGTGTCCGCGCCCTCGAGCGTGGTCAGGTCGACCATCGATACCGCGAGCCGGATGCCCTGCTGTTTGGCCCTCGTCTTGATCGAGCGCTTGCCTAGCTGGGCGGCTCGCTCCTCGATCCCGACTCGGTCGACATGGGGCAGACGACGGATCACGAGCGGAGGCTACTACGCTCCCGCCGGTGAAGCGGGTCCTCGTTTTCTGCGGATCGAGCCCGGGGCGAGTGCCCGAGTACGCCGCGGCCACGACCGAACTGGGTCGCGAGCTGGCTTCACGCGACCTCGAGGTCGTCTACGGCGGCGCGAGCGTGGGGCTGATGGGGGCGCTCGCCGATTCCGCGCTGGCCGCCGGAGGGACCGTGATCGGCGTGATCCCGACGCGGCTGGTCGAGCACGAGATCGCGCACGCCGGCCTGACCAAGCTCCACATCGTCGAGACCATGCACGAGCGCAAGGCGCTGATGGCCGAGCTGTCCGACGCCGTGATCGCGCTCCCCGGCGGCACTGGGACACTAGACGAGCTGTTCGAGCTGTTCACGTGGAAGCAGCTCGGCCTGCACCGCAAGCCGATCGCGCTCCTCGACGTGGACGGGTACTGGCAGCCGATGCTGGCGTTCTTGGAGCACGCGGTCAACGAGCGGTTCGTGCGAGCCGAGCATGTGGCGATGCTCGTAGTCGAGCGCAGCGCCGCTGTCCTGCTCGACCGGCTGGCCGCGGACACGCACCGGGCCGTCGACAAATGGCTCGACCGGCCACGCGTCGACGTCGACCGCCCGCTGGTTGACTAGTCCGTGCCGAACACGCGGTCACCGGCGTCGCCCAACCCGGGACGGATATAGGCGTTGTCGTCGAGCTCGCGGTCGACCGCGGCCGTCCAGATGCGGACGTCGGGGTGCTCGTCCTGCACCGCCGCGATCCCCTGGGGCGCGGCCACGAGGCACACGAGCTCGAGCTGCCGCGCGCCGGCCCGCTTGAGCTTGTCGAGCGCAGCCACGGCGCTGCCCCCTGTGGCGAGCATCGGATCGAGCAGGTACACACGGGCCGACGGGAGCCCGCTCGGCAGCCGCTCGTAGTAGTCGACGGGCTCGTGGGCCTCCTCGTCGCGGTAGATGCCGACGTGGCCGACCCGCGCGTCCGGCAGCAGGCGCAGGAAGCCCTCGACCATGCCGAGGCCGGCGCGCAGCACCGGCACGACCGCCACCTCGTCCCGGAGCCGCAGGCCCGTGGTGGCCTCGAGCGGGGTCTCGATTTCGACCTCCCTGAGCGGGAGCTCACGCGCGACCTCGACGGCCATGATCGCGGCGGCCTCGAACAGGGCCTGACGGAAGTCGCCGTGGGACGTCTCGCGGTCGCGGAGCACCGACAGGCGATCGGCAAGCACCGGGTGCTCGACCACTCTCAGCGTTTGTGGCACGGCGCGATGCTATATCGACCCCGAGGATCCCGATAGGCTCGCCGCCTCATGGCGCACGTCAACGTGGAGCTGAAGGCGTTTGATCGCGACCCCGAGGCGACCGTCGCGCGGTGCCTTGCCCTCGGCGCGGTCGACGGCGGCGTTCTGTCGCAGCGAGACACGTATTTCGTCGCGCGCCGCGGGCGACTCAAGCTTCGCGTCGAGGAGGGGGCGCTCGGTGGCGAGCTGATCGCCTACGGCCGGCCCGACGCTCTCCAGCCCACGGAGAGCTCCTACGTCCTCGCCCCGGTGATCGAGCCAACCCCCCTCACGGAAGCGTTGGACGGCGCCCTGGGAACCGTCGTCGTCGTGTCCAAGCGCCGGCGACTGTTCCTGTGGGAAGGCGTGCGTATCCATCTCGACGACGTGGACTGGCTGGGGCACTTTGTGGAGTTCGAGGCGGTCGTCCGCGAGGCCGGCGACCTCGCCACGGCGCGGGACAAACTCGCCCACCTGCGAGCGTCGCTGGGGGTCGAGGACGACGCGCTCGTGTCGGTCGGCTACGCGGACCTGCTGACGGACGGGCCGCAGGCGCTACTCCGCGCCGCGTCCGAGGCGATGCGGAACGCCTACGCGCCGTATTCGAACTTCAAGGTCGGCGCTGCGGTGCGGGCGTCGAGCGGCGCAATCTATGCCGGCGCGAACGTCGAGAACTCGGCCTACCCCCAGGGCCAGTGCGCGGAGGCCTCGGCGCTCGGGGCGATGGTGGCGGCCGGCGAGTCTTCGATCACCGCCGTCGCCGTCGTGGCAGAGCGCTTGGAGCACTGCCCGCCGTGCGGCGGCTGCCGGCAGCGGCTGTCGGAGTTCGGTGGCGCTCACACGCCCGTGTACCTCGGGCGCCCGGGTTCGTCTCCGCAGACCGTGACGCTGGGCGAGCTGCTGCCCGGATCGTTCGGCCGCGAGGCGCTCGCCGAGTGAACCTCCTCGGAGAACCGCGCGTGGGTGTGGTACTGGGGTCCGGCCTGGGCGCGGTGGCAGACGCCGTGGAGGACCAGGTCGTCGTGGACTACGAGGAGCTGCCGGGATTTCCGCGGCCGACCGTCGAGGGGCATTTTGGCCGGGCCGTGGTCGGCACGATCGGCGGGGTTCCGGTAGCCGTGCTTCAGGGGCGCGCGCATCTGTACGAGGGCGGGGATCCCGAGGCGCTGCGCCTGCCGGTGCACGCGTTGCGGGCCGCCGGCGCGTCGATCCTCGTGCTGACCAACGCCGCCGGGTCGCTGCGGCCGGAGGTTGGGCCGGGTTCGCTGATGGCGATCACGGATCACATCAACATGCAGGGCGTGAACCTGCTGGTCGGGCCGAACGACGCCTCGATCGGGCCTCGGTTCCCCTCTCTGCGGGACGCGTATGACCCATTGTTGCTGTCGTCGCTGCGGGCGTCGGCGGCCGCGCTCGGGATTTCCCTCGCCGAGGGCGTGTACCTGGCGGTCATGGGGCCGACGTTCGAGACGCCGGCCGAGATCCGCGCGTTCCGGGTGCTGGGGGCCGACGCGGTCGGCATGTCGACGGTCCAGGAGACGATCGTCGCCCGCCATTGCGGCCTGCGTGTCGCCGCGGTGTCGGTGATCACGAACCTCGCCGAGGGCATGACCGACGAGCCGCTCAGCCACGAGCAGACGCTGCGCGCGGCCGAGGCCGGCGCAGCCGATCTCACCCGCCTGCTGCTCGACTTCATCTCCCGATGCTGACCGCCGAGCTCATCCGGCGAAAGCGCGATGGGGGCGAGCTGTCGGCCGACGAGATCTCCTCGCTCGTTTCCGGGATCGCCGACGGGTCGGTGACCGACGCGCAGGTGGGCGCGCTGGCGATGGCGATCTTCTGGCGTGGGATGAGCGCCGCCGAGCGCGTGGCGCTGACCGGCGCGATGACGCGCTCGGGGGACGTCCTCGACTGGAGCTCCGCGGGACTGCACGGACCGATTTTGGACAAGCACTCGACGGGGGGCGTTGGCGACAAGGTGAGCTTGCTGCTCGCGCCGATCCTCGCCGCGTGCGGGGCTTTCGTGCCCATGATCTCCGGCCGAGGCCTCGGCCACACGGGCGGCACGCTCGACAAGCTCGAGTCGATCCCGGGCTACGACGTCTTTCTGTCGCCCGATCGGCTCCGGGCGGCGGTAGCGCGAGTCGGCTGCGCAATCGTGGGCCAGACGGGTCGGCTGGCGCCCGCCGATCGCCGGCTGTACGCGATCCGCGACGCGACCGGAACCGTCGAGTCGATCCCGCTGATCGTCGGCTCGATCCTGTCCAAGAAGCTCGCGGCCGGCCTCGGCGGGCTGGTCATGGACGTCAAGTTCGGCTCAGGCGCGATGATGCCGGAGGTCGATCGCGCGCGGGAGTTGGCCCAGGCGATCGTCGATGTCGCCGTCGGCAACGGGCTGCCGACGGTGGCGCTGCTGACCGACATGAACCAGGTGCTCGGCCGCACCGCCGGCAACGCGGTCGAGGTGCGCGAGTCGATCGACCACCTGACCGGCGCCGCGCGCGACGAGCGGCTGCTCGAGGTGACGGTCGCTCTGGCCGCGGAGCTGCTCGTGCTCGGTGGGCTGCAGCCCGATGTTTCCGCAGCCCGCGGCGCGGCGATCGGCGCTTTGCGGAGTGGAGCGGCGGCCGAGCGGTTCGGCGCGATGATCGTCGAGCTCGGCGGCCCCGCGGGATTGATCGATGCACCGTCGCGCCATCTGCCGAGCGCACAGGTCGTCCAGCCGATCGAGCCGGATGCGCCCGGGGTCGTCTCGAGTGTCGACGGGCGTGCGGTTGGTGTTGCGATCGTCGCGCTGGGCGGTGGCCGGGCTCGCGAGGACGATGCCGTCGATCACAGCGTCGGCCTGACCGAGGTGGCCGCGCTCGGGGAGCGCGTCGAGCCCGGCGGCCGGCCGCTCGCGCTCGTGCACGCGCGCGACGAGGACAGCGCTCGCCGCGCGGCGGACGCGGTGCGCTCGGCCTACGTGGTCGGTGACGCGCCCGCCGAGGTCCCTGCGCCGGTGCTCGAGCGGCTGAGTGCCTGAGGCTTCTCCGTGTCCCACACGAGCACCGCCGGCAGGCCGAGGTAAGCCTCAGCCGTGGCCTCGGGGATGTGGCGGAAGGCACGCCGCTTGGCCGTCACCGGCTGCTCGGAGATCTGGGGCTCCACGCACGCTCTCAGGTCCAGCCCCGCGTTCGCGAACGCGGACAGGTAGTCGGCATGCAGATGCGGGTGCTCGCGGACGAGGCCGCGCCGGCCGTCGCTGCCCGTGAACGGGGCGTGCCATCCGAGGAGTGCCTGGAACGGGTGCAGGACGGACACGATCAGCCGGCCGCCCGGCGCCAGCACTCGCGCCAGCTGGCGCACCGGGGTGTCGAGCTCGGGCAGGTGGGCGAGCGCCAGCCCGCACACGATCAGGTTGAAGCTTCCGTCGTCCGCCGGCAGCTTCCGCAGATCGCCGGTCCGGAAATCGGCGTCGGGCACGCGTTCCCTGGCCCGGGCGAGCATGTCCGGAGTGAGGTCGACGCCGACCACCTCGTGCCCCATCTGGACCAGGTGCGCCGCGTGGCGGCCCGTGCCGCAGGCAGCGTCGAGCGCGCGCCCGGCCAGGACCGAGCGGATCAGCTCGTGCACGACCGCCGCCTCGAGCGCGACGATCGGGTTGCCCGGCTCGTCGTAGCTGTCCGACCACAGGGAGTACCCCTCTTTCGGATCGAACTCGGGCGTCGCCTCGGCGTACTCGAACGCCGCGTCGTCGAGAACCTCGCGCAGCTCGTTCAGGCGGCGGTCCGCGTCGGCGTCGGTGCCGTCGTACAGGTTGCGGAGGATCGCGAGCCCCTCGACCCCGACCAGCAGCTCGCGCACTGAGACCTGTCTCGCCATGGTTGGTGGCGAGCGTACCGTCCGGACTCGCCGGTCCGGGGGCGGGCGTGGTAAACCTCCCCGCTCGATGCGAGGCATTCCGAAAGCCGAGCTGCACGTCCACCTCGAAGGGACCGCTCCTCCCGAGCTCGTGCATCGCATCGCGGTGCGCAACGGTCGGGCGCTGCCGGAGCGGCTGCTCGGCGACGACGGGCGCTTCCGCTACACGGACTTCCTCGACTTCCTCCGCACCTACGACATGGCCGCCAGCGTGATGCGCACCGGCGAGGACTACCGGGACATCACCTACGAGTACCTGTGCTCGTGCGCGTCCGGCGGCGCGATCTACGTCGAGCTGACGGCGTCGCCGGACCATGCCGCGCTCGTCGGGCTGAGCGACGACGAGCACCTCGGCGGCATCGCTCAGGGGATAGACGATGCCCGTCGCGACACCGGGATCGAAGGACGGATCCTGATCTCGGCAGTGCGCAACTTCGGCGTCGAACAGGCACTGCGTGTGGCGAGGGATGCCGCCGAGCACCCCCATCCGTACGTCGTCGGCTTCTCGATGGCCGGCGACGAGGCCGGGTTCCCCGCGGGCGACTTCGCCGAGGTGTTCGAGATCGCCGCCGGCGCCGGCCTCGGCTGCACGATCCACGCCGGCGAGTGGGCCGGAGCGGAGAGCGTGCGCGCTGCGCTGTCGCTGCCGGTCACCCGGATCGCCCATGGCGTCCGCGCGATCGAGGATCCCTCGTTGGTCTCCGAGTTGGCCGTGCGGGGGATCGTGCTCGAGTGCTGCCCGACCAGCAACGTCGTGCTCGGCGTCTACCCGTCGTTCGGGGCCCACCCGCTCCCTCAGCTGCGGGCCGCGGGCGTGAGGGTCACGCTCGGCTCGGACGATCCACCGTACTTCGGCGCCACGATCGCCGGCGAGTACGACGTTTGCGCTTCGCGCATGGGTTTCAGCGAAGACGATCTGCGCGAGGTCACCAGCATCGCGATCGACGCCGCATTCTGCGACGAAAGCCTGCGAGCAACGCTCCGCGACCGCCTCTATCGCAACGACAGCTGACGGTACCCTCGAGCCACGTCCTCTCCGCCGGATCTCGTCGACCCGGTCGACCTCCTGGCCACCCGCCGCACGACGCCTACTCGCTGTTGGAGCTCGGCGTCGCATGGGATGACCTGGCCGGGGTCGAGGCACAGATCGCCGGGGCGCTCAGATTGTTCGCGATCGCCCGCGACCCGCTCGACTGGCTACGCGACCGCGGGAGCGCGTGGGCGACCTCGAACGGGGACGGCGACGGCCCGGAGCTGCCCATGTACATGACGCGCGACGACGTCCTCCGTCGTCTGGCTACGGCTGGAGGGGATGTGTCCGCGGCTGTCGGACCGTTGTGTGAGACGGTGGTCCTCGGCGCCAGCCGCTGCCAAGGTGTACTCCTCGCCGGCGGCTACCCCGAGCTCGCCTTCCGGGGCGGGGTCCCGCGCCTCCTTGGACCAGGCGGCAACTCGGGCCGGGTGGGGACTCCGACCGTAACCCTGCACCATGCCGGGTGGGAGCCGATCGGTCTCGGCGCGATCCAGGATCTCGTGCAGGACGCCTTCGGTCCCGTCGACTTCGATCGCTCCACGATCGCGCTCCCGACGAGCGACGAACCTCGCGCCGGCCTGCTATCAGGCGACCTCACTGCGCGCGTTCCACCCCGCGACGAACGTGTTCAGTGCCTCCTGGTCCGCGAGATCGATCCCGGATGCCTTAGCCGCGGCTAGGAACTCCTTCGCCGGACCGGCGGCTATGGGATCATCGCTGCGGCGCACCATCGTCTCGCGCCATTGCGGGATCGCTTCGCAGGTCGCGGTGATCGCCCATTCCGGCAGGTTTGACTTCCGGCCGGAGAACCGCACCCAGGCGTCGAGCGCCGTCGGGAGTCGGGCGAACAGGTCGGCATCGCCGAGCACCTTGCGAGGAATCCAGTCGGCCATGAACAGCTCGACCACCACGGGGCTCCAGCGCAGCGGCCGTCCGTCGACGTAGTCGGCGCAGAAGTCGATCGCGAGCGACGCCGAGTATGCCTCCTCGCTGTCGGGCGCGAAGCCCTCTCCCTCGGGAGAGCTCAGGAACTCGGCCATGAGCCGGTCACGCTCCGCGGACGGAATCTCGGATCGCTCGGCCGGAACTACACACCCGGGCGTTTCGTTGGCGCGCCTCAACGCGAGCGCGCGGAGATCGGCGTAGTCGTCGGACACGGGCGGATCCCACGTCATGTCGGTCAGCTCGATCGCGGCGCGGATCTTTCCAGCCGCCACTCCAGGCGCGATCCGTTCGAGCCTCACATCGCCGTCGCGCTGAGGATGCTCGCGGACGATCTCCAGGACGCTGTCGATCGAATCGACCAGCAAGATGTCCTTGGCCATCCCGCCGAGGTTGTTGTCGATCAGCACCCCGACGGCGTGCGCCTCGCCGCCCCGATTGCGAGCCTCGAGGAACATCGTGTAGGCGTCGTCGAACACGTTCTCGGGCATCACGGCCGCGTCGGTCACCACGGCCTCCCCGAGATCCGCCACCCACGCCGGGAGCGCCTCGCCCGGTTCCTCGGGCAGCAGGGCTCGGATTTCGCCGGAGCGGAGTCCAAGCTCCCCCTCGTCCACGGTCGCGATCACCGCGAGGGCGAGCCGCGCCTCAGCTCCGCCGATCCGGCCCATCGCCTCGATCAGCGGGCCACCGAAAGTGACCGCGGGGTCTGAACCGATCTCGTCCAAGGACAGCGTGTCACGTGCCCTCCAGAACAGGCCAAGCATGCTCGAACCCCACAACTCGGCGTCGAGAGGGTCGGTCAGCTCCAGCGCCTCGCGCATGATCGACCGGGCAAGGTTGTCAGGCCCAACGGGGCGGGCGGTCCTCCGGGCATCGTTACGCGCGCGAGCGCGCGTCGTCTTGGCTGGGTGGCCTTGCGGCCGGCGATGTCGTCTGCGCTTGCTCATGGGGCGAACCTACGCCCGGCCCCGGACGGCAGCGATCGGCAAACCCGGACGATGCAAAGTTTCTGTCTCCCGTTCGCAGCTGATCGTCACTTCGTCCGTTCGCAGGAGCCGTCACTTCAGGTCCGGCCGGGTCGGCGCGATCCAGCCCCCATGGAAACCAAAGACGACGTCGATGTCACACGCGTCCTCACTTCCGCGCTGATCCGGCGCATGTCCGATGACCAGATCAATCGGGTCATCGGCGAGCTCGAGTACATCGCGGAGGAGCGCGGCGATCGGGCCGGCGAGAGCGCTCACGCTCAAGCTGCAGCTCACATGGTCGCGGCCCTGGAGAGCAGACGAGAGCGGCGTAACGGTGGCAGCGTCCCCCCACCGTCGCTAAACGGCGTTTCAGGGCACGGCCACGAGGAATGAGGGGGTGACCGTCGCCTCCTGGCGCGGTCGCCCTCAGTCCTGACCCTCGCGCCCGGCGAGGTTCGATCCGATTCAGAGGGGGATCCAGCTCGTCTCGACCCAGTTCGCGAGAGCCGGGTCGCTCGCCACCCGCAGGCGGATCGAGCCTGAAGCCGGGAGCTTGGTCCGGAATCGTCCGAGGTCGTCTGAGTCGACGACCGTCGACGCGGCTTGATCCGCGCTCTGGAGCTCGATCCTCGCTCGTCCGGGTGGCGAAAGCTGTCCGAGCGCGATTCGGTCGGCGCCCTCGCCGTGGATCTCGACATCGATCGTGAGCCGTCCCGCGCTGAAGCTCATCGAGCGCAGGGTCGCCCGGGTGCCACGCGCCACCGCGAGCGCTTCGGCGTCAAGCGCGGAGTCGGCGAGGAGCTCTGCCAGCTCTGCGTCGATGCGCCGCCAGCCGAGCGCCGCTTTGGCTGCCTGAGTCACGAGCGCCGGGACGGGGTCATCCGTCGCAAATAGATCTCGCAGCTCGTCCACCAACTGTTCATGCTCGTCGTCGTGCCGGTTCATTCGTCCTCCTTAACTGAGTTGATCCACGCTAGCTCCGGACTGCGTCGGAGTTTCTCGAGGCAACGGGCCCGCGTCGGACCGATCGCGCCGATCGCCATCCCGAGTGCCGCCCCGATCTCCTCATAGCTCGGGGGTTGTGGCGTCGACAGCACCCGTAGCAGCTCCTGGCAGCGCGCACTGAGCTGCGCGAACGCGCGCCGCACCGCGTCACGCCGCTCGCCGGCGATTATCCGGGCGTCGACCGACTCCTCCAGCGGCGCCTCGAACACGCTGTCGTCGTCGACTTGGAGCTCGCGACCTCGCAGCCGGATGTGACGCAGGCACTCCCGACGCGCGGTGGTGGCCAGCCACGCTCCGAGCCGCTCCGGGTCCTTGATGCGGTCGAGGTTCTCCACCAGCCGCAGCCAGGTCGTCTGCGTGACGTCGGCCGCCGCGGTAGGCGGGAGCCGGTGAGCCCGGGTCGTCGCCCACACCAGCCCCTCGAATCGGTCGACTAGGGCGCCCCACGCAACTTCGTCACCGGCGCGGGCGGCTCGTACGAGGTCCTGTACGTCAGCCTCTCCGGTCAATGGGTCATCCGAGGTGGAGGTGGGGAAGCGTGACCCCCGGAAACGGTGTGAGGAACGAGTCGGTCAGCGGAGTCACATCCACACCGGCGCTTCCGCTGACCAGGAGCTCCCACGCCTGCATCGGGAGGATCGCCTCGTCGCTCGCGGCGAGTAGGCACGCGATCGCCGCCGACACCTTCGGCGCGGCGAACGACGTGCCGTCCCATCTCGCCCAACCGATGAAGTTCTCGATATCCGTCGGGGGCTCACCGTCGATCGGGCCGTCCCAGTAGACGAACGTCGAGTAGACGTCCTCGCCCCGGGTGCAGCAATCGCACCAGCGTCCCCAATTCGAGAACCTCGCGCGGGCGTTGCCGCGCCGGTCGGTCGACGCGACGCCGATCACGTCGGGCAGTGCCGCCGGCCAGTAGGGGCTGGGTGACTCCTCGTTGCCCGCCGGAGCCACGACCGCGACACCCTTACGCGGCGCGTCGGGGCCGGTCAGTACCTGCATCGCGGCCGCGAACGGCAGCGATGGATAGTCATCGAGCGTCGGGAAGGCGAAACCGCACTGGATCACATCGGCGTCGGAGTGCAGCAGCATGGCGTGCGCGATCGCTGCCTCGGTTTCGTACAGCCCGGACTGCTCCGCCGGATCGGTTCCATCGATCTCGATCTCCTGATTGCGCAGACCCACGACCGTGAGCTTGGCCTGCGGGCATGCGTGTGCGATTAGCCCTGCGATGAAGGTGCCGTGACCGGCAATTCCGTCTAGCCGTCCGTCGCCGTCGGTGTCGACGCCATCCGGCCGGTCGGGTTTCCACGACGGCGGAATGGTGGCGGTGTCGAGCCGCTGACCGTCGATCAGCGTGACCCGCTCATCGAGCATCGTGTGCGGCGTACCCGGAGGGTCGATGTAGATGTACCCGCTGTCGAGTACGGTGACCTTCGCCGCCAGGCGGTCGCCGAGCGGCTCGATGAACGGCCGGTGCCGCGGCGGCGCGGGGTGCGGCGGTCCCGCGGGGCAGCCGCCGGCCGCGGGAGACAGGATCCCCACATGATGTGGCGAGACCGCGGGCAGGACCAGCGCCGGACCCTTGCCGGTCTCGAACTTCTGATCCTCGGCGAGCACCCGTAGCCGCCGGGCCAGGTCGATCGAGGCCATGCCGAGATCGACCTTCGACTCGTTCACGCGCCAAACCTCGACATCGCCGAGCGGTCCGTCGTCCCGATCTCGGGTCGCTCCGCCCGCGGCTTTGCTCGATCCGATGCTCGTCAGGGGCCCACAGTTGGTGGCGATCCCAGACAGCGCCTCATCGAGTCGCGATGTGGCGTGCCGCACCGACTTGCGCACAAGCAGCTCGTTCTTGACTGCAATCACGATGCTGTCGGCGCTTACGTCGTAGGTGAGGTTGGGGTCCCTGAGAACGCGCGCGGCGATCGGGCTCAGCGGACCGCTGTCCGACGGAAAGACCTGGTTTGGGCTCACTACAGGTCCTCGCTAAGGGTGCTATCGCGGTGTTCTGGACGGTTGAAGGTCCGCAATCGCTTCACAGACGGCTTCAGTACTGAAGATCCTATGAACATCTAGAGGGCCGTCGCCACCCTCTGATACATGTCCGGACCGGGAATCATCAGCCTCGGTGAGAATCCGCTGGCGCTCGCGGAGTCCGCGCTCGTGCTCGTCGAAGCCGACGCCGCCGCCGCCGCCGGGCTCGCTGAACGGGCACTCGAGCTAGCGCAGTCGCAGCGCGACGCCGAAGCCCAGGTGGCGGCGCTTCACGCGCTGAGCTACGCCCGCCACGAGCTCGGCGACCCGCGGGCGATCCGCGACATCCGCGCTGCGATCCGGATCGGCATGCGGCATGGTCTTACCCGCCGAACCGCGCTCGCCCGCCGGCGCCTCGCCATGGATCTCGCCGATCGCGGGAGGATCAAAGCGGCCCTCCGTGAGCTCGATACGGCACGTGAGTCGCTCGACCGGCACGAGCAGGCGCGATCGGAGGTCTTCCGGATCGGCGTGCTGTGGTACGCAGGGGACTCCACCGGGTCGCTGGCCGGCGCCGATCAGGCGCTGAGGACGCTGCGCCGGAAGCAGGACACGTTCTGGGAGGCGCAGTTGCTCCGAAACCGCGGCGGACTGCTCGCCGAACGGGGCAACATCACCATGGCCGAGGCGGACCTCTCGCGTGCCCGCGATCTGTTCGCGAGCATCGGCGCCAAGGCCGCCACGTTCGTGATGGAGAGCGAGCTGGCGCGAATCGCCGATGCGCGCGGTGACCTTCCCGGGTGCCTGGCCCGACTCGACGCGATCGACGGAAGCGAGCTCTCGGTCCGGACCCGCGCCGTGCACGAGATCCTACGAGCGCGGACGCTCGCCACGGCGCATCTGTGGACCGAGGCGTTGGAAGCGCTCGAGCACGCCGAGGCGATCTGGAAGCGCTCCGCGCGAGACGACCACGAGGGCCGGCTCGAAGTGATCCGGCTGACGCTCCTGGCCGGCGATCCGGTCCGGGCTCGAGCGCTCGCCCTCCGCGCACAGCGATCGTTCGCCGCGCAAGGCCGTCACCTACACGCGGCCCGCGCGTGCGGCTTTGCTCTGGCCGCCTCGGTCGCCGTCGGACGAGTGACGAGATCTGCACTGCGTTCAGGGCGCCGCGCCGCGGCGATCCTGTCGGATGCGGGCTGGCGACAGGACGCGCTCCGGCTGCGACTCACCATCGCTCGCGCCGCGATCATGCTCGGCTCGATCAAGCTCGCGCGGAGCGAGCTCGCGGCCGCCTCACGGCTGCGCCGGCACGCCGCTGTCGCCGACCGCGTCGAGACATGGCACGTGATGGCGCTGATCCGCCTGGGCGAGGGTGACACCGCCGGTGCTCGGCAGGCGGCGCGCAACGGCCTGCAACTGCTCGAGCAACACCGAGCCGCGCTCGGCGCCTCGGAGCTCCGCGCGACTGCTTCAGCGACCGGCGCCGAACTCGCCCAGCTCGGACTCCGGGTCGCGCTCGCGGAGGGACGTCCCGGCGCTCTGTTCGAATGGGCCGAGGCGCTCCGCGGAAACGCTCTTCGCCTGGCGCCGGTGACACCGCCGAAATCCCCGGAGCTCCGCGACGCGATGACCGAGCTACGCCAGGTGAGCGACGAACTCAGCCGATCCGAGCGTGGCGGCCGCTCGACGCGAACGCTCCTCGCCCAGCAGGCCCGGCTCGAGACGCAGGTCAGGGCGGCCTTCCGGCACTCGGCCGGCGACGTGCAGCCGTCGCGAGCCAGGCCGACGCCAACCGAGATCGTCGAGATGGTGGGTGACCGCGTGCTCGCCGAGTTCGTCGAATTGGAAGGCCACCTCACGGCCCTGACGCTGCACCGCGGCCGCCTGACGCGGTACGACCTCGGACCGCTCGCGCCGGTGACCGAACAGCTGGAGTGGCTGCGATTTGCGCTCACACGCCTGGCCAATCTGCCCCGTCGCGCGCCGCAACGACCGGCGATCCTCGACGGCGCCCGGGCATCGGCACAGGCGATCGACGAGCAGCTGCTTCAGCCGCTGGCGCACGACGTCGGCGAACGCGAGCTGATCATCGTGCCGACCGGTGCGCTGCACGAACTGCCATGGTCGACGTTGCCTTCGCTGCACGGAAGGCCGCTCGTGGTCTCGCCGTCGGCGGCGGCGTGGTGGGCGCTGCAGAAGCCGCGCCGGCGCCGGCGAAAGATCGTGCTCGTGGCCGGGCCTCGCCTCCGCCACGCCCATGCGGAGATCACGGCGCTGAGCAATCTCTATCGCGATCCGCTGACCCTGACCGGACGTGCCGCAGCCGCGACGGACGTGCTCCGTGCGCTCGACGGCGCGACGGTCGCCCACCTCGCGTGTCACGGTCGCTTCCGGTCCGATAGCCCGCTGTTTTCCTCGCTCGAGCTGGCCGACGGTCCGCTGAGCGCTTATGAGCTGCAACAACTGCGCCGGGCCCCCGAGCTGATAGTGCTCTCCGCCTGTGACCTCGCCGTCTCCGACACGCACCCGGGCGATGAGCTGCTCGGCTTCGCTGCCGCGCTGCTCGACATGGGCGCCAGAACGATCGTCGCGAGCGTCATGCCCGTGCCCGATGCACAGGCAAAACGACTGATGCTGGGCCTGCATCGTCGCCTGATCGCGGGCGCGGCGCCGGCGGTCGCCCTGGCTGCGGCCCTAGCCGCGATGCCCGCACGCGAGTCGGCGTCGAACGGTTTCGTCTGTCTCGGCGGCGGGTGACGAGCCGCGCTGGGGTGTCGGATCACTGATGCTCATGTGACGATGAGGCGGTGGCCAAGGCTGTGGTACGCGGGATAGTCGGTTGCAAAGGCTTCGTCAGGCGGGATCCGGCGCATGCCGAGAGAAGCTAGAAACGGCGCGCGATACCGACTCAGATCGAGGTGGCCCGAGGTGAACGCGTCGAGCTGCAATGGCGGATCCACGGTCGGCGGAACCTCACCAAGCGGCGCGTCCGGCCCAATGAGATAACTGACCAGTAGCGATGGATCGGTCAGCCCATCCAGGCGGAGCACCAGCGTGGCCTCGTCGGGGTCGTGGATCCATCCCAGCCGACGGGATGGAACGGGAGTGAACCGCAGCCCGCTCTTGAACGTGAACAGCTCGGGTTGGCCGATGTGGCCGTACAGCGCGGGGTCGCTGCCGAGCGAAGCCATCCCAAAGCCGAGCCGACGAATGGTCTCGAAGACCGCCATGTACATGGGACGGACGACGTTGTGGCGGCGCGCGTCGCGTGCAAAGGAGGCAAACCGGATGACCACGGTCGAGACATCGCGGCCGATGCGGCACACGCAACAGCCGACGAGGCCTTCCGCAGCCCACGCCTCGACCGTGAAGTAGTCACCCGCCTCCGCCAGGATCTCGTCTCGCTCGAGTCGCGCGAACGGGGTCCCGTGCTCCACGTCGATCTGGTCCTCGTAGAGCGAGAGGAACGCGTCGAACGCAGCGGCGGTAACGGGCGCGGTGACTCTGAATTCGACGCCGCGCTCGCCGACGCCGCGTTGTGCCGCGCGGATCGCTGTCCGCTCCTTTCTCGAGAGGCGGGCAAGGAAATCGTCTTCCGATGCGCCGACCGGCGCGAGCCACGTGATCCAGGCGGGGTGCATTCGGAACCGCGCTCGATGCAGCGCGGGCCAACACGAGCGGTCCGGATCGATCACCTTCACCACGTCGACCTGATCGCGCCAGCTCGTCCAGTCAGTGGATACGGCCTCGTCGGGATCGGTCAGGCACGTGATCAGCCCGTCGCTGGTCTCGACGCGCATCCTCTGCTCCTCGCATTGGGGGTCTTCAATTACAAGAGGCCGCCGTGGCCGGCCGTGATACATCCCGGGCGCGCACGGGCGTGTATCAGGCGAGGTTGTCCGCGCTCTGTCAGAGGTATGAAGCAACTTTCGACGGATGCGACATATGCCTACGTCGTGGGCAATCGAGCAGACTTCGTACTCAAGCCGACGAACGTCCATGCCGGCGCGGGGGTCGTGGCCGGCTGGACATGCACGGATGCTGAATGGGGGCAAGCGGTCAGGGGGGCGGTGGACGGTCCATTCATCGTCCAGCGCCGGGTACGGGCCGTCATCGAGAGCTTCCGTCTACGGACGGATCGGGGAGCCTCGATGACGTCGTACTCGATGGGGGCGTGTTCCTGACCGATGGGGGCTACGCCGGCGCCCGCGTCCGAGGGATGGATGCCCGGACGCGGGCGTCGTCGAATGACGGTCGGCGCCCGCGAAAGGCACGGTGCGACCCGGTGCTTTACGGCAGTCCTCGCGTCATCCGATCCCCTGGCGGGCCAGCTGCAGCTCCGCACCGACAGTTGAGCGCTGGTTGTCGATCTGCAGCCGGCGCTCGAGGATCGGCACTGCCGCCTGCGGCTCGCCGCTCAGCCGCTCAGCGCGACCGAGATCGTAGAGCGCGTACGCGTAGGTCAGACAGGTCGTATTCGCTGGCTCGAGACACGCGCCGAGGGTCTCACCGGTGGCGAGCACCGCCCGCTTCAGCACCGGTACCGCGTCGCCGTACCGACCGGCCTCCAGCAGGTTATGCCCCTGGGCCTCGAGCTCGGTAGCGAGGGCAGGCGACACCGGCACCGGCGGCGGGGGCGTGGGCTTGTGGGCGCTGGGCGGCCGAGCACCGCTGCCGGCGACCGCAACTCGAGGGTGGGGTCGCTGCGCGATTGACACCGGCGCTCGACGGCCACCTCCCGCGGTCCAAATCGCGACGACCGAGGACACGAGCGCAATTCCGGCCAGCACCGCAGCCAGGGCCACGACACGTCTCCCGGGGTTGACCCGGAATGGCTTCCTTGT